>NZ_CBDRCM010000016.1:0-133440 GCF_965342435.1 Actinacidiphila sp. bgisy160 | reverse complement strand
CGCCGCCGTCAGTTCGGCGATCTGCTGAAGGGTCGCGTTGACGTCGGCGGTCAGCGTGGTCGTCATGGACTGGACCGAGACGGGGGCGTCGCCGCCCACCGCCACCGGCCCGACCTGGATGCGCCGCGAACGGCGGCGCTCCGCGAGCGGTCGGGCCGGTACGGAGGGCAGGCCGAGCGACACGGGCTCGACAGCTGTCATCGCGACGTCACTTCCCGCGGTTGCCGGTGACGGTCTCCCGGGTCGCCCTGATGGACTCCTTGAGGGAGGTCATCGTGGCCAGGACGGCGGTCGGCTCGTACCCGCAGTGCGCCATGCAGTTGGCGCAACGCGGGTCCTTGCCGCGGCCGTACTTGCTCCAGTCGGTTTCCTCGACGAGCTCCTTGTACGTGGTCACGTAGCCGTCGCTCATCAGGTAGCAGGGGCGCTGCCAGCCGAACAGGGAGTAGTTGGGGATCGCCCAGGCGGTGCAGGGGAAGTCGACCTTGCCTTCGAGGAAGTCCAGGAAGAGGGGGCTGTGGTTGAGCCGCCACTTCTTGCGGTTGCCGCCCGAGAAGGCCTTCTTGAACAATTCGCGCGTCTGCTCCACGCCCAGGAAGTGCTCCTGGTCGGGAGCCTTCTCGTAGGCGTACGCCGGCGAGATCATCATCTCGTCGACCTGCAGGTCGTCATTGAGGAAGTTGAGCACCTCGATGATGGTCTGCGGGGTGTCGGTGTTGAAGAAGGTCGAATTGGTGGTGACCCGGAACCCGCGCCGCTTGGCCTCCTTGATCGCCTCCACCGCCTCGTCGAAGACGCCCTCCTTGGCGACCGACTCGTCGTGCCGCTCGCGCAGTCCGTCGATGTGCACGGCGAAGGCGAAGTAGGGCGAAGGGGTGAACTTGTCCATCTTCTTGCGCAGCAGCATGGCGTTGGTGCAGAGGAAGACGTACTTCCGCTTGGCCACCAGCTGCCGCACGATCTCGTCGATCTGGGGGTGCATCAGCGGTTCGCCGCCGGCGATCGACACCATCGGCGCGCCCGATTCCAGGACGGCGCCCACGGCCTGTGCCACCGGCATGCGCTGCTTCAGCACGCCCGCCGGGTGCTGGATCTTTCCGCAGCCCTCGCATTTCAGATTGCACGCGAAAAGTGGCTCGAGTTCGACGATGAGCGGGAACTTCTCGCGCCTGCGGAGCATTTTCTGTTCGAAGAGGTAGGTGCCGACCCTGATGGACTGTCGGAGTGGCATGGCCATCTAGCTCACCTCCAGGGGAGCGCGGTAGAGCGGTGCCAATCGAGAAAGGCAGGAAGAAGGTCCCTCAGCACGCGGAAAGCGGTGATCCCCGTGCGGAGCGTGCCGACCCGCACGAGCTCGAACTCGGGCGTGTCGACGACCACGCGGGCCGCGGCGACCGGGCGTGGACCCCGGGCGAGCGCGGCCCGCATCATCGCCGCCGACTCCATGTCGACGGCGACGGCACCGGTGGCCCGGAGCGCCGCGCGCTCCGGGCCGCGTACGACGTGGTCCGACTCGGCGAGCCGGCCCACGTGCACGGTGTGTCCCGCCGCCTTGAGGGCGGCGGCGAGTGATTCCCCGTCATGCGGCTCGTCGGCGACGACCACGTCGCCCGGCCGCATCCCGGGGGCGAGCCCGGCGCAGAAGCCGGTGGTGAGGACCGCGGCGGTGTCCAGGACGGGGTCGCGCAGCGCGGCGGTGACGGCGCGTTCCGCGGCCTGCGGCCCCATGCCCGTGCGCACGAAGGCGACCGGGCCGGCGGCGTGGCTGCGGTCGCCGCCGCGCAGGGCGAAGCGTTCCACCCGCAGCGCGCAGACGATGAGCAGAGGTGGGCCGGACGGCCCCATCAGGCCCCCTTCCGTAGCCCGCCGAACGGCTCGCCGCGCACGTAGCGCCCGAGGGCGGTGAGCGGGAAGACCATCCGGTAGAGGTGGTAGTTGATGGAGAAGTCCCGGGGGAAGCCGGTGCCGGTGAAGTACGGCTCGTCCCAGGACCCGTCCTCGTTCTGGGTCCGGGCCAGCCAGCGCACCCCGCGCTCCACGGCCTCGCCGTCGCGCTCGCCGGCCGCCAGCAGGGCCAGCAGGGCCCAGGCCGTCTGGGAGGCGGTCGACTCGCCGCGGCCGATCCACTCGTCGGAGGAGTACGAGCGCAGGTCCTCGCCCCAGCCGCCGTCCTCGTTCTGCACGGACTCCAGCCAGCCCACCGCCCGCCGGATCGCGGGGTGGGACGCCGGCAGCCCGGCCGCCACGAGGGCCGGGACCACCGATCCGGTGCCGTAGATGTAGTTGACGCCCCAGCGGCCGAACCAGGCACCGTTGCGCTCCTGTTCGGCGAGCAGCCAGTCGATGCCGCGCCGGGTGTGCGGGTCGTGCTCCAGACCGAGGGCGGCCAGCATCTCGACCACGTGGGCCGTGACGTCGGCCGACGGCGGGTCGATGACCTCGCCGAAGTCGCAGAAGGGCAGCCGGTTGGGGAAGGCGCTGGTGTTGTCGGCGTCGAAGGCGCCCCAGGCGCCGTTCTTCGACTGCATCCCCACGTTCCAGCGGACCCCGCGGTCGACCGAGGCTTTCAGCCGTTCCGGGTCCGGGTGGTCGACCCTGAGCAGGGCGAGGACCACTTCCGCGGTGTCGTCGATGTCCGGGTAGGTGTCGTTCTGGAACTCGAACGCCCAGCCGCCGGAGGGCAGGCCGGGCCGCTGCACGGCCCAGTCGCCGGACTTGGTGATCTGCTCCCCCAGCATCCATTCCGCCGCCTTGACCAGTGCCGGGTGGTCGGCGGGGACGCCCGCGTCGGCCAGCGCGATGGTCGCCAGGCAGGTGTCCCAGACCGGGGACTGGCAGGCCTCGATCATCCGTGTGTCCTTGTCCGGCCAGACCGCGAACTCGTCCAGCGCCTTCAGTCCGGCGCGCAGTACGGGGTGGTCGAGGTCGTAGCCGAGCAGGTGGAGAGCGATGACGGAGTACACGGCGGGCGGCTGGATGCCGCCGAAGCAGCCGTCGTTCTCCTGGCGCTCGATGATCCAGCGCGCCGCCGAGCGCATCGCGGCCCGCCGCAGCGGACGGACGCTGACCTTGCGGTAGGCGTGCAGGGCCCGGTCGACCCGCTGGAAGAACCCGTCCCAGCTGGACAGCGGCGCCCGCGGGACCGGCGGGTTGGGCCGCGCGGGGTCGGTGTGCAGTTCGTCGAGGGTGAACGGGGCGGGCCGTACCGGCCGGTGGGCTCCGACGATGGTCAGCGGCACGATGGTCTGCCGGGCCCAGCTGGCGAAGGAGTAGATGTTGAGCGGAACCCACTTGGGCAGGTAGATGAGCTCGGGGGGCAGCTCCGGGAGGTCCTCCCAGCGCCACCAGCCGAACAGCGCGAGCCAGATCCGGGTGAAGACCCGCGACCGCGCGATCCCCCCCTGCTCGCGGACGAAGGCCGACGCGGCGGCCATCCACGGCTCCTCCGGGGCGTCCCCGGCCAGCCGCAGCGCGACGTAGGCCTCGACGGTGGCCGAGATGTCGCCGGGCCCGCCGTGGAAGGTGGGCCAGGCGCCGTCGTCGCGCTGCTGGGACCTGATCCAGCGGGCGGCGGCCTCGGTGACCCGCTCGTCCTGGATGCCGAGGAACTGACGGAGCAGCAGGTCCTCGGCGTCCATCGTGACGTTGGTCTCGAGGTCGCCCTTCCACCAGCCGTCAGGATGCTGACGCGCCAGCAGGTGGCCGGTTGCCCGGCGCGCGGCCTCGGCCGCGAGCTCCTCGGTCGTTCCGGTGTCCCCGCCGGGCTCGGCGGCTGATGCCGGTTCCGGGATCGCGCCCGAGGCCTTCGTTCTGGCCGAGGGTGTCCCGGGGGCCGCCTCGCCCCCGGAACCGCCGTCGGTCGTCGCTGTCATGGCTTCCCCTTTGCACAGTCGTTCTGTCTGCGGTGTTGGGGCTGCCGTCGGCCGTCACGCGCGCCCGGCCGGCGACGTACTGCGCTCCAGTTGTGTCCTTACTTCTCGCGAACCACCACGAAATCCGCCAGGCCCACGAGCTTACGGCGAACTTCTCCCGGCATGTCCATTTTGTCGAGTGCGGCGATCGCGGTGGCGTACTGCCTGCGGGCTTCCCGGGAGGTCCACTCCCGGCCACCGGCCTCCTCGATCAACGCCGCCCTCGTCGCGAACTCTTCCTCGTCGAAGGACTCGATATCATTACGGTCGGATGAATCCGAGGCCTTCGCATCCGCTGCCAGGAGTTCGGCGAGGCGCTGCGAGGCGGAGCCGCCCGCGGCCAGCGCCGCGACCACCGGCAGGGACTTCTTCCGCTGGCGCAGGTCGCTCCAGGTCTGCTTGCCGGTGGCGGCCGGGTCGCCCCAGATGCCCAGCAGGTCGTCGATGGCCTGGAACGCCAGGCCGAGGTGGTAGCCGTACTCCTCCAGGGCGTCGGCGTCGGCTTCGGAGGCGCCGCCGAGCACCGCGCCAATGGAGCAGGCGCAGGCCAGGAGGGCGCCGGTCTTGTTGCCCTCCATCTCCAGGCACTCCTCGACGGTGACCCGCTCGCGGTGCTCGAAGGAGATGTCCTGGGCCTGACCGTCGATCAGCTTGCGGGTGGCGGTGGTGAGGCGCCGGGTGGCCCGGCCGGCCTCGACGGTGCCCTGCTCCAGCAGGATCTCGTTGGCGAGGGCGAAGAGCGCGTCGCCGACCAGGATGGCCTGGGCGGGGCCGTGCACCTTCCACACGGTGTCGCGGTGGCGGCGCTGCTCGTCACCGTCCATCAGGTCGTCGTGCAACAGCGAGAAGTTGTGCACCAGCTCCACGGCGACCGCGCCGGGGACTCCCACCTCGGGTGCGGCGCCCGCCGCCTCGGCGGACAGCAGCGCGAGTGCGGGGCGTACGGCCTTTCCGCTGTCGCCGTGGGACGGGTTGCCCGCGGCGTCGATCCAGCCGAAGTGGTAGGCGGCGACGGTGTCCATCGGGGGTGCGAGGCGGTCCACGGCGGCGCGCAGCACCGGCGTGGACAGCTCGCGGCCGCGCTCCAGCAGCGCGGCCACGGTCTCTCTGTCGACGCCCGCGGTCATCTGCTCGTTGCCAGCGGTCACATTCTCTCCTCTGATTGCACTGGTGATGCTCATACCGGCTCCAGGCCTTCGATTGCGAAGGTACGTGGGTCGAAGGGATGGCGGAGTGCGGTCAAAGCTGCTCGGGAGGCTTGCAAACCGCTGCGGACCGCGCTTTCCATCGTCGCGGGCCAACCGGTGGCGGTCCACGCGCCGGCGAGCCAGACACCCGGCGCGCGGGTACGAGGTCCCGGGCGGAGGGCGCCGACACCGGGGGCGGGCGCGAAGGTCGCGGTCCGTTCCCTGGTGACGAAGAAGTCCCGTACGGCGGCTTCCCGCGCGGCCGGGAGCAGCCGCTCCAGCTCCGGCAGGTAGCGCCCCCGCAGCTCGGCCACGGGGAGGTCGATCTCCTCCTGGGCCGCCGACTGGGACAGGGCGACATACTGTCCGCCGCCGGTCAGGCCGGAGTGCTCCGTGCGGTCGAAGACCCACTGCACAGGGCTGCCGAGGGCGGCGAAGAAGGGTTGCCGCAGGACCTGACGGTCGTACACCACGTGCACGTTGAGGATCGGCGCGTTGCCGATGCGCAGCAGCGCGTCCTGGTCCTCCAGGGCGCCGGTGGGGAGCAGCCCGTGGGCCTCGTGCTGCGGCACGGCCAGGACGACGGTGTCGGCCGTGAAGCGCTCGGCGCGCCCGGGTCCGGTCTCGGCCTCGACCTCCCAGACCGGGCCGTCGCCCCTCGGGCCGCCGTCGGCGGACCGTACCGGCTCGGGTGCGTCCGTGCGGGTGAGCGAGGTGGCGCGGGCACGCAGCAACGTCCGCACGCCGGCCTTGTCCAGGGCGGTGCGGGCGCGGTCGTCGTGCAGCTCGCCGAGCGGCCGGGCGGCCCAGCCGATGTCCGCCGCGCCCGGCGCGGAGAGCAGCCCGGTCTTGAAGACCATGGCTGCCAGGCCCAGTGACGCCTCGTCGGCCGTGGCGTTCAGCGTCGCGACGCCGACCAGGTCCCACAGCGCCTCGACGGTGCGGGCCGACTGGCCGCGCCCCCGCAGCCAGCTGCCGAAGTCGACGGCGTCCAGCGCCGGGTCGGCGGGGTCGAGCGAGCGCAGCGCGAGCGCGGCCCGCCCGACGGACGCCCGCTCCGCCAGCGACAGGTGAGGATAGGTGGCCAGACTGGCGGCCAGGTGCAGCGGTACGGGCAGCCCCGCGCGGCGCAGCCGGCCGAGCCTGGGCCGCGAGGTGGCCACGTCGAGCACCGGCACGTCGAGCCGCTCCTGGAGGGTGACCAGGTCGGCCGCGTCGATGCGCTCCAGGAACCGCAGGTAGGCGACGCAGCACCGCAGGAAGACATGCTGGCCGTTGTCGACGGTCAGGTCACCGCGCCGGAAGGAGAAGGCGAGCCCGCCCAGCCGGGGCCGGGCCTCGAGCAGGGTGACGCGCAGTCCGGCGTCGGCCAGGGCCAGTGCCGCCGTCGTGCCCGCGAGCCCGCCGCCGATCACGACGGCAGTGCGCTCAGCCATGCGTCCTCCCCCGGGTGCCGCCGCGCGCGGAGCGGCGCACCGTTGCCGACAGTGACGCCTCCGGCATGACCGCGGTTGCCTCACGGCGGCGGAAAACGGCGCTTTTCCGTGACGCTGCCGCTCCCGTGCCGGTTGCGGTGCTTTTGCCGGTGCGGAGGAAGAGGCCCACGGCCGATGGGGCGGGTGTCACACGCGCCCCCTGGCGGCACGTCGGGCGTCGAGACCGGCGAGGCCGCGCGCCGCGACATACGCCTTCTGATGACCGGGCAGCGAGACCCGGCCGCGCAGGACGGCCTCGGGATCGGCGGCGATGCGCTCCAGAAGGCGGCGGTAGATGCCGGCCATGGCGGAGACGCAGGCACCGCTGCGGCGGTCCAGCATGGGCAGCAGCTGGTACCCCTCGGCGAACAGCGCGCGGGCCCGCTTCACCTCGAACTCGACCAGGCCCGCGAAGTCGGACCCCGGCGGCGGGGTGTCGGTGAGGAACCCGTCGGAACAGCCGAATTTCGCGAGGTCGTCGGCGGGCAGGTAGACGCGTCCGTTGGAGGCGTCCTCACGCAGGTCCCGCAGGATGTTGGTGAGTTGCAGGGCGAGCCCAAGGGTGTCCGCGTACTCCGCGGCGCGCTCCCGGCCGGGCGCGCCGGGCAGGGTGCCGAAGACACCGAGCGAGAGCCGGCCGATGGCCCCGGCGACGCACCGGCAGTAGGACGCGAGATCCTCCCAGGTCTCGTAGGTGTCACCGCGCAGGTCCATCTGCACGCCGTCGATCAGCTCCTCGAGCCCGCCGAGGGGGATCGGGAAGCGGCGGGCGGCGTCGGCGAGCGCGACGGCCACCGGGTCGGTGTCGTCGTCGGTGACGACGCCCTCCCGGATCCGGGTGAGCAGGGCCCGGGTCCCGTCCAGCCGCCGCTGCTTCTCGGGGAGTTCGAGGTCGCCGTCGCCGATGTCGTCCACCCGCCGGGAGAAGGCGTACAGGGCGGACATGGCCTGCCGCTTGGGGGTGGGCAGCAGCCGGATGCCGTAGGCGAAGTTCCGGGCCTCGTGGCCGGTGACGACCTCGCAGTAGCGGTAGGCCGCGAGCACCGGTCCGGACATGCGATCGGAGCCGTTCACAGTCCGGCTCACCCCTCTCTTCGCAATGTCGACCCCACCTCGCGCAGCAGGCTGAACTTGCCCGCCTTCGGCGGACCCGGCAGCACGTCGTACCCCGCGTCCGCGATCGCCCGCAAGGCGGCGCGGCCTCCTCCGGCGAACCCGGCGAGCAACAGCCTGAGCCTGCCGTGGACGCTACCCACCAAGGGGGTGCCTTCATTCAGGAGGTCTCGGGCGCGTTCCGCTTCGTACGCAACGAGTGCGCGCACCTGTGCGCCCGCGGTCGCGGCGGTGAGATCGGTTTCGGTGACGCCGAAGCGCTTCATGTCCTCGGCGGGCAGGTAGATACGGTCGCGGCCGAGGTCCTCGGTCACGTCCTGGAGGTGCTCGATGATCTGCAGCGCGGTGCAGATCGCGTCCGAACGGCGGATCCGCTCGGGCGTGGCGGTGCCGGTGATGCCGAGCACGAGCCGGCCGACCGGGTTGGCCGACAGCTCGCAGTAGGCGAGGAGGTCCTCGTAGGTGGCGTAGCGGCGGACCACCTGGTCCTGGCGGTTGGCCTCGACCAGGCCCTGGAAGGGCGCGGGCGTCAGGCCGTGCCGCCGGACGGTGGGCAGCAGCGCGCGCAGCAGAGGGTGGCGGACGTCGTCGGGGCCCGCGTCGAAGACCCGGCGCAGGTCGGCCTCGAAGGCGTCGAGCATGGCGAGGCGGTCCCCCGCCGCCTCCGCGGGCAGTCCCAGGCGTACGGCGTCCGTGCGGCCGCCGTCGGCCAGGTCACCGTCGCCGATGTCGTCGACGAGCCGGGCGAAGCCGTAGACGGCCATCAGGTCGGCGCGCCAGGAGCGGGGTACGAAGAAGGGTGCGACGGGGAAGTTCTCGCGGGCCGCCTTGTCGAGGACGGCACGTGAATGGGGGTCCGGCGCCGTGACAGCCCGCGCCTCGGGCTTGAGACCGGTCACCGTGGACGTCCCGGTGTGCGGGCGGTGGGTGCTTTCTCCCCAGGGGTCCACAGAGCCATTGCCGTCACATCCCCCGTTCTACACCGATAGCCCATTACACCCAATTTCGGACACGCCGCTCCTATAATTCCTGCTCCCGGCCGTCCCGGCACTCGAACCGACTCTCCGGACGTATCGCCCGAGATCCGGCGATTGAGTACCGCTACAGCTTACGGCGCGGATCCGCTCCGGCGTGCGCCGGGGGGCGGACCGATGTCGATCCGAAAGCAGGAACGCACAAACCGCGGGTTCCCGTCCCCGGTGTCTCGCAAAATCCCGGGAAAATCATCAGCCCCATTCGCCCCGCAGTCCGCACGGCCCGGACACGCCGGGCGCGCGCCCACTCACTTGGCGTATCCGTGCGGAGGCACGGACGGCGTGCGGGAGGAGGGGCGGCGCGGCAGACGGACGGCCGTCGTCGCGGCCGGGGACGAGCGCGGCCGAACACGGCGTGGAAGAGGGAGAGTTCGGCGCACCGCCCAGCCGGGCGAGCACCGGGGCGCCTGCGGGCACGTCCCGGCCCGCAGGCGTGCGCCGGCCCGCGCCCCCGGTCAGGGAGCGCGGGCCGGCCTGCGGGTTCACTTCGCGGTGAACTCCTCGTACGCCTTGAGCACCTCGTCCGTCGGACCGTCCATGCGCAGCTCGCCCTTCTCCAGCCACAGGACGCGGTCGCAGGTGTCGCGGATCGACTTGTTGTTGTGGCTGACCAGGAAGACCGTGCCGGCCTCCTTGCGCAGCTCGCGGATCCGCGCCTCGGAGCGCTTGCGGAACCGGTTGTCACCGGTCGCCAGCGCCTCGTCGATCATCAGGACGTCGTGGCTCTTGGCCGCGGCGATCGAGAAGCGCAGGCGGGCCGCCATGCCGGAGGAGTAGGTCCGCATCGGGAGCGAGATGAAGTCGCCCTTCTCGTTGATGCCGGAGAAGTCGACGATCGAGTCGTAGCGCTGCCTGACCTCTTCCTGCGACATGCCCATCGCGAGACCGCCGAGCATGACGTTGCGCTCGCCGGTCAGGTCGTTCATCAGCGCGGCGTTCACGCCGAGCAGCGAGGGCTGCCCCTGGGTGTACACCTTGCCGCTCTCCGCGGGCAGCAGGCCCGCGACCGCCTTGAGCAGGGTGGACTTGCCCGAGCCGTTGGAGCCGATGAGCCCGATGGACTCACCCCGGTAGGCGGTGAAGCTCACACCGCGCACCGCGTGCACCATGCGGACGTTCGGGTTGCCCCTGCCGGTGACCAGGCGGGACAGGGCGCCGACGGCGCTTCCCTTGCTGGAGCCGGCGCCGTGCACCCGGTACACGATGTGCAGGTCGTCCACGATCACGGTGGGGATGCGCTCGCCGCCCGCGGCGGTGTCGATGTGCTCAGCCACGGCCGTACCTCTCCTCGGCCTTCCAGAAGTACACGAAGCCCCCGATGCCCATGATCACGGCCCAGCCCAGGGCCAGCGCCCACACGTGCGGGGGCAGCTGCTCGGAGGTGAAGCTGTCGATCAGCGCGAAGCGCATGAGGTCGATGTAGACCGCCGCGGGGTTGACGTCCAGAAGGATCTTGACCGCCGCCGGCGCGTGCGCCGCGAAGTGGCTGATGCTGTACATGACGCCGGAGGCGTACATCCAGGTCCGCAGGATGAACGGCATCAGCTGCGCGAGGTCGGTCATCTTGCTGCCCAGCCGGGCCATCACCAGGGCCAGGCCCGCGTTGAACACGCATTGCAGGACGAGCGCGGGCGCGACCAGCAGCCACGAAGGCCCGGGCACCTCACCGGTCATCAGCACGATCGCCAGCAGCACGAACATCGACATCAGCAGCTGCTGCAGCTGGACCAGGGTGAACGCGATCGGCAGGCTCGCGCGTGGGAAGTGCAGCGCGCGGATCAGCCCGAGGTTGCCCGAGACGGCACGCACCCCCGCCAGCACCGAGGACTGGGTGAAGGTGAAGATGAAGACACCGGTGACCAGGAAGGCGATGAAGTTGTCCACGCCGCGGTCGGTGCCCAGCAGCAGGCCGAAGATGAAGTAGTACACGGCCGCGTTGAGCAGCGGGGTCAGCACCTGCCACAACTGGCCCAGCCGGGCCTGGGTGTACTGCGCCGACACGCGGGCCCGGGCGAACGCCGAGATGAAGTGGCGGCGGCCCCACAGCTGCCGTACGTACTCGGCAAGACCCGGGCGCGCGCCGCTGACGGACAGACCGTACCGGGCCGCCAGCTGGGACGGCGTGCCCGCCGGGGGCACCGGGCCCACGGCGACCGCACCGTCGTGCGTTGTCTCGCTCACAGTTGACACTTTCGTCCTCTTGGCGCGCCGCGGGCCGGGCCCGTCGCGCGGGGTCACTCTCGTCCGAGCTTGTCAGATGATGGGGGGCCGGCCCAGTCGGGCGAGACGCCACACGGTCCGCCACCGCATGGGCTGGCGCGGGCCGCTCGGCGTCGTCCAGCCCTCCTTGAAACCGCTGAACCAGGCTCTCAGCGCGGGGCCCGAGGGCCTGCGCAGCAGGGTCAGCAGCATCCACACGCCGAGGTAGACGGGGACCAGCGCCCACGGGAGGTTGCGGCGGGCCAGCCACACGCGGTTGCGGGCCACCATACGGTGGTAGACCGCGTGCCGGGACGGGGCGGTCAGCGGGTGGAACAGCACCATGTCGGCGCGGTAGTCGATCATCCAGCCCGCGTCGAGGGCCCGCCAGGCGAGGTCGGTCTCCTCATGGGCGTAGAAGAACTCGTCGGGCAGACCGCCCACCTCCCGGAAGACCTGCGTGCGCACCGCGTTGGCACCGCCGAGGAAGGTGGTGACGCGCGAGGAGCGCAGGGGGTCGGAGGCCCGCAGCCGGGGGACGTGGCGGCGCTGGGTGGTCCCGGACTCCGGGTCGGCGATCCGGAAGCTGACGATGCCGAGCCGGGGGTCCGCGGCGAAGGCCTCGCGGACCAGCTCCCCGGTGTCCTCGTTCGGCAGCAGCCCGTCGTCGTCCAGGAAGAGCAGGACGTCCACCTCGCTGCCACCGGGGCCGAAGGCCTCGATGCCGACGTTGCGGCCGCCGGGGATGCCCAGGTTCTCGGGCAGTTCGACGGACCGCACCCCGGCGGGCAGTTCGGGCAGCGGCGAACCGTTGCCGACCACGGCGATCTCGATCGCCGGGCCGCGCTGCTTGGCGACCGAGTCCAGCAGGTCGCGCAGCTCCTCGGGGCGGTTGCCCATGGTGATGATCACCGCGCCGAGGCGGATCGTCCCGGCCGACGTCCCCACGGCGCTCACCTCAGCCTGCTCGACGCGAGGATCGACACCAGGTGCAGCAGCGTCTGCAGCACGGCGATCGCGGCCAGGAGGCAGACGGCGATACGGGTGAACAGCAGGTCGCCGTGGAAGGAGTCCGCGACGCCGGCGGCGAGGATCAGCAGTGATGCCTCCACGCCGCCCACCAGCCGGTGGAACTTCAGCGCGGCGGCGGCCTTGCGGGCCAGCGCCAGCCCGGAGGAGCGGGGCACGGAGGCCTCGTCCTGGACGGCGGGCAGGCCGCTGCGCGAGCGGGCCACGTCGACCAGATCCGTCTCCGCCTTGATCAGGATGGCGCCGAGCGCGGCCAGCGTCCCGAGGAAGGCCCAGCCCCACTGGGTGCCGGTGCCGTCGCGGTGGAAGAGGTCGGCCGCCCGCAGCCCGAAGCCGACCAGCAGCGCCGCCTCGGACAGGTAGTGCCCCACCCGGTCGAGGTAGACGCCGGTGATCGAGGTCTGCTTGCGCCAGCGGGCCACCTCGCCGTCCACGCAGTCCAGCAGCAGGTACAGCTGGATGAGCAGCGCGCCGGCCACGGCGCCGGCCAGGCCGGGCACGAGCAGCGCCGCGCCGGCCGCCACACCGGCGACGATCATGAGGTACGTGAGTTGATTGGGCGTCACGCGGCTGTTGACGAGATGCCTCGTCCAGCGCAGTGAGATCTCCCGCATGTAGATGCGGCCGGCCCAGTGCTCACCGCTGCGCCGGTCCTTCAGCCCCGCGGGGTGAACGACCGGCCGCAGCTCAGCTACCGATGGTTTTGGCATAGTCGGCGTACGCGTCCCTGATCTGTTCGGTGGACAGCTCCAAGTGCTCCAGGATCGTGTAGCGCCCGGGGCGGGTCTGCGGAGCGTATTCAACGGCTTTGACGAACTCGGCCTCGGTGAAGCCGATATCGCCCGGAGTGGTGGGCAAACCGTGGCGGTGCAGCACCTCGGCGAAAAGACCGGCCTCCTCCTTGGCACCGCGCAGGAACATCGCGAAGGCGGCACCGATGCCGACCTGCTCACCGTGGGCCGCGGCCCGCTTGGGGTACAGCAGGTCGATCGCGTGGCTGATCTCATGGCACGCCCCGGAGGCGGGGCGGCTGTCGCCGCTGATCGACATCGCGATGCCGGTGAGCACCAGCGCCTCGGCCAGCACGGTCAGGAACTCGTCCTCGCCCGTGCCGCCGGGGTGCCGGAGCACCGACTCGCCGGCGGTACGCGCCATGGCGGCGGCCAGCCCGTCGATCGGCTCGCCGGTCTCGCGGTGCGACAGCTCCCAGTCCGCGATGCAGGAGATGTTCGAGATCGCGTCCCCGATCCCGGAACGCACGAACCGCACGGGGGCCTCGCGGATCACGTCGAGGTCGATGACCATCGCGATGGGGCTCGGCACGCCGTAGGAGCCGCGACCGTTGTCGTTGTCCAGGGTGGACACCGGCGAGCACAGCCCGTCGTGCGCCAGGTTCGTCGCCACCGCCACCAGTGGCAGGCCGACCCGCGCCGCGGCGTACTTGGCGGCGTCGATGATCTTCCCGCCGCCGAGCCCGACCACCGCGTCGTAGCGGCTGCCGCGCATGGCGTCGGCGAGCTTGACCGCTCCGTCGATGGTGCCCCCGGCCACCTCGTACCAGTCGGCGCCGGGCAGCGCGGGGGCCAGCCGCTCACGCAGCAGCGCGCCCGAGCCGCCGCTGACCGCGAAGGCCAGCCTGCCGGAACTGGAGATGCGCTGGTCGGCGAGGACGGCTGCCAGGTCGTCCAGGGCCCCGGCACGGATGTCGACGACGACCGGCGAGGGGATGAGCCTCGTCAGTACCGGCACGCGATCTCCCGGGCACGGTTCAGGTCGTCGTGGTTGTCGATCTCGACCCAGGACACGTCACCGATGGGAGCGACGTCGACCTGGAAGCCGCGGTTGACCAGCTCCTGGTAGCCGTCCTCGTAGTACAGCTGCGGGTCGCGCTCGAAAGTGGCCTTCAGGGCGTCGGCCAGGTCTGCGGCGGCCTCGCTCTCGATGAGTGTGACGCCGATGTACTCGCCGGTCGCGGACGCCGGGTCCATCAGCTTGGTGATCCGCTGGACGCCCTTGCCGTCAGCGGTGATGACCTTCATCTCCTCGTCGGCGAGCTGCTTGACCGTGTCGAGGGCGAGGATGATCCGCTGCCCGTCGCCGCGGGCGGCGAGCAGGGTCTTCTCGACGGAGACCGGGTGCACGGTGTCGCCGTTGGCGAGGATGACGCCTTCCTTGATGACGTCACGGGCGCACCACAGGGAGTAGGCGTTGTTCCACTCCTCGGCCTTGTCGTTCTCGACGAGGTGGAGCTTCAGACCGTACTTGGCCTCCAGGGCGGCCTGCCGCTCGTGGACGGCCTCCTTGCGGTAGCCCACGACGATGGCGGCCTCGGTCAGGCCGACCTCGGCGAAGTTGCCCAGGGTGAGGTCCAGGACGGTCGTGGTGCCCGCGCCCGCCGGGTCCACCGGCACCAGGGCCTTCGGCAGGGTGTCGGTGTAGGGGCGCAGTCGCCGTCCGGCGCCGGCCGCCAGCACGAGGCCGATCATGCAGGTCCTCCAGTTTCGTCGTGTACAGCGGGTGCCTGCGAGGACACCCAGAAGCCGATGCTCTCGGTCAGGACCACCACCGCCAGCACGACGGCCAGGACGGTCAGCCCCACGGTGAGACCCGTGGTGCCCGCCAGGGCCGCAGCCCCCGCGGAGACCAGCAGTACCCGGCCCTCGTGGCCGCCGGTCGCGCGCACCAGGGCCCGCGGGGGCGCCCCGGTCCCGCCGCGGATGCGGTACACCGTGTCGTAGTGATGGTAGGCGACCGCGGCCACCAGTCCGAAAGCCGCGGGCAACGCTCCGTTGACGTCGGAGACAGCGGCCAGCGCCAGGACGGTTCCGTACTCGGCCGCGCGGAACACCGGCGGCACGAGCCAGTCGAGGGCTCCCTTGAGCGGCCTGGCGACGGCCAGGGCCGAGGTCACGGCGTAGCAGCAGGCGGCGGCGAACGGCCACCAGCTGCCCACCGGGGCGAGGATCGACGTGGTTGTCATCACCGCCGCGCCCAGCACCGCGGCGGCGGGAACCCCGCGGCCCCGGAACAGGCGGGTGAGTCCCTCGCCGAGCGGGCCGGTGTCGGACAGATCCGCCAGGGCCCGGGCGGCGGTGTCGCCGCCGGCCATCCGGCCCCGCACCGAACGCAGCACCCGGCCCGCCGTGGTGTAGCAGGCGGCGAGCGCGGAGGCGGCGATGAGCACGGTGAAGGTGATGCGCGGCGTGGTCGCCGCGGTGAGCACCGCGATCAGCGCCCAGCGTTCGCCGATCGGAAGCACGATCATGCGGCGCAGCCACACCGTCCAGCCGACGTGGTCGAGCCGCTGGGACAGCGCGCCGGCGCCGGTGCCGGTGCCGGCGTCCCGGGCGGTCTCGGCGAAGGCGAAGTCCACGACGTGGCGGCAGGTCTGCAGCACCATCGCCCCGAGCGCCAGCGCCCAGACGTCGTCGCCGCCGCGGGCGGCGCCGAGCGCGAGACCGGCGTAGTAGGCGTACTCCTTGGCGCGGTCGAAGGTGGCGTCCAACCAGGCGCCGAGCGTGGAGTACCGCAGCGAGTAGCGGGCCAGCTGGCCGTCGGTGCAGTCCAGGACGAAGGACGCGAGCAGCAACACGCCCGCGGCCACGAATCCCGGCCGGGTCCCGGTGGCCGCGCACGCGGCCGCGACCAGGGCCACCAGCAGCGAGGCGGTGGTGACCTGGTTGGGCGTGAGCCCGCGGCGGGCGCACCAGCGCGCGATGTAGCGGGAGTAGGGGCTGATGAAGAACGTGGTGAAGAAGCCGTCGCGGGACTTCACGGCGCTGCGCAGCCGCACCGCCTCGTCGTCGACGGCGGCGACGGCCGCCTCGGCGTCCGCGCGCCCGGTGACGTCGGCCGGCACGGTCGCGACCAGGACGCCGAGCTCGGGACGGTGCACGGGCACGCCGTCCTTCTCCATGCGCCCGGCGAGCCGGTCGGCGAGGGTCTCCCCCTCGCCTTCCACACCGGTCTCCGCGACGGCCCGCACCAGGGCGGCGCGGGCGTCGGGGCGCACCGAGACGGCGCCCGGCACAGTTGAGGCGTCGAAGCGGGGGTCGGTCAGCCCGAGCCGCAGTGCGTGCCGGTGCCCGACGAAGCGCGGGTCGACCACGGCGACGCGCTCGCCCGGCGGGACGGCCCGAAGACAGGTGGCGAGCGAGGCGGCGTCCTTCGCGGTGACGACCTCGAAGCCGAGGTTCCGCAGGTCGCCCTCGATCGGCGACATCGCGACCGGCGGACCGGTGAGGATGGCGGTCGACAGAAGGACTCATCTCCCTGAACATGCGTGCGTGCTCGGCGCCTTCCGGGGACGCCGTCGCCGCGGGGTGCGACGCACCGCGCGGGGGCCGTGTCGGCAGAGGCTATCGGATTCCCGGAAGGCTCCGTTCACCGGCCGTTCCCCCTGCAGCGGGCCGCTGGGCGTGATCATCATGGTCGATCGGGCAAGCATCGACAACCGTCCGGTACGCCCCGTACCAGGCGGCTCACGGAGGGTGCCGGAGCCCTGTGACGGGAGGGGCGCTGGGTGGCATGCGAACCGGCTGAGGAAGGTGGTGGGCCGGGACGTCACGGGGCGGCCGCCGGGTGCCGCGGCTGCTCCGCCTCGGCGTCGCCTCGGGACGGTCGTCCGCCGCCGGCGTGCGGCACCCTCCCGGGAACCGGCGCCGCGGTGACCTCGCGGGGAGCAGGTCGGTGCTCCCTGGCTCCCGAGCGGAGCCACTAGGGTGGCGCCATGGCATGGTTGATCACCGGCGGGGCAGGCTTCATCGGATCTCACGTGGTGCGGGCGATGGGCCGCGCGGGCGAGCGTGTGGTCGTGCTCGACGACGGCTCGGCCGGTGTGCCGGCCAGGGTGCCCGCGGACGTCCCCGTGGTGACCGGCTCCGTCATGGACCGCGCCGTGCTGGACCGCGCGATCGCGGAGCACGGCGTCACGGGCGTGGTGCACCTGGCCGCCAGGAAGCAGGTCGGGGAGTCGGTGGAGCAGCCGCTGCGCTACTACCGGGAGAACCTCGGCGGCCTCGGCACGCTGCTGGAGGCCGTGGCGGACGCGGGGATCGGCCGCTTCGTCTTCTCCTCCTCCGCCGCCGTGTACGGCCTGCCCGACGTACCGCTGGTGACCGAGTCCACGCCCTGCCTGCCGCTGAGCCCGTACGGCGAGACCAAGCTGGCCGGCGAGTGGCTGGTCCGCGCGGCCGGGCGGGCGCACGGGATCTCCACCGCCTGCCTGCGCTACTTCAACGTCGCGGGGGCTGCCGAGCCCCGGCTCGCCGACACCGGGGTGTTCAACATCGTCCCGATGGTCTTCGACAAGCTGACCCGCGGCGAGGCCCCGCAGATCTTCGGGGACGACTACCCCACCCCCGACGGCACGTGCGTGCGCGACTACATCCACGTCGAGGACCTCGCCGACGCCCACCTCGCGGCGGCCCGCTGGGTCGGCGAGCGGGACGGCGGGGCCGACCTGACGGTGAACATCGGACGCGGCGAGGGCGTCTCCGTCCGGGAGCTGATCGACGTCATCCTGGAGGTCACGGGCCGCAAGGACGTCGAGCCGCTGGTCCTGCCGCGGCGCGCGGGCGACCCGGCGAGCGTGGTCGCCTCGTCCGAGCTGATCCGCCGGGAGCTGGGCTGGACGGCGACCCGCGGCGTCCGCGAGATGGTGGAGTCCGCGTGGGAGGGCTGGTGCCTGAACCACCCGCAGGCGCGGGGCGCCTGACCACCGGCGTTTCCCCACGGCCGGCGCGGGCCCCATCGCCGCAGGTCACCGGGTCACGACAGCGGTCGCCGTCGGCGAGTTGCCCACGGAAGGTGACCGTTGTTCACTGGGCTCGCCGCTCTCCGCGCGCGGGCACGCCGTCGCGCGGAGGGCGACGGACGGGAGTGTCGGGCGATGGGCGCAGGGCACGCGCACGGACACGGACACGGCCACTCGCACGGTCCGGGGTCCGTACCGGCGGGCACGGCGGCCGCCGCGTACCGCGGACGGCTGCGCATGGCGCTCGGCATCACGCTGCTGATCCTGGTCGCGGAGGTCACGGGCAGCGCGCTCACCGGATCGCTCGCCCTGCTCGCGGACGCCGGGCACATGGCGACCGACGCGGCGGGCCTGGGGATGGCGCTGGTGGCCATCCACTTCGCCAACCGCCCGCCGAGCGAGCGCCGCACTTTCGGGCTGGCACGCGCCGAGATCCTGTCGGCGGTGGCCAACGCGGTGCTGCTGTTCGGCGTGGGCGCCTTCATCTTCTACGAGGCGGTCCGCCGGCTGATCACGCCCACCGAGGTCGACGGCGGGCTCACCGTCGTCTTCGGCGCGATCGGCCTCGTGGCGAACTCGGTGTCCCTGCTGCTGCTGATGCGCGGGCAGCGCGAGAGCCTCAACGTCCGGGGCGCCTTCCTGGAGGTGATGGCGGACGCGCTGGGCTCGCTGGCCGTGGTCGTGGCGGCGCTGGTGATCCTGGCGACCGGCTGGCGGCAGGCGGACCCGGTCGCCTCGCTCCTGATCGGCCTGATGATCGTCCCGCGGACGTGGAAGCTGCTGCGCGAGGCGATCGACGTCCTGCTGGAGGCCGCGCCCAAGGACGTGGACATGGCCGACGTACGCGCGCACATCCTGGCGCTGCCCGGGGTGGCCGGGCTGCACGACCTCCACGTGTGGACGATCACCTCGGGAATGCCGGTGCTCTCCGCGCACGTCGTGGTGAGCCGGGACGTCCTCGACGCGGTCGGCCACGAGAAGATGCTGCACGACCTGCAGGGCTGTCTCGGCACCCACTTCGACGTGGAGCACTGCACCTTCCAGCTGGAGCCGGTGGGACACGCGGAGCACGAGGCGCGTCTGTGTCACTGACGGCACGCCGCGCCGTGCGACGCAGTGTCACGGGACGGGAACGCCCTGCAACCACGTCGCGCGTCCCCGCGTGAGGCAGACTGAGGTCTTGTCGTCGAAGCAAAGGATGGCCATGCCCACGAGCCCCGCCGCCGGCCGGCCCCGCACACCCGCCGCGGACCCCTCTTCAAACGGTGCCCCGGCGCCGATCCTCCTCGAGCTGGTCGACGAGACCGGTGTGACGATCGGTACCGCGGAGAAGCTGTCGGCCCACCTGCCGCCGGGGCGGCTCCATCGGGCGTTCTCGGTCTTCCTCTTCGACGGCGAGGGCAGGCTGCTGCTGCAGCGCCGCGCGGCGGGCAAGTACCACTCCCCGGGTGTGTGGTCGAACACCTGCTGCGGCCACCCCTACCCGGGCGAAGCGCCCTTCGTCGCCGCCGCGCGCCGCACCGCCGAGGAGCTCGGCGTGGCACCCGCGCTGATGCGGGAGGCCGGCACGGTCCGCTACAACCACCCGGACCCGGCGTCGGGGCTGGTCGAGCAGGAGTACAACCACCTCTTCGTCGGCCTGGTGACCGCGCCGCTGGACCCGGATCCGGAGGAGATCGGCGAGACCGCTTTCGTGTCGCCCACCGAGCTCGCCGCGCTCCGTGCCTCCGGGCCGTTCTCCGCCTGGTTCCCGACCGTGCTCGGGGCCGCGCTGCCCGCCGTGCGCGAGCTGACCGGCGACGCGGGCTGGTAACGCGGCCGCCGCGCGCCCGGCGGGGTCAGTGGGATCAGTTGGGGTCAGTGGGGTCAGTGGGGTCAGCGCACCAGGCCGGGCGGCAGCGGCAGCGCGGCCCAGATGACCTTGCCGCCGGTCGTGGTCTGCTGGACGTCGCACATCCCGCCGGCCTCGGCGGTGACCGTCTTGACCAGCAGGAGACCGCGCCCGCCGGTGTCGGCGTCGTCGACCTGGAGGGCCTTGGGCCGGTACGGATGGTTGTCCTCGACGGCCACCCGGACCCAGTCCACGCCGACGGCGAACTCCACGGCGATCTCCGGCGACAGCAGCGCGGCGTGCCGCACCGCGTTGGTGACCAGCTCGGAGACGATCAGCAGCAGGCCGTGCAGCAGTTCCTCGCTGACCGGCACGCCCTGGCGGACGACCAGCTCCCGCACGGCGTGCCGGGCCTGCGGCACCGAGGAGTCCAGCGCGGGGGCGGTGAAACGCCACACGCCCTCGTACGGGCGCGGGACATCCGGCGCCATCGGGGGCACCGGGTCGGGGGGCGGGACGCTCCCGCGTACGTCCATGGCGGTCTTCACCCTCGCATTCGCGCGATGCACCCGCGGCCCCGCTGGGCCGCCCACGGCGGCGGCGAGATCCGCCTCACGGATCGAGTGTCGGCAGCCGACGGCCCCGCCCCGAGCCGCTGACCGCAAATCCGCACCTTTCGATCGCTGCCGACTCAAGGCGATCGGACGTGCCAGGCCCGTGAGCCCTACTGATCTGGCGGTGCCGGTTCACTGACGCGTCAGCGGGGCGTCCCGGGCATCGGCGACCATTCCGACGATCCGGCGGCCGCCGAGGCCGGCGCCGAGCAGTCCCAGTCCGTCGAAGAGCAGCGCCAGCGAGAAGAAGGCGCCGATGACGTAGAGGCTGCTCTCCGGCCAGTTCCCGAGGACCAGGATCGCCAGCAGGATGCCGATCGCGCCCTGGATGAGCGTCCACACCATGTGCGGTCCGCGCACCACCATGCCGCCGAAGAGACGGAAGATCCCGCCGGTCAGGAAGAGCAGCGCCGCGAACATGGTGAGTGCGGCCGCCGTCTGCTCGGGGTTGCGGATCACCACCACCCCGGCGGCGATGTAGAGGGCCGCGACGACCAGGGCGAGCCAGAAGAAGCTCGTGTCGCGGTTCTGCACCGCCTGGACCAGGCCGACGACGCCGCCGGCCAGCAGCAGCCAGCCGAAGAGCAGCATCGAGGTGATGGTGGCGAAGCCCACGTAGAACAACCCGACCAGGCCGCCCACGACGAGGACCGCCCCGAGGGCGGCGACCCAGCCGAGGCTGCGCTTGATCCCGGCCTCCGGGGGCTTCGGGTGCCTCTTGCGTCCCTTGAACGGGGCCATGGCCGCCGCCTCCTTGCGCTCGTCGGGAGCCACTCGGGAGCTACTGCCCATATACCCGATTTGCCGCGGCACGGACCGGGATAGGATCCCGGTCCGGCGGCCTTCGCGATCTCCGGCAGCCGGGACGACGACGAGATGAGGGATGCGGACATGTCCGAGCCGTCCGGGCCCGGCCTCGTGGTGGACACGGTGGGCGCCACCGCAACCGTGACGATCAGCAATCCGGCCAAGCGCAACGCGATGACCGTGGCGATGTGGCGGGAGCTGCCCGGCCTGCTCGGCGGCCTCGCCGCGGACCCCGCCGTCCGCGTCCTGGTGCTCACCGGTGCCGGCGGTACCTTCTGCGCCGGCGCCGACATCTGCGACCTGCGCGATCCGGCGAGCGGTTCCGGTGCGGCGCAGGGCGCGGCCGTGGAGGCGGAGGAGGCGCTCGCGGCGTTCCCCAAACCGACGCTCGCCGCGATCCGCGGCTTCTGCGTGGGCGGCGGCTGCCAGCTCGCGGCCGCCTGCGACCTGCGGTTCGCCGCGGAGGGCGCCCGCTTCGGGGTCACCCCGGCGCGGCTGGGCATCGTCTACCCGGCGTCCTCCACCCGGCGGCTGATGGGGCTGGTCGGCCCGTCGGCGGCGAAGCACCTGCTGTTCTCCGCGGAGCTGATCGGCCACGAACGGGCGCTGCGGACCGGGCTGGTGGACGAGGTGCTGGCGGAGGACGAACTGGACAAGCGGGTCGAGGAGTTCGCCGGGGTGCTGGCCTCGCGGTCGCTGCTGACGCAGGCGGCGGCCAAGGAGTTCGCCGCGCCCGAACTCGACCCGGCGCGGGTCGGGCACTGGGCCCGCCAGGCGGACGGCAGCGACGAGACGGCGGAGGGTGTGACCGCGTTCCTGGAGCGCCGCGAGCCCCGCTTCACCTGGACGGTGGGGCGGTAGCGAGCGCCGCCAGGGCATCGTCCACGACTACAGCCTGGTGCCGCGCCCGGTGCCGGACGGGATCGGCGCCCGGCGGTTCGCGGCGCAGCCGACGGTGCTCGTGCTGCCGGCCGGGCATCCCGGCGACCCTGGGCCGGGCGATCCGGTGCCGCTGTCCGCGCTGAGCCGCCTGTCCGGGGCCGGGTGGATCACCGACTCGCGCGGCAGCGACGACGACGAACTGGTCCCGCGGGTGTGCGCGATGGCCGGCTTCACCCCGCGGATCGTCCCGGGCGACAGCCTGCACCTGGTGAACCTGCTCACGGGGCGGGCCTGGGGGTGGCGCTGCTCGCCGCGTCGGGGGTGGAGCGGCAGCGCGACGACGTGGTGCCCCGCCCGCTGGACCCGCCGATGGGCACGCGGCGGCACTTCCTGGCGGCGGGCGCCGGTCAGCGGCCGTGGCCGCCCATCGCGACGGTCGCCCGGCTGCTCATGGGTGAGCGCGCGGGCGACCGGGGTGGACAGGGGGTCAGCGGACGATTCTGACGGATTCCCCGCCGGCTCCGCGGACGCCGGCCGGGTCCTTCCGGGAGGTGCCGTACGCGCACGGCATCGCCGGATGCCGGCCCAGCAGCACGACGCCCACGGCGATCGCGGCGAGCCCCGCCGCCTCCCAGGCCAGTGCGCCGGGCGTGAGGCGTACCCGGTCGCCGAGGAAGCCGACGCCGCAGGCGATTCCGGCCAGCGGCTGGGCGGCGGTCAGCGCGGGCAGCGACATGCGCAGCGGGGCCGTCTCGAAGGCGCTCTGCACGAGCATCAGCCCGGTCAGACCCATCACGACGACGGCGTACGGCTGCCAGTGCACGAAGAGCGCGCCGACGCCCTCGTCCTCGGCCACCTGGCCCGAGATCCGGGTCAGGGCGTCCTGGAGGCCGTAGAGCAGGCCCGCGGCGAGCGCCAGCACCGTGGCCTCGCGCGCGGGGCGCAGCCGTCGCGCGCAGGCGACCAGGAGCAGCGCCAGGCCGACGACGACCCCGACCACCAGCCAGTGGCGCAGCGCCCCGGCGGGTGGTCCGCCGCCCGAGGGCCGGCCGGCCACGATGAAGGCCGTCACGCCGATCGCCAGCAGCGCCACGCCCGACCAGCCGTGCCGGCCGAGTCTCTGGCCGGTGAGACGGCGGGAGAGCGCCATCGCGAAGAGCAGGTTGGTCGCGGTCAGCGGCTCGACGAGGGAGACCTCGCCCTTGGTGAGCGCGAGGGCGCTGAGCAGCATGCCGCAGATCATCAGGAAGACACCGAGCAGCCACTGCGGCATGCGCATGAGGTCCAGCAGCAGCCTGAAGGACAGGAAGTCGGACAGCGGAGCGCGCTGGGCGGCCAGCTGCTGGAGTACGAAGCCCAGCCCCAGACAGCAAGCGGCCCCCACCCCGAGCAGGAATACGGCCACCTCGTCAACCTCCCGGTCTCGCCGGCTGGCCCGACCTTAGCCCCTCACCCGTCTTGATCGCGACGATTGC
This sequence comes from Actinacidiphila sp. bgisy160, assembly GCF_965342435.1. Classification (GTDB taxonomy): domain Bacteria; phylum Actinomycetota; class Actinomycetes; order Streptomycetales; family Streptomycetaceae; genus Actinacidiphila. Next base: position 110,128 of record NZ_CBDRCM010000016.1, on the reverse strand, counting down.
CCGCCCGTGAATCCCGGGCTCCGCCCACCACTGTCGCGACGGCGTGCCCTGTGGTACGTGTCCCCCGCGCGGGCACCGGCAGGCCGGCGACGATGCTGCGGATGAAGTGCAGCTCGGCGACGATGCCGGCGAGCGTCTCGCACTCGGGGCCGCGGGGAGATCCGGGGGCCGCGGCGGGGGCCCGGCCGTCCAGGGTGTCGGCGAGCGCCGTGAGCGCGGCGACCACCTGCGCTCCCTCACGGGCCGAGGGACGCGGGGCGCCTTGCTCCATTCGGACGACGCAGGCGGTGGCCGCGTCCACGATCCGCTCGGAGGCGGCGACCACCCGGAACCAGTCGCCGTTGCCGCCGTGCCGGGAGGGCAGCTCGGCGGCGAAGGTCTCGGCGGCCGCGCGGGCCTCGCCCAGGGCGCTGTAGGCCGCCCGGCGCAGCACCCCGCGCTCCTCGGGCCGCTCGGCCGCGGGGCCGGTCAGGACATGGTCGAGGTGCTGCCGGGTACGCCGCTGTGCAAGCTCCTGCCACCAGGCACGCTGTCCACCGGCCCTCCGGGGCCGCTTGCGGCGGGCGGGCGGTTCCGCGGCGCCGTCGCCGGTGCCGCGGACATCGGTCCGGCCGTCCTCCCCAGTGCGCGAACGGGAGGTCGTACAGCCCGGTCGGGGTGGTCGAGGTGTCCTGCACACGGGTCCGGCCCTCGACGAGGCCTCCCCCGCCGAAGCGGGCGGCCGCGGAGCCCGCGGCGACCCAGCGGCCGTCGCGCCGGTCCCATCAGGTCAGCGTCCCGATGGTGGCCTCCGGGGAGGCGGCTTCGGCGATGATCAGCTGGGTGCCGCCGCCGGTGTCCGCCATGCGGTCCGGCAGCGCGTGCGGCGGCGGCCAGGGGCCCGCGACCGCCGTGCCGGCCACGACGGCCGGCATGGCGAGGCGGGTCAGTGCGGCGCGCAGGCTCAAGCGGGGAGCTGGGCCTCGATGGCGGCGACGATCTCGTCGGCCTCCGGCTCGGTGCGGGGACGGAACCGGCCGACGACCTGGCCGTCCGCGCCGACGAGGAACTTCTCGAAGTTCCACTGGACGTCGCCGGCCTGGCCCTCGGCGTCGGCGGTCTCGGTCAGCGTGGCGTACAGCGGATGCCGCTGGTCACCGTTGACGTCGGACTTCTCGTAGAGCGGGAAGCTCACACCGTAGGTCGCCGAGCAGAAGGTCGCGATCTCCTCGGCCGTGCCCGGCTCCTGGCCCGCGAACTGGTTGCTGGGGAAGCCCAGCACGGTGAACCCACGGTCGGCATACCGCTTCTGCAGCCGCTCCAGGCCCTCGTACTGCGGGGTCAGACCGCACTTGGAGGCAACATTGACGATCAGCAGGGCCTTGCCCCGGTGGTCGGCGAGGGAGGCGGGCTCACCGGTGAGGGTGCGCAGCGGGATGTCGTAGATGCTCACGTTCGGATCTCCTCGTTTCGGGGCGCGGACGGACCACAGGTCGTCCATTCAACCCCGGTCACGGTGCCGGTCTTCCCACGGGAGGGCGTTCCGGGCGCGACCGCGGCGGGGCCTCAGTGCTCGGTGACGCGCCCGGAGTCGACCCGGATGCGGCGGGTGGTGCGGACGGCCTCCAGCATGCGGCGGTCGTGGGTGACCAGCAGCAGGGTGCCGTCGTAGGAGTCGAGGGCGGACTCGAGCTGCTCGATGGCGGGCAGGTCGAGGTGGTTGGTGGGCTCGTCCAGGACGAGGAGGTTCACGCCGCGGCCCTGCAGGAGGGCAAGGGCGGCCCGGGTGCGCTCGCCCGGCGAGAGCGTTGCGGCGGGGCGCAGGACGTGCGCGGCCTTGAGGCCGAACTTGGCCAGCAGGGTGCGGACGTCCGCGGGTGCCGTGTCGGGGACCTCCGCGCCGAAGGCGTCCAGCAGCGACTCGCCGCCCAGGAACAGCTTGCGGGCCTGGTCGACCTCGCCGACGACGACGCCGGGACCGAGGTGGGACGCGCCCGCGTCGAGGGGGACACGGCCGAGGAGCGCGGCCAGGAGGGTCGACTTGCCGGAGCCGTTGGCGCCGGTGATGGCCACCCGGTCGGCCCAGTCGATCTGCAGGTCGACCGGCCCGAGGGTGAACTCCGGGCCGCGGCGGACCTCCGCCCCGCGCAGGGTGGCCACGACCGCGCCCGCGCGGGGCGCGGCGGCGATCTCCATGCGCAGCTCCCACTCCTTGCGGGGCTCCTCGACGACGTCGAGGCGTTCGATCATGCGCTGGGTCTGCCGGGCCTTGGCGGCCTGCTTCTCGGTGGACTCGGCGCGCAGCTTGCGGCCGATCTTGTCGTTGTCGGTCGCCTTGCGGCGGGCGTTGCGGACGCCGTGCTCCATCCAGTTGCGCTGCATGCGGGCCCGGGACTCGAGTGCGGCCTTGGTGTCGGCGAACTCCTCGTAGGCCTCGCGGGCGTGGCGGCGGGCGGTCTCTCGCTCCTCCAGGTAGGAGGCGTAGCCGCCGCCGTAGGTGTTGATCTGCTGCTGGGCGAGGTCGAGTTCGACGACGCGGTTGACGGTGCGGGCCAGGAACTCGCGGTCGTGGCTGACCAGGACGGTGCCCGCCTTGAGGCCCTTGACGAACGCCTCCAGCCGCTCCAGACCGTCCAGGTCCAGGTCGTTGGTGGGCTCGTCCAGGAGGAAGACGTCGTAACGGCTCAGCAGCAGGGACGCCAGGCCCGCGCGGGCGGCCTGCCCGCCGGAGAGGGCCGTCATGGCCAGGTCCAGGCCGACGCCCAGGCCGAGCGCCTCGCTCACCTCCTCGGCCCGCTCGTCGAGGTCGGCGCCGCCGAGGGCGAGCCAGCGCTCCAGGCCGTCGTTGTAGGCGTCGTCCGCGCCGGGCGCCCCGTCGACCAGCGCCTGGGTGGCGGCGTCGAGCGCGGCCTGGGCGGCGGCGACCCCGGTGCGCCGGGCGAGGAAGGCCCGTACGGTCTCGTCCGGGCGGCGTTCGGGCTCCTGCGGGAGGTGGCCGACGGTCGCGGTGGGCGGGCTCAGCCGCAACTGCCCCTGCTCGGGCGTGCTCAGGCCCGCGAGCATGCGCAGCAGCGTCGACTTCCCGGCACCGTTGGCCCCGACCAGACCGACGACGTCGCCGGGGGCGACGACGAGGTCGAGGCCGGAGAACAGGACGCGGTCCCCGTGGCCGGCGGCAAGATCCTTGACGACAAGAGTGGCACTCATCAGGCTGCCGATGCTATCGCCCCGCCGGATGGCGCCCGGGACGGCCGCCGGCCGCCCCCGATCCAGGGAGGGAACATCCCATGCCGAGCAAGAAGGCGCTCGTCCGCCGTCCGGGTCCGCGCCTGGCCCAGGGGCTGGTGACCCACGTCGAGCGCTCCCCCGTCGACGCCGGGCTCGCGGCACGCCAGTGGGAGGGGTACGTGGCGGCGCTGCTGGCCCACGGCTGGGAGACGGTGGAGGTGCCGGCGGCCGACGACTGCCCTGACGCGGTCTTCGTCGAGGACGCGGTGGTCGTCTTCCGCAACGTGGCGCTGCTCGCCCGCTCCGGTGCCGTGTCCCGGCGCCCGGAGGCGGCCGGGGCCGAGGAGGCGGTCACCGCGCTGGGACTGTCGGTCAACCGGGTGCGCGAACCGGGCACGTTGGACGGCGGGGATGTGCTCAAGGTGGGGGACACCGTCTACGTGGGCCGGGGCGGGCGGACCGACGCCGAGGGCGTCCGGCAGTTGCGGTCCGCGTTCGAACCGCTGGGGGCGCGGGTGGTGGCCGTGCCCGTCACCAAGGTGCTGCACCTGAAGTCCGCGGTGACGGCGCTGCCCGACGGCACGGTCATCGGGTATCCGCCGCTGGTTGACGACCCGTCGGTCTTCACCCGCTTCCTGCCGGTACCGGAGGAGGCGGGCGCGCACGTGGTGCTGCTCGGCGGCGGCCGGCTGCTGATGGCGGCGAGCGCGCCACGGAGCGCGGAACTCCTGGGCGACCTCGGATATGAACCCGTATTGGTGGACATCGGCGAGTTCGAGAAGCTCGAGGGGTGTGTGACCTGCCTGTCCGTTCGCCTGCGGGAGCTGTACGCCTGACGGCGGGTTGCCTTTTGAGTGGTACCTAACCTACGGTTTCGTAACTTACGATTCCGTAGGCACTCTCAGCGATCCCTCAGGAGCCCAGCGTGACCATTGCCCCGTCCCAGAGCACAGGATCGGAAGCATGGAGCGACACCAGGCTGCTGTACGCCTTGGAAGAGGTCGTCGAGACCGAGATCAACCGTCACCTGACGGCGGCCAAGGAATGGATGCCCCACGAGTACGTTCCGTGGAGCCAAGGCCGTGACTTCGACGGGGTGATGGGCGGCGAGGCATGGGCGCCCGAGCAGTCCAAGGTCACCGAGATCGGCCGGATATCGCTGGTGGTCAACCTGCTCACGGAGGACAACCTCCCCAGCTACCACCACGAGATCGCCACCCTCTTCGGCCGGGACGGCGCCTGGGGCACCTGGGTCCACCGCTGGACCGCGGAGGAGGGCCGGCACGCCATAGTGATGCGGGACTATCTGCTGACCACCCGTGCCGTGGACCCGGTGGAGCTGGAGCGGCTGCGTATGCGCCACATGTCGGAGGGCTTCGAGTCCGACAACGCGCACAGCATGCTGCACTCGGTGGCGTACGTGGCGTTCCAGGAGCTGGCCACCCGCATCTCGCACCGCAACACGGGCCGCGAGTCGGGCGACCCGGTGTGCGAGCGCATGCTGGCGCGCATCGCGACCGACGAGAACCTGCACATGGTCTTCTACCGCAACCTGCTGGCGGCGGCGCTGCAAATGGCGCCGGACCAGGCTATGCCGGCGATCCGTGACGTGGTCGTCGGCTTCCGGATGCCGGGGCACGGGATGCCGGGCTTCGAGCGCTCCGCGGCGCGGATCGCCATCGGCGGGATCTACAACCTCCGCATCCACCACGACGACGTGCTCCAGCCCGTACTGCGGCACCTGAAGGTGCTGGAGACCTCGGGGCTCGGCCCCGAGGGCCTGAAGGCGCAGGAGGAACTGGGCTTCTTCATGGGCGAGCTGGACAGCCAGGCCCGCAAGTTCGAGGAGCGCAGGGACGCCCTGCTGGCCCGGCGGGCCGCGCGGGCCTGACGGAGCCGCACGCGGTGGGGCGCCTCTTCGGGGGCGCCCCGCCGGGGGCGCCCCGCCGCGACGGCCGGGCGCCGCCCGGAAGCGCCCGGAGACGGCAATCAGGCGTGCGCGGGCCCCAGGGCCCAGGCCGCGGCGGAGAGCGTGGCCATCGACAACAGCGTGGAGAGCATGACCGCGTCGCGGGCGAGCGCGGTGCTCAGCTCGTACTGGCGCGCGTAGATGAAGACGTTCTGCGCGCTGGGCAGTGCGGAGAGGATCACCACCGCGAGGAGCTGGTGGGCCGGCAGATGCAGGACGAGACTGCCGACCGCGAACGCGGCCAGGGGCTGGACAAGGGTCTTGATGAGGACGGCGGCCCCGACCTCCGCCCGGATCGCGACGCCGGTGGCGGGCGGGCGGCCGTGCAGCGACATGCCCAGGGTGATCAGCGCGGTCGGCACGCCCGCGTTGCCCAGCAACTCGACCGAGTGGCCGAGGGCGACGGGAAGCCGCCAGCCGGCCGCGGAGACCGCGCACCCGAGCACCGTCCCCGGGATGACGGGGGTACGCAGCGGCAACAGCAGCATCCGGGCGGCGCCGTTGTTTCCCCGCCACCTGTGGGCACCGGCGGTGCCCGCGTCGAGGACGGCCAGGATCACCGGGGTGACCAGCAGCACCTGGAACAGCAGCACGGGGGCGACGAACGAGGCGTCGCCGAGGATCTGCACCGCCACCGGGATGCCCAGGTTGGCGGAGTTGACGTATCCGGCGGCCATGCCGCCGATCGCCTGGTCGGGCAGGCGCCGGCCGAAGATCCACCGGCTGGCGGCGAACCCGAGCAGGCAGGCCAGGGTCGTTCCCGCCGCGAAAGCGATCACGGACGTGTTCGCGAAGGCGCCCAGGGGTGTCCTGGCGACCATGGTGAACAGGGCGGCCGGCATGGCGACGTTGAAGACGAAGCCGCCGAGCACGGACTCCGCCTGCGGGCCCAGCAGCCCGGTGCGGCCGACCGCGTAACCCGCCGCACTGAGCACCCATATGGGGACGAAGCCAGACAGCAGCGGCGACAGAGCGTACATGGAACCTCGGGTTGTCCGGTGGACCGTCGGGCCGGGGCCCGGGATCGCCGGGGGCCCCGGTGCAGTCAATCAGGCGGCCTCCGGGCCGCCGCGTGGGGGCCGCACGGAAAATCATGCAAGCACGCTTGATTGTTTCCTGCCGCGGTGCCAGCCTGTGACGCGCACGGCTTCGCTGACGCTGCGTCATTCAGGGGGACCCTTGTCCGACCCCACACCCGTACTGGACGACCTTCGGGACGAGAGCGAGGGCCTGGACGCCCTGGTCGCCCCGCTGCCGGAGGGGGCCTGGGCGACACCGACGCCCGCTCCGGGCTGGACGATCGCCCACCAGATCGCACATCTGGCCTGGACCGACCGGCAGTCGGTGCTGGCGGTCACCGACCCGGAGGCCTTCGGCTCCGTGGCGGAGAAGGCCGCCGCCGCGATCGACACCTTCGTCGACGACGGCGCCGAGGAGGGCGCGGCGCTGCCGCCCGCGCAGTTGCTGGCGCGCTGGCGCTCGGGGCGGGCGGAACTGCAGGCCGCGCTGCGGGCGCAGTCGGCCGGGACGCGCTTTCCCTGGTTCGGGCCGCCGATGAGCGCCGCCTCCATGGCCTCGGCCCGGCTCATGGAGAGCTGGGCGCACGGCGAGGACGTCGCGGACGCCCTCGGCGTACGGCGTCCGCCGAGCGCGCGGCTGCGGCACGTGGCGCGGATCGCCGTACGGGCTCGTGACTACGCGTACTTCGTCCACGGGCTGACCCCGCCCGTCGAGGAGTTCCGGGTCGAACTGACCGCCCCCGACGGCACGCTGTGGGTGTACGGCCCGCAGGACGCCGCGCAGCGCGTGACGGGCCCGGCGCTCGACCTGTGCCTGCTGGCGACCCGCCGCCGGCACCGTGCCGACCTGGCCGTGCGCGCCGAGGGCGCGGACGCCGACCGCTGGCTGGACATCGCCCAGGCGTTCGCGGGACCGCCGGGGCGGGGCCGCGCGCCGCGTGAGGGAGGAACGGCGTGAGCACCGAGAACCGTACGGCCATGCTGGAACGCCTCGCCGGGCTGGAGGCCGAGCACGAGAAGGCGCTCGCGGGCGGTGGCCCCAAGTACGTGGACCGGCACCGCTCGCGGGGGAAGCTCACCGCAAGGGAACGGGTGGAGCTGCTGCTGGACCAGGACAGCCCGTTCCTGGAGCTGTCGCCGCTGGCGGCCTGGGGCAGCGACTACCCGGTCGGCGCGTCGCTGGTGACCGGGATCGGCGTGATCGAGGGCACCGAGTGCGTGATCACCGCCAACGACCCCACCGTGCGCGGCGGGGCGAGCAACCCGTGGACTTTGAAGAAGGCCCTGCGGGCCAACGAGATCGCGCTCACCAACCGCCTCCCGCTGGTCAACCTCGTGGAGTCGGGCGGCGCCGACCTGCCCAGCCAGAAGGAGATCTTCATCCCGGGCGGCGCGCTCTTCCGCGACCTGACCCGGCTGTCGGCGGCCGGCATCCCCACCGTCGCCGTCGTGTTCGGCAACTCGACGGCCGGCGGCGCGTACGTCCCGGGGATGTCCGACCACGTGATCATGGTCAAGGAGCGCTCCAAGGTGTTCCTCGGCGGCCCGCCGCTGGTGAAGATGGCCACCGGCGAGGAGAGCGACGACGAGTCGCTCGGCGGGGCCGACATGCACGCCCGCACCTCCGGGCTCGCGGACTACTTCGCGCTGGACGAGCCCGGCGCGCTGCGCACCGCCCGCCGCGTGGTCGCCCGGCTCGACTGGCGCAAGCAGGGCCCCGCCCCGGCCGCCGGCTACGACCCGCCGCGGTACGACGAGGACGAACTGCTGGACATCGTCCCCGCCGACCTCAGGACGCCGTTCGACCCGCGCGAGGTCATCGCGCGGGTGGTGGACGGCTCGGAGTTCGACGAGTTCAAGCCGCTGTACGGGCCGAGCCTGGCGACCGGCTGGGCACGGGTGCACGGCTATCCCGTGGGGATCCTGGCCAACGCGCAGGGCGTGCTGTTCAGCGCCGAGTCGCAGAAGGCCGCGCAGTTCATCCAGCTGGCCAACCAGCGCGACATCCCGCTGCTGTTCCTGCACAACACCACCGGCTACATGGTGGGCCGCGAGTACGAGCAGGGCGGCATCATCAAGCACGGCGCCATGATGATCAACGCGGTGTCCAACTCCAAGGTCCCGCACATCTCCGTCCTGATGGGCGCGAGTTACGGCGCCGGGCACTATGGCATGTGCGGTCGTGCGTACGACCCGCGCTTCCTGTTCGCCTGGCCCAGCGCCAAGTCCGCCGTCATGGGCCCCGCGCAGCTCGCGGGCGTGTTGTCCATCGTGGCACGGCAGTCGGCGGCCGCCCGGGGCCTGCCCTTCGACGAGGAGGCCGACGCGGGGCTGCGGGCGATGGTCGAGCAGCAGATCGAGTCCGAGTCCCTGCCGATGTTCCTGTCGGGGCGGCTGTACGACGACGGGGTGATCGACCCGCGTGACACCCGAACGGTGCTCGGCGTGTGCCTGTCGGCGATCCACAGCGCACCGGTCGAGGGCGCCCGCGGCGGCTTCGGCGTCTTCCGGATGTGAGGAGCACCTGACCGTGATCGCATCAGTGCTGGTGGCCAACCGCGGCGAGATCGCCCGCCGCGTCTTCCGCACCTGCCGCGACCTGGGCATCGCCACCGTCGCCGTCCACTCGGACGCGGACGCCGCCGCCCCGCACGTACGGGAGGCGGACGCCGCCGTACGGCTGCCGGGCGACGCGCCCGCCGACACGTATCTGCGCGGCGACCTCATCGTGAAGGCCGCCCTCGCCGCGGGCGCGGACGCCGTCCACCCCGGCTACGGATTCCTGTCGGAGAACGCCGAGTTCGCCAGGGCCGTCGTCGCGGCGGGCCTGACCTGGATCGGGCCCACGCCCGAGGCCATCGAGGCCATGGGCTCCAAGACCCGCGCCAAGCGGCTGATGGCCGAGGCCGGTGTCCCTGTGCTGGAGGCCGGGCCGGACGATCTGCCCGTGCTGGTCAAGGCGGCGGCGGGCGGCGGCGGGCGCGGTATGCGGGTCGTGCGGGACGCGGCCGTCCTCGAACAGGAACTGGCCGCGGCCCGCGCGGAGGCGCTGTCCGCCTTCGGCGACGGCGAGGTCTTCCTGGAGCCGTACGTCGAGGACGGCCGCCACATCGAGGTACAGGTGCTGGCGGACACCCACGGCACCGTGTGGACGCTCGGAGAGCGCGACTGCTCGGTGCAGCGCCGCCACCAGAAGGTGGTCGAGGAGACCCCGGCCCCCGGCATCACCGACGAACTGCGCCGGACGCTGTACGCGGCGGCGGACGCGGCGGCGCGGGCCATCGGCTATGTGGGCGCGGGGACCGTGGAGTTCCTGGTGTCCCCGGACGGCCGGCCGTACTTCCTGGAGATGAACACCCGCCTCCAGGTGGAGCACCCGGTGACCGAGTGCGTCTTCGGTGTGGACCTCGTCGCCCTGCAACTCGACGTCGCCGAGGGCGGGAAGCTCCCGGCCGCTCCCCCGGCGCCCTCCGGGCACTCCGTGGAGGCCCGGCTGTACGCGGAGGACCCGGCCCGCGACTGGCAGCCGCAGACCGGCGTCCTGCACCGCTTCCGGCTGCCGGAGGCACCGGGGCTGCGGGTGGACGCGGGCTTCGGCGACGGCGACCGGATCGGCGTGCACTACGACGCGATGCTCGCCAAGGTCGTCGCCCACGCCCCCACCCGCCCGCAGGCGCTCCGGCTGCTCGCGGGCGCCCTGGAGCGGGCCCGGGTGCACGGCCTGGTGACCAACCGCGACCTGCTCGTACGAGTGCTGCGCCACCCGGACTTCGCCGCGGGGCGGGTTTCCACCGCCTTCCTGGACCGCCTCGGCCCGGCACCCGCCGAGGACGAGGGAGCCGCACGGCTGGCGGCCCTGGCCGCCGCGCTCGCCGACGCCTCCGGCCGCCATCCGCTGGGCGGCTGGCGCAACGTGCCCTCGGCCCCGCAGTCCAAGAGCTACCGCGCCGAGCCCGGCGGCGCGGTGTACGAGGTCCGCTACCGGCTCGGCCGCGACGGCCTGACCGCAGGGGGCCATTCGGACGTACGCCTGCTGGAGCGGACGCCGGAGCGGGTCGTGCTGGAGGTCGCCGGGGTGCGCCGGGCCTTCGACGTGGCCGTCTACGGGGACGAGGTGTGCGTGGACGGCCCGCCGGACGCCCACCGCTTCACCGCGCTGCCGCGCTTCCCCGACCCGGTCGCCCAGCTCGCGCCGGGCTCGCTGCTGGCCCCGATGCCGGGCACGGTGGTCCGCCTCGCCGATGTCGCCGTCGGCGACAAGGTGGCGGCGGGGCAGCCGCTGCTGTGGCTGGAGGCCATGAAGATGGAGCACCGCGTCGCCGCCCCGGCGGACGGTGTGCTCGCCGCACTGCACGCCGAGGTCGGCCGCCAGGTCGACGTCGGAGCCGTACTCGCCGTCGTTCAGGAGGAGGACTCGCCATGAGCGGTACGCCCGCTGTGAACGGACCGACAGGCACCTTCGACAACGTCCTGCTGGAGAGCGAGGAGCGACGTGCCCTGCGCAAGGCCGTCTCCGACCTGGGCCGCCGCTACGGACGGCCCTACTTCCTCGACGCCGTGCGCGAGGGCAGGCACACCGACAAGCTGTGGCAGGAGGCCGGGGCGCTCGGCTACCTCGGCGTCAACCTGCCGGAGGAGTACGGCGGCGGAGGCGGCGGGCTGGCCGAGCTCGCCATCGTGCTGGAGGAACTGGGCGCGGCGGGATGCCCGTTGCTGCTGCTCATCGTCTCCCCCGCGATCTGCGGCACGGTCATCGCCCGCTTCGGCACGCAGGAGCAGAAGCGCCGGTGGCTGCCCGGGCTCGCGGACGGCTCCATCCGGATGGCCTTCGGCATCACCGAGCCGGACGCGGGCTCCAACTCGCACCGGCTGACCACCACGGCCCGCCGGGACGGCTCCGACTGGCTGCTCACCGGCCGCAAGGTCTTCGTCTCCGGCGTCGACATCGCCGACGCGACGCTCATCGTGGGCCGCACCGAGGACGCCCGTACGGGCAGGCTGAAGCCGTGCCTGTTCGTGGTGGAGCGGGAGACGCCCGGCTTCGAGTTCCGGCCGATCGACATGGAGCTGTCGGCCCCGGAGAAGCAGTTCCACATCTACCTGGACGACGTGCGACTGCCCGCGCACGCCCTGGTCGGGGACGAGGACGCGGGGCTGCTCCAGCTGTTCGCCGGGCTCAACCCCGAACGCGTCATGACGGCCGCCTTCTCCATCGGCATGGGTCGCTTCGCGCTCGCCGCGGCCGTGGACTACGCCCGCACCCGGCAGGTGTGGAAGGCCCCCATCGGCTCCCACCAGGCCATCGCCCATCCGCTGGCGCAGGCCCACATCGAGCTGGAACTGGCCCGGCTGATGATGCAGAAGGCCGCGTTCCTGTACGACAGCGGCGACGACATGGCGGCCGGTGAGGCCGCGAACATGGCGAAGTACGCGGCGGCCGAGGCGGGCGCGAAGGCCGTCGACCAGGCCGTGCACACCCTCGGCGGCAACGGGCTGACGGCCGAGTACGGCCTGGCGTCCCTGCTGACGGCCTCGCGCGTGGGTCGCATCGCGCCGGTCAGCCGGGAGATGATTCTCAACTACGTCTCGCACCACACGCTGGGTCTGCCCAGGTCCTACTGAGCACGTCCTACCGAGGAGGGGGGAACGGCCATGCCACAGCCGGCCGTGTTCCACAGCGAGTACCCCGAGGTTCCCGCCGTCGACCTGCCGATCCACGAGGCGGTACTGGGCCGCGCCGCCGAGTTCGGTGACCGGCCCGCGCTCATCGACGGGGTGGAGGGCACGACGCTCACCTACGCGCAGCTCGACTCCTTCACCCGCCGCATCGCGGCGGCGCTGGCGGAGTCGGGGCTGCGCAAGGGCGACGTCCTCGCCCTGCACAGTCCCAACACCATCGCCTACCCGCCGGTCTTCTACGGCGCCACGCGTGCCGGCGCGGCCGTCACCACGGTGCATCCGCTCGCCACCACCGAGGAGTTCGCCCGGCAGCTGCGGGACAGCGGCGCCTCGTGGATCGTCACCGTCGCGCCCCTGCTGGAGACGGCCCGCGAGGCCGCGGAGCAGGCGGGCGGAGTGCGGGAGATCCTGGTCTGCGACAGTGCCGAGGGCCACCGTTCGGTCCTCGACCTGCTGGGGTCCACGGCCCCCGAGCCGGAGATCGCCTTCGCCCCGGGCGAGGACGTGGCCGCGCTGCCGTACTCCTCGGGCACCACCGGCGTGCCCAAGGGCGTGATGCTGACCCACCGCAACATCGCCACCAACCTCGCCCAGCTGGACCCGACGCTGGCGATGGGGCCGGGGCACCGCATCCTGGCCGTGCTCCCGTTCTTCCACATCTACGGGCTCACCGCGCTCATGAACGCCCCGCTGCGCAAGGGCGCCACGGTCGTGGTGCTGCCGCGCTTCGACCTGGAGCAGTTCCTGAAGGCGGTGTCGGCCCACCGGGTGCAGGGGCTGTTCGTGGCGCCGCCGATCGTGCTGGCGCTCGCCAAGCACCCGGCGGTCGCGGCGCACGACCTGAGCTCGCTGGAGTACGTGCTGTGCTCGGCGGCCCCGCTCGACGCGGAGCTGGCCCAGGCGTGCTCCAAGCGGCTGGGGCTGCCGCCGGTCCTCCAGGCGTACGGGATGACGGAACTCTCCCCGGGCACGCACGTGGTGCCGCTGGACGCCCGCGACGCGCCGCCCGGCGCGGTCGGCAAGCTGCTGCCCGGCACCGAGATGCGGATCGTGCCGCTCGACGAGGAGGACGGCGGCGACGGCTCCGGGGAGATCCACATCCGCGGTCCGCAGGTCATGAAGGGCTATCTGGGACGGCCCGAGGAGACCGCCGCCATGATCGACGAGGACGGCTGGCTGCACACCGGCGACATCGGCCGGGTGGACGCCGACGGATGGCTGCACGTCGTCGACCGGGTCAAGGAGCTGATCAAGTACAAGGGCTACCAGGTGCCGCCCGCAGAGCTGGAGGCTGTGCTGCTCACCGACCCGCGGGTGGCCGACGCGGCGGTCATCGGCGTGGTGGACGAGGACGGCACCGAGATCCCCAAGGCGTACGTGGTGCCGCAGCAGGGCTCCGCCCTCACCGCGGACGACGTGATCGCGCACGTGGCCGCGCGGGTCGCCCCGTACAAGAAGGTGCGCCGGGTGGAGTTCACCGACGCGATACCGAGGGCCGCCAGCGGCAAGATCCTCCGGCGTGAACTGCGCGCCCGGGAAAGGGGAACCACCGGATGACCGACGACGCCGCGGCACCTTTCGTGCGGAGCGCGTACGACCGGGGGATCACCACGTTGACGCTGGACTCCCCGCACAACCGCAACGCGCTCTCCGCACGCATGGTCGACGAGCTGTCCGACGCGCTGGCCCACGCCGGCAAGGACCCGGCCACACGGGCGGTGCTGCTCACGCACACGGGCGGCACTTTCTGCGCGGGCGCGGACCTGAAGGAGGCGATGTCGCCGGAGGGGCCGCGGCGGCTCGTGGCGCTGCTGCGGGCGATCGTGGAACTGCCCAAGCCCGTCGTGGCACATGTGACGGGTCATGTGCGCGCCGGCGGCCTCGGGCTGCTGGCGGCCTGCGACATCCCGGTGGCGGGGCCGGAGGCGAGCTTCGCCTTCACCGAGGCACGGCTCGGCCTCGCACCGGCCGTGATCTCGCTGACGGTGCTGCCGCGCATGGACGCCCGGGCCGCCGCGCGTCACTACCTGACGGGCGAGGTCCTGGACGCGGCGGAGGCCGTCCGCACCGGTCTGGTCGCCGCGCCGGAGGAGGCGCTGGAGGGCATCCTGGCCGGGCTGCGCGCGGCCTCGCCGCAGGGGCTCGCGGAGTCCAAGACGCTGACGACGGCCGCCGTGCTGCGCGTCTTCGACCGGGACGCGACGGCGCTGATCGAGCGGTCGGCCCGGCTGTTCGGCTCGCCCGAGGCGGCGGAGGGGATGCGGGCGTTCCTCGAACGGCGGGCCGCGCCATGGGCGCTGTGAGCGCCACCACCCGTACGCCCAAGCAGGACCGCAGCCGCGCCACCCGGCAGCGGCTGCTGGAGGCGGCCGTCGCCTGCCTGGCCGAACGCGGCTGGGCAGGCAGTACGGTGACGGTGGTAGCCGAGCGGGCGGGGGTGTCGCGGGGCGCGGCGCAGCATCATTTCCCCACCCGCGAGGACCTGTTCACCGGGGCGATCGAGTTCGTCGCCGAGCAGTGGCTGGTGGCCCTGCGGGAGCACGCGCACGCCCTCCCCCGCAAGGGCGTGCCCCGCACGCACGCCGTGGTCGGCATGGTCGTCGACCTCTACACGGGGCCGATATTCCGGGCGGCCCTCCACCTGTGGGTGGCCGCCGCCAACGAGGAGCAACTGCGGCCCCGGGTGACGGCGCTGGAGTCGCGGATCGGCCGGGAGGCGCACCGGCTCGCCGTGGAGATGCTCGGCGCGGACGAGGCGGTGACCGGGGTCAGGGAGGCCGTCCAGGCCACCCTTGACATGGCGCGGGGCCTGGGCCTGGCGAACCTCCTCAGCGACGACAGCGCCCGCCGCGCGGGCATCGTCCGTGCGTGGTCGGCGGTCCTGGACGGGGTGCTGCACCGCGGCGTCTGAGCGGCCCGCCGCGCCGGATCCCCGCAGGGCGGCCCGTCGGCGGCGCACTGGGGGGTCCGGGCGTTCGCTACCGAAGCGCGCCGTTCCTCATTGGCGTGGCGATGCCGTCATCGCACCGTCGGGTCGAACTCCTGCGCCACCTCCACCCCCAGGACGAGCACGCGCACTCCCCGAACCGGCCGGCGGGCGACGGTCACCGCCGCGCTGCCCGCCCGTGCCCTGGCCACCTCGCTCGCCGTGCCGGCCGACGCATCGCCGTCCACCCCGGCGGCCGCCCCGTCGCGGCCGCCGCCCACGAGCTCGTCCGGCAGCACGAGCCGGCCGGCACCGGCGCGGTCGCCGCCCGTACGGCCTTCGCCGCGCACGGCGTGACGATCGGCGCGGCCCGCAGCCACTCCACCCTCGTCACCGCGAACGCCGCCCAGGCCACCGCCCCGCGTTCCACGGGCCATCCCCTCGGCGCGCTCCCCGCCGCGCCCGCGGCGAGCACCGCCGGCCGGGGCGGCGAGGGCGACGCCTCCGTGCAGCGCCGGCCGCCCGGAGGGCGGGCCCCGCGGTTCCCACCGCGAAGCCGGGGGAGCCGCGGGGTGGGGCACCCCCGGCCGAAGGTCGGGGGAGGGACTTTGACGACGGGGCCTGGCATCGGGCGTACGCACGCCTGTCGCCCGCCGTCCGCGACTGCCCCCCGGGGAGGCCCGTGACCACCGTCCACGATCCGCTCGCCGTGCGCGAGCAGGTGCGCGCCTTCGCGCTCACGCTGCCCGGCGCGGCCGAGCGCTTCCCCTGGGGCGAGTGCGTCGTCAAGGTCGGCAGCAAGGTCTTCGTCTTCGTCGGCGTCGGCACTCACCCGCCCGGCATCAACGTCGAGCTCAAGGATCCCCAGGCCCACGAGCACGCCATGTCGGTCCCCGGCGCCCGGGGGTCTCGGTCCCCCTCACCTGGCAGGCGCCCGCCGCCGAGGTGCTGTGCGACCGGGTCGAGGAGAGCTACCGCGTGATCGCCCCGAAGCGGCTCATCGCGTCGCTGGAGGGCCGCTGAGCTCCGGCGTCGCGCCGATCACGGCGGCGGTCGCCGGGTCGAGCGGATAGGGCCGTTCCCGCGGCAGCAGCGCCGCGGCGGCCTCGCGGTCGCCGGAGCGCACGAGTTCGTGGACGCGGTGGGCGAGCCCGGTGACGTCCCGGATCCGGACGATCCAGTGGTCGGCGTAGTCGCGCGTCGCCCGGCCGGTGAGTCCGAGCTGCAGCGAGCGGTACGGCAGCGGACGCAGCGAGAGGTCGCGCTCCGGGTCCCACTGGACGCGGACCTGCGTGCCGCGCACGCGCTCGGCCCAGGTCTCGCGGTCGGGGTACACCGAGCGGTCGAAGTGCGACAGGCAGGCCTGCCGAAGCGCCGAGTCGAAACCGTCGCGGCGGATGTCGAGGGCCAGCACCCGCTCCTGCCCCTCCTTCCGGCCCCAGCCGCTGCGGTACATCATCCACAGGAACGACGGCTTGATCCACGTCATCCGGGAGCGGCTCCAGCTCGCCGGGAAGCTGCCGTGCAGCGCGGCGTGATCGCCGATCCCGGGGCGGTAGGCCTGATATACCGTCACGGTGTCGTCGGTGTGCGCGGCCCTGATGCGCCGGTACGGCATCTCGGTGTTCTCCATGATGCGGGCATCCTGCCCACCGCGGCCGGCACCCCGCCACGGGTTTTCCCGCGGGCCTTCCCCGGCCGGTGCCCGTGCCATGCGGCCCCCCGTCACCTCGCATAGCCTGGAATCCCGACGCGACAACGGCAAAAGGGCCCGGTGAACTGCACCGCACCCGGGTGGGAGGTCCGCGGTGGGCACTGTCTCCTTTCTCCTCGTGATCGTCATCGTCACGGCGCTCGCCTTCGACTTCACCAACGGGTTCCACGACACGGCCAACTCCATGGCGACGTCCATCGCCACGGGCGCGCTCGCGCCCAGGGTGGCCGTGGCGGTGGCCGGTGTGCTGAACCTCCTGGGGGCGTTCCTGTCGACCGAGGTCGCCAGGACCATCTCCAACGGCATCGTCGACGACGCCAAGGTGTCCGCTGTGATGATCTTCGCCGGGCTGGTGGGGGCCATCCTGTGGAACCTCGTCACCTGGCTGCTCGGCCTGCCCTCCAGTTCCACGCACGCTCTGTTCGGCGGGCTCATCGGCGCGGTCTGGGTGGGCGCGGGCGTGTCCGCGGTCAACGCCGGCGAGGTCCTGGAGAAGGTCGTGATCCCGGCGGTCGCCTCGCCCGTCGTGGCCTGCGTGGTGGCGATGATGGCGACCTATTTGGCCTACGTGATCAGCAGACGGACCCGGCGGGACACGGTGAAGCGGGGCTTCCGGGCCGGCCAGGTCGGCTCCGCCTCGCTCGTCGCGCTCGCCCACGGCACCAACGACGCGCAGAAGACCATGGGGGTCATCACGCTGACGCTCATCTCCGGGGGACTGCTCGCGCCCGGTGCCGGTCCGCCCTGGTGGGTGGTGCTGAGCGCCGGGCTGGCGATCGCGCTCGGCACGTACGTGGGGGGCTGGCGGATCATCCGCACCATGGGCAAGGGGCTGACCGACATCGAGGCCCCGCAGGGCTTCGCCGCCGAGACGAGCGCGACCTCCGTGATCCTCGCGTCCTCGCACCTGGGCTTCGCGCTGTCCACCACCCAGGTGTGCACGGGCAGCATCCTGGGCGCCGGCCTGGGCCGCAAACTCGCCCAGGTCCGCTGGGGCGTCGCCGGGCGGATCGCCGTCTCCTGGGTGCTGACGCTCCCCGCGGCGGCGGCCGTGGGCGGGGTGGCGGCCTGGGTCGCCGACCACGGCGACCTGGGTGTGGCGCTCGTGGCGGGTGTGGCGGTCGCCGCCGCCGCGGGCTTCTACCTCCTGTCGCGCCGTCGCCCGGTGAACGCGGACAACGTCAACGACACGCGGCCCGGTGCGCCGCAGCCCAGCCCCGCCGGCCAGTCGGCCGGGTGACGGTGAGGAACGGAGCCGCATGGACATCAAGTGGGGCAATCTCGGCGGCGTGTTCGGGGCCAGCCTGGGCATCACGATCGCCGTCGTGGTGATGTTCTCGCTGGGCGTCGCCGCGTGGGGCCGCGCCGGCGGCGGGGACCCGCGCGACGGGCGGCCGCGCGACGGCCGGGCGAGGGC
The DNA here is from genome assembly GCF_965342435.1 of Actinacidiphila sp. bgisy160. Lineage (GTDB taxonomy): Bacteria > Actinomycetota > Actinomycetes > Streptomycetales > Streptomycetaceae > Actinacidiphila. The sequence continues at coordinate 92,197 of NZ_CBDRCM010000016.1, read as the reverse complement.
GGCCCTGGCCGTGGCCACCCTGTGCTTCGCGGCCTGCCTGGCGGTGGCGGCCTACGGTATCGACCTGATCGTCCCCGGCTGAGGCGGGGGCGGAGGTCGGGCACCAAGGTGGCGCCGTACGCGGGGTGGCACCGATGAGCAGCGACTTCCGCGGCCGGTCCGGTCGCCGAGGGTGCCCATGGTGACAAGGAAGCCCGGGGCCCTGTCGCGCGGCGGTGACCGGGCCGGTCAGGCCGGTTGGCGCCAGGCGGCCGGTCGGGCCGGTCGGGCCGGTCGGACTGGGCCGGGCCGGGCCGGGCCGGCGTCCATCACCGCGGCGGGTGCGGGCAGCGGCGTGACGCTGCCGACGTCGTCCCGGGCGGCCTCCGGCAGCCGCGACGAAGCCGAAGCAGAGGACCGTGAGGGCGGACATCACAGCGGTGCGCACGTCCGGTGAGTCGCGCGTCATGGGGTCAGTCGGTGAGCAGCACCTCCCGCAGGGCGCCGAGCAGGGTGTCATCCGCGCCGAGCCGCGCGCGGGCGTACCCCTCGACGGAACCGTGCTCGGCGGTCAGGCCGGCGAGGAAGATCCGCATCGCGTCGGCGGGCGCCGTCCCCCAGCCCGGCCACCGCAGGCTCCGCTCCGGGTTGGCCGCGGTCCAGTCCGCGAGCAGGCGGGCGGTCGCCAGCTCGCTCAGCGCGTAGTCGGCGACGATGTCCTCCTCGGACACCCCCATCAGCCCGAGCACCAGCGCCGCCAGCAGGCCCGTGCGGTCCTTGCCGGCCGCGCAGTGGAAGACCAGCGGTCCGCTGGTGCCGGCGGCGATCACCTCCAGCGCCCGCGCCAGCTCCTTGACGCCGTCGGCCGCGACATCCGCGTGCAGCCGGGCGTAGAAGGCGGTCGTGTCGACCTCCGGCCCGAACGCGGCCTGGTCGACGGGCCGGTGCTCGATGCTGAGGTTGTGGTACGCGACCCCGGTGGCCTCCGGGACACGGCCCTTGGCCTCGATCTCGAACGGGTGGCGCAGGTCGATGACCGTGCGTACCCCGAGGGCGGCGAAGCGCTCCAGGTCCGTGCCCACGAGCTTCGAGAGCGCGTCGGAACGGTAGAGCCTCCCCCAACGGACCGTGCGGCCGTCGGCCGTGCGGTAGCCGCCCAGGTCCCGGAAGTTGTGCAGTCGCTCGAACGCGATGTGTCTCCCCATGGGGGGACCTTACGGGGCGGCCGACCCGCTTCAGAAGATCCCCTGGCCGGGAACGAGGATCCCCCGCGGGTCGTAGCGCCGCCTGGCCGCCGCCAGCGCGGGCCACGCGGAGCCGAAGTGGTCACGCCAGTCAGCGCGGCTGAACGGGATGGAGCCGACCGGGTACTGGGTGCCTCCGGCCGCCCGGGTGGCCTCGAACGCGGCGCGGTTGGCGGCCAGGAGTCGGCCGACGGTCGCGGAGTCCTGCGGCGGGGTGGTGCGCAGCACGGCGAGCAGGTACGGGACCGGGTCCCGGCCGGCCCGCAGCAGGGGCCGGTGCAGGCGCTCGCGCAGCAGCGGGTAGAGCAGCACGACACCGGGGCCGAGGTCCTCGGGTGTGAGCGCGTCGAGGATGCCGCCGGCGACCGCGGCGGCCTTGTCGCCGGGGATCAGCAGGTTGAGCCAGGGGTGGGCGAAGTCCCACAGGCCGGCGGCCTTGAGCGCCGCCACCGAGGCGGCGAGCCGGTCGAGGAAGTCGAAGTAGCCGAGGTTCTCGGTCTGCACGCCCGCGGTGTCGTGGTGCAGCCCCGCCAGCAACTCGGCGTCGTCGGGAGACGCGTCGTAGGAGACGGCTTCCAGGACGTAGCCGCGGAACGCTCCGTTCGCGTCCGGGAGGACCTGGCCCTCGACGTAGCCGAACCGGCCGTCGGTGACCAGCAGTCGCTGGTCACCGAGGAAGGTCCCGAGGTCGTGGTACGGCAGCAGGTAGTGCCGGACCGTCGCTGGGGCCTGCACCAGGCGCAGTGTGGCCGAGACGATGACGGCGCACTGGCCCAGGCCCGCCAGCACCGCCTCGAACAGGTCCCGGTGCCGCGCCGGGGAGCAGCGCACCAGCTCGCCCGCGCCGGTGACGACCTGCAGCTCGGTGACGTTGTCGACCTGGGCGCCGTGGTGGTGGCTCTGCCCGCCCAGGCCGCCCACCGACAGCGTGCCGCCGACGGAGAGTTCGAGGTAGTCGGTGAAGACGGGCGGTGTGAGGCCGTGCGCCAGGGTGGCCCTGGTGACATCACTCCACTTGGCTCCGGCGCCGACCGTGACGGTGCGGCTGTGTGGTCCGACCGGGCCGATCCGCGCCAGGGGCGTGGTCTCGACGACCAGCCCCCCGTCGGCCTGCGCCTGGCCGAACGTCCCGTGACCCTGGCCGCGCGGCGCCACCTTCAGCCCGTGCCGGTTGCAGAAGCGCACCATGGCGACGACATCGTCCACCGAACCCGGACGCAGCACCGCGACCGGCCTGTGGTGCACGATGTGCCCGAAGTCGTCCGCGGCGGCGCCGATCGAGGCGCCGTCGGTGAGCAGCGTCCCGTCCAGGCGCGGCAGCCCCACCAGCGCGCCGTCCGCCCGGTCCGTGCCGGTCGCCGCCACGGCCCAGCTCCTGCCGGCCGGGTCGAATCCGACGACGACGGCGCCGCCTGCGGTGGCCACCGCACGCAACATCGTGCGCCGGGACGGAAGTCGGGACATGCGATCCCCCTGAGCAAGTCGGTTGACGGCTCAACGACTCGGAATTCTATGCCTGTTGTTCCCCCCTCAGCAGCGACTCGGTGAATCCGGCCGGAACCCAAGTGAGGCTAACCGACTTCAGAGCGGGCGGCCCGCCGGGCGGGCCGCCCGAGTGATCAGCCGAACGTCTTCCACTTGGCGTCGGTCGCCGCGGCCACCAGGGCATCCATGTCGAGGGCGGGCGCCGAACGGGTCGGGGGGCGGTGGTAGCCGCCGGAGTTGAGCTCGGAGATGACGACCCGCAACCCGTCCGGGCGCAGGGTGTCGGCGGTCCACTGCACGACCCCGGGTTCGCCGCTGCCGCCCTGGCGGGTGACCACCTTGGTGCCGTCGGGCAGGATCGTGGGGTTCGGGAACCGCAGGTCCTTGAGGTTCTTCTTCGCCCACCGCTGGACGTTGACCTCGACGAAGGTGGCACCGTGGCCGTCGTCCACGGTGACGTGGGCGTAGCCGGACTCCCCGGCCATCGCGCTGACCTTCAGGCCCTGGGGAAGAGCCGACGTCAGCACCTTCACGATCGCGTCCCCGCCGGGTTCCGCGGATACGGAGCCTGGGCGCGCGGCCTTCCCCGACGCCACGGGGAAGTCGGCGAAGACGCCCTCCCACTGCGGGGCGCGCACCAGGGCACCGAGCTGGTCGGCGCTCAGCGGCGGGTTCTCCCGGGTGGTGGGCTTGCCCTTCTCGGCGGGTGCGTTCCACTCGTCCGCCATGATCTGCCGGCCGTCGCGGGTGGTCAGGGTGGCGCGCCAGCTCTTGGGCCCCTGGCGGCTGTCCTGGTATTCCCAGCCCTTGACGATCACGAGTACCGACTTGCCGGGGAGTTCGGTGCGGGTGCACGTCGTGCCCTGCTTCATGAACGCGAGGTCGGGGCACTCGGTCTCGCTCTGACCGGCCTCGACGCGGTTGAAGCCGATCGAGATCGTCGAGGCGCCGTCGCCGTCGTCCCAGACGACCTCGGCGTAGGGGGCCGGCGGCCTCCCCTTGGCGTGCCGCGTGCCCGAGGCCCGACCGCTGAGGATCTCGCCCTTGGGGAGCAGCTGCTCGAAGAGGCCGAGCATCTGCGCGTCGGAGATCGTCCGGCCGCCCTTGCCCTTGGACGTGCGGGCCGGGTCAGGGGTGCTGGTCGCCGCGGGCCCGGCCTTCTGGGTCGTGCCCCCCGGCAGGACCAGGCCTGCCGTCACGCCGGCGGCCACGACGGCCGCGACCGTGCCGGTGACGGCCGCCGTGCGGCGGCGGCGCAGACTGCGGCCCTGGATGAGGCCCGCAGCGACGAGGGCGCGGCTGTCGGTGCCGAAGGTGTCGCCGGTGCGCCGGAGCGCGGCTCCGAGGTCGTCTTCGAAGGGCATGGTGAACCACCGTCCTGAGCAGTAGTGGGAAGAGGGGAGGTCAGCGGGAGGAGACGAGTTCCGCGAGGCTGTCGCCGAGGAGCTCGCGGAGCCGGGCGAGGGCGCGGACCGACCGGGTGCGCACGGCACTGGGACTGACCCGCATCGCGTCGGCGGTCTCCTCGATGCTGCGGTCCTCCCAGTAGCGCAGGACCACGACCGCGCGGTCCTTGGGCGCGAGCCGGGCGAGGGCGTCGAGGAGGGTGAGCCGCAGCAGCGCGGTGTCGCTGTCGGAGCCGTCGGCGCCCGCGGGCACGTCGGGGAGCTCACCGGTGGGCGACTCGCCACTGCTGCGCCGCCGCCGGTGGCTGAGAAAGGTGCGGACGAGCACGGTCTGGGCGTAGCCGGCCGGGTTGCCGACGCGGGCGACGCGCCGCCAGGTGACGTACATCTTGCCGAGGGTCTCCTGCACGAGGTCCTCGGCGAGGTGGGTGTCACCGCCGGTGAGCAGGCAGGCCGAACGGAAGAGAGGTGCCGCGCGGATCCTCGCGAAGTCCAGGAAGTCCTCCGTACGGTCCTCGTGCATGCCCCACCCCATCGTCGTCCGGTGTCGCCTTCACCTCACTGACGTCGTGGAGGTACGGAAATGTTGCACCGCCACAGCGGAAACACGGGAAGGAGGAACGACAGGGCCGCCAGGGCGAACAGCGGCCCCGGGCCGGACCAGTGGGAGCCCAGGGCCCAGCAGCCGAAGAGCAGGAGTGCGACGGCCTCCGACCCCAGGCCCGCCAGGGAGGTGACCGTCGCGCGGGTGCGGTCGCTGATGCGCTCCTGGAGGCGGGCGTCGGCGGCCACCGTCGACCAGTCGAGGAGGCCGAAGGCCACGGCCACCAGTGCCAGGCCCGCCGGATGCGCCCCCGCCGCACCCGCGGCCAGGCACACCGCCGCCACCGCCGGTGCGAGCGGTGCCCATCGGGTGCCGCGGCCGGCGAGCCAGGCGCCGGCCGTGGCGCCAGCGGTCACCAGGAGTACGAGCAGGGGGACGAACGACGGCCGCACGCCGGTCGCCTGCGCCAGCAGCGGGACGTACTCGTCCAGCGCGGTCGCGCCGGCCAGCAGCGAGACGACGCCCACCATGCGCCCGGCGCCGGGGGTGTGCCGGGCCTGGTCGAGGGCCTCGCGCAGCAGCCCGGCATGCGCGGCGGCGGCGCCGGGCCCGGCCGCGGCGGTCCCGCGGCCGCGGGGCTCCGGCAGTGCCACGGCGGCCAGGGCGGTGAGCACCGTCACCGCGACGCTGACCAGCCCGACCGCGCGGTCACCGCCGGCCGCGAGGAGCGGCCCCGCCAGCGCGGTCGCCGCCAGGGCCGCCGTGGTGCCGAGGGCCTGCGCGCGGCCGGTGAGGCGGGCGTACGCGTGGGGGGCGCCGACGCGGGTCAGCTCCTCGTGGACCAGCGCCTGCAGCGCCCCCGACCGCAGCGCGGAACCGGCGCCCCACAGAACGAATCCGGCGGCGAAGGAGGCGTAGCAGGGCCACAGGGTCCACAGCGTGAAGCCCGCCCCGGCCAGCAGGGGCGCGACGGTGAGCAGGGCACGCCGGGAGAAGCGGTCGGCCCACACGCCCGAGGGCACCTCGAGCAGGAACGCCGTGAGTGACCACACGGCGAACAGCGAGGAGATCCCCGCCTCGGACAGCCCGGCGCCGGCGAAGAGCACCGCGTACACCGGGTAGAGCGGGATCAGGTCCTCGAGGAAGGCGTAGGCGTAGAGCCTGCGCGCCAGTGGGGACTCGGGGGAGGATCAATGTCGCCATGTCATGGGACGAGCGTAGCCGGGTACGAACCGGATGAGGAGGCGTTTTCCATGCGCATGGAACGTACCGGGAACGAGCCCCTGCGGGCTCGCAGCGCATTGCGGATGCGGCTCGCACTGGCGGCCTTCGGGCTGGCCTGGGCGATCGCGGGGACGGTGTTCTTCGCGGACCTCGGGCGCACCGGGTGGGCCGTCTTCTTCGGCCTGCTGGCACTCGCCGCGGCCATCGACCTGGTCGTGATCGTCCGGCACATCCGCCAGGGCCCGCACTGGCAGCCGGGTCGCGACGTTCCGCCGTACGAACCGCTCCGCAAACGCTGAGCGCACGGCCGGACACGCACCGGCACGGAAACACCGAGGGCCCGGTGCTCTCGCACCAGGCCCTCGGCTTCAGTAGCGGGGACAGGATTTGAACCTGCGACCTCTGGGTTATGAGCCCAGCGAGCTACCGAGCTGCTCCACCCCGCGTCGGTGAACACCACCCTACGGGGTGCCGGCGCCAGGACCAAATCCATTGACCGTCAGCCACCGCCAGCGGGGGATCTCGGCCACGACGGTGGCCGCAGCCAGCACGCCGACCAGCACCGCGACCGGCGCGGGCCAGGCCGCCCAGGAGGAGACGACGGCTGCACCGAGCTGCAGCAGCACCAGAGCGACGGTCACCGCGCCGGGGACGGGGACGATCACCTGCGCCTTGTCGCCGGGGGTGGCGAACACCGTCGGCAGGCCGATCAGCACGACCACCGACAGCACGGCGAGCAGCCAGGAGTGCCCGGACAGGGCCCACGGGGTCGCGACCCAGGCGACGAGTTCCGTGGTGAAGCGGAGGACGGAGGCGGCGCGGCCGTCCGGAGCGGTGGTCGGGGTCCGGGAGCTCACGGCGTCACACTGCCATGCGCCCGGCGCTCCGTAAATGCGTTGCCGGGGGCCCGGTGCCGGCGTAGCTTCTGCTCAGGCCCTGCCACCGTCCGATTGGAGAAGGCCGTTGCTCTTCTGAGGTCCGGGACACCGTGCCCGCGGCGCCGAACCGGCGTTCGCGCGGGCCGTGTGCGACCTCGGCCGTGAGCAGCCGCCTCCGCGCAGCGCCCGCCTTCCGGTGTCCCCGTGTGCCGATCCGTCGTCATTCACGAGTACCCCGGAGGACACCATGGGACATCCCACCCTCTCCATCACCTGCACCGACCTCTCCTTCGCCTGGCCGGACGGCACTTCCGTCCTGGACGGCTTCCAGCTCGCCGTCGGCCCCGGCCGTACCGGCCTGATCGGGCTCAACGGATCGGGGAAGTCGACCCTGTTGAAACTCATCGCCGGCGAACTGACGCCCGGCGGCGGCACGGTGCGGGTCGCCGGCGAGGTCGGCTACCTGCCGCAGGACGTCGTCCTCGACACCGCGCTGCGGGTGGACGAGGCCCTGGGCATCGCGGAAGCGCGGGCCGCGCTGCACGCCATCGAGGCCGGCGACGCGCGCGAGGAGAACTTCGCGGCGGTCGGCGACGACTGGGACGTGGAGGAGCGGGCCCGCGCCGGACTGGACGGCCTCGGGCTGGGCCACGTCGGCCTCGACCGGGTCGTCGGCGAACTGTCCGGCGGCGAGGGCGTCCTGCTGCGGCTCGCGACCCTGCTGCTGCGCCGTCCTGACGTGCTGCTGCTCGACGAGCCGACCAACAACCTGGACCTGTCGGCCAGGCGGCGGCTCCATGAGGCGGTCGCCTCCTGGAACGGTGTCCTGGTGGTCGTCTCCCACGACCGCGAACTGCTCCGGCACGTCGACCGGATCGCCGAACTGCGCGATGGCGGGGTCCGCTGGTACGGGGGCGACATCGCCGCCTACGAGGAGGCCCTGGCCGTCGAGCAGGAGGCCGCCGAGCGCATGCTGCGCGTCGCGGAGTCCGATGTGCGGCGGCAGAAGCGTGAACTGGCGGACGCCAACGTCAAGCTGGCCCGCCGGGTGCGGTACGGGCAGAAGATGTACGACTCCAAGCGGGAGCCGCGCGCCGTGATGAAAGTGCGCAAGCGCAGCGCCCAGGTGTCGGCGGGCAAGCACCGCATCCTGCACACCGAGCGGCTGGCGGAGGCGAAGGAGCGATTGGACGAGGCCGTAGAGGCGGTGCGTGACGACGACGAGATCCGCGTCGACCTGCCGCACACCGCGGTCCCGGTCGGCCGCACCGTGCTGACGCTGCGCTCGCTGCGGACGGCCTACGGGGCACCGGCCGGGGACCTGGAGCTGCGCGGCCCGGAACGGATCGCGCTGGTCGGCCGGAACGGCGCCGGGAAGACGACGCTGCTGCGGACGATCACCGGCGAACTGCCCCCGGCGGCGGGCGAGGCGCTGGCGCACGTGCCGCTGCGCTTCCTGCCGCAGCGGCTGGACGTCCTGGACGACGAGCTGTCGGTCGTGGCCAACGTGGCGCGGTTCGCCCCGGAGGCGACGGGCAACCGCATCCGCGCGTCGCTGGCCCGCTTCCTGTTCCGTGGGGGACGGGCCGACCAGGCGGCCGGTTCGCTGTCGGGCGGGGAGCGGTTCCGGGCCTCGCTCGCGGCGCTGATGCTCGCCCAGCCGGCGCCGCAGCTGCTCCTGCTGGACGAGCCGACGAACAGTCTGGACATGGCGAGCGTGCGGCAGTTGACGACAGCGCTGGCCTCCTACGAGGGGGCACTGGTCGTGGCGAGCCACGACCTGCCTTTCCTTCGGGGCATCGGCATCACGTGCTGGCTGCGGCTCGACGCGGGCGGACTGACCCGCGTCGAGCCGCTGTGACGGTCGCGGTGCCGCTCCGGAGGCGGGGCTCCCCCCGGGGTCCCGCCGCCGGTGTCCGTGGGCCGTGCCGCGGCCTCAGCGGTACAGCTTGTTCACGCCGGTCCTGGTGGTCTTCTTGAATGCCTTCAGCGGGATCCCGTCCAGGGTTCCCATCTGGCCCCACTCGACGACGGTGACGGTGCGGCCGTCGCGGCCGATGCCGTAGAGCCGGACGTTGTGCTCGGACTCGGGGGGTGCCACGTGCACGCCGTAGACGTGAGCGCCCTCCTCCACGGCGAGGCCGCCGAAGTCCTTCCAGTCGCCCTGCGCGCCCGGGTTGTGCTCCAGGAAGCGGGCGACGCAGCCCCGCACGGACTTGCGGAGCTTGGCGGCGAGGGCACGCGCCGCCCTGGTGTTCTCGGTCACGAAGGTGACCTGCTGGGCGTTGGTGTCCAGTTCGGTCCAGAACGAGCGGTGGGACACGCCCTTGCGGGGCAGGCCGCTCCGCGTGCAGGCGGTGCCGCCCTCGGGCAGGCCGCTGTGGACCCGGTCGGCGTACCAGGGCGAGAAGGGGTACGGCGGCAGCTCCTTCGGCGCGAGGAACCTCGGCGCCGCGGTGGGCGCGGCGGCGGCGCCGGCCTCGGCGGACCCGGCGGCGAGGAGGGAGGTGGCGGCGACCGTGGACAGCGCGGTCACGGCGGCGCGGCGGGCGAGTGTCCGTTTCAAGGTGGTTCCCCCGTGGCAGGTCGTGGACGAGGACCGTCGCCCGGCGGCGGCGGTACTGCACCCCAGCCTGCGCGGCACCGTCACGGCCCGGCAACAGCCGCGGCGGCTTCCGGGACGCCGGAACGGTTGCGCGTACCCTGGCCTGGGGAGACGTGAGCGCCCTGGAACGGGCGGCCGGGACACGGGAAGGCGTCGGGGGCGCGGGACATGGGTGGTACGGCGGCGGGCAGTGAGCGCTTCGCCCGGTGTTTACGTGAGCTGAAGGGCCGTTCGGGGCTGAGCTACGGGCAGCTGGCGACCCGGCTGCACGTCAGCACCTCGACGCTGCACCGCTATTGCAACGGCGACGCCGTGCCGACCGACTACGCGGTCGTGGAACGCCTGGCGCGGTTGTGCGGCGCGGGCCCGGAGGAACTGGTCGAGCTGCACCGGCGGTGGGTGCTCGCGGACGCGGTACGGCGCGTGGGCAACCGCGGCGGCGGCGATGCGGCGGTGAAGCGCGAGGGGACCGCCGACGCGGCGGGCGCCGGCGCCGCGCCCGCCGGGAGCCCCTCCGCCGGGAGCCCCTCCGCCGGGAAGGCCTCCACCGGGAAGGCCTCGGCCGGGCCCGCGCCCCTGCCCGGCCTCGGGACGGCCCCCGGGGCGCCCGCCGAACCGGAGCCGACCGGCACCGTCCCGGCGCCGCGCCCGCCGCGTTCCTGGCGCCACCGGCTGTCCCGTCCCGCCGTCGCCGGACCGGTGGCCGCGCTCGTGCTCACCGGCGCCGCGCTGGCGATGACCAACGGCACCGGCGGCGAGCGGCCCCCGGCCCACGCCGCGGCCTCGCCCTCCGCGCTCCCCGGCGGTACGGGAGGCACACCGGCCCCGCCCGGCGGGACGGGCACGGTCCCCGCCTCGCCCGGGGCGTCCCCTTCCGGGCAGGCCTCGTCCACGAAGCCGTCGGCCACGGACCCGGACGCCGGCCCACGATCCCCCGCCGGCCCGACCTCCCGCCCCCTGGAGCAGGCGCGGCCGCCGGCCTGGAGCGTGCGCTCGCACGTCTGGGAGAACGGCTGCGGTCACCGCTACCTCATCGACCGGCCCCCCGCGGACGTCCCTCCCCCGCCGGTCTCCCAGGACGCGCGCGCCTGGGCCGAAGCCCTCGGCGCCGTGCACGGCGGTACGACCATCGTCGAGGCCACGATCCGGGGCCGCGGGTCGACGCCGGTGGTGGTGCAGGCCCTGCACATCCGCGTCGTCGATCGCCGCGAGCCGCTGCGCTGGTCGTCGTACGCGATGGACAACGGCTGCGGCGGAGCGCTGACCCCCGCCGAGTACGCGGTGGACCTCGACGCGGACCGCCCGCAGCCGCATCCGCGGGACGGTTCCGACAGCGAGCGCATCCTGCCCGCGGTCCGTCTCCCCTACCAGGTCACCGCCCAGGACCCGCTGGTGCTCCGGGTGCACGCCCGCACGGTGCGCTGCGACTGCGACTGGTTCCTGGAGCTGGAGTGGAGCGCCGGCGGCCCGACGGAGACCGTCCGCATCGGCGACGGCGGCCGCCCCTTCCGGACCAGCAGCGTCAAGGGCCGCCCCGAGTACGGCTACTGGTCCTCCGGAGGCTGGACCCTCGACTAGACCCCGTCCGCCCGCGACGGCCCCGCCCCCGGTCCCGGACGTACGGAAGGGCCCCCACCCCCCCGTGCAGGGTGGGGACCCTTTCCCCCGTTTCCGCCGGCCGCGTCCCCTCGCGGTCAGAGGCCGAAGGGCCAGATGAAGCCCTTGTTCATGGTGATGAGCACGACCAGCACCATCAGGTCTGCCGCGCCGAGCACCAGGCCGAGGACCGCCCGGACCGGCCGCCGGGTGCCCCGGACGAGCGCGACGCCACCGAGGATCAGGGCGAAGGGGCCGAGCACGATGTTGAAGGCCAGCAGGCCGACCAGGCCCAGCACGAACGACGCGACGGCCATGCCGTCGGAGCCGTCCGAGCCCGACCGGGCTTCCCTGGCGCGCAGTTCGCGCTCACGGGCGGGTACGTAGGAGTCCATTGTGGGTTCCCCCCTGGGAGACGTGGGGTCAGCGGTGGCGGTGGTGCCCGACGCGCTCGCGGACGTAGAACGTCAGCAGCCAGGCACCGACCACGCCCACGGCGACGAAGAAGACGGGGAACGGGGTGTACGAGACGGTGCCCAGGAGGATCCCCATGGCGACCAGGACGACGAGGAGGGTCACGGACGTGCGCCTTTCTCGGTTGCCGGATGGCACTGCGGGCTGCGGACGAGGCAACTCAGTGAACAACTGGGAAAACAGTTGTTCACTGAGTGGGCAGTCTACTCTCGCGTAACTCGGCGAACGGATGTTTACTGGATGACATGAGTCACACCCTCGGAATCCGTGAGGCCCAGAAGCAGCAGACCCGGCGGGCCCTTCTCGACGCGGGCCTGCGCCTGCTGGAGAACCAGAGCCTGAGCAGCCTGGGACTGCGCGAGGTCACCCGTGAAGTCGGCGTCGCGCCCGCCGGTTTCTACCGGCACTTCCGCGACATGGGCGATCTCGGGGTGGCCCTGGTCGCCGAATCGCTGGGCAGTCTCCACGCGATGATCCGGGCGATCCTGGCCGAGCAGGACGACGCCGAGGAGGTCATCGCCCGCTCCGTCGGCGTCATCACCCTGCACGTGCGCGACCACCGGGCACACATCCGCTTCATCGCCCGCGAGCGGCACGGCGGGGTGCAGGCCGTCCGTGAGGCCATCGCCGCCGAACTCTCGCTCTTCGCCGACGAAGTGGCCGAGGCACTCGGCGCGCAGCCCGTCTCGCGGGGCTGGACACCCGAGGACATGCGCATGCTCGCCGAACTGTACGTGGACCGCATGCTGATGACGGCGATCGCCTTCATGGAGGCGCCGGCCGGGGACACCGCTGCCGAGCGGCTCGTCGCCCAACGGGCCCGCAAGGAGCTCTACCTGATCCACCTGGGGCGACGGCACTGGCTGGACGCCTGAGGACGAATGGACACGTGCGTGCCATGGCCGGCCGACGGCACCACGGATCGGGGGCTTGATCAGCTGTCAGGTGCCGACCCCACGGGCCGGCCGGTGGGCGGAGCCGAGGTCACCGCTCGGGAGAGCCCAGGTCGAGCCAGTCGGGCGCGCCGGGAACGTCGTTGATGCTGAGCATGGCGTGCTCCTTCGGACGGGCGTCCTGTGCCCCGGTCGCGCCCAGTCCTGCGGCGGGCACTGACAGTGGCCCCCGTGCCGCTCCGTCAGCTCTGCCGCGGCTGGCTGGCGATGACGGCGAACAGCGCGCCGAAGGGGTCCGCGAGGTGCGCGAAGCGTCCGACGCCCTCGGCGTGCCGGGGCGCCATGACGACCTTCCCGCCGAGCTGCCCGGCCTTGGCGACCACCGCGTCGGCGTCCTCGACCTCGAAGTAGGGCAGCCAGCGCGGGGTGACGCCGGCCTCCCTCATCTCGCCGGTGATCTGCACGATCCCGCCCAGGGACGCCTCCCGGCCGCCGCCCGAGGTCGAGAGCACCGTGTAGCTGGTGGTGCCGAGGGGCACGTCCTGCGCCTGCCACTCGAAGACCGAGCCGTAGAAGTCGCGGGCCGCGGCGGCGTCCGGCGCGTACAGCTCCGCCCATCCGAGGCTGCCCGGCTCGGTGACCACGTCGAGGCCCTTGGTGTCGCGGGGCTGCCACACGGCGAACTCCGCTCCCCCGGGGTCGGTGAAGCCCGCCATCCGGCCGTTGGTGAAGACGTCGAAGGGCGCGAGGCGGACCGTGCCGCCGGCCTGCTCGACCGCCTTGGCGGTGGCGTCGGCGTCGGCCGTCTGGAAGTACAGCGTCCAGGAGGGCCGCACGCCCTCCCCGCTGGGCGGCCCGAAGGCGGCCACGGTCTTCCCGCCGAGGCGGAAGAAGCCGTAGCCGCCGGCCTCGGGCCCGAGCGGCTGTGCGTCCCAGGAGAAGAGACCGGTGTAGAAGGTGACCGCCGCCCCCGGGTCCGGGCTGCCCAGGTCGATCCAGTTCGGGGCGCCGTTGACGTACTGGGTGGTGAGCATGGCGGTCTCCTTGGCCTGCGTGCGTGCCCGGTGCTGCCGTGGTCCCGGTGTCCGTCCTCAGTCTGGCACCGGTGCCCGGCTCGCGCCGGGCGGCGTCACTTCCCCTGGGTGAACGCGTCGTAGGCCTTGAGTACCTCGTCCGTCGGACCGTCCATGCGCAGCGTGCCGTGCTCCAGCCAGATGGCACGGTCGCAGGTGTCGCGGATCGACTTGTTGTTGTGGCTGACCAGGAAGACCGTGCCGGCCTCCTTGCGCAGCTCGCGGATCCGCGCCTCGGAGCGCTTGCGGAACCGGTTGTCACCGGTCGCCAGCGCCTCGTCGATCATCAGGACGTCGTGGCTCTTGGCCGCGGCGATCGAGAAGCGCAGGCGGGCCGCCATGCCGGAGGAGTAGGTCCGCATCGGGAGCGAGATGAAGTCGCCCTTCTCGTTGATGCCGGAGAAGTCGACGATCGAGTCGTAGCGCTGCCTGACCTCTTCCTGCGACATGCCCATCGCGAGACCGCCGAGCATGACGTTGCGCTCGCCGGTCAGGTCGTTCATCAGCGCGGCGTTCACGCCGAGCAGCGAGGGCTGCCCCTGGGTGTACACCTTGCCGCTCTCCGCGGGCAGCAGGCCCGCGACCGCCTTGAGCAGGGTGGACTTGCCCGAGCCGTTGGAGCCGATGAGCCCGATGGACTCACCCCGGTAGGCGGTGAAGCTCACACCGCGCACCGCGTGCACCATGCGGACGTTCGGGTTGCCGCCCTTGCGGCGGATCAGCCGCGACAGGGCGTTGACCGCGGTGCCGCGGCCGGTACCCGCGCCGTGCACCCGGTACACGATGTGCAGGTCGTCCACGATCACGGTGGGGATGCGCTCAGCCACGGCCGTACCTCTCCTCAGCCTTCCAGAACCACACGAAGCCCCCGGCGCCCATGACCACGGCCCAGCCCAGGGCGACCGCCCACACGTGCGGGGGCAGCTGCTCGGAGGTGAAGCTGTCGATCAGCGCGAAGCGCATCAGGTCGATGTAGACCGCCGCCGGGTTCAGTCCGAGCAGGATCTTCGCGGCCTGCGGCGCGTGCGCCGCGAAGTGGCTGATGCTGTACATGACGCCGGAGGCGTACATCCAGGTCCGCAGGATGAACGGCATCAGTTGCGCGAGGTCGGTCATCTTGCTGCCGAGCCGCGCCATCACCAGCGCCAGGCCCGCGTTGAAGACCGACTGCAGCAGCAGCGCCGGGATCGCGAGCAGCCAGGACGGGCCCGGCACCTCGCCGGTCATCAGCACGATGGCGACGAGCACGATCATCGACATCAGCAGCTGCTGCAGTTGCATGATCGTCTGCGCGATCGGCAGGCTGGCACGGGGAAAGTGCAGGGCCCGCACCAGTCCGAGGTTGCCCGAGATGGCGCGGACACCCGCCATCACCGAGGACTGGGTGAAGGTGTAGACGAAGATGCCGGTGACCAGGAACGCGATGTAGTTGTCCACGCCGCGGTCGGTGCCCAGCAGCAGGCCGAAGATCAGGTAGTACACGGCCGCGTTGAGCAGCGGGGTCAGCACCTGCCAGAGCTGGCCCAGGCGGGCCCGCGTGTACTGCGCCGACACACGGGCCGTGGCGTACGAGGTGATGAAGTGCCGGCGTCCCCACAGCTGCCGCACGTAGGCACCCAGACTGGGACGGGCCCCGCTGACCGTGAGGCCGTGCTCGGCCGCAAGCGCAGCGGGGGACGGCGCCGGAACGCCGGGCGGCGCGGGCGCCGCTGAGGAGGACTCGATGTCAAGGCTCACGAGGGGGCGCTTCCGTTCGGGGGTGATGCGCGAGGGGGGCGGTAGTGCGCCGACGGAACGAGACCGTATCGTCGTTACCAGGACGTTAGACCACATGCGCGTTGGAACGCAACCGTTCCGTCCCGTCGTCGCGTAGGCTGCCGGACATGGCACCGGACACCGCACCCCCACGACGCGCCCCCGCCGGGGCGGCAGTGCTCCGAGACGATGTCACGGAGGCCATCCGCGCGGCCGTCTTCGAGGAGCTCGCGGCGGTCGGGTACGGCCGGATGTCGATCGAGGGCATCGCACGGCGCGCGGGCGTCGGCAAGGCCGCGGTCTACCGGCGCTGGCGCTCCAAGCTGCCGCTCGTCCTCGACGTGGTGTCCGCCGTCGCGGCGCTCGGCGTGCCGGCGCCCGCCACGGGCAGTCTGCTGGGTGACATAAGGATGCTGCTGGAGGTGACGGCGCGGGCGCTGCGGCATCCCGTCGCCTCGCAGATCATCCCCGACCTACTGGCGGAGGCCTCCCGTAACCCGGAGATCGCCGAGACCCTGCA
This sequence comes from Actinacidiphila sp. bgisy160, assembly GCF_965342435.1. Taxonomy (GTDB): domain Bacteria; phylum Actinomycetota; class Actinomycetes; order Streptomycetales; family Streptomycetaceae; genus Actinacidiphila. Next base: position 76,521 of record NZ_CBDRCM010000016.1, on the reverse strand, counting down.
GACCGCGCTGCGCGACACCCAGCGCGGCATCGCCACCGCCATCGTCGAGGCCGCCGTCCAACGCGGTGAGCTCCCCGCCGGCACGGACTGCGACCTCGCCCTCGACCTCATGGCCGGCCCCCTCTACTGGCGCCTGGCGGTCCTCCGCTCCCCCCTCACCCCCCGCTACCTCGACCGCCTCGCCGCCGCCACGGCCGCGGCCCTGGCGGCGTCGGCCTAGGTGTTCTGTCCGGGGCCAGGCCACAGGGTCGGCAGAAGCGTTCGCAGGGACCGGTGGGGTCAGCCGCGGGGGATGGCGAAGTCGTCGAGGCGGGCGCGTTCCGGGGCGAGGGAGGACCAGAAGCCGGGCCAGGCGAGGACGGCGAGGGCGGAGGTGGGGAACTTGTCGGCGGCGCGGAGCAGGGCGTCGGCGCGGGCCTCGCCCGTCAGGCGCAGGACGAGGTCCTGGACGCCCGGGTTGTGGCCGACCAGCAGGAGGGTGGCGACGTCGTCGGGGGCCTCGCGCAGGACGTCGAGGAGGGCGCGCGCTGTGGCGGCGTAGACCCGTTCGTCGAGTCGCACCGTCGGGGGCGGCGTGGCGCCCAGGGCCTCGGCGGCGAGTTCCCAGGTCTCCTGGGTGCGCCGGGAGGTCGAGCAGATCACGAGGTCGGGGATGTGCTCGGCCTCGCGCAGCCAGTGGCCGACGGCCGGGGCGTCGCGCCGGCCGCGGGGACCGAGGGGACGGTCGTGGTCGGGGACGTCCGGCGGCCAGGCGGACTTGGCGTGCCGCAGCACGACGAGCCGTCGCGGGCCCTCCCGGCGTCGTCTCACGACGGCACTCACGACCGCATCCCGCCGACCTCACTCGTCAGCTCCAGCGCCAGCACACGGTCCGCCTGGGCGAACGTCTCGAAGCGGGAGCCGTCCGGCAGGGCGGTCTCCGCCGCCAGGCGATCGAGGGTGGTGAGGTAGGAGGCGGTGTCGAGGTCCGCGGTCAGGGCCGCCTGGAGGTGCTCGACGTACTCGGCGCACATCGGCTTGGACGGCGACTCGGCCCAGCGGGCCACAGCGCCGCGCCACTGCCGGAGGCCGGTGTCCGCCGCATCGAGGACCCGCGGGGTCAGTTCCGCCGGGGCCCGGCGGTCCAGCCGGAGCAGCGCCAGCCGTACGGCGGGGCCCGCGGTCACCTCGTCCGGGTGAACCGGTCCCACGTCCAGGCGGGGGCCGCCGGTCTCGGTGCCCGCCGGGGCGACGTGCGCCCGGGCCGGGCCGGCCAGTGCCTCCTCGGCCTCGCGCGCGCTGTCTCCACGTGCCGCGGCGGGCCTGATACCCAGCGCGGCCGCGGCCGCGTCCAGGGCGGGGTCGGCCGGGCCCACCGAGGCGACCAGCACCTGCCCGCCGTAGGTCTCGGCCGTGCGCGCCAGTACGTCCGCCAGCAGCAGCACCCTCAGCGCGGTCGTCGCGCCCGCGGCGCCGATGTGGGCCAGCACGCGCAGCGGCACGCGCCGCCCCGGCTCCAGCTCCACGGGCTCGCCGTTCCTGCCGTCCACGATGCGCAGCACGCCTCCGAATCTAACCCGTACCTCTCTCCGGCGGGGGCGGGGGCGCAGGTTCCCTTCCCAGGTGACCGCGTCCTGGGCGGGATGCCGCCGGGGCCGCGTTCTCCCCGGCCGGGCAGCTTGGCGGTCCGGGCTGCGAACGCCTCTCACTCTCGGATTTCCGAGCGCAAGAGGCCCGTGAAACTCGCGTCCGAGGCGTCGCGTTGTCCCCGGGCGCGACTTACAGTTGCGCGTATCAGAGCAGAACGGGGGATTCGCCACGCGGCGCCTCTGGGAGGGCATATGACCCGCATCTCGGTGAAGGTGGACGGCACGGCCTACGAGGACGAGGTGGAGCCCCGCCTCCTACTCGTCCATTACCTGCGGGACCGGCTCGGTCTGACCGGTACCCCCGTCGGGTGCGACACCACGAACTGCGGTGCCTGCACGGTGGACCTCGACGGGAAGAGCGTGAAGAGCTGCTCCGTGCTGGCCGTGCAGGCCGACGGCGGCGAGGTGACGACGATCCAGGGGCTGGCCTCAGCCGACGGCGAGTGGCACCCGCTGCAGCGGGCCTTCCACGAGCAGCACGCCCTGCAGTGCGGTTTCTGCACCCCCGGCATGATCATGGCCGCGCGCGACCTGCTGCGGGACAACCCCGACCCCACGCCCGAGGAGGTCCGCGAGGGTCTGGAGGGCAATCTCTGCCGTTGTACGGGCTACATGAACATCGTGCGCGCCGTGCTCGCGGCCGCCGCCGAGGAACGACGGCAACAGGCCCCCGAGCCCGGCGCCGTGGCGGAGCACGCCCAACCGAGCACGGCCGGAAGCGGGGCGCCGGTATGACCGACCAGCTCACCGGACGCGAGCCCGAGGTCGGCCGCGCCCGGGTCCGCAAGGAGGACGCCCGGCTGGTGACCGGCCGGACCAACTGGACCGACAACATCACCGTCCCGGGCCTGCTGCACATGGCGATCCTGCGCAGCCCGATGGCACACGCCCGCATCGAGCGGATCGACGTCACGCCGGCCCTGGAACGGCCGGGCGTCGTCGCCGCGTACAGCGGCCGCGACCTGGCCGAGGGGCTCGGCTCGCTGCCGTGCGCCTGGCCCGTCACCGAGGACATCGTGCTGCCCGAGCACCCGCCGCTCGCCGTCGACGAGGTCCGGCACACCGGCGACCCGGTCGCGGTCGTCGTCGCCAGGGACCGCTACGCGGCCGCCGACGCACTGGAGGCGATCGACGTCGACTACGAGCCGCTGCCCCCGGTGCTCGACATGGAGGCGGCACTCGCCGAGGGCGCCCCGCTGGTCCACGCCGACAAGGGCACCAACCGCTGCTACACCTGGCCGCTGGCCACCGGCGAGGACTACGCGACGGTGCGCGAGCGGGCCGACGTGGTGGTGCGCCGGCGCTTCGTGCAGCAGCGGCTCATTCCCAACGCCATGGAACCGCGGGCCGTCGTGGCGGTCCCGCCGGGCGCCTCGGACCAGTACACCCTGTACTCCGCGACGCAGATCCCGCACATCGTGCGCGTGATGATGGCCGTGGTCACCGGCATCCCCGAGCACCGGCTGCGGGTGGTCGCGCCGGACGTCGGCGGCGGCTTCGGTTCCAAGCTCCAGGTGTACGGCGAGGAGGCGATCGGCCTGGCCGTCGCCCGGAAGCTGGGCCGTCCCGTGAAGTGGACGGAGTCCCGGTCGGAGGGCTACCTGGCCACCCACCACGGCCGCGACCAGATCCAGGACCTCGAGCTCGCCGCGACGCGCGAGGGCAGGCTGCTCGGCCTGAAGGTGGACCTGCTCGCCGACATGGGCGCGTACCTGATGATCGTGACGCCGGGTGTCCCGCTGCTCGGGGCGTTCATGTTCCCCGGCATCTACAAGATGGACGCCTACGACTTCACCTGTACGGGCGTCTTCACCACCAAGACCCCCACCGACGCTTACCGCGGCGCGGGCCGCCCCGAGGCGACGTTCGCGATCGAGCGCATGATGGACGAGCTCGCCGCGGAACTCGGCATGGACCCGGTGGAGGTCCGCCGCCGCAACTGGATCGGTCACCAGGAGTTCCCCTACACCACCATCGGCGGGCTGACCTACGACAGCGGGAACTACGAGGCGGCGACCGACAAGGCGCTCGCCCTCTTCGGCTACGACGACCTGCGGTCCGAACAGCGCAAGCGCGAGGAGCACGGCGACCGGGTGCGGCTCGGCATCGGCGTGTCGACGTACACGGAGATGTGCGGGCTCGCGCCCAGCCGGATCCTGCGCGACCTGCGCTACGGCGCGGGCGGCTGGGAGGCGGCGTCCATCCGCATGCTGCCCACCGGCAAGGTGGAGGTGCTGACCGGCACCAGCCCGCACGGGCAGGGCCATGTGACGAGCTGGAGCCAGATCGCGGCGGACGTGCTGGGCGTGCCCTTCGAGGACGTCGAGGTGCTGCACGGCGACACGCGCACGGTCCCGCAGGGCATGGACACCTACGGCTCGCGCTCGCTGGTCGTCGGCGGGGTGGCCGTGCACCGCGCCGCGCGGAAGGTGGTGAACAAGGCCCGGAAGGTCGCCGCCCACCTGCTGGAGGCGAGCATGGACGACCTGGACTTCGCGGACGGCGTCTTCTCGGTCAAGGGTTCCCCGGACGCGCGCAGGACCATCCAGGAGGTGGCGTTCGCGACGTTCACCTCGCACGACCTGCCCGACGGGCTGGAACCGACGATCAACGCCGAGCACGTGGAGGACCCGGAGGCCTTCTCCTACCCGCACGGCACGCACCTGTGCGCGGTGGAGGTGGACACCGAGACCGGGCGGGTGCGGATCCGCAGTTACGTGTGCGTGGACGACGTCGGCAAGGTCGTCAATCCGATGATCGTGGAGGGCCAGGTGCACGGCGGTCTCGCCCAGGGCATCGCCCAGGCCCTGTTCGAGGAGGCCGTGTACGACACGGAGGGAAACCTGGTCTCCGGCACCATGGCCGACTACCTCGTGCCCTGCGCGGCCGACCTGCCCGACTTCCTCACCGACCGTACCGAGACGCCGGCGACGACCAACCCGCTGGGTGTGAAGGGTGTCGGCGAGGCCGGGACGATCGCCTCGACCCCCGCGGTGGTCAACGCCGTGGTCGACGCCCTGCGGCCGCTGGGCGTCACGGACGTGCCGATGCCGTGCACGCCGGAGCGGATCTGGCGGGCCCTGGGGGACGCGCGGTCCGCCCGTCCGGAGGAGGGCAGCTCATGATTCCCGCGTCGTTCGACTACGCCAGGCCCCGCACCGTGGAGGAGGCGGTGGGGCAACTCGCGCTCGCCGGGGACGAGGCGAAGGTGCTCGCCGGCGGCCAGAGCCTGCTGCCGATCCTGCGGCTGCGGCTCGCCTTCCCCGAACTCGTCGTGGACATCGGCCGCATCCCCGCCCTGCGCGGGGTACGGGTCGACGGGGACCACCTCGTCATCGGCGCCCTCACCTCGCACCACGATGTCGTGCACGACCCGCTGGTGCGGCGGCACGCCGGGCTTCTGGCCGCCGCCACGGCCACGGTGGCCGATCCGGCGGTGCGTCACCGCGGCACGATCGGCGGCGCCCTCGCCCATGCCGACCCGGCCGGGGACGTGCCCGCGGCCGTCCTGGCCCTGGACGCCGAACTGGTCCTCCAGGGGCCGGACGGGCGGCGGACCGTCCCGGCGCGGGAGTTCTTCACCGACTACCTGCAGACGGCACTGCGGCCGGACGAACTGCTGGTGGAGGTGCGGGTGCCCAAGGCGGACGCCTGGGGTTTCCGCTACGAGAAGTTCCAGCTCAGCGCCCAGGCCTGGGCCGTGGTGGGGGTAGCCGCGCTGGTCCGGCGCGACGACGGCCGGATCGTCGAGTCCCGCGTGGGACTGTCGAACATGGGGCCCACCCCGGTGCGCGCCACCGCCTGCGAGGCGGCCCTGGCGGGCGCCGAAGCGGCACCGGAGGCGGTGGCCTCGGCCGCCGACAGCGCGGCGGAGGGCACCCGTCCGGCGTCCGACCTGTCGGCGTCCGCCGCGTACCGGGAGCACCTGGCGAGGGTGCTGACCCGCAGGGCCGTGCTCGCCGCGGCGGACCTGACATGAGGAGCGGACGCAGCGCATGACCTGGCCGGCGCACGGGAATCCGCCGGGGTGGACCGCCCCGGCGGGCCCCTCCTGCGGGCCGCTTCCCCTGACGACGGCGCGTGCCGGGGCGGTGGGACCCCACGGCCCCGGCGCCCCGCCGTCGGCCCCGGCCACCGGCCCCACACCTGCCGCTTCCGCGTCGCCCGCCGCCGTGGACGGGGCGGTGGACGGGTCCATGCCGGGGATCGCCGGCCCCGAGCAGCTGCGGGCCCGGCTGGAGGAGACCGGCTATCTGGTCGACGACGGCCTCGCCGTCGCCTGCTACCTGGCGCTGACGCTGCACCGCCCGATCTTCTGCGAGGGCGACGCGGGTGTCGGCAAGACCGCGCTGGCGCACGCGCTCGCCGAGGCGCTCGGCGCGCCGCTGATCCGTCTGCAGTGCTACGAGGGCATCGACGCGTCGCAGGCGCTGTACGACTGGGACTTTCCGCGGCAGTTGCTGCACCTGCGGGCGGCCGAGGCGGCGGGCGTCAGCGACCCCGACACATTGGAGGGCGAGCTGTACAGCCGGCGGTTCCTGCTGGCACGGCCGCTGCTGCGGGCGCTGGAGACCAGCCCGTCGGTGCTGCTGGTCGACGAGATCGACCGCGCGGACGACGAGTTCGAGGCGTTCCTGCTGGAACTGCTGTCGGAGTACTCCGTCACCGTCCCCGAACTGGGCACCCTGCGGGCGCAGTCGCCGCCCGTGGTGGTACTGACGTCCAACCGGACGCGTGAGGTGCACGACGCCCTGAAGCGGCGCTGCCTCTACCACTGGTTCGAGCACCCCGGCTTCGAGCGGGAGCTGGCGATCGTGCGGCGCAGGCAGCCGCACGTGGCGGCGCGGCTGGCGGCGCAGGTCACGGCCGTGGTGCAGTGCCTGCGGGAGCAGGACCTGGTGCGGCCGCCGGGGGTGGCCGAGACCATCGACTGGGCGGAGGCGCTGGCCGCGCTGGGGGCCACGGAACTCGACGCGGACCTGGCGATGACCACCCTCGGCTCGGTGCTGAAGTACCGCGAGGACGCGGAGCGGGCGCGCTCGCTCGACCTGTCGGAGATCCTCGCCGCGCGGGCGGGCGGGTCGCGGTGAGCACGGTGCGCACGGTCACCGCGGACGGCACGGCGGCAGTGGTGGGCTTCGCCCGCGCCCTGCGGGCCGCCGGGGTGCCGGCCGGCCCCGACCGGGTGGCCGCCTTCCTGGCCGCGCTCGGCCGACTCGACCCGGCGCGGCGCCGCGACGTGTACTGGGCGGGCCGGCTCACGCTCTGCGGCGGCCCGGACGACCTGGAACGCTACGACCGGGTCTTCGCGGCCTTCTTCGACGGCGAGCGGCCGCCACCCCGCCGGGTACACCCCGCGGTCCGCCCGGTGCGCCCGCCTGCCGTACCGCGGGCCGTGCCCGCGGAGCGGGTTACGGACGAGGAGGGGGGAAAGGGGCCCGGCGTGACCGCGCTCGCCAGCGCGACGGAGGTGCTGCGGCATCGTGACGTGGCCGCCATGACGGCGGCCGATCGGGCCCAACTGAACCAGCTGCTGGCGGTGTTCGCCCTGGACGGTGAGCCGCGCCGTAGCTCCCGGCGCCGTCCGGCGCGCCGGGGTGACGTGGATCCACGGCGTACCGTACGGGAGTTGCTGCGCCGGGGCGGTGAGCCGGCCGTGCTCCTGCGGCGGGCCCCGGCCCGCAAGCCGCGCCGGGTGGTGCTGCTGCTGGACGTCAGCGGGTCGATGGCACCGTACGCGGACGCGCTGCTGCGGTTCGCGCACGCCGCCGCGCACGGTTCGCGCGGCCGCACGCCCACCGAGGTCTTCACCCTCGGCACCCGGCTGACCCGGGTCACCCGTGAGATGGCGCGCCGGGATCCGGACGCGGCGATGGCCGCGGTCGGGGCGGCGGTGCCCGACTGGAGCGGCGGGACCCGGCTCGGCGAGACACTGCGGGCGTTCCTGGACCGCTGGGGGGCACGGGGGACGGCGCGCGGCGCGGTGGTCGTGCTGCTGTCGGACGGCTGGGAGCGCGGTGACCCCGCCCTGCTGGCCGCGCAGATGCGGCGGCTGGCACGGCTGGCGCACCGCGTGGTGTGGGCCAACCCCCGCAAGGCCGGACCGGGGTACGCCCCGCTGGCGGCGGGGATGGCGGCGGCCCTGCCGAGCGTCGACGCCTTCGTGGAAGGGCACAGTCTGGGCGCGCTGGAACGTCTGGCCGCCGTGGTGAGAGGAGCCGACGGTGCGTGAGATCCTTCCTGCGCTGAACGACTGGTACGCCTCGGGCACCCCTTTCGGGCTGGCCACGGTGGTGGCGGTGAGCCGCAGCGCGCCGCGCGGGCCGGGCGCGGCGATGGCGGTGGGGCCGGACGACGAGGTCGTCGGCAGCGTCTCCGGGGGCTGTGTGGAGGGCGCGGTCTTCGAACTGGCCAAGGAGGTCGTCGAGTCGGGCGAGGCCCAGCTGCACACCTTCGGCTACAGCGACGCCGACGCCTTCGAGGTCGGCCTGACCTGCGGCGGTGAGATCACCTTGCTGGTCCGTCCGGTGTCCCCGGCCACGGACGCGGGCTTCGCCGAGGTGGCGGCCTCCGTCGCCGCGCACCGACCCGTGGTCACCGTGACGGTGCTGGACGGTCCCGCGCCGCGCGGCGCCACGCTCACGGTGTGGCCGGACCGGGTCGCGGGCACCCTCGGCTCGGAGGGCCTGGACGCGGCGGTCACCGACGACGCCCGCGGTGAGCTGGCCCGGGGCGGGACCGGACAACGCCACTACGGCCGGCACGGCGAGCGGCGCGAGGACGACGTGACGGTGTTCCTGCAGTCCTTCGCCCCGCCGCCGCGGATGCTGGTGTTCGGCGCGATCGACTTCGCGGCGGCGGTGGCGCGCATCGGGCTGTTCCTCGGTTACCGGGTGACCGTCTGCGACGCGCGTCCGGTGTTCGCGACCCCGAAGCGCTTCCCCGAGGGCGCGGAGGTCGTCGTCGACTGGCCGCACCGCTACCTGGGCGGCACGCAGACCGACGACCGCACGGTGGTGTGCGTCCTCACCCACGACCCCAAGTTCGACGTTCCGCTGCTGGAGGTCGCCCTGCGCCGCCCTGCCGCGTACATCGGTGTCATGGGCAGCCGGCGGACCCACGACGACCGTCTCAAACGGCTGCGCGACACGACGCTCCGCCCGGCCGAACTGGCCCGGCTGCGCTCGCCGATCGGGCTGGACCTGGGTGCGCGCACTCCCGAGGAGGTCGCCGTGTCGATCGCCGCCGAGATCATCGCGCTGCGCTGGGGCGGCAGCGGCACCCCGCTGTCGGGCACGGCCGGCGCGATCCACCCTCCGGTGCTCAGGCCGGTGTGACGAGGAGAGGAGGAGATCATGGAACTGCACCACGAGTTCGGGGTCCCCGTCCCGGTGGCGGACGCCTGGCGGGCGCTGCTGGACATCGAGCGCGTCGCGCCGTGCATGCCGGGCGCGACGGTGGAGGAGTACGACGGCGAGACCGTGAAGGGCACGGTGAAGGTCAAGGTCGGCCCGGTGACGGTGACCTACCGCGGCACGGCCGTCTTCGAGGAACGGGACGGGACCGCGCACCGCGTCGTGCTGGCCGCCCGCGGCAAGGAGGTCCGCGGCCAGGGCACGGCGCGGGCGACGGTGACCGGCACGCTGACGGAGAAGGACGGCGCGACCGTCGTCTCGGTGACCACCGACCTGGCGGTGACCGGCCGTCCCGCGCAGTTCGGGCGCGGCGTGATGGCCGAGGTGGGCGACCGCATCATCGGCCAGTTCGCCGACTGCCTCGCAAGCCGCCTGGCCGCCCCGCAGCCCGCGGCCGGGAGCGAGGACACCGCCGGGGAAGCGCCCCCCGTGCCACCGGAGCACGCTGACGAACCGCTCGACCTGCTCAGGGTCGCCGGCGCCCCGGTCGCCAAACGCGCCGCGGTGGCGGGGCTGCTGGCCGCGGCCGTCGCCGCGGCGGTCGTCGTCGTCCTGCGACGACGCCGCTGACGCTACGAGGTGGGTCGGCGGGACAGCCGGACCACCAGCGGGCTCAAAAGTTGATCATGTGGCCGGCGAGACCGTGGACGGCCTCCTGGACGGCCTCGCTCAAGGTCGGGTGGCCGTGCACGTTGCGGGCCACTTCGGCGGCCGTGAGGTCCCACTTCTGGGCGAGCGTCAGCTCCGGCAGCAGCTCGGTGACCTCGGGGCCGATCAGGTGCCCGCCCAGGAGCTCGCCGTACTTCGCGTCGCTGATGAGCTTCACGAAACCGCTCGCGTCGCCGAGGCCGTGCGCCTTGCCGTTGGCGGTGAAGGGGAACTTGGCCACGCGCACGTCGAAGCCGCGCTCGCGGGCCTGCGCCTCCGTCCACCCGAAGCTGGCGATCTGCGGCTGGCAGAAGGTGACGCGCGGGATCATCACGTAGTCCAGCGACATGGTCTCGGCGTCCGCGATGGTCTCGGCGGCGACCACGCCCATGGCCTCGGCGGCATGCGCGAGCATCAGCTTCGCGGTGACGTCGCCGATGGCGAAGATGTGCGGGACGCTGGTGCGGCAGAACTCGTCGATGTCGATGGCACCGCGCTCGGTGAGCCGGACCCCGGTCTGCTCCAGGCCGTAGCCGGAGATCCGCGGCTGGAAGCCGATGGCCTGGAGCACCTTGTCGGCCTGGAGCGTCTGCCGCTGGCCGCCGGTGGTCACCATGACCTTCACCGCGTCGCCGGCGTCGTTGATCGCCTCCACCCGGGTCGAGGTGAGCACGTCGATGCCCAGCTTGCGGTACTGGCGCGAGAGTTCGGCCGAGACCTCCTCGTCCTCCAGCGGCACGATCCGGTCCAGGAACTCCACGAGGGTCACCTTCACCCCGTAGTTGTGCAGGACGTACGCGAACTCCACACCGATCGCCCCGGCGCCCGCGATGAGCATGCTCCCCGGGAGCGTGTCCGTCATGATCTGCTCCTCGTACGTCACGACCCGCTCGCTGAGCGAGGTGCCGGGGAGCAGCCTGGTGGTGGCGCCGGTGGCGATGACGCAGTGGTCGAAGGTGACGGTCTCGCTGCCGCCGGAGCCCAGCGCGACGTGGAGGGTGTGGTCGTCGGTGAAGGTGCCGTGGCCCTCGAGCTTCGTGATGTCGTTCTTCTTCATCAGGAAATGGACGCCCTTGACCCGGCCGTCGGCGACCTTGCGGCTGCGCGCGAAGGCCTCGCGGTAGTCGAAGCTGACCTCGCCGTTCACCCGGATGCCGAAGGTCTTGGCCTCCTTGGTGAAGATGTGCGCCAGTTCGGCGTTGCGCAGCAGGGCCTTGGAGGGGATGCACCCGACGTTGAGGCACACCCCGCCCCAGTAGCGCTCCTCGACGATCGCCGTCCGCAGGCCCAGCTGGGCGGCCCTGATGGCGGCGACATACCCCCCGGGCCCCGCGCCCAGGACGACGACGTCAAAGTGTGTGCTCATGCGGCGACCCCTGTGTGGACCACGGTGCGGAAGCTCGAGCGGGCCGGAGTGTCCCGTGGCCCACGATCACGCGCCGGGGGCGGCCGCGCAACACGGAGGAGGCGTCTGCCGCGTCACATCGGCCGCCCGGCGTACTCCGGGTCGACGGCGGGTCAGTTGTTCGCCGGGAACTGACGGGCGAGCGTGTCGCCGGCGGAGACCGCCGTGGCGCGGCTCTCGATCGGCGAGACGGAGGAGTTCTTGAAGGGGATGTACGTCACGCCGGACTCCGCCCCGCCGGCCTCCGGGTCCGGGTCGATGCCGAGGGCCTGCGCGGTGGCGTAGGAGGTCGCGCCGGTGCATCGCGGTGGGGCCGGTGTCATCGACGACGGCCGACTCGACGCGGCCGCCGTACACGACGACGACACCGCCGCCCTTGATGCCGGCGCCGCGGTGGTCCCGGGACGAAGGTCCCGCCGGCAAAGGACCCGGACATGACCGAAAGACCGAGGGCGCGCCGCCGCGCGCCCCCTACGGTGGGGGCTGATCCGCATGCCCGGCATGCGCCGGCCGGACCCAGGAGGTACCACCGTGGCACTGACGACCCGGGCGACCCGAGCCCTCGGAGCAGTCGCGGCGGTGACGCTCGCCGGAGCCGCTCTCGCCGCCTGCGGCACGGAGCACATGATGCGGAGCGCCGGTGCCACCGCGTCCGCGCCCTCCGTCCGGGCCGCCGCGCCGGCCTCGCCCTCCGCGCTTTCCTCCGCCCCCACCGCCCCCTCCGCGCCCTCCGCGCCTTCCTCCGCCCCCACCGCGCCGTCCGGCACACCGGGCGCGGCCCGCACCCCGGCGGGCACCGCGCGCCACGACGCCGCCCCGGGTACCGGCCGGCGGCCGGCCCCCGGGCACCGCACGGCCTCGCCCCGCGGCACGGCGGCCCACGGCACCGCGGTCCAGGCACCCGCCCGTGGCACGGTCGTGACCGCGCGCTCGATCCAGCACGGCGTGGAGGCCCCGGGCAGGTCGGTGGCCCTCACCTTCGACGACGGCCCGGACCCGGTGTGGACCCCGAAGGTCCTCGACGTGCTCGCCCGGCACCACGCCAAGGCCACGTTCTGCGAGATAGGCCCCAACGCCCGGGCCCACCCCGACCTGGTGCGGCGGATCACCGCCGCGGGCCACCGGTTGTGCGACCACTCCGTCCACCACGACGAGGCGCAGAGCCGCAAGTCGGAGGAGTACAACCGCCACGAGATACTCGACGCACAGAGCGAGATCTCCCGCGCCGCCGGCTCCGGCGACACATCACTGTGGTACTACCGGGCCCCCGGCGGCGACTTCTCCCCCTCGATCCGCGCCATCGCCGCCGGCCACGGACTGCGCCCGCTCGGCTGGACCGTCGACTCCGACGACTGGCGCCGCCCCGGCGTGGACGCCATCCTCGCGACCGTGAACTCCGAGCTGAAGCCGGGCGCCATCGTGCTCATGCACGACGGCGGCGGCGACCGCAGCCAGACCGTGCGGGCGCTGGAGACCCTGCTCGACCGGCTCGACACGGCCGGCTACACCTACACCTTCCCCCAGCGCTGATCCGGGACCCGGACCGGAACGCGCGACGTGCCGCGTCGCGCCGCCCACGGGCGCGTCGCACCATGAGCACATGGCAACCGGCACCGCCATCCACGCAGGGACCGTGATCAACCTGCGCGACCTTGGCGGCATCCCGCTGGCCGGTCCCGGAGCGGGGCACGCGGTCAGGTCCGGGACGGTCCTGCGCTCCGGCCGGCTCGACCGCTACGACCCGGCCACCGATCCCCGTGTGGCGGACCTGGGCATCAGGACCGTGGTCGACCTGCGCACCGCCGGGGAGCGCGGCGCCGCCCCCGACGTGCTGCCCGCCGGCGCCCGGCTCTTCGTCGCCGACGTCTTCGGCGACGACCCGCACATGGCCCCGGCCCGGCTGAGGACGCTGCTCCGCGACCCGGCACGGGCCGGCCGGGAGCTCGGCGGCGGACGTGCCGAGGACCTGATGGCGGAGGCGTACCGCCGTATGGTGACCTCCCCGACAGCCTGCTCCGCGTACCGCGCGCTGCTGGAGACCGCCGCCGACCCGGCGGCCCGGCCGGTGCTGTTCCACTGCACGGCGGGCAAGGACCGTACGGGCTGGGCGAGCACGCTGCTGCTGACGCTGCTGGGCGCGGACCCGGCCGTGGTACGCGGCGAGTTCCTGGCGGTGAACGCCGCCGTGCAGGCCGCCTACAGCACCCACCTGCGGCGATTCATGAAGTCGGGCGGGGATCCCGGCATCGCCGCCGCGGTCCTGGAGGTGCGGGAGCGCTACCTCGACGCCGCGCTCGGCGCGGTCGCGGAGGGCTGGGGCGATATGACGGCGTACGCCCGGCACGGGCTGCGCCTGCCCGACCCCGCTGTGGCGCGCCTGCGCGAGGGGCTGATCGAGTTCGTGGGAGACGGAGGGAGCGTCACGCGTTCTTCTCACACCCCGTGACGTTTCCCCGCACACGGGCTGCGCCGGGGCCCCGGAGGCGGTGTAATGACCCCGTGGTCAGCGACGGCGCGAAAGGACGCAGAGTTCGGGCGCTGTCCGCCGAGCTCGCGCTCAAAGCGCTCCGATCCGACCTTGGCCACTCCGCCCGCCTGCGATCCGTCATCGAACAGGCGCTGGTCTTCACCGGCGCGACCCACGTCGCCGTGTACGCACCCTCGGAGACCGGCGGGAAGTTGTGCCTGGTCGCCTCGGCCGGGGTGCCGCGCGCCCTGCACGGGCTGCGCCAGAGCTACGCGACGGACGGCGACTCCCCCATGGCCGTCTGCGTGCGCCAGGACCGCGTGGTGTCCGCGGGTCCGGCGGAGGTCGCCCGGATGGCCGGGAACGGGACCCCGGAGCCGCTGGAGGTCTCGCTGACCGCCCTGCCGCTGCGGGCGGACCACGTGAGCGTCGGCTGCCTGGTCGCGGTCACGGACCAGCCGGGCGGCTTCGACGCCGAGGACCGGCAGAGCCTCGGACTCTTCGCCACCGCGATAGGCCACCCCGGCCCCATGCCCGGCGGCGCTTGCGGCGAGGCCGGTCCGGTGGCCGCGGCGGAGCCCCGGGGCACCGGGTTCACCCTCGACATGGACACCGGCTGGATCAACGTGGGCGACGATGTGCTCGCCCTGTTCGGCCTGGAGCCCTCGGGGTTCGACGGCAGGGTGGAGACGCTGCTCGCGCTGACCGTTCCCGAGGACCTACCCGCGCTGATGTCGGTGGTGGAGGCCGGGCACATGGCCACCGGCGAACGCGAGTTGGAGTTCCGCATCCGCCGGCCCTCGGGGGAGTTGCGCTGGCTGCGGCTGCGCGGCCGAGTGCTGTTCGCCCCGGACGGCCGCCCCGTACGGCTGCTCGGCACGGTCGGGGACGCCTCGCGGATGCGGGCCGGGGTCAACGACGTGGGCAGGGTGCAGCAACTCGCCGCCGACCTGGCCAACGCCGCGACCGTGCGGGACGTCAGCGCGGTCGTGGTGAAGGCACTGCGGCGCCCGCTGAACGCCGATCGGGTCGCGCTCGCGGAGCTGGAGAACGACCGGTTGGTGGTCACCGTCCTCGACCCGGCGGCCCCCTCGGCGTGGCCCGAGGTGTGGCACACCGAGTGGCGTTCGGACTGGCCGGACGCGCCCACCCGGGCCATGCCCACGCTGGCGGCCGCGCTGCGCGAGGGCCGGGTCGGCTTCTGGCCGGCCGGGGCGCCGCTGGAGTCCACGCTGGCCGGGGTGGGGCCCGGCGGCCTCGCGGTGCTGCCGCTCCCCGCGGCCGGACGGGTCGTCGGATGCTGCCTGCTCGGCTGGGACCAGCCCCACGAGTTCGGCCCGGACGAACGCGCCGTGCTGACCGCCGCGGCCGGCCTGGTCGGCCAGGCGCTGGTCCGCGTACGGGCCTTCGACGCCGAGCACGAACTGGTCGGCACCCTGCAGCGCACCCTGCTGCCGCGCCGGCTCCCCGTGCTGCCGGGCGGGGTCGCGGTCGCCCGGTACCTGCCGACGACCGGCGGGCTGGAGGTCGGCGGCGACTGGTACGACGTCATACCCCTGCACGACCACCACGTCGCCCTGGTCATCGGCGATGTCCAGGGGCACAACGCCGGGGCCGCCACACTCATGGGCCAGATGCGCACCGCGATCCGCGCCTACGCCGTGGAGGGCCACTCCCCCGACGTCGTCGTGTCCCACGCCAACCGCCTGCTCATGGGCATGGAGACCGATCTCTTCGCGACCTGTTGCTACGTCAGCATCGACATGGAGGAGGGCAGTGCCTGGTGCGTGCGCGCCGGTCACCTGCCCCCGGTGCTGCGGCTGCCGGACGGCGGCACACAGATCGTGGAGGGCGACGGCGGGCCCCCGCTGGGCGTCGTCGACGACGCGGACTTCCCGCTGATCCCCCTCCGGCTGCGCAACGGCACCGTACTCGCGCTGACCACGGACGGCCTGGTCGAGACCGCCGAACTCCCCATGGATGAGGGCATCTCACGGATGGCACGCGAGATGTCCGAGGCAGACCCCTCCCACCTCGGCCGCATGGCCGACGCCCTGCTGAGCGGCGCGACCCGCAGCGACGACGTGGCGCTGCTGCTCATGCGCTACGACGGCATGGCCGTCAAGCCCATACGCGAGAGCTGGACGGTGTGGCGGCTCCCCGACGCCGCCTCGCACGCCCGCCGGTTCACCGCCCGCACCCTGCGCGCGTGGGGGCTGGGCGAGGCGGCCGACACCGTGCTGCTCGTCGTCTCGGAACTGGTCACCAACGCCCTGGTGCACACCGACGGCCAGGTGCGGCTGGACATCACCCTCACTGGCGACCGTTTGCGGATCGCCGTGGGCGACGCCTCGCCCCGGACCCCGGTCAAGCCGGCGATCGTCAACTGGCACGACACGGGCGGCCGCGGCATCCTCCTCGTCGAGGCCCTGTCGGCCGCGTGGGGCACGATGCCCCTCAGCGGCGGCAAGCAGGTGTGGTGCGACATCCCCGTCCACCCCCCGCGCCCCGAAGCGGCCGACTGACGCGGCCGCCCGCTCCGCGGCGCGTGACGCGGGCCGAAGGACCCGGCCCCGGGGCCGGCGTGCCCCTCACCCAAGACCCCCTCCGATCGTCCGCGCAGGCCCGCGGGCGCCGGTTGCGCGGGCGCGAGCATGGGCCGCAGCCCCGGCCGGGCAGGGCGCCCCGCCCCCGAGGTTCCGTTCCGCACGCCTCAGGCAACGGGTAGCCGGTGCCGGGGCGGAGGTCGGAACGGGGCTGCGGGGGCACTGCCCGGGGGCGGTGGGCCCGGTGCTCCAACGGCGACCTGCAGCACCTCTTCCCGACATGCCGACCAGTCGGTATCGTGCGGCCACCCCGGGGCACCGACGCCCACCCGCGCCCGCACACGCACCCGCTCGCCACGGGAGCCCTCCCGAACGGCAGGCCACCGCGCCGACCCCGACCCCGACCCCGCCTCCCGATCCGCCCCTCTCGTCCCGCACCACCCCGCCGAACTCCCAAGGAAGGGTGACTGGTGGAAAGCCTCCTGCGCATCGACGGACTCGAGGTCTCCTTCGGGGGCCTGTCCGCACTCGATGCGGTGTCCCTGTCGGTCCGGCCGGGCGAAGTGCTCGGCGTCATCGGGCCCAACGGGGCCGGAAAGACGACCCTGTTCAACGCCGTGTGCGGCTTCGTACGCCCGGCCGCCGGCACCCTGCACTGGCAGGACCGGGCCCTGCCCTGGCCCCGCCCGCACCAGCTGGCCCGGCTCGGCATCGCCAGGACCCTGCAGGGCCTGGGGCTGTTTCCCCGGCTGACCGTGCTGGAGAACGTCATGGTCGGGGCGACCCGGCACGCGCGGGCGGGCTTCGCCTCCGCACTGCTGGGCCTGCCCCGTTCGGACCGCGACGAACGGCTGCTGCGGCACCGTTCGCTGGCCGTCCTGCGGGAACTCGGCGCGGAGGACGCCGCCGGCCGGCTCCCCGGCGAACTCCCCTACGGCGTGCAGAAGCAGGTCGCGCTCGCCCGGGCGCTGGTCGGCGAGCCGCGGCTGCTGCTGCTCGACGAACCGGCCTCGGGGCTCTCCGAGGACGGCATGCGCGCACTGGGCGAAATCATCTCCGGGCTGCGCGAACGGATGGCGGTCATCCTCGTCGAGCACCACATGGACCTGGTCATGCGGGTCTGCGACCGGGTCCTCGTCCTCGACTTCGGCAAGGTCATCGCCTACGGCACCCCGGACGAGGTGCGCGACGACCCGCTGGTGACCGAGGCGTACCTCGGCGACGAGGTCACCGCGGGAACACCGGCGCCGGCCGAGCCCGGGTCCCGAGAGGAGTCCTCCCGTGCTTGAGGTCCGCGAACTCGTCGTCTCCTACGGCATGGTGCGGGCCCTGGACGAGGTGTCACTCACCGTGGACCAGGGCAGCGTCACCGCCGTGCTCGGCGCCAACGGCGCCGGCAAGACCACCCTGCTGCGCGCCGTCAACGGACTCGTCCGGCCGCGCTCCGGCAGCGTCCTGCTCGACGGCGCCGACATCACCGGGCTGCCCGTCGAGGAGGTCGTACGCCTGGGTCTGGCCCACGTGCCGGAGGGCCGCGGGGTCGTCACCGAGCTGACCGTCCACGACAACCTCCGGCTGGGCGTCCTGTGGCGGGACCGGCGTGAGCGCAGGGCGCTGCAGTCCGCCGGCCTGGAGGAGGTGTACGCCCTCTTCCCCGCCCTGGCCGAGCGGCGCGCGCGGCTCGCGGAGACGCTCTCCGGCGGCGAACGGCAGATGCTCGCCATCGGCAGGGCGCTGATGACCCGGCCGCGGCTGCTGCTGCTCGACGAGCCGTCGCTGGGGCTCGCGCCCCGCGTCACCGCCCAGATCCTCGCCGTCCTGCGGGAGTTGCGGGAGCGGCAGGGGCTCACCGTACTCCTGGTGGAGCAGAACGCGCGCAGCGCCCTGTCCGTCGCGGACCACGGCGTCGTACTGAACCTGGGGCGGGTGGTCGCGGCCGACGCGGCCGCGCGCCTCGCCACCGCGGACGACCTCCGCCACGCCTACCTGGGGTTCTGAATGTATTTCATCAATCTGACATTGGGCGGGGTGAGCAGCGGCATCGTCTACGCGGCGGTCGCGCTGGCCCTGGTGCTCATCTGGCGGGCGACCCGGATCGTCAACTTCGCCCAGGGCGGCATGCTGATGATCACGACCTTCGTCGCCCTCGGCGTGATCCACGCGACCGGTTCCTACTGGCTGGGGCTGCTGGCCGCCCTCGCCTCGGGCTTCGTCCTGGGGGCCGTCGTGGAACGGGTGCTCGTCCGCCCGGTCGAGAACGGGCCGCCGATGAACGCGGTCATCGTCACCCTCGGCCTGCTGCTGTTCCTGCAGGCGGTGGCCGGGATGGTGTGGGGCGGCTCGCCGCGCTCCTTCCCGCCGCTGCTGGGCATCAAGGGCTTCACGGTGGGCGACGCCCGGTTGCTGCTGTCGCCCTCGGACATGTTCGTGATCGGGGCCGTGCTCGTGGTGATGGCACTGCTCGTGCTGCTCTTCCGGGTCACCCCGGTGGGGCTGCGGATGCGGGCGGCTGCCTTCTCCCCCGAGGTGGCCCGGATGTTCGGGGTGCGGGTCGGGCGGGTGCTCACGCTGGGGTGGGCGCTGGCGGGGGCGGTCGGGGCGCTCGCCGGGGTCCTGGTGGCGCCGTCGACCTTCGTCGGGCCCAACCAGTTCGACGCGGTGCTGGTGTTCGGCTTCGCCGCCGCGGTGGTCGGCGGGCTGGACAGCCCGCCCGGGGCGGTGGTCGGCGGGCTCGTGGTCGGGCTCACCCTCTCCTACGTCTCGGGGTATCTGGGGTCCGAGGTCGCGCTGCTGGGCGCGCTGGCGGTACTGATGACGGTGCTGATGATCCGGCCCAACGGCCTGTTCTCACGCGCCTCCGTGCGACGGGTGTGAGGGCCGATGACCGACACGACGGACACGAAGGACCCGGGGTCCCCGCCCGGGGGCCCGGCCGCGGCCGGGCTGAGGGCCCGGTTCCGCGGGCCGATGGACCGCACCGCGGTGCGGCACCTGGTGCCCGCGCTGCTCGGGCTGCTGGTGGTCTACGGCGTCAGCGCCCTGCTGTCGCCGTACCAGAACCTGGAGGTCGCCACCGTCGCCACGTATGTGTGCGCGGTCGCCGGGCTGACCGTCCTGACCGGGACCAACGGCCAGATCTCACTGGGCCACGGCGCGCTGATGGCGGTCGGCGCCTACGGGACCGGCCTGTTCCTCACCGAACTGGGCTGGTCGCTGGCCGTCTCGCTGCCGGCGGGCACGGCGGTCACGGCCGCCCTCGGAGCGCTGGTGGGCACCGCGGCGGCCCGGCTGCAGGGCCCGTACCTCGCGGGTGCGACGCTCACCCTGGCCGTCGGGCTGCCGGCACTGGCCAACTACCGCCACCTGACCGATCTGCTGGGCGGCGAGAACGGACTCATGGTGGCCTCGCCCCCGCCGCCGGAGGCGCTGGGCCCGTACTTCCCGCTGGAGCGCTGGCAGGCCTGGGTCTGCGTGCTGTGCGCGGTGGTCGTCCTGGTGTTCCTCGCCGACCTGGGGCGCAGCCGCGTCGGCCGGTCGTGGCGGGCGATCCGGGACGACGAGGTCTCCGCGGCGCTGGCCGGCATCCACGTGGCGCGGCTGCGGGTGCTCGCCTTCGTGGTCAGCGCGGCCTGCGCGGGCCTGGGCGGCGGGCTCCTCGCGGTGGTCAGTTCGCTGGCCGCGCCCGGGGCGTTCCCGCTGGCGCTGTCCCTGTCCCTGCTGACGGCGGCCGTGCTCGGCGGGCTCGGCAGCCTGGCGGGCGCCGTGTACGGCTCGGTGCTCCTCGTCCTGCTGCCCAACTGGACGGGTGACGTGGCGGACGCCCTGCACCTGTCCCGGGGCTTCTACGCGAACCTGCCGCTCGCCCTGTACGGCCTCGCCCTCGTCCTGTCGATGCTCCTGTTCCCGCAGGGGATCCAAGGGGCCCTCATCCGTCTGGTCCGGCGGCTCCGCACCCAGGGCCCCGGTACCTGACCGTCCACATCCCGTTCCCTCAACCACTGGCGTGTCACCCGAAATCAGCCCAACACCCACCGAATCCGATTCGGTTCCAGGAGGGGTCATGAGAAGAAGCCACCGACACGGCCCGGGCCTGCGCGGCGGCACCGCGCTGGCCGTGCTGGCCCTGGTGCTCACCGCCTGTTCCGACGGCTCCGGCAGCGGTTCCGCCGCGCCGGGCGTCACCAAGGACAGCATCGTCATCGGCAGCCACCAGCCGCTCACCGGACCCGCGGCACCCGGGTACAGCAACGTCTCGGCGGGCGCGAAGGCGTACTTCGACCACGTCAACGCCAAGGGCGGGGTCAACGGCCGGAAGATCGAGTTCAGGTACAGGGACGACGCGTACAACCCGACCCAGACGGTGAAGGTCACCAAGGAACTCGTCCTGGAGGACAAGATCTTCGCGATGGTGGGCGGCCTCGGCACGCCCACCCACACCAAGGTGGTCGACTACCTCAACAGCCGCCGGGTGCCCGACCTGTTCGTGTCCTCCGGCTGTCGCTGCTGGGACGAGCCCGGCAAGCACCCGCAGACCTTCGGCTGGCAGCCGGACTACCTCGTCGAGGGCAAGATCCTCGGGCAGTACATCAAGGAGAACTTCGCGGGCAAGAAGGTCGCCTACTTCTACCAGGGCGACGACTTCGGCAAGGACGGCGTCGAGGGCCTGGACCAGTACATCCCCAAGGAGTCGGTGGTCAGCCGGCAGAGCTACCAGCCCGGCGGCACCGACATCGCCCCGCAGGTCACGGCCATCGCCCAGGCCAAGGCGGACGTGGTCGTGCTGTTCACCATCCCGACGTACACCGCGCTGTTCAAGCTCACCTCGCTCAAGCTCCGCTACGACCCGCAGATGGTGGTGACCAACGTCGGTTCCGACCCGACCACCCTGGCGGGCCTGCTGGAGTCCTTCGCGAAGCAGGCGGGGGGCACGGCCGACCCGGCGGCGCTCATGGACGGCATCATCACCGACACCTACATGCCGCCCACCAACGACGCCTCCAACAGCTGGATCAAGCTCTACCGCGAGATCCACGACAAGTACATCCCGAAGCTGCCCTTCGACGGCAACGTCGAGTTCGGGATGTCCATGGCGTACACCTTCGTCCAGGCGCTGCAGGCCGCGGGGAAGAACCCCACGCGGGAGTCGCTGGTGAAGGCCGTGGAGAAGGGCGGCTTCACCGGGCCCGGACTGGTGCCGTTCCGGTTCAGCGGGGACTCCCACGCGGGCTACACCGGCGTCCAGATCGGCATCCTGAAGGGCAGCACCGAGGTCGCCCTGCAGGGCACTCCGCTGGTGACGGACGACGAGCAGGGCGCCATCACGCCGTACACCACGGCGCAGCCGGAGGCCCCCGCCGACGGCATCCCGGCGTCCTGAGGGGCGAGGGGTAGTGTGCCGCCCCTCCAGGCAGTGGGTTCACGGCGCTTCGTGACCGTGACGGACGGAAGGTCCCGGGATGGGCGACACACGCGGTGACGAGCTGCTCATCGGCGATCCCGCGGGCCTGCCCACGACCGGTGGGGCGTCCGGGCCGGCCCCGGCCCGGACGCCCGGCCGGGCGGCGACGGGCATGGCCGAGGTGGTCCGCCGCGCGGACGCCGGCGTCGGCGGGCTCTACCAGCCTGGCCGTCTCCCGCCGGGCGTCCTGACCGACACCGCCATCGAACTCATCTGCAGCCTCTGCGACTTCGGGCTGTCGGCCGCCGGGGACGACGCCACGGCCTGAGCCGTCCGGCGACCGGCCGCGGCATCCCGCGCGCCGCGGATCCGCCCTGTTCACGGGCAGGGCGAGCGACTCAAGCGCAGGGCTGAACATTACCTCCGGTAAATCTGCACACCGCACACCTGGGCGACATACGCCCGCACGTCCGTCCGGGACACCGACCGCCGGTGCGCGCGGTTTGATCCGGAGTGCCCGGTTCCACCGTCCGGACGGGATCCCCGAGTGTGAAGGAATTGCCACCGGGCCGTGGGGGATTCGGCGCACCGGTGAAGCCGTGAATCCGAACCGGATTCGAACGCACGGATCGCCAATTGGCCGTCCCACCTGCTCCCATGCTTGTATCCCGTGCCGTGGCGAAGAGGTTGCCCCCTGATGATTCGCCACATGAAATGTGTTCACACGAAGGGAAACCCCCCATGGACTTCACCTCCCAGGTTGAGACCCGCGAGATCTCCGACGCGGACCTGGACAACGTCTCCGGCGGTCTCGTGGGTGGCCTCGTGGCCAACGCCACCGGCACCGTCGAGTCGATCGCCCC
The DNA here is from genome assembly GCF_965342435.1 of Actinacidiphila sp. bgisy160. Taxonomy (GTDB): domain Bacteria; phylum Actinomycetota; class Actinomycetes; order Streptomycetales; family Streptomycetaceae; genus Actinacidiphila. Next base: position 54,151 of record NZ_CBDRCM010000016.1, on the reverse strand, counting down.
GGTCGCGGGCACCGTTTCCGGTGTCGTCGGCACCGTCGAGGGCGTCTCCGGCGTCAACACCGGCGCCGTGACCGGTCTGGCCACCGGCCTGATCGCAGGTCTCTGAGACTGATGGATCCGCGAGTCCCGGAAACCTCCCTTCCGGGACCCGCGGACGCCATTGCGGCATGGTGCCCCAATGGCGAGGGATGCGGCTGAGGAAAGAGTTCCGTGCAGTTTCGCCAAAAGGCCCTTGCCAAACTCCAATCACCGGAAGAACTCGATCTCCCGGTGCGTTTCGCACGCCCGCAGGGTCGTCTCGTGCTGTCCGTCGCCATTCTCGTGATGGCAGCCGCGGCTTCCTGGGCGGTAAACGGTTCCGTGTCCTCGAAATTGAGCGCGCCCGGAATCATCGGCTACGGGCAGGGCAGTTACGTGCTGCAGAGCCCGGTCGCCGGACAGGTCACCCGGGTCCTCGCCGAGGAAGGGGAGCGCCTGCCCGCGGACGCCCCTGTGCTCAACGTGCGTACGGCGCGCGGTGACACCGTCGTCCGCACCGTGGCCGCGGGCCGGGTCAGCGCCCTGGTCGCCACGCTCGGCACCGTCGTCACCGTCGGCGCGGACGTGGCGACGGTCGAACGTGTCGCCCGCACCAATGACCCGCTCGTCGCGACCCTCTACGTCCCGGCGACCGGCGCCTCCTCGGTGCCGGTGGGCGCCGCGGTGGACCTCGCCGTCGAGTCGGCGCCCCAGGCGCGGTACGGCGTGCTGCGCGGCCATGTGCAGGCCGTCGGCCGCACCTCACGCACCGCACGGCAGATCGCCACCGACCTCGGCGACCCGCAACTCGCTGCCCAACTCGCCGGTGCGGGACGCCCGGTGGCCGTCGTGGTACGCCTCGACGGATCCTCCCGGACCCCGAGCGGCTACCGCTGGTCCAAGGGCGACGGCCCCTCGTACGAGCTGGACTCCATGACCCTGGCCACCGGCGCCGTCCGCCTGGCCGCACAGCGCCCGATCGATTGGCTGCTCCCGTGACCGCGCCGACCGCCCGGCCCCAGCAGCGGCCCCTTCCGCCCGCCGGCCGCCGCAGACACCGCCCCGAGCCCGCACGCACCCGCCGGCAGCGGCCGGGCCGCAGGCCGCGCACCGTCCGCACCCCCACCGTGCTGCAGATGGAGGCCGTTGAGTGCGGCGCGGCCTCCCTGGCGATGGTGCTCGGCCACTACGGCCGGCACGTCCCGCTGGAGGAACTGCGCATCGCCTGCGGCGTCTCCCGCGACGGCTCCCGGGCCAGCAACCTGCTGAAGGCGGCCCGCGGCTACGGCCTGCGGGCCAAAGGCATGCAGATGGAGACCGCGGCCCTCGCCGAGGTACGCGCCCCGGCCATCCTCTTCTGGGAGTTCAACCACTACGTCGTCTACGACGGTACGGGACGCCGGCTCGGCCGGCGCGGCGTCCACATCAACGACCCCGACAAGGGGCGGCGGTTCGTGCCCCTGGAGGACTTCGACACCAGCTTCACGGGTGTCGTGCTGACCTTCGAGCCGGGCCCGGACTTCCACCGCGGCGGCCGCAGGCCCGGCATCCTCGCCGCCCTGCCGGCCCGGCTGCGCGGCACCAGCGGCACCATGCTCGCCGCGCTGGTGGCCAGCCTCCTGCTGGTCGCGGTCGGGGCGGCACTGCCGGCGCTCAGCCGCGCCTACATCGACCTGTTCCTGATAGGTGACCAGACCTCGCTGTTGGGCACGCTGTTCGCGTCGATGGCCGTCATGGTGGCGCTCACCGCCGCGCTCACCGCGGTCCAGCAGTCCAACCTGCTGCGCGGCCGCATCATCTCCTCCACCCTCGGCAGCGCTCGCTTCCTGCGCCACCTGCTGCGGCTGCCGGTCACCTTCTTCACCCAGCGCAACCCGGCCGACCTCGTGCAGCGCCTGCAGTCCAACGACGCGGTCGCCGAGACCCTCGCCCGCGACCTGGCCGCGGCGGCCGTCGACGGCGTCGTCGTCGTGCTCTACGCGCTGCTGATGTGGAGTTACGACCCGCAGCTGACCGTTCTCGGGGTGGGGATCGCGCTGCTCAACGCCGTCGCCATGCGCGTGGTGACACGGCTGCGGGCCACCCGGACGCAGAAACTGCGCGCCGACAGCGCCCGGCTGACCAACACCTCGTACACCGGCCTCCAGTTGATCGAGACCATGAAGGCCACCGGCGGCGAGAACGGATACTTCCGCCGCTGGGCGGGACAGCACGCCTCCACCCTGGAGGAGCAGCAGCGGCTCGGCGTGCCCAGCGCCTGGCTGTCGGTCGTCGCCCCGACGCTCGCGACGCTCAACAGCGCGCTGATCCTGTGGATCGGCGGGCTGCGGGCGGTGGAGGGGCACATCTCGATCGGCCTGCTCGTCGCCTTCCAGGCCCTGGTGACGCGGTTCACCGCGCCCATCACCCGGCTCAACGGCGTCGCGGGCCGCATCCAGGACTTCGCCGCAGACGTGGTGCGGCTCAAGGACGTCGAGAACTTCCCCGTCGACTCGCTGTACACGCGCCCCGACTCCGGGGCGAGCACGCGCCGGCTGAAGGGCCACGTCACGCTGGAGGACATCACCTTCGGCTACAGCCCGCTCGACAAGCCGCTGCTGTCCGGTTTCTCATTGTCCGTCGCGCCCGGCCGCCAGGTCGCGGTGGTCGGCGGCTCCGGCAGCGGCAAGTCCACCGTCTCCCGGCTCATCGCGGGGCTCTACAGCCCCTGGGAGGGCACCATCCGCATCGACGGGCAGCGCCTGGAGGACATCCCGCGCGGCGCCCTTGCCGCCTCCGTCTCCTTCGTCGACCAGGACGTCTTCCTCTTCGAGGGCACGGTCCGCGACAACGTGGCGCTGTGGGACCCCTCCATCCCCGACGCGGACGTGGAGGCCGCGCTGCGCGACGCCTGCCTGTACGAGGTCGTCGCCCGCCGCCCCGGCGGCGTCCACAGCCACGTCGAGCAGGACGGCCGCAACTTCTCGGGCGGGCAGCGGCAGCGGCTGGAGATCGCCCGGGCCCTGGTCCGGCAGCCCAGCGTGCTGGTGCTCGACGAGGTGACCAGCGCCCTCGACGCGGAGACCGAGCAGTTCATCATCGACAACCTGCGGCGCCGCGGCTGCGCCTGCGTGGTGATCGCACACCGGCTCAGCACGGTCCGCGACAGCGACGAGATCGTGGTCCTGGACCACGGCACGGTCGTCGAGCGCGGGCGCCACGAGGAGCTGATCGCGGCGGGCGGTGCTTACGCCGCACTGGTCAAGGAGCACTGAAGTGATCCCCGTACAGCCCGGCACCGCCGCCGAGGACCCGGTACTGACCGCGCTCGGCGGGCTCGGCGGCCCCCTCGACTGCAGCGGTCTGCGCAGCCTGCCCCTGGAGGGCCCGCACGTGCTGTGGCTCGTGGTGGCCGGCGCCCTCGACCTGTTCGCGGTCGACGCGGCCCAGCAGGGCCACTGGCACTACCTGGGCCGGCTGGAACCCGGCGCCCTCCTGCTCGGCCCGGTCGAGGGGCCCCGGCACACCTTGGTCGGCCGCCCGCTGCAGGGCTGCTTCCTGCGCCGCGTCCCGCTGCGCGAGCTGTACCGGCCGGCCCACCCGCAGCAGGCGGGGTACGGCGACGGCTGGGCGCCGCAGGGCCCGTACGGCGCCGGCCACGACACCCGGGAGCTCCCCCTCAGCCTCCTCGAGCACGCCTTCGCGCTCGGCGTCGGACGCGGCCAGCGCGTGCTGTACGAGGCCCCGCTGGCCGGCCGGACCATGGACGGCGAGCACGTCGCCGACGACGACATCCTGTGGCTGCCGGTCCTTCCGGGCAGCGTGCAGTACGGCGCCGCGTACTCCGCGGAGGCGGCGGGCGACCTGCTCGTCGACGGCGCGATGTGGCAGAGCATGGTCAACCAGCAGTATCGGCTGCTGTCGACCCTGGACGGCTGGATCGAGGGCATGGAGCGTGCCCACGAGGACCGCACGGCCGCGGGCATCCGGGCCGGGGAGGCCGTCCGCGAGCAGGCCGACCGCGATCTGCTGGCCTCCATCGCCACCTCCCGCAAGGCTCCCTCGCGTACCGCGGCCGCCTCCGACGACGCGACGTACGCCGTCTGCCGGCAGGTCGCGGAGGCCGCCGGGATCCCCCTCGTCCCACCCTCGCGCGGCGGCGCCGTCAGCGAACGGACGGACCCCGTCGAGCGGGTCGCCGTCACCTCCGGCATCCGTACCCGCCCGGTACGGCTCGACGGCCAATGGTGGCGGGAGAACACCGGTCCGCTGGTCGGCCGGCGTGCCGCTTCCGGCGCGCCGGTGGCCCTGCTGTGGCGGCGCGGCGGCTACGAGGCGGTCGGGCCGGGCGGCAGCAGCCGCGTGCGGGTCGCCGAATACAACGCGGAGGACTTCGAGCAGCGCGCGGACATGCTGTACCGGCCGCTCCCCGAACGCGGCATCGGGTTGACGCGTCTGCTGCGCTTCAGCCTCAGGGGCTCCGCGGGCGATCTGCGCAACCTCGTCCTGAGCAGCCTGGTCACCGTCGGCCTCGGCGCGCTCGTGCCCATCGCGACCGGCCAGGTGCTGGGCACGTACGTGCCCGACGCGGAGACCGGGCTCATCGTCCAGGCCTCGCTGGCCGTCGCCGTCACCGGCCTGGTGTGCGCCGCGTTCATGCTGACGCAGAACCTCACCGTGCTGCGCATCGAGGGGCGCGTCGAGGCCACCCTGCAGCCCGCCGTGTGGGACCGCCTGCTGCGCCTGCCTACCGGGTTCTTCGCCGGGCGCTCCACGGGCGAACTCGCCAGTGCCGCGATGGGCATCAGCGCCATCCGCCGGGTGCTCGCCGGGCTCGGCCCGGTCGCCGTCCAGGCGACCACGGTCGGCGCGATGAACCTCGTCCTGCTGCTCCTGTACAGCGTCCCGCTCGCTCTCGCCGCCCTCGGCATGCTGGTCGTCATCGGGGCGGTGCTCCTGGGCCTCGGGCTGTGGGAACTGCGCTGGCAGCGACGGCTGGTGGAACTCGGCAACAAGCTCAACAACGAGGCCTTCCAGACCCTGCGCGGCCTGCCCAAGCTCCGCGTCGCCGCCGCGGAGAGCTTCGCCTACGCCGCCTGGGCCCGCCGCTTCGCCCGCAGCCGGGAGCTGCAGCGGCGCGCGGGCCGCGTCAAGAACATCACGACCGTCCTCAACGCGGTCTACCTGCCGCTCTGCTCCCTCATCATGTTCATGCTGCTGGCCGGCCCGGCCCGGGGCTCGTTGTCCGCGTCCGGCTTCCTCACCTTCAGCACCGCCATGACCATGCTGCTGACCTCGGTCACCCAGCTCACCGGGGCGCTGCTGTCGGCCGCGGCGGTGCTGCCGATGTACGAGCAGGTCAAGCCGATCCTGGACGAGGCGCCCGAGGTGCGCGGCGGCAGCACCCAGCCCGGCGTCCTGTCCGGCGCGATCGAGGCCCGCAACCTCTCCTTCCGCTACTCCGACGACGGTCCGCTCGTCCTCGACGACGTCAGCCTGCGGGTCGGGCCCGGGGAGTTCGTGGCGATCGTCGGCCCCAGCGGCTGCGGCAAGTCCACGCTGCTGCGCCTGCTCATCGGCTTCGGCCGGCCCGCCTCCGGCAGCGTGCTCTACGACGGCCAGGACCTGGCCGCGCTCGACCAGGTCGCGGTCCGCCGGCAGTGCGGGGTGGTGCTGCAGAACGCCCAGCCGTTCACCGGCTCGATCCTCGACTGCATCTGCGGAGCCGAGGCGTACACGCAGGAGGAGGCGATGGAGGCGGCCGCCATGGCCGGTCTCGCCGAGGACATCAAGCGCATGCCCATGGGTCTCCACACCATGATCGCGGGCGGCAGCACCATCTCCGGCGGCCAGCGCCAGCGCCTGATGATCGCCCAAGCCCTCATCCGGCGGCCCCGAATCCTCTTCCTCGACGAGGCGACCAGTGCCCTGGACAACGAGACCCAGCGCATCGTCATCGACAGCACCCGGCGGCTGCGGGCCAGCCGTGTCGTGATCGCCCACCGGCTCTCCACGGTGATGGACGCCGATCGCGTGGTCGTCATGGAGGACGGCCGCGTCGTCGAGCAGGGCCGCCCCGCGGACCTGCTGGCCAACCCCGGCGGCCGACTGCACGATCTGGTGCGGCGCCAGATGAGCCAGGTCAGTAGAACGGCGTCCCAGTAACGTGCGCACACCGGCGTACGACTGACGCGGCGTTTCGGCGCAATTCCGCTCTCACGGTGTCGGCATCCCGACACCTGTCTGCAAAACGACAGGCAGTCAGGTGCGGAAGTCGCTCAGGACCCCGGCAACGTGCCACCCCCCGGGAACCCGTGATCAGCACCCAGGAGCACGGGTTCAACCACCGCCACACGTATCCGAGTTATCGCTGCTCAAGGCTTTGGCAGGCTCACTTCCCGTACCTCGGCGACCGACCGGGCGCCGCTCCCGTCGCGGGGGACTCACCGCGCCGCAGCAGGGAAAAATCCCCCGTCAGACGGCCTCGCCAACGCCGGGCGAGACGGATCGTCATTCGAATGTGATCTTCTCGTAATCGCTTGGAGGTTGGGTGTGACGGGCATTCACACCGTTGACTTCATGGGAGGAGACTCGTGGTCACAAGCGCGAGCCTTCGACGACGACGCCGAATAATCGTGGCGTCGGCAATCACCGCATTCGCCACCATCGTCGGCGGCCTGGGGAACATCGGGCCGGCCGCGGCACAGACCGGCGCTCCGCTGCCGGACCTGAAGCTGGGCCAGTACGACCACTCCCGAGCCGCCCTCACGGGCGGTGGCGCCCTGCACACCGCCGCGCAGCCCGGCACCATCAAGGGGCAGTACGTCGTGCGACTGCGGGAAGCGCCCGTCACTTCGTACACGGGCGGCGTCAAGGGACTCGCGGCGACGAGGCCGGCTGCCGGGCACGAGCTCCAGCCTCATTCGGCCGCGGCCGAGAAGTACCGGCAGCACCTGGGCGAAGCGCAGCGTGACGTACTCGGCGACTTCGGTGTGCGGGCTCAGCGGACCTACACGACCGCCTTCAACGGCTTCGCCGTCAAAATGACCAGCGCGCAGGCCGGCAAGCTGTCCAAGGACCCGCGCGTCGCGGCGGTCACCCCGGCCCGTCTCGTGAAGGCCGACGCGGCGACAACCCCGACCACGCAAGCGGCGCAGCACACCGCACAGGCGCCGGCGCGGACGGCGGCGCCGACGGCGGCGCGGACCAAACCGGTCCACGGCTCCAATGTGGTCATCGGTGTGATCGACACCGGAATCTGGCCGGAGAGCGCCTCCTTCGCCGCCACCATGGCGGCGCCCGCGGGCTGGCACGGCACCTGCCAGACCAGCAGGGACTTCCCCGCCACCGCTTGCAACGGCAAGATCGTCGGAGCACGGTACTTCGCCGACGGGTGGCTCAGCGCCTACGGATCGCTGCCCGAGGGGGAGAGCCTCTCGCCCCGGGACATGTACGGACACGGCACCCACACCGCCTCCACCGCGGCGGGTCTTCCCGTCAAGCACGCGATGGTCCTCGGGCATGACTACGGCGCGATCTCCGGAGTGGCGCCCGACGCTCGGATCGCCGTGTACAAGGCACTGTGGGGCGGCTCGGGCACGGACGCCGACATCATCGCGGCGATCGACGCGGCCGTGGCCGACGGCGTCCAGGTGATCAACTACTCGGTCGGCACGGCGATGGGGGACTACCAGCCGAACAGCCCGATCGGGAACGCCTTCCTCAACGCGTACCTCGCCGGGGTCTTCGTCGCGACGTCCGCCGGCAACGACGGCATGTCCGGGATGATCAGCAACGCCGAACCCTGGGTCACCACGGTCGGCGCGACCGTGGAGCGGTCCCACGAGGCGACCGTACGACTCGGCGACGGCACCCGCATCGTCGGCACCTCGATGGACCAACTGCCGTCCCGTCGCAGCACACCGATCGTCTTCGCCGACCAGGCCGGATCACTCGAGGACGGCGCGCAGTACTGCTGGTCCGGAAGTCTCGACCCCGCCAAGGTCAAGGGCAAGATCGTGGCCTGCGACTTCATCGACTCCGTCGACGCGGTGGCGACGGTCAAGGCCGCCGGCGGTGTCGGCGTGGTGCTGTTCCAGTCGACCGGCAACGCGCGCCTCAACGTGATCTACGACTTCCCGACCGTCTACCTGTGGAGCGCCGAACAGGCGGGCAAGCTCTTCAACTACCTGTGGGCGCACCGTACCGACGGGACCGCCTCGCTGGCCCAGGGCGGGGACGGCAGCAGCCTCGTCGGACTGCCGAGCGTGGCCGGACTCTCGTCCTACGGCCCCGACCAGACGCACACCGGACTCCAGAAGCCCGACCTCGTCGCGGACGGCATCGACGTGGTCGCGGCGGTGTCGCCGATGGGCGGCGGGCGCCTCTTCGACGCCTACTCCGGCACCTCGATGGCAGCCCCGCACGTGGCCGGCATGGCCGCACTGCTGCGCACCCGGCACCCGAAGTGGTCGCCCGGCGCGACCGCCTCGGCACTGCGGACGACCGCCACGGACACCCAGGGCACGGCCAGCCCCCTCCGCCAGGGCTCGGGCATGCCGCAGACCTCGTCCGCCGACGACCCCGGCCTGGTGATCGAGCCTTCCGCGGCCGAACTGACCACCTTCGCGGCCGCGGCGACTCCGGACGGCAAGGAGATCAACCTGCCGTCGATCGCGCTGCGCGAGTACGACGGGACGAAGCCGGTGCGGCTCACGCGACGGCTGACCAACGTCGGCACGCGCACCGAGACGTACACGGCGCACGTCGACGGGCTCGCCGGGATGAAGGTGGCGGTCAGCCCTCGGACGATCTCGGTGAAGCCCGGAGCCACCGCCACGGTGACCATCACCCTGGAGCGCGGAACCGCGACCTGGGACCGCTACAGCACCGGCTCACTCGTCTTCAGCAGCGCCAGGCACCGCGTGCGCCTGACAGTCGCCGGCCGACCGTGGGGCTTCACGCCGCGGCCGTACGACGACACGGGAATCGAGTTCGGCCGCACCGGCGGCCAGGGCCAGGGATTCCTGGAACCGGGCTTCACCGGACCGCTGGCCGGCCGCACCACCGGGTACATCCCCGTTACCTGGACGGACAAGCAGCTCACGACCACCGTCAGCGGCGGCGTCTTCTCCCCCGGCGGGGTGGGCACTCAAGGCACGAGGATCGTCGTGCCGCGCGGCTCGGCCGGACTGATCGTGCAGACGGCCTCGGACGACCCCGACACGAATCTCGACCTCTACCTCTACAAGGACGGCAAGCTGGTCGATCGAAGCTGGGCCTCGTGGCACAGCAGCGAGCGCAGCGTACGGTTCTTCCCCGAGCCCGGCGTCTACACCGCCTACGTACACGCCCAGACGGCAACCTCGCCCGACGTTCCCTACCGGCTCGGGGTGACCGTCATCCCCGGGAACACCGACCGGCACAACGCCACCCTGACCGCACCTGCCAAGGTGGAGCGGGGCGCTTCCTCACAGGTGACCCTGAACCCCGTGGGTCCGCAGCCCGACGTCGAGCAGTGGGCGTACACCGAGTTCCGCACCGGCCGAACCGTCGTACCCGGCTTGCTGATCAGTTCCCGCTGACCGCAGACCGATGTGCTGACCCTTTCATGCCGAGCCGGGGGCCGGCCTTCCCGAAGGAAGGCCGGCCCCCGGCGTCAGCGCGCGGCGGAGTGGCTCCCGCAACTGCTGCGGTCAGAGCTGGCCTCCTTTGCTCGCTTCCAGCCAACCTGTTGCGTGGCCGGTGGCGAGTACGGGCTGCTTCACCTCGACCTCGCCGTTTCGGCGTGGCCGAGAGCCAGACATCGCGGACGGCCGTGTCACAGATCGAAGTCCCGTCCGGTCAAAGACTCAAAAGGTGCAAACGGTGATGAATCAACCACCGTGAGGGTCCACTGCCCGGTGAGGCGCGTGTCGTGTTGCCGCACCTCGAATCACCCTGTCTCTGCCGAGAGGACACGGACTCGATGACCAGGAACCAGAAGACGACGCTCGGCAATGCCGCGAATACGCAGGAGGGCGTGGAATCGGCGAACGCGATGTTCGACGAACAGGGAACGGCCGTCGGATGGACTCAGGCTGCTGAGCGGCTGCTCGGATACGCCGCCCGGGAAGTAGTCGGCCGATCCGCCGCGATGTTGCTGCCATCTCCCGCAGAAGCCTCGGGAATAGCGGAGTTCATCGACCACTGTCGTGCAAGAAACGGCTGGTCGGGCACAGCGGTATTGCTCCACCGAGACGGCCGGCTACTCAACGTGAGCCTGCGGATCTCGAAGCTGTGGGGACAGGGAGGAGCGGTTCGTTGGCTGGTGTCCGTAACCGAGGTCGGCAAGCTTTCCTGGGCGGCGGCCAAGGGGTCGGTGCGGGAGTCACTCATCAGCCGCGCGCCGATCGGCGTCGTCGTTCGTGATACGCGGCTGCGCTGCACCTGGGTGAACGACACGATGGAAATGCTGGACGGTGTCCCCCGCCATCGGCGGCTCGGCCGTCGGTTCACAGGGGCGCTGCCCGATTCCGAGGCAGCCGGCCGCGAGGCGGTGACGCGGCAGGTCATGCGCAGCCGCGCGGCTGGCATCCACGAGTACCAGACCCGGCTGCCGACGAGTCCTGCCGGTGAGCACACGGTCACCGCTTTTTACTCGTGCCTCGAAGGTGCCGACGGCCGCGTTGTGGGGGTGTGCGCCGTCAGTGTCGATGCCACCGAAAGCCGGCGGGCGCGCGAGCGGCTCGCCATCCTGAGTGAGCGCAGCACCCGTCTGGGCTCGACACAGGACGCGATGCGCACCAGTCAGGAGTTGGCCGACCTCGCCGTACCTCTCTTCGCCGACTTCGTCGCCGTCGACCTGGAGCAGTCGGTTCCGTTCCGTGCGGGGGCGGCGGACGGCACCGTACCGATGGGGCATGGCCTCCCTGTTTTGCGCCGGGCCGGGCTCGCGTCCATCCGCGAGGGGGTGCCCGAGTCCCCATGGGCGCGCGGTGAGGTGATTCCCGTGCCTGCCTCCTCACCGCTCGCCGACACCCTGCGCACCAGGCGGCCCTATCTGGAGCCGGTCCTGGACGCTGCTCCCGGCAGATGGACCGACCACGACCCGACCCGGGCGCGGAAGATCAGCGAGAACAACATGCACTCGGTCATGGTCGTGCCCATCTGTGTGCAGAGTGACATGCTGGGCGTGGCGTTGTTCGTCCGCACAGAGGATCCGGCGCCGTTCCAGGAGACCGATCTGCTCCTCGCCGAAGAGCTCGTGAGTCGCGCGGCGCTGTCGCTGGACAGCGCCCGCCAGCACGCTCGTGAGCGCGGCGCGGCTCTCGAGCTCCAGCGCGGTCTGCTCCCTCAGGGTGTGCGGGGCGGCGCGGCGGTCGAGGTCGCCTCGCGCTATCTGCCCGCGGACACCGGCCTCGGTGTCGGCGGCGACTGGTTCGACGTGATCGAGCTGTCCGGCGCTCGCGTGGCCCTTGTCGTGGGTGATGTGGTCGGACACGGCATCGACGCCGCCGTGACCATGGGCCGGCTCCGCACCGCGGTGCACACGCTGGCCGACATGGAGCTGCCCCCCGATGAGCTGCTGACCCACCTGGACGACACAGTGCAGAGACTGGCCGAGGAGTACGCCCAGCCCCCCTCGCTGATGGGTGCGACCTGCCTTTACGCGGTCTACGACCCCTCCACCGGCCGGTGCACCATGGCACGGGCCGGGCACCCCCCGCCTGCGGTGATAGACCCGCACGGCCAGGTGACCTTCCCCGACCTTCCCGCTGGGGTCCCCCTCGGCTTTGGTGTGGACGCCCCGTTCGAGGCCGTAGAGCTTGAAGTCCCCGAGGGGAGTCTCCTCGCCCTGTACACCGACGGCCTGATCGAGACCCGCGACCACGACATCGATGACGGAATGCGCCGTCTGGGCACCGCCCTGGCACAACCGGGACGCTCCCTGGAAGACCTCTGCGCCCGCGCGATGGACATCGTCCCTGGCCGGGCGCCTGCGGACGACGTCACGCTCCTCCTCGTCCGCACCCACTCGCTCAGCCCGGCCAAGGTCGCCTCCTGGACGCTGCCCGGCGACCCGACCGCCGCCCGCAGTGCCCGGCACTTGGCAGCGCTGCAGTTGGCGGAATGGGGTCTGGGAGACCTTGAGGATCCGACGAAACTGATCGTCAGCGAACTGGTTGCGAACGCCGCACGCCACGGCAGCGGCCCGATCGGTCTGCGCTTGATCCAGCACAAGGTCCTCACCTGCGAGGTATCAGACGCCGGTGTCAGCTGCCCGCGCCTGCGTCGCTCGGGCTCCGGTGACGAGAGCGGTCGCGGCTTGTTCCTCGTCGCCCAGATGTCCCGCAGATGGGGGTCCCGCGCGACACCGAGCGGCAAGGTCGTCTGGGCCGAAGAGGACCTGGATGCAGCAGGCCTCGCAGGGCGCCACGCGGGGAGGGCGTGAAGCCAGATCTCACCGATGGGGACCCGTCGTACCGTGACCGTCCATCAGGTCCGGAACGTCAGCACGGGTGCGGGACGGGGGGATCGCGCACCGGCCCGCGACGCGATGCCGAAGGCTCACAGCCTCAAGCGCGGCATGAAGCAGGGCCGGGCGATCCGGCAGTTCCACGTTTTGCGAACTGAAAGGCTTCATCGTGTCGAATCACCTCGCAGTCGACTTCACCGGCCGAGTCGTGATCGTGACCGGTGCTGGATCGGGTATCGGCCGTTCGGTCGCCGTGTCCTTCGCCGACGCGGGCGCGGCCGTCCTTGGTGCCGGCCGCAATGAGCAAGCCCTCGCCGAGCTGGCCGACGCCCATGAGTCCATCGAGACGATCTGCTGCGACGTCACAGAGAGGGAGGCCCACCAGGCGATCGTCCGAGCCGCCGTGGACCGATGGGGTCGCCTGGACGTCCTGGTCAACAACGCCGGCGTCTTCATGTCGATGCCATTGCACGAGGTGACGTACGACGGCGTCAAACAGATCCTCGATACCAACGTCACCGCCCCCAGTCTGCTGGCCGGCGCCGCGCCGCCGTACCTGCAGAAGTCACGAGGGTCGATCGTCAACATCGCCAGTACCTTCGGACACCGCCCGCTCGCGCTGGCCAGCCACTACGGCGCCTCGAAAGCGGCGATCGAGCACCTGACCCGGAGCTGGGCACTGGAGCTGGCACCGGACGGGATCCGGGTGAACGCGGTCGCTCCGGGGCCCGTCGAGACCAGCGCTCTGGCAGCCTCCGGCCTCTCCCCGGCCGAGGTCCAGCAGATCAAGGATGCCGAAGCCGCCCGCATCCCGCTGGGGCGCCGAGGTCGGCCGGAGGAACTCGCCGTCTGGGTCGTCCGACTTGCGGATCCGGCTGTGGAATGGGTCACCGGCCAAGTCCTCACCGTCGATGGAGGCCTGGAGAACACCTGACGCCTTTGTACGCACGGGCGCCGTGGGAGCTGTGAGGGGATGGCGCGGCGGACGTACGCCCCTGGTGACGCGGACCCACGGGCGACCCCGAACTGCGGATAGCCCCCTACGCTGCCCAGAGCGTGGCCCGCTCGAGGGCTCAGGCAAGGAGCAGGCCGATCCCGATCAGCAAAGCTGTGCCCGCCAGCACGGTGGCCAGGAAGAGGGTGCGCTTGCCCGCGCCGCCGAGGCGTAGAACGAGAGCCAGCGGGCCGACTGGAGGGATCTTGCAGTTCACGGTGGCCTCCTTGAGCCATGGACGGGTCCGGACGGATGGATTTCAGGGGTTCAGGGGGTTTCCCGTCGCAGCGCGTCCCGTAGCCGCAGGAGTTCGCGGCGGCGGCGCCGGGCCCGGGAGAGGACGAGTGCCGCTGCGGCGACGAGGACGGCACCCGTCAGGGCGGTGGCCAGTGTCCCGGCCGCGGTGGAGCGTGCTGCGGCCAGTGCTGTCCCTGCCGTGCCGGTCACCACGGTGACCAGGAGCGCCAGCCGCGCTCCCAGCACCCGGTCCTGGGCGAACAGCGGTCGGTGCCTGCTCAGCACCCAGGTGGCGAAGGCGGCCCAGGCCAGCCCGATGGCGATCAGTGCGGCGAAGACGGCCTGGGTGCGCGCGGGAAGCGGATGCGGCTCGGTGGCCCAGAGCACCGCGACCAGTGCCGCCCCAGATGCTCCCGCCAGTCCCACGGCCACGTGGCGCATCCGGGAGCCCAGCGAGGCCTCCGCGGCAAGCGCGCGCTCGAGTTCCCTGGGCACATCCCGCCGAGCTGCGGGGTCCTGCTCGCTCATGTCTCGTATCCCCTCTCGGCAAGGACGCTCCGCAACATGCGGCGCGCGCGGTGCAGTCTGCTCTTGACGGTGCCGGGTGGTACCCCGAGCACCTCCGCACAGGCAGCCAGGGGCAGGTCCTGCAGATGGAAGAGGATCAGCACTTCGCGCTCCAGGGGTGGCAGCCCGTTGAGGCCGGCTTCCACCTGCATCGTGGTCAGCACGCCGCTGAGGGTGTCGTCGTCGCCGACGGCCACGGCACCGGCCTCCTCCACCGGCGTCTCCACAGCCCGGTACGCCTGCCGGAGGTGGTCGGTGACCGTGCGCCGGGCGATGGTGAACAGCCACGGGGCGAACCGCTCGGGCTGCCGCAGTCCCGGCAGCCCGCGCAGCACGGCGACCCAAGCCTCCTGCGCGAGATCGTCCGCGAGGTGCGGCGCGCCGACCATGCCCCGCACATAGCGCCACAACGGGGCGTGCCAGACGCGCACCAGGTCACGGAACGCCTCCCGCTCCCCGAGCTGGCAGCGCACCACCAGCAGCTCGTCGCGCCGCCCGCCACCGCTCACCGCACCTCCCGTGTCCACGGTCTCCCATCACCAAGACAGTCGGTATTCGGGGCATGGAGGTTCACGAACGGGAGCGACGCGTCAGGAGCCGGCTGAGTGGGACAGGGGTGCTCATCGCCCGGGCGATCCGCCTGTGGGGCTGGGGCTGCTTCTGCCACGCAGCGGCCCCGCGGTCTTCAGGCGTCGCCGACCTCAAATGATCCCAGCAGTCGGCTCGGGCACATCGGCTTACGTGGCAGCACCGCTTCCATCTCACCGGTGCTGGTAGCGGGTGGTGGCGCTGCACCCGGCTGGAGACAACCCTTGATCATTCGTGACTGCGGCTATGTCCCCGGTACGCCTCCGTGATCGCGGGCGTAGGCCTGGAAGATCTCGCGGGTGGTGCCGGCAGTGTGGAGGAAGCGTTGCTCCAGGACGGCTGCGAGATCGTCGAGGGCAGCCGTGAGGATGTTGGCGGCGAGATGGACGTCAGCACGGTGGGCGGCACACCCGCGCTGGGCAAGTTCGGTCGCGTACTCGGCGTGGACGGCTAGGGATGTGGTGTCCTGACCGTCGTGGAAGTAGTAGGACTCGGCGTACTGCAGGAGGTCTACGCCGATCCGACCGACCTCCGTTGCCAGCCCTGCGAGGAGGATGGCGCCGCTGCCGGAGTCCAGCTGATCGCTGGTGGGGTCGGTGGTTCGAATATGGGAGATTTTCAGCGCGAGAGCCCGCCGTCGTGCCAGAGCCGGGTAGATGCCCAGGATCCAGGAGACCGTCGCGGTCAGTAGGGCGAACCCCACCAGAGCTTCCAGGGGCCCGGCGATGCGCAGCCATCCGGCGGTCGGTGCAATGTCACCCAGGCCCAATGTCGCCAGGGTGACCAGGGAGACGTATACGGCGTCCACAAAGCCGGCATGTTCGGTGGGTTCCAGGCCGGTTGCGTAGGAGAAGGCGTCTGGTAGGTGTGGCCAGTAGATCAGCGCCCACCCCAGGGTTACGCCGCTGGCCCACATCGCCACTACGGTCACCATGCCGAGCGGTCCTGCGAGCCCTGCCTGCCGTCGGCGTGTACTGAGCCGTGAAGAAAGCCTCCACAGGACCGTCATGACGAACCGGCTCAGACCTCCGTGACGAGTGGGGTGCCACAAGGTGTGGAACACATCCCTCAGGATGATCCCGACGGTTCCCGCGCCGACCAGCGTGATCAGCCATTTCATGCGACCTCCCGACGTTGCGGGTGCAGCGGGAGTCGGCGAGCACAGCGACTCCACCGCCGATGACGGCGCCGTCTCGACTATCTGTCCGGGCAGCCCTACCTCGGGGATATTGTTGCTGGTCAGTGTCCTTCATGAACGGAATTACACCGTCGCATCCGGTGCCTTCTGCGGTGTGCGCCCGGCTGCCGGGACGCTGAGGACCATGGTGAGGCCGCCGCTGGGGGTGTCCTCGGCGTGCAAGGTGCCTCCCATGGCTTCGGCAAAGCCGCGGGCGACGGCCAAGCCGAGGCCGACACCGTTACCTCGCGGGGCGTCGCCGTAGCGCTGGAAGGGTTCGAAGATGCGTTCCTTGGCTTCGTCGGGGACGCCGGGGCCCCGGTCTACGATGCGGATTTCGACTCGGTCTCCCAGAGCACTTCCGGATACGAGTACGGGCCCCCTGCCAGGGCTGTACTTCACGGCGTTCTCCACGACGTTGGCGACGACCCGCTCCAGCAGACCCTTGTCCACGACGACCATGGGCAGAGTCTCGGGGATGTCCAGTTCTACGGTGTCCTCCGGCACGCCGGCCAGTGCCATGGGAACGACTTCGTCCACGTCCACTTCGCGGATCACTGGTGCGAGGGTTCCGGTCTGGAGCCGGGACATGTCGAGGAGGTTGCCGACCAGGTGGTCAAGGCGGTCGCAGCCTTCCTCGATGCCGGTGAGGAGTTCGGCCTGGTCCTCCTTGGACCAGGCCACATCGTTCGCCAGCAGGGAGGTGACGGATGCTTTGATGCCGGCCAAGGGGGTGCGCAGGTCGTGACTGACCGCGGCCAGCAGGGCGGTGCGCATGCGGTTGCCCTCGGCCAGCAGCTTGGCTTGGTCGGCTTCCTGCTGCAGGCGTTGGCGGTCCACGACTACGGCGGCTTGGGCTGCGAATGCGGCCAGGACGCGGCGGTCCTCTGCCGGCAGGACCCGGCCGGAGAGGGCCAGCGTCATGTGGTGGCCGGCCGGCACGTCGACGTCGGCGTCTTCTGGGCGTTCGCTGGAAGCACCGGGGCCCACACTGCCGGCCACGGTCCATGGCGCGGTCTCGTTCTCGCGCTCCAGCAGAGTCGCGGACTGCATGGCGAACGTTTCCCGGACCCGTTCCAGAACGGCCTCCAGGCTGGTCTCGCCCCGGAGCACATTACCCGCGAGGAAGGAGAGGATCTCCGACTCGGCGCGAAGCCGGGCTGCCTGGTGTGTGCGCCGGGCGGCCAGGTCGACGACGGAGGCCACGGACGCGGCCACCGCCACGAAGATCACCAGGGCGAGGATGTTCTTGGGGTCAGCGATCGTGATCCGGTGGACTGGTGGGGTGAAGTACCAGTTCAGGAGCATTGAGCCGAACGCCGCAGAGGCCAGCGCCGGCAGGAGGCCGCCCAGCAGTGCCGCCGCCACCGTCAGCGTCAGGAACAGCAGCATGTCGTTGGTGAGGCCGAGGTTGGCGTCGACGTGGGTCAGGAGCAGGGTCAGCAGTGCCGGGCCGCCGACGCCTGCGAGCCAGCCCCATATGATCCGTGCGCGGCCCAGGCGGGCGCCGCGCGCGATGGGCAGACCTCGGCCCTTGCCTACCGCGTCGTGGGTGATGAGATGCACGTCGAGGTCGGGGCCGGAGTCCCGGGCGATGGTGGCGCCGACGCCCGGCCCGAAGGCGTACTGCCAGCTCTTGCGGCGTGAGACGCCGAGGACGATCTGGGTGGCGTTGACGCCGCGCGCGAAGGCGAGCAGGGCTGCCGGGATGTCGTCGCCGACGACGTGGTGGAAGGTGCCCCCCAGGTTCTCGACGAGGGTGCGCTGGAGGGCCAGTTCTTTTGGTGAGGCCGAGGTGAGACCGTCGCTGCGGGCGATGTAGACCGCCAGCACCTCGCCGCCGGCGCCTTTCTCCGCCAGCCGGGTCGCGCGCCGGATCAAGGTGCGCCCTTCCGGGCCGCCGGTCAGGCCCACCACGATGCGTTCCCGCGAGCCCCAGATCTTTGAGACGCGGTGCTCGCTGCGGTACTGCTTGAGGTACGCGTCGACTCGGTCGGCCACCCACAGCAGCGCCAGCTCGCGCAGGGCGGTGAGGTTGCCGGGCCGGAAGTAGTTCGACAGGGCCGCATCCACCTTGTCGGGCTTGTAGATGTTGCCGTGCGCCATGCGGCGGCGCAGCGCTTCGGGTGACATGTCGACCAGTTCGATTTGGTCGGCGCGTCGTACGACCTCGTCGGGCACTGTCTCCTTTTGCCGTATCGCGGTGATCGACTCGACGACGTCTCCGAGGGACTCCAGGTGCTGGATGTTGACGGTGGAGATGACGTCGATGCCGGCAGCGAGAAGTTCCTCGACGTCCTGCCAGCGTTTGGTGTTGCGTGAGCCAGGGATGTTGGTATGGGCCAGTTCGTCGACCAGTGCTACTTTCGGCTGGCGGGCCAGCACTGCGTCGACGTCCATCTCGGTGAAACTCGCGCCCCGGTACTGCAGCCTTTTGCGCGGGAGCTGCTCCAGGCCGTGCAGCATCACTTCGGTGCGCGGCCGGTCGTGGTGCTCTACGAAGGCCACCACGCAGTCCGTGCCTCGCTCGACACGCCGGTGTGCCTCGGAGAGCATCGCGTACGTCTTGCCGACGCCCGGTGCCGCGCCGAGGTAGATCCGAAGCTTGCCGCGTGTCATGTTTATCGTCTTTTCGTCTCTGCGGTCGCGTGCCGGGCTTGTCACGCCTCGAACCGATAGCCCATGCCCGGCTCGGTGATCAAGTGGCGGGGGTGGGCAGGATCGGCTTCCAGTTTGCGGCGCAGCTGGGCCATGTAGACCCGCAGGTAGTTTGTCTTGTCGCGATGGGACTCGCTCCAGACTTCCTGCAGCAGTTGCTTGTGGGTGACGAGTCGGCCGGGGCTGGTCACCAGGATTTCCAGTAGATGCCACTCGGTGGGGGTGAGCCGGATGTCCCGGCCGTCCCGGGTGGCTTTTTTCGCGAGCAGGTCGATGGTGAAGGCGCCGGTCTTGACCAAGGTTGTTTCAGGCGTGAGTGGTGCAGGCTCGGTGCGCCGCACGGCGGCGCGTAGCCTGGCCAGCAGTTCGTCCATGCTGAACGGTTTGGTGATGTAGTCGTCTGCGCCCGCGTCGAGGGCTGCGACCTTCTCGTCGGAGGCCGTGCGCGCGGACAGCACGAGGATGGGTACGCGTGTCCAGCCGCGCAGGGCGCGGATGACATCGACGCCGTCCATGTCGGGTAGCCCGAGGTCGACGATGATGATGTCCGGTTGACGTGCTGCGGCCAGACGCAGCGCTGTGGCGCCGTCGGGTGCTGCATCGACGCCGTACTGTCGGGCCTGCAGGTTGATCACGAGAGCTCGTACGAGCTGGGGATCGTCCTCCACCACCAGCACCCGGGTCATCGGCCTGAGACCTTCCTTTGTCGGTGGGCAGATAGTGGGGGTGACAGCGGGAGCCGGCGGGTCCGGTGTGCGGTCCGCCGGCTCCCGGCCGTGGTTGTCGATGAGCCGGTCACTGCTCGGCGAGCTGCCTCAGGGCAAGGTTGAGCTCCAGGACGTTGACGTGTGACTCGCCCAGGAAGCCGAGGGTGCGGCCGGTGGTGTGGTCCTTTACCAGCTTCTGCACCTGGGCGACGGAGAGCCCGTTCGCCGTGGCCACCCGCTGGACCTGTATGTCCGCGTATTCCGGCGAGATGTCCGGGTCGATCGCGGAGGCGGAGCCGGTGACCGCATCGGCCGGAACTTTCGACTCGGGTACGTCATTGAATGAGGCGACCTGCTGCTTGGCGGCCTTGACGTTCTTGACGAGGGTGGGGTCGCTGGCGCCAAGCTGACTGGAGCCGGTCGACAGCGGGTCGTAGCCGCTGTTGGAGGGGCGGGGCTGGAACCACTTCGGGTCGGGCCTGTCGGTGCCGTTGATGTTCCAGCTCTGGCCGATGAGCTTGGAGCCGACCTCCTTGCCGTCGGTCTTGACGATCGAGCCGTTGGCCTTGGCGTGGAAGGCCGCTTGGCCGACGCCGGTGACGACGACCGGGTAGACGATCCCGGTCACAACGGTGAGGACGAGCAGCATGCGCAGCGCGGCCCATGCCATGCGGGCAGAGTTCGCAAGAGAGGTATTCATGTCCTTCACCCGATCCCGGGGATGAGCGAGATGAGCAGGTCGATCAGCTTGATGCCGATGAACGGGGCGACCAGGCCGCCGAGTCCGTAGATCGTCAGGTTCCGGCGGAGCATCTTGTCGGCGCTGACCGGCCGGTACTGGACGCCTTTCAGGGCGAGTGGGACCAGGGCGATGATGATCAGCGCGTTGAAGATGACCGCGGAGAGGATCGCGGAGTCCGGCGAGGACAGCTGCATGACATTGAGCTTGTCCAGGCCCGGGTAGACGATCGCGAACATCGCGGGGATGATCGCGAAGTACTTCGCCACGTCGTTGGCGATGGAGAAGGTGGTCAGCGCGCCCCGCGTGATCAGCAACTGCTTGCCGATCTCCACGATCTCGATCAGCTTGGTGGGGTTGGAGTCCAGGTCCACCATGTTCCCGGCCTCCTTGGCGGCCGAGGTGCCGGTGTTCATGGCCACGCCCACGTCGGCCTGGGCCAGCGCCGGGGCGTCGTTGGTGCCGTCACCGGTCATCGCGACCAGCTTGCCGCCCGCCTGCTCGCGCCTGATCAGCGCCATCTTGTCCTCGGGCGTCGCCTCCGCCAGGAAGTCGTCGACACCCGCCTCGTCCGCGATCGCCTTGGCCGTCAGCGGGTTGTCACCCGTGATCATGACCGTGCGGATGCCCATCCGCCGCAGCTCGTCGAACCGCTCCCGCATGCCCTCCTTGACGACGTCCTTGAGGTGGATCACGCCGAGCACACGGGCACCTTCGGCGTCCTTGACCGCGACGAGCAGCGGGGTGCCGCCCGCAGCGGAGATGCGGTTGGTGATCTGTCCGGCGTCCTCGGCGACGGTGCCGCCGTGTTCCTTCACCCAGGCGATGACCGAGCCAGTGGCACCCTTGCGGACCTGGCGGCCGTCGACGTCGACGCCCGACATGCGGGTCTGCGCGGTGAACGCTATCCACTCGGCGTTGGCGAGCTCGCCCTGGTGGCGCTCGCGCAGCCCGTACTTCTCCTTGGCGAGGATGACCACAGAGCGGCCCTCGGGCGTCTCGTCGGCCAGCGACGACAGCTGGGCAGCATCGGCGACCTCCGCCTCGGTGGTGCCACGTACTGGCACGAACTCCGACGCCTGGCGGTTGCCCAGGGTGATGGTGCCGGTCTTGTCCAGCAGCAGAGTGGACACGTCGCCCGCCGCCTCCACCGCGCGGCCGGACATCGCGAGCACGTTGCGCTGCACCAGACGGTCCATGCCGGCGATGCCGATCGCCGACAGCAGGGCGCCGATCGTCGTCGGAATCAGGCAGACCAGCAGCGCGACGAGCACGACGATGCCGAGCTTGGAACCGGCGTAGTCGGCGAACGGCGGCAGGGTGGCCACTGCCAGCAGGAAGACGATGGTCAGCGAGGCCAGCAGGATGTTCAGCGCGATCTCGTTGGGCGTCTTCTGCCGGGCCGCGCCCTCCACGAGGGCGATCATCCGGTCGATGAAGGTCTCTCCCGGCTTCGTCGTGATCTTGATGACGATGCGGTCGGACAGCACCTTCGTGCCGCCCGTGACCGCCGAACGGTCACCGCCGGACTCCCGGATGACCGGCGCCGACTCACCGGTGATCGCCGACTCGTCGACCGAGGCGACACCCTCCACGACATCACCATCGCCCGGGATGACGTCGCCGGCCTCGCAGACCACCAGGTCGCCGACGCGCAGTTCCGTTCCCGGGATGCGTTCCTCGGCGCCGTCCGCCAACCGGCGGGCGACGGTGTCCGTCTTGGCCCGGCGCAGGGTGTCGGCCTGGGCCTTGCCGCGGCCCTCGGCGACGGCCTCCGCCAGGTTGGCGAAGACCACGGTCAGCCACAGCCAGGCACTGATCGCCCAGCCGAACCAGTCGGCCGGGTTCCTGAAGGAGAACACGGTGGTCAGCACGGACCCGATCCACACCACGAACATCACGGGCGACTTGACCATCACCCGTGGGTCGAGCTTGAGGACGGCATCCGGCAGTGACTGGACCAACTGCTTGGGGTCGAAGAGGCCGCCGCCGACCCGCCCGCCGGGCTTGTGCCCGGTAGGCGCGTCCTGATGGGGCGCGAGGGTGGGAGTGGCCATGGAGTCCTGCTTCTTTGTCTCTGTCTTCGGCGTGCGGGTGGTCATGACGCCAACCCCTCCGCGAGCGGGCCCAGCGCGAGCGCCGGGAAGAACGTCAGACCGGTGATGATCATGATTGAGCCCACCAGCAGACCGGTGAACAGCGGCTTCTCAGTGCGCAGCGTGCCCGCGGTGACCGGGACCGGCTTCTGTTCCGCGAGTGAGCCGGCCAGCGCCAGCACGAACACCATCGGCACGAAACGGCCCAGCAGCATGCACAGGCCCAGCATCGTGTTGTGGTATTCGGTATTTGCCGCGAAACCGGCGAACGCCGACCCGTTGTTGTTCGACGCCGACGTATAGGCGTACAGCACCTCGGAGAAACCGTGAGGGCCCACGTTCGTCATCGACGACTCACCCTTGCCCAGCGCCATCGCCGCCGCAGTGCCCACCAGCACCAGCGCCGGGGTCACCAGGATGTAGCAGGCCGCCAGCTTGATCTCACGCGAGCCGATCTTCTTGCCCAGGTATTCGGGTGTACGGCCGACCATCAGCCCGGCGATGAACACCGCGATGATCGCCATGATCAGCATGCCGTAAAGACCGGAGCCGACACCTCCGGGCGCGATCTCGCCCAGCATCATGCCCAGCAGCAGCACTCCGCCGGACAGTCCGCTGTAGGAGTCGTGGAAGGAGTTCACCGAACCCGTCGAGGTCATCGTGGTGGATACCGCGAACAGCGAGGAGTTGCCCTCGCCGAACCGCTGCTCCTTGCCTTCCATCGCACCGCCCGCCAACTGTGAGGCGGTGCCGGGGTGGGCATACTCGATCCAGGTCACCGCGACCACGCCGACGAACCAGATGATTCCCATCGCGGCGACGATCGCGTAGCCCTGCTTCACGCTGCCGACCATCCGGCCGAAGGTGCGCGGCAGCGAGCACGGGATCACCAGCAGGAGAAAGATCTCCAGCCAGTTGGTGAAGCCATTGGGGTTTTCGAACGGATGTGCGGAGTTGGCGTTGAAGAAGCCGCCACCGTTGGTCCCCAGGTCCTTGATGGCTTCCTGCGAAGCCACGGCACCCGGACTGATCGCCTGCTTGTCACCGGTCAATGTGGTGACGTAGTGGACGTCCCCGAAGTTCTGAATGGCACCAGCCGCGATCAGCACGACGGCGGCCACCGCGCAGATCGGGATCAGGATCCGGATGGTGCAGCGCACCAAGTCTGCCCAGAAGTTGCCCAGCTCTCCGGTTCGGGACCGGGCGAACCCGCGCACCAGGGCCACCGCCACGGCGATACCGACCGCCGCGGAGACGAAGTTCTGCACCGCCAGGCCCATCGTCTGGGTGACATGGCTCATCGCCACCTCACCCGAATACGACTGCCAGTTCGTGTTCGACACGAACGAGGCGGCCGTGTTGAACGCCTGATCAGGGCTGATCGGCTTGAAGCCGAGCGAGAGCGGCAGCTTGTCCTGAACCCGCTGCAGCAAGAAGAGGAACAGCACACTCACCGCGGAGAACATCAGCACGCCACGGAGATAGGCGGGCCAGCGCATTTCGACGTCGGGATTCGCACCCACCGAGCGGTAGATCCATCGCTCGACACGCAGGTGCTTTTCGGACTGGAAGACGGCGGCCATGTAGTCGCCGAGGGGACGGTGCACGAGGGCAAGCGCGCCGATCAGCGCGATCACCACGAGCACGTCAGCAAGTACCGGACTCATGGTGGCGGCTCAGAACCTCTCCGGAAATATGAGGGCGAGGACGAGGTAGCCCAGCAGGGCAACCGCCACGACCAAGCCGACGATGTTCTCGGCGGTCACAGCTTCGCCACCCCCTTGGCGACGAGAGCCACCAGCGCAAACACCGCGACCGTGGCGACGACGAAGGCCACATCGGCCATCGCAAGCTCCTGGATCAAGTTCGAAGATGGATCGGACCCGTATAGGAAACCCATCCACCCAGTCGCATTTCAGCCGCCTTAACGCCCCCTATACGGCAACCCCAGCAGCTTTGACGTATCTCATACGGCATGCCCCACATCCGCCGCAGCACCGCGCTTGAGTTCCTGCGCTGCGCCATTGAGACGGAGTGGCGGGAGCTGGCACTGGGACACGATGGCGTCTCGGTGTGGGAATCCGAGCACAGGGTCGTGCTTCCGGAGCCGTACCGGAGTCTGATCGCCGAGATCACCAACGGGTCGCCCCTCGGACCCCGGCAGTACTGCGTCGCGGCACTCTCGCCTTGCGCGGCGGCTGATGCGCCTGTGCGGTCTGGAGACGGACGGCAGTGCCGAGGACTACTACCTGATAGGCCGGGACCACATCCCGTTTGTCGCGGTGACTCCCAGTACCGCTTGATGGGTGAGCCAGCCGACGGGCTTGCCGCTTCCGTGGTCCAGTACGGGCAGTCCTGTGCCGTCGGCGGTGACCAAGGCGTGCAACGCCGCGGACAGCGGCGTCCCATCCGTGACGGCCTGCGGCACCTCCGTCAGATCCTCCACGGTTACAGGGCTCTGGCTGAGGTCTGTCCGCGCCACGGCGAGCGCCTCGGCCACGGCGCGGGCCGTGACGACTCCGTGGTAGCGGCCCTCGCAGTCGGTGACCGGCAGGGCGCCGTGCCCGGACAGTGCCAGGGAGTCGGCGGCCTGCGGGAGCGGCGTGTCGGCCGGCAGGGGCGTCGGCAGTGGCTCCATCACGTGGCCGGCGGACACGGCGGCGAACGGGGAGTCGTGATGTGCCTGATCCAGGTCGATTCCACGCCGCCGCAGCTTCAAGGTGTAGATGGTGTCGCGGGACAGGGCGCGACTGGTCAGCGTGGCCAGCACGATGGCCAGCATCATCGGCAGGATGATCGAGTATTCGCCGGTCAGCTCGAAGAGTACGACCACCGCGGTGATCGGAGCGCGCGCGGCGCCCGCGAACGCCGCCCCCATGCCGACGAGCCCGTAGGCGCCGGCGTTGCCTCCCATGGCAGGGCTGAGGTGGTGGACGAGAATGCCGAAGGCGGTCCCGGTCATGGCGCCGATGAAAAGGCTCGGTGCGAAGACCCCTCCGGAACCGCCTATGCCGATGGTGAGGCTCGTGGCGAGAACCTTGCCCACGAGCAGGAGCAGCACGAAGCCGATGAGGTAGCGGCCCTCGACGGCGTTCTCCAGCGCCGGGTAGCCGACTCCGTACATCTCCGGCAGCGCCAGTAGCACTCCGCCCAGCAGCAGGCCGCCGGCGGCCGGGCGAAGCCATTCAGGCCCGCGCCAGGCCCAGTCGCAGGCGTCCTCGACCAGGTACAGGACACGCGTGAAGCCGAGGCCGACCACGCCGGCAGCCACACCGAGGACTGCGAACAGGAGGTACTGGACGAGGTTGTCGACATGGAAGGCGGGCAGTGCAAGAAACGCCGTGTCACCGAAAGCTGCCCGGCCGACGACGCTTGCGGTGACGCTGGAGATCACCACCGCGCCGAATGACTCCACGGCGAAATCGCGCAGGATCAGCTCCATCGCGAAGAACACCCCGGCCAGCGGCGCGTTGAAGGTGGCCGCGATACCGCCGGCGGCGCCGCAGGCCACCAGCATGCGCATTCGGCTCTCCGGGACTTTCAGGACGCCACCGAGGGCGGAACCCAGAGCTGATCCGATCTGCACGATCGGGCCCTCCCGGCCGACCGAACCACCGGAGCCCATACACAGAGCCGACGCAAGGGCCTTGACCACGGACACCCGCGGCGCGATGCGTCCGCCTCGCAGTGCGACGGCGTACATCACCTCCGGCACCCCGTGGCCGCGGGCCTCCTCGGCGAACCGCTGTACCAGGGGTCCGTACAGCAGGCCTCCGGCCACCGGCGCGAGCAGGACGAACCAGGGTCCCAGCCAGGGCAAGTGCGGGTGCGCCGCGCGACCTGCCGCCGCGTAGTCCTGGTGGCCGCTGAACAACCACGTGAACGTTCGGATCAGCCACCGGAAGGCGATTGCCCCCAGCCCGGCACCCAATCCGACGATCAGGGCGAGTACGACCAGGTCCCACTGCGCCCTGCTGCGCCTGCTCCCGACCCGAGTTCTTTGCATGATGCAAAGGTAGCAGTGTGTGTGCCTATGATTTCGACAGTGCAAAGTTTGTCTAGGCAATCCGTGGGCGGCTCGGCTGTCA
Organism: Actinacidiphila sp. bgisy160; assembly: GCF_965342435.1. Classification (GTDB taxonomy): domain Bacteria; phylum Actinomycetota; class Actinomycetes; order Streptomycetales; family Streptomycetaceae; genus Actinacidiphila. The sequence continues at coordinate 27,846 of NZ_CBDRCM010000016.1, read as the reverse complement.
TCCTGCTGTGCGCCGAAGTGCTCGTGGAGAGTCTGCCGCCTCCTGGAGGCGTTGACGACTATGTGGGGCCGCATCCGCTTCCTGAGCGCGGCCGGCCGTCGAGGCTTCGGTCCGGATGCATCGGTAGCGGCATGCTGCGTGGTCACCGCTGGTGGCGATCCGCTCAACTTCGTCGATGCGGTGGATCAGTAGACGGACTCAGAGGCGATCCGTGGAGCCGCTGGGTCGTGGCTGTCGGTGGCCAGTTCACAGGAGAGGGCACCGCGTGTCGGCAGGCCTGCGGCTGACACGACCAGCGCGTTACCAGCCGATGTGCAATGGCGCTCCCTCGGCCACGGAGGGCTCGCCGCCCGCCTCGGTGAAGGCCTGCAGGGCACGAATCAGATGGCGCCGTTGGCCGGCCGGCATCGCCTCGACGATCCGGGCGATCTCGGACCTGCGTCCTTCGGTGACCTCGCGCACGGTCCGTCGTCCGGTGTCGGTGAGGGAAATGACGCTGGTCCGCCGATCCGTCGGCAGATAGCCGCGCACCACCATGTGCACCGCCTCCAGGCGGTCGAGCATGCGCATCGCGGTGGAGGGCTGCACGCCCAGTTCGGTGGCGAGCTGCGACAGGCTCAGTGCCCCGCGAGTGTCGAGGACCACCAGCATGCGGAACTGCGGCAGCGTCAGAGCGTCCTCGACAGCGGCAAGCGAGCGAGCGGACACCGCGACAAGCAGGCGGGACGCCGTCAGCAGGGCGCTGACCATCGCCTCGGCGTCGGATTCGGATGCAGGAGTGCTGGCGGCCATAGGGTCATTTCTACCGCTCGGCTCGGTAGGCGCGCTGTATACCCCTGATTGAGACGATGCTGTTGGACTGTGCCGACGCGGTACGAGACGCGGCGGCGATCAGAGCAGGTCCGTTGGATCCCCGGTAAGGCCGAGGAGCGCCGTGATGCGCTTGCCCACCGGCTCGCGGCGGGCGTCGACACTTCGGGAAACGGCGAGGATGATCTCCAGCCCAAGCCGTCCCACCCGGCCCGGGTCGCTTCCCAAAGCCGCGGGGAGGCTGGGGTCGGTGTCTCACACGGTGACCGCGAGCACCTCCTCGTCGACTTCCAGCTCCAGGAGGAACGGACCCGGAGCGTATTTGCACGCGTTCGTCACCAGCTCGCTCACGACGAGTTGCGCCATGGCCATCGATGAAGGGGAAATGTGGACGGCCTGCGCCTCGCTGAGGAACACGTGTGCAAACTCACGTGCTTCACCGATGGACCGGCTCCGTCCCTCGTAGGCGGCGCTCTTCCTCACGGGCAGGGGAACCGATGCCTGCCGGTCTTTCAGCGCGGCTGAAGCCGGGGGTATCCACGAAGGAGAGCCCCGATGACGCCAGTCATCCCCGAAGTGCTCTTCCTCTCCCGAAGCCGCAGGGGACTCCCCGGCGCGTCGTCAGGAAAGGGCGAAATAGCGCAGCCACAGGTACACCCCCGATGCTGCCACTGTGGCGGCGGTGACGATCAGGCCGTACTTGGTGAAGGTCCAGAAGCTGATGGGCTGGCGGTTGCGTTCGGCGATGCCGAGGACGACGACATTGGCGGATGCGCCGATCGCGGTGGCGTTTCCCCCGAGGTCGGCGCCCAGCGCCAGGGCCCACCACAGCACGTGCTGACCGGTGGGGGCGTCGCCCAGATGTTTGACAAGGTCCGCGGTGACGGGAGCCATGGTGGCGACGTAGGGGATGTTGTCGACCACCGCAGAGAGCGCCGCAGAGCCGAAGAGCAGCCCCATGGTCGCGCTCAGCTCATTGCCTCCGAGGGCATCCGCCAGAGCGCCGGAGAGGTCGCCGATGACGCCGGTCTCGATCAGCGAGCCGACCATGACGAACAGACCGGCGAAGAAGGCGAGGGTGGGCCACTCGACCTCCTTCAGTACTTCATTCGTCTCGACCCGGGAGACGAGTACCAGGACACCCGCGCCCAGCAGCGCCACCACGCTCGGCGCGTAGTGCAGCAGTGGATGCAGGACGAAGCCGGCGATGACCAGGGCCAGCACGCCGAGCCCCTGCACGAGGAGCCGGGGGTCGCGGATCGCCTCACGCTCCTCCAGTTCCATGATCTCGGCAGCCCGCTCCTCGTCGTAAATGAAGTACCTGTGGAACATGAGGCGGCACAGCACCAGGAGGACGCCGGTCAGCACGACGGCGATCGGAGCCAGGTGGACGAGGAAGTCGTTGAAGGTCAGTCCGGCACGGCTGGCGATGATGATGTTCGGCGGGTCGCCGACGAGGGTGGCCGTGCCCCCGACGTTGGAGGCGAAGACCTCGGCGATCAGGAACGGCGCGGCCGGCAGGGCCAGGCGTTCGCACACCAGCAGCGTCACCGGGGCGACCAGCAGGACGGTGGTGACGTTGTCCAGGAGCGCCGAGGCGAGCGCGGTGATGACGATCAGCATGGCCATCACCCGGTAGGGCTTGCCGCGGGCCCGTTTCACCGACCAGATGGCCAGGTACTCGAAGACACCCGTCTGCCGCAGCACACCGACGATCGCCATCATGCCCAGCAGCAGGAAGATGACGTCCCAGTCGACGCCCGAGTGCTCGCTGTAGAACGCGGTCTTGTCGTCGGTCGCCCCGATCAGCAGCATCAACGCGGCACCGCCCAGGGCGGCGGCCGTACGGTGGACGCGTTCGCTGATGATCAGGACGTAGGTGCCGGCGAACACCGCGATCGCCGCCCAGCTGTGCCAGTTGCTCATGTCACCCCGAGGAGTCGTTCCAGCAGATGGGCCGCGGTGATCACTCCGAGCAGCCGGGCATCCGCCTTGTCCTTGTTCACCACTGCCACCAGCGGGCTGCGCTCCCTTGCCATCAGGGCGGCGACCTCCAGCGCGGTGTCGTCCGGGTCGCACACCGGCGGGATCTGCCGTTCCTTGGGCAGGGCGTCGCGGACGGGCCGGCCGGACAGTGCCCGGCACAGCCGGTCGGCGTGCCTCTCGTCCACCACGGCCGCCAGTGTCGGGTCCTCGATCACATAGTCGGGGACCAGCAGCTTCACCAGACGTGAGGCGGGCAGGATGGCGTGCGGGGTGCCGTCCTCCTTGAGTACCAGCACCCCTGGCAGATGGCGGTCGGCCAGGAGCCGTGCCGCGTCCAAGGTGTCGCTGTCCAGACTCACCGACGGGTACTCCACCGCCAGGTCACGTGCGCGCATGGCCGGTCTCCTCCTTCCGGGCCGCGGGCAGCGGCTTCCGGTCTTCGTCCTCGGCCACATCATCGTCCGGAATACCCACAAGGTCCTCGACGTCGAACATCCGGGCGATCGGTACGTCGGTGCTGCTGTGCGCGATGATCGAGAAGGCGATGCACACCGCGATGAGCGTGTAGGCCTTCTGGCCCTCGGGGATGCCGGACTGCAGGACCAGGAGTCCGTAGACGACGGAGGCGAAGCCCTTCGGGCCGAACCAGGCGGCGGTCAGCTTCTCCCGCCTGTCGATGGTCCGGTTGCCGAGCAGGGACACGAGCAGGGAGGCGGGACGGATCAGCACGATCGCCAGCACCGCCGCGGCGTATCCGCCGAGCGAAAGGTCACCGAACAGACCGGGCGTCAGGAGAGCTCCGAAAACGAGCAGGGCCGCGAACTTGGCCAGCTCGGCCAGCGACTCGCCGAGCGGCTCGAACGCTTCCCTGCTCTCCGGGGAGACGGAGGCGAACACCGCACCGGCCGAGAACGCCGCCAGGTAGGGGTTGGCGTGGGTCAGATGGCAGGCCGCGTACAAGATGACGCCGACGGCAAGGGGCAACAGCGGCTGGAGCTTGGGTTCCGCGCCCAGGAGCCGGAAGCGGACCAGCCACGCGACGGCCAGAGGCAGTGTGATCCCCAGTGCCAGACCGCCGATCAGTTCGAGCCCGATCTTGCCCAGGTCCGCCTCGGCCGATGCCGCGGTCGGCCCCGCGGCCGCGATCAGGACGAGCACCACGGGAAGGGCCAGGCCGTCGTTCACGCCGCTTTCGACGTTGAGCAACTGGCGCAGCCGCGCCGGCACCTCCTTGCGACCCACGATGGCCGATGCGAAAACCGGGTCCGTGGGTGCCAGCACCGCGCCCACCAGGAACGACGTCGTCCAGTCCAGACCGGCGAGGAAGTGCGTGACCAGCGCCATGCCGAGCAGCGCCAGCGGCATCCCGATTCCCAGCGCGCGTGCCGGGTTGCGCCAGGCCCCGCGCAGCGCCGGGAACGAGACGTGCATCCCGTCGGTGAACAGCACGGCGAACAAGGCCAGGTCAGCGGTCACCGCCACGATCCCGCTGTCCGGGGTGATGTGGATCACTCCGAGGAAGCCGTCACTGACGAGAGCTCCGCCGAGCAGGAAGAGGAGGGAGGTCGAGAGCACCGAGCGCGCCGCGAGACCGGACAGCAACACGGCCACCAACAGCGCGGCCCCGAACACCAGCACGAGCACCACGAAAAACCGCCCCCGATCGACGAAGAGAAACATCCCTTGTTCGCCGACCAGACTTCCCGGCACACCGCAGGGCACCTTACCTGATTCATACGTTCCTCATACGAGACTTTGATGTCGACTTCGGCACGGTGACCCAGATGACAAGCTCGAATGTCGCAGATGCCCTGGTCGCCTCGTTTGCTCTGTGCAAAAGTGGTTGACCGGCACGTTGAGCAGAAGGCGTCACGGAATCCGGAGAGGGAAATCTTGGCCGAGCAGCAGAGGCACCCTGTCAACCTGCTGACGGTGCTGCCGTTCGCCATGATGGGCTTCGTCGCCACCGTCGACGTCCTGGCCGGTCCCGGTGTCGGACTCCTGCCACTGCTCTCCCTGGGCCCGGCATTCGCCAGCCTGACCGGAACACCGCGCCGGACTACGGCCATCGGCGTTCTGGCACTCGCCTTCTGCGTCTTCCTGGGCTTCTACAACGACCTGTTCCACGTACGCCGCGGCTACACGGCCCTGCTCTCGGTCGCGGGGGTCTCCGTCGCAGCACTCGCGGCCACGGCCGACCGCCGGCGCAGAGAGGCCGAACTGGACACGGTCCGGTCCGTCGCCGAGGCCGCCCAGCGGGTGCTGCTACGCCCCGTTCCTCTGGTCGCCGGGAACCTGCGGATCTCCGTCTCCTACACCTCCGCTGCCGCCGAGGCCCGTATCGGCGGCGACCTGTACGAGGTCGTCGCGGCGGACGGCGCGGTGCGCATCATCGTGGGTGACGTCCAGGGCAAAGGTCTCGAGGCCGTCGAGACCGCGGCCGTCGTCCTCGGGGCCTTCCGTGAGGCCGCACATGATGAACCCGATCTGGTCTCGGTGAGCTCCCGGCTCGAGCGGGCCCTGAACCGCAGGCTTTCCGGGGAGGAGTTCGTCACCGCCGTACTCGTCGAGGTCAAGGCCGACCGCAAGGTCACCCTCCTCAACTACGGTCACCCGGCTCCGCTGATCCTCCGGGCAGACGGCACCTTCACCCTGGCCGAGCCCCCCGGGAATGCCCCGCCGTTGGGTCTCGCCGAGATCGGACCCATAGGACCGCTCCCCTATCGCGTCCCGCTGGCCCCGGGTGACCAGATGCTCCTGTACACGGATGGCGTCACCGAGGCCCGCGACCGCGACCGGCACTTCTACCCACTCGATGAACGCACCCATCTGCTGAAGGACGCCGATCCCGACGCCGCCCTCGAGGCCCTGCGCAAGGATCTCGAGCAGCACACCGGTGGCCCGCTTCACGACGACGCCGCCATGCTCCTGATCCGTTACCGGGGGCCGGCGTAGGGCCGACCTGAGCGTTGCACTGGCGAAATCGCAGGCACCTCTCGGGCACGAGGCGCATGAGCCCGCCGATCGCAGCCCACGTGGCGTGCTCGGTGGCGGGGGCGAATACGGCGTGTGCGCCGGCGCGGGTGAGTCGGTCAGGCCAGGCGAGCCGCAACCGGCAGGCGCTGGCCCACTTCGTCACCGCCAGTCCGTGGGATCCGGTCCATCTGCGGGCCCGTCTGGCGTCGAAGGTGACTCCACCCACGCGACACCGGGGTCCCTGAAGGACGGAGACGCCTCAACTGAGGCCGCCGTCAGGGGACGACGATGACCGGGCGCTGGGCGCTGCGAGCCAGCCGGTCGGAGATCGGGCGGAACAGCCTGAGGCCGGCTCCGCGCCTGCGCCCCACGATGATCGCGTTCGCCCGGTACTTGCGGCCGGCCTTCTCCAGTTCGTCCGCGACGGCGCCCTTGCGGTGGATGAGTGTCCAGGGCAGCCCCGACAGATGGTCCTCGCGGGCGAGCTGCCGCAGGAGCGCCTGCTTGCCGCGGGCGTGCGGCAAGCTCCCGCCGCCCGCCTCGTCGTAGCCGAGCAGCGACGCAACGGGGTTCTCCTTCGCGACGTGGACGATGAGGAGCGCCGCGCCGGTGCGCCGCGCCATGCCGGCCGCGTACGACAGGGCCCGCCTGCTGGTGGCGGAGCCGCTGTATCCGACGAGCACCCCGTACTTGTCGACGGTCGCGTGGCCGCCGCCCGTCAGGGGAACCGGCTCCCCCGCCGTGGACGACCGCGGCAGGGGATCGTCGCCGAAGGGTTCGGGAACGCCAGGGCCTGCCATGGGAAACCTTTCGGGGCTGAGCTGAACGGGAGCCGGCCTCGGAACCGGGGGCGGTCACACGAGGACGACGGGGCATCCACCGCTACCGACCGGCGTCGCCCCCGAAGTGTGACAACCCCGGCACCAGCGGCCGGTCCGGCGCGCCCGGCGGCGCCGCTTCCCGCGGGCGTGTCACACGGGCGCGGGACGTCCGGTCTCAGTGGAGGAAGCGTGCGGGAAGCAGGGCCTTGTCCCCCGGGAATGTGAGGAACGTGACGTGAGCGAGGAAGCGGTTCCCGGGCGGCGCGGCGTGGCGTGCGCCGCGGGGACGGCACCGGCGTGAGCGCGCCGCAGGCCACCGCCACGGCATGGCGGCGCCGCATGGTCGCCCGCGTCGCCGACGAGAAGCACCGCACCGCCACCGCGCTGGAGCTGTTCTTCGACCTCTGCTTCGTCGTGGCCGTCGCCCAGACGTCCGCCGCGTTCGAGGAGGAACTGGCCGCGGGACACGTCGCGAGCGGCATCCTCGGCTACGCGCTGGTGTTCTTCGCAATCTGGTGGGCGTGGATGAACTTCACCTGGTTCGCCTCCGCCTACGACACGGACGACATCCCGTACCGCCTGCTCACCGTCGTGCAGATCACCGGCGCCCTCGTCATGTCGGCGGGCACGGCGTCCGCCCTGCAGCACGGCGACTACACCGTCATCACCTGGGGCTACGTCGTCATGCGGCTGGCCATGGTGAGCCAGTGGCTGCGGGCCGCCCGCGCCGACCCGCAGCGGCGCCGGTGCTGCCTGCGGTACGCCGCCGGGATCCTGGTGGTGCAGACGGGCTGGCTGGCGCACCTCGTCATGCCCGGCGACCTCCGTCTCCCGGCGCACGTGCTCCTCGCCCTGGCCGAGCTCTCCGTCCCCGTGTGGGCCGAGCGGGTGGCCCACACCACCTGGCACCCGAGCCACATCGCCGAGCGCTTCGGCCTGTTCACCCTCATCGTCCTGGGCGAGTCCATCACGGCCGCCGCCGGGGCGGTGCGCGCCGCCCTCGACACCGAAGCCACGTTCGGCGACATCGCCACGCTGGTGCTGGGCGGCACGCTCACGGTCTGCGCCCTGTGGTGGCTGTACTTCGCCCAGAACGCCTCCCGCCGCCTGGGCGGCTTCGCCACAGCCACGCTGTGGGGCTACGGGCACTACGCGGTCTTCGCCTGCGCGGCGGCGGTGGGCGCCGGACTCGCCGTCAACGTCGCCCAGACCACCGGGCACGGCCATCTGACCGCCCACGTCGCGGCAGCGGCCTACACGGTGCCCGTCGCCGGGTTCGTCCTGTCCGTGTGGCTTCTGCACCGCCGGGCCGCCTGGCACCCCACCGCGCCGGACGTGGTGCACGCGCTGGCCGTGGCGGTGATCCTGGCCGCCACGTTCGCCCCCGCCCCGGTCCTGGTGGCGGGCGTCGCCACCGCGCTCCTGGTCGCCGCGACCTGCGTGCCGCGCGCCGGCGTACGCACAGCGGCCGCGTGAACGCACGCCACCGGCGGAACCCGTCCCACGGGCTGTCGCGTCCAACGGCCCAGTTCACTGGGCACTTCACAGCGCGCCGCAGCCCTGGCGGCCGCTGCCGCCGCGGCCGTATCTCACGTGTTGCGCCGTCCGGACCCCGCATCGCCTCCCAGCTCCACACCCACTGCGTCGAGGCCGGCCCCGCTCACCGGCGACGCCTTCAGCGCCCCGCCGGGCTGCGACCGCCCACGCAGAAGAGCCCGGTGACGCGGCTGTCACAACTGTCGGCCCGCGGAGGGGTCATGGCGGCGGAGGTGCGGGGTCAGGTCAGCAGTAGGAGTGCCATCCCGAGCGGTAGCCGTCGCGGTAACCGCGCCGGTATTCGGAGTTCCAGCTCGAGGGGCGGTACGAGTCCCAGTGGTTCCGGCAGCGGGGGCGTGAGCGGGCGTCGTGGCGCCCGTCGTCCCGGCCGTCACGGTAACCGCGCCAGTAGCGATCGCTCGCCTGCGGGGCGAGGGTGCCCGCGGCCTGCGCCTGGACCGTGCCCGCCGTGACATGGCCGGCGGTCGCGGCCTGCGCGGGCGCCGCCGGCAGGACCGCCAGGGCTCCTATGGCTACCGGGCCTGCGAGCAGTGCGAGAAATCGCTGTGCGCGCATGGCTGTTTCCCCTCTCGAAAGCGTACGCGGTGGGGTGCCCTCGTCCCTGGTCAGACCCAAAGCCATGCTTTGAGTACGCCGTTGGGGAGCGGCGGGGCACCGGCCTCGAAGGGCGGACTGCGCCCACCCCCGACCGTATCGAGCCAGGTTCAGCATGTCCACTTATGGAGTAATCTGCCCCGATTTTCTGATGCACGCACCCTCCGTGCCCCCTCCGTCACCTTCGGCGCTCCCCCATAGGGTCGGCCCCCCGCCACCTGCCGGAATCCGATGAGCGGAGGCCGCCTTGAGCGCGGCGAACGATGGCCGGAACAAGGCCGATCGCGACTCCTCGACACCTGGCCCTCGATGCCGTCGCCGAAGTCCTCCCGAGGAGGAAGCCCGCCGGGCACGCACGCGGAAGTGCGTGCCCGGCGCGGGCCGTCAGGCGCCGGAGGTGCGCTCCGGCGCCGGGACCGTGCGCTGATGCGGCAGCGTCATCCCCTCGGGCTGTTCCTGACGCAGCACCACGTTCCGGGTCGGGAAGGCGATCTCGATGCCCTCCTCCCGGTAGCGGCGGTGCAGGCGCTTGATGAACTCGTGCTTGATCCGGTACTGCTCCCCGTACTCCGAGGTCCGCAGGATCACCGAGAAGTCGATCCGCGACTCGCCGAAGGTGTGGAAGCGGACGACCGTGTCGTGCTCGGGGATGCCTCCCTCGACGTGCGCCATGACCTCGCCGGCGACCTCGATGGTCACCCGCTCCACGTGCTCGAGGTCGTTGCCGTACCCCACGCCCGCCTGGACGATCAGGGACATCTGCTGCTCGGGCTGGTGGAAGTTGGTGGCGATCGCGTTCGCCAGCTTGGCGTTGGGGATGATCACCAGGTTGTCCGACAGCTGGCGCACCACGGTGTTGCGCCAGTTGATGTCGACGACGTAGCCCTCCTCGCCGCTGCTGAGGCGAATGTAGTCGCCGGGCTGCACGGTCTTGGACGCGAGGATGTGGACGCCCGCGAAGAGGTTGGCGAGCGTGTCCTGCAGGGCCAGGGCCACGGCGAGACCGCCGACGCCGAGGGCGGTGATCAGGGGCGTGACGGAGATGCCCAGGGTCTGCAGCAGGACCAGGAAGCCCATCGCCATCACGACGACGCGGGTGATGTTGACGAAGATCGTCGCGGAGCCGGCCACCCCGGACCGGGACAGAGCCAGCGACCGCACCGTCTCGGCGACCATGCGGCCCGCGGCTATCGTGGCCGCCAGGATCAGCACCGCGACGAGCACCTGGTTGACCGTCCGGTCCACGACGCGGGTCAGCGGCAGCGCCGCGGCCCCCACCCAGGCGCCCGCCGCCAGCGCAGCCCAGGGCACGACGGTGCGCAGGGCGGCGACGACGATGTCGTCGCCGCCCCATCTGGTGCTCCTGGCCCGCTCGCCCAGCCACTTCAGGGCCAGTCGCAGCAGCAGCCCCGCCAGGGCGCCGGCGGCGATCGCGGCACCGGCGACCATCAGGTCGTGCAGCGTGAGGGCCCGGTTCACCGGTCGCCTCCCCACGTGTGTACGGGTTCACCCACGAAGCGCGGGGGGTGCTGTGTCGTCACTTGTCGCCTTATCGTTCTGGGGACTTCGAGGAGGGCGCGCCGAACACGCGGTGTCCGGGCGCGATCTGACACATCCTGCCGCAGCGGTGCCGCGGCCCGCAGACGGCCCCCGCCCCGGCCGCCCGTTCCGGCCACGGTCGCCGCGGCCGGGAGCGGCGGCGGGTGTGCCGGTATCCTCCCTGTTCACAATGCACGACGCCCTTCGGCGTTCCCGGTGAGGACTCCCCCCTTGGCACCACGCTTCGGCACCGCCCGCTTCCACGTGGCCACCGGCCCCGCGCCGCTGTTCGCACGGGTGCGGCACGTACTGCGCGAGCCCGCACGCCTCACCGCGCGCGGGCCGCACGTGACGGAGCGTCTGGAGCGACGCGGGGCGCCGGTCGAGGCGCTGCTCGCCTTCGATCCCAGGTCCTGGGAACCGGTCTCCGCGGAGGTGCGGACCGACACCGGGAAGTGGGTGAAGGCGACGTGGCGGGTCCGGGTGGCCGGACAGGACTGGTGGGCGGTGATCGGGTACGGCAACACCTTGGTCACCGTGATCGACGTGCCGCCGCACCGACAGGGTCTCGGGGACGACATCGTGCGGGAGGGCCCGCTGTACGAGCGCGTGGCGGCCGTCAACGAGGCCCTCATGGCGGAGGCGTGAGCCGGCCCGGCGGGCCCCGCCCCACGCGGACGAGCGGGGCGGGGCCGGGCGCGGCGTCTAGCGGGTCACCGTGCCCGCCGGGGCCGGGGCGTACCCGGCCGGCCGGGTGGTGAAGGTGCCGCGGCCCTGGGTGCGGCTGCGCAACCGGGTCGCGTAGCCGAACAGTTCGGCCAGCGGCACCGTGGCCGTGACGACCGCCGTACCGGAACGCGCCGTGGAACCCGTGACGCGGCCGCGGCGGGCGGCGAGGTCGCCGAGGACGGCGCCCAGCGCGTCGTCGGGGACGGTGACCGTGAGCTCGACGACCGGTTCGAGCAGGGCCATGACGCCGCCGCGCAGGGCCTCGCGCAGCCCGAGCCGGCCCGCGGCGCGGAAGGCCGTCTCGGAGGAGTCACGGGAGTGCGTCGCGCCGTCGGTCAGCGTGACCCGCACACCGGTCACGGGGTGGCCGCCGAGCGGACCCTCGGCGAGGGCGTCCCGGCAGCCCGCCTCGACCGCGCGGACGAACTCCTTCGGCACCCGCCCGCCCACGACGTTCGAGACGAACGCGAACGCGGCCTCCGCGTACGGCTCGACGTCCAGGACGACGTGCGCGAACTGCCCCGCCCCGCCCTCCTGTCTGACGTGCCGGAAGACCAGACCCGACACGCCGCTGACGAGCGTCTCCCGGTAGGCGACCTGCGGCCGCCCGACCCGGACGTCCAGCCCCCGGTCACGGCGGATCTTCTCCACCGCGACCTCCAGGTGCAGTTCGCCCATGCCGGACAGGACCGTCTGGCCCGTCTCGGGGTCGGTCCGCACGGCCAGCGAGGGGTCCTCCTCGGCCAGCCGGGCCAGGGCCACCGCCAGGCGGTCGGTGTCGGTGTTGCGGGCGGCCTCGACCGCGACGAAGACGACCGGCGCGGCCACCAAGGGCGGTTCGAGGACCAGCGGCGCCCCCGGGGCGCACAGGGTCGCGCCCGCGGCGGCGGACTTCATCCCGACCACCGCGACGATGTCCCCGGCGACCGCCGCGTCGACGTCGACGTGCCGGTCGGCTTGGACCCGCAGGATCCGGCCGATCCGCTCGGTGCGTCCGGCACGTGTGTCCAGCACCGCGTCCCCCTTCCTGATCGTCCCCTCGTACACCCGCAGGTAGGTCAGCCGCCCGGTGGCGGTCACGTTCACCTTGAACACCAGCGCGGCGAACGGCGCGGCCGGGTCGGCCGCCTGGCGTACCGCCGGGACGTCCAGCGGTGACGGCAGGTAGTCCACGACGGCCTCCAGCAGCGGCTCGATCCCGCGGTTGCGGTAGGCCGAGCCGCACAGCACCACGACGCCGTGGCCGGACAGGGTCAGATCGCGCAGCGCGGAGCGCAGCGTCGCCTCCGACAGCGCCGACCGTTCGCAGAACTCCTCCAGCGCGGCCGGGTGCAGCTCCGCCACCGCCTCCTCCAGCACGCGGCGGCGCCGCAGCGCCTCCTCACGCAGGCCGCCGGGCACCGGGCCCCCGGCGTACGCGCCGTGGCCGTCGGCCCACACCAGGGCGCGCATGCGCAGCAGGTCCACGACGCCCGTGAAGCCGTCCTCCTGTCCGATCGGCAGCTGGACGACGAGCGGCACGGTGCGCAGCCGCTCGCGGATGGAGCGGGCGGCGGCGTCCAGGTCGGCGCCGGCGCGGTCCAGCTTGTTGACGAACGCGATCCGCGGCACGCCGTGCCGGTCGGCCCGTCGCCACACCGACTCGCTCTGCGGCTCGACGCCCGCGACCGCGTCGAAGACGGCGACCGCGCCGTCGAGGACGCGCAGAGCGCGTTCGACCTCGTCGGAGAAGTCGACGTGGCCCGGGGTGTCGATCAGGTTGAGCCGGTGGCCGTCCCAGTCGCAGCTCACGGCGGCGGCGAAGATGGTGATGCCGCGGTCGCGCTCCTGCGGGTCGAAGTCGGTGACGGTCGTTCCGTCGTGGACCTCGCCGCGCTTGTGGGTGGCGCCGGTGAGGTAGAGGATCCGTTCGGTGACGGTGGTCTTGCCCGCGTCGACGTGGGCGAGGATGCCCAGGTTGCGGACGGCGGTCAGCGGATTGACGGTGCGCATGGCCCGGTGGCCTTTCGGGTGATCCTTTCGGTGGGCGGCGCGATTCCCGCGATCCCGCGATGCCCCCGCGGCGGCAGGGCGTACCCGGCCGCCGGTCCCGGCCGCGCCGAGTGCGAGGGTCAGAAGGTCGTCGCGGACGTCCAGTGCCGGCCGCGCAGCCGGCACCGGGCCGGCGAAGACACCAGGATCACCTCATGCCGTGACGGGGACACGACGGCTGCGGTACGACAACACACGGCCGGGCTCCCCTCGTTCGTCACGGAACGCGCCACGGTGTCGTGCGGCGCGCGATCGACGCGAGTGTAGTGAGCGCGGCGGCTCCGGGGCATCGGGTTTTCCCGGCGGCGGGTCGCGGAGGGATGCCGGCTGCCACGCGCTCGCGGCGTGGGGGACCATTCGCGCCCACGCGGGCCCCGGACGGGCGGCCCCGGATGGCCGGCCCCGGATGGCCGGCCCCGCCTACTGGCCCGCCGGCGTCCGTTTCCCGCCGGTTTCCCGTTGCCCTCGCGACAGGCGACGTGTGGTTGCATTCCCGGGTGCACGACGAGACGGCAGATGCGGTGATCCGGGTCCGGCGGCGGGAGGAGGGCGACCTCGACGCGTGCGTCGGGGTGCTCGCCGCGGTCCACGACCGGGACGGCTACCCGGTCGACTGGCCCGCCGCACCGGCCGCGTGGCTCCGCGGGGCGGCGTTCGCCGCCTGGGTCGCCGAGTCCGCTGGTGCCGTCGTCGGCCACGTCGTCCTCACCCCGGGCACCGGGAGCGACGCCGCGCCCGGGCTGTGGAGTGCGCGCGAGGGCGTGCCCGCCAGAGCGACGGCGGTCGTCGGCCGCCTGTTCGTCGCGCCGGGGGCCCGGGGCCTCGGCATCGGGGCCCTGCTGATGGCCGCGGCCGTCGAGGAGGCCCGGCTGCGGGGCCTGCACCCGGTGCTCGACGTCGTCGCGTCGGACACGGCCGCGGCCGCCCTGTACGAGCGGCTGGGCTGGACGCTGCTGGCCACCGTCGAGCAGCGGTGGGGCCCGGACCGGACGGTGGCCGTCCGCGCCTACGCCGCGCCGCGGCCGCGGAGCCCGGCCGGCTGACCGGCGCGCGTCAGCGCCCGGCGCGGACCCCGTCCAGGGCCACGGACAGGACGCGGTCGCGCTGGGCGTCGTCGAGGAAGTTCGTCGCGGAGATCCCGGAGACCATGCGGAGCAGGTCGTCGAAGGACATGTCCGGGCGGACGTCACCTGCCTGCTGGGCGCGGTCGAAGAGGGGCCCGCCGGCCTGGAACATGGAGTCGCGGCAGGCCAGGAAGACGTCGGACTCGTTGTTGAGGGCCTCGCGGATGGCACGCTTGGTCACCGTGTAGTCGACGAAGCGGCCCAGCCAGGAGGTCAGCGCCTCCCACGGCTCGCCGCCGGCGACCTCCTGGGCGACCCGGCACAGGTCGTTGACCTCGTCCGCGTAGACGGACTCGAAGAGGTGCCGGCGGGTGGGGAAGTTCCGGTAGAGGGTGGCGATGCCCACGCCCGCGCGGCGGGCGATGTCCTCCAGGGAGGCCTCGGCGCCGTTCTCGGCGAAGGCCTCGCGGGCGGCAGCCAGCAGGGCGTCGTAGTTGCGCGCCGCGTCCCTGCGGTGCGGGCGCTGGGACGCGACGATCGCGCTGACGGGGAACGTGTCGGCCGCCACTGCTGCCTCCTTGACCGGAACGATTTGAAGTGGAGGGTAGCCTCCGCTACAGTGGAGGCATACCTCCACTTTAGCAGTCGGGGTGTGGTTCCCGCCGACGCGTGCCCGGCATGCGCCGGCGAGGCGTACGCACCCCGGTGTGACCCTTCACGGGCCCTGCGCCGACGCATCGCCCGTCCCGCGACTCTTCCGGTGGCCGCCGCGCGCAACCACCGCTCCCCAGGCTGCCCGCGCGGCCCGTACGACCACGGCCGGACGCTCCCGGCCACGCCCCCTTCCGAATCGGAGAGGCTTTTCATGCCACAAAAGTCCACCCGCCTCACCTTCACGGTCCTCGCGACCGGTGCGGGCGTGTTCTCCATGCTCCAGTCGCTGATCGCGCCGGCCCTGCCGACCGTCCAGCACGCCCTGCACACCTCGCAGTCCACCGCGACCTGGGTCATGACGGCCTACCTGCTGTCCGCCTCGGTCTTCACCCCGATCCTCGGCCGGGTCGGCGACCTGGTCGGCAAGAAGCGCACCCTCGTCGCCGTCCTGGTGACCCTGACGCTGGGCTGCCTGCTGGCCGCGCTCGCGCCGTCCATCGGCGTCCTGATCGTCGCCCGCGTCATCCAGGGCATCGGCGGCGCGCTGTTCCCGCTGTCCTTCGGGATCATCCGCGACGAGTTCACCGCGAGCGAGGTGGGCCCGAGCATCAGCAACCTGTCCGCCGTGATCGCCGCGGGCGGCGGCGTCGGCATCGTTGCGGCCGGCCCGATCGTCTCGGCTCTCGACTACCGGTGGCTGTTCTGGCTGCCCGTCGGCATCGTCGCGATCACCGCGCTGATCGCCTTCCGCTACGTGCCCGAGTCCCCGAGCCGGGCCGAGGGACGCGTCAACTGGCTCGGCGCCGTCCTCCTGTCGGGCTGGCTCGTCGCCCTGCTGCTGCCGCTCAGCCAGGCCACCCAGTGGGGCTGGACCTCCGGCCGCGCCCTCGGCCTGTTCGCCGCCGCCGTCGTCCTCTTCGCCCTGTGGCTGACGGCCGAGGCCCGCTCCCGCCACCCCCTGATCGACCTGCGCATCATGCGGCTGCGCGCCGTGTGGACCACCAACACCGCCGGCCTGCTCTTCGGTGCGGGGATGTACTCGATCTGGTCCTTCCTCCCCGGCTTCGCCCAGACCCCGCGCGCCGCGGGCTACGGCTTCGGCGCCAGCGTCACGGGAGCCGGCCTGCTGATGCTGCCGATGCTCGTCGCGATGTTCCTCTCCGGTGTCCTCAGCGGCCGCCTGGAGCCCATGGTGGGAGCGAAGCGCCTGCTCACGGCCGGTGCCGCGCTCGGCGCCGTGGCCTGCGGCTCGCTGGCGGCCTGGCATGGCCAGCAGTGGCAGGTGGCCTTCGCGGCCGGCATCTTCGGCCTCGGCATCGGCCTCGCCTTCGCCTCGATGGCCAACCTGATCGTGCGCAGCGTCCCGGCCGAGCAGACCGGCGCCGCGAGCGGCATGAACGCCAACATCCGCACCATCGGCGGCTCGATCGGCGCCGCGGTCACCAGCGTCCTGGTCACCAGCCGGCTCCAGCAGCCCTCCGGCCTCCCCTACGCGTCCGGCTACACCCACGCGTTCAGCCTCCTGGCGGTGCTCTGCCTGGCGGCGGCGCTGGCAGCGCTCCTCGTCCCGGTCCACCGCGCCGCCACCGCCCGCCACACCGCGGGCGTGCCCGCACCGGCCCCGGCGGAAGCCGAACCGGTCACGTCGGCCGCCCGCGGCTGATCCCCCGAGGCGGGTGCGGCGGCCCTTGTGGGGGGCTCACCGCACCCGCCGACGCATCCCACGCTGCCGTCCGCCGGCGGCGCGGCGGTCGCCCGCCCGTCCGTTGCGCGGCGCAATGATCGGTGACGTCGCGGCGCGAGCCGAGTACCGTACGCGCAATGCGGATCCTGCATCTCTCCGACACCCATCTCGACCGCTTCGGCAAGCCGAGGGCGGGTGGTGTCAACGCGAGGGAGTCGCTGCGCGGGCTGCTCCACGACCTGGAGCCGGTGGCGGACATCGACGTCATCGTCATCAGCGGCGACATCGCCGACGACGGGTCGCTGGACGCGTACCTCTCCGTGCGCGACATCGTCCGGGACTTCGCGCTGCGCCGGCAGGCGCCGGTGTTCTACAGCACGGGCAACCACGACGAGCGCCGGGCCTTCGCGCGGGCACTGGGCAGCGGGCACCTGCGCCCGGACGGCCGCAACCACGCCCACGCGATGCTCACCTCGCCCGCCGGGGAGCGGGCGGCCGTGAGCCTGGTCGACGGCTACCGCTTCATCACGCTCGACTCGCTCGTGCCCGGCATGGGCTACGGCCTGGTCGGCGGGGGACAACTCGCCTGGCTGCGGGAAGTCCTGGCCACCCCGGCCCCCATGGGCAGTGTGCTGGTGCTGCACCATCCGCCGATCGCGCTCGACGTCGAGGTCCAGCACGCGCTGGGACTGCGGAACCCCGACGAACTGGCCGACGCGATCCGCGGCACGGACGTGCGGCTGATCCTCTGCGGCCACTTCCACCTCCAGCTCTCCGGGCACCTGGAGTCGGTGCCGGTGTGGGTGACCCCGGGGGTCGTCGGCCGGGTCGACCTCACCGCGCCGCCCGGCACCGAGCGCGCCGTCCGGGGGGCCTCGGCCACCCTGGTGCAGATCGGAGCCCACGGCGGGCCTTTGTTCCACACCCTGCACGCGCGCGACCCGAGGGCGGGCGAGACGATCTACGAGCTCGACCGGGAGCAACTCCGTACGATCATCGACCGGCTCGGCTCCGGCGTCCGGTCCGGGCCCGGCAGTTGACACTCCCGGGACCCCGTCGGCCGCACCGTGCCTCACCGCGCCTCACCTCACCTCACGTCACCGCACGAACACCCGCCGCGGTGAACAAAAGGGAAATCCCAAGGAATTCGATCCCGTTCGAAATCCCGATCACGCCAACTTTGTTCGCAACAGCAAACGCTGACCATCGGGCACCCGAGAGACCCATGACACTCCGTGCCGCCGTCCGCCCGGCGGCCGCGGCGGTGGACCCCCGGTAACGCCGGAGCCGGGCCGTGGCCGGAATCAACCCGCCCCGAACGGCCCGCCGATAGTTATTACCGGCGGGTAGTAGCGTCGACTCCAGCGCGCAACACACAACTGGTCCGATCGACCGAACCTGCCCATGCACGGTGAACCGCCGGGAAGCCAACGGAGTTGTTGTCCGATGCCAGTCTTACAAGCGCCCACGGACGAGCGCGTCACCCACCGCGGCAGCGATGCCACGGTGACCTGGACCGCCCGGCTGCGGGCGGTCGAACAGGACCCCTTCTTCTTCGACCACCCACTCGACCACCTGCCCGCGGCCCTGCTGATCGACGGGGCCGCCGAACTCGTCGAACGCGTCGCCGCTACGGACGCGCACCCCGGGCCCGCCTGGCGGGTCCACGCGCTGGAACTGGAGTTCGGCAGCTTCGCCGAGAAACACCTCCCCGTGGAGCTCAGCGCACGCGCCCTGCCCGGGACCCCCGGCGGTTGGCGGGTGCGCGCCAGGCAACGGGACCGCGCGGTCTGTGACGGACGGATCCACGCGGTGGCCGTCCCGTCCCCGGGGAGTCCGGGGGGCACGGCACCGCCAGGACCGCGGGCCGGAGAGGACCGGGGGCCGCGCCGCGACGCCATGGTCGCCCCCGCACTGGTCCACCGCCACCGCCCCGAGAACGTCCTGCTCGCCGACTACCGCAACCACGGACCGGGCGGCTACAGCGCCGAGTTGCTCTCCCCGCCCCGCGGCCACCATCTGCGCGGCCGCCCCGGCGGATCCGGTGCGGAGCTGCGCTCGCTGACCGAAATCGCCGAAGCCGCACGGCAGTTCGTGACGCTGCTGGGCCACGAGTCACGCCGGGTGGACTTCGACCGCCACTACGTCCTCACCTCGGTGCGCGCCGCCACCGCGCGTCCGGTACGCCGCGCCGAGGGGGTCCGGCTGTGGACCGACTCCCTGCCCCCGGTCGGCGGCGGTGACGTCCGCATCCGGTTCAGCGCGAGCGGCGGCCCGGTCGGCGAGGCCCGCTACAGCGGGTACGCGCTGTCCCCTGCCGCGTACCGCAGGCTGCGCGGCGCCCCCGCGGGAGCCGCGCAATGAGCCCGGACGCCGGGACGGACACCCGGACCGCACCGCCGCGGCAGCGCGAGCGCATGCGCCGCCCCCGCCTGGAGAGTCTCTTCCCGCCCACCCTGTTCACCGCCGGACTGGTGGCCCTGGGCTGGGCCCTGGTCCGCGAGGGCGGCCACTGGTCCGAGCCCCGGCACGGCGCCCAGACCGTGGTCATCGGCCTCTACCTGCTGTGGACCCTCCTGGAACTGCGCGTCACCTTCCGGGCCGCCCCGCGGGTCAGCGGCGGCGACGACCGCGGCACCATGCAGTGGTACGGGGCGGCCCGGGGCGCGGTGGTGGCCACCGCCCTCTTCGTGGCCCCCTGGTGGCAGGGATGGGGACCCGGCCAGTGGCTCGCGGCGGCGGTCTTCGTCTGCGGTGCGGCGCTGCGCCTGGCGGCGATCCGCCGGCTCGGCCGCTTCTACTCGCACAAGGTGCGCACCCTCGGCGACCACGAGGTCGTGACCGACGGCCCGTACCGGCTGGTGCGCCACCCCGCCTACAGCGGCATGGTGCTGGCCCACGCGGGCTTCGTCGGGGTCCTCGCCAACCCGCTCAGCGTCGCCGCGTTCCTGGCGCTGCTGCTGCCCGCCGTCGTGCTGCGCATCCGCGCCGAGGAGCGCGCGTTGACGGACCTGCGCGGGTACGCCGCGTACGCCCGGCACCGCAAGCGCCTGATCCCGGCGGTGTGGTGACCTTGACCGCACACGTAACCACGGCCGGCGCCAAGCCCCGCGGGAGTCACCGTCCCCGTTCCCTCACCCTCGCCCCGCTGCTGGATCAGAAGCACATGACGGCTGGGGACTGCGGGCACAAGTTCGCGCGGCTCGCCCGGATGCGCGGGGCCGGACTGACCGTGCCCGCCTTCTTCGTCCTGCCCGCGGACTGGCACCGCGCCCTCACCCTGCCGCTGCGCCCGCGCATCGACGCCCTGCTGCGGTCGGCGGACTTCACCGACCCCGCCTCCGTACGGACCGCGGCCGCCGGCATCCGCGAGCTGTACGCCACCGCGCCCCTGCCGCCGGAGGCCGAACGGCGCCTGCTCGCGGCCTTCGACGAGGTGATCGGCCCGGCCGCGCCGGCCGCCGTACGAGCCTGCACCGCCGGCGTCCACGGCGAGGACGGCGCCGACGACCCCTTCGCGGGGCTCAGCGACAGCTTCCTGCAGGTGCGCCGCGCCGCGCTCGTCGACCGGGTCCGGGCGTGCTGGGCCTCCGGGCACAACGCGGAGGCGCTGCTCTACCGGCACGCCCGCGGCCTGCCGGTGGACTGCGGCGGCCCTGACGGCATAGCGGTCGCCGTCGGCGTCCAGCGGATGGTGCTGGCCGAACGCTCCTTCGTGATGTTCACCTGCGACCCGCGGACGGGCGCCGCCGACACCCTGATCGCCGCGGGCCTCGGCCTCGGCGAAGGCGTGGTGCAGGAGAAGGTCGGCGTCGACCACTACTTCCTGCGGGGCCCGGAGCAGCGGCTGGAGCGCGTCGTCGCCGCCAAGCCCGAACGCCTCGTCGCCGACCCGCGGCGCCCCGACGCGGGGCCGGTGCCGCAGGCCGTACCGCCGGAACTGCGCGACGCCCCCGTCCTCGACGACCCGCTCGTACGGGAACTGGCGGCCCTGGGCCGCACCGTGCAACGGCTCTTCGGCGGGCAGCCGCAGGACGTCGAGGGCGCCGTCACCGCCGACGGACGGGTGCACCTCGTACAGTCCCGCCCGGTCGCGGTCGATCTGCGGCTTCGCCGGCTGTGGAGCAGCGCCAACGTCACCGAGAGCTTCCCCGGCCCCACCACCGCGCTGACCTACTCCTTCGCGCGGCGGTTCTACCACGCGATCTTCCACGACCTGTACCGCAGGATGGGCGTGCCGGCCCGGACCCTCCATGACGACGAGCCGTACCTGGAGCGCATGATCGGGCTGCACCGCAACCGGATCCACTACGACCTGGAGTCGTGGTACCGGCTGCACGGCCGGCTCGCCGTCTTCCCGTGGTTCCGCGCGTCGTGGGAGTCGATGATGGGTCTGGCAGAGGGCAGCGGCCCCGCCGCGGAGCCCGCCCCCTGCCCCGTGCGGCTGGTGCGTCCGGTGGCCCGGGTCGTACGGCTGATCGCCGGTCACCACCGCTCCATGACGGCCTTCGAGGGCTGGTGGGAGGACCTGATCGCCGGCCGCCGGGGCGCCGACTGGTCCGCCGCCGACCCGCTGGCCCGCATCCAGGACCACCGCGAGGTGTGGCGGCAGGTGGGCAACCACTGGGGCGTCACCCTCCTCAACGACTCCGTGCTCGGCACCACCGCCGGCATCACCGGCCGGCTGCTCGCGCGCTGGGCGCCCCACGAGGGCCCCGGTCTCCTGAGCGACCTGCTCTGCGGCGACGAGTCCAACCGCAGCAGCGAGGCGGTGATGTCACTGCTCCGGCTGGCCGAGACCGTACGCCGGAACCCGCGGCTGTCCGCCGCCCTGCGCGCCGGCCCGGAACCGGGACCGGAACTGTGGCGGGCGGTGCGGGACGGCGTGTTCGGGGAGGAGCCGCGGGCAGCCGCGCTGGAGCACCTCGACCGGTACGGCGACCGCGGCCTGCACGAACTGAAGATGGAGCGGCCCAATCTCCGCAGCACCCCGTGGACGCTGCTGCGGATGGCCGGCGAGCACGCCGCCGCCGGACTCGACGGGCCCGCGCTGCGCACCGCCGAACTGCGGGTGCGCGCCGCTGCCGAGGAACGGCTGGCGGCCGCGCTCGGCGCCCGCTCGCCCCGGCTGCGGCTGGTGCGCGCCCTGCTGGCGGCCCTGCGCCGCGCGATCACCCACCGGGAGAACTCCCGTTACTTCCGCAGCGAGCTCTTCGGCTACAGCAAGGCGGTCTTCGCCTCGCTGGGCGAGGACCTGCACGCGCGCGGGGTGCTGCGCGATCCCGGCGACGTCGTCCACCTCACCCAGGACGAGCTGTTCGGCTGGTACGACGGCAGCGGGGTCAGCGGCAACCTTCAGGCGCTCGCGGACGTCCGGCGCGCCGAGTACGAGGCGCCGGGGCCGGACCTGCCGCCGGGCTTCACCACCCTGGGCCCGGTACGCGACCGGCTTCCCCGCGGCCCGGCGACGACCGCCCCCGGCGGGCACCGCGACGGGGAACTGTCGGGACTGGGCTCCAGCAGCGGCGTCGTCCGCGGCACCGCACGTGTCGTCCTCGACCCGCTGCGGCCCGTCGAACCGTGCGCGGACATGATCCTGGTGGCCCGCGAGACCGACCCCGGCTGGCTGTTCCTCATGCTGGGGGCGCGCGGGCTGGTCGTGGAACGCGGCACCCTGCTCTCGCACACCGCCATCACCGGCCGCAAGTTCGCCATCCCCACGGTCGTCGCCGTCGCCGGTGCCACCACCGTCATCCCCGACGGAGCGCTGATCGAGATGGACGGCTCCACGGGAATCGTCAGGATCCTGACGCCCCCGCCGGACCAGGAGACGGGCCGATGAGGACGGCGACCGCGCTCCTGCGTTTCACGGGCCAGGTCTTCACCCCGTACGTGTACGTCCCCTACGCCACGCTGTGGGTGCTGTCCCTGGAGGCCGCGGCCGCGGCGGCGACCCGCACGCCCTGGGGCCCGGGCGCCGGCACGGCGGTGCGCTGCGCCTCGGCCGTCCTGGTGCTCTACTGGCTGCGGGTGGTGGACGAGCAGAAGGACCTCGACTACGACCGGGAACACAACCCGGACCGCCCTCTGGTGCGGGGCACGGTCACCGTCGCCCAACTGCGGTGCGCGATGGCAGGCGTGGTGGTGCTCCTCGCGGCGCCGAACGCGGCCCTGTCGCCGGTGTCGCTGCTGCCGCTCGCCGCCTGCCTCGCGTACTCCTGGCTGCTGGTGGTGCTGGAGCGGCGGTCCGCCCGGCTCCGGGACGGCCCGCTGCTCAACCTCGCCGTCACGCACCCCGTGCAACTGCTGCTCAGCGTGTACATGTACGTCTCCCTGACCGACTCCACGCCCGTCCCCGCCGGGTGGCAGGTGCTGCCGCTGCTGCTCGTCCCGGCCTGCGTCTTCCTGCACTTCGAGTTCGCCCGCAAGACCCGCCGGCGGTCCGAGCCCGGCTCCCGGACGTACTCCGGCGTCATCGGCCCGGTGCCCAGTGCCCTGGCGGCGCTCGGCTGGGCGGTGCTCGCCGCCGTGGCGGCCGCGGCCCTGCTGCCCGATCCCCGGGCGCTGTTGCCTTGCGCCCTGACGGCCCTCCCGGTCGCGGTGGCGGTGCGCTTCCTGCGCCACCGCAGCGCGGCCTGGCCCGTGCCCGCGGCGATGGTCTTCGTGGTCGGCTTCCTGTCCGCCCTGCTCACCTCGGCGCTGCTCATCCAGTCCGCCGACCCCGGAGGACCGCGGTGATCGCTCACCCGCCGCACCGCCCACCGGCGGCACCGCGAACCAGGACTGGGACCACGCCCCACCGGCCCTCCTGGCAGCCCCGCCTGCCCCTTCGCCGACGCCCCCGCGAGCGGCCCGCCGACCCCCGGCCGGGCGGTGCCCGCCACCGCCGCGCCGCCGCCGATCAGCGACTCCCCGCCCGCCGGCCCTGGAGACCTCCCTCGATGACGACCGTCCTGCTCACCGGTGCCGCCGGCTTCATCGGCGGTGCCGTCCACCGGCGCTTGCGCCAACAAGGTGTGGACCTACGGCTGCTGGTGCACCGCCGCCCACCCGCGGCCGACCCCGCGGCCCGCCTCGTCCACGCCGACCTCACCCGCCCCGGCACCCTGCGCGGCGTCTGCGACGGCGTGGACACCCTGCTCCATCTCGCGTGCACCGTCGACGAGGGCGATCCTCGGGCCTGCGCACTCGTCAACGACCGGGGCACCGCCGCCCTGGTCGGCGAGGCACGGCGTGCCGGGGTGCGGCGGATCGTCCACCTGAGCACCGCCGCGGTGTACGGCGACGGGCCGCACCGCGGTGCCGCCGAGGGCGACCTCGTCCCGGCGCCGGTCTCCGCCGTCAGCCGCTCCCGGCTCCGGGGAGAGCGGTCGGTCCGGGCCGCCGGAGGCGTCGTGCTGCGGCCGATGTTCGTGTACGGGCCGGGCGACCGGTGGCTGGTCCCCCGGCTCGTCCGTACCCTCACCGCGCTGCCGGTCTCCGTCGACGGGGGCCGGGCCCTGCTCTCCCTGGTCGCCGTCGAGGACCTGGCGGCGGCGATCGCCGCGCTGGCCGTGGCCGGCTGGGGCCCGGTGCCCGGCGGGGAGGTCCACCACGTCGCCCACCCCGAGCCGGTCGCCGTACGCGAGCTGGCCGCGGCGCTCACCGAGCACCTCGGTGTGCCCGCCCCCGTGGCCGGCCTCACGTACGGCGAGGCCCTCGAACTCCTCGCCGGGAGGCCCCGCGACCTGCGCCACCTGGCGCTCTTCGGCCAGGACCACCACTACGACAGCGGCCGCGTCTGGCGGCGCACCAGCCACATCCCGGGGGCCTTCGCCACGCGCTTCGCCGCCGCGGCGCCCTGGTACCGCGCCCACCTCGACCCCCTGGCCACGCCGGCGGCAGCGGCCGCCGGACCGACGGAAGACGGGACGCCGTGACCCTACCGATCCGCGCCACCGCGACCGCGACCGCCGCGCCCTCCGCCGCCGGCCGCGCTCCCGAGGCCCCCGGAGCGCTGCCCCTGCTCGGCCACGGCCCGGCACTGCTGCGGCGCCCCCTGGAGTTCCTCGGCTCGCTCCCCGCCGTCGGCCCGGTGGTCCGCATCCGTCTGGGCGCCCTGCCCGCGTACGTCGTCAACGACGCCGAACTGGTCCGCGCCCTGCTGACCGGCGAAGCCGGCCGGTTCGACCAGGGCGTCCTCATCGAGAAGGTACGCCCCCTGCTCGGCTCCGGTGTCGGCACCGCCGACGGCGACGAGCACCGCAGGCTGCGCCGGCTGATGCAGCCCGCCTTCCACAAGGCCCGCATCGCCCGCTACGCGGACACCATGACCGCCGTCGCCGCCCAGCGCGGCGCGGCCTGGCGGCCCGGCGGAATCGTGTGCGTCGACCGGGAGATGAACGCGCTCGCCCTCACCACCGTGGCCAGGGCGCTGTTCTCCTCCGACCTGGGCGCGGAGGCCGTCACCGAGGTGCAGCGCTCGCTGCCCGTCGTCCTGGACGAGATCCCCCGCCGCTCCGTGCTCCCCGACGCCCTGCTGCGGCTGCCCACTCCCGCCAACCGGCGCTTCGACCGGGCCGTACGGCGTCTGCGCTCCGCCACCCGGCACGTGGTGGAGGCCGCCCGCGCCGACGGCACCGACCACGACGACCTGCTCTCCGTGCTGCTGCTCGCCGCGGACGAGCGGACCGGGGAGCGGCTGACCGACGACCAGGTCCACGACCAGCTGGTCAACATGCTCGTCGCGGGCACCGAGACCACCGGTGCCACCCTGGCCTGGGTCTTTCACGAACTCGCCCGCGAGCCCGCGGTGGAGCGCCTGCTCCACGAGGAGACCGACCGCGCCCTGTGCGGACGCCCGGCCGTCTTCGAGGACCTGCCCCGCCTCCCCCACACCCGGCGCGTCGTCCAGGAGGCCCTGCGCCGGTACGCGCCCTGGATCATCCTGCGGCTCTCCCCGGACGGGGTGCTGCTCGGCGGCGTCCCCGTCCCGGCCGGCGCGACCGTGCTGTTCAGCCCGTACGTCCTGCATCACCTGCCGGAGCTGCACCCCGGACCTCTCGCCTTCGACCCCGACCGCTGGCTGCCCGAACGGGCCGCGGGCCTGCCCCGGGCCGCGTACATCCCCTTCGGCGCGGGCGGGCGGCAGTGCCCGGGCAACGTCTTCGCCCTCACCCAGGCCGTCCTCCAGGTCGCCACGATCGCCACCCGGTGGCGCCTGCGCCCGGTGGGCGACGGCCCGCGCGTCCGCGAACTCGCCCGCGGCGCGGTCGTCCACCCCACCACGATGCCGATGACCTGCGTGCCGCGCGAGCGCGCGGGCACCCGGTGACTCCGCGGACGACAGTCCGGTCACGGGCTCGCGCTTCCGTAAAGACATCCCCATGCAATGGTCTGCTTTCATCATGGGCGGGAGGAGAGTGAACCGGGGCGAGGGGCGAGCCGTACAGGCTTGTCGGTGGCCCAAGCCTCCCCAGCCGGGGTCACCCCCCATCACTGTGGCTCGTTGGAAGGAACCCCGGGTTGTCGCTCTCCAGCGCTCATCAGCGACCGGTTACGGATCAGGCGGACACGAGGCAGCAACCGCCCCCGGGTGACGCTCCCGAGGAGGCGGCCGCGAAGCCGGCCAAGGAGACGGCCGAGGAGACGGCCGAACCCGAGGCGAATGCGAAGACGCAGGAGGCTGCGGCCCCTGCCGCCGACAGCGGGACGGAGGACGAGCAGGCGCCCGAAGCGGACCCCGGCGACCCCGCAGCCCCCGCCGCGGGCAGCGCCCTCGCCCGGTGGCGGGAGCGGCACCCGGACGTCACGCGCGCCGTGTCGTGGAGCCTCACGATCCTCGCCGGCGGCCTGGTGCTGTTCGCCTTCCTGATGCCCGATCGGCTCCCCCAGCTGACCGCCTCCCGGTTCGCCCGCGTCCCGTCGGAGCCCGTCCTGCTGGCCGCCCTGCTGCTCGTGCTGCCGCCCCGGCCCCGACGGGTGGTGGCGGTCCTCAGCGGGGTGCTCCTCGGCCTGCTGGTCGTCCTCAATTGCGTGGACATGGGCTTCTACCAGTCGCTGCAACGCCCGTTCCACCCGCTCTTCGACTGGCCCCTGTTCTCCGACGGGCTGTCGTTCCTGAAGGACTCGGCCGGGGGGACGACGGCTTACGGCGCTCTGGCCGGGGCCCTGCTCGCCGTCCTCGCGCTGCTCGTGCTGATGCCGCTGGCGATCCTGCGGCTCTGCACGCTGATGCTGCGGCACCCCTCGGTGGCGCGCCGCAGCACCCTGGTGGCCGGCGTGGTCTGGATGACGTGCGCGACGCTCGGCATCCAGGTATCCGGGCTGAATGTCGCCGCCAAGGAGGCCAGTTCGCGGGTCCGGGGCCAGGTGGTCATGGTGCGGCAGGGCCTGGCCGACCAGAAGGTGTTCGCCAAGAAGGTGGCGAACGACCCGTTCGCGAAGGTCCCGTCCGACCAGTTGCTGTCCGGACTGCGGGGCAAGGACGTCATCTTCACGTTCATCGAGAGTTACGGCCGCGGCGCGGTCGAGGACCCGGCGATGGCGCCGGACGTCGACGCGGTGCTCCGCGACGGCACCCGGAAGCTGGCCGACGCGGGCTTCTCCGCCCGCAGCGGCTGGCTGACCTCCCCCGTCACCGGCGGGGGCAGCTGGCTCGCCCACACCACCTTCCTGTCCGGGCTGTGGGTCCAGGACCAGCAGCGCTACCGCTACGTCAGCTCCAGCGACCGGATGACCCTGACCAGCGCCTTCAAGCGCACCGGTGACTTCCGCACGGTCGGCATGATGCCGGGCGTCACGCGGGCCTGGCCGGAGAGCAAGTTCTTCGGCCTGGACCACGTCCACGACTCGCGCACCATGGGCTACCAGGGCCCCAAGTTCAGCTGGTCCCCGGTACCGGACCAGTACACCCTGTCGGCGTTCGAGCGTCTGGAACACGGGAGGGCGCGGAACCAGCCGATGATGTCGGAGATCATCCTGACCTCCAGCCACAACCCCTGGGCGCCGATCCCCCGCATGATCGACTGGGACCAGGTCGGCGACGGCTCGGTCTACGACGCCATCAAGAAGGAGGGCAAGGACCGCGACGAAGTCTGGAAGGACCCCCGGCAGGTGCGCCGGGAGTACGGAAGGGCCATCCAGTACTCGCTGAACAGCCTCATCGAGTTCGTGACGAAGTACGGCAACGAGAACACGGTGCTGGTCTTCCTCGGCGACCACCAGCCGGTGTCGACGGTCGTCGGCGTCGACGCCAGCCGGGACGTGCCGGTCGCGATCGTCGCCCACGACCCGAAGGTGCTGGACCAGGTCTCCGGCTGGGGCTGGAGCGAGGGGCTGCGGCCCGAGCACAACGCTCCCGTCTGGCGGATGGACGCCTTCCGCGACCGCTTCCTGACCGCGTTCAGCTCCCCTCAGTCTT
>NZ_CBDRCM010000015.1:0-137595 GCF_965342435.1 Actinacidiphila sp. bgisy160 | reverse complement strand
TAGGCCACCAGCCCCGCCGGCCGACGGCCCTGACTGGTGATCAGTCCTCCCGCAGCATTGCCCGGCCCGTGTCGGGCGGCCCCGCCGTGGCCAGGGCGGTGAACGCCGGCGGGGCCGCGTCCGCGGGCCCGCCCGGCCGGCCCCGACGCCTTGATGGCCGGGCGGGCGACCGGGGGCCTACGGGCTCCGCTCCCCCTTTCGGGTCAGGCGGGAGGGTACGGCCCCGGACGTCCCTACGGTGAAGCGGAGACTGTTGCCGCGGGTGTCCTCATGGATGCCGCTGACCGGGGCTTTCTCTGCGGGATGACGCGCGCGGGGCGTCGCGTCCATCCTGACCTCCTCGCCGACCGAAGCATTGAGAGGGCGGTACGCGACTTGATGTCCGGTTCGTTATGGCCTGAAGGTGTGACTGTGGGGACTCCGGGCCGGTCATCGGGTTCGGCCGTGCTGGAGTGGCGGGGTGAGTGAGCGCAAGTCCTACAAGAATGACTTATCCGATGAGCGGTGGGCGCTGATCGAGCCGGTGAGAAACAGCGGCCCCTGCGCGCCCGTGACCTGTGCGAAGCCCTCGACCTCGGGCTGCTGCCGAAGAATATCGAAGGCGTCCGCTCCAGGCTCAAGCGTCTCGTCGCCCGTGGCATCCTCACCGAGACCGAGCCCGGATTGTTCACCCAGAACCGGCCGTAGGACATCCAGCGCCTCCGCGACCAGCACACCTCACCCAACGCAACTCACGACGGCCTTCGGGTCGCGTACCACCCTCTGAGACTCAGATGGCGGTGGAGAGTGCGACGTGGCGCCATTGGTCGAGTTCACGTCGCACCAGATCCAGCTTTGCCTCGACGCGCTCGACCGCGTCCGCGCCCAACTGCAGGCGCAGCGGCGGCTTGGCAACCTCGGTGACGTCGACGATGGCTTTGGCTCCCTTCGCCGGATCGCCCGGCTGGCGGCCGTCGTTTTTGGCCAGTGCCTCGCGCACCGGTCCCGCGCCGGCGGCGTAGTCGACGATGGCGGCTGGTTCGACCTGGATGCTGGAGCTGTTGAGGAAGTCGGTGCGAAAGCCGCCCGGCTCTATGATCGTGACGCGGACGCCAAGCGGGGCCAGCTCGCCGTGCAGTGCCTCGGAGATGCCCTCGAGGGCGAATTTCGACGCGCCGTACAGGCCCGCCGCCGGAGCGGTGGCGAAGCCGCCCACGGAACCGATGTTCACGACATGTCCGGATCGCTGAGCACGCAACGTCGGTAGGGTCGCCCGCAACGTGTTGAGCACGCCGAACACGTTGACGTCGAACAGATCCCGGGCAGCCTTGTCGGAGGTCTCCTCGATCGCGCCCACGAGGCCGTAACCGGCGTTGTTGGCCACGATGTCGATCCGACCGAACTCCGCCAGGCCAGCCTCCACCGCGGCCGTCAACTGCTCCGGTTCGGTCACGTCCGCGTTCATCGCCAGCAGTCCGTCCGGCTTTTCCGGGTGCGCCTCGAGCACCGCCGACACGTCCCTCGCCGTAGCGATCACGCTATGCCCTCGGTCCAGCGCCTCACGGGTGATCTCCGCGCCGAGCCCGCGCGATGCACCGGTAACAAACCAAACGCTCATGTTCTCCCCTATTCCAATGGCCCGATTGGCCGACAACTCGACGCTAGAAGCTAGAGTCGGGTCTAGATCAAGAGCTGCGTGACGGGAGTCACTCATGGACCTGAGCATCGGCGAGGTGGCAGAGCGCAGTGGGCTGAGCGTTCACGCGCTGCGGTTCTACGAGCGGGAGGGCCTGTTCGCCAACCCGGTGCGCCGCCTGTCCAACGGCCGTCGGATCTATCACGAGGAAGATCTGGAGTGGCTGGAGATCTGCACGAAGTTGCGCTCCTCCGGCATGTCACTGGCCACGATCCGGCAATACATCGAGCTGGTCGGTCAGGGCCCGGGCAACGAACATGAGCGGCTGGAATTGCTACGCCGGCACGAAACCCACGTGGAGGCGCAGATCCGGGAGCTGCAAGAGACCCTGGACGTGATGCGGCACAAGGTGAGGATCTACGAGGACCATGTCGTCCGCGGCGAGGCCGACCGGCTCTGGAATCCGTCCCACCCGGATGCGGCAGCCCAGGCCAGCACTCACCAGGAGTGCCATCCGTCAGAGGGCGGGACGTGAGTTGATGTCGCTCACCCCGCTACTCCAGCACGGCCGAACCCGTTGACCGGCCCGGTTCCCCACGGCCACACGTTCAGGCGACCACGAACCGGACATCAAGTCGCGTACCGCCCTCGAGCGCCCGGCACTTCGGCCTGCGTGAGGCAGTCCGCCAAGGGGCGGGAAGGGCGGCTCTGCGAGGTCGCCTTACCTCACGGCGGCCGCCGAAACCCAGCGACCGAAACTCTTCCGACGAGGGCGGGCGCTTCCGGCCGAGGGCTTGCGGAGCAGGTCGAAGCACTTCGGCCGCGCGGCGCCATGGCACTCCGTCGCCTGATCAACGTTGGTCCGTGCATTCGAGTGGCGGGGCCCGTCCTGGATCCGGTTAGTCCGCAGGTGGTTCGGCACGTCGGTCGGCCGGCCTGCGGCGACGAGGCGGACGTGGCCGGCCGCGATCCCGGGGCGTTCACGTCCGGCGCCGGGCGACGTCGCAGCAGCGGAAGGCCAAGACCAGATGCAGCGGTCGGCGCAGTCGTAGGAGCCGTCCGTCTGGCGCGCGATGGAATTGTGATTCCAGCACTTCAGCATCGGTGCAAGCGTGTAAGCCCGATAGCAGGCCGCGAAGAGCAGTGGACAGCACACGACGCCGACGAATGGCCGCACGCGCCGAGGCGTCCGCAGAATGGCTGCCAGCGTTCCGAGGAGCGCAGCAACGCTGAGGGCCGGCGGAAACAGCGTGGCGTAGACTCGCAAACCGATATCGGTTTCGTCACAGCGGGGCCTGCGCGGAGGTGGATGATGCGGGAGTTCCAGCGGGCGGCGGTGCGGCTGCACATCCTGCATCACGCTGCCGAAGCGGAGATCCACGGGGCCTGGATGACCGAGGAATTGGCCCGGCACGGTTACCGGATCAGCCCCGGCACGCTCTACCCCACGCTGCACCGGTTGGAGGCCGACGGCCTGCTGGTCTCGGAGCAGCGGGTGGTGAACGGCCGCACCCGGCGCGTCTACAAGGCCACCGAGGCCGGGAGGAAGGCGCTCGCCGAGGACCGCAGGGCGCTCAAAGAGCTGGCCGACGAAGTCCTCGGCGGCGACGCCTCGTAGTCCGCTTGGGCGGGTATGTGGCCTGCCGCCGGAGGAGTGTACGACGGATGCCGTAGGCGGCCGCGCCGGCGGCCAGCACCGCGGCGCCGGAGACGACCGAGGACAGCGGCAGGGCGAAGGCGAGCGCCAGACAGCCGGCGGCGCCCACGACCGGAATGGCCCGTGCCGGTCGCCCCTCCTGCGGGGTGAGCGTCCAGGCGGAGGCGTTGGCGATGGCGTAGTAGGCGAGCACGCCGAAGGACGAGAACCCGATCGCGCCGCGCACATCCGCTACGGCAGCCAGCACCGCGACGACCGCGCCGACCACGAGTTCGGCCCGGTGCGGGACCTTGAACCGCGGATGCACGGTCGACAGGGCGTGCGGCAGGTGCCGGTCGCGGGCCATCGCCAAGGTGGTCCGTGAGACGCCGAGGATCAGCGCGAGCAGCGAGCCCAGGGCGGCCACGGCCGCGCCGACGCGGACCACGGGCGCCAGCCAGTCGGCGCCGGCGGCCCGGACCGCGTCCGACAGCGGCGCGGCCGCGGCACCGAGGTGGTCGGGGCCGAGCACCGTGAGCACGGAGACGGCCACCAGCGCGTAGACGGCCAGGGTGATGCCGAGCGCGATGGGGATGGCGCGGGGGATGGTGCGTGCCGGATCACGCACCTCCTCGCCGAGGGTCGCGATGCGGGCGTAACCGGCGAAAGCGAAGAACAGCAGGCCGGCGGCCTGCAGCACCCCACCGGCCGAGGCGTCCGCGCCGACGTCCAGCCGGGCCGCATCGGCGGCGTCCGAGGTCAGCGAGGCGACCACGACGGCGGCGAGCACGGCCAGCACGATCGCGACGATCACGCGGGTCAGCCATGCCGACTTCTGCACACCGACGTAGTTGACGGCGGTCAGCGCCACCACGGCCCCCACCGCCACGGCGTGTGCCTGCCCCGGCCACACGTAGGCACCGACGGTCAGCGCCATCGCCGCGCACGAGGCGGTCTTGCCGACCACGAACGCCCAGCCGGCGAGGTACCCCCAGAACGCGCCCAGCCGCTCGCGGCCGTAGACATATGTGCCTCCCGAAGCCGGATACCGGGCGGCCAGGCGCGCCGAGGACGTGGCGTTGCAGTAGGCCACCACCGCGGCCACCGCCAGACCCACCAGCAGCCCGGAGCCCGCCGCGTGTGCGGCTGGGGCGAGCGCCGCGAAGATTCCCGCGCCGATCATGGAACCCAGGCCGATCACCACGGCGTCCACCACGCCCAGCCGACGCTCCAGCTGATCGGGAACGCCGGCTGCCGCCGATCCCTTGCTCATGGCCTGCTCCCTTGTGACGGCATCTCCAGACCTGACGGGGCCCGATATCGAATGACGATATATGACCTCGCGGCTCAGCCGCTGGCGCCGTCGGCCTGTGGGGCGGCCTCAGGGTGACCGGGTGAGGGAAACGCAGGGAGAACGGCAGATGGACGCGGGGGTGTGGTCAGCTGCGCTGCCCGCGGTATCCGGCCTCAGCCATGGGGAGCGAGAACCTGGCGCAGTGGCGGTTCCCGCACGTTTGCGACGGGCCAGGCGGGCTAGCCGCCCAGTGTCGGGACCGTTGACGCGGCGGTCGCACGCCCCCGCCGGTCCCGGCAGGGAAAGGAGCCGACCGATGACCACAGTCAAGGACATGCTGGCGACCTATCCGGCCGACCTCGGCAGCGTCGACCGGGAAAAGCTCAGCCACTGCATCGAGGAGTGCATCGCCTGCGCGCAGGCCTGTACCGCCTGTGCGGACGCCTGCCTCTCCGAGGGCATGGTGGGCGACCTCGCGAAGTGCATACGCACCGACATGGACTGCGCGGACATCTGCACCGCCACGGCGTCCGTCCTGTCCCGCCACACCGGGTACGACGCCAACGTCACCCGCGCGATCCTCCAGGCGTGCGCGACCGCGTGCAAAGCCTGCGCCGACGAGTGCGGCCGCCATACCGGGATGGAACACTGCCGCATCTGCTCGGAAGCCTGCCGCTCCTGCGAGCGGGCCTGCAACGACCTGCTCCAGGCCCTCGGCTGACCTCGTCCGCTGCGCTGATCGGTGCGGGTGAAGTCGGAGCCGGCCGGAACACTGCGGCCGTGACCAACGAGACAACCGTCGACCCTGCTGACGTTCCCGCCGGCTCCCTGCCGCCTCCGGCGCGGGCCGTGATCGCCGACACCGCCTGGGAGCAACTGCCGCACGTCTCCGTCGACGTGATCCTGTCCTTCTACGGCCTCGCCTTCGTACGGCTCGGCTGCGGGCCTGAACGCTGGTCGGCGGGGCCCCCGGGGCCCGTACGGCCGTCCACCGTCCGGGCCGGCCGGACGCGGCCGAAGCCTTCGCGCCGGTGACATCCGCCGCAGACGACCGTTCCTCGGGGGGACCGAAGCCCGTCGACGTGAATCCCGAGAAGATCTTGGGCGGTGATGTCGAGAACCCGTGGACGGCTCCGTCCCCGTGGTGAAGGCGACCACAATGGGTCGCACCGGCACCAAGGAGAACCACCATGGCCAAGTACCTGCTCCTCAAGCACTACCGCGGCGCACCGGCGGCGGTGAACGACGTGCCGATGGACCAGTGGACGCCCCAGGAGATCTCCGACCACATCCAGTACATGCAGGACTTCGCCGCCCGCCTGGAGAAGACCGGCGAGTTCGTCGACGGCCAGGCCCTCGCCCCCGAGGGAGCCTGGGTCCGCTACGACGGCGAAGGCCGCCCCCCGGTCACCGACGGCCCCTTCGCCGAGACCAAGGACCTCATCGCCGGCTGGATGATCATCGACGTCGACACCCACCAGCGCGCCGTCGACCTCGCCGCAGAACTCTCCGCCGCCCCCGGCGCCGGCGGCCGGCCCATCCACGAATGGCTCGAGGTCCGCCCCTTCCTCACCGGCCCGCCCACCATCACCGAATGACCACTCCCATGAACGAGGCACAGCTCCGCGGCCTCACGCCCGGGGTCCTCGCCGTCCTCGTCCGCCGCGGAGCCGACTTCGCGGCGGCCGAGGACGCGGTGCAGGACGCCTTGATCGAGGCGGTCCGTGTCTGGCCGGCCGACCCGCCGC
Source organism: Actinacidiphila sp. bgisy160 (assembly GCF_965342435.1). GTDB lineage: Bacteria > Actinomycetota > Actinomycetes > Streptomycetales > Streptomycetaceae > Actinacidiphila. Next base: position 131,302 of record NZ_CBDRCM010000015.1, on the reverse strand, counting down.
GGGACCCGAAGGGCTGGCTGGTCACCGTGGCCTGGCGCCGGTTCCTGGACGCGACGCGGTCGGAGACCGCCCGCCGCCGGCGTGAGGACCTCCTCGACCGGGAGCCGGCTCCCGGGCCCACGCCAGCGGCTGACGACACGCTCCAGTTGTACTTCCTGTGCGCCCACCCGTCGCTGACGCCGTCGTCCGCGGTCGCGCTCACGCTGCGCGCCGTGGGTGGGCTGACCACCCGCCAGATCGCCCAGGCCTACCTTGTGCCCGAGGCGACGATGGCGCAGCGCATCAGCCGCGCCAAGCGCACCGTCTCCGGTGTGCGGTTCGACCAGCCCGGCGATGTCGCCACCGTGCTGCGGGTCCTCTACCTGGTCTTCAACGAGGGTTACTCCGGTGACGTCGACCTCGCCGCAGAGGCCATCCGCCTCACGCGCCAACTCGCAGCTGCGATCGACCATCCCGAGGTGGCGGGGCTGCTCGCCCTCATGCTGCTCCACCACGCCCGGCGAGCCGCCCGGACCGCGCCCGACGGGAGCCTGGTGCCGCTCTCCGAGCAGGACCGCCGCCGGTGGGACACCAAGGCGATCGCCGAGGGCGTCGAGATCCTGCAGGCGGCCCTGGCCCGCGACCGGCTGGGCGAGTTCCAGGCCCAGGCCGCCGTCGCGGCGCTGCACGCCGACGCGCCCACCGCCGGGGAGACCGACTGGGTGCAGATCGTCGAGTGGTACGACGAACTGGCGGGCCTGACGGACAGCCCCGTCGTCCGGCTCAACCGCGCGGTGGCCGTCGGCGAGGCGGACGGGCCGCGGGCCGGCCTGGCGGCGCTCGCGGCGCTCGCGGCGCTGGACGACTCGCTGCCCCGGTACGCGGCGGTGGCGGCGTACCTGCACGAGCGCGACGGGGACCTGGCGACGGCGGCACGCCTGTACGCCGAGGCGGCCGGCAAGGCACCCAACCTCGCCGAACGCGACCACCTGACCCGCCAGGCCGCCCGCCTCAACTCCCGCCGGGGACGCTGACAGATCGGTACGGCCCTTTGACTGTGGCCGGGACCCCGTTGCCGGGCGCGCGCCCTGCGCGGGCGGCGCGGATGTTCGCGGGAAATGACACCGGTCGCGGAACCGGAGTGTTCGACTCGCCGGCATGGCGTCGACTCCCGGTGTGCCCCGGCCCGATCAGGCTGCCAAGCGGAAGCTGCTCGAACCGTTGGACGTCCAGGCGGGCCAGTCGGCGTCGGATGTGGGGCGCGGTCCCGGCACCGGTCTCCCGGCGCTGGCGGAACGTGTCGGGGTCGGTGGCACGGTGATCGGTGCCGACCGTGCCTCGGGCATGCTTGCGCGGGCTCGCGAACGCACGAAGGACCGCGCCAGGTGGACCTCCTACGCGTCGTTCACCCCGGTCAGCGTGATCTGCTGCCGCTGAGCACGGCGCGCCCGCTTCGCTCGACGGCCCGCGCCCCCTGATGACCGGTCTTCCACTGTGCCGGTGCGACGATCGAGCGCGCACCAGGCCACCGCGGAACGCCTGTGGCGGGAACATCTGCGTGCGTCAGAGGCGGCTCAGTCAGCATGCGACTCGGCCTTTCAACCGGCATCCTGTGGCTGTGGCTGCCGCGCGTTCCAGGCAAGGGGCGATGACGATGCAGATGTACTGGGAGATCGAGCCTGGCCCCTCTGCCAGCCAGGAGGTGGACGACATCGATGCGGCGATCCGGGCCCTGTACATGACCGCCGACCGGGCACGCAAGCGCGTGCCGGCGAGCGCCTCGGACCTAGCCGAGTCGGTTACCGCCATGGCTGCCCGCATGCTGACCGACGGCGCCAGGATGATGCACAACGGCCTGTCGTGGTCGGCCACCGAGGGGTCCGTCCGCGTCACGCTCACGCCATAGCGACACGGTGAGTCACCCTGGGCGGCCGAGAGGGCACCGAGGTCCTCAGGGCTTCCGGGCGGCTGCGCCTGGGCAGGAGCCGCCGCCCACGCAGAGCCGTCGACCTGCGGCATCTGCGGTGGCCACCTACGGTTCACAGCCGGTCAAGGACATCTCGTCCGCCGGCAGCAGGCTGACCGGTGTCCCGGAGTCGCACATCCTCGTGATCCCTGCGGTTTCGGCCTGCGCCAAGGGGCCTTGCGCGTCGCCGCCCGGGGCGGCTGGAGCGCGTCGCTGATCCGACACCGGAAAACCGTTTGCCTGACGGCCCGCTGGTCGCACATCATCCCAGGCATGGATCTGTGATCAGTGGCGCACGTACGGAATGAAGACGGGTTCGAGTCACTCCCCGTCCCCCTCCGGCGTGCCGTTCGAAGCCCGCACCTTGTGATCGGCGCGGGCTTCCTTCACGCGACGTGACACGCCACGTCGCGCCGGCCGGTGTGCCGCTCTGAGGCGCCCCGGCCGTACGCCACTGGATCCGGAGGGCGATTCACCGCGCCGCAATGCGATGCGCGATGCCTTCCCCGCAAGCCTGGAGTTCGCCGAAGCCATGACCCATTCTCGTCCTGCCCGTGTGCCCGTTGAAGGTGGCGGAACCGACGTCGACCGGAAGGCACTGTGGGTGATCAGGGAGCTCGGTCTGCCCGCCGTCGTCAAGGCCTGCGTGTCGTGCAGGTCCACGCGTCACCATCCCACCGGGAAGATCCGCGTGAACGCGAGCGGCAAGCTCCTCGACGTCTGGATACTGATCGGCTGCGAGCTGTGCGGCCGGACGTCGAAGATCCCCGTGCACGAGCGCGTCCACGTCCAGACGCTCGACAGCCGGCGGCTGCTGATGTTCGAGAACAATGACCCGGCCATGGTGCGACATCTGGCGATGGACGGGGCACTGGCCGGCAAGGCCTCGTACCGCCTCGACTGGCGCGGTACATGGGAGCTGCAGACCGACATGCCGTTCTATGAACTCGCGCATGAGGACCGCACATCGCTCGAGGTCGTCCTCAGGTTCGAACTCCCGGCGCCGATCAGGGTCGAGAAGCTCCTCATGACCGGGTTCGGCTTGAGCCGGTCCACTGTGCGGGACATGGTCGACTCCGGGCGCATCCGCCTGCCCATGGCCGTTGACGCGAAGGCACGCGAAGACTTCACCTTCTACGTCCTCGCCGACGGGTAGCCGCCGCCTGACCGGTGCCCGAATCGGGGTACGACGCGCGAAGCCCGTCGTCAGCGGTGGATCTCTGGCCGAGACTCACTGCTGCCGGGGGCTTCGCGCTCACGCACAGGCTCGAAGACGAATCACTTGGTGGCGTATACGGCCGTGTAGCCGCCGATGAGGGGGCGAGCGTTCGTCTTGGAGAAGCCGGCCGCCCTCAGCCACTGAGTCACGTCCGCGACGGTGTACTCGGAGCCGGCTTCCGTGTCGATGAGCATGTTCAGCGAGACCATGAAGCCGTAGGTGTTGTGGCGTCGGTCGTCGTCGATCATGGCGTCGTAGACGATCAGCGTGCCGCCCTCGGGCAGGGCGTCGTAGGCCTTGCGGAGCAGGAACTGCCGCTGCTCGGGGTTCCAGTCGTGGAGGATCTGCCCCATGACGTAGACGTCGGCCGGAGGAAGCGGGTCGGAGAAGAAGTCGCCGCCGTGGAAGGAGAGGCGGTCGGACAGGCCGTGAGCGGCGGCGAAGTCCTCGAATACCGGGCGCACCGGCGGCAGTTCGAAGACGGCGCCGGTCATCTCGGGGTGGGATCGCAGCACTGCGGCGGGCACGGCGCCGAGCGCGCCGCCGAGGTCGACGACGTGCCGGCGGCCGGTCCAGTCGAAGTCGGCCGCGAGTGCGCCGGCGAGGGGTGTGCTGACACCGTTCATGCCGTTCAGGAAGTTCCGCCACGCGACGGGGTCTTGGCTCAGCGTCGCGAAGAAGGGCGCCCCGGTGTGCGTGACCTCGTTCTGCTGGATGCCGGTTCTCAGGGCGTCGGTGAGGTTGTCCCAGAAGCCGAAGAGACGGGCGTTGGCCATCTCCAGGATTCCGCCGACGTAGGAGGGCTTGGCCTGGTCCAGGAACACGTCGGCCGCGGGGCTGTTGTGGTAGACGCCGTCATCGTCTCGGTTCAGCAGGCCCAGCGACACGAGGCCGTCCAGGAAATCCGCGGCGGACCGCGGATGGAGCCCCACTTCGCCGGCGAGGGACGCACGATCCCGGCCGCCGTGCGCCAGGACGGTGAAGATCTGCAACTCCACCGCGCTCAGCAGGGTCTTCGATGCCATGAATCCCAGGCCCAGCTGCAGGATCGGCTCGGGGGTGATCGGTTCGTCGACGGTCACACGTGTCTCCACTCGCTCAACAACGGATTCTCGGGTTGGTCATGTGTCCCGGCCTCGCTTCGCCGGCAACTGTCGCCCCTCGCGGGGCGGGCGGGGGGCGGGACGGGAGGAGGGCGATGCCGGCCCGGGTGGTCAGAGGGTCTTGATCTGACCGCCGTCGATGACCACCTCGGCCCCGTTGATGTTGCCCGCCACCGGCGAGGCCAGGAAGAGCGTGAGGTCGGCGACCTCCTGCGGCTCGGTGATACGGCCCGAGGTGATGCCCATGCTCTGGGGCACCACGACGTCCAGGGCCTCCTGCGCGGTGGTGCCGGCGGCAGCGGCGGTGGCGTCCGCGAAGGCACCCGGAGCCGTCCAGAAAGGAGTGCGGACCGGGCCGGGAGAGATCGCGTTGACGCGCACGCCCTTCGGCGCGAACTCCTCGGACAGCGACTTGCTCAGGTTCGTCAGCGCGGCCTTGGCCGCCGAGTAGTCGACGACCATCGGGAAGGGCGTCCGGGCGTTGATGGAGCTGATGTTGACGATCGCCGCTCCCTCGGCCTCGACCAGGTACGGAAGTGCGGCGCGGCTGGCGCGGACGGCGCTGAAGAACGTCAGGTCGAAGATCCGCTGCCAGTCGGCGTCGTCGACCTCGAGGAACCCGTTGCGGGGTTCGGCGGCGCCCACGTTGTTGACGAGGATGTCGATCCGGTTGTGGCGCTCCGCGGCCTGGCGGACCAGGGTGGCCGCCCCCTGCGGGGTCCCGAGGTCGACGGGCACGACCGTGACGTCGTACGCCTCGGCCAGCGCGTCGAGTTCGGGCGTGGAGTTGCGGCTGCCGGCGACGACGCGGACGCCTTCGCGGGCCATCGCCTCGACGACGGCCAGACCGATGCCCTTGCTGGCGCCGGTGACGACAGCGACCTTGTCCTTGAGGTGCAGTTCCATGTGAATCCTTTGTGGAGTGATCAATACAGAATTACGGTGAGCAGAGACCCGGCTCGCATGACGCGAGTCGGAGCCCGTCTACGGTCAGTCCAGGGCGCGCATCGCCACGGCGAGGGCGTCCTCGGCGAAGGCCCGCCCCAGACGAGCCCGGCCGACGATACGGAGACCCTGGACGAATGTGGTCAGGAAGCGGGCCAGCTCGACCGGGGCCTTGTCCGCGGACAACTCACCCCGCGACTTCGCGCGCTCCAGGGCCGCCGCGAGCGACGACTCGACGTGCCGCATCGACGCGAGAGTTCGGCCGCCGGGAGCCCGGTCCCGCCTTCAGTGGCCGTGTTGACCACGAGGCAGCCCCGGGAGGGGTCCGCCAGATCCGCCTCGATCATGGCGACGAGGACCTGTCGCACCGCGGGCCGGATCTCGGTCGCGCGCTCGAGGATCTCCACGAGGTCGTCCGCCTGGAGAGCGGAGTAGCGGTCCAGGGCCCGGAGGTAAAGCCGCCCCTTCGAGCCGAAGGCGGCGTAGAAGCTGCCGCTTCCGATCGACAGTTCGTCGAGCAGGTCCTGCAGGGAGGTCTCCGCGTAGCCGCGACGCCAGAACAGGTCCATCGCGCGGCCGACCGCTCGGTCGACGTCGAACTCCCTCATCCGTCCCATGCCAAAAGCGTAGCACGATTCTGGATTGACCAATAAAGTAAACGTGACGCAGGCACCTATAGCGCCCTGACCTGCAGCGATCTAGGGGTACGCACACGGAATGACCGGGGTCAGCGGGATGCCGGCCAGGTCGCGACCTCGTCCGGGCGCCCGAAGCGGAGGGTGTCGGGAGGCGCGAAGCGAGGATCTTCGGCACGGCGCTCGATCTCCAGGCGACGGCCCGCGTGCCGGGAGCAGGCCGACCAGGCCGGCAGCAGATCACGAACCTCCTGACGGCCCAGGGAGTCGACGACCCGGCCCAGTCGGGGCCGGTGAAGTACAGCCCGTCCATCTCGTGGTACGGCAGGCCGAGTCGACCGCTCAACACACGGGCGAGCGTGGACTTGCCCGCGCCCGTGACACCCACCACCAAGATCCGCTCCACGAGGCGGCATCCCATCCCCGCCCACCGCGATGCAGGCAGCGGTCAATGCCTTGCTCCGGTGCCGTCCGGTCGAGATCACGGGCCGGATGCGATGTCTTCCCGCCACCGCGGACCCCAGCGCCCTCGACCGTGCCACCGACTACCCGGCGGACGGTCCCGCCGCCGCCCTGACCGCCGCGAGGACCCGAGAGGAGCTGGACGCCGACCGGTTCCGCCCCGCATGGATCTGGCTCGCCGAGGTCGAGGACGCTCCGCTCCTGCGCGCGAACATCGGTCAGCGAGAAAACGCGTGTCGCCGCAGCCGGCCCGGCACCTAACCTGTGATGCGTGCATCAGCCCCGAAGGCGCGACCGGCGCCTGGCCCGCCGTGTGCCGCCGGAGCCCGGCCGGCGCCAGGCTTCGCGGCTCACGGTCACGGGGGCTGATGTGGTGGTCGTCGGCTACTTCTCCGCGAAGGAGAGGGACTTCGGCACGGCCATGGCGTCGGCGGCCGCGGAACTGGCGGCGCGCGGCGCGCGGGTCGTCGGGCAGATCGTGCAGCGACGCGGCGTCTCGGACGGCGGGGCCCGGAAGATGGGCCTGCCCTTCTCCTCGCGGACCCTGCTGAGCTACGGAAAGGTCCGCGAGGTGGCTGAGGCCTGCGAGCAGGCCGACGCCGACGCTGCGATCTTCGTCGTCACTTTGACCGAGCGCCAGCGACGCACGCTGACAACGATGCTCGGTTGCCCTGCCGTGAGTCTTTCCGACGTCCTCGCTGTCGACTGACCCCGCGGCCGCACGGTTCTGGACTGTCCTGCATCCTGGCCTCCTCGAGGTCGGCAGAGGTCGACTGCCCGGCGCCCGTCGAGGAGGAGTGCGGGCGCAGGACAGTCGAGTTGCGCAGAACCGGGCAGGCGCGCCGATCGCGCACCCGCTCAGTTCGTCACATGTGGGTGAAGATCTTCTCGGCGCCGAAGCGCGAGATCGGCCGGCGAGAGACGCGCGTCTCGTCCGGGTACCCGAGCACGACGAGCAGCGTCGTGGTGAAGTCGGTGTCGGCCCTGCTTCCGCAGCACCGCGCCTCGCTGGAGGATGCGCACCCGCGGGCGCGGCGCGCCGTCAGGCGGCGGAGATCGCCGGGCTCTGCGCCGCCCCGGCGACCTCCTGACCGAGTTCGGGGCCCCTCAGCGCACCTTGCGGAAGGTCTCGCGGACGTCCCTGATGAAGGCCTCGGGATTCTCGTAGTGCCCGAAGTGGCCGCCCTTCGGGTGGGCGTTGACGTTGACCACGTTGAACAGGTCGTGGGACGGCCCGTGCACGAAGGCGGCGATGCGCTCCTCGACCGTACGGACGCCGGGCGGGTAGACGTCACCGAGCAGGAAGGTGAAGCCGGCCGGGGCCTCGACCACCGGCTGCCGGTCGTGTGACGGCACCCAGGGGTGACGGACCGTGTTGCGATACATGCGGATCGAGCTGCCGATGGACTGCGTCACCCAGAAGACCGTGGCCTGGGTCAGGACGAAGTCCCGGGAGAAGGCGGCGTCGAAGTCGTTGTTCTTGTCGCTCCACTTCTTCCACCGCTGCAGTAGCCAGGCGAGCATGCCGATCGGGGAGTCGTTCAGACCGTGCGACAGGGTCGAGGCGTCCAGCATGTGCACGGCGACGTGGGAGGCGTAGGTGGAGTGGAACTTCTTGATGTCGTCGCGCAGTTCCGGTGAGGCGTCCGCGGGGATGGGCTGGCCCATGGTCAGGTCCCAGTAGCGGTCGTGCTGGAAGAGGCCCGGCGGCAGGTCGTGGCCGAAGTGCAGCGCGATGAGGCTGTCGGCGTACTTGTGGCCGAGGGCGCTGTTGACCAGGGCGCCGTAGTCGGAGCCCAGAGAGCCGTACTTCTCGTAGCCGAGCACCTCGGTCATGAGGGTGTGGAGGATGTCGGCGATCTTCCAGTAGTTCAGGTCACCCCGCGTGACCGGGGTGGACCACGCGAAGCCGGGCAGGGTCGGCATGATCACGTCGAAGGCGTCGGCGGGGTCGCCGCCGTGGGCGACGGGGTCGGCCAGCGGGTCGATGAGCGGGTAGCTGAACTCACCGGGCCACGGCCAGCCGTGCAGGACCAGCAGCGGGGTCGGGTTCGGGCCCTTGCCGGGCTTGCGGACGAAGTGGACGGGGGTGCCGTCGATCTCCACCTTGAACTGCTCATGGGCGTTCAACCGCTTCTCGGCCGCGCGCCAGTCGAATCCGTCGGCCCAGTACTCGACGAGCGGCTCGAGGTAGGCGGTGCTCACACCGTAGTACTCCTCCTCGTTGTCCAGGTCGTCGAAGAAGCGGGTCTTCTTCAGGCGGTCCGTGAGGTCGTCCAGGACGTCCTGCGCGACGTCGATGGTGAAGGGTTCCGGCGGAACCGTGTTCTTGTCACCCATGAGTGCACTGCTTTCTTGTGAAGGGGGAAGATGCGGGTGCCCCTGCAACGGGGCACGGTCAGTAGGTGAAGTCCAGCCGCAGCCGGGTCTGCTCGAGCTCGGCGATGTACCAGGCGCCGTCGGCCTTGACGAAGCGGGCGTGGTAGTGCCCGAAGCCGTGCATGCCCTTGAACGGGAAGTCCGGGTTGGTCTCGGCGTCCTCGGGCCGGGTGATGATGTCCTCCATCGACCAGGTGCCGCGGGCGCCGGTCGCCGACTCGACGTCGATCTCGTCGGAGAAGAGATGGTGGACCAGGACGTCGTCGGGGCCACTGCTCCCGCCGATCGTGGCGGCGATGTCCGCACGGCCGTTCATCCGCAGCCACACCGAGCCGTCGGGCTTGTGGGGAGTGAAGGTGCCGTCGGGGGTGAACAGGGCGGCGAGGTCCTGCCACCGCTTCTGGTCGGCGTAGCGGACGTACCGCGCCATCAGGCGGCGCAGTTCCTCGATCGCGGTCAGGCGCTCGACGTCGTTCATCTGGTTCTCCTTACGGGGTCGGGGGTCGCCCGGCGGTGCGGTGGCCGGGCCGGATGCGCCCCCGGGGTCAGCGGTCGGGGCGCGAGCGGCCGGCTCGGCCCAGGAGCGTGCTGGCGTGCACGGGGTTGGTGTAGTCGCGCCAGGCGGCGATCCTGCCGTCGCGGATCTCGTAGACGGCCATGTTCATCACCGGGGCGAGCGGCCCGCCCGGAAGGGCGAGGCCGTGGACCTGCTCGGCGATGACGATGGCGCCGTTGACGGCCTGGTGGACCGTCTCGAACTTGATCTGCTCGAAGGTGCTGAAGACGTTCCGCCACATCTCCAGGAGGGCGTCACGGCCCCGGATCTCGTCGTCGCCGTAGTTGCGGAAGACGACGTCGGTGTGGAGGAAGGGCAGCAGGCGGTCGGTGTCCTTGCTGTCGAACGCCTCGACGAATGCACGGACCAGTGCGTCGTTGTCGACGGACATGGGTTTCACTCTCCTTCCGGCCTCGCGCGCTGGGGCGGGTGGGCCGCGGGCAACGGAGCAGTCCGGACCGCTTGGTCCATCTCCTGACGCCGCCAGCATGGATGGCGAAAATTGGACCCGCAAGTCCAGAAGTAATAGGGCGCCGCACAGCTCCTCGCGGTCAAGGGCGCGGCAGAGGTCTGCCCCGACGACATCCGACCACTCGCACCGCGTCCTGGGAGACCAGCGCCCCCTGCGACCACCCGAACGCCGGCACGCCGCCCTCGCCGGCGGCCTGACCGCCCGGCGGACCGACCGGCTGCTCCGCCATCCCGCCGACACGGACGAACGCGCCGCCGCAGTGCTCCTCGCCGCCGTCCAGGGCGGCGCCACGATGAGCCGGATCACCGGTTCCACTCCGCCGCTGCGCACCATCCGCGAAGCGGCATGCGCCCACCTGTGGACCCGGGCGCCCCCGGAACCGTCCGTGCCGGACCCGCGTCCCCTGGCGGTCAACGGCGCGTGAGGCAGTCGGGCAGGCCCGCCGATCGTCAGCCACCGGGGCCCGGGGCCGACCGGGTACGCGCCGCCCGCTAGCATTCCTGCCCATGGCGAGGCGGGGGTGGCGGCTGGGCGTCACGGCTGGGGTGGCGATGCTTGCGGCGATCTGCGCCTCCGGCGCGGAACCCTTGGAGGTCATCCGCACAGCGTCGGACCTCGGTCCCCTGCCGGCCGACCGCTTCGACTTCACGCCGCGGGACTACCAGCGATCCCAGCGTGCATCGGCGTTGCTGGTACGGCAGTGCATGGCGGACCGGGGCCACCCGGACTTCCCGCTCGACCCCCGTTACCCCCGCGACCCGATGGTCGCCACCGCGATCACCGTGGTCGGCACCGAATACGGCGTCCTCGATCCGGACACCGCACGCCGCTGGGGCTACGGCTGGGACCCGGCGAAGCACCCGGCCTCCCGGCCGAAGGGCCGCCGCATGACCGACGCCGAGTACGCGGACTGGCCCGACTGCAACGCCGAGGCGAACCGACGACTGCTGCGCGGCATCGACGTCACGCGGGACTGGCTCTACGCGAGCAGACAGGCGATCGAGGTCGACAAGGCGGTCAGGCACGACCCGCGCCTCCGCGCGGCCTGGGACGTGTGGTCCGACTGTGTGGCAGCTCAAGGATTCACCCGCTACCCCGACCCCGTCGCGGCGTACAGGGACCGCGACTGGAAGCGGGGCGGCGACGGCAACACCCGCCATACGCAACGGGAGCGGGCCACCGCCGTCGCGGACGTCACCTGCAAGCGCCGCAACCGCACGGCCGAGGTCTGGCACGCCGTACTCGCGCAGAAGCAGGCCGCGGACATGGCACGGCATCGCGACCGCTACACCGCCGGCCTCAAGGCACTGCGGACGTACCGGGCCAACATCGACAAGGCACTGCGGAAGCTCGGCTAGAACGCGCCTGGGGCCGGCGACCCGGTGACAGCTCCTACGGAACCGCTGGTCGCGGTCGCCCGGTACGGCGGTCCAACCCTGCCTTCCAGCGCCGCTGTTCCTCCAGCCAATGCACATAGCGCGGGGAGGCGTCGCGCAGGTCGATGCTCAGCGGGTACGGGTCGTACTCGTCCAGGAGCAGTTTGCGGAGGAACTCGACCATGCCGCAGGGGAACAGGGTGAAGTCGTCGTCGGTGTGCCGGCCGCAGACCAGGACGGGCCATTCGTCGGGGTCCGGGTCAGTGGTCAGCCAGCAGAGGATGTCGGGGCCGGAGGTGACGCCCCAGGCGAGTATGTGATCCGGATCGATGTCGAGACCTTCTTGACCGCCCAGCATCTCCCAGATGTAGCGGGCGTTCTCCGTCTCGTCTTCGAAGGTGCCGGGGTCCCACTGGATGTACTCCTTCGGCAGTGGCATGAGGATGCCGACCTCAGCGAACGATCCGGCACCGTAGACGGACATGAAGGCCATGTAGTCACGCGGGAATCGGGTACCCCAGCGCGCCTCGGCCGCCGGCCAGTCGATCTCCTCGTCCGCCCCCTGATCGGGAGGCAGGACCTGGGCCAGCGCTGCGATACCTGTGGGGTCTACCACGGCAATCCCTTCGATCGGGTCGCCGAGAGCATACGAGCCGGCACTGACAACACCCCGGCGGGGTCGGCCACGCGTCCCGTCGCGACCGGCCCCCACCGATGCTTGCCGTGGGGGCCGGGGGTGGGCGCTCCGGGCCTGACGTCCTATTCGGTGCGCAGGGCCGTGGCGGTTCGGGTTCCGGCGGCCCAGCCGGCGGGCAGAAGCGCGCCCAGGATGGCGATGAGCAGGCCGCCGAGTGCGAGCGGGAGCAGTTCGGCCGCGTGGTGGACGGCGATGACGGAGGCGGGGAGGCGGAGCCCCACGCTGTCGCCCATCGCGGGGATGACCCAGCCGTGCAGGGCTACGCCCAGCGGCACGCCCAGCGCACCCGCGACCAGTCCGGTCACGACGACCGAGGTGAGGACCATCGCGATGGTCTGCCGGGGGGTCATGCCGAGCGCCTTGTGGACCCCGATCTCCCGGACGCGCTCGCGGGTGTCGAGCAGCACGCCGTTGAGCACGCCGAGCGCGGCGACGGCGACGAGCAGCAACGTGAGGGTCACGGACAGCGCGTTGAGCGTGACCACCATGTCGCCGCCGGCGTCGAGCCCGCCCGTCCGAGCGGTGACCCCCAGCGGTGCCAGGTGCTTGTTCAGCGCTTCGCCGGGGGTGCCGGTGAGGATGCGGCGGGTGGCCTCCAGGCCGTCCATCTCCGGCATCCGGATGTCCATCAACTGATTCCGGCCGCCGCCGGAACGGTGCTCGGGGTCCTGGCCGGCCACCTGCTCGCCGTCCCCGTACTGGCCGAGACGGAGGAGGTCTACGGCACCTCTTCCCTGGCCATCGCCCCCTGGGTCGACCTGGCGGTGATCGCCGGGGTGCCCGGCCTGGTGGCGGTGACCGCGTGGGCAAGTGCCCGGCGGGCCGCGCGAAAGGCCGGGCCAGGCCCAGGGCGACCGGCCGCGGCAACGGCAGCCGTCCGGCCAGGCGGACCGCCCACCGGCCGCGCCCCGACGAAGCGCCGCGCCCGAGGGCGAGGGCGTCGACCGTACGTGACCGCCCGCGCAGAACTGGCCACCCGCCTCCGGCTGGCCGATGCGACCGTCAAGACCCACGTCGCCCGCATCCTCGCCAAACTCGGGCTCCGTAACCGTGTCCAGGCTGTCATCGTCGCCTACGAGACGGGGCTGGTCAGCGCCGGCGCACGCGAGGAGGCCCGGCCGTCCGCCGAGCTGGCGTAGACCGGGGCCCGGCCGTGCCCCGCGTTGTTGTGCGACGGACCAGCCGCGCGCATGGGCCGGACCGCCCACCTGGCCGGTTTTGCGACCTGCTCAAGAACTCATGGCGATGTACATGCTGTTGGAGTCTCCTGGGTGAAGGACGCAGTCGGGGTGTGCCTGTGCGGCAGGCGCACAGGAGGCCGGCTGATGATGGGCGGTCGCGGCCACCGGCCGTCACAAGTCAGCCGCTGCGGGGCGCGGAGCGCGCAGGTGGGCGCGCTGGGCCAGTTCCTCCTCGCCGACCACGGTGAGCATCGGCTGGCCGGGCGCGCACAGCATGGTCACGACGAACTCGGTCCGCCCGTCCGTCAGGGCATTGCCGTCCTGGTAGTGGATGACGTCCCCGCCCGGCTCCCAGAACGACTCGCCGGCCTTGATCACCCGTTCCGGCTCGCCCTCGAGCTCGAAGCGGACGGCTCCCTCGACGACGTAGCCGAAAGCCGGGCCCGAGTGCCGGTGCGGAGGTGCGCCCTGGTCACCGGGCTCCCGCCAGACGACGATGGTCATCACCGAGGCCCCTTCCGGAACGAACGGTGGCTTGACGTCCTGAAGCGTCTTCAACTGCGTCATCCACAGCTCAGCGTGCGACTGCCCGCCGGCCTGGCCTTCTGATCCCTTGTCCGACACCGTACTGCACCTCCGTGATCAGGGGCTGCCTGCGCACGAGAGGGGCCGACTCGAAGTCGGCCCCGTCGTGGCCACTACCTTCCGCCGCCACCGCCGTGACCGCCGCCACCGTAGCCACCATCGCCATGGCCGCCATGGCCAGAGCCCGAACCCCAACTGCCGTCGCCCCAGCCGCCGTGGCTCACGGCGGAAACGGGCGGGCCGGCCATCGCGGCGAGGGGCCACCCGGGAATACGCATGCCAACTCTCCTTGCCAGGTCGGTTCCTGGGCCTGGTCGAGGCGCGTGACCACTTGCGGCTCCCTGCCCGACCGGCCCCGGGCCTCCCTGCGGGCAATCAAGCCCCGCATATCAAGTGGTCATGTACAAACTTGCGCTTAATGCCACATTTCCACCGAACCCCATGCTCTGCCTGTAACGCCGTGGAGTCAATACACCCGTCGGCCCCGCGCCACATCGCCGGACCTGCACCGCCGCTCGCTACCGGCCGACTTCGCCTGGTGAGGGCGTGGTCGTCTTGGCCGGGAGATCCACCCGGAGCCGGTAGCCACCGTCAGGGGTGGGACCGCACGTGAGGGTGCCCCCGAGCAGCGCCGCACGCTGGCGCAGCCCTGTCAGACCGTAATGGGCGCTCGGCAAGGGGACGGTCGGCCGGGTCGGGGCGCTGTTGGTGACCGTGACATGGGCGGTCGCGTCGCTGCGCCAGAGCCGAACGGTGGCGGCGGCACCCGGGGCGTGCTTGCGTACGTTGGTCAGCCCCTCCTGGACGGTGCGGTAGAGAGCGCGCTGTACGGAGGGTGCCAGGTCCCCGGGCAGGTCGACGGCCAGTTCGGCGTCGATGCCGCTGCCGCCGACGAGGCGCTCCAGATCCGCCAGGGACGGCTGCGGGGTCAGATCGGCCGGGCGATCACCGGAGGCACGCAGCACGCCGACCATGTATCTCAGCTCGTCCAGGGTCTGCACGCTCAGCCGGCGGATGGTGCTCGCGGCGTCCTTGGCGTGAGCGTCACGCGTACCGACCTGAAGGGCGCCGGCGCGCACCGCGATCAGGCTGACCTGGTGGGAGACCACGTCGTGCATCTCCCGGGCGAGCTGGGCACGCTCGGCGGCCAGAACGGTCTGGGCGATCAGCAGCCGTTCGTGCTCGCGGGCCTCGGAGATCTCCGCGATGCGGTGCGAGAGGTCCCTGCGGGCTTGCACCAGTTGCCCGAGGAAGACCGCGGCGGCCGCGGTCGCCGCCGTGTAGCTTGTGGTGACCAGATCGTCCGCCGACACGTTGACGTCCGGCGCCAGGTCGCAGAGCGTGAAGGCCACCACACCAACGGCCAGGATGACGCGTCGGCGTGAGACGGATGCGAGGGTGTAGAGCGCTGCCAGCGATGCGAAGATCGCGTCGGAGAAGAAGACGGCGGGCAAGGTCACCAGGAACGTCGGCAACGGCACGACGTGCCGTAGCAGGAGCGCCAAGGCCCCGCCCACCGCGCACACCAACTGCAAGGGTTCGTCGGCCTGGACGTGCACCCAGACGTCGAAGAGCGCGACGACGACCAGGGCGCCGTCGAGCACCGCGGACGGCGGGCGCCGGAGATTCATCTGACCTCCCGGTACCTGTACGGCCGCCTGCCGCGCCCGTGCTCCGCCGGCATCGAGCGGGCTTCGGCGGTGTACGTGCGGGCTTCGCCGGGTTCCCGGTCGGCCCGCAATAGGTCATTCGTGATCGTAACAGGCGAAAACGTCAGGACTGTCGAGTTCGGGGGCCCGGTCGGAGATGGGGCGCGGTTGCCGCCGGCCGGCGGCGGGGCACCGGGGCGCAACGGCCCGAACGTTCGTACCCGGCCCGCCACCGAGGGCGAATGGCCCAGGATCCCTTCACTGAAATGGCCCATGCGCCTGGGCCGCCCTTGGACCTACCGTCGAGATGTGACCATCGTCGCCGACCCCGGGCCACGTCGTCTCGTGGCGACGCGGAGCGCTCGGCGCCGGGAGCAGTCGATGAGTCGCCGGTCCGTTGCCGGATCGCGACGTTCCTCCTCGGCCTCGCGCCCCGGTCTCCACAATTTCACCAAGCGAGGATCTGCGCATGCGAGCCATCACCGTCCGTGACCGTGACGCCGGGGTCGCGGGGCTGTCCCTGTCGGACATGCCCTACCCGCACGCCGCCGAGAACGACGTCATCGTTCAGGTGCACGCCGCGGGCTTCACCCCGGGGGAACTCGACTGGCCGGCGACCTGGGCCGACCGTGCCGGCCGCGACCGGACGCCGAGCGTGCCGGGCCACGAACTGTCCGGCGTGGTCGTCGAATTGGGGTACGGCACCACCGGGCTGACGGTGGGGCAGCGGGTGTTCGGGCTGACCGACTGGGCCCGCAACGGGTCGCTGGCCGAGTACGCGGCGGTCGAGGCCCGCAATCTCGCACCGCTTCCCGCCGACGTCGACCACGTCATGGCCGCCGCACTGCCGATCTCGGGGCTCACCGCATGGCAGGCCCTGTTCGACCACGCACGCCTGACGGCAGGCCGGAGCGTCCTGATCCACGGCGCCGCGGGCGGTGTCGGCTCGATCGCCGTGCAGCTCGCCCGCGAGGCCGGCGCCCGGGTGATCGGCACCGGCCGCGCCGCGGACCGGGACACCGCACTGGCCCTGGGCGCGGAGACCTTCGTGGACCTGCAGGCGGACCGGCTGGAGGACGTGGGAGAGGTCGACGTCGTGCTCGACGTGATCGGGGGCGAGATCCTCGACCGCTCGGCCGCCCTGGTGCGCGCCGGCGGCACCCTCGTCACCATCGCCGCGCCGCCCACCGTCCGGCCCAAGGACGGACGGGCCGTCTTCTTCGTCGTCGAACCCGACCGCGCCCAGCTCACCGGCCTCGCCCAGCGGCTCCGGGACGGACGGCTCAAGCCGATCGTCGGAGCCGTGCGGCCGCTGTCCGAGGTGCCCGCCGCGTTCGCCCGCGACAAGCGCACGCCCGGCAAGACGATCATCCAGGTGAGCGCTGCGGCCGACGGGCCAGGGGGTGCCTTGTGAGGGCCCGCTCGGTCATCCTGGCGGTGGGTACGTTCGCGATCGGCATCGACGCGTTCGTGACCGTCAGCCTTGTCGGCCCCGTGGCCCGCGGCCTTCGGGCCTCGGGATCCGCAGCGGGCCGGCTCGTGACCCTCTGTTCGAGAACAGCAGAACCGTACCTGCAAGGAAGCGAAAGCCATGTCTGACAACCCCTCAGCGAGCACCGCCAAGCCGGCGCTGATCCGCATGACCCTCGACGATCTCGCCGTGCCGGACACCGCCGCGTCGGGCGCCGCCCTGGAGGTGGCGTCCGCCTACCTGTCCCCCGCGCTGCTGAACCACTCCCTGCGGGCCTACGTATGGGCGGCGGCCCGCGCCACGGCGCAGGGAATCGTCGTCGACTCCGAGCTGCTCTACGTCGCCGCCCTGTTCCACGACATGGCCCTGGTGCCCGAGTTCGACAACCACACCATCTCGTTCGAGGTGGCCGGCGGCCACGTGGCGCAGGTGTTCTCGGCGGGCGCCGGTTGGCCGGCGGTGCGCCGCCGGCGACTGTCGGAGGTCATCATCCGGCACATGTGGCCCGATGTCGACGTGTCCGTGGATCCCGAAGGGCACGTGCTCTGCCGGGCGACAGCTTTGGAGATCATCGGCCGGGACGCCGACGACTTCGCCCCCGGTTTCAGGGCCGAAGTGCTCGACCGCTACCCCCGGCTGGATCTCGCCACGGAGTTCCTGACGTGCTTCCAGGACCAGGCGAGGCGCAAGACCGACAGCTCCGCCGCGGGTGCCGTACGGTCCGGCCTCGCGATGAGGATGGCCGACAACCCGCTGGACACCCCTCCCCCGCCGACCGCTCCGTGAACGAGTTCAGGGCCGGTGCCGCACGAACCTGAGGTAGGCGAACGCCTCGCCCTCGCGTGGCGCCGCCCGAGCGCACGTATCAGGGAGACCGGCGGACGTTGCCGCACTGCCCACGCCAGGATGGGCGCCATGGTGGAGATCAGCTTCCTGCACGAGTCCGACCGCGCCTGCTGGGAAGTACTGGCCCGCGGTAAGGACTCCTACTTCGAGGTCGAACGCGACGACGACGCCTACGAACGGACCTGGCGGCGTCTGCTCGAAGACGAGCGGATACGCGGTATCGCCGCCTGGCTGGACGGCAGGATCGTCGGCATCGCGCACTACCTGTTCCACGCCAGCGTCTGGTACGCCGGCAAGTGCTATCTGGCGGACCTGTTCGTGGACGCGGACGTCCGGCGGCAGGGTGTGGCGACGGCCATGATCGAGTGGGTGGCCCGGGACGCCGAGGAGCACGACGCCCCGGGCCTGTACTGGAACACGCTCGAAGACGCCCCGGCTCGCGCGCTGTACGACAAGCTGGGCACGTTCCACGAGGGGTTCATCCTCTACACGTACCGGCGTGAGGCGAACCAGGTCTGAGGGCCGATCCGGCGACCACGACGGCCGGTGCCCCCACCGCGGCGATCCCCGTGTCGAACGGTCCATCGACCGGTTGTCCGTACCCGGGCTTAAGGTGTGCCCGTGATCTTCAAGAGGAAGCAGAAGTCCGCCGACCTCGGCGCTGTCGTGTCGGAGCTGGAAGAGGCCGTCGACGCTCGTGACGGTGCCCGCACCGAGCGGGCCTTCACCGCCGCGATAAACAGCCTGCGGCAGTCGACCGACGCCGAACGCGTCCCGGTGGGGCCGCGGCTTGCCGCACTGATTCCCGCCTTCCCGCCCACCGGCCCCCGCCCGCTCCTGGCGATGGCGGCCGGCTTCTGCGTCGAGAGCGGGGCCGATCCGGCGGCCTGCGCGGAGCCGATCCTCGGTGGCGTCCGGCAAGACCTGCTCGACGCAGCAGAGTTCGCCCGCCGCTGGCGTGCCACCGGTGACGCCGAGGACGAACTGCCTGAGCCCGATCAGAAGATCATCGACGATGCGCTGCTGGCCCGCCTGGGCGACGACGCGCACGAGGCCACGAGGTTGGCGCTGGCCTGGTGCTCGGTCGAGGAGTGGCAACCGCCCGCGCTGGCCGTGCTGTGCCGCAGCGCGGAGGTGCGCAGCCGGCACGGGTCCACGCTCCTCCCCGTCTGCAACGACCTGGCAGCCCTGGAGCGACACGACCTCAAGTGCCTGGCCTACGCGCTGGCCGTCCTGGACGACGAGCACCTGATCGTGCTGCACCGGCCCACCGGGACCGGCTTCGAGGTGCGGATCGGCGGCATCGCGGACAACTTCCAGTTGCACACCCTGCTCGCGCACGTCCTCGTCGGCGGCGGCCACGTGCCGGGCACCGCGCCTTCTGCCGAGAGCGTCCGCCTGGCCACGGACCCCAAGCCCGCCCGGGGACGCAGCGAAGCGGTCGCGACCGGGGCCTTCGAACTCCTCGCCCCGAACGGCGACCGGATCTGGAACGAGGGGCTGCCCGACGACATCCCGGTGGTGGAGGGACGCCGCCTGCTCGTGCTGGACGAGCCGATGTATCAGCGCAGTTGGAACGCCGACCGGTTCTTCCCGCTGCTCCCGGGCACGGCCGAACTCACCCGCGTCCTCCCCGCCGAGGAGACACGGACCTGGTTCGCCCGCACCTCATCCGGCACCGGTACCGGCCCCGCGTCCTGACTCAGTGGAACGGCCGCTGCACCGGCCCGGTGGGCAGGCGTCTCCACGCCGCAGACCGTCGCCTGGCACCGCTTCGTGATCGCCGCCCACGCCGCGGCCCACTCCCGCTCCAACGTTCGAATGAGGACCGCCTGTCGGTGTCGGTCACGGCCGATCGGGGGCGTCCGCCACCGACGGTCCCCGGCGGTCCGGGCCGGTCCCGATGGGCACGCCGGCGACACGGCCGCGGCCCGGGTCACGGCGGCTCCGTGACCGCGGCGGAGACGACTAGACCTCGGGGAGGGAAGGATCGGGCGTCCATGGGGACGGCGCGGTGACCGACCAGCGTTCGTGGTCGCGCCAGGCACCGTTGATGTAGAGGTAGGCAGGCGACAGACCTTCGTAACGAAAGCCCAGGCGCTGGACCAAGGCCAAAGACGCCTTGTTCGCCGGCTGGATGTTCGCCTCCAGCCGGTGCAGCCGCAGGTCGCTGAAGGCGTGCTGCATGACGGCGGTGAGCCCTTCGGCCATGTAACCCCGCCCCGCGGACGGGGCGAAAGCCGCATAGCCGAGGGACGCGCCCTGGTAACGGCCCCGGATGATCGAGTTGACGTTGACCGTGCCGGCAGCTGCACCGGTCTCCAGAACACGGATCAGATAGCCCCGGTTGGTGCCATCGCTGAAGCGGCGCATCCAGTCCTGGAACTCCTCCGCCGTGGCGGGCAGCTGCATCCACGGCGAATGCAGCTCGGCGCTGGCCCTCACGAGCGAGCAGAACTCATCCTGTTCGGCGGGGGTGAGCGGGCACAGTTCGACCCGTGACGGCGCATTGGGCATGGGGCAATCCTAGGCCTCTTGCCTACGGCCCCAAACCCGAGGTCGAGCTTCCGCCTCGCGCGGCGGCCCGGGTGGAGGGGACCACGTCCAACCTGCCCCTCTTCGTCGAACGCATCGTCCCCACCTTCAGGTCCTGCACTCCCGACATTGACCGTCTCAGAACGCTGTCGGACCGGATCGTGCTCGCCGCCGGCCACGATTCCCACGGCGAACTCCCCCACCGTGCCGCCGCCACCCTCGCCGGGCACATCGGCACCGAACCCCGGTACTTCCCCGGGGGGCACATCGGCCTGACCACACGCCCCACCGAATTCGCCGAACACCTCCGCGACACCCTCAGCACCCGGTGGACCCGCCCGCTGACCCGATCGGGTGCGGTCAGGCTGCGGGGCGGCCGGGGCAGTTGTTCGATGGGCGGCAACAGTCCCCGGCCCGCCCCGGGCCATGGGTAGCCGGACGGACAGGTGGCACACCGTGGCAGACAAGGACGCTCCCACCGACCTCGACGCGGTCGCCGACGAGCTGTACACGCTGCCGCCCCCGCAGTTCACCGCCGCCCGCAACACACACGCCCGGGCCGCCAGGAAGGCCGGCAACCGCCCCCTCGCCGACCGGATCACAGCCCTGCGCAAACCCACCACCTCAGCCTGGGCCGCCAACCTGCTCGCCCGCGAACGCCGCGACGAGACCGGGCCGCTCCTCCAGCTCGGCGACGCACTACGCCAAGCCCACCGGAAACTCGACGGGGAACAACTGCGTCGGCTCAACCGCCGGCAGCGGGAGCTCGTACACGCACTGTCCCAGCAGGCCGGACAACTCGCCGCCCAAGCCGGACAACCCCTGACCGGCCAAGCCATGCGGGAAGTCGAGGAAACCCTGCACGCCGCACTCGCCGACCCCGAGGCCGGCACCGCGTTCGCGGAGGGGCGCCTCACCAGACCACTGTCGGCGACGGTCGACATCGCCGGCCAGGCCACCACAGCCCGCGGCCCTCAACGCGCACAACCTCCCCCGCGCCAGGCGAGGAAGAAGCGACCCGCAGAAGACGCCGAGGACAAGGCGCGGGCCCGCCGCGAGGCGGACCGGCAACGCCGACGCGAAGAAGCCGAGCAAGCCGAGCGGGAAGCCCAGGCCCGGGAACACGAGGCCACAACCGTCCGCCACGAACTCGACCTCGCGGACCGGCACCACGACGAGGCCCAGTCCCGCCTCGGCGAACTGCTCCGGCAGGTCAAGGACGCGGAAGAGACCCTGCGTACCGCCCGCGACGCCCAGGACCGAGCACGACGCCGGCTGCGCGACGCCGACAAGGCGGCCCGCAAGGCAGCCGCGCGCGCCGGCCGGCTGACCGAACGCCTCGATCAGGACCCCTGACCGGCCGGATGCCGGCCGATGGGCCCAGGACCGGCTGCCTGACGACACGCCGGTGCCCACCTACTCACCGGGCGGTGGCCGCACCGTCAGATCACGTCCGGCCGCCGAACCGCCAGTTGTGGACCTCGATCCCCGCGTACGCGTCAGAGGTCAGGACGGCGTGTGCCGTGTCCTGGTCCACGGCCCGGACGAGCGCGGCCGTTCCCAGCCACGTGCCGCCGTCGCCGGACAGCAGGGGCCCGTACGCGATCAGGTCGTCCCGATCCGTCGGTACGGCAAGGTAGGCGCCCGGACCCGCGCCCGGCCGAGCACCAGGTACCGGTTGCCGCCGGTTCGGCCACCGGGGAAGTCCCACATGGTGCGTCCCAGCAGGTTGCGCCAGCGGCGCAGCAGCACGTCCCGGTACACCCCGACCTGGTAGCCGGGCTCGTCGAATGCGAACGCCCGGGCGGCGGCAGGGCTCGGCAGGTCGAGCATGTGCACGCTGCCGGTGGGTTCGCCGTCCTCGGAGGTGAAGGTCGGGCCGCGGGCGATCATCTCCTTCTCGTACTGATCCATGTAGGCCCGATGGTCCTCCAGCAGCTCTTGACGCAGGGCCGGCGAACCGGCCCGATCGCGGTGGTGGCAGATGAACTCCATGCGCACACTCTCCCCCGCCGCGCGCCGGGCCCGCTCGGGCCCGCCATCAGCCCGTGCCAGGGCAGTCATGTCCAGGTGCGCGACGTCCAGGCCGCGGCACGGGCTTCGGGCGCGGGTGAAGCCACCGGGAACCCGAGCGCCACGCCAGGACGACGGTCGTCACGGACTCAGCTCGATGAATCGGTGCGGCCGCCCTCGGGCACCGTGGGCAGGGCGGCGTCCAGGATGACTGCGGCGGTCGCCCCGGCCCCGGCCGCCGCTTCGGGGTCGGCGTCGATGCGTACCGGGACGGCGCGTCCGTCGTGGAGCAGGTGCGGGCGGCGCCCGAGGCAGTAGCGTCAGACGACCCATGAGGCGGCCGTGACCCAGGGGCATTTGACGCATGCGGTGGCCGCGGACCCGCTGGCACAGTGGCCTGGGCAGCGGGCAAGGCCACCGATGCGTGCTTTCCCCTGCCGTGATCACCCTGCGCATTCGCGACACCCCAGGGCCGTCGCCGTTGCCACCGAGGACGGTTCCGCGTGCCACCGGGCCCGGGCCGTCGGCGGTCGCGCAGGGCCATGCCCAGCACGGGCAGCGTCATCCCGCCGGATGCCGGGCGGCCGTACAAGGAAGAGACAATGGCTCCACTCGTCAATGAACCCATGGCCGATACGCGCGACATGTACATGGCCCACACCGCGTTGCGCCGGGAGTTCAGGCTGCTCCCCGACCTCATCCGGTCCGTCCCGCCGGGCGACGCACGGCGCGCGGAGGTCGTCAGTGCCCACGCGGCGCTGGTGTGCCGGATCCTGCACACGCACCACGAGGGCGAGGACAAGCTGCTCTGGCCCAAGCTGGTCGAGCGGGCCGGCGTGGACGCGGAGGTCATCGTGCCGATGATGGAGCAGCAGCACCACGCCATCGAAGAGCTGCACGCCGAGGTGACCGGACTGCTCGGGTCCTGGCGCGCGACCGCGGAAGGCGGCGAGAAGCTCGCCGAGGCGTGCGAGCGGCTGCTGACGGTGCTCATCCAGCACATGGCGCTGGAGGAGAAGCAGATCCTGCCGCTGGCCGCCAGGTACGTCACCGCGACGGAATGGCACGAGCTCGGCGAGCACGGCATGGCGAGCACGCCGAAGAAGGACCTGCCGCTCGTCTTCGGGATGGCGATGTACGAGGGCGATCCCGAGGTCATCAAGGCCGTCCTGGCGACGGCTCCGCTGCCCGTACGGCTGATCGTCCCCGTGCTGGGACGCCGGCGGTACGCGGCGCACGCCCGGCAGGTCCACGGGACGGTCAGGCCCGCTCGCGTCGGCTCCTGAAAGGCCCGGGGAACACACGTCGGGGCAGGGCACCACCCCGTCCTCGCCCGAGGAGGACTGCCATGGCAGACAGGCGGCCATCACCCTCGGCAGCCGGGTGTCCACCGCCGCTTTCCGTCCTCGACCTGGCACCGACCGAGGAGAGCGTGAGCGGCCGCGACGCCCAGGCCGCGACGGTCGCGACGGCGCGGCGGGCGGGTGGGCTCGGACTCCGCCGGGTGTGGGTGGCCGAACACCACGGATACCGTTCCGTCGGCCGCCGGTGGGTCCAGCGCCTGAGGCTGGAGGCCTGCCGCAGGGATCTCGTACGACCGGAGCCGGCGGGACGGACCGCGGCGGCCATCGCGCACCGGTGGGGCTTCGCCGCCACGCGCACATCAGCCCGGACCTTCCGCGCGGTCCAGGGCCTGTCCCCCGCCGAAGGGCGACAGGCCGGCGCCCTGCGGGCTGCACCCCTGCAGGCCGCCGGCCTCCTCCCCCGGCAGCCTGACAGCTGATCAGTCCTGCCGCAGCTGCCCCGTGTCCTCGCGACGGACCTCACCGGCGGGCCAGGGCAGCGCGGCGGCGGCCGGCTCCTCCATCCGGGTCAGCGCGACCATCGCGAGATCGTCCTCCGGAAGCGCACCGGCATGGTCGACCAGGTCCCGCAGGATCTCCCCGAGCGCGTCCGGCAGGCGTTCGTGGTGGACCAGACCCTGCCGGACCCACTGCCACGCCGTCGCCCGGTCCAGCAGCGGGTAGCAGCGCCCGGCGGCGTCGCGGGCCTCGATGAGACCGTCGGTGTAAAGCAACAGGGTGTCACCGGGGGCCAGTTCGAAGCGTTCCTCGATGGCGCCGCAGTCCCGCAGGGAGCGCAGTCCGAGCGGGGGAGCCGGACAGCCGGCCACCAGGGCGACGCTTCCGCGGCGGGCCCGCACGGGCGGCGGGTGACCGTGGTTGACCATGCCGGCGAACCGTTCACCGTCCCGTACCTCCAACAGCAGTGCCGTCACGAAGCGTTCGTTCGTGTCGCGACCGGCGTCGTCGCTCTCGGCCAGATGGTGCTGGAAACTCTCCTCCAGCCGCGCCGACAGCTCTGCCAGGGTCGTGGCGCGCGGGGCCCATTCACGGAACGCCCCCAGCACGGCCGTGACGTCCTCGAACGTGGGCAGGCCCTTGCCGCACACGTCGCCGATGATCAGGCGGGTCGCCCCGCCCTTCCGCACGACCGCGTAGAGGTCCCCGCCGACCTGGCCACGGCCGCCGCAGGCACGGTAGACGGAGGCGAGCCCCAGCGTGCCGACGCGCCCGGGGAGCGGCCGCAGCAGGGTCCGCCGCACGGTGTCCGTCACCGCATGCGCCCGCGCCGCGCCGTGGCGGTACCGGACCTTCGTACGGTCCATCACCACGGCCACGACCCCCACGGTGACCAGCGGCGCGAGGCCGCACGCGAGACTCGGGTGCGAGTACCACGGCAGGATCACGCACACCGCGCACACCGCGAGGACCAACGCCACCCCACACGCGACCGACAGGCGCCGCATCGGTCGCCCGTCGTCGGGCTCGTCCTCGAATTGTTCGATGTCCGGCATCTGCGTCACTCCCTTGGGGTCCGTGCGGGGGCCGGTGGCCGTCGGATCCGCGAACGGTCCCGGGCCCGCGCATTGGCGTCCCACTCGTGATGGGACACCTCGACCGTAGGAGGGAGCCCCGCCGGGCTCCTTGCCCCGTTGTGCACAGTGCCTTGCCCGCCCGTGCAGTGCCGGGAAGTGCCCGAGTGGACGGGCGCCGGGGCGGGCCCCGCACGTCCGTGGCTACCGCTTGGCCAGGCCCGTCAGGGCGTCGCGGAGCGCCGCCCTGGACGTGATGCCCAGCTTGGGGAAGACCCGGCCCAGGTGGCCGCCCACGGTGCGGGGCGAGAGATAAAGCCGCTCGGCGATCTGCTTGTTGGTCAGACCGGAGGCCGCGAGATGGGCGATCTCGACCTCCTGCGGGGTGAGGCTGACCGACTCGGGCCCCTCGGGGCGCTTGACCATCCATCCGGTCGCCTGCAGGGTGCGCTTCGCGCGTTCCGCCCAGGGCAGAGCGCCGAGTTGCTCGAAGGCCGCGAGGGCCGCGCTCAGCGACGCCCGCGCGTCGGTCGTCGAGCGCGCCTTGCGCAGCCGCTCGCCGTAGGCCAGGGTCACGCGTGCCAGGTCGAAGGGCCACTGCTGGATGCCGGGGTGCGACAGGGCCCGCTCGAACAACTCGATCGCCTCCTCGTCCGATTCGGCGGCCATCGCGGCCGAGGCGTCCACGAACATGGCCCTGCGCGGTGAGAGCGCGGCGACCCCGGCGTGCCGAACGGCGGCCACGTGGGCGGCCGCCTCGGCGTGCCGCTGGGTGCGCACGGCCGCCTCCACCACGTCCCCGATCACCAGCAGTGCCACGGGGGTGTACGGGGCCAGCTCACCGGGCGGGCTGATGGCCGCCGCGTGCCGGTACGCGCGCTCGAAGTCGCCCTCCGCCTGCGCGACGAGCACCCGTATGTGCTCCGCCAGGGTCACCAGGTGGTGCGCCCCACGGGACGTGCCCCAGGAGGCCATCGCGCCGGCCGCCTCCTCGGCGGGGCCGGCCTCTCCGCGCGCCGCCGCGACGACGGCTTTGTAGTACAGGAAGTACCAGGAGACGGCCTCGAAGGCGTGCTCCTTGCACAGGCGCAGCCCCTCGTCGGCCAGCTCCGTCGTGTCGTCCCACCGGCCCGCGAGGAACGCGTCCGTGCACAGGAGCGGGAGAGTGACGATCTGCCTGCGCCCTTGGGGCAGGACGCCCGAAATCGCGTCGCGCACCCCGGAGAGCCGGTCGGCGGCGATGCTCGCGGTGCCGATCCGCGTGATCCTCGACGGGGCCGTCTCACGGGGCAGGCCCCCGATGAGTTCCTCCAGGTCGCCCAGCGCCCCAATCGCGGTACGCGCGGGATCGCCCTGGGTGGCGACGTTCACCGTCAGCAGGCGCGGCACGTCGGGCCCGAGCCGGTCGAGGAACTTGTGCAGGGGCGCCCACAGCTCTTCCCGGCCGCCCAGGCAGCACAGCAGCAACAGCAGGTAGAGGGCCTCCTCGAGGGCCGGGTCGCACGCCCCGTAGGGATGGTCGCCGTTCTCGATCGCGCCGAGGAGTATCCGGTGGGCCGTGTCGATGTCCCCCTTTCCGTCGAGCAGCCGGTGGACCGCGACGGCCGCCGAGTACAGGGAGGCGCGGTCGTCGGTGCCGAACCGCCGTGCGTCGTCCAGGAGCCGGGAGGCCATGGTCAGTTCACCGGAGGCGTCCGCGCGTAGGTAGGCTGCCGCGGACAGCCTGCGTCCGCGGTCGGCCGCACCGGGACTCAGGTGCGCGGCCTTGGTGAGGGCCCGTATCGCGGCCATGGCGTCACCGCGCCGGAGGACCCGGTGGGCGGTGCTCTCCAGCAACGCCGCGACGTCCTCGTCCTGTTCGACGCACGCCTCCCCCAGGTGCCACGCCCGCTGGTCGGGCCGGTCGTGCAGCACCTCGGCGAGTTCCCGGTGCACGCGGCGGCGCTCCGCGGAGGTGGACGCGTCGATCACCGCGGCCCGGAACAACTGGTGCCGGAAGCTCAGGCGGTGGTCGAACTCCTCGATCCGCACAAGGCCGTCGCGCTCGGCGGGCTCCAGGTCCGCCAGATCGACCCCGGCCCCGAGACGCCGCGCGGCGCACTGCACGACAGCCAAGTCCCCCGTCCCCTCCAGCGCGGGCACCAGCAGCAGACGACGAGTCGCCTCGGGCAGACCCGCCACGCACGAGCCGAAGACCTCCCGCAGTCGCCGGGTGAGCGGCAGCGCGGCCGGCATCCGCTCCAGCCCGGCGCGCTGCGGTCCGGTCAGGGCCGCCGGCAGTTCGACCAGGGCCAGCGGGTTGCCCTGCGCCACGGCGACGACGCACTCGACGACGAGCCCCGTGAGGTCCGGATGGGATGAGCGGGCCAGGAGCCGCGACGCGCTCTCGTCCAGCGGCAGGACCTCGTGTTCGGCGCGTACGCCTGACACGACGCACCCGCGGTGTCCTCTGCGGGCGGCGGCCAGGAACCTGACACGGCTGCCCGCGAGCCGCCGTGCCACGAATCCCAGTACGGCCGCGCTCGCCGGGTCCACCGTCTGGAGGTCGTCGACGACCAGCAGGACCGGCGCTGCGGCGGCGGCACGGCGGAGCAGCACCAGGGCCGCGTTCGAGACGAGGAGCCGCTCGGGCGGTGCTCCCTCGCCGAAGCCCAGGGCCACGCGCAGGGCCTCGCGGTGAGCGCCGTCGAGGGCCTGCGGATCCTCCTCCCACAGCGGGAAGAGAAGCTGGTTGAGCGCAGCGTACGCCACGTCGCTCTCGGACTCCGCGCCCGCCCCCCGCAGCACCCTGGCCCCGGCTGTCAGCGCCCTGCGGGCGAGATGGCCGAGCAGCGCCGTCTTGCCCACCCCGGGCTCACCGGCCAGCAGCACCGCACCACCGGAATCGGCCGAGCCGAGCAGCCCCTCGATCCGGTCCACGTCCGCCGCGCGGCCCACCAGCCCCTGCAACGCGCCGCTGCCGACGTCGGCCGTGTACACCGAGGTTTGCATCGGAAGTTTCTTGCTCTCTGTTTCTGGGCCTGGACGCAAGCATTCTCACACGGCACGGACGGCGTGCCCGGGCGGGGAACGGTGACTTCCGCCTCACGGCCGCAGGGGAATTCACCTAACGTATTCCTGCCGTACGGGTCGCGGATTCCTTTCGTTCAAGGCGGTACGACGGCGCAGGTCAGTCCTTGGGGAGCCAGCGGCTGAGGGCGTCGATGAGCCGTTCCAGCGCGGGCACCTTGCTGGAGCGGTCCGTCATCACCGTACGGCCGTCGAATTGCAGGGTGTACTGGAACATGTCGTTCGCCGCCATGTTCATCGTGAAGTCCGGGACGTCCTCCAGCGCCGGGTCGCCGAGCAGGATCCGCAATTCCTTGAACTGGACGGCGCCGACCCGACGCACTATGGGCTCGCCTTTGTGGCCGGTGTAGACGGTCCCGTCACCCCGGAGCATCACCTGCTGGTGGACGCCCGCGAAGCCGCCGCTGACGGTCATCACCACCAGCTTCTGATCCGGTCCGCGGACGGGCACCGGTGTCGCGGTACGGCTGGGCGAGGGCGGCCGGGAGGGCGAGGTGGGCGCGGAGGCGGAGGTGGACGCCGACGGCGGGACGGACGACGGGGACGGGGCGGGAGCGGTCGCGGTGACCACCTCAACATCCGCCGGCTCCCCCGCCGTCTCACCGATGGTGAGGGTGCAGCCCGTGGAACCCAGCACGCCGACGGCGAGAACCACCCCGGCCAGCACCGCCCTGCCCAGTGTCCTCACGCTCTCTCCCCCGCCAGTCGTTGTCTCCAACTCAAGCCTGGATACCACGGAATGACACCGTCCGACCCGGCCCGGCACCCTCACACCTCTCCACGGGCCCGGGGCCCGGTCGGCCGCGGAAGGCCCGGCGCGCCGCATGACGCGCCGGGCCCCGTCTCCACAAGGCCGCGAACTCCCGGCACGGCGACCGGCGGAGCGCCTCAGCCGCCGTCCAACTCGGCGTTCGCACGCTCCGTGACCAGTGTCAGCACGCGGCCCGCCACAGCGAGGTCCCCGGCCGGGATGCCGGCGTACAGCCGGGCGGAGATCTCAGCGGTCTCCTCGGTGGTGGTCTCGTACAACTCCCGGCCGGCGTCCGTCAGCCGTATGCGGGAGGCGTCCGCCGGATCCTCCTCCAGCAGCTTCGCGTGCGTCAGCTCGTCGATCACACTGCGCACGACCGACTCGCCGGTCTTCAGCGAGCCGGCGACGTCGCGATCGAGTTCGCCCCGGCCGACGGACCCGCCCGCGGCCACGACGGCCCGCAGCGTCACGCTCTGGTGGAATGTGGCGCCGTGG
This sequence comes from Actinacidiphila sp. bgisy160, assembly GCF_965342435.1. Lineage (GTDB taxonomy): Bacteria > Actinomycetota > Actinomycetes > Streptomycetales > Streptomycetaceae > Actinacidiphila. The sequence goes on along the minus strand of NZ_CBDRCM010000015.1, from coordinate 102,043 downwards.
CGCGTCAGCACATCCTCCAGGAGGGCGCGCGCCGCGTAGTGCGCAAGGGCGATGACCCGGCCGTTGGCCGTGGGTGCGGTAGTACTCATGACTGCTCCTCGTCGTTCTCGGTGTACGGATCAAGAGGTGCGTCGATCAGGGTCGCCAGCTCGCGGATCAACTGCCGGGTACGCGGACCGTCCTGCCCCCCGAGCGGCGCGAGCAACTGGTCCAGCAGGCCCTGGACCACGTCGATCGCGCGTCGCGTGACCTCGCGCCCCTGCTCGGTGAGCGACAGCTGCATGGCGCGTGGGTCGCCGGGGTCCCGGGTGCGGGCGACGAGCCCGGCGGTCTCCAGGGCCCGGGCGAGCTTGGAGACATAAAGCGGTTCGAGCCCCGTGTGGTCGGCGAGCCGGCGCTGGCTGGGCCGCAGCCCGGAGCGCGACATGCCGTACAGCGACGCCATCACCGCGTACTGGGCGTGGGTCAGGCCCAGCGGAGCGACCGCCCGGTCGACGGCCACCCGCCACTTCATCGACAGGCGCCAGACCAGGAACCCCGGTGTCGCGCTCTCAGTTGCTGAACTCACGGCAAATACCATACATGGCTACTATGTACATGGCCACTAAACCACGGGGCACCCGCCCGGCCCGCACCCTACGCCCGGTTCTGCCCAAGTCCGGCTCGATGGCGCCCGGTTCGGACACCCCGACTTGCCGATGTCTTGACGATACGTTCCATGACCATTCAACCGCGCGTCCCTGGCGGGGGTGCATGCCCTCCCTAAGGTCCGTAGGCGTTGCGGAAGAAGGGACTCATGGACACACTCCTCGCAGTCCGTGCTCGCGGGATCACCAAATACTTCGGGGGCGTCGTCGCACTCGACGGCGTCGACCTCGACGTGACGCAGGGACAGATCCACGGCCTGGTCGGACCGAACGGCGCGGGCAAGACCACGTTGCTCGGCCTCCTCCTGGGCCTGGCCGTCGCAGACGGCGGCGGCCTCGAGATCCTGGGCTCGCCCGTCGGACGGGCTCTGGCCGCGCCCGACGGCGTCGCCGGCTTCGTGGACGGGCCCGGCCTCTACCCGTCGCTCACCGCCCGGCAGAACCTCGCCGCGCTGGCCGCACTCCGCGGGCAGGACGCGCGGGCAGCCGGGATCGACGACGTACTGGCCCAGGTGGGGCTCACGGACGTCGCCAACGACCGGGCCCGCGGGTTCTCGCTCGGCATGCGCCAGCGGCTCGGTCTCGCCGCCGCCCTGCTCACCGGACCCCGGCTGCTGGTGCTCGACGAACCGTCCAACGGCCTGGACCCGGCGGGCAAGAGGCACGTGCACGGGGTCCTCACCCGGCTCGCGGACGAGGGGACCGCCGTCGTGCTGTCGAGCCACCGCATGGACGACCTGGAGGCACTGTGCTCCGAGGTCACCATCCTCGCCACCGGACGGGTCGTCTTCTCGGGCCCGCTGGGCAAGCTGGCCGCCGAGAACCGTGAACTCGACTACCGGTTGCTCGCCTCGGACCCGCCGGCCGCCCGCCGACTGGCCCTCGGCACGGCCGGGATCCGCGTCGTCGACGACGCAGGCATACGGAACGACGCCGGCGTGCTCGTCGTGCGCGCGCTGGTGCCGGCTCTCGACGAACTCGTGGCGGGGCTCGTGCGCGCGGGCATCGCACTGCGCGAACTCGCCCCCGTCGTCTCCCCGCTCGAGGCGGCGTTCCTCGCCCTCACCCACCAGCAGGAGGCCGGCCGATGACCGCGACCGTCGTCGCCGACAACGTTGTCCCCACCCGCCGTGTCCCGGTCTCGCGCGGCTACCGCTTCGAGCTGGTCAAGCTGGTGTCGCAGTGGCGGATCCGCGTGCTGGTCCTGGCCTGCTGGATCGCGCCGGCGCTCTTCGTCGCCGCGGTGAGCCGGCAGAGCACGCTCCCCGTCGACACCCTCTTCGGCCGCTGGATGCACGCCACCGGATGGGCGGGGCCGCTGGTGATGCTCGGATTCGCGGGCACCTGGGCGCTCCCGCTGCTGACCTCGGTCGTCGCCGGCGACGTGTTCGCCTCCGAGGACCGGCTCGGCACCTGGCGCCACCTGCTGGTGGCGGTCCGCTCGCCCCGGCGGATCTTCGTGGCGAAGGTGCTGGCCAGCCTCACCGTCCTGCTGCTGCTCGTGGTGGGGATGGCCTGCTCCGGCGCGGTCGGCGGGGTCGTGGCGGTCGGCAACCAGCCGCTGGTCGGTCTCGACGGCCACCTGCTCACGCCGTCCGACGCCGCCGGGCAGGTCTTCCTCGCCTGGGCCTGCGCCCTGGCCCCGACCCTGGCCCTGGCCGGGATCGGCCTGCTCGGCTCCATCGCCCTCGGGCGCTCCCCGATGGGGCTGCTGCTGCCCGCGCTCGTCGCCCTCGCGATGCAGCTCGCGCAGATGATGCCGCTCCCCGTCGCCGTACGTCTGGCCCTGCCCGGATACGCCTTCATCTCCTGGAACGGGCTGTTCACCGGCCCCCGGCAACTCACGCCGCTCCTCATCGGCATCGCGGTCAGCCTGGTCTGGGCCGTGGCCGCGACGGTCCTGGCCTACCTGCTCTTCCTGCGGCGCGACTTCACCAACCTGACCGACGACGGCTCGGCGCGCCGCGCGCTCCTCGCCGGTGCCCTGCCACTGGCCGGGCTGCTCGCGGCGACGGTCGCCGTCGTCACCGCGACGACCACGGCCACAGGCTCCGGGATCGAGCAGGACAAGGTGCAGCGCTCGGTCGCCACGGCCTTCGCCCACCTGTATCGCGTGCAGACCGACCAGCTCAACCGCCCCGCCGTCACCGAGGCGCAGCTCAAGGCCACGGCGGCGTGCACCAAGGGAAGCGTCGCGTCCGGCGCCGAGGGGCCCGGCAACGACTGGCGCTGCGTCGTCTCCTGGCACCTCCCCGGCGTCACGGCCACGGGCCAGGCCGTCTACCAGCTCGATGTCACTCCGGACGGGCGGTACGTCGCCGACGGCGACGGACCGAAGGAAGTCAACGGCTACTTCCTGGTGCGGACCCCGGTGGGGGACGCGCCGAACCCGCTCTGGCAGTTCGACGGGAACGTCGAACTGCTTGCCACCACCCCGAAGGGATAACGCAACATGCAGGTCACACGTCGCCGCCGCACGGGCACCGAGAGGGACACCCATGCCCTTGCCGGCCGACGGTTCGGCAGCCGCAGAAGCCTGACGCTGGCCGCCGCGACCGCCGTCGTGCTCGCCACCGGCACCGGGATCGGGTTCGCCCAGACCACCCAGTTCGGCCACGACCAGGTCGGCCAGGTCACCGACCAAGGGCAGGTCCTCTCCAGCGACCAGTACATCGCCCCTTACGGCGAGCGCCTCGTCATCAACAACGGCAAGATCATGTCGTCCTCGGTCAGCCCGGACGGCACCCACCTCGCGGCCTCCCTCACCGACGGCGGCGTGGCGCTGGCCGTCGTGGACCTGAAGAACTGGAAGGTCCAGCAGCTCGTCGGCAACTCATCGTCGGCGAACCTGCACATCGCCAGTAACAGCGTGGGCCAGGAAGGCCCCACGTACTCGCCCGACGGTACGCAGCTGTGGCTGGGCCAGACCGACGGCTACACCCGGTTCACCGTGGACCCCGACGGCAGCCTCGCCGACCCGACGTCCGTCACCATCCCGGCGGACGGCGCCAAGCACGCCCTGGTGGGCGAGCCGGTGTTCTCCTCCGACGGTTCCACCGTGTACGCCGCGGTCAACGGCCAGAACCGCGTGGTCGCCATCGACACGGCCACCGGGACCCTCAAGCAGAGCTGGGCCGTGGGCAACGCCCCGCGCGACATGATCGTGGTCGGCTCCAAGCTGTACGTCAGCAACGAGGGCGGCCGTCCGGCCAAGCCGGGCGAGAGCACCATCAACTCGTACGGCACCCAGGTGCCGGCCGACCCGAAGACCGGTGCCACCACCACCGGCACGGTCAGCGTCATCGACCTGGCGGACCCGGCGGCCGCCGTCGCGAGCATCGACGTGGGTCTGCACCCCACCGCCCTGTACGCCAAGAAGGGGGCGCTGTTCGTCACGGACACCGCCACCAACGACGTATCGGTGATCGACACCCGCAAGAACAAGGTCGTGCAGACCATCGCCACCCAGCCGTGGCCGGAGGCGTCGGTGGGCTACGAGCCCAACGCCGTCACGCTCACCGACGACGGCCACCTGCTGGTGACGCTGGGCCGCGCCAACGCGGTCGCCGTCTACCGGTACAACTCACCGCAGGAGCCGGTCAGCTACGTCGGTCTCCTCCCGACGGACTACTTCCCCGCGGAGATCGCCACGGTCGGCGACCAGGTCGTGGTCTCCAACACCCGCGGCATCGACGCCCGCCGGCCCACCGCCGGCGCCGGGCACGGCACCCACGACACCACCTCGAGCGTCCAGCGGTTCACGCTACCGAGCGAGAAGGTCATCAAGTCCCAGACGGCCAAGGTCTTCCAGCAGAACGGCTGGGCCAACGGCGCGGTCAAGCTCGCGAAGGACAAGGGCAACGGCCACGTCAAGCCGGTGGCCGTCCCGAAGCGGCTCGGCGACCCGTCGACGATCAAGCACGTCTTCATGATCGTCAAGGAGAACCGGACCTACGACCAGGTCCTCGGCGACGTCCCGCAGGGCAACGGCGACCCGTCGCTGGCCGAGTTCGGCGAGAACGTGACGCCGAACCAGCATGCGCTGGCCCGGCAGTTCGGCCTGTACGACAACACGTACGACATCGGCACGAACTCCGCCGAGGGCCACAACTGGCTGATGCAGGCCGACAACCCGGAGTACACCGAGTCCTCGGCCGGTGAGTACGCGCGCAGCTACGACACCGAGGACGACGCCCTCGGGCACCAGCGCACCGGCTTCATCTGGAGCGGCGCCCAGGCGCAGGGCAAGAGTGTGCGCAACTTCGGCGAGTTCCACCAGTTCCTGACCAAGCCGTCCGGCGCGACCTGGCAGAACCTGTACTGCGACACCAAGAACATGCAGGCCACCGGGCAGAACACCGCGTACAACCTGGTGTCGTCCTCGCCGATACCGTCGCTGAACAGCGTCTCGGTGCCCGGCTTCCCGAAGTTCGACACCAGCGTCCCGGATGTCTACCGGGCCGAGATATGGAAGCAGGACTTCGAGAAGAACGGTCCGGCGAACCTGAACATGTTCTGGCTCTCCAGCGACCACACCGGCGGACCCGCGGGCCCCGCCGCGCAGGTCGCGGACAACGACCTCGCGGTCGGCCGGATCGTCGACGAGATCTCGCACAGCAAGTACTGGAAGGACTCCGCGATCTTCGTGGTCGAGGACGACTCCCAGGCCGGTCTCGACCACGTCGACGGCCACCGTGCCCCGATCCAGATCATCAGCCCCTGGGCCCGGCACGGCACCGTCGACAGCCGCTACTACTCGCAGATCACCATGATCCGCACCATCGAGCAGATCCTCGGGATCCACCCGATGAACCAGAAGGACAGCGCGGCCACCCCGATGTTCGGGGCGTTCACCAAGAAGGCCGACTACACGCCCTTCACGGCGCTGCCCAACCGGACCGCGCTCACCGACGGTCTCAAGACCCCGCCCGCCTGCGGCCTGGACACCCCGGCCCCGCAGGACCCGAACGCCGCGGCCGTCCCGTCGACGAAGGTGCCGGCGGACAAGAAGGCCCTCGCCGAGCAGTGGGCGGACTGGCAGTCCAAGCAGCGGCTGACCGGGCCCGATGCCAGGCCGGACTTCGCCAACCCCGCGCAGATGAACCACTTGACGTGGTACCTCACGCACGGTTGGACGCAGCCGTACCCCGGCGAGAGCAAGGTCTTCGCACCGAAGGACGTCCCGGGCGCCTACATCCCGTCGGCGGAGAACGACGGCTGACGCCCGCGGATCGCACGCAGGGGCCTGCGGCCGGCGGCAACGCCGGCCGCAGGCCCCTCGCGTCAGCGCTCCGGCCCTGCCGCCCGTACGGCGGCACCGCCTCACACGGCTTCGGGTGCCTCCGTCGGACAGGACGGCTGGGCGATGAGGGACGCCACGGGATTCGTCACCGTGCGGCAGCGGGTCCAGCGGGCGGCCTCGCCGTCGGTGGGCGAGGCGATCTCGGTGGGCTCGGTGGCGGGGGCGGTGCCGAGCAGCCCGCGATCCCGGCAGTAGTCGTCGTCGTAGATCGTGGACAGGTAGCGGTGCGGCCCGTCGGGGAAGACGGCCACGATGCGCGTGTCGGCGGAGTACGTGCGGGCCGCCCACCCGGCGACGAGGGCGACGGCACCGACACTCCAGCCGCCCGACGCGTAGTGGGAGCGGGCCAGGGCCCGGCAGGTGTGGACGGCCTCGGCCGGGGCGACCCAGTGCACCTCGGCGAACTGCTCGTAGGCCACGTTGCGCGAGTGGATGCTGCTGCCGAGGCCCCGCACGATGCGGGGCCTGACGGGCTGGCCGAAGGTGACGGAGCCGATGGTGTCCACCCCGATGACGTGCAGGTCCGGGTTGACGGCGCGCAGCGTGCGGCTGACACCCGCCGAGTGGCCGCCGGTTCCGACACTGGTGACCAGGACGTCGACCCTGCCCAGTTGCTCGATCAGCTCCCCGGCCAGGGGCGCATAGGCGTCCGCGTTGTCCGGGTTGTCGTACGGGTCGGCGCACCACGATCCCGGTTCGGCCGCGAGCAGTTCGCTCACGCGCCGCCGGCAGGCCTCCTGCCAGCCCTCGTAGGGGTGGGCGTCGCGGACGATGTCGAGCCGGGCGCCGCGTGCGCGCAGCAGGCGCTTCATGTCCGGCTCCAGGTCCGGGTCGGTCACGAGCGTGACGGGGTGCCCGAAGACCCGCCCGGCGAGCACCAGTCCGAGGCCGAAGGCGCCGCTGGTGGACGCCACGACTGTCGCGCCGGGGAGGAGATCGCCGCGCTCGCGTGCGCAGCCGACCATGTGGAGGGCGGAGCGGTCCTCGATGGCGCCGGGGTTGGCGCCTTCCAGCTTCGCCCAGAAGCCGCTTCCGGGCGTGGTGAGAGGGTAGGAGATCCACAGCAGGGGCGTGTTGCCGACCGCGGAGGCGAGATCGCGGCCGGTGGTGGGCTCGTTCATGGTGTCCGCTTTCTGGAATCGGGAAGAGTGCCGTGCACGGCTCACCCTCAGCCCGTGCGCGTGTGCGCGGGGGTGGAAAGGTGAGGGACCGTCAGCCGGTCCGGGCGGGCGTCTTCTAAATGCGCCAGAGGCAGAGGACGGACGGCGCCGCGGTCGCTATGCGGGCGTCGGGGGCCGGGTCGCTCCCGGGTGTGTTGTGCGAGGCGGGCACTTGTCCTGGCGCCGCTTCGGCGGCGCCCGTCTGCGGGAGGTTGGTGCCGTGCTCGCGTGGTCCGGTACGCGACCCCGGCAGCTCGGCGGAGGCCGGGGAGCAGTCCTCGCCGGGGTGGTGGGGAGCGACGGGGTGCGGCCGTTCCTCCGCGTTCGTCAGATGGACGTGCGCGTGGAGGCCGTTGTGGGCGTGCGCGGGCGAGCCGGCCACGGTGAAGCAGAATGCGGCCAGCAGCGCAACGAGGAACGTCGGGCACGTTCCGCGGTGGGGGCCTCGCACAGGCCGCACATTACGCCATGAAACATGCCGGAACGGTCTCAGGCATGCGGTGGATTACCGCTCAGATGGTGATCCGCGAGGTTGAGCACCTCGTCGACGAGCCTGCGCAGATGCCCGTCGGAGAGTTCGTAGATCACCCGGCGCCCCTCCTTGCGGGAGGAGACCAGGCCCGCGATCCGGAGTTTGGCCAGGTGCTGACTGACGGCGGGTCGCGCCGCGCCGACCCGCGCGGTCAGCGTGGAGACGTCCGCCTCCCCCTCGGTGAGTGTGTGCAGCAGGGCAAGGCGGGTGCGGTCCGCGAGCAGGCTCAGGATCTCGGCCCCGCGGAGGTAGTGCTCGCCGCCCGGGTCTCGCGGATGCGCACCATGCGCAGGTGACAGGTGCATGCGTGCGTTCATATGCACATAATGGAGGGAAGGCTCAGCCCGTGTCCACCAGCGACTCCCCGGAAGGCGGTCCCATGAACGGCCCCGACACGCACCCCCAGCACGACCACGGCCACCGCCACGGGCCGGAACACGGGCACACGCACGGGCCCGGCCACGGCCACAGCCACAGCCACGGCGAAGGTCACGGCGAAGGTCACGGCGAAGGTCACGCCGCCCGGGGCCGGGCAGGCCTGCGGCACCGGCTGGGACACCTTCCGCACCCGCACTCGCACGAGTCCGCCGACAAGGTGGACCGGGCCCTGGAGTCCTCCGCCGAAGGCATGCGCGCCCTGTGGATCTCGCTCGCCGTCCTCGGCGTCACCGCGATCGCCCAGGCCGCGGTCGTCGTCCTGTCGGGCTCGGTCGCCCTCCTGGGCGACACCGTGCACAACGCGGCCGACGCCCTCACCGCACTGCCGCTCGGCGTCGCGTTCCTCCTCGGGCGGCGGGCCGCCACGCGACGCTTCACCTACGGTTACGGCCGGGCCGAGGACCTCGCCGGGATCGTCATCGTCCTCACCATCACCGCCTCGGCCGGCTTCGCCGCCTGGACCGCCGTCGACCGGCTCCTGCACCCGCGGGACATCGCCTACCTGCCCGCGGTGGCCGTCGCGGCGGTGATCGGGTGCATCGGCAACGAATGGGTGGCCCGCTACCGGATCCGCGTCGGGCGCAAGATCGGCTCGGCCGCACTCGTCGCCGACGGTCTCCATGCCCGCACCGACGGCTTCACCTCGCTGGCGGTGCTGCTCGGCGCCGCGGGCGCGGGAACGGGCTGGCGCCTGGCGGACCCGATCGTGGGCCTCGCCATCACCGCGGCCATCCTGCTGGTGCTCCGTGACGCCGCGCGCGAGGTGTTCCGGCGCGTCATGGACGCCGTGGACCCGGCGCTGGTCGACGACGCCGAGCGCGCGCTGCGCGATGTGCCGGGCGTCCGCGAGGTGGGCGAGCTGCGCCTGCGCTGGATCGGGCACCGGCTGCGGGCCGAGGTCGCCGTTGTCGTCGACGGAACCCTCACCGTGGGTGAGGCCCACCGCGTCGCCGTCGCGACCGAACACGCCCTGCTGCACGCAGTCCCCCGCCTGACCGCCGCCCTGGTCCACGCCGACCCCGCCCCCGTCGCCGGCCTGGCCGACCCGCACGCCGAACTGGCCCACCACGCCGCGTGAGCCCCAGGGGGGGCGGCACCCGGGCGGCAGAAAGGCGTTCCGGTAGTGCCGCGCATCAAGCGCGGCCGGCGCTGCGGCCTCCGCTCCAGCCGACGCGGCCAAGCTGCCTGTCGGCGACTTCACCTCGTCCTGGACGCCCACGGCCACGCACCACCACGCCGGGGACCCCTGGCAGGAGCGGCGTTACTCTTACCAGGAGCCGGAGGACGAGGGGCCGCAGCCGCAACTGCCCGGCCAGTGAGCACACGGCACCGGCCCGAGGAGGAATCTTGGTCGGCGGGAACGGTCTGCGTCAGTTGCTCAGGGAGATGGAGGTCTTCGCGGGCGCACTGCCGGCGTTCGAACCTTCGCTGGCGCCGGAAGACCCGGTGGAGCTGTTCACCGAGTGGCTGCTGGGCGCCGTACGAGCGGGGGTCAGGGAACCGCACGCCATGACGCTGTCGACCGCGGACGCGGACGGGAATCCCGCGGCGCGCGTCCTCATCCTCAAGGACGTGAGCACGCGGGGCTGGCAGTTCGCGTCGCACTCCGGCAGCCCCAAGGGCCGGGATCTGGCCGAGCGTCCGTACGCCGCCCTGACGTTCTACTGGCCGTCCCTCGCCCGGCAGGTGCGGGTCCGGGGTCCTGTGGTGTGCGAACACCCGGACACGAGCGCGGCGGACTTCCTGGCGCGGGGGCCGGGGGCACGGGCGGAGACCCTGCTCGGCCGGCAGTCACAGCCCCTCGCGGATCCGGACGACCGGGACAAGGCCCTCCAGGAGGCCGTCGCGCGGCTCGAGCTCGATCCCGGCCTCGTGGCTCCGGGCTGGACGCTGTATTCGGTGCGTCCGTCGTCCGTCGAGTTCTTGCAGGGCGACAAGGAGCGCCGCCACACCCGCCTCGCCTACCGGGCCTCCGCCGACGGCTGGGTCAAGGAGCTGCTCTGGCCTTAGAGGTGGGAGGCGACGGGGCTGCCCCGCCGAGGCCGGCTCGGCGGCTGTCGCGAACGTTCGGCCGCGGAGGACGGCCTGACGTCCGACGACCTCACCGCGCCCCAGGGCCTCCAGGTTCTCGTTGACGTCCTCGAGCCACCGAGGCGGTACGTCGTGCGCCCCGCGCGAGGCCGGTCACGACACGACGGCGAGACGCCCTCGCCGTCCGCACGCGCCGTGTGCTGGTTGCCGGCAAGGCCGAGCCGCAGGTGCTCGACACGGTGAAGGGCCTGGTCGTGCAGCTCGGCGACGTGATGGTGTCATGGCGGCTGTGGACGACCGACCGCCCCTGGCGGGTGCCGGTGACCGGGCCGAGGTGGCGCGGCAGCCGCAACCGGTACGAGCAGGCCGGCTGCTCCATGCCGACGACGTCGGGCCGCTCCCGCTCGGTGCGGCCGGACACGAGGGCGCCACCGTCCCGGCCGGCCTCAACGGGCTCCGGCTGCTCCGCGAGACGGACCGGAGGCGGGCGTGCGCGGTCTGACCGGCGACGCCCAGAGCCGATACGGCGTCAGCCCGGCGCGACCGAGCGGGCCGGGCAGGTCCGGAAATGCCGCCGCCGCGCGCGCATCCACCGGGATCTGATTGGGCATATCTTCCGATATGCAACAGATTCGACACCTTCGACTGGTTCCTCCGCCCCGTGCGCATCCGTGCGGTGGCGGCTGTCACTGGGTGAGGTGGGCCCGTGGGCATAGTGGGGATGACCCTGACCGTCGTGACCCTCGTGCTCGCTGGAGTGGGGCGGCGGCTCCACCGATACCCCGGCGGCTGGAGATTCGCGCTCTCCGGCCGTCATGACACCGACAGGGACGCCCTGGACCGCGCCCGGCGCACGTTCCGTGGGCTGCGGCGCGAGGCGCGGCGCGAACTGGCAAGGGCACGGGCACAGGTGGCCCGGGCCGAACGTTCCCACCGGCGTCGCGTCGGCGACGCCGAACGGCACCTCGCGCGGCTGCGCCACCCCGGGAAGGGCGCATTCGTCGCGGCGCTCGGCAAAGTGTCGCTGCACGAGCACGTGATGGTCGTATCCGGGAAGGAGACGAAGGTTCTGCCGCTGAACGGCCTGCGGGTGCGGTTCGAACGCAGTCCCGTGGGCAACCACATCTACCTCCGACGGCCGGACGGGGTGCATCTGCAGTCGTACCCGCCCGCCGAGCACGACGAGGACAGCGTGCGAGGTTTCAGCGTCCGCATAGAACACGCGGTCGCCAAGGAGGCCGGGTTTCTCACGGCGCTCGCCACATCGGTCAGGAAGGCGGAGGAAGCCCTCAAGACGGCCCACGCCGATACGGGCAATGTCCAGGACGCCCGCAGGCACCTGGACACGGTGACCGCCCGCCGGCGTCACGACCCGGCCCTCGCCCGAGCACTCGCCGACCTCGAGACCGCCCGGGACCACTGGCAGGGCCTCACCGGACGACGCCCTCCGCGCTGACGGGTCGGGCCGATGCCTTGCCCCCATCGCGCGGCACGGTCCGTGGGGGCTGCGGGCCGCCGCTGCAGAGGTTACTGCTCACCGGTCCGAGACGTACTCCCGTCAGCTGACCTCTCCGCGGCTTCGGCCCGGCCGGCCAGCCGCAGGCGGTCTCGGTGGCGGCGATGGGGGAGGGATCCCCCTGGGCGCGCCGCAGGCGCAGCGCCTTCTCGGGGTATCGCCGAGGTAAGCCCAAAAGGGGCCATGGGATGATCTTGAAGCCCTGACCGTCCGGCCCGTCACCCGTTCGGCCCAACATCGTTGATCGTGATGTTGGGCTGTCGTCTACGCCGGAGTGGGCTGTGACCTCGATCGAGCGGACCGCGTATCCGCGGTTCAAGCGGCTGATCACCGCACATGAGCTGCATCTGTTCTTCTCGCCGACCCGGGACGAGGTCGAGTGGGCGGCCGGTGCCACCGACTGTGACGAGCATCTGCTGGCCCTGCTGCTGATTCTGAAGTCCTATCAGCGCATGGGGTGTTTCCCGAGGCTGGAGGACGTCCCGGAGATGGTGGTGGACTTCGTCCGGCGGGTGGTGGAGCTGTCGGAGGGCACGCTGCCGCTGTACCGGGCGGCGAAGACCGCCAAGAACCACCGGGGGCTGGTGAGGCAGCGGGTCGGCGTGGTCTACGACCAGGCGGAGGCCCGCAGGATCGCGGAGCAGTCGATCCGCAAGGAGGCCGCGGCGAAGAACCGCCCGGCGGACCTGATCAACATCGCGCTGGAGAAGGTCGTGGAGGCCGGGCTGGAGCTGCCGGCGTTCTCCACCTTCGACGTGATGGCCTCGAAGGTCCGGGGCGAGGTGAACGCCTCGATCTGCGCGGGCATCCACGACCGGATGGGCGCCGTCCAGCGGGCGGGGCTGCTGCGTCTACTGGAGGAGCGCGACGCCGACGGCACCACGCAGTACAACCGGCTGAAGAAGTCGGCCCAAGGGCCGAGCTGGTCGCACTTCAGGCGGCTGGCCACGCACCTGGAGTGGATTGATGTTCTGGGCGACAGCGCGGTGTGGGTGGACGGCGTCGCCTCCAGGAAGATCACCCGGGGAGGCGGACGCGGTGGACGCCTCGGAGCTCAAGGCGTACGCGCCCATCAAGCGGGTCGCGCTGATCGCGTGCCTGGTGCACAAGGCCCAGATGCGGGTGCGCGACGACCTGGTGCTGATGTTCTGCAAGCGCATTGCCACGAAGGTCAAGAGGGCGAAAGAGGAGCTGGAGGAGATCCGGCTCGCCGAGCGGGAGATGACCGAGGCGCTGATCGGCAACTACCGCACCGTGCTGAAGAACATCGACGACGACGGCCCGGCTCAGGCCGCGCTCGCGAAGGCCGCGGCGATGACCGCCGAGGCGGTGAAGGCCCTGGAAGGGCTGGACGAGGAGGCGCCGCCCGAGGAGGTGGCCCGGCGGCTGGACGGGAAGGTCTCTCCGGCCGTGCTCGCCTGGCGAAGGCTCTGCTGGTGCAGGCCTACGGCCTTGGCACGGTCACGAAGGCCGTGGAGGGCTTCGGCGGGTTCGCCGGGCAGTACGAGCAGATCGAGAAGGTCTCCGCCCATCACGGCAACTTCTGGGAGGTGCTGCTGTACGGACAGATCGGCCGGGATAGGGCGGTGATGTTCGACCTGGCCGAGAAGCTGGAGTTCACCGCGACGTCCGAGGACGGGCGGGTGCTGGACGCGCTTGCGCACGCCCAGCGGCACGAGGGGGCCCGCGGCGAGTACATCACCGCCTTCAACGAGGAGGGCGGCAGGGTGGACATCTCCTTCGCCACGCAGAACTGGCAGAAGGCCGTGGTGGACAAGACGCGGCCGGGGCAGTTCGTCCGCAAGCACTTCGAGGCGATGGTCTTCGCGGCCCTGGCGGAGGAACTGCGCACGGGCGATGTGGCGGTGGTCGGTTCGGAGGAGTACGTCGACTGGTCCGAGCAGCTGCTCGTGTGGGAGGTCGTGGAGGAGAAGCTGGCCGACTACCTGGTGGAGGTCGGCCTCGCCGAGGAGGGAGAGACCGCCGTCTTCGACGCGAAGTTCTTCCGTCGGCAGCTGGAGGACAAGCTCCGCAGTGCCGCCGCGGCAGCCGATGCCGGGTATCCGGACAACGAGAGCCTGGTTATCGACCCGGCCACCGGCATCCCCTCGCTCAAGCCGCACCGCTCCGAGGGACAGCGGCCCTCGGCGAAGCGGCTGGAGCAGGAGATCAAGGCCAGGATGCCGGAGCGCACGCTGATCGGGATCTGTGCCCGGACCGCGTACTGGGTCGAGTGGTGGCGCCGCTTCGGCCCGCCCTCGGGCAACGACCCGAAGCTCACCGATCCGTTCGGCCGGTACGTGCTGACCACCTTCGTCAAGGGCACCAACATGGGCCCGTACGAGGCCGCCCGCCACATCCCCGGCGTCTCGGGCCACGAGCTGGCGTACGTGGCGAACCGGCACTTCTCCCTCGTTCTGCTCAACGAGGCCATCGCCGACCTGGTCAACGCCCATGCCCGTCTGGACATCTCGCAGGCGTGGGGCGACGGCACCGCCGTGGCCGCGGACGGCACCCACATGGACACCTACCTGGACAACCTGCTGGCCGAGACGAGCGTCAGGTACGGCAAGCCGGGCGGGATCGCGTACCACCACATCTCGGATACCTACATCGCGCTGTTCACGCACTTCATCCCGTGCGGGGTGTGGGAGGCCGTCTACATCATCGAGGGCCTGCTCAAGAACGCCTCCGAGGTCAAGCCCACCACCGTGCACGCCGACACCCAAGGTCAGTCGCTGCCTGTCTTCACCCTGGCGCACCTGCTGGGCTTCGACCTCATGCCCAGGATCAGGAACTGGAAGGGGCTGACCTTCTACCGGCCCAGCAAGCAGACCGAGTACGTGCACATCGACGCCCTGTTCGGCAGAGCCGGGCAAGAACACCATCGACTGGGACCTGATCGAGTCCCAGTTCCGGCACCTGATGCGTGTGGCGATCTCCGTACGCGAGGGCGCCATTTCCTCGGCCACGCTGCTCAAGCGCTTGCGCTCCGGCTCGCACAAGAACGCCACCTACACCGCCTTCCGTGAGGTCGGCCGCGCGATCCGCACCGTGCAGCTGCTGCGGTATCTGACGGATGCGCCACTTCGCCGGCGGGTGACGGCGGCGACGAACAAGGTGGAGCCATTCAACCGGTTCTCCCAGTGGGTCGGGTTCGGCAACCAGGGCGTCATTGCCGACAACGACCCGGTCGAGCAGGAGAAGGCGATGAAATTCAACGCCCTGCTCACGAACGCGGTGATCTTCCACAACGCCCTGGACATCGCGGAGATCGTCCGGCAGCTGCTGGAAGAGGGCTGGGAGATCGGCCCGGAGGACTTGGCCCACATCTCGCCGTACCTGACCGAGCACGTCAAGCGGTTCGGCGAGTACTCCACCCACGAGCTCGGCATCCAGCCCGAGGCGTACGACCCGAAGCTGGATGTGGACTTCACCCCGCTCCGCGACCAGGACCTGACGGCGGCCGGCTTCGGCCAGGCCGCCTGAACCGAGCGGCGGGGAGCCGGTTCAGCAGCAGTCGGTCCGCGTGGCGCCGGAGGGGATCTGCTCGATGAGAGGGCGTCCGACGTCGTAGGCGTCCGCGACGGGCAGTGAGCGGCCAAACATCCCAAAGATGCCACTACGCCAACAGCAGCATGCCACCGACCATCACACCGGGTGGCTCCCAATCTCACCGCCCAAGCCAGTGGCTCCCAATCTCACCGCCCAAGCCAGTGGCTCTCGAAACCACCGCCCCGCTGGCTCTACTTCAACCCGCTAGAAACACGGTCAGCGCGACGGCGATACCAAGCCCAGCTCATAGGCGATGATGACCAGCTGGACTCGGTCACGTGCCGCCAGCTTGGTAAACAGCCGCCCCACGTGGGCCTTGGCCGTGGCAGGGCTGATGGAGAGCCGGTCGGCGATCTCGGTGTTGGACAGGCCGCGTCCGATGAGGGTGAGCACCTCGCGTTCCCGGTCGGTGATGCCCTCGATCGCCCCGCGCAGGGGCGCGGCCGCGGGTTCGGGGCGGGCGGCGAACTCCTCGATGAGGCGGCGGGTCACGCTCGGCGCGATCAGGGCCTCGCCGGCGGCGACGACGCGGATCGCGCCGAGGATGTCGTCCAGGTCCATGTCCTTGACGAGAAATCCGCTCGCGCCCGCGCGCAGCGCGCCGTAGACGTACTCGTCGTCGTCGAAGGTGGTGAGGACGAGGACCCGTGCCGAGCTCAGGCCTGCCGTGATCAGTCCGGTCGCCTCGATGCCGTTCATGCCGGGCATGCGGATGTCCATGACCACCACATCGGGCCGGAGGTCCTGGGCCAGCCGGACTGCCTGGTCGCCGGTTTCCGCTTCTCCCACGATCTCGAGACCGGCGCTGTCCGCGATGAGTACGCGCAGCCCGGCGCGCACCAGCGGCTGGTCGTCGACGAGCACGACACGGACGGGGGGCTGAGTCATCGCGCCTCCACGGGCACCGGCAGCCGGGCCGCCACTCGGAAGCCGCCTTCGGGGCGGGGCCCGGCGGTGAACTGGCCGTGCAGCAGGGCGACCCGCTCGCGCATTCCGGTGATGCCGTAGCCGGTGCCGGCAGGTGTGGGCCCGTGCCCGTGGTCGGTGATCTCGATGGTCAGTTCGTTCTCCTGATAGTCGATGACCACCCGGCACTCGTGCGTGCCCGCGTGGCGAACTACGTTGGTGATCGCCTCCTGGATGATGCGGAAGGCGGACAGTTCGACGTCCGCGGGTAGTGGGCGCCGTTCTCCCCGCCGCTCTACGTCGGCCCGTACGCCGCTGTCCTTCGTGGTCGCGACCAGCCGGTCGACGTCCGCCAGGCTCGGCGCAGGGGCCAGCGGCGCTTCTTCGGGTTCGGTCGCGCGGAGCGCTCCGAGCATGCGCCGCAGCCCGGCCAGGGTGTCCCTGCTGGTGGTCTCGATGGCGGCCAGTGTGTTGCGGGCCTCCGCCGGCTGGGTGCCGATGACCCGGCGTCCCGTGCCGGCCTGGATGGCGATGATGCTGATGCTGTGCGCGACCATGTCGTGCAGCTCGCGGGCGATCCGCAGCCGCTCGGCGGTGACCGCCTGGACCGCCGTCTGGGCCCGTACCGTTTCGGCGTGCTCGCGGCGCTCCTGGACGAGGTAGCCGGTCATCCAGGCCAGGGCGAGCATCAGGACGAGGAACGCGATGGCCGAGAGAGGGGCGTCCTGCCCGCTCCGGTAGTGGCCGGCGGCGGCGATCTGCACGGTGAGGGCAAAGGCCGCGGCGACGAGCGCGGTCCGGCGCCTCCGGGTGGCGGCGATCCAGCCGATTGCGACATCGGTCACCAGCGCCTGCAGACAGCCGATCTGCCATGCATGCCCCGGTGCCATGAAGGGGAAGGCCGAGGCCAGTTTCGAGGCCGCTAGCACCGTCGCGGCGAACGAACCGGCCAGCATCAGTGCCAGGGTCGGCAATGGTCGACGTCGCAGCAGGGGGAGTGCCAGAACCGACAGTGCCGTCGGCAGCAGCAGCCGCATGCCGGTGGGCTCATGCTCGTAGAGCACCGCGAGGTACAGCAGGATCGGGTAGGCGAGCGCCCCGCACCAGGCCAGGGTCTGCGCCGCGGCCGGTCGCATGCGCCGCGAGCGGGCGACGCGGGGTGAGTGGCTCATGTCGCGATCATAGGTACGGGCCGGTGTCGGGGCATCGACCCGCAGGCTTACGCCCCGGGGCTACAGGCGGATCCTGAGATTGTGGCCCGCGGGCCGATGCCGCGCGGGCGCGGCCCACGGCACCGTGGTCGGGTGATCGAAGTCAACGAACTGACGAAGCGATACGGCGCCACCACCGCCGTCGAACGCCTGACCTTCACCGTCCGCCCCGGCCACGTCACCGGGTTCCTCGGCCCCAACGGCGCCGGCAAATCCACCACGCTGCGGACAATCCTCGGCCTGAACGACCCCACCAGCGGCACCGTCACCGTCGACGGGCAGCCGTTCCGGGGACGGCCGCGCGGGCTGCGGCACGTCGGAGCACTACTTGACGCCCATGACGTGCACGGCGGACGCAGTGCGCGGGCGCACCTGTCCGCACTGACACACAGCAACGGCCTGCCGCGGCGCCGGGTGGACGAGGTCCTGGAGGAGGTGGGGCTGACCACCGCCGCCCAGCGCCGCATCGGAGGATTCTCACTTGGAATGAAGCAGCGGCTCGGCATCGCCGTCGCGTTGCTCGGCGACCCACCCGTCCTGCTGTTCGACGAGCCGCTCAACGGGCTGGACCCGGAGGGCGTGCTGTGGGTGCGCGGCCTCTTCCGGCGGCTGGCCGCCGAGGGCCGCACGGTACTGGTCTCCAGCCATCTGATGCGCGAGATGGAGCACACCGCCGAGCAGCTGATCGTCATCGGTCGGGGCGAGCTGATCGCCGCGGAGAGCCTTACGGAATTCGCAGCCCGCGGCACCCAGCTGAGCGTCACCGTCCGCACGCCCGACGTCGCCGGGCTGACGTCCGTCCTCATCGCGGAAGGGGCGGCCGTTCGCCAGGAGGCCGACGGCTCGTGCACGGTGACCGGCCTGGAGGCGGACCGCATCGGCGAGCTCGCCTTCCACCACCGCGTCCTGCTGCACGAACTCGCCCCCCGGTCCGCCTCCTTGGAAGAGGCCTTCATGGGACTCACCGCCGACAGCATCGAATACAGCGCAGGAGAAGCACTATGACCACACAGACGGTGTCCGAACCAAAGGTGTACGCGACCGGCCTCGACTCCCCCGCCCGGTTCCGCAACCTCCTCACCGCCGAGTGGATCAAACTGTGGTCGCTGCGCTCCACCTACTGGGTCCTCGGACTCGGCCCGCTGGCGGTCATCGGCATCCACGTGAACTCCGCCCGTACCAATGCCGAGCGGCTGGCACATCAGCCCGAACTGCCTCCCGCCCCGCCGCCCGGATTCCCCGCCAAGCCCGAGATGCTCTTCGATCCCCTGGCGGCCGCCTTCGTCGACCCGGCCTGGCAGCTCCTCATGGTTATCGCCGGCAGCGTCGGTGCCATCGCGGTCTTCGGCGAGTACACCACCGGACTGATCCGCACCACCTTCGCAGCCGTCCCCGCACGCCATGCGGTGATGACGGCCAAGGCGACGGTCATGGTGGCGGTCATGCTCGTCCTCGGCACAGTCGTCGCGGGCACCTCGTTCAGTGTGACCCAGGCGATCCTGCAGGACCACCGCGGCATGTCCCTCGGCGACCCCGGGGCCCTGCGGGCTGTCGCCGCCTCCGCACTGCTCGCCCCGTTGTGCGCCCTCGTCGGCATGGCTCTCGGCGCCCTCATCCGGCACTCTGCGGGCACCGTCGTGGCGGTCGTCGGCGTACTCCTGATGTTGCCGCCGCTCTTCATGGGCGAGACCTACCGCTGGGTCAAGGAGATCGGCAATGCGATGCCGCTCACCGCATGGCGCGCCCTGGTCCAGAACCCCGCGCGGGACTACACCGTGGACAAGTACCCGGTAACGGTCGCCGAGGCGTGGACCGTCTTCGGGGCCTGGTCGCTCGTCGCGGCGGTCGTCGCCGTGGCCGTCGTGAACCGCCGCGACGTGTGAGCAATACAGGCGAGTTTCTGATTCTCACAAATGAGTAGTTCTGAGAGACCACGGGCTCCCGCCAGAGCGTGTCCGGTTTGCCCATGATCTTCATTCTCACAACCTCTCGCAAAACAGTTTTCGCACAATGGCCCTCGCGATAAGTTCTGCGA
Source organism: Actinacidiphila sp. bgisy160 (assembly GCF_965342435.1). Taxonomy (GTDB): domain Bacteria; phylum Actinomycetota; class Actinomycetes; order Streptomycetales; family Streptomycetaceae; genus Actinacidiphila. The sequence continues at coordinate 82,710 of NZ_CBDRCM010000015.1, read as the reverse complement.
CATGCCAGAGCTCGCCGAACCGGCCGCCGCCGTCGAACAGTTCGACTGCCCTACCTGTTCCGCCCCCGCCGGAAGCACCTGTCGCACCCGCGGCGGCAAGGTCGCCCCGAAGTACCACACCCCGCGCTTCATGCTCGTCCCCCAGCTCCGTGCCGAGCTGGAGGTGAAGACCCCCGCCGACCGCGGCCCCGGCCGCGCGTGGGAGATGGGCCCGGCGATCGACGCCGCGGTGCCCGCGGCCCAGACGAAGCCCACGAGGGTGGGGTACGCGTGTTGCAGTACGGCCCAGCAGGAACTCCAGAGTCAGCTCGACGCCCTGAACGAGGCGGGCTGCGATCCCGTCTTCTCGGAGAAGATCAGCACCCGGGTCAAGGTGCGGCCGGAGTTCGTCAAGGCGCTGGACTTCGCCCGCACCATCAAGAAGGCTGTCCCGCACCAGCGGGTGATCTTCACCGTGCACGAGATGAAGCGCCTCGGCCGCGGCGCCGCCGAACTCCTCACCATCGCCGAAGATCTGCGCCACTACGATGTCCAGCTCGAACTCCTCAGCGGCCCCCTCCAAGGCGTGTACGACCCGTCCGGGCACGGCGCCGCCCTGTTCGCTTTCTTCGCCGGCATGCCTGAGTCCGAGCGCGAGTACATCCGGGAGAAGTCCCTCGAAGGCCAGGCGTCCGCCCGCGAGCGCGGACGGTACGGAGGACGGCCCAAGGTCGTCGATGACGACATGGCCGCCTACGCCCGCAGCCTGCGGGTCAACGGCGTTCCCGTACCGCAGATCGCGAGCAAGCTCGCCATCACCTCGGGCAAGAACAAGGGCGAGCACCCCTCGGTCGCCACCGTCTACCGCATCCTCGCCGAGGACGATGCGGCTGACGGCACCGAGTAAGCTCGGACACCCTTCAGGGATTCAAGATCATCCCATGGCCCCTTTTGGGCTCACCTCGGCGATACCCCTTCTCCAGTCCGTCAGAGCGAGCAGCTCGATCCGGGCCGGCCGCGAGACCACCGGGGAGAAGAACGGCCGCAGCAGCTGGGCCCGCCATTGATGGGGCGCGTGACATCGACAGCCGGTAGGACCGGGATGCCGCCGACCGGTTCCCAAAGGCCTTGATGAAGGTCGGCACGACATCAACGCGGTTATCGGCGCGGCAATGCGGCCACGTCCGCGCCTGATGCCGACCAGTCGCCGACCCTGACCGAAATCGTCTCCGGTCGTCCACGCGCAATCACGATCAGGTGGTCGGATACACTTTTGCTGTGACTATGTCAGGCCTCTCGGACAGCGGCTCGTCCTCTGATTCCCGTTCACCTCGCATACGTATCCAGGTCGCACTGGCTCATACGCAACGCGACGAGTTGCTGAGGCAGCGATGGCGGAGCCTGAACGACACCCGTCCTTGGCATGTGCACTCATTGCGAGTTCCCAGGCAGTACACAACGGGCTATTACCGGTGCTGGGTGGAATCCTCCACGATCGGGGATATCACGGTCAGCGAGCAATACGGCGACGCGGTGGAGGGCATCATAGGCATGAAGCGCGCCACGGAGCGACGCACGGTGGTCCACATCATGCGAAGTGGCGGGCTGAGCCTCACCGAGGCGGGTCGTACCGTTCAGGTCCCGCCGGGCACGCTGTGCGTACGGGATGCACAGGTGCCACGGGAGTTCTCCTACCGGCCCGGCACACGGGCGCGGGTCCTGCTGATGCCGTCCGAAACACTGACCGCCACAGGACTCGGTCGGTTGCCGGCCCTCACGCTCATATCCCAGGACGCTCCCGAAGCGCGGCTGTTGCTGGGGCAGCTTCATCTGATCCGCAAGATGCGGGGTGATTTGAGTCCGGCAGGCGTCCGCGCCGCTCAGCAATCCGCGCTGCAGTTGCTGGCCGGCGCGATCATGGCCCGTGGGGTTTCCACCGACTCCGCCTTCCGTCCTTCGCTCCGCACTTCTGCCCGCAACTGCGTGGAAGCCCGCCTTCTGGACCCTCACCTGTCTCCCGCCGAGGTGGCCAGGACGCTTTCCGTCTCCGTTCGCACATTGCACCGGGCGTTTGCAGAAGTCGACGAATCCCTGATGGCATATGTACGTCGACGCCGTTTGGAACGAGCGCGCGAGGAACTCATCACACTGGGCGGGAGGTACACCATCTCCGCTGTAGCGGCTCGATGGCACTTCGCCGATGTGAGTCATTTCAGCCGGGCCTTCAAGCGGCAGTTCGGCGAGACGCCGAGCTCGCTCGTTCGCTGATTCCGTGCAGGAGCCGAGCCTCACGCTCCGGCCGCGTGCGGACGACTCTCGGCGGCTCGCCGCCGCGTCCCGCCGAATCGGTCTTCGGCAGGACGCGGCGGGCGTCTATTGAGCCGAAACCGCGGTGGTGACGTTCCTGAAGGTGTTGGCGCCGGCGGCGTTGGGCGCCGTGACGGGGCCGTGCGTCCAGATGCCGAGGACGTTGCCGGAGATCGTGTTTCCGGTGATCTGGACGGACATCGGGTCCACGGTGCTCACGAGGAGTCCAGTGGTCTGCAGATCCCCGATGGTGCCCGTGTCGGTGTCCCCGACGGTGTTGTTGGTGCCGATCTGGTTGTTGCTGACGATGTTGTCGCCCAGGTCCAGTCCGGACACGTTGCCGTGCACAGCCACGGCCGCCCAGCCGTTGCCGGTCATGACGTTGCTCTGCACGGTGTTGCCGTAGACCGCGCCGCCGGCCACGGCCGACGCGAGGGTGACCCCGCCTCCGCCCGCCTCGAGTCCGTTGTCGAACACGTTGTTGCCGGTGATGCTGTTGCCGAAGACGCCACCGGCGCCAGGAGCACGCACGCCGCCGGGAGCCGCCGCGCCGTTGCGGGAGACCAGGGCGAAGCCGGATCCCGAGGCGTTGCCGTGCACGGAGTTGCCGTTGAAGGTGTTACCCGACGCCGGACCGGTCTCGTCGCTGATGACGATCCCGGAGCCGTTGCCGCTGACGGTGCTCGCCAGCACGGTGGCGTTGGAGCTGCCGAGCAGATGGATGCCTCCGCCGCAGTCACCGGGCCCGGACGGCGTCCGCGCGCACGAGGCGTAGGAGTTGGCGACGGCGTTCGGGCCCGTACCGGTGTTGTTGCCCGAGACGATGGTGTTCGCGATGGTCGCGTTCTTCACACTGTTGACGAGGATCCCCTCGCCGACGGCGTTCTTCACCGTGAACCCGGTCACCGTGACGTCGGGCGCGCTGATCTCGATGCCGTTGATCAGGTTGGCGGCGTCGATGGTGACGTTCGCACGGGCCTCGAGGGCCAGCGGCTTGGTGACCGCGACGTTCTCGTGGAACGTGCCGTTGCAGACGACGACCCGGCCGCCGTCGGCCACCGCCTTGACAGCCGCGTTGATCGAGCTGAAGGCGGGAGTGCTGCAACTGGTGTCCGCCGCGGAGGCCACGGCGGTAGGCGAGACGTAGACCGTCTGCGGGAGGGCCCGCGGCAGGGAGAACGCGTACAGCTTGTTGTTGTCGCCCTTGGCCGGGAAGAACGGGCCCATGTTCTGGGTGTGGTAGCCGGAGCCCCAGTACACCGAGCCGTCCACGATCGACGCGCCGCCGAGGACGGCACCCCCGCTGGCGAAGCCCCACTTGACGGTGCCGGTCGCCGCGTCCAGGGCGTACATGTTGTTGCCGGCCGGATTCGTGGATCCGCCGTAGACGACGCCGTTGGCGCTGGACACGAAGGACATGGGCGACGCCGAGCCGGGCGTCGCGGTCTCCCACAGGATGTTCCCGGTGGCGGGGTCGAGTGCGGCCCAGAAACCGCCCGTGGTGGTCGACTTCTGCCCGGTCGCGGACGTGAGCGTGACAGGCAGGTGGTTGGTGTTGGTGTTGGCGACGTAGATGCGCTTGCCGTCCACGGCCGAGCCCCACTGGAGGCCGCCGAGGTTGCCTCCGGGGCCGACCGCCGTCGCCCAGACGATCTTCCCCGTGACCGGGTCGAGCGTCCAGTAGACGCCGCTCTTCTGGCCGATGCCGAGCAGGTCGGTGGCCTTGCCGTTGATTGTGGTGGTGAAGAGGTTGGGCGCGGAGCCGAAGTCGAAGTCGTCACCGAACCGCTGGCCGACCGTCCAGGTATCGGCGGTCAGGGTCTTGGTGGCCCAGGCGATCTCGCCGGTGTGCATGTCGAAGGCGACGATGGAGTCCTGGTAGTTGTCGTCCGCCCCGGGAGTGCAGCCGGTCTCGTCGGGAGAGGTGCAGACACCGGGCGGTACGGTGTAGTTGTTGCCCGTTCCGACGTACACCAGCCCGGTCTTCGCGTCGACAACCGGGTTGCTGCCCCACACGGCGCCGCCGGTGTAGCCCTCGGGGACCACGTAGGTCTTCCACAGCTTCTTGCCGGTGACGGCGTCCAGGGCGACGACACTGCCGCGGAACGTGAACGGCGGAGCGAATCGCTCGGCCTTGGACGACACGCCGACGTAGACGACACCGTCGGCGATGACGGGCGACGACGTCACGATGGCGGCCGGGTCCGCGTCGATCTGGGTCTTCCACAGCCGGGTGCCGGTCAGGGCGTCGATCCCGAAGAGGAACGCGCCGTCCGTGCTGTCGCTGCGCTGCTCGCCCGAACCCGTGACGATCTCGCCGTTCCAATAGGCGGGGCTGAGCCGCGAGATGTCGCCCACGATCCCGGTGTAGTCGCTGATCTGGTGGCTCCAGATCTTCTGACCGGTCGTCGCCTGCACCTTGTAGAGATTGCCTGCCCAGTCCGGCGCGTACACGTAGCCGCCCACCACGGTCGGTGTCGCCGAGACGCTGTCCCCTGTGGTGAACGTCCACTTGGTCTCGAGGCCGGCGACGTTGCCCGTGCCGATGGTGCGCTCGGATGCCGCGTTGTGCGTGTCGCCGAGGTCGCCGCCCGCGTACGGCCAGTCGGACGCGGCCGAAGTCGGGGCGACCGGGGTCGCGGCGGTCGCGGACGGTGTGGCCGTCGCCGCCGCGGCGGTGGCGGGGAGGGCCACCGTGAGTGGGGCCATCACCAGCCCGGCCACGCGAGCACGCACCCGCCATCGCCTTGCGCGGGCGGGTATGCGGGGTATGGACATGCAGAAGCACCTTCCGATCCTTGCTGATCTTGCGATCGAGAGCATAGGGACACCTCTGCCGGCGCCGGACGGCCGCTTTCAGCGCACGGCGCACAGCCGCGTGCATATGAGAAACGAGATGGGCGCGGCTCTGTCTTCGGAAATCTCTTGAATTTCGGTTCGCAGGTACGGGGCGGCCTGAGGCGGGGCGCCTCGTCGACGATCACACACAATCCCGGATGGAACACCGTGCGTCTCGCACGGCAGGGGGAATGTCCTCGGGCTTTCGAGGCGAACTCCGCAAGATCGACCTGAACGGGAGACGAAAAATTTGGCGGGTGTTCCGCGGTGACGCCGTCCAGCGCACTTCGGTCCAGCAAGGGGCGGGTTTGCCGCCCGTACCGGAAATCGCCTCGACCCATGGCGGAATCATGCTTCAGCGCCCAGGAATGAATACTGCGCGCTTGACTCCCTCCGCCCCGGGAGCAGTCCGGCAGGACATCACCCGCTTCATCGAATTCCGGCACGACCGCAGATGCCTTCGCCGGCGCGGCCCAAGTCCGACACCGGAATGTGCGAATCACCGAGTGCAATCACTGGACGACGCGTGTGCGAAGAAGGCGAGGCCCATCGATCGCGCGTTTCGGTGCGGCACGCGGCCGGGGCCCGGTGCGCCGGCAACACTCTCCCCGGACTGCTGGTCAGTGTGGCACGGAAGTTCATGTGCCTGGCACTGGATTTCCAGGACTTCAGCGGTTGTTCGCCTGAACGGCTCGCCGTCGGCAGGGACCGTAACCGCGCTGACGCCGGGCTTGAAGGTGAACTCCCCCGGACACCGGACCGAGGTGTGTGCGCCCGGGTACCTGGACGTCATGGCGCGCGTGCTGGCTCAGGGGGCTTCGGGAAGCTCGGTCCTCAGCAGCCGGTACTTCTTCGAGCGCGAGCGAGGGGCGTTCGCCGCCCGGGACGCCGACCCCGCCGGCCTGTAGTCGTGCGCCGGCCGGCGCCCCTGATGGCGGGAGGCGTCAGGGAGTGCCTCGACAGGCCCTGCCGGGCACGCAGCCTCGCGCCCGCCGGTTGGCCCGCCCGGGCCGAGCAGGTGATCCTGCCGGGCGTCAGCCACGCGCATCCCCTCGGAGGCCCCCGCGCTCGTCGCCTGGACCGTCCTCGACTTCGTACGGCGCCACCCTGTCGACGCCGGCGGCGGCCCGCGCGACGGCATGGGCCGTCAGGGTGACGCTCCGCCACTGCGACGCGTCGCAGTGGCGGCGGCCCGAGGCCGGGCGCTTGCATCAGCACATGGCGACCGTACCCATCCCCCTGCGCACCCGGTTCACCGATCTCGTCGGCTGCGACGTGCCGATCCAGCTGGCCGGCATGGGCTGGGTGAGCGGGCTCGACCTCGCCGACGCGGTGTCCGCGGCGGGGGCGCTCGGCATGGTCGGCTACCCGAGGGTGCCACCGCCTGTACTCGCCGAACTGCTCGACGCGGTGCGCCGGCGCACGTCCCGCCCGGTGGGGGTCAACTTCATCCTGCCGCTGCTCGAGGACGAGGCGTGCGTCGACGTGGCCGCCGAGCGGATGCCGGTCGTCGAGTTCTTCTACGCGGATCCCGTCGCCCGGCTGGTCACCCGTGCCAAGCGCGGCGGCGCGCTGGCCGCGTGGCAGGTGGGTTCGGCCGAGGAGGCCCGGGCCGCGGCGGACGCGGGGTGTGACTTCGTCGTCGCCCAGGGCAGGGAGGCGGGCGGTCACGTCCGCGGGGTACGGCCCCTGCTGCCGCTCCTCGACGATGTGCTCGACGCGGTCGACGTCCCTGTCGTCGCGGCGGGCGGCATCGGCACCGCACGGTCCCTCGCCGCGGTCCTGGCCGCCGGGGCGCATGCGGCCCGTATCGGCACGCGGTTCGTCGCCACCTACGAGTCCGACGCGCACCCGGAATACAAGGAGGCCCTGATCAGGGCGGGCGCTCGGGACACGGAACTGACGACGCAGTTCTCGACCGGATGGCCGGACGCGCCGCACCGCGTCCTGTCGGCCTGCGTCGAACGCGCCCGCACCCTGGACACCGACGTCGCGGGCGAGGCGCTGCTGGGCGGCATGCCCGTGCCCATTCCGGCGTCCGGCCCGGTCTGCCCGCTCCGGACGACGACCGGGCGCGTGGACGCGATGGCCCTCTACGCGGGCGAGGCGGTCGGCACGGTCACCAGGATCGAGTCGGCCCTCGACGTCGTCCGCGAACTCGCCGACGGAGCGGCCAGGCTGCTGTGCAAGGCGTGCGGCGGCATCGGCAAGGAGCCCGCCTGAGGGACAAGGGCCCGTACGAGGCGCGTGTGCGCCACTCGGCGGAGTCCTGCGCCGTCGGAACCTTGAGACGAGGCCGTTCGGTGGAACGGTTCCTCGGGCCGATCGGAACACCCGAGCGCCCCGGCGGCAGGTGTGTCGAGGCCCACCGACGAGGACGGCCCACGAGGTCTGCGTCCTTGGCCTTGGGGACGTCGTGCACGAGAGGTTCGTGCACCCGGGCGAGTTTCCTCCACTCGCCTCCTCGGCACCGCCGAAGACGTGCCGGCCGCGCCGGCGACCGCTGAGGAGCGGACCCGCCGGCCGCCGCTGGGGTTATCCACAGGCCGGTTCCGCACACGGCCTCACTGTCAGACCCCTGCACCAAGATTCGGGACATGACGACATTGATCGCTGCCCCGCCGATGTCCCGTGAGGACTACCGCTCCGCCGTGGACACGGCCCTGCAGGCCTGCGCCGCCTACTACGGCGACGGGACGAGTCCGCTCGACGACGCCGCCTACGACCTGCTGGCCTCGCGCATCCGCGAGTACGAGCGGGAGCACCCCGAGGACGTCCGGGAGGACTCCCCCACGGGCAAGGTGGGCGGCGGTGCCGCCCCGACGGGCGATGTCGCCCACACCGTTCCCATGCTCTCCCTCGACAATGTGTTCAGCCCTGAGGAACTGGCCAAGTGGGACGCGTCCGTTGCCCGTCGCCTGGGGGCGCCGGTGCAGGGCGGCTACGTCACCGAACCGAAGCTGGACGGCGCGGCCATCGCCGCCCGGTACGTGGACGGCCGCCTGACGCAGCTCGTCACACGGGGCGACGGCGCCTTCGGCGAGGACGTCTCCCACGCGATCGGGTCGATCGTCGGCCTGCCGCTGGAGCTGAACACGCCGGCCACCTTCGAGGTGCGCGGGGAAGTGCTGCTCACCCGGGAGCAGTTCGAGGCCGCCAACGCCATACGCACGGCCCACGGGGCGAAGGTCTTCTCCAACCCGCGCAACGGCACGGCCGGGACGTTGCGCGCCAAGGACCGCCCCTACGTGATCGAGACGACCTTCTACGCGTACGGCGTGATCGGCCTGCCCGGTGGCACGCACACGGAGATGATGGACGCGGTCGCCGCGGCGGGGGTGCAGACCACGGCCGCGGCACTGGTCGGACCGCGCGTGTGCGCGACGGTCGAGGAGGTCCAGCGCCGCGTCGACGAGATCGCCGGGCTGCGCGCGGAGCTGCCGTTCGGCATCGACGGCGTCGTCATCAAGGCCGACGCGGTCGCCGAGCAGGAGAAGGCCGGGTTCGCCACCCGCCACCCGCACTGGGCGACGGCGTACAAACTCGCCGCCGCCGTGCGGCAGTCGAAGCTGCTCGCGGTGGAGTGGAACGTGGGACGCACCGGCATCATCGCGCCGCGCGCCGTGCTGGAGCCGGTCGAGGTCGACGGCAGCGTGGTCCGGTACGCGACGCTGCACAACCCGAAGTTCATCCGTGACAGCGGCATGATGATCGGCGACACCGTCATGGTGTGGAAGGCCGGCGACATCATCCCCCGCATCGAGGCCCCCGTGGTGGAACTGCGCACGGGCGACGAGGCACCCGTCGTCTTCCCCGCTTCGTGCCCGAAGTGCGGCGGCGAGATCGACACCTCCGGCGAACGGTGGGAGTGCGCGGGCGGCGCCGGCGGCTGCGGGCTGCTGGCCGCGCTTCGCTACGCCGTGGGCCGCGACCAGCTCGACATCGACGGTCTCGGCACCACCTACCTCGAGGCGCTGGTCGAGGGCGGCGCACTCGCCGACGTGGCCGACCTTTTCGGCCTCACGCGTGAGCAACTGGTCGACGCGACCCGCAGCGAGAAGCGTGCGGACACCGTGGTGGCGCAGATCGAGGCGGCCAAGACCAAGCCCCTCAACCGGGTCTTCTGCGCGCTGGGCATCGTCCGCACCGGCCGTACGCTGTCCCGGGAGATCGCCCGGCACTTCGGCACGATGGACGCGATACGCGCCGCCGACGCCGACGCGCTGGCCGCTGTGCACAAGCTCCCGGCGGCGAACGCACCCAAGATCGCGGCCCACATCGCGGCCATGGGTGCCGTCATCGACAAGCTCGTCGCCTCGGGCGTCACCATGACGGAGCCTTCGGCGGCCCCCGCCGGCACACCCGGTGAGGCGAAGCCGCTGGACGGTCAGATCGTCGTCATCACGGGCGGCATGAACGGGCCGCTCGCCGGCAGGAACCGCAACGAGATGAACGAGCTCGTCAGCAACGCCGGCGGCTCCTCCTCGGGCAGCGTGTCGAAGAGGACGACCATCCTCGTCGCGGGCCAGGGTGCGGGGTCCAAGCTCACCAAGGCGCAGGAGCTGGGTACGAGGGTGCTCACCGAGCAGGAGTTCGCGGACCTGGTCGCGGACTACCTCGTCCAGGGATCCGGGGTGCCCGCCATGGACGGGTAACTGCTGACCGGGGAACTCTCCGGCTCGTGGGACTCACGGCCCGCGGCCGGCAACGGTCACCCCACGGGCGCTCTTCCCGTGTGTCCGGTGTCAGCCGAGGCGGGTGAGCTTCGAGCCGAACGACGGCGAGGCCAGGTGGCCGGCGAGGGCCACCGGCACCTTGACGGCGCTGTCGTCGCCCCCGACGGTGAGGATGCCGACCGGGGCCCCGGCCGGAGCGGCGTGCGGGACGCCATCGACAGGGGCGTCCAGGGAGAGACCGACCTCCAGTCCGCCCCAGCCGATCGCCCGGACGTCCTCGGCCGCCATCACCTCCGTCCGGCCGCCGAGACCGTCGTCCACGTAGCCGACGACCTGGCCCTTCCTGACCACCGTGTCCCGGGCGAGGGCCCGCAGTGCGGCCTGGAGCAGCGTGTTGCTGCGGCCCAGCGCCGTGTCGAGGATGTCCGCCTCGTGCTGCCCGAGCACCGCGCCGATGACGAGCTGCTGCGTGCCGTCGAAGTCACGGACCGCCGCGAAGAGGAGGTTGCCGCCCGCCTTGGTGCTGCTGCCGGTCTTGATGCCGACGACACCGCCGGAGCCGAGCAGCTGGTTGACGTTCCTCTGGACGTCGCCATTGAGGTCCGTGTACCGGGTCTTGGCGGCCAGTTCCGCGAAGACCGGGTCCTTCATCGCCGCATGCCCCAGCTTGACCTGGTCGCTCGCTGTGCTGACGGTGGTGGCGTCCAGGCCGCTGGGGTCGGTGTACGTCGTGTCACGCATGCCGAGCTGCCTGGCGGTGGCGTTCATCTTCCGCACGAACGCTTCCTCCGATCCCGCGTCCCAGCGGGCCAGCAGGCGGGCGACGTTGTTGGCCGAGGGCAGCATGACGGCCTCCAGCGCCTCGTACTCGCTGAGCCTCTGCCCCGCGGTCACCTTGACGACGGACTCCCCTTCCGTCTGCCCGCTGCCGAACTGTTCCTCGGCCTTCCGGTCGACCACGACGGTCGCGCCGGTGCCGCCCTCCTTGATCGGGTGGTCGCGCAGGATGACATAGGCCGTCATCACCTTCGCGACGCTCGCGATCGGTACCGGCCGCTGCTCGCCGAACGCACCGATGCGGCCCAGTCCCTCGGCCTCCAGCACCGCCTGGCCCTCGGCGGGCCACGGCAGTGACGGCGCACCGCCGCCGAAGGTGTAGGAGGGCGCCACGGTCAGCTTCAGGGTGGGCGCCGGCAGCGGGCGCAGCGACTGGACCACGCAGAAGACCAGCGCCGGCAACAGGACCACCGGGAGCCAGACCTTCAGCGGGTTCACGGTGGCGCGCTCCGCCGTCACCGGAGGTGGCGGCGGGGGCGGCGGAGGTGGGTTCGTCAGCTCGTCCAGCAGCGTGCGGCGCTCGCCTGTGCGTACGGAGGGGTCCGCCACGCTGTTCGCCTCGTTCGGCTCGGCGGTCTCCCCCGACGACTCCTGCTGATCCGCCCCACCGGAGGACTCGCCCGTCACGCCGACCTCCTCCACGACACTTCGCTGCCGAGCACCAGTTTCCGGACCGTGGCGGCCGCGGCATCGTGAGCGCCGCCAATGGGGTGCCACCGCCACCCGCACGGCCCCCGGCCCGTGGCCGCGTCAGGTGGTGGCGGCAACGGGGGCGATATACGTTCGAAGAGGGAGGACGACCACGGGCTGCCGTGGCGCCGTGACCACGCGCCCAGCCCTGAGAGTGCGCACGCCGGGAAGGTGCCCCCATGAAGGTCCAAGGGTCCGTCGCCCTCGTCACCGGAGCCAATCGCGGACTCGGTGAGCAGTTCGTGCGAGCGCTGTTCGAAGCCGGGGCGGCCAAGGTGTACGCGGGAGCCCGCGACCCCGCGAAGGTCACCGTCCCCGAAGCAGTCCCGATCGCGGTGGACATCACCGACCACGATTCGGTGCGTGCCGCGGCCGAGCAGGCCGGGGACGTGACGTTCCTGATCAACAACGCGGGTTCCACGACCCGGGCGAACGTACTCACCGCGGACCTGGATTCGTTCCGTACGGAATTCGAGACGCACGTCCTCGGCACCCTCGACATGAGCAGGGCGTTCGCTCCCGTTCTCGGGCGCAACGGGGGCGGCGCCATCGTCAACGTCCTCTCCGTGCTCTCCTGGGTGTCCATCCCGCGCACCGCCGGGTACGCCGCCGCCAAGTCCGCCGAGTGGTCGATCACCAATGCCCTGCGGGTGGCGCTCGCCGAGCAGGGCACGCAGGTCACCGCCCTCCACGTCAGCTACCTCGCGACGGAGATGGCCGCGGCAGTGACCGGTCCGAAGGAGGATCCCGCCACGGTGGCCCGCGCCGTCCTCGACGGCGTGGAGGCGGGGGCGGACGAGGTCCTCGCCGACGACACCACCAAGCGGGTCCGGGCGGCGCTGTCCGGCGGCACCGAGGCGCTGTACCCGCAGCTGCACGGCGGCGAGGCGCTGGTCTGACCCCACGACGGCCACGACGGCCACGACGGCCACGACGGGACGGCAACCGGAGGTGCCCATGACAGGCGGCAAGGCGCACCACAACCCCCCTGACCTCACCGGCCAGACCGTCGTGGTGATCGGGGCCGGCGCGGGCATCGGTTTCGAGACCGCACGCCGCGTACGGGCCGGCGGCGGTGAGGTCGTCATGGTCGGACGCAACCCCGAGCGGCTGCGGCAGGCCGCTGACGAGCTCCGGCCCCTGAGCACGGCGGCCTTCGACGCCACCGAAACGGACCGCCTCAAGGAGTTCTTCCAGGGCCTGCCCGGCACCGTCGACCACGTGCTGCTCACGGCCGGCAGCCCCTTCTACATGCCGCTGGCCGACATGGACCTCGCGGAGGCGAGCCGACACTTCAGCGAACGTCTGGCCATGACCCTGGGGGTGGCGCTCTACAGTGCCGACAAGGTCCGCCCCGGCGGCACCCTCCTGTTCATCGGCGGCACCGGCGGCCGGCGCCCCGGCGTCGGCATGGCCGTCGCGTCCACGCTCACCGCGGCCCTTCCCGCGCTCACCGCGAACCTGGCGCTCGAGCTGGCGCCGATCCGCGTGAACCTGATCGCCGCCGGCTTCGTCGACACCTCACTGTCGGCGTCGCTCCTGGGCGATCAGCTCGAGGCCCGGCGCGAGGAACTGCGCGCCAAGCTGCCCATCCGGCGCGTCGTCGGACCCGCGGACGTCGCCGCTCTGGCCACCCACGTCATGTGCAACGACGCCCTCACCGGCGGGACGTACGACATCGACGGCGGCCAGAACCTCATCGCGCACTGACTCCAGGAGGCCGGCAGACATGATCACATGGTTCATCACCGGCGCGGCCCGCGGGTTCGGCCTGGAACTCGCGCGTCAGGCGCTGGAACGCGGAGACCGCGTCGTGGCGACGGCACGCAACCCCCGGGACGTGGAGAAGGCGCTCGCCGCGTACGGCGACCGGGTGCTCGCGGTCGCCCTGGACGTGACGGACGAGGCGCAGGCCCGTGCGGCGGTCGACGCGGCCGTGCACGCCTTCGGCGGGATCGACGTCCTGGTCAACAACGCGGGGCGCGGTGTGCTGGGAGCGGTGGAGGAGATCTCCGACGCGGCGTTCCGGTCGGTCTACGAGACGAACGTCTTCGGTCTGGCCAACGTCACCCGCGCCGTCCTGCCGGTCATGCGCCGGCAGCGGTCGGGCCGCATCCTCAACCTCAGCTCCATCGGCGGTTTCCGCGGCGCGCCGGGCTTCGGCGTCTACTGCTCGACCAAATTCGCGGTGGAGGGGCTCTCCGAGGCCCTCCACGACGAACTGGCCCCGCTGGGCATCCACGTCGTCATCATCGAACCGGGCTATTTCCGCACCGACTTCCTCGACGCGTCCAGCCTGCACACCGAGGGCCGGCTGATCGACGACTACGCCGCCACCGCGGGTGCGGTGCGCGACGCCGTCCCTGCCCTCAACCACGACCAGCCCGGCGACCCCGTCAAGGGCGCGCGGGCCATGATCGAGCTCGCCGACGCCGACCATCCGCCGATGCGCGCCCAACTCGGCAGCGACTGCGCCGCCGCGATGGACGGCAAGATCGAACAGCTCCGCAAGGAGACCGACGCCTGGCGGCCCCTCGCGCTGTCCACCGACCACGACGCCACCGGCTCAGCGGCCTGACGGCGCGTTTGCGCGGTGCCATCGATCCTCATGGCTGCCGTCCCGTCTGGCGCGGGTGACGCGTGCCGGACGAGGTCGGCGGTCCGGCTCAGGGCCCTCGGAAGTCGCCGCGGGCCGAGCTTCCGCCTCCGTCCGGCGCCGGCGACCAGCAGGTCGCCGTCCCCGCCGAGGGCACGGGGATGCGTCCGGGCTCAGTCGTCGGGGGCGAAGGTGGCTCGCGCCCAGTCGGCGAAGCCCGTCCAGGCGATCTCCGGGTGGGCCGCGTGCAGCGAGGGAAGGTCGACGCGGTAACCGGGTCCGTTGAGGAAGGTCCACATCGCGTGCATGTCGGGATTGCCGATGGCCTCCAGCGGTACGCGCTCGTGCCGGACGTCCCGCCTCAGGGCCGCGCCCAGCGCGTCCGCCATCTGCGCAGGAGTGGGCGCGTCACTGGCCAGCTCGATACGCCGCCCCACGTAGGGTGCGGGGTCCAGCAGCACCTCGGCCGCGAAGGCGCCGTGGTCTGCGCGGGCGAGCTGCTGCAACGGCCTGTCGGAGGGCAGCGGCAGGTCGAGCACCCCGCCGCGGATGCGCTCCGCTCCGCCGAGCGCGTTGTCGTAGAAGTACGTCGGCCCCAGGATCGTGTGGGGCACGTCGCCGGAGGCCAGTTCGGCTTCGATGCGGGCCTTGCTGTCGAAGTGCGGCACCCCGCTCTCCTGGTCGGCCCCGGCGACCGAGCTGAACACCAGATGCGGCACGCGCGCCTCGCGGGCGGCTGCCAGGATGGACCGCCCCTGGGCCACCTCGGCGTCCACGCCGGCCTCGAAGGGGGTGGTGAGGGCGAAGACCGAGGCCACCCCGTCCATCGCCGCGGCGAGGGAACCGCGGTCACCCAGGGAACCCGCCACGACGGTGACCCCCCGATCGGCGAGCCGGCGCGCGGCCTCCCCCTCGGGGTCCCGGACCATCGCCCGCACCCTGGCACCGCGGCCCAGCAGCGCCCCGGTCACGGCCCTGCCCTGTCCGCCGGTCGCGGCAAGCACCAGGATCGGCTCATCAGCCATCGGGAATCTCCTTCATCGTCGACTGCACGGAAATGGGCGCGATGACAGCGGAAGAACCGTATCCGGCCGCGGCGCACACACCTGCGCGACAACACGGAGGCATCCGTGGGGTGAGATTTCGAGCCGTTCTCCACGCGTCGCGGTCCGGGAAATCCTCGTCGCGGCGCGACGCACCAGGTGAGCCGTTCAGTACCGGTGATGCACGGCGGTGCGTTCCTGGGCGGTTCCGGCGGTGACTACGGTACCGGGCAGCTGGCGGTCCGGGGGGACACGGTCGTCGTCACGGTCAACTACCGGTTGGGGATCTTCGGTTACTTCGGCCACCCCGGCTTGGGCTCCGCCCCACCGTTCGGACTGGCGGACCAGCAGGCGGCCCTGCGCTGGGTGCGGGCGAACGCGGAGCGCTTCGGCGGTGATCCGGGCAATGTCACCCTGTTCGGTGAGTCCGCGGGCGCCCTCGGCATCGCGCACACCGGCGACCCGAACTCCCCGGCCGCCCCACTCTGGCCGGCCCTGCGCTCTTCGTCACCTCTCGCGCAGCCGGTGCAGTCGCTGGCTCCCGGACCAGGCGGAATCCACCCCGTCGACGCGTACTCCGCACACCACTGCTCGTTCTGGGAGAGGGCCGGCGAACATTCCCGGCCGGAGCACGGGAAGGTTCACCGGGTCTGGCCGTAGAGTCTGGGTTGCATCAGTTGACCATGGACGGAAGCCGGAACCGATCGACCAGTGCAGTGATGTCCAGGATGTCTTGGACCAGGTCCGGCTGCGTCCGTGTACCCCATCAGCATGGGCCGGTCCTTCAGCGTCGGGTTCGAGGGGGTGCTCAGTCGCCCCGGTCCTTGCCCCGCATGAGCATGAGTCCCCATGGGGACGAGGAGACAGCTGTGCGGCGGCGCAGGGCCTCCATGAGTGTCTTGATTCCATCCCGCAGGCGGTGTCGGAAACCGGCGAGCCGTCGCATGGGGCGGCTCAGGCGGCGGTTTCGCTCGTCTCTCTGAGCCGCTCACGAACCGCGCGGCGCTGCAGCGTGCGTCGTTCGCCCTCCGTGGTGCCGCCCCAGACGCCCTCCATGGGGCCGGCGCCCAGTGCCCACTCCAGGCACCGGTCCGTGACGGGGCACCGCCGGCACACGGCCTTGGCCTCGCCGATCTGCACCATTCCCAGGCCGCTGCCACTGATGGGGAAGAACAGTTCCGGGTCTTCCCCACTGCATGCCGCGGCGTCGCGCCAATTCATGGAAGCCTCCTCGTAGGTGGTCGTGCCCGCTCACCGCTCACGTCCGTCACGGCCTTCCCGAAGGCGCTGTCCCCTGCCGGACGAATTCCGGTGAGTGCCATGTCCGAATGCTATGAACGAGCACGCGGGGACGTCCAAGATGCATATTGGAAGGCGTCGATAGACACAGCCTATGGTCGGAATCCGAACATCCTGTGGCGATGCCCGCATCCGCAGTGACCGGTATTTCCGGAATCAGCTGCTGTTTCACATCGATTGTCTCCGGCTCACGACTGAGCCGGACGTTGACGACCCGGCCGTCGTGCACGTCGAGGCTGATCGCCGCCGCGGCCCCGCCGACCGCATGTCACCGACCTTCACCAGGGGCCGGCAGCGCGCCGAGGCAGCGGGTGACGTCGCGGGCACCGCTGACCGGCAGTTCCGGCCGGCGTCCGGATCTTCCCGCCGCCGTCGAAGACGGCCGAGCCGTCGGTGGCCGGCAGGCCGGCCAGGAGCCGCAGGTCATGCGATCTGCACGCTGTCCGGAACGCACGGACCACTTCCGGTGCCGTCCGATCCCGGCGCGCGCCCCGGAAACCGCGCAGGGACTGCCGGGTCAGCTCCGCGACGACCCCGGCTCCCGGTTCATCACGGCGTTCCGTCGCGCCGCGCACCCACACCGAGCGGGACAGACAGACATTCGCCGGCGTCTCGGCCGGCCATGCCCGCGGATCCGCCATCTCACGGTCACCCACGGCGTACCAGTGCCGACAGGTCTCCTTGACCGCTCTTCCGCGTGCGTCGCGGAGCAGAGGAATCCGCAGGCGAGGTCGAGCAGCTTTCTCCGCCCTTCCAGCAGATCGGAAATGGGTGCGACATTTTTTCCCGGTGATCCATCGGCTTACCCAGCCTTTCGAGCAGTGTCCATGAGCGACTGGACAACGCACGTCCCGAACGCGTCGGTCCGGCGCTCGTAGGGAAAGACGACGGCCGCGTTGGGTCCGGGACATGGCGAGGGCCCGGGCCGCACCACCGCCCGCTCCGGGGCGCGTGCATCAGGCGCGCGGCAGACGCCGTCCCAGAGGCCGCCGGGCGGCGCGCAGCCAGGCTCCGAAGGCGACACACACGCCGGCCGTGCCGTAGGCCCAAGCCTGGAGGGGGACGCCCGGCAGGAGACGGCCACCCAGGTAGAGCACGGTGCCGGCAAGCGTCACGCTCAGCCACTCCCAGCGGCCGTCGAGTGCGATCAGGCCGACGACGAGGAGCGAGTACCAGGGGTAATTGGGCGAGACCAGCAGCAGCGCCGTGCCGGTCAGGAGCAGGGCACCGCGCCATGGGCGGGCCGGGTCGCCGCGCCACCAGACGTACAGGGCCAGCAGTGCGAGCAGTACGAGGACGGCCCCTCCCGCGGCGGCGTCCGGGAGCAGGAGCCGCGGCAGGGCGAAGCGGTGCACGTCACCGGGTTCGTAGCCCTCCTCCTCGAGGTAACCCGGAAGGTAGCCCAGGACACCGGCGCCGGACGCGGCGACGTACGGCAGGTAGGCGAGCGCGACGACGGCGACCGTCGCCGACACCGTGCGCAGGACGCGAGCCGGACCGCGTTCTCCGGAAAGTGCGCCGGGCAGGGTCAGGAGGGGCAGCAGTTTCACCGCGACGGCGGCGCCGAGCAGGCCTCCACGGCGGGCTCCTGCGGTGGCGGTGCCAAGGGCGAGCACGGTCAGGAGGACGCCGAGGGTGTCGATGTGGGCGTTGTTGACCGCCTCGAAGGGCACGGCCGGGCACCAGGCCCACAGGGCGGCGCGGGCCGGGGCCCGACGCGGGTCGCCTCGCCGCCGCAGCACCGTGAGCAGAGCACAAGTGGTACCGAACGCCAGCACGGCACCCCCCACTTGGAGCGGCTTGTGGCGGCTGTCCGACGGAGAGAGGAGATGGACGGTGAAGAACCAGCCTTCGGCGACGGGCGGGTAGATGGTGGGGACGGTCGGGCGGTTGATCCGGGTGCACAGGCCACCGGTCGTGTGGGTCAGTCCCCAGCCCTGACAGGAGCCCTCGGCGGGGAACAACCAGTGGTCGCGCAGTCGGGCGAGTTCCGGTGCGGCGGGGGGATGGGCATAAGGGGAGATCCCGGCGGCCTGGACGCGGCCGTCCCATGCGTAGCGGTACATGTCGGTGCTGGTGCGGGGTGGTGCGGCAAGTCCGGCCAGCGCCACGGCGGCCGCCCCGGTCAGGACCAGTCCGGTGGCGGCGCGCACCGGAACCTTGCGAACTGCCCATGCCGAGGCGGCGAACAGGGTCCAGGCGACGGCGTAGCCGGCGAGCAGGCGGCCGGGGCCGCTCGCGCTGTCGCCCGCACGGAGGGTGCCGACGACGACGGCGGTCAGTGCGGTGAGGAGGGCCGCGACGGCGATGGTGCGGACGTGGGCCGGTGCGTGGCTCTCGGATGCCGCGGGCTGACCGGCCGGCGGCTGCGGGGGGTGCTGCTGTGCGGGGGCGGTGTCGCTCATGGGTGCGCGAGCCTTTCGGTGGCCGCCGGGTGCTCGTGGTGGTGGCCGGGCCGTGGCCGGTGCAGTTCCACGAATGAGCGGCCTTCGGTGGTCCAGCCGCCGGTCGGGATCCACCCCGTGGCCTTTGCGGTGGACAGCAGGGCGGTGGTGCCGAGGCGGGCCCAGGGGAAAGGGCGGCCGTGCCGGCCGTGGCCGTCCTCGACCCGGACGGTGAGGCGCTCGTCCGCTTCGCGCGGAGATGCCTCCGCGAGCAGGCGCCCCCCAGGTGCCACCAGGTGGCGCAGACGGGCGAGGAGGGCTACCGGGTCGCCACCGATGCCGACGTTGCCGTCCATGAGCAGGACGGTGGCCCAGCGGCCCTCACCGGGCAGGCGGTCGAAGACGGACCGGCGTACCGCGGATCCTCCGTGGCGCCGGGTCCGGGCCACCGCGGCCGGGCTCACGTCCACGCCGAGTGCCCGCACACCCCGTGCGGCAAGGGCCACGACCAGACGTCCCGGTCCGCACCCCACGTCGAGAGCGGGGCCGGTGCAGCGGTTGAGGACGTCGTCGTCGGCGGTGTCGGGGGGTGCGCACCAGCGCTCGATGTCGAGCGGCAGCAGTTCCCCTTCGCCTGCGGCGCCCTTCGGCCGGGCCGCTGGTGCCAGACGACGCAGGAAGAGCGGCCCGCGACCGGTGCGCAGGGCGTGCGCGTAGGGGTCGTCCGTCCAGGGTTCGCCCGGCCGTTCGGCTCGATGCGGTGGCGCGCCGAGCCTCCTCGGCCATGCCGGCGCGGGCCGGGAGTCACGCGGGGCCGCTGTCCGCGTGGTCCGCTCGGCGAGGGCGGGGTCCGAGCCGCCCGCCGGGCCGCTCACCGCTCGCCATCCGCGAGCGAGCGCACCGTCGTGGCGAAGCGCGAACCGGGCGGGCAGCACGCGGCGACCGCGGCGGCGTCGGCAGCGGTGTCCACGTCGCGCAGTACCGGCAGGTCACTCACGCCGAGGCCCGCCTCGACGAGTCGGCGCCGCTGCGTGGCACCAGTGTGGTCGGTGGACATCGGCACGCCGCGCACGAGGGCCGCGGCACGCCCCGGGTCGGCGAACCCCAGCGCCCAGAAGCCGCCGTCCTCCGCCGGACCGAACCAGGCGTCGTGCCCGTCGCCTCCGATGTCGGCGAGGAGCCCCACGGTCAGTTGCGGGGTGTCCATGCCGACCAGGAGGGCCGGTCCGCGGTCGCAGTGGTCGAAGGCGGCCGCGATCCGTTCGTCCAGGCCGCCGGTTTCCTGGCGCACGACGTCGAAGCCGGCCGGCAGCCAGGAGCCGGGGGAACCGTCGAGGACGAGGACGCGGCGTCGGGCAGGGGCCTCGACCACCGTGCGGAGTGTGTCGGCGAGGGCGGCCTCCGCGAGGGCGGCTGCCTCGCGGGGGGTGTAGGGAGGGGTGAGCCGTGTCTTGACCCGCCCTGGGACCGGTTCCTTGGCGATGACCAGCAGCGTGGCCGGCCCGGGTACCGGGTGGCGTGGGCTCATCGTCCCGTCCCCCGGGCGGGCGCGGCGGGCGCCGGGCCGGCTGCGGGGGGCTCGGCGAGGACGGAACGCATGTCCCGTACGGCCTGCCAGGTACCGCGCCAGGTGCCGGTGACCTTGGACCGCCCCGTGCGCGGGCGGTACGGCACGTCCGCCTCCTCAACCCGCCACCCCGCGTCCGCGGCGCGGACCACCATCTGCAGCGGGTAGCCGGAGCGACGGTCGGTCAGGTCGAGGGCGAGCAGGGACTTGCGGCGGGCGGCGCGCATCGGTCCGAGGTCGTGGAGGCGCAGGCCTGTGCGCCGACGGATCAGCCGGGTCAGCTCCAGGTTCGCCAGCCGGGCGTGCGGGGGCCAGGCGCGGCGCGTGACGGGCCTGCGCCGGCCGAGGACGAGGTCGGCCACGCCGTCGAGGACGGGACCGGCGACGGCGGGCAGCAGCGCGGGGTCGAGAGAGGCGTCGCAGTCGCAGAAGCAGACGACTTCGGCAGTCGCGGCTGCCAGCCCCGCGTGACAGGCGGCGCCGAACCCGCGCCGCGATTCGTGGACGACGTGCGCCCCGAGGGCGCGGGCGATGTCCGCCGAGCCGTCGGTGGAGCCGTTGTCGACGACGATCGCCCGCCAGCCCGAGGGGATGCGGTCCAGCACCCACGGCAGGGCCTCGGCCTCGTCGAGGCAGGGCAGGACCACGTCCGCAGGAGCGGACGGAGAGGAGGTTGTCTCGATCACCCCACTCACCCTACGAGGACGAAACACTCAAAACGGATCTGACCGTCTTACGGATCGCTGACGTCCGCGGCTGCTCCCGCCTTCGGCCGAAGGCCGGATGCGAGACTCGGTGGCGTGAAACATGTACTCGTCGTGGACGACGACGCCACGGTCTCCGAGGTCGTCGCCGGTTACCTGAACCGGGCCGGCTTCGACGTGGACGTCGCGTCCGACGGACTCACCGCCGTAGCCCTGGCCGCCGCCCGGGCGCCCGACTTGGTGGTCCTGGACCTGATGCTTCCCGGTATGGACGGCCTCGAGGTCTGCCGCCGCATCCGCGACGGCGGCCCGACCCCCGTGATCATGCTGACCGCGCGCGGCGACGAGGAGGACCGCATTCTCGGCCTGGAAGTCGGGGCGGACGACTACGTCACCAAGCCCTTCAGCCCCCGTGAACTGGTGCTCAGGGTGGAGTCGGTGCTGCGCCGTACGGGAGATCCGGCCGCCCGGGCCGCTCCGGCCGCGTCCGGACTGCGTGCCGGGCCGCTCGCCCTCGACCCGAACGCCCGCCGCGTCACCCGCGACGGCACCGGACTCTCGCTGACGATCCGCGAGTTCGACCTGCTGGAGTTCTTCCTGCGAAATCCGGGACGGGCCATGAGCCGGGAGGAGTTGATGCGCCGCGTGTGGGGCTGGGAGTTCGGCGACCTGTCGACCGTCACCGTCCACGTCCGACGGCTGCGCGAGAAGATCGAGCAGGACCCCGCACGCCCCCGCCTGATCAGCACCGTCTGGGGTGTGGGCTACCGGTTCGACCATCCGACTTCGGACGAGGAGACCCGTGATGGTGCATGACACCCTCCTCATCGTGGCCTACGCGGCCCTCGGTGCCGCCTGCGCCGGCCTGCTCGGCACGGGCGTACTGCGACTGCTGCGCAACCGCTCGGTCGCGCTGTCGCTGGCGGTGGTGGCCGCCGTCACGGTCGCGGCGATGCTCGCCGGAACCATGCTGGTGTCCTGGGCCATGTTCCTGTCCGACCACGACCTGTGGGTCGTGACCATGGTCTGCTCCATTGCGGCGGTCGTCTCACTCGGGGTGGCACTCGCGCTCGGCCGCGGCGTGGTCCGCGGCAGCCGGGCCCTGGCCGAGGCCACCCGCGCCCTCGGTGACGGGGGCAGTTTCGTCCCGCCCGCCGTCGCACCCACCGCCGAACTCGCGGAACTCGGTCGTGAACTGGCCGCCACCAGCGCGAAGCTCGCGGCGTCCAGGGAGCGGGAGAGGGCCCTGGAGGAATCCCGCCGCGAACTGGTCGCCTGGATCTCCCATGACCTGCGCACCCCGCTCGCCGGACTGCAGGCCATGACCGAGGCCCTGGAGGACGGAATCGTCGACGACCCGAGCGTCTACCACGCCCGCATCCGCGCGGAAGTCGAACGAATGAGCGGCATGGTCGGCGACCTCTTCGAGCTCTCCCGCATCCAGGCCGGCGTCCTCGCCCTGAACACCGCCCGCGTGTCGGTCTACGACCTCGTCGGCGACGCGCTCGCGGGCGCCGCGGCCCTGGCCAAAGAGCATGGCGTGCGGATCATCGGGGACGGGGTCGAGCCCGTCCCGGTCGAGGTGGACGGCCGCGAGATGTCCCGCGTACTGACCAACCTGCTGGTCAACGCGATCCACCGGACTCCTGCCGACGGCACGATCGCGGTCTCCGCGCGCCGGGAGGCCAACAGCGTCGTCGTCTCGGTGACGGACGGCTGCGGCGGCATTCCCGCGGAGGACCTGCCGCGTGTCTTCGACACGGGCTGGCGCGGCACCGACGCGCGGACCCCGCCCGCCGGGGCGGGTCTGGGCCTGGCGATCGTCCGGGGGATCGTGGAGGCCCACAAGGGGCGGGCGGCGGTGCGCAACGTCCCCGGCGGTTGCCGGTTCGAGGTCCGCCTGCCCGCCGCCGCCTGAGGCTTCCACCGGGTTCCGGGCCCGCCCGCGTCCGGCGGGACGGGGACGGGTCAGCCGACGCGCAGGGGAACCGTCGCGAACTCCGTCATTCCCTCCGCGAAGGCGACCCGCGGCTTCCAGCCCAGTTCTTCGCGCAGCCTGCGCGAGGAGGCGGTGATGTGGCGGACGTCGCCGAGCCGGTACTCGCCCGTGACCACCGGCGCCCGCGTGCCGTGCGCCTCGGCCAGGGCGGCGGCCATCTCCCCTACCGTGTGCGGCTCACCGCTGCCGACGTTGTACGCCCTCAGGGATCCCTCCGGCAGGCCGGGCAGACCGTCCAGGGCAGCGAGGTTCGCCGCGGCCACGTCCCGTACGTGGACGAAGTCACGCCGCTGGCCGCCGTCCTCGAACACACGTGGCGCCTCACCGCGTTCCAGCGCGGACCGGAACAGCGAGGCGACCCCGGCGTACGGCGTGTCACGGGGCATCCCCGGCCCGTACACGTTGTGGTACCGCAGCGCGATCACCCGTCCGCCCGCCGCGCGCGCCCACGCGGAGGCGAGGTGCTCCTGCGCCAGCTTGGTGGCGGCGTACACGTTGCGGGGGTCGAGTGGGGCGTCCTCGGCGACCAGGCCGGACACCAGGGGTTCGTCGCACTTCGGGCAGGATGGCTCGAAACGTCCCGCCCGCAGGTCGGCCACCTTGCGCGCGCCCGGTCCCACGACACCGTGCGACGGGCACTCATAGCGTCCCTCGCCGTAGACCACCATCGAGCCGGCCAGCAGCAGGGACCGCACCCCGGCCTCCGCCATGCCGGCCAGGAGCACCGCGGTTCCCAGGTCGTTGCAGCCCACGTAGGCGGGTGCGTCGCCGAAGTCCTTGCCGAGCCCGACCATCGCCGCCTGGTGGCAGACGGCGTCCACGCCCCGCAGGGCCTCGGACACGGCCGCCGCGTCGCGGACGTCGGCGTGTCTGCGGTCGATCCCGTCGGGAACCGGTGGGGGCGTGCGGTGCGCGGCGGGCAACAGCGCGTCGAGCACACGAACCTCGTGCCCGGCGCCGGTGAGGGCGGTGACGATGTGCGAGCCGATGAAGCCCGCACCTCCGGTGACCAGGATCAACATGCCTCGACCGTACGGCCGCCGGCCGGGCCGGCGACCGAACGACGCCGACACGTCAGCGGTTCGTAAGCCTTCCGACCGCACGTCACCGCCGACGCCCGCGGAGGACACCCCGCACGACTGTCACGAGGGCCGTGACCACCGCCACCGCCACCAGCGTGACCACCCAGTTGCGCGGGTAGTCCAGCGGCAGAACCGAAGCGTCGGCAGGTTTCCCCGGACGCAGCATCACCGGCAGGGCGACAGCCGTCAAAGCGCCCATGACCAACAGCGCGCCGCGGACGGGCCCACGCGCACCCCCGCGATCGAGCACCGACCCGGCGAGCAGCACCAGCGGCGCGATCAGGACATCGTGCAGGACCACGGCGCCACCGAGCCAGACCAGGACGCCCGTCAGGTCACGTACTCCCAGCAGCAGGTAGCCCCCCACACCCATCAGCGCCAGACCGACCGCGCCCGCGATCCGCCGCGTCGCGCCCACCCTCACGACAGCACCTCCAGCCGGCCGACCCACTTGGTCTGCAGCACACCGGGCCGGTTCGGGGCGATCAGGCGTACCGGGAAGCCGTGGTCGGGGGTGAGCTCTTCGCCGTTGAGACGCAGGGCGAGGAGGGTCAGCGGGTCGCGGGCGTACGCGTACCCCATCTCCGAGACCCGGTAGCCGCCCCGCGTCTGCAGGGACACCGCCCGTACCCGGGCGTGCGGCAAGGCCCCCGCGAGGTCCAGGAGATCCATCACCCGCACACCCGTCCAGTGTGCCGACTTGCTCCAGCCCTCCACGCAGGCGATCGGCAACTCCGCCTCGTATTGCGGGAGGCCCCTCAGCTCATCCAGTGTCAGTTCGTAGGAGCGCGGTCCGGCGACCGTCAGGCGATAGCGGCCCACCGCGATCGGCCCGACTCCGGCCGCGGCGGCGGTGCGGTTGACCGGCAAGCCGTTCGGGCCGTGGTCCGGATGGCGCGGGGCCAGCAGGACGAAGTCCTTGAGAGGGGTGAAGGACTGGCCCACGGTGGTCACGGTGACGGCGCCGGCCGCCGCCACCACCCCGGCGAGCAGTGAGCGCCGGTCGGGCCCGTCCTCCTCGGGCAGGGCCAGGGTCCCTGGCGACCGTCGGCGCCAGTGGGCCGCGATCTGCGGGGCCTTGACCGCGACATGCAGCACGAGCGATCCGGCCACCAGCCAGGCCACGGCGTAGTGCACCGCTGTGAAGGAGAATGGCCACGGATACCACTGCGCGGTGTTCAGCAGACCGGTGGCGACTTCGAAGACGGCCCCCGCCACCAGCACGGCCACCGTCGACCGCTCCAGGGCGTGCCGCACCGACCGCACCGGCGGCCAGGAGAACAGCCGCGGGTACACCGTCCACAACTTCGCGAGCAGCAGCGGAACCGCCGCGACGCCGGAGGCGACGTGCAGACCCTGCGTCAGCCGGTAACCCCATACCGGACGGCTCGGCAGGCCACCGGCCGCCCAAACGGGCGGATGCTGCAGCAGGTGGCTGATCAGACCGGTGACGAAGCACACCGCGAAGGCGAGCCCGAGCCACCGTCCGATCGAGGTCGCCGTGCGGGCGTCGTGCAACCTGCCGTTGAACACGGGCGGAAGAAAGCGCGATCTCATGCCTCACATCTCAGCCGCCCGAAGGTCGTCACGGAACGCCGGAACCCCTTACGGAACGGGGACATTCGAGCCGGACGCGCTACTCGTCGCCTCGTGCCCGTCGGCGGATCCGGCCCAGCCTGAAGGCGAGGACCACGGCGGACAGGCCGAACACCACGGCGGTGACGGCCAGCCATCGGCCGAGGTAGACGGCGTCGGTGAGCCCCGTGGCGCCTTGGTACGGGCCGGACAGACCGAAGATCAGGGGGAACCAGACCAGGAGCAGCACGCCGGACAGGAAGGCGGGTACGCGCAGGTGGTTGATCCACCCGGGCGTCGGCATGTCCCGGGCACGATGGCGGAGCACGGAGCGGGCCGAAAGGTCGGCGAGCGAGTACAGCGGCAACAGGATGATGTCGTGCAGGATCGCCGCGCCCACCAGCCAGGCCACCACCTCGACGGGCCGCTGCGCGAACAGGCGGACGCAGGCGTAGCCGCTGATGGCGAAGGAGCAGATGAGGACGAGCAGGTGCAGGGGTTCGGCGCCGTACCAGCGCAGGAAGCGGGGCATGGTCAGCTCCTGAAGGTGAGCCGGTGAACCCACTTGGTGTTGTTCACCCCGGGGTTGGCCGGCACGATGACGCGTGCCGGATAGCCGTGGTCCAGGGAGAGGTCGGCTCCGTTGACGCGCAGGGCGAGCAGCGACCGCGGGTCATGGATCTGGTTGCCGCGCAGCAGCACGGAGCGGTAGGGCCCCGAGGGCTGGACGGACTCGACCAGCACGCTGCCTGCCGTACGCAGCCCGCTCAGCGCGGCGAGGTCCGCGAGCCGCAAGCCCTCCCACTGCTGGTCCGCTGTGGACCAGCCCTCCACGCAGGCGATCGGCAGGGCCGCGATGTGCCGTGGCATCGCCATCAGCTGCTCGCGGGTGAGTACCAGGGACGGTCCGGCGCCGTGGACCTCGAGCCGCCAGGCGGGTCCGACGAGATCGGCGGTGATCCCCAGGGACGCGGCGGTCTTGTTGATCTGGAAGCCGTTCGGGCCGCTACCCGGATTCCGGTTGTGCGGCGCCAGCAGCGCCGTGGCGCGCAGTCGGCCTCCGATGCTCTGCCCCGCGGTGACCACCAGCAGCAGAAGTGACCCGGCGCCGACCATGCCCACGGCGCCACGCCGGCTCATGGTGGGGGTGGCCGGCGCGACCGGTACCAGGCCGTCGGGATCGGGAGGCTCGGGACGGGTGGCGGCGACACCGGTGCGCAGTTCCAGGAATGGATCGCGGCCACGCAGGGCCCGCACCATCCGGCCGAGCCTGAGGGTCACGTGGACGGCGAACGCGGCGATGAACACCCAGGCTCCGTAGAAGTGCAGGGTGTAGAAGGATCCGGGGAAGACGTAGAAGAGCTGGGCGTTGAAGATCCCGGTCACGAACTCGAAGATGACCCCGCCCACCAGCAGGAGCAGCGACAGGCGCTCCAGCGCGTGGGCGACCGACACCAGCGGCGGCCACGTGAAGAGCTTCGGAATGACCGACCACAGTTTGGCCAGCACCACCGGCACGAGGACCACGCCCAGCGTCACGTGGATGCCCTGGGTCAGCCGGTACAGCCAGGAGGGGTGGGTCGGCCAGTCGAAGAGATAGAACCCCAGCAGGCCCTTGTCCGGCGTCTGGTCGTTGATCGGCCCCAGGCCCGGGTTGTAAGCGGCATAGGAGAGCAGGCCGGTCACGAACATCACCGGAATGCCCAACAGGAGTACGAGACCGAAGGCCGATGTCAGCCACGGCCCTCGGATCGGACTGCGCCAGAATCCGGGCCGGAAGGGGCCCGGCGGCGCGGGGGCCGAACCGATCCGGTGCGCGGCCTCACCGACACGGACGGATGCCGAACCGATCCGGCGCGCGGCCTCACCGACACGGACGGATACAGCCGCCATGAAGTCTTTGCGGCGCTGCCGTGGCGGTGCCTGGGGTTCCCCGGGACGATCCGGCCCTCCAGCCGGGCCGCCCGGTGTCGCCTGTCCGCTGCCGCTCATGAACCGACCCTCCGCAGCCAGGGCGCGCCACGCATGGCGGCGGCCGTGATCCAGCCGTCCACACATATCCCGAGCTCGGCCGCAGGGCGCCTCGCCACCACCGCAGACAGCGAAATACCGACCGAAAAGGCGTGTGATCAGGCCGGCACAGTCGCGGCACCCGGAATATCCGGATTCCCCGTCGGGCCCCGACGCCGGGGCGCAGGACCTCGGGTGGCAGTGCTCTCAGGCCTGCTTCCCGACTTCGGTGTGGCTGCCGACGGGCCGCTGGTAGATGTCGGGGATGCCGTCACCGTCGGCGTCGGCGTTCTCCTCGGCGCACAGGCGCCGGTAGAGCCGGTTACGACGGTGCAGGAGCAGTGCGGCGAGGCAGGCCGATGCAAGGGAGGCGACGAGGACGGCGGCCTTGACGTGCTCGCCCTGCGCCGGGGTGAAGGCGAGGTCGCCGATCAGCAGGGCGACGGTGAAGCCGATCCCGCCCAGGGTGGCGAGGCTGAAGACGTCGGCCCAGCCCAGGTCGGGGTTGAGGCGGGCGCGTGTGAAGCGGGCGGCCAGGTAGGTCCCGGCGAAGATGCCGATGATCTTGCCGCAGAACAGGGCCATGACGACACCGAGCGGCTCGGGACGGGTGAACACCTCGCTGAGGGCGCCGGGAGAGACGGTGACTCCGGCCGCGAAGAGGGCGAACAGCGGGACGGCGACGCCGGCGGACAGCGGGTGCAGCAGGAACCCGGTGCGCTCGGCGGGGGAGGCGGTCTCGTCGTCGTCCCGGGTCGTACGCAGGATCAGGCCCATGGCGACACCGGCGACGGTCGCGTGCACGCCGCCGTCGTACATCAGCACCCAGATCACCAGTCCCAGCGGGAGATACCACCACCAGCCGGCCACCCGCAGCCGCTGCAACGCGTAGAAGACCGCGAGACCGGCCACCGCGCCCACCAGTGCCCAGGGGTTGAGGTCGGAGGTGAAGAACACGGCGATCACCAGGATCGCGCCCAGGTCGTCCACCACCGCGAGGGTGAGGAGGAAGGCCCGCAGGGCCGCGGGCAGATGGGTGGAGATGACGGCCAGCACCGCCAGCGCGAAGGCGATGTCGGTCGCCATCGGCACCGCCCAGCCCTGCAGGCTCCCACCCCCGAGCGCGGCGACCGTCACGTACAGCCCGGCCGGGACCACCATCCCGCACACGGCCGCGATGACCGGCAGCGCGGCGGTCGCCGGCGTCCGTAGCTCCCCGGCGACGAGTTCACGCTTCAACTCGATCCCCGCGACCAGGAAGAACACGGTCAGCAGCCCGTCCGCGGCCCAGTGCCCGACCGACAGGTCCAGTCCGAGGGCGGAAATGCCGAAGTGGAAGTCGCGTATCGCCTCGTACGCCCCGCGCCACGGACTGTTCGCCCACAGCAGCGCCACCACCGCGGCGGCCACAAGGACGAGGCCGCCGACCGTCTCCGTCCGCAAGGCGCGGGCGACGGCCCGTCGCTCCGGCCAGGGAAGCACGCCGAGGAACAGGGGGCGGGAACGAGGGGCAGCGGCCATGGAGCCGGACCTCCGGGACATCGGCGAACGGGCGCGCAGCCCCTGACAACGCCGACCAGACTTCCCGGCACACCCTGCGCCAACGTTTTGACGCATTGCTGACACCCTAATGGCGCAGCCTTGACGGGCCCAAGGGCATCCCCCCACGGGCGCTGAACCGACGGCGCCGTCCTGCCTCCCACCCGGCCCCGGACGCGGCGTTCCGCGCGGCCCGCGCGGCCCGCGCGACCAGTCGGCGCGGTGTGCTCGTGCTCGTCCACCGACCGGCGGACATGTCCTTGCTTCGGCAAATAGCCCGCTATACTTGCATCCGCAATCAGTTCCGGGTCCAGGGCAAGCACCGGACCGGGGAGTCGCGCCGCGACGACGATCCGCCCCACGGCGGCCGCGCCACGTGGCACAAGCACACAGGTGATCTCGATACCCATGCGCGTCCTCATGTTCAACACCCCCCTGACCGGCCACTTCCTGCCCCTTCTGCCGCTCGCCCGGGCGTTGCGGAAGCAGGGGCACACCGTTGCCTTCGTCTCCGCCGCCACCATGGCCGGCCCCGTCGGGGCGGAGGGCTTCGAGCTCATCCCCGCCGGTCCCACCGTCGACGTGGCGGTCGCCGAGGTGTCCCGCCGCAGCGGTGTCGACATGATGACCAATCCCTCGCCGGCGCTGGTCGCCGAGTTCTTCGCCGGGGCGCGGGTCGATCTCGCCGTGGACGAGGCGCTCGCCGGGGCCCGCGCCTGGGAGCCGGACCTGGTCGTGTCGGAGCACTGCGACTTCGTGGGGCCGCTCGTCGCCACCGTGCTCAAGGTGCCGTCCGCGGTGATGGGCATCGACCCGGCGCTGGAGCCCGAGGTGCTGGACGCCCTGGCCGCCACGGCGCACTCCCGTTACCTCGACCGCGGTCTGCAGGCGCCGCGCCACGCGCCGTCCGGCCGCTGGCTACTGGACATCTGCCCGCCCGGCCTGCAGCGCGACGGTGTTCTGCCGCCCCTGGAGCGCATCGCGCTGCGGCCCGAGCCCCACCAAGGCCCGGAGGGAACGCCCCGCGCGGCCAGGGTGCCCGGTACCGGCCGCCCCCGCGTGCTCGTCAGCCTCAGCACCGCCCGCGGCGCGGTACCCACACTCGGTCCGCTGCTGCGGTCACTGAGCGCGCTGGACGTCGACCTGGTCGCCACGTCCGGAGGCGTCCCGGTCGGGGACCTCGGGCTGGAGCCGGGCCGGGTCGAGCTGGTCACCTTCGTCCCGGCGGCGGAGCTGCTGGAGGGCGTGTCGGTCGTCGTGCACCACGGTGGTTCCGGCACCACGTTCGGGGCGGCGGCACGCGGGATCCCGGCCGCGGTCGTGCCGGACGCGCCGGGGCAGCAGCGCCAGGCGTTCCGGCTGCAGGCCGCGGGCGCGGGCCTGGCACTGCCGATCGGTGACCAGGCTCCGGAGTCGGTCACGGCCGCCGTCCGCCGGCTGCTCGCCGAGCCCGGGTTCACCACGGCGGCACAGCGCCTCCGTGACGAGATCGCCGCCATGCCGTCGGCCCCGGAGGTCGCCGAGCGCCTCACCGCCTCCGTGGCGGGATAGCCGGGAACGCGCGAAGGCCCGCCGGACGGCGGGCCCTCACCCCCTTGAGGCCACGAAGTGGTCAGCCGCGGAACAGCAGCACGATCGCGCCCAGCAGTACACCCAGGACGACCGCGGCGACGCCGTTGCCCACCCGGTGCGTCCGCACACCCGGAAGGTGCGGATCCAGCGCGAGGCGGCCGGGCCCGGCGACGGCCAGCGTGACGGCCACCGCGGCGATGAGGAGTTCGTACTCCACCCCCGCCGGGGCGAAGAACCCGCCGCCCCACTTCAGGGCGACGGCGTTGACCATGACGCCGACCACCGCCGCCGCGGCGAGCGGGGTCAGCAGCCCGAGAGCCAGGCCCACGCCCCCGAGGACTTCGCTGAGCCCGGCCAGCACGGCCATCGCCTTCCCCGCCGGATATCCGACGGAGGTGAAGACGCGTCCGGCGCCGTCGAGGCCCACCCCGGAGAACCAGCCGAAGAGCTTCTGCGCCCCGTGGCTCGCCATGGTCAGTCCGAGCAACAGCCGGAGGAGCAGCAGGCCGGCGTCATGGACGTACGGCGGAACGGCGTGCTCGTCGATGGCGTGGGAGCCGGAGCGGGACAGTGTGCCGGGAGGGGAAGCGGACATGTCTGAGGCCCTTCGTGGGGATGCCGGGTGCGGCCTGCGAGCCGGACCTCGCGACGGGCGGCTCACCGCACGCCGATCACGGCAGCAGCGTGACGTCATGCGGTGCCGTCCTGCGCGCGGCACGCCGGACATTAGGTCCATGGGGGTCGGATGCCCTGCCACCGATGGCCCCGTCCCTTTCCTGGCAGGATCTCCGGGTGACTTCTTTGTTCCTGATGGCCGGCCTGCCCGGGGCCGGGAAGACCACCGTGGCCCGGCGCCCCGCCGAGGAACACGGCGCGCTGCGCCCGAACCGGACGAGCGGATGATCCCGCCGTTCGGCGCGTCGGAGGCGGACGGGAAGCTTGACGTGCCGGTAGGCTGCTGCTGCGCCTCGCGCTGCAATCGCCGGCGCTCGGGACCGATGTGGTCCTGGACTTCGGATGCTGGCCGCGCGACGAGGGGTCGGCGATCCGCCGCCTGCCGCAATCCGCGGGCGGGTCCTGTCACCTCGTGTACGTACCGGTGGACCACGCGACAGCGGGCCCGTGTCGCCCGGCGCCAGGCCACCACCCCGGAACGGACCTTCCCGATGAGCGAGGCGGACCTCCTGCGCCGGTGGGCCCTGTTCGAAGAGCCCGCCGCCGAACTCGCCGGGAAGGACGTCGGTGCCTCTCCCGCCCGGTGGCCGGGATGGCGGGAGTGGGGCGTTGACCGGTGGCCGTCGTTCGAGTGACGGTCGCAGTGGGCTGCGCGACGGCGATCCCACGGGGACGCCCTCCACCGCGCCCCTGCCGCCGGGGACCGAACGGCGCCTGCTCGCGGCCGCCATGGACTGCGCGGGGCCCTCGCCGGGCTCGGCGGCGAAACCGCCGACCCTGCTGGGCCGAGGCCCGCGCCGCGTACGCCGCGGGCCGGACCGCGGGCGCCGAGGAGGCCGTCGCCGTCACCTGGTCCCGGCGTTCCGCGGAGTTCCCCCGCCTGATCCACCTGACGGGGCCCGCGGGGAGTCCCGCGACGGTCACCGTGGAAGGGCCGCGTCCTCACCCACCGCGGCCAGCAACTGGACCGGCCACTCGGGGTCGGCCTGGCCGACGGCCAGCCCGAGCCAGCGGCCGGTTGAGGGTAGCCTCCACACCCGTACGCTGCCGGCGACCCCGCACAGGAAGCTCATGGGCTCGGGTGCCACGACATCGGGACCGGCGTCGTCGAGCCCCAGGTAGGGCCAGAGGTCGACGACCTCGGGCTCGCCCCAGCGGTCCGTCAGAGCGGCGTCCAGCGCCAGCCGGGCATCCTCGATGTCCCGCTCGGCCGCCTCGACGATTTCCTCACCGCGGTCCTCCCAGAAGTCCTGACTCTCCTGGAGCACGGCAAGGTGATATCCGGGGCCGCTCCACTCCTTCCCCTTTCCCGGTGGTCGCGTCCGGTCGGGGAAGGCCGCCACGGTCAGGCGGTCGACGACGGCAAGGTGCGCGGCGGAGGAGGGCGTTTCACGGCTCGGCATGGCAGAGGCCCGGGCGCGGTCAGGCCAGGGCGGGCATGAAGCCGCCGCGGGCCACGCCGGAGGACAGCAGGACCGGCCAGTCGAGCACCTCGGGCAGCTGATCCAGCGACAGGACGACCGCCCCGCCGACCCGTTCGACGTCCAGGCACCAGTCGGCCATCCCGCTCGGTGCCGCACCACCGTCGGCACCGCCCAGCACCGGTGCGGCCAGGGCTGGGACGACGCATCCGTGGTCGCCGGGTCCGTCCACGACGCACAGGGTGAGCCGGGGGACGAGACTCCAGCCCTCGCACGGAGGCACCGCCCCGTCGGGCGCGACCAGGGGCGGCAGGGCGAGGTGGACGGGTGCGTCGGCCAGCACGAGCACAGGCGTGGCGCCACGGACGAACAGCGTCTTCTCGGGATCCAGGAGCACGGGCCCACTCTCGCAGGCCGGTTCGCCCGAGCGGCGGGCGGGTCCCGGCACATCCCCGACGGGTCGTGCACGACCTCACGAGATCTTTGACCCGGCAAGGATTCACTACGTACACACTCCAGCTCTGACTTCGGCAATGCCAGTCGGGTTCGTGGCGAGGCGCGCCACACGCAGGAGGAATTGACGTTGGCCTTCCCGTTCGACCCGGAACTGGCCCCGAGGATGGCCCGACACGCCGAGGCCGACGCACACGCGGAAGTCTCGCGGATGCGGGCGGAAGCGGCGCTGATGGAGGCCGGTCCTTACACCCCGCCGGTACCGGTGGACTTCCGCGAGGTCACCGTACCGGGCCCGCAGGGCGCTCCGGACGTCCGCGTGCACGTCTACCGGCCCGCGGGCCGGGACGGGAGGCTGCCCGGCCTGCTGTACCTGCACGGCGGCGGCTTCGTCGTCGGCCTGGTGGACTTCTTCCGCGACGAGACGACCCGCATCGCCGCCGAGGTGGGCGCGGTGGTGGTGCCGGTGGACTACCGCCTCGCGCCGGAACACCCCTACCCGGCGGCCCTGGAGGACTCGTACGCCGCGCTGCGGTGGCTGGCGGGGCACGCCGGCGAGCTTGGGGGCGACCCGGACCGGATCGGCGTGGCCGGGGAGAGCGCCGGCGGGAACCTCGCGGCCGCGGTCGCCCTGTACACACGCGACCACGGCGGCCCCGCCCTGAGCATGCAGTGCCTCGGCGTCCCGATCCAGGACGACCGACTGGCCACCGCCTCCATGCAGGCCTTCGCCGACACCTCCGGATTCAACCGCCGCAGCGCCCAGCGGAGCTGGGACCACTACCTCGGCGGCAAGGGGCTGCGCGGTGGCGGCGAGGTCAGCCCGTAAGCCGCCCCGGCCCGTGCGCAGAACCTGGCAGGACTGCCGCCCACGTACCTCGCGGCCGCCGAGTTCGACCCGCTGCGCGACGAGGACCTGGCCTACGCCCAGCGGCTGATCACCGCGAGCGTGCCCAGCGAGATGCACCACTTCCCGGGCGCCTTCCACGGCGCGGCCCAGCTGGCCCCGCGGACCGAGGTCAGCCGGCGCATGATCGCCGAGCAGCTCGACGCGCTCCGCCGCGGTCTGCGAGCGGGCGGAGCCGACGGCACGGGCGAACCCGACGACACGGCCTGAGAGCCGCCCGCAGCCGCGCGCCCTACCAGGCCCCGACGGTTTCCAGCAGACGGTGAAGGTCGTGGGCGGCTTCGGCGGTGGACAGGGTCGTGGCGGCGAGCACGGCCGTGGTGGCGGCGGCGAGCACCGGGTGCCCTCCGAGCGGTGGAGCAAGGAGGGCGGCGACGCGCCGGGGTACGGGGCCCGCTCCGGCCGGCCTGGGCCGGTGGCCGGCGCGACGGCCGGGACGCCTGCCGAGGATGCCCATGGCGGCACCCCGGATGCGGGCCGGGCTGCGGCGGGCGGCCAGGGCGGCCTTGCCCACGGATCGGGCGACCCGGGTGCGGTCGCCGGTGGCGGCGGCGGCGTTCTCGTCGGCCCAGCGCTCGATGGTGTAGGTGACGGCGGTGGCGAGCGGCCGCAGCAGGGGGTTGGCCGCGGCCCCGATCTGGGCCAGGGCGACGAACGCGTAGTGGTGGCCGGTCAGGTGGGCGCGCTCATGGGCCAGCAGTACGTCGTGCTCGGCCTCGTCCAGCGTGCGGAGCATGCCGGTGGAGACCACGACGCGACCGGGCATACCGGGGATCGCGAAGGCGTCGGGGGCCTCGTCCTCGACCACGACCAGCCCGTCGCGGGCGGGCATACAGGCGGCTTCCAGGGCGGCGGCCGCCAACGTGCGGGCACGCCGCCAGAGCATGCGGGCGGCCATGACGACGGCACTGCCGAGCAGCAGCCCAGCGATCAGCGAGACGGACAGTTCGGCGGGGTCGTCGCGCTGCGCGGCCTGGGCCGACCAGTGGCCGAGGCCGGCCAGTTGCGGGACACGGATCAGGCCGACGACGGTGAGCAGGCCCAGCGAGATCGTGCTCGCGACACCCAGGACGACCGCCGAGGCGGCGAGCAGCCAGGTCGCCAGGCGGGGTTCGCACCGCTCGGACAAGGGACGCGCGCCGAGCGGGGCGAGCAGCGGCAGCAGCAGCGGAAGGTAGACGGCGATGTGCATGCGGCGGCGCCTTCCTACTGGTCGGGGCCGAGCAGCTGGCGCAGGAGATCGGCGTCGGCGTCCGAGAGCCCGTCGGCGAAGCGGGCGAGGACGGCCTCGCGGTCGGGCCGCTCCTCCAGGACCGAACGCATCCGCCGGGCGGCGAACCCGGGGTCGTCGGTCACCGGGGCGTAGGCGTAGGCCCGGCCGCGCGGGGTGCGGGTGAGCAGCTGCTTGGCGTGCATGCGGGTGAGGATCGTCACCACGGTGCTGTAGGTCAGCTCGCCGCCGAGGCGTTCGGCGACCTCACCGGGGGTCAGCGCGCCGTCGGCCTGCTGGAGCAGGCCGAGGATCTCGGCTTCGCGCGCACCGTTGGCGCGCTTGGGACCGCGTCCGTGGGCGGGATCGCCCGTTGGGTTTGTCGTTCGCTCGCTCATCTTCTACATTCGTGTAGAACTTCTACGGCGGTGTAAAAGCCGTCCGCCCGAGTGTGCCATGCCCTCGCACCCGGGGACAGCCCTGCCCCGGTCAGGGCACGACAGGAAAGGACCCTCAGGTGCCTGTGGCCCTCAATCCCCTGGACGCCACGTCGCTGCTGACGGCGTTCGGCACGGCGGGCATCTTCCTGGTGCTGTTCGCCGAGACCGGGCTCCTGATCGGCTTCTTCCTGCCCGGCGACTCGCTGCTGTTCACGGCCGGGCTCCTCTGCACCACCGGGACGGACGGCCTGCACCTGTCGCTCCCCCGGGTGCTGGTGGCGGCCGCCGCCGGGGCGCTCCTCGGCGCACAGGCCGGCTACCTGATCGGCCGCCGCGCCGGACGGACCCTCCTGGGCCGCGCCCGCAACCGGCACCTGATCGACGGCACGGCCCGCGCCGAGGACCTGCTCGCCCGGTACGGCCACGGCAAGGCGATCGTCCTCGCCCGTTTCATCCCCGTCGTACGGACCGTGCTCAACCCGCTGGCCGGCATCGTTCGCGTACCCGCCAACACCTTCGCGCTCTGGCAGGTCACGGGCGGCCTCGTGTGGACGGTCGCCCTGGTGCTCGGCGGCTACGCCCTCGGGGCGAGCATCCCCCACGTCGACCGCTACCTGCTCCCCCTCGTCGGCGTGATCGTCGCGCTCTCCCTCCTGCCCCTGGCGCTGGAACTGCTGCGTTCGCGCCGCCGCGGCGACCGCACCGGCACGGAGACGAGCCGGGAACCCACCGCATGAAGATCACCTGCCTGATCCACAACCCGGCACCATCCGCATCACGCTCAACCTCGCCACGGCCCTGGCCGACGAGCACCACGCGGTGACGGTGGCCTCGATGCTGCGCCACCGCGCCCGCCCCCGCTTCACCATCGGCCCCCGGATCGCCGTCGTGCCCCTGGTCGACATCCGCCCGGACGCCGCCGACGCGGCCGATCCGCTGCTGCACGAACCGGCCCCGGCCTTCCCCGTGCCGGATCAGGCACCGCCCCGCCCGCGCCACCCGCACCGCGTCACAGAAATAGGACCCAGATGAGCGCCATCAGCATCGGCCAGGCCGCAGTCCTGGGAGTGGTCGAAGGAATCACGGAATTCCTCCCGGTCTCCTCCACCGGCCACTTGAAGATCACCGAAGGGCTGATGGGCATCCCCGTCGACGACACCTCCGTCGTCGGCTTCACCGCCGTCATCCAGGTCGGCGCGATCGCCGCGGTGCTCGTGTACTTCTTCAAGGACATCGTGCGCATCGTCTCCGCCTGGGGCCGCGGCATCCTCGACCGCGAGGAGCGCAACCACCACGACTACAAGTTCGCCTGGTGGGTCATCTACGCGACCGTCCCGATCGTCGCCGTCGGCCTGGCCGCCAAACCGCTCGTCGAAGGCCCGCTCGCCTCGCTGTGGGTGGTGGCCGGCTCCCTGATCGTGGGCAGCGGCGTGATGTGGGCGGCGGACCAGATGGGCCGTCACAAGCGCGGCGAGGACGACACCAGCCTCAAGGACGCCATGCTGGTGGGCAGTTCGCAGATCCTGGCGCTGCTCTTCCCCGGCTTCTCCCGCTCCGGCGCCACCATGTCCACCGCGCTCGTCCTCGACCTGGACCGGGTGGCCGCGACCCGGCTCTCCTTCTTCCTCGGCATCCCCGCCCTGACCGGCGCAGGCCTGTACGAACTGAAGGACGCCGTCGGCGCGGGGGTCGGCGCCGCGCCGCTCCTGGTCGGCACCGCGGTCTCCTTCGTCGTCGCCTATGCCTCGATTGCGTGGCTGCTGAAGTTCGTCGCCAGGCACTCCTTCAACGCCTTCGTGGTCTACCGCATCGCCGTCGGCCTGCTGCTCTTCGGTCTCCTCGCCACAGGAGTGCTCACCGCGTGACCGCACGGACGGCACGATCCCGCGGCGACGGCTGTACGTTCTCCGATGTGCCCTACACAGTGGACGACGTGCGACGCGGCCTGCGCGCCGCCCCGCACGGGACACCAAAGGTGCCGCGATGACCCCGCCGGCGGCGAA
The DNA here is from genome assembly GCF_965342435.1 of Actinacidiphila sp. bgisy160. GTDB lineage: Bacteria > Actinomycetota > Actinomycetes > Streptomycetales > Streptomycetaceae > Actinacidiphila. Next base: position 44,904 of record NZ_CBDRCM010000015.1, on the reverse strand, counting down.
GGCCGGGGCGGCGGCGCCACGTCGGCAGATGTGGCCGCTGTACGCGGCCGGGTTCACCACCGCCTTCGGCGCGCACGGCATCGCCGCCAGCCTGGGCGGCCTCTCCGGGGACGCCGTCACCTCCCTCATCGTGCTCGGCGGACTGCTCGCCCTGTACGACGGCGCCGAGGTGGTCCTCAAGCCGTTGTTCGGCACCCTCGCCGACCGCGTCGGAGCCCGCCCGGTACTGCTGGGCGGGCTCGTCGCCTTCGCCGCAGCCTCCGCCCTGTACGCCATCGCGGGCAGCCCGGGCTGGCTGTGGGCGGCCCGGCTGGGCCAGGGAGCGGCCGCTTCCGCCTTCTCCCCCTCCGCCTCCGCGCTCGTCGCGCGTCTCAACCCGGCGGCGGGGCAAGGGCGGGCGTTCGGCTCGTACGGCATCTACAAATCGATCGGCTACACCCTCGGGCCACTGCTCGGCGGCGTCCTGGTGTGGGCGGGCGGCCTGCGCCTGCTCTTCGCCGTACTGACGGTCCTGGGGGCGGCCGTCGCCGTCTGGGCGGCGGTCGCGGTCCCGGTCGTACCGCCGCTGCCCAAGGCCCGGCAGACGCTGCTCGACCTGGCCCGCCGCCTGGCGGACCCCGTCTTCCTCGCCCCGACCGCCGCCCTGGCCGGGGCGACCGCCGCCCTGTCGGTCGGCGTTGGCTTCCTGCCGGTCTCCGGTCGCGCGGCCGGCCTGGGCACCGTCGCCACCGGCGCCGCCGTGTCGGTCCTCGCCGCGTGCGCGGCACTCGTGCAGCCCCGCGCCGGGCGCGCGCTGGACAGCGGGCGCCTGACCATACCGGGCGGCATCACCGCCGGGCTGCTGCTCGCCGCGGGCGGCCTGGGCTGCGCCATGCTGCCGGGTCTGACCGGGGTGCTGTGCGGCGCCGCCCTCATCGGCATCGGCACCGGCCTGATCACCCCGCTCGGCTTCGCCGCGCTCGCCACCACCACACCCCGAGAGCGCCTCGGCCAGACCATGGGCGCGGCCGAACTGGGCCGCGAACTGGGAGACGCCGGCGGCCCGCTGCTGGTCGGCGGCCTCGCCGCCGCGTTCGCCCTCCCCTACGGCTACGCGGCCCTCGCCGCCCTCCTGGTCGCGGGCGCGGCCCTCGCGATCGCGCGGCGGGCACCGGACGGAGGATGACCCCTCACTCATGCGGGATGTTCCGCACGGCCGTACCCAGGAGCATGGCATGCGCTCATCTCGGACCGTACCGTCGACGGCATCCGGTACGCCGTGGTGGCGCTCGACCCGGGTGTGAACGCGATCGGCCGGCGCCGGCGTGATGGCTCACCGTGGCTGCCGCCGAGCAACGGGGCACCACGCCCGCTGAACTCCGGCCCCGAAGCGTTTGCCGCGTTCACCCGGGCCTACGAGCAGGCCGCACAGGAGGCGGATCAGTACGAGGGGCCGGAAGACGACTCCGACGAAGGCCCGGACCATGCCATGAGGGCCGCCGACGCGCTGACCGGTGCCCTGCTCGAACGGTTCCGCGGGCGCGATGCGGCGGCCGTCGCCGACGGGAACTCCTTCAGACACATAGCCGCAGAGGAGCTCGGCTGCGACATGGACGCCTGACGCGGCACCGGCGGCCCCGGACTTGATAGGCAAGTCGTTACTTGCCTATTCTCCCGGTCATGGCAGAGGATGTCTTCAAGGCGCTGGCCGACCCCACCCGTCGGCGCATCCTCGACGAGCTGGTGGAAAGGGACGGTCAGACCCTGTTCGAGATCTGCGGGCGGCTGGCGATGAAGCACGGCCTGGGGCTGTCCCGGCAGGCCGTCAGCCAGCACCTGGCCGTACTCGAATCCGCGGGCCTGGTGCTCACGCGGCGCCAGGGCCGCTACAAGTACCACGACCTGAACACCGAACCCCTTGAGCGCATCGTGACCCGGTGGCTCAGGCCCGACACACCGGAGAGCGCCCCATGAGGATCCACCTGTCCAGCGTCTTCGTCGACGATCAGGAGAAGGCGCTGCGCTTCTACACCGACGTGCTGGGCTTCGTGAAGAAGCACGACGTCCCGATCGGTACGGACCGCTGGCTGACCGTCGTCTCGCCGGAGGATCCCGACGGGACGGAACTGCTGCTCGAGCCCTCCGGCCATCCCGCGGTGAAGCCGTACAAGTCGGCGCTGGTCGAGGACGGCATCCCGGCCACCTCCTTCGCCGTGGACGACGTCCACGCGGAGTTCGAGCGACTGCGCGGGCTCGGGGTGTACTTCACGCAGGAACCGGTGCGGATGGGCCCGGTCACGACCGCCGTCCTGGACGACACCTGCGGCAACCTCATCCAGATCGTCCACAGCGAAAGCGCAGCGGCATCGACCTGACCGGAAGGTTCGCGATTCGCTCGACGCGGGCGCGCAGCCCCGTCGATCTCCCCCGCGCGCGCCGCGACGTGCCGTCAGTCCAGCCGGAGGGACCACCGGGCGTACGGCGTCACGCTCCTCACGGAGTGTCAGGCGAACGGCCGCGCGGATGTATCCGATCCTCGTGAACGGCCGACCTGTACGGCCACGGCCGGGGCATGTCACCATGATCCGCCGATCGCGGTCCACACACGGGGGGTCTTCGCCTGCTGGCCCTCGAGATCGAGTAAGTGAGCGTGACCATGTGTGAGTGAGTGTCGTTGTCAGAGTGTGAATCTGACGGAATGGGCGAAGACGCAGGGTGTGCATCCGCAGACCGCGTATCGCTGGTTCCGTGAGGGGACGTTGCCGGTGCCGGCTCAGCGAGTCGGGCCGCGCACGATCCTGGTGAACATCGAGACGAACACCGCTCCGGAAGCGGTGGTCGGCCTGGGTCTGCCCGCGTCTGCTCGCACGGCCAGAAGGGCGATGCTGGCGCTGCCCGCGAAGTCCGCGGGCGGGACGGTCTACGTGGCCACGCAGTGCCAGGGCGAGGGCACGCTCACCGTCGACGCGGGCCGCTACGGCACGTCCACGGAGTACTGCTCCGCCGTGCCGGAGGGCAGCATGAACGGCACTGCGGTACGGACCCCCGAGGCCGCGACCCGGCTCAAGGTGACCGCGGGGCCCGGGGTCACCTGGGCGGTGGCGGTGGCATGGGACCGCCATGCCCAGGGGCCGTCGGAGTAGTCGCCGGGACGTCCACCGGTGCGGGACAGCTCCGCTGCCTGCGCATCGGTCGGATAGAAGCGGTACTTCAACGCCCGCTTCACATGGGCGGCCTCCACGGCTCACGCACTACATCATCAGTTTGTGGGCGGAGTGCGGGTTGTCGGGGGCAGACACCGGTCCGCCCTGGCGGCCAACCGGCTATCCCTGCCCCGCTCCGCAGGAGCTTCGCTTCCTCCCCCGGCTGAAGCCAGGGGTATCCACGAACGAGAGCCCCGATGGATCGAGGGCAACTGCGGCCTCCGGTGGTACAGGTGATCGCGGCGAACGTGATGTCCCGCCCGATGCTAGGCGCCACCACCGACACCGACCGCTCCGCCGCGGTGCCCCGGGCGGTCCGCGCCGGATCAATCTCGTCGTCCGGCGAGGGACCCGTCGTCCGGCGAGGAACCCCGTCGCACGGCGACGACCAGGACCACCACCAGCGTCAGGACGACCAGCACCGCGACAAGGCCCCAGATCCCGGAGCCCCAGCCGCTGCCGTCGTGCCTGTCATGCGACAGACGGCCGGGCCCGGCGGCCGCATGCCGAACCCCGTATCCCCCGTTCCATGCGGGAGCGCAACAAGCCACGCATACCCCGCCCGGTCGACAGGCGGCCACGTGGCATTGCGCGGCTGACGGAAACCGGGCGTGAAGGCGACGGGATGGACCGGGGCTCGTCAGCCGCAGCCCGCGGTCTTCTCCCGCAGGCCGGCGGCGGGCGCGGTAAGGCGGACGCCGAGGAGGCGTCCGGCGCGGTTCACCGTCACCTGCAGCGACGTCACGGCCGGCATGCGGTCGTCGCGGTAGTCGTAGGTGACCGTCCAGGACTCGCCCGTGCCGACGTCGGCCCGGTCCACCGCGGGCTGCTTCGTGTCGGCGGTCGGGTAGTGCACGGCGACGTACCGACCGGCAGCCCGCTCGGCCGCCGCCGAGTCGCGCACCGGCCCGGAGGAACCCGGGATGGGTCTCCCGGCCGCGGCGGCCTCGGTCTGGGGGCCCACCGACACGTTCACCTCGAACCGGTCCGCGGGCGGCCAGCTCATGGAGGCGATCCCGTGCGGTTCCAGCAGAGCCCACACCTCCTCGTGCAGGCCGTCGATACCGCACGGCGTGCTGTCCTCGACGCGGCCGATCCTGACGTCGTCGCCCAGCGCCTTGCGGATCGCCTGCCCGAACACCGCCTGCTGTTCCGCCGATGCCTGCCTGTTCGGCTCGGCGTGGTCGACGACCCGCACGTCGACGACGGTCGCCAGAACGCAGGCCACGGCCAGGAACCCCGCACCGGTCACGGTCGGGAACCAGCGGTGACGCGTGGGCCAGGGAGAAAGCCGCGAACCGGCGAAGCGGAGGGACAGGACCCCCACGGCCGCGCCCGCGAAGGCGCCCGCGACGTTGGTGGTGAAGTCGCTGGTGTCGCAGTAACGGCCGATGACGGGAAGGCAGGCCTGGACCGTCTCGATCCCGCAGGCCAGGAGGACGGACAGCAGCAAAGGAGGCAGCGGACGCCTGGCCGCGCGCACCCCGAAGAAGCCGATCGGCACGAACAGGGCGACGTTCATCCAGCCCTGGGTCGTCCCGAACGACTCCCATACGTCCTTGCTCACCGTGCACCTCACCCAGCCCGTACCGGTGGGTCTGAGCCAGAGTGTCAGGAACAGGGCGGCCGTCGTCGTGGCCGCCCAGGCCGCATAGGCCCAGGGGCGGTCGGAACGGCCACGCAGGGCGAACGTGACGCCCCCCAGCACCGCCGCCGAGACGAGGGCGACGAGAAGGAGGTACAACAGGTGCCCTCCGAAGACGAGAGCGAACAATGCCGTGCCTTTCGAAAGCGCGAGGAGATCAGTCGACGGCGCACGGAATCCGGCGCGTCGGCGACCACCCTGGCGCCCACACGTCATGGGCCCTGGCTCAGCTCATGACCAAGGTGTAACAGCCCGTCCCCGCGGGTTCGGAAGATCACGACCGAGTGATCGCCGACGGGCCCGGGCTCCACCGCAAGGCCCACGCTTCCGCGCCGACGAGCGCCTCAGCACAGCCGGCGAGGGTTGTCAGCCGTGGTCCGCCACGGCGGCGGTGAAGCGCGCCACCAGCGCCGCGACGGCCGCGCGCAGTTCCTCCCCGCCGTCTACGCGGAAGGGGAACGGCAGCCTCGCCAGCCATTCCTGGGCGTACATGTCCGGGTTGCGGGTGCTGCCGACCAGCACGCATCCGTCCCCCGCGGGCTCAAGACGCCCCATGGGCGGCCGGATCCACGGGGCCACCTCGGCAAGGGGGGTGTCGAACACCACGCGGGTGGCGAACTCCCACCCCAGACCAAGGTTCTCCTCGAGCACCGCCACCGGGTCGAGGCCCCTGGGCGGCTCGAATCCGTGCTCCGTCGGCCGGACCGCGCGGACCCGGTCGAGCCGGTAGGTGCGGATCGCGTCCGCGCGATGGGAGTGGCACAGCAAGTACCAGCGCCGGTAGCGGACGACGATGGACCAGGGATCCACCTCCGCGTCCCACTCGTTGCCGGCCTCGCTGCGGTACGTCACCAGCACGCGGCGCCGGTCCGCGACGGCGTCGACGAGTTCGCTGGTGATGGCCGGATCGGGGCGGGCCGAGTACGGGTCCGGGGCGGCCGACGCGTACTCCCGCAGCATGGCCGCCTGTTGGCCGATGCCCTCCGGGAGCGCCTTGACGACCTTGCCCAGGGCGGTGCCGACCAGATCGTCGGTGTCGGCCGCGGCCGGCCGGCCGCTGAGTACCGCCATCACCAGCCCCAGGGCCTCGGACTGTGTGAAGTGCACAGGGGGCAGTCTCGTCCCACGCCCCAGCCGGTAACCGCCGTGCGGCCCACGGGCCGACTCCACGGGGATGCCGGCCTCTCGCAGGATCCCGACGTACCGGCGAGCCGCTCGCTCCGTGACTCCCAGCCGCACGGCGAGTTCGCCGGCCGTCGTTCCGGGGCGCGTCCGGAGGATTTCCAGGGCGCGCAACGCACGCGCGGTGGGACTGAGGTCGTTCGGCACAGGAGCAGGCTAATCCGCTCCTTGAGGGGTCGCCGGACATACCGGCACCGGATCGTCCGGATCTCGGCCTACGGTGACGTCCACGAAGCTGAAGAAGGGGAACTGACCATGGACATCCTGCTCATCGGCGGCCTGTGGCTCAACGGATCCGTATGGGGCCGAGTCACGTCCGCGCTGGAGGCGCTCGGCCATCGCCCCGTGCCGCTCACTCTCCCGGGGCAAGGGGACGGCTCCGTGACCGCCACGCTCGACGACCAGTTGGAGGCGGTGCTCGCCGCGGTGGACGCGGCGCCCGGCAAGCCCATGGTGGTGGGGCACTCCGCCGCCTGCACACTGGCCTGGCTGGCCGCCGACCGGCGGCCGGGGCGGCTGGCCAAGGTCGCCCTCATCGGCGGCTTCCCGACCGCCGACGGTCAGCCGTACGCCGACTTCTTCGAGGTGCGGGACGACGCCATGCCCTTCCCTGGCTGGGGCCCGTTCGAGGGGCCGGACGCCGCCGACCTCGACGACGGGGCCAGGCGGGAATTGGCGGCTGCCGCGATCCCCGTGCCCGCGGGCGTGTCCAGGGCAGTGGTGCGGCTGACGGGCGAAGGAAGGTTCGACGTCCCGGTCGTGGTCGTGTGCCCGGAGTTCACGCCCGCGCAGGCGCAGCAGTGGATCAACGCCGGCGACGTCCCGGAGCTCGCCCGGGCCAAGCACGTCGACTTCGCCGACATCGACTCAGGCCACTGGCCCATGGTGACCCAGCCCGCGGAACTGGCCCGGATCCTCGCCGCGGCGGCCGACGCGGCCTGACGGGACGGCCACGCGCGGTGGCATGTCGGCAGGGCGCGCCGGGGCGCCGGGGCGCAAAGCTTCTGCGAACCGACCGCGGCGATGTGCCACCGCATTCCGCGCCACCCCACCACGCGTGGCACTCCGCTACCGCGAACGACGACGAACCCCTGGCCGGATCGGCGGACGGTCGCGTGCGGCGCCCCTGCGACTTCTGCGGGCCCGCTGCTGTGAGCGCCGGCACCGGCGCGACGGCGTGTTGACGGACCGCGCTGACCAGGGGCTGCGCCCAGGAACCGCCCTACCGCCTGCGCTGACCGCGATGAACTCCCCGGACCGCCTGTCCGTGCGGTGCCATAGTCTGCGCTCATGACCAGCGCGGCGGTCGAGGAATACCTGTCACTGACCGAAACGATGATCGCCCAGCCCTTCCCGGAGGCGGACGTCCAGGATGCCGGCGGCTACGGCGGTCCGGGGTACCGGGTGCGGATCCTGCGGGCGAGCCAAGACTTCTGGGACGACCCGGACGGGCAGGCCTGGGAAAGGGCCGAGCGGGAGTTGCGGGCCGATCTCGAGGCCCTGGGCGCGACGTTCACGGAGCGCTGGGGCGAGCCGCGCGAAGTGGATCTGTGGCCGTGTCTGAGGGCCGGCTGCGAAGGCGAGGCGGTGCCCGAGCCGTACGCCTCACTCAGCGGGCACGTCGTGGGCGTGCGGGTGTGGCCCCTCCCGGAGAGGGGCCGGTGGCTCGGGCTCGCCGTCGGCCAGGAGGACAAGGAACTGCCGCTCGAACTGGTCGCGGTGGTCGCCGCGGGCTCGCCGCTCGATCGGCCCGGTCCGGTCGGCTGACCCAGGGCGGCGCTCGTCGTCACCTGCCGGGAAACACACGCGGCGGTGATACGCCAGTAGGTCCCCGCATGCTGCTTTTCCATTTCACGCGGCCGGGGCTGTGGCCGCTGATCTTGGCGGACGCGAAGATCAGGGCGACCTGGCCGCAGGAGATGGACGACCTGCCGTAACTGGCGCGGACGCACGGTGCGGATCACGGTGGAGGTGCCGGCGCCGCAGGCGCAGCGGTGGCGTGCCTGGGCGGGGATGAGGCTGCCCGCCGGATCCGCTGAGGCGCCGACGGGCAGCCGCTTCGACGGGCGTCCGGACGAGTGGTTCGTGGTGGAGCGGGCGATCCCTTCGGCGGAGTGGGTGTCGGTGATCGACCTGGGCGTGATGACGCACCTCTGGCCGCGTCCGTAGCCTCGTCGGCGCGCCGGTCACCAGGTCGTGGGGCCGGCGCCGCGCCATTCGACGAGGTCGCTGTCGTACAGGTCGCCCAGGCGCATGCGGAGCCCGGCGCGGCGTACCAAGGCGAGGACGTCACGGGGTCCGTAGGCGAGGCCGAGGATCCTGCCGTCGCACCGCACGCGGCGGCCGCCGCTGCCCGACGGCGGGTACACGATCACTCGGCATCGCACCGGCTCAGCCTGGCCCCGTCGGGGGGCTGACGCATCCTGGCGGAGTATCCGGACGCGCGCCCGGAGCCCGCGGGGCTTATCAATGGAGGGACACCAACAGGCCGGAGAGAGTGGCTGGGCATGCGCGTTGTCGTGGATCTCACCCGTTGCCAAGGCTATGCGCAGTGCGTGTTCCTTGCGCCGGACGTGTTCGAACTGCACGGTGAGGAGGCACTGCTGTACCACCCGGCGTTTCCGGACGACCAGTACGAACGCGTGCGGCAGGCCGCCGCGGCGTGCCCGGTCCAGGCGATCCTGGTCGGCGAGGAGGTGAGCGCCGGTGTCCGGTGACCTCAAGAAGGGCCGGATCGTCATCGTCGGCGCGTCCCTGGCCGGCCTGCGGGCCGCGGAGACGCTGCGCGACGAGGGCTTCACCGGTTCGCTGACCGTCGTCGGGGACGAGCCTCACCCGCCGTACGACCGGCCCCCGCTGTCCAAGCACGTGCTGCTCGGCAAGGTGCCGGCGGACGCCACCGGGCTGCCGATGCGCCGTGATCCGGACGCGGAGTGGCGGCTGGGGGTGCCTGCCACCGGGCTGGACCCGCTCGAGAAGCGGGTGCTGCTGGGGGACGGCACGTCGCTGCCGTTCGACCGGCTGCTGATCGCGACCGGGACGCGGGCGCGGCCCTGGCCGGTTCCCGAGGAGGCCGCCCTCGACGGGGTGTTCACCCTGCGGACCAGCGACGACGCCGCCGGCCTGGCCGAGCGGCTGGCCGCCGGGCCGCGCCGCGTCCTGGTGATCGGCGCGGGCTTCACCGGTTCGGAGATCGCCTCCGTGTGCCGCGAGCGCGGTCTGGAGGTCACGGTCACCGAGCGCGGCCCCGCGCCGCTGGTGGGCGCGCTCGGCGGGACGCTGTCCAAGCTCGCGGCCGCCATGCAGCGGGCACACGGTGTGGATCTGCGCTGCGGCGTGACCGTCACCTCGTTGCGCGGCAACGGCAGGTTCACCGGCGCGGACCTCTCGGACGGCACCCGCGTCGACGCGGACGTGTGCGTCGTCGCCATGGGCGCGGTCCGCAACGTCGAATGGCTGGCGGACTCGGGGCTGGCCGCGGGTCCGCGCGGGATCGCCTGCGACGCCGGGTGCCGGGCGTTCAACATGTACGGGATCGTCACGGACGACGTCTTCGTGGCCGGTGACGTCTCGCGCTTCCCGCACCCGCTGTACGAGTACCAGCTGCTCTCCCTGGAGCACTGGCGCAACGCGGTGGACCAGGCCGAGGTGGCCGCCCACAACATGATCAGTCCGGGGCCGTTGCGGCGTCCGCACCTCAGCGTCCCGACGTTCTGGTCGAGCCAGTTCGGCCACAACATCAAGTCGGTGGGTGTCCCCACCTTCTCCGACCAGGTGGTCATCGCCCAGGGCTCGCTGGAGGCGCGCCGTCTGGTGGTGGCCTACGGCTACCGCGGCCGGGTGACCGCGGCGGTCACGGTCAACATGGCCAAGTCGCTGGAGTACTACGAGCGCCTCATCGAGACCGCGGCCCCGTTCCCGCCCCCGCCGGGGGCGGCGGACCGGCGTGCGGCGGCCGAAGTCCCGGTCCCCTCCGATGTGCCGGACCCGAGCAGGCTCTCGCACGGTCCCACGGTCGCGCTCACCGGGTACCTGCCGGACCGGCGGCTGGTCCTGGCGAGGCCCACCGGGTGACCCACCCCCGCCCATCCACGAGGAGCCACCACGCATGACCGCCGAGACCCTGCTGGAACGGATCACCGACTACGCCAGCCGCCCCGACCCGTACCCGCTGTACGCGGAGCTCCGTGAGGCCGGGCCCGTGGTGCGGCAGACGGACGGCAGCTACCTGGTCGGCACCTACCACGAGGTCGTGGGCCTGCTCCACGACCCACGGCTCAGCGCGGACCCCCGCAACCGCACCACACCGGCCCCGCCGGCGTCGGACGAGACGCGGCACCTGCCGTTCCTGCGGCTGGACGACCCCGAGCACCACCGGCTGCGCACACTGGCCATGCGGCCGTTCGGCCCGCCCCACAGTCCCGGCCGGGTCGACGCCATGCGCGGCGAGATCGCCGGGATCACCCGGGAACTGGTCGACGGGCTCCGCGGCCGTGAGCACATCGACATCGTCGACGACCTCGCCTATCCCCTGCCGGTCACGGTCATCTGCCGGCTGCTCGGTGTCCCGCGCGAGGACGAGCCACGGTTCCGGGAGTGGACCGACCTGCTCGTCGCCTCCGCCGACATCAGCCCCGGCGAGGACAGTGCCGCCCGGGCCGAGGCGGGCCGCAAGGCCCGGATGGAGCTGGGCGCGTATCTGCTCGGCCTCGCGGACCAGCGCCGCGGCCGGCCCACCGGCGACCTGCTCTCGGATTTCGTCAACGAACCGGATCCGGAGCTGCGGCTCACCGATCAGGAGTTGACGCAGACCGCGATCCTGCTCCTCATCGCGGGGCACGAGACCACGGTCAACCTCATCACCAACGGCGTGCTCACCCTGCTGCGCCACCCGGACCAGTTGGAGCGGCTGCGTCAGGAACCGGAACTCATGCCGGAGGCGGTGGAGGAACTGCTGCGGTACGAGCCGCCGGTGCATCTGCGTGAGCGCATCCCGCTGGCCGACGTGGAGATCGCGGGCACCGTCGTCCCGAAGGGGACGTCCGTGATCCTCGGGCTCGCCTCGGGAAGCCGTGACCCCCTGCGGTTCCGGGACCCCGAAAGGTTCGACCCCACCCGCAAGGACAACGAGCACATCGGCTTCGGCAGCGGCATCCACTTCTGCTACGGTGCGCCGCTCGCCCGCATCGAGGCTCAGACGGCCCTCGGCGCGCTGCTCCCCGGCCTCGGCACCGCGACCTTGCTGCAGGACCCGCCTCCCTACCGCCGCAACGCCATGCTCCGCGGCCCCCGCCACCTCACCGTCGCGTTCTGAGGCGTTCGCCGACGCGGACGCGTACGCGTCGGCCTGGCCCCGAAGGGACGGGGGGTGACGCGCCGCTCCGCGTCCCGAACGCCGTGCGGCTGAAGGCCACGCGACTCGGCCGCGCCGCGGCGGGAACGGCGGTGGCGCGACCGCTGTCTGGTGACCGGAGTCTGCCCGCGTCGCCGGAGGCGGTGGCCTCAGGCCGTCGTGGTGCGGTGGCGGGCGCGGAAGGCGGCGGCCTTGACACGGTTGCCGCAGGTCCGCATCGCGCACCACTCGCGTCGGCGGCCGCGGGAGCGGTCGAGGTAGACCTGGGTGCACTCGGGGCGGGCGCATTCGCGCAGCAGTGCCCCGTCGACGCCGCCGATGATCTCGACCGCCTCGCGGGCGAGGGCGGCGAGGCCCTGTGAGGCCGAGCCGGAGCGGGTCGTGCCGTCGGGGGCGAGCTGCGTCACGACGGGAGCCCGTGCCGCGTGGCGGTTCACCGCGGCGACCGCTTCGGCGGGCAGCGGGCTGCCGTCGAGCCGCGCCTCGACCAGGGCGTAGATCGACTCCCGCAGTTCCAGGGCCGCCGCGACGTCCGACGCGTCGGAGCCGGGCTCGCGGTCGAGCATCCGGGACTCGACGAACCAGGAGTCGAGGTCCGCGGGCGCCGCGAGCATCTCCGTGGGCACCGCATTGCGTCGTGCGCGCAGCGTGCCCAGGAAGTCGAGGGCGAGTGTCCCGCAGGGAAAGGCATGCTTCACATCACCATCCTAACCGGTGATTCTGGATTCGTCACTGGCTTGACAGGTGATTTCACTCCGTGCGACCGTCGTCACCGTTCAGAACGGTTACTTACTGATGTGGGGGACGCCGCAATGGCCGTCGTACGTTTTCACCTGATCTCCTCGCTCAGCCCGTCCGAGGCCCTGGCGGTCCTCACCGACTTCGGTCCCGCCCGGGCCCGGAACTGGCCCACCATCGACGCCGAGCACCTCACCGTCCACTCGATCGGCGACACCTGGGCCGAGGTGACCGAGGGCACCGCGTCCGCCTGGGAGCGGGCGCGCTACGACTGGGACGCCGAGGAGGGGAGGGTCACCATCGTCACGCACGACTCGAAGGTGTTCGGGCCCGGTGGCGGATGGATCTTCCAGCTCACCCCCGAGGGGGACCGCACCCGGATCGACGTCGAACTCACCCGCACCCCCGGCACGCTCAAGGGCAAGCTCCTCGCGACGCTGCTCCCCGTCGCCGCCGGGTCCCTGCGCAAGTCCTACCGGCAGCCCTTCAAGGCCGTGTGACCCTTCGGCGCCGGCCCGGGCGGCGTTGACCCCGGCGCCGTCAGTCCGAACCCCCGCCGCCTCCGCCGCCGCAGCCGAGGCCGCCGCCGAAGTGGTCGGCGAAGTGGCCGGTGTGGTCCGCGCCGCCGTCGAAGCCGTGGCTCGCGCCGTCGTCGGGGTGGTCGGCGCGCCGGCGCAGGAACTCGTGCCGGCCGAACGGGAACAGGCCCTCGTCCGCGACCGCTCCCCGGCCGATCAGCCCGGCCTCACCGGTGAAGGCCGGGACGAGCGCGGTCAGCGCCGGGTCGCCGTGGAGCGCGATCGCGAGCAGGATGTCCTCCTCCGCGAGCCCCGCGCGGTCCTGGGGCATCGGTGTGTTCCGCCGCAGGTCCGCGACATACCGGCGGGCGGCCCGGGTCGGGCTGAGGCGCACCAGGCGCAGCAGCCCGGCCCCGGCCAGCTCGGCGCGCATCCGGGACAGCGCCTTGCGCACGACCGCGCGGTCGAGCAGCTCCCTGATCCCCGCCGGCCGGTAGAGCCCGACGCGTATCGCCTTCTCCAGCGGGTGGCGGTGCGGCGGCGGGTCCGTCTGCTCCGGGGAGACCTCCCGGCGCAGGGTGCCCGGCCGGCCGGACTCCACGGCTCCGCGCAGGTGCAGCGCCACCACGGCGACCGTCACGGCGGCTCTCGGGCCACCGCGCAGCAGCGCGATCTCGTGCGGTTCCAGCCGGACCGCCGTTGCCTCGTCCATGACGTCTCCCCCCACTGCCTGTGCCGGGCACGTGCCCATCACCGGGGGTGGTCGAAGCCTGCCGGAGCCGGGTTCAGAGGGGGATTTGAGGGTGTCGTAGCGGCCGTACGGCCGGTGATGCAGGTGCGTCACCGGCCGTACGGGGGCGACCGGGACCGGCCAGCCGGGTGCGGAGGGTGGCAGCGAAGTCCTCGGCGCGGGACAGTTGCACGCGCAGCTCCTCGATCTTGCCGGCGGCGGCCTCTTCATAAGCGCGCACACGGTCCAGGAGCGCCTCGCGCTCCTCGCCGTGGGGCGGGTCCGCGGCGTCGAGACGGTCGATGGCCTCGAGCAGGTCGCGCATCTGGTCCAGGGTGAAGCCGAGCGGCTTCATGCGGCGGACGACCATGAGCCGGGCGACGTCGGTCTCGGTGTAGAGGCGGAAACCGCCCTGCGAGCGCGCGGACGGGGCGACCAGGCCGGTCTCCTCGTAGTGGCGGATGGTGCGCAGCGACAGTTCGGTCCGTGCGGCGACCTCGCCGATCTGCATGTGCCTGCCGTCCACTGCCGTGGCCTGCCCTTCCTTCACCGGCCGGCGCGGCGTCGACCGCGCACGCCCTCCCCGATCCCTACCCTAACGTTAGGGTAGAGTCGCCGGAGCGGGCCACGTCGGCCCGCGCGCTGCCGTGTCGGGGCCGATGAAGCCCCCGGCGGAGACCTCGAACCGTGCGGGGGACGTACGCCCGCGTGCCGCTCGTCCATGGTCCCGGCCGCCCGCGGGTGCCGTCCCGGCCCCCGCGCCCTTCCCGCGCTCCCCCACCCGTCCACGGGGGCGTGCCCGAACACGACAGGTTCCCGTTCCCTTGTCCTCTTCCGCCGATTCCGCCGATACCGCCGATACCGCCGTGTCCGCCGTGGCCTCGCCCGCCGCACTGATGCGCGCCCTGCGCCCCGACTGGCTCACCGACCCCAAGGTGTGGCGCACCGAGGTGCTGGCCGGTCTGGTGGTCGCCCTGGCGCTGATCCCCGAGGCCATCTCGTTCTCGGTCATCGCCGGCGTCGAACCGGCGATCGGCCTGTTCGCCTCCTTCACCATGGCGGTGACCATCTCCGTCGTCGGCGGACGCCGCGCCATGATCTCGGCCGCGACCGGTGCCGTGGCCCTGGTCATCGGCCCGCTCAACCGCGAGCACGGGCTGGGTTACCTCGTCGCGGCCGTCATCCTGGCCGGTGTCTTCCAGATCGTCCTCGGCGCGCTCGGGGTCGCGAAGCTCATGCGCTTCGTGCCGCGCTCGGTCATGGTCGGCTTCGTCAACGCGCTCGCCGTCCTGATCTTCGTGGCACAGGTCCCGGAGATGCACGACGTGCCGTGGGCGGTCTATCCGCTCATCGCGGCGGGCCTGGCGCTCATGGTCTTCTTCCCGAAGGTCACCAGGGTGGTCCCCGCCCCTCTGGTCTCCATCGTGATCCTGACCGTCATCACGGTCGCCGCCGGGATCGCCGTGCCGACCGTGGGCGACAAGGGCGCCCTGCCCTCCTCACTGCCCGTGCCGGGCCTGCCCGACGTGCCGTTCACCGTGGACACCCTCACCACCGTCGCCCCCTACGCGCTGGCGATGGCCCTGGTCGGCCTGATGGAGTCGCTGATGACGGCGCAGCTCGTCGACGACATCACCGACACCCGCTCCTCCAAGACCCGCGAGTCCATCGGGCAGGGCGTCGCCAACATCGTCACCGGCCTCTTCGGCGGCATGGGCGGCTGCGCCATGATCGGCCAGACGATGATCAACGTGAAGGTCTCCGGCGCCCGCACCCGCCTGTCCACCTTCCTCGCCGGCACGTTCCTGATGGTGCTCTGCATCGTCTTCGGTCCGGTCGTCTCCGACATCCCCATGGCCGCCCTGGTCGCGGTGATGGTGATGGTCTCCTTCGCGACGTTCGACTGGCACTCCGTCGCGCCGAAAACGCTGCGGCGGATGCCCGCCGGGGAGATCGCCGTCATGGCCATCACCGTCGTGGTCGTGGTCGCCACCTCCAACCTGGCCATCGGCGTCGTCGTCGGCTCCCTGACCGCGATGGTCGTCTTCGCCAGGCGGGTCGCCCACCTCGCGGACGTCACCGCCGTCACCGGCCCCGACGGCACGAGCGTCGTCTACTCCGTGACCGGCGAGCTGTTCTTCGCCTCCTCCAACGACCTGATCGGCCGGTTCCGGTACGCCAGCGACCCGGACAAGGTCGTCATCGACCTGTCCGCCGCCCACATCTGGGACGCCTCCTCCGTCGCCGTCCTCGACGCCATCGAGACCAAGTACGCCCAGCGCGGCAAGACGGTCGAGATCACCGGCCTCAACCAGCCCAGCGCCGCGCTCCACGGCAAGCTCACCGGCGAACTCACCAGCCACTGACCGCCCTCGGCCGTCTCGACCGGTACGGGAGAGACCCCCGGGGCCGGTGATGCGCGGGTAAGGAAATGTGCCGGGGGAATTGCCTTGGGGCGTTCCCTTAAGGCAGGCTGTCGGCCCAGTCAGGCCCCGTCCTCCGCACACCCGTACGTACGCGCGTACGGGCACCGGAGTGGGCGGCGGGCACGATCGCGTCCGGGAGGTCACCGAACGGGCCACGCTGGAAGGAAACCGTGTGAGCCGGATCTCGGTCCGGGGGATCGCGGTGGCTTCGGCCACGGCGGTCACCTCCGTGGGCGCCGTCGTCGGTGTCGCCTCGAGCAGCCAGGCGAGCGTGCAGCCCGTCGCCGCCACCGACTCCACGGTCCTCGGGGACATACCCGCCGGCCAGCGGGTCCAGCAGGCCTCCCTGACGCAGCAGGTGCAGGCGCAGTCCGACGCCGCCGACGCCGGCGCCAGGAAGTCCGCGGAGCAGGCCGCGCGCAGGCAGGCCGCCAAGGACGCCGCCGACCGCAAGGAGGCGGCGTCGAAGGCCGAGGCCGACCGCAAGGCCAAGGCCGCCGCCCGCGCCGCGCTGGTCGTGAAGGCCTCGTACACCGTGGCCGAAGTCCAGGCGATGGCGCAGGGGATCATCGGTGACGCCTCGCAGTACCAGTGCTTCTCCAACATCGTGACCCGTGAGAGCGGCTGGAACTACACCGCGACGAACGCCTCTTCCGGCGCCTACGGCCTCGTCCAGGCCCTGCCCGGCTCCAAGATGGCCTCCGCGGGCGCCGACTGGCGCACCAACCCCGGCACCCAGATCAAGTGGGGCCTCAACTACATGAACAGCCGGTACGGCAGCCCCTGCGGTGCCTGGTCGTTCTGGCAGGCCAACCACTGGTACTAGCCTCGTCCGGGCGGCCGTTCCGCTCGGGCTCACCGCGCCGCCGGCCCGCGCCCGTCCGGTCACCGCCGGATGGACCCCGCCAGGTCCGTGACCGCGCGAAGCCGGCTTTCGGTGCGGCGACGCACGTCCCGGACGAGTTCAGCGACACCGGCGACGCACCGCCTCGCGGTCGGGGCCGCACCGGGCCCGGACGGCGTGCCAGGCGCCTGGGCAGGGCGCCAGGGCGTGCGGGTACCGCTCGTCAGCCGGCGCTGCGGTGCACGCGGCCCGGGCAGGGGCGCGAGCCGTCGTGGCGCACTCCGGCGCGCACGGTGACGGGATCGGCGCCGAGGCCGGCCGCCGCGTGCTCCGGGGCTGCCGGCAGGCCGCCCGCGGCGGCAAGGCCAGGATCGAGGTCGCGGTTGACGCGCCCAGTGTGGCGCCACGGCACCGCGTGGGAAACACCGGGACGGCCCCCGACGGCCCCGGCCCGTCCGTGCCGGGGCCGTCGGGTCGGGCCGGCCGCCCGTCAGCGCAGCGACTCGGGCAGGTCCTCACGGTGGACGATGCCCAGGCGCTGCGTGGCGCGGGTCAGGGCCACGTACAGGTCGCTGGTCCCGAACGCCGCCGGTTCCACCACCAGGACGTGGTCGAATTCGAGCCCCTTGGCCTCGCGGGGGCCGAGCAGCACCACGGGCCGGGTGAGGTCGGGCTCGGCGCCGGCCGTGACGCCGTCGAGCGGGGCGGCGATCTCCTCGTGCAACGCGCGCGGCGCGATCACCGCGAGGCGCCCCTCGTCGGGGGTCAGCTCCGCGACGGCCTGCGCGACCGCGCCGGCCAGATCGGCGCCGCAGTGCCGCGTCCACGGCTTCTCGCCGGTGGAGCGCACTGACCGGGGCGGCTCGAAGGCGGGGTCCTCGCCGCGTACGACCTGCGCGGCCAGGTCCATGATCTCCGCGGGCGTACGGTAGTTGACGCCGAGCCGCACATGCTCGAAGCGGTCGCCGACGTACGGCCGGAGGATCTTGTCCCAGGACCCGACGCCCGCCTCCTCCGAGGTCTGCGCCGGATCGCCGACCAGGGTCAGTGAGCGCGTCGGGGACCGGCGCATGAGCAGGCGCCACGCCATCGGCGACAGCTCCTGCGCCTCGTCGACGATGATGTGCCCGAACGCCCAGGTCCGGTCGGCGGCGGCCCGCTCGGCCGCGCTGCGGTGGTCGGCCTCCTCCTGCCGGTCGGCCATCCGCTCGGCGTCGATGATGTCGTGGGCGGCCAGGACCTCGGACTCCGCGTCCTCGAACTCGAAGGACTCCGAGCCGCGGGACACCTCCAGGACGCCCTGCGCGTAGGCGATCTGCTCCTGGCGCTCGGCCTCGGCGGCGGCCCGCGCGGCGCTGTCGTCGACGCCCAGCAGTTCGGCCGCCTCGTCGAGGAGCGGCACGTCGGCCGGGGTCCATTCGCCGTCGCCGGGGGCGCGGCGGATGGCCTCGGCGTCCTCGTCCGGCAGGTACACCGGCTCGGCCAGGTAGTCGGCGAGGAACTCCTGCGGGGTGAGCATCGGCCACAGCTCCGCCACGGCCGCCCGCACCTCGCCGCTGGCGGCGATGCCCTTGCCGAGCTGCGCGATGTCGTCCGGGCCGAGGAAGTTGGGACCGCCGTACGGGTCCGCGCCGATGCGGTCGGCGAGCTGCGCGGTGAGGGTGTCGATGACGTGGAACGCGAAGTACGGCCGGGCGAGGTTGTGCGGCAGGCGCGTCTCGCGGGCGGCCTCCCGGGCCTGGTAGGCGATCTCCCAGTCCAGGACGAGTTCGCCGTCGTCGTGCGGGATGATCATCGGCGCGCCGGGCTCGGGCAGTGCCTGGCGGTCGCGCAGGGCGAGGGCCAGCGCCTCGGCCATGCCCGCGGCGCCCTTGACGGCCGCTGCGCGCGTGGTGTCGGTGCCGCGTGCGTGGACGCCGGGGAAGAGCTCGGCCTGCGTGGCGAGCATGACGCCGGTCTCGCCGAGGGCGGGCAGCACCTCGCCGATGTAGCGCAGGAAGGCCGGGTTGGGGCCCACGATCAGGACCGCGCGCTTGGCCAGCAACTCACGGTGCTCGTACAGCAGGAAGGCCGCCCGGTGCAGCGCGACCGCGGTCTTGCCGGTGCCGGGTCCGCCCTCGACGACGAGGACGCCGCGGTGCGGGGCGCGGATGATGCGGTCCTGGTCGGCCTGGATGGTCCGCACGATGTCGGCCATGCGGCCGGTGCGCGCCGAGTTGAGGGCGGCGAGCAGCACGGCGTCGCCGGTGCGGTCCTCGAAGCCGCTGCGGTCGTCGTCCTCGAGGTCGAGGATCTCGTCGTGCAGTTCGGTGACCCGGCGGCCCTCGGTGGTGATGTGCCTGCGCCGGCGCAGACCCATGGGCGTGTGCCCGGTGGCGAGGTAGAACGGCCGGGCGACCGGTGCGCGCCAGTCGATGAGGAGGGGCGTGTGGTCGATGTCGTCCTCACGGATCCCGATGCGGCCGATGTGGTGCGCGGCACCGTCCCGCAGGTCGATCCGGCCGAAGCACAGCGAGCCGTCGACCGCGTTGAGGGCCGCCAGCAGCCCGGATCGCTCGGCGACGAGGACGTCGCGTTCGAGCCGGGCCTGCATGCCGGTGCCGACCGGGGACAGCGCGTCGTCGACGCGCTGGGCGGCGACCCCGCGCAGCGTGTCGACCCGCCCGTAGAGCCGGTCGATGAATTCCTGCTCCTTCTGCAGTTCGACGCTTTCGCGAGTTGACACATTCGCTCCCTGTCGGATATGCTGTTTCTAGTGGCCCCCATTGAGGGGCCGTTTCTGTGCGCGCACAGAAACACTCAATATACGTGAGGGAATCCTCGCTCCGCAATTGCGGAACGGGGATTTTCTGCGTCTCGCGGCGGGACGTGGGCCTCGGCGCTGCGCCGGGGCGGGCGGGACGCCCCTCCGGCGGGCGAGGGCGGCAAAAAGAAAAGGAAAGGGGCTCGTCCGGCCCCAATCCGTTCCCGACGTACAGCGCCCCGGGGGTCTTGCGGCAAGGCCCCGGGAGTACCGAGGAATCGCCCACCGCAACCGGAATTCGGGGCGCGGGGAGAAACGAAGTGCGTGTGCTGTCGTCGACGTACGGGACACCGGAGGCCGTCGCACCGCTGGTGGCGACCGGGACGCCGCCGGCCGCGGCCGGAGCGATGGCCGGCACCAGGGGACTGCGGGACCCGAAGCGGCAGGCCCGCCCCGTCCAAGGGCCGGGACGGTGTTCGCCTATGATCAACGCCCGCTGGACGGACGATCGAAGCGGGGGTGGCAGATGACGTACCGGCGCGCGGCGATACCGGTCCTGACCGGGGGGCTGCTGCTCACGGCGCTGCTGTGGTGGGCGGGGGCGAGCGCGCACGCGCTGAACCTGCCGGGCGCCGTCGACATGCTCGGCGGGCGGGCGGCCGCGGAACTCGGGACGTGGCTGACCCCCTGGTCGTAGGGAGGAACGCCGTCTCGCGCTGGACGACCCCGATCTGCCCGAGGAGGCCCTGAGGGCACTGGCCCGCGACCCGGACCTGCGATGGGCGGCGGCCCGGCATCCGCGGCTCCCCGTACCGCTGCTCCGGGAGCTGCTCGACGACCCCGGCACGACCCGCTTCGCCGCTTGCAACCCCGGTCTGCCCGCCGAGGACATGCGCCGGCTCCTCGACGGCGCCGGCGTCCCCGCCTTCCAGCCGCTGCTGCCGCGGCCCCTGCCACCGCCCGCGTCGCGCCCACTGTCAGGGGTGTCACTCCACTGCCGGGGCCTGATGTCCGCGGTGTTGGAGCAGGCGGACAAGCTCGTGGCGGGTGGCCGCCAGAACCACGCGGTCATCAGGCTGGAGAACGTATCAGGGGTGCAGGTCCCAGGCCAGTTCCGGCTCACGGGAAGGAAAATCATGGTAGTTGCCGGCCGCGAGGTCCGGGCGTCGGTCGGGCGGAGCCGCCAGGTCGAGTGCGAGTACCCGCCATTCGCCGGGGTGGAAGGCATCACGGATGGTGTGTCCCTCCAGCTCGACGTGACCGCGCACTTCCACAGCGGCAAAGAGGAGAACCTGGCGTTCCACCGGGATGGCGCCGAGGATCTGACGCCCCATCATGGCGTCGGCGAACGCGGGCGCCACCAGGGTGGAGACGCTGCGGCTGCGCGTCGTGGCTTCGGGATAGGAGTCCCGCAGCGCACGGTAGACGGTGGAGGCGAAGTCATCGTCGAACAGGCGCATCGCTACGCGCAGCGCTGGGGCGGCCTCGCGTGCGTACAGGGCGGCTTCGAGGTTGGTGGTGTCGTCGCTGGTGAGCGCCATCAGCGCACGACTGCCGGCGATGCGGGCGGCTTCCATGACGCCTTCTTGCGTGGCGTCCCCGATGACGACCGGCACGCGGCGTGCACGGGCCGTGGCCACACCTCGGGCCTCGGGGTCCCGCTCGATGCAGACGACGTCGATGCCGAGCGCATACAGCTGGTCCAGGACCCGGCTGCCGACCTTGCCCAGGCCGACCAGTACGACGTGTCCGGACAAGCCGCGGGGCGGCAGCCTCAGGGCTGAGGCGGTACGGAAGGCCCCCAGCGTCTCCAGCACGATCGCGAAGAGCACCGGCAACAGCGCCATGCCGGCGAGTCCGGACAGTAACTGGAGGACCTGACGGGCGGGGCGCTCGTCCACGGCTGGATCGTTGATGTTGAGGACATCCAGCAGCGAAAGATACGCCGCGTGCGGAGGGGAGCCGCCGATGACATGCCAGGTCATGGCGGCGAAGATCACCTGCAGGGCGACGAGTCCGGCAGCGGCGTGCCACAGCCGCGGGGAGAACAGTTCACGCAGCGGCGGAGCCGCCTGCCGGCGTCGCCGGGCGGCCGGCTCCTCCGCTTGCCTGCTGATGGCTTCGAGCACCACGCGGCCGTGCACTCCGGTCGCCGCCTGGACGGTTTGATCGTCGGGCAGCAGTTGCGCGCCGCCGGTGCCGAGGCTGCCGGCTTCTCCGTCCGGATCAGACCGGGAGTCAGACAGCACAGCCAGGGTGCACAGCGCAGGTGGGCGGCGCAAGCCATCGTTTTCACTGTTCAAGGGCCGCTCGGCAGCACGCAGGAGCAGTCCGTCGGCCTGGACGACCTTACTGCTCCCCACCACGGCGGCCGCCACCAGCGCCGGGGCAGCGGTGTCGACATCGGACAGGACGGTGGTGGAGGCGTCGAGCTCCGAAGGCCTCAGGTGGGGAGAGCGCGCCGCGGCGGCACGCTCCAGCAACTCCTCCAGATGGCGCCCCAGCTTGCGGTTGTACATGCGGATCACCAGGCGGACGTCCGGGTTCATGCGCCGGGCTCGTAAGGCAGCGTGGATGTTGGTCTGGTCGTCCTCGTACGCCAGCGCCAGCGCCACCGCGAAATGCACCCCCGCCTCATGCAAGGCGGCCTCGACCGGGTCGGCGGCCTCCATCACACGCACCCCGTGACGAGGCGTCAACTCGACGATCTGCGGTCCGTGGTTGCGGCGCAACGACGGCAGGACCACGGTGACGTGCGCACCGTAGAGGCGGCCAGTTCGTGGGCGAGCCGGTGTACGAGCGCGTCGTCGCCGCAGATGACCATGTGTCCTGGAGACGGATGCTGAGCCTGGCTGGGGAAGATGTGCACGCCCGTACCTTCCCTGATCTCCGCTCGTGGGGTCCAGCTGCTGCCTGACATCTGCCCTGTATCGCGCGCGAGCCAGAAACGGGAGAAACCATGGGTGCCGCATGCGTCTTCGCCACGCGCTGAGCTGGTCGAACCGGCGCCGCGGACGCCAAGCAGTCAGCCGCCGCCGCACCTTCCTGCCTGCGGCCTGGTGGCACGATCGGGGGCGGTCTCCGTGAGACCGCCCCCCGTACGACCGACGTCCCGCTCCACTCCCGCCACCCGGCGAAGGACAAGGCCGGACAGCGGGTTCCTGGTGGAGTGCCGGCCGGACAACGCCCCTGGCGACCGGGCGATGCACCCGGTCGCCACAAGGGACTTCACTGCGGCGGCGTGGAAGGCGGGGCTAGAGCGAGCCGCGCTTCACGTGACGGAGCAGGAGGAATCCCGCGATCGCGAGGACCGCTCCGAGGCCGGCCGGCCACAGGTTGGTCCCGGTGTCGGCCAGCCCGCCGTTGATCGCTTGCTGGCCCGCCTGTCCCGCGGGGCTCGGGGCGAACCCGCCGGGGGCGGGGGTCTGCCCGGGCGCC
The DNA here is from genome assembly GCF_965342435.1 of Actinacidiphila sp. bgisy160. Lineage (GTDB taxonomy): Bacteria > Actinomycetota > Actinomycetes > Streptomycetales > Streptomycetaceae > Actinacidiphila. The sequence continues at coordinate 22,105 of NZ_CBDRCM010000015.1, read as the reverse complement.
GCCGACTGCTCTTGGCCCTGCTGCCCGCCCTGTTGCTGGCCCTGCTGCTCGCCGTGGTGCTCGTGGCCGCCGGCGGGCGGGGTGGCGGTGTCGCCCTGGTCCGCCGGAGGTGTGGAGTCGGCCTTGGGCGTCACCGTGACGGGAGCGTCGGGGGTGTCACCGCCTCCGTTCTGGTCGTCGTCCGGGGTGTCCGCCGGGGGCTGCTCGGCACCGCCGTTGTCGTCGCCGTTGCCGGGCTGCTCGGTGCCGCCGTTGTCGTCGCCGTTGCCGGGCTGCTCGGTGCCGCCGTTGTCGTTGCCGTTGCCGGGCTGCTCGGTGCCGCCGTTGTCGTCGCCGTTGCCGGGCTGCTCCGCACCGCCGTTGTCGTCGCCGTTGCCGGGCTCCTCCGCGCCGTCGTCGCCGGCGCCGCAGGTGCGACCCTGGTTGATGCAGTCGGCCACCTGCTGCATCAGGCCCTCGTCGAAGATGTTGATGAAGTCGCCGTGGTCGGTGATCGGCTTGTGCAGGTTCTCGGGGAAGGAGTCCACCGCGAACAGCGGCACAGTCTTCCCGCCGTCCTGGAGGCTCGGCGCCTTGACGTCGTACACGATGCGCTGGACCAGCTGCGGGATGGCCTTGAAGCCTTGCGGGCAGTTGCCGCCCGCGTCGGCGAACGCGACGTGGGTTCGGTGGTTGGCGCTGTCGACGTTCTGCCCGTCCCAGCAGCTCTGGAAGCGGAAGGTGCGGACCACGTCGCTGCCGTCGGGGCAGAGCGGGTACTTGTCCTTCAGCTGCCGGTCCTCGAGACCGGTACAGCTCCAGGACGCGTTGGCGTTGGCCGGCCCGTTGACGAACGCCTTGGCGTCGCCGGTGATGATCCGCAGCAGGCGCGGCATAGGCGTGACCTTGCTGACGCGGTTGCCGACGAAGGTGAGCGTGACCTGCTTGGGGGTCACGATCTTCCCGGCGTTGCCCTCGGTGCCGCCGCCGGGCGCCTGGGCGTCCCGCTCCACGGTGCCGTCCTGCACGCGCAGCACGGGCCAGTAGTACGAGGACTTGTCGCCCTGGTCCTTGCAACTGGTCTCCGCCTTGGCCAGGTCGTCGATGGTGGCGAGCCCGTTGTTGGACTGGTTGCCGATGTAGTCGTGGAAGTGATGGGCGCCGTTGGTCACGCCGGGCGCGACGATGATGTTGTCGGAGTTGAACAGGCCGTTGGCGTTGACACCGCATTCGGAGGAGAACGTGCCGGAGGAGGCGTCCGACGGCTGCGGGCCGCGCGGGGCGTTCGGGCTCACGCTCATGATGTCGGCGAAGTCCGCCGCGACGGGGCCGTTGCCGCCCTGCCCGGCATTGGCCTGACCGCCGCCCTGGTCGCCGGGGGCGCCCTGGCCGGCCTGGCCGTTCTGGCCGCCGTCGCCCGTGGACGGCTGCGGACTGCCCTGCTGCCCCTCCTGGCCCTGCCGGCCCTCCTGGGCGTCGGCGGCGCGGACCGTGCACCCCGCGAGGCCCTCGACACCCTGCGGGGGGTCCCCCACCCGGTCGATGGCCTGCAGGATGCGCGCGATCGTCGCGGCGCGCTTGTCCTTCAGCGGGCCCAGTATCGCGTTGTCGACGAAGCCGGGGTCCTGCTGCTGGGCTGCCGACGTCTCCTTCAGCCGTTGGTAGGCCTCCGCTATCTGGCTGTCCAGCAGGGCGAGTTCCTTGTCGACGTCCTCCTTCGCCTGTTCGGGCACGGAGGTCAGTTGCGTGCCGACGTCGGGGCAGTCGACCGTGAGCGCCTGGCCCGCGGAGGTCGTCCGGGCGGTCTGGCCCGACGAGTCACCCTCGGTCGCCGAGGCGAAAACGTTCGCCGTGACAAGGACTCCGCCTCCCAGCATCAGGGCGACGGCCACAAAGGTGCCGCTACGTGTACCGGTAGCACGTCTGCGCGAATTGCGTACCAAGGAAACCCTCCTGCGCGCCTGATGATTGGCGGCCTGAACACGACAAGCCGCCGATACATACGGAGCCCACCCCCGGAGTGTTCAACCGCCCCGGGAATGCACAGGAGTTACGGGTCAAGGCCGGTTCCGCCCAGGCCGGGTCCGGTGGCCCCCACGCCACCGGGCGCGGCCGGCGCGCGCCTCACCAGGTGTGGGCCACGTCGACCACCAGGCGGTCGGACAGCTGGAACACCCGGAACGGCAGCCGGGCCCGGACCCCCAGACCCACCTGCGTGTCACCCTCGAAACTCGACGCGAACCTGGCGTCCCGGAAGGTCCGGTAGCCGGTCAGGTCGACCCCCGGCAGCGTCCGCCCCGCCCGGCCCGGGTAGGTCGCGGCACCGGTCTGCGGGTCGTACGAGGGGGCGGCGACCCTGATCTCGATGATCGCTCCGCCGGAGACCGGTATGACCCGGCCCGAGCCGTCCTGGTGGACGGCGGCGACGTACCGCACGGTGTAGCCGATGGTGTCCGTGCCCGCGGTGGGCACGTCGAACACCACGCGGTCGTAGCACTCGTGGCGGCCGGTCCTGATGTCGGTCAGCGGCCCGAAGTCGGCGTCGGTGGCGGACTTCGGGAGGCTGCCCCAGCCCGTCGGGCACGCCGCCGCGGGCGCCGCGGCCACGGTGGGCGCCGCCACGGCCATCCCCGCACCCGTCATCACCAGGGCGGCCAGCACCGCCCCGTATCGTTTCGCACGCATGGTTCCCCCTTGCATCGCGGCTCCTGCTTTCTCGTCATGTACGACATGCCGGGCAAGGGTTTGGTTGTGTGGAGCCGCCCCGAAAATATCCGCCGGCACTCGCCGCGTGGGTCGCGCTCGCGTCAGCCGGCGACACGGGGGAACGCCGTTCCCAGGACCTGCGTGACCGTGGCGAGGGTGGCCTCCGACGGTTCGCGCAGGCACACGTTGACGCGTACCTCGAAGGGCTTGCCGTACGGGGCTGCGCGACCGCTCCCCCAGGCGACGATCTCCGTGTCGCCCCTCAGGATCCGGCAGTTCTTCCCGGCGCGTACCGGCTCGCCCATCCGCAGCGGCGTCGCCAGGCCGGCCTTACCCGTCACGGCGGGCCGGAACGACAGCAGCACCCCGCCTTCCTCCAGAGCCTTCAGTGGCACGCAGGCGGGGAGCGCGTCATCGGCCAGGTCGGGGCAGAAGCCGCGTGACGGGCGGCTCAGGGGCTGTGAGGAGACGAAACCCGTCGCCGTGGCGCGGTCGTCGACGGACAGACTGTGCCAGCTTCGCGGTACCTGCAGGATCAGTCCGGCCCCGTGCAGGAGACGGACCGTCTTGAGGAGCCGCGTGGTGCCGGCCGGGGGCGTCGCGGTGGGGAGGGCACGCTGCCGCTCGGGGGCCGCGGCCGCCGGCTGTACGTCACCCGGTGGCCGCAGCCCCGGTACGAGGGCCACGCAGGCCACGACGGCGGCCACCGCCGTGGCCGCCCCGGCCGCTGCCGCACGGCGCCTCCGGCGACGCTGCACACGCCGCCGGATCTGCCTCATGCGGTCGGCGGGCGTCGCGGGCTGCGGCACCCCGTCGCGCAGGAGGCGGCGCAGCGCCTGTTCCGTCTCGTGCCACTGCTCGTCAGGCGCGGCGCGCATGTTCCTCACTCCCAATCCACCCGCCGAGACGTCCCCGCGTCGACCGGCGCCTCACGTACGTGCACCCCGGGCTCTCCCCGGAGTTTCTGTGCCGCCCGGTCCGGACCTCCGCGAACCGCGTACGACGGGCCCCTGCCATCGCGCTCCTGTCCCGGTTGAACTCCTCACCCCTGTTCCAACCAGGTGGGGCGCCGTTCGGTTGCCCGCGGAACCGGAGCCGTCCCACCGGCTCCCCCCCGATGGACAGGCGCGACCCGTGGTCGGGGCCGCCGTCCGCCGCCTCGCCGGCCGCGTGTGGAGGGAGACCGCCGACCTGTGGGTCTGCTGCTCTTCCCGCGCGGCAGATGCAGACGCCGTACGGCTCGTGCGTCACGGGTGCACGAAGGCCGTGATCCGCTCCGGAACGCAGAAGCCCGCGGCGCAGGCCGGGCACGTGGTGCGGCCGAACAGGTGGGTCGGCCGCCGGCAATGATCGCAGCCGCCCTCGTCTGAAGGGCGGGCGGACGCCGCCATGACGAGCCGGCCCGGCCGGCGGCGCCGCCCCGCCGTCCGGGGTACCGGGACGGCGGGGCGGGGCGGCGGGGCGGCGGGGCTCAGGCCTCGGTCACTCCTCGCTCACTCCTCGGTCGGGCCGAGGTCGGGGGTGTCGCGCAGGTCGGCCGTCGCGCGGGCGGTCGCGTGGAGTTCCAGCACCACGAGTTCGTTGGTGCCGGCGCGCAGGACCGGTCCGGGGACGTAGAGGCGGCGCTGGGGGCCTCGGGACCAGTGGCGGCCGAGGGCGAAGCCGTTGATCCAGGCGTTGCCCTTGGTCCAGCCGGTGAGGTCCAGGTACGTGTCGGCGGGCTGCTCCACCTCGAACTCCCCGCGGTGGAAGGCGGGTCCCACGGGCTGCGGGCCGCCGGTGGTGAAGGTCAGGCCCGACAGGTCGTCCAGGGGCAGGGGCCTGCTGCTCCAGCCGGTCAGTTCAATGCCGCCCGCGGTGACGGTCCCGGTGAGGCCCTTGCGGTCGTGGATGCCCTGCCCGTAGTTGACGCGGCCCTGGTTCTCGACGAGGACGGTCAGAGTGGCTCCGCCGGCGGGCACGGTGACGGCCAGGGCGCTCTCGTGCAGTTCGCGTTCGAGGACGCCCGCCGGGGCGCCGTCGAGGAAGACCTGCGCCCGGTCCGCGATCCCGGCGAAATGCAGCAGGGCCGGGCCCGGCTCGCGCAGCGCGGTCTCGTACAGCACAAAGCCGAAGTCCTGGCCGAGTTCCTCCATGGTCAGCGGGCGCGGCCCGGTCACCGCCTCGCCGAGGCGGTCGGCGGAGCCGAGCAGCGGGGCGCTGCCGGTGAGCGGGACGCCGAGGAGGTTCAGCTTCTTGGACGGCTCGGGCAGGGGCTCGCCGGGGACGGTGGTGTGCCGGGCGAGCACGTCGCGGAAGGCCAGGTACTTGGGGGTGATGTCGCCGGCCTCGTCCAGGGGCGCGTCGTAGTCGTAGGAGGTGATGGTGGGCCGGTAGGTGTGCTTGTCGTTGGCGCCGTTGGTGAAGCCGAAGTTGGTCCCGCCGTGGAACATGTACAGGTTGACGCTGGCGCCGGCCGACAGCATTTCGTCGAGGTCGGCGGCGGCGGACGCGGCGTCGCGGACGACGTGCACGCCGCCCCAGCGGTCGAACCAGCCGTTCCAGAACTCCGTGCACATCAGCGGCCCGTCGCCCTGGTGCTCGCGCAGCGCGGCCAGGCCCTGCGCGGGGCGACTGCCGAAGTTGACGGTGCCGAGGACGCCCGGGAGGCTGCCGCGGGCGAGGTCGGCGGGCTGGTCACAGGTGAACAGGGGGACGTCCACGCCGCCGTCACGCAGCTTGTCCTGAAGGTGCGTCAGGTAGACGGGGTCCTCACCGTAGGCGCCGTACTCGTTCTCCACCTGCACCGCCAGGACGGGCCCTTGGTTGGTGGACAGGTAGGGCACGACCAGCGGCAGCAGCCGGTCCAGGTAGTCGTCCACCGCCGCCAGGTAGCGCGGGTCTACGGTACGCAACCGGATGCCGGGCGTGGCGAGCAGCCAGGACGGCAGTCCACCGCCCTCCCACTCGGCGCAGACGTACGGGCCGGGGCGTAGCAGGACGTGCAGGCCCTCCTGCTGCGCGAGTTCCAGGAAGGCCGGCAGGTCCAGGCCTTCGTCGGCACGGAAGGTCCCCGGTCGCGGCTGGTGCAGGTTCCACGGCACATAGGTGTCGATGGTGTTGAGTCCGAGCAGCCGTGCCTTGCGCAGCCGGTCGCGCCACTGGGCGGGGTGGACGCGGAAGTAGTGCAGGCCACCGGAGATGATGCGGAACGGTTCGCCGCCGAGGCGGAATTCGTTCCCTTCGATCCGCAGTACGGGCATGGGCCGTGCTCCTCCAGTGGAGTCGAGTTCTGGTGCGTGCGGTGCGGTCACGGGGCGTTCGCCGGTGTGCGGCGGGGACGCCCCGTGACGGGATGTTTGCGTTGCCATCGCGATGGTGCGGTGACCGCGGGAAACTTCCGGGGCAAGGTCAGCGGCCGTGTGGCGGCGGGGCGGTACTGGCGCGCACGACCAGACTGGTGGGCACCAGCGTGGTGCCCCGCTCCGCCTCGTCGTTGCGGATCTGCCGCAGCACCCCGTCGACGCAGCGCCGGCCGACCTCGGCGAAGTCCTGGTGGATCGTCGTCAGCGGCGGCATGTACGAGGCGGCCTCGGGGATGTCGTCGAAGCCCACGACGCTGACGTCCTCCGGCACCCGCCGGCCGTGCTCGCGCAGGGCTCGCAGCAGCCCGAGTGCCATCTGGTCGTTGGCGACGAACACCGCGGTGCAGCCGGGGTCCCCGGCGATCCGCAGCCCGGCCTCGTAGCCGGACTCCGCGGACCAGTCGCCGCGCAGCAGCGGCGGCACCTCGCGCCCCGCCGCCTCCAGGGCCGCCCGCCAGGCACCCACGCGGCGCTCGGCGGCGAACGACTCCTCCGGGCCGGCGATGTGCCGCACCGTGCCGTGGCCGAGGCCCAGCAGATGCTCCACGGCCGCCCGCGCGCCGCTGGCCTGGTCGGTGTCGACCACGCAGTACCGGTCGCCGGCGTCGGAGTCCACCACGACCACCGGAGCGGTCGGCGGCAGCGCCACCGTCATCGCGTCCAGCAGGTGGACCTCCATGATCATCACGACGCCGTCCACCGCCAGCTCACCGAGCCGGGTGAACGCGCCCCGGACCCCGTCCTGCGTGGGCGCGGTGACCGGCAGCAGCGTCGTGGCGTAACCCTCACGGGCCGCGGAGGAGGCCACCGCCTCCAGTGTGCGCATGTTTCCGGTGCTGGAGAGGTTGAACAGGATGACGCCGATGGTGCGGAACTCACCGCGCTTGAGGGCGCGGGCGGCGCTGTTGGGCCGGTAACCGAGCTCCTTCATCGCGGCCAGCACCTGCCGCCGGGTCTCCTCCAGCACCCCGGGGAAGCCGTTGGAGACCCGGGAGACGGTCTGCGCCGAGACGCCCGCCAGCTTGGCCACGTCGGCCATCGACGCACCGCGCCGCCGCCGCTGCGCGCCCGCCGCAGAGCTCTGTCCGGTCCCGTCCACGTGCGTCGTACACCTCATACGTTTCACAGCCGTTGGTGGTCAGAAGTCTAGGGGGGCGCAGCTGCGCGGACCGGCCGTCCGCGGGCCCCCGGGCCGGCACCGGCGCTCCCCCGTGGGGGAGCCGCGGGCACCGGCCGCGGATCTCGACGGGGCGTCAGCCACCGACGCTGAAGCCCTGGTCCTTGCCGTACTTGACCGAGGCGTCCTGCCAGGTGCCCAGGGCGTCCGACAGCGGCGTGGAGGACACATAGGCCTTGCCGACGGTGTCGTTGAAGATCGAGTTGGCGTACACCTGGTACGGAAGGTACGACCAGCCCTTGACGACGTCCGCCGCCGACTTCGCGAAGATCTCGTTGGCCTTCTGGCCGCCGAAGTAGGGGAACTCGGTGTCCAGGAACGCCCGGGAGTTCAGGTCCGCGGTCGTGGCCGGGAAGGCGCCGCCCTTGATGCGGGCCTGGACGCCGGCGTCCTTGTTCGCGTACTTCACGAAGGCGTAGGCCAGCGGCTTGTCCTTGGCGGCCTCCATCACCGCCAGCGAACTGCCGCCGTTCTCGGCGCTGGCGCTCTGGCCCGCCTGCCACTGCGGCAGCGGCGCGGCACGCCAGTCACCGGACGCCGAGGGCACGCCGGAGACGAAGTTGGCGGGCATCCAGGCGCCGGTCGACAGCGTGGCGATCGTGCCGTCGGCCAGGCCCTTGTACCACTGGTCGCTCCAGGACGCGATGGGCGCGAGGAGCTTCTCGGAGATCAGCTTCTGCCAGACCTCGGTGACCTTCTTCGTGCCCGCGTCGCCGAAGTCGACGTTCACCTTGGTGCCGTCCACCGTGTACGGATGGCCCCCGGCCTGCCAGATCAGGCTGGTGACGAACCCGGCGTCACCGGTGTCGTTGGTGATGTACGCCTTCGGGTCGGCCTTGTGCAGGGCGCGGGCCGCCGTCAGGTACTCGTCCCAGGTCGTGGGAACCGCGATCTTGTACTTGTCGAGGACCTTCTTGTTGTAGAACATCGCCATCGGCCCGGAGTCCATGGGCAGCGCGTACACACCGCCGCCCACGGCGACGGAGTTCCACGGGCCGGGCGAGTACGCCTTGGACAGGTCCTTGGCACCGTACGGGCCGAGGTCGGTGACGGACTTGCCCAGCGCGAACTGGCTCAGCGCGTAGTACTCGATCTGCGCCACGTCCGGCGCCCCGGAACCGGCCTGCACCGCGTTCTGCAGCGCCGTGTACTGGTCGTTGCCCGTGCCCGCGTTGACCAGCTTCACCTTGACCTTCGGGTACGTGGCCTGGAAGTCGGTCACCACCTGCTTCAGCGTCGGCTCCCACGCCCACACCGTCACCGTGCCGCCCTTGTTCAGCGCGGCCTCGACGCTGCCCGCGTCCGCGGCCTTGGCACCCGAGCCGGAGTCGTCAGAGGAACCGCACGCGGTCAGGGCCAGCGCCGCGGCGCAGAGCACCGCGATCCCCTGCGCCGAACGGCGCAATGGCTTGTTCGTCATCGCATCTCACTTCGTTGTGGTGATGGTCTGCGGCACCACCCGTCGCCAGGGCACGGTGTGCCGGGCGCGGGACCGCAGGGGGAGGGTGGGTACGGCGCCGCCGCGGCGCCGGTGATCATTCCTTGACGCTGCCGGCGGCGAGCCCGGACTGCCAGAAGCGCTGCAGGAGGAGGAAGGCCGCGATCAGCGGCACGATGGTCAGCAGCGAGCCGGTGACCACCAGGTTGAACACCGGCTGCCCGCCCGCGGTGGCGGCCTGGGCGTTCCAGGCGTTGAGCCCCAGGGTGAGGGGGTACCAGTCCGGGTCCTTGATCATGATCAGTGGCAGGAAGTAGTTGTTCCACGTCGCGACCACGGTGAAGAGCAGCACGGTGACGATGCCGGGTCCCAGCAGCGGCAGGCTGATCCGGAAGAAGGTGCGGATCTCCCCCGAGCCGTCGACCCGGGCGGCCTCCAGCAGCTCGTCGGGGATCGCCTCGGAGGCGAAGACCCACATCAGGTAGAGGCCGAACGGCGAGATCAGCGAGGGCACGATCACTGCCCACGGCGTGTTGGTCAGGCCCATCTTGCTGAACATCAGGAACGTCGGCACGGCCAGGGCGGCGCCCGGCACGGCCACCGCGCCGATCACCACCGCGAACACCGCGCGCTTGCCCGGGAAGTCGAACTTCGCCAGGCCGTAGCCGCCCAGTACGGCCAGGCAGGTCGCACCGCCCGCGCCCAGCGCCACGTACAGCAGGGTGTTGAGCAGCCAGCGCACGAAGATGTGGTCGTCGTAGGTGAGGGTCTGCGAGATGTTGTCCCACAGCGCGAAGTCACCGCTGAACCACAGCCCGAAGGAGTCCAGCAGGCTCTTCTGGGTCTTGGTCGCGCTGATCACCAGCCAGGCCAGCGGGACCAGGGTGTAGACCGCGACGAGCGCGGTCAGGACGGTGAGCAGGACACTGCGCCGGGGCCGGTCCGCGGAGTGCCGCCGGCCCGCCGGACGCCCGGACGGTGCGGCGCCGCCGCTCTCGCGCCGCGGGGCCGGGACGCCGGCTTGGGTGCTCGCCTGGGCCATCGTCAGGCCTCCTTGCGCATGCCGCGCAGCTGCACGACGTAGGCGGTGATCATCGTGACGACCCCCATGACGATCGCGACGGTCGCCGCGTAGTTGTGCTGCTGCCCGGAGAAGGACAGCGAGTAGGTGTAGAGGTTCGGTGTGAAGTACGTCGTGATGGCATTGGGCGCCAGCGGCTTGAGGATGCTCGGCTCGTTGAACAGCTGGAAGCTGCCGATGACGGAGAAGATCGTCGCGATGACCAGCGCCCCGCGGATCGCCGGGATCTTGATGGAGGTGACGATCCGCAGCTGGCTCGCGCCGTCGATCTCGGCCGCCTCGTACAGGGACCGCGGCACGACGTGCAGCGCCGAGTAGAAGATCAGCATGTTGTAGCCGACGAACTCCCAGGTCACGATGTTGCCGATGCTCGCCAGCACCAGGCTGGGCGAGAGCGGGTTCGGCAGCGAGGCACCGAAGGTGTCGTTGATGTCGGCGACCAGGCCGAAGCGGTCGCCGTACATGAAGCCCCACATCAGCGTCGCCACGACGGCCGGGACCGCGTACGGCAGGAAGATCGTGATCCGGAAGAACTTCCGGCCGTGCAGCCGCCCGCTGTCCAGGGCGATGGCGACCAGCAGCGCGATGAACAGCATGATCGGCACCTGGACGGCGAGGATCAGCGCGACGCGGCCGAGACCGGACCAGAACTGGCCGTCCTGGAAGGCCTGGACGTAGTTGTCCAGGCCGACGAAGGAGGTCCCGCCGATCAGGCGGTCGCGGAAAAGGCTCAGGTAGATCGAGTAACCGATCGGCGCCAGGAAGACCAGCGCGAAGACGATCATGAACGGTGCCACGAAGCCCCATCCCAGCCAGCGCCGGCCCCGGCGTCCTCGGGGAGGAGCGGTCCGGCCGGTGCCCGGTGGCGGCGGTACGGCAGCCATGATCCCATCCTTCACATCGTCGTGCGGGGCCCTGCCGCAACGGGCGGGACTGGGATGGTTGCGCAAACATCAGCGACCGCGGTCGGCGCACGTTTACGCAAACATTGATGGACGCGATGTTGGCACCGCCCATCAGGACACGTCAAGAGGCCGACGCGGTTCCCCCCGGCGCGCACCCGCAAGACCGTCCCCACACGCCAACGGCCCTTCCAAGAGCCGAAGCCGACTGCCGCCGGCCCGCGAAGCGGACCGGCGGCACCACGGTCACTCCGTACGCAGCCCGTCCGCCCGCATCATCCGCCACAACGCCGGAAGGCTCAGCACCGCCACCGCCAGGACCGCCGCCCCACCGATCCCGGCGTACGGCAGGAACACCCACCAGTCCCGCACCGGCTTCACCACGACCCCCAGCAACACCCGGCCCAGAACCAGCCCACCCGCGATCGCCACGACCGTACCCGCCACCACCGGCACCGCCGTCTGCCACAACACCGACCACGCCAGCGTCCCGCGCCGCGTACCGAAGGCCACCAGCACCGACAGCAAACGCCTGCGCTCCCGCAACTGCTCGATCTGCGCCACCAGCAACCCCGCCGCGATCAGCACCACCGTCAGCGTCCCACCGATCCGCAGACCCGTCTGCACACTGGAGTACTGCCGGTCACGCTGCACATTCACCAGCCCGTGGACCCGCAACGTCGGATCCAGCCGCGCCGCGGCGTTGCGCAAGTGCTCCGCCGCGTCCGGAACACCGCGGTCGACCGCCACCCACGCGGAGGTCGACGCCCGCGGCAACCGGTGCCCGGCCAGCGCCCCCGGGGTGGCCAGGATGCCGTCGTGCACGTCACCCACCGGATCCCGCACCGCCACCACCGCGCGGGCCGACACCGGCAGCGTCCACAACTCACCCTCCGGGACGCCCTCCGGTACACCGTCGGACACGGCGTCGAGATCCATCCGCGCACCCGGCCCGGCGACCTCGTCGGTGAGGAGATTCTCCTGCCGGGCCCGCCGCGACGTCCCCGGCTGATGAGCCACGAAGGTGTCACCGTCACGGCACGAGGGCAACGAGGCCAGGGACCGCAGCGTCGCACAACCGGCCACCGTGAGCGTGGTGACCGACCCGGGCCCCCCACCCCCATCCAGGCGGCTCACATACGTCGAAACCGTGGCGACCACCCGCCGCACACCCTCGACCTGCCGCAACTCCCCGGCCAGCCGCTCCGCCAGCGCCGGGGAACCCACACTCCCCGAAGCAGTGGCCACACCGAAGTCCGCGCGGACGGCACCGGCACGAGCGGACCCCGACCCGGCGGCCCTCGGAGCCGACGACGTCGCGAAGTCCTCCTGCATACCCCCGAACACCATCTGCAGCGCGATCGCCCCGGCCACCGCAACGGTGATACCGCTCACCGCCCGTGACGCCGTCCCGCTGCTCAACTGCAACCGGCGCACCGCCAGTTGCCACGCCACCGGCCCCCCGCGCAGCCGCCTCACCACGGCCTCCACCAGCCATGGCAACAGCCCGGTCAGCCCCACCAGGACCAACACCGCGCCCACCACGATCGGATACACACCGCCCGACCCCAGCTCCTCGTCCGCCGACCCCGTCACCGTCAGCACACCGACCCCCACGACAGGAGCGACCAGCCGCCACCACAACCGGCGGGGCCGCAGCCCGGCATGCCGCACGACCCCCAACGGCTCGATCACCACCGACCGCAACGCGGACTGCGTGACCGCGACCGACCCCACCACGATCGCCACCACGATCAGCCCCGCCGGCACCGGATCAGGAACCACATCAGCCGGAAACGCACTCACGCCCCACAACCGCACCGAACCCGCCAGCCGCCGCGCCCCCAGGAACAGCCCGGTCCCCACCAGCAGCCCGAGCCCGGCACCGAACAGCGCCTCACCCGCCGCGATACGACGGGTCATCGCGACATCCGCGCCCACCAGCCGCAACGCGGCCAGCCGCCGGTCCCTGCGGTCACCGCCGAACCGGACGGCGGTGGCGACGAAGACACCCACCGGCACCAGCAGGACCACGCAGATCAACGCGACCAGCACCACCAGCCGCGGATCGAAACGCCCGGAGCCGGGGTCATGGCCGTACCCCGCGGACCTGATCGCGCCCCCGTCCCTGGTGAGCGCCGCGCTCCCGGCGTAGAAGCGCAACTCCCCCGGTTCGAGTAGCCCCCGGTCCGCGATGGTCCCCGTGATCCGGTAGCCGAGCCGCTCCCTGAGCAGGGCCCCGGACGGCGAACCCAGCAGCTCGCGCAGAGCGGGCGACACCACCATCTCCCCCGGCCCGGGAATGCGCGCCACACCCGGCGGCGGCGGAGCACCCGGACCGTCCGGACGCAGCAACCGCCCCCCGACGGCCTCGCCACGGAATTCGGTGTCGGCGTCGTACCAGAGGAACGTCGTGTCCCCGCGCCGCACCGAGACCTCGCTCTCGAAGTTCGGCGTCTCCCGCGCGTGGCCGCGCTCTTCGCGGGCGTCCAGTACGTTCGGCACCGCGGCGGCGAGGAACAGCAGGGCCACACCGAGGCCGACTCCCACCGCGGTCAGGGCCGTTCTGATCCACCCCTCGCGGCCTCCGGAGCCCGCCAGGCGCATCCCGAGCCCCAGGTCCCGCAGCGCCGAGCGGATGCGCCCCGGCGCGTCCCCAGTGCCGTGACGGCTCATGCGGGGCCCCCTGGGCACGGCATGCCGTCGTGCGACACGGATCGGCGGTTGCGGGTCGCGGCCTGGGGCGGCGCGAGCGGATGGCGGAACGGGTCGAAGAACATGCAGCGAATATACACGCCGTCTATACACTCAATGTCTACACACAAGGTGTCAGCGCAGTGTGCTCGCAGTTCCACCCCATCTCCTCCAAAGGATGGACATAACGCCTGATCAAGGCGACCTGATGCGGCGTGCGGAGGGGGCGGGTACACAGTGGCAGGAGTGTCGACGCTGGTAATGGTGGAGACGACTGAACCGCCGGGCCCGCGCGTGAACCCGCGGCCACCCCGGGCGCCGCGGACCTCCGGGCGAAGCTTCTCGACCCTCGCATTACTTGCGCCCAGCGGGCCGCGGCCTCGATGGACCGGCTCGTGGACCTGCTGTCGGCGGGGCTTTTCGGCACCCGTCGTCTCCCCGGTGGAAACCGGCGGGCGGGAGGCCCGTTCCTGCGCGCAGGGCATCGTGACCGGGCCGAAGGCGGCGATCACGCGTCAATGATGTGGACTCGCCAAGATCTTCTGCCGTAATGTCCTCGTGCCCGCCGCTCGGCGAGCGCGTCTCCATGCTCTGTCCCTGGGGGGGATCCCATGTCGCTCAACCCTGTCGGGCCGCCGCCCGGCGCCCCGTACCCCACGCCTGCCGGGCTCCCGGCGAACACCTCCGTGCTCCGTTCCCCGCTGGGTCTGGCGACCGCGGTGGTGGTGCTCCTGTCGCTGGTGATCGTGGTCGACGTGCTCGCGATCGCCGCGGAGGCCGGTCGCTACGCCCTCATGGGCACGGCGGTCGCCGACGAACTCGCCACCGTCGACCAGTCCGCGCTGAGCCGCTCCGACCTGTGGACGGGCAACGCCGCGGCCCTGCAACTCCTCGCCCTGGTGGCGACGGGCGTCGTCTTCATCGTCTGGTTCCACCGGGTCCGCTCCAACGGCGAGGTGTTCGCCCCCAAGGGGTTCGAGAAGAGTCGCGGGTGGGCGATCGGCGGCTGGTTCATCCCGATCGCCTTCTTCTGGATCCCGTCCAGGATCGCCCGGGAGACCTGGGTCGCCAGTTCCCAGACCACGCAGGACGGCCGCCTGCGGCCCGCCGACTCGGGCCCCGTCGCGTACTGGTGGGGGGCATGGGTGGCCGTCCAACTGCTGCACCTGCTGTCGGCACTCGTCACCAACGAGAACTCCGTGTACGCCGACGACCTCCGCGACGCCGCCGGCTTCGCCATCGCCGCGGACGCCGTGGACATCCTGGCCGCGGTCCTCGCCATCCTGTTCGTCCGCAAGCTCACGGCCATGCAGCACCGCAAGGCCACGGAAGGCCCGTTCGCCCTGTCCTGACCGTGGAACCGTCCACGGTCGGCTGATGTCAGTGGCGGGCCCCACGCTCCCCGGTCGTGGACATCGACGATCTTGCGCAGCGGGCGAAGTCCTACGCTGTTCGACCCCTACGGCTGGGACCCGGATCAGGGTCTGGACGCGGCCATCGCCCTGCTCGGCGTGCGCTGCGCGCGTACGGCCGGCGGTACCGCGGAGGAGGCGGAAGAGCGGCTGCGTGAGGCCTCCGCCCGCGGTCCGGTGCTGGTCGGTCCCGTCGACATGGGGCTACTGCTCCACCAGCCGGACACACCCACCGCCGACGGTGGCGACCACTTCGTGGTCGTGCTGGAGGTCGACGGCGGTGGTCTTCCACGACCCGCACGGTCATCCCTACGCGACGCTCCGGTCGCGGACCTCCTTGCCGCGTGGGAGGCGAAGAGGGTCGGCTATACCGATGACCCGTACGTGATGCGCGCCGGCTTCGTCCAGGAACGGAAGGTCTCGGCGAAGGAGGCGCTGCGGAGGGCGTTGCCCGACGCTGAGCGTTGGCTGGCAGGTCGCCACGACCGTGCCGGCGCGCGGTCAGCGCGCTGTCGGCGGAACCGGCCAGTCTTCCCGGCCGCGTTCGTGCGCTTCGCCGTGTGCGGCGGCGGGGTGGGGCTGGTGTCCTCCGGGGTGCTGATGGCGCTGTCGGGGCGGGTGCCGGTCGCCCTGGCGAACGCGGTGGTGACGGTGGCCAGGGCGGTGCTGGCCACCGAGCTGCACGCGCGCTCCACCTTCGGGGGGGCCGCGCCGGGTGGCGGGCGCACCTGGAGTCGGCGCTGACCGTGGTGGTCTGCTACCTGTTCACCACGGCCGCCGTGCTGATCCTCCCGGCGGTGTGCGCCGCCCCCGGCATGCTGCTGCGGCAGTCGGTCTACTGGGCGGCCTCCGCGCTGGCCGGCGTGGGCCGCTTCTTGGTGCTGCGCGCGGTGGTCCTCGCCCGGCGGGGTGGCTCCGCCACGTCGGTGTGGCGCAGCGAAGCGGCGTACATCTCGTCGGGGTCGAGCCGGCGCAGTTCCTCGGCGATGAGCTCGGCGGTCGGCCGGACCTTCAGCGCGAGGTGCCGGTTGGGCTGCCCGGGGATGGTGAGGGTGGCCAGCGGGCCCTCGGGGCGGTCGATGTCGATGTCGCCGTCCGGGGTGCGCAGCCGTACCGCGGTGACGACGGGACCGTCGGTGACGACGCGGTCGACGGGCACGCGCAGGCGGTTGCCGAGCCAGCGGGCGAGGAGTTCGGCGCTGGGGTTGTCGGCCTCGCTCTCGACGACGGCCGAGGTGACCGTGGCCCGGGCCTGGTCGAGCGCGGCGGCGAGCATGGACCGCCAGGGCGTGAGCCGGGTCCAGGCGAGGTCGGTGTCGCCGGGGGTGTAGCCGGCGGCGCGGGTCGACAGTTCCTCCATGGGCTGCTCGACGGCGTACGCGTCGGTGATCCGTCGCTGCGCCAGCGCGCCGAGGGGGTCGGCGGCGGGGTTGGGGGGCGCGTCGACCGGCCACCACACCACCACGGGGGCGTCGGGCAGCAGCAGCGGCAGGACCACGCTGTGGGCGTGGTCGGCGAGTTCGCCGTGCAGGCGGAGCAGCACCGTCTCGCCGGTGCCGGACTCGCCGCCGACGCGGACCTCGGCGTCGAGGCGGGCGCCGCGGCGGTCGCGGGGGGAGCGGCCGGGCCGCTTGATGACGACCAGGATGCGCGAGGGGTGCTCGCGCGAGGCGTCGGAGGCGGCCTTGAGGGCGTCGTAGTGGTTGCCCTCGTCGGTGACGATGACCAGGGTCAGCACCATGCCGACGGCCGGGCTGCCGACGGCCCTGCGTGCCTTGATCAGCGCGGAGTTGATCTTGCTTGAGGTGGTCTCGGTCAGGTCGATGTTCATGGCCGGCGCCAGCTCCTGCCGTCTCGTGCGAGCATCTCGTCCGCCGCCTTCGGACCCCAGGTACCGGCGGTGTACTGCTCCGGTTCGCCGTGCCGGTCCCAGTACTCCTCGATCGGGTCCAGGATCCGCCAGGACTCCTCCACTTCCTGGTGCCGGGGGAAGAGGTTGGCGTCGCCGAGCAGCACGTCGAGGATCAGCCGCTCGTAGGCCTCCGGGCTGGACTCGGTGAAGGACTCGCCGTAGGCGAAGTCCATCGTCACGTCCCGGATCTCCATCGACGTCCCCGGCACCTTCGAGCCGAAGCGCACGGTGACGCCCTCGTCCGGCTGGACGCGGATGACCAGGGCGTTCTCCCCCAGCTCCTGGGTGTCGCTGTGGCTGAAGGGAAGATGGGGGGCGCGCTGGAAGACGACCGCGATCTCGGTGACGCGGCGGCCCAGGCGCTTGCCGGTGCGCAGGTAGAAGGGGACGCCCGCCCAGCGGCGGTTGTCGATGCCCAACCTGATCGCGGCATAGGTGTCGGTCCTGGACTCGGGGTCGATGCCGTCCTCCTCCAGATAGCCGGGCACCTCCTGGCCGCCCTGCCAGCCGTGCGCGTACTGGCCGCGGACCGTGTGCGCCCCCAGGTCGTCGGAGTACCGGACGTCCTGGAGGACCTTGAGCTTCTCCTGGACGAGGGACTTGGCGTCGAAGCCCGCGGGCTCCTCCATCGCGGTCAGCGCGAGCAGCTGCAGCAGGTGGTTCTGGATGACGTCGCGTGCGGCGCCGATCCCGTCGTAGTAGCCCGCGCGGCCACCGATGCCGATGTCCTCGGCCATCGTGATCTGCACGTGGTCCACGTAGGAGCGGTTCCACAGCGGCTCGAACATCGTGTTCGCGAAGCGCAGCGCCAGGATGTTCTGGACCGTCTCCTTGCCCAGGTAGTGGTCGATCCGGAAGACCTCTGCGGGCGGGAAGACCTGGTGGACCACCCGGTTGAGCTCCTGGGCGCTGGCCAGGTCGTGGCCGAAGGGCTTCTCGATGACGGCCCGCCGCCAGGACCCCGCGGGAGGGTCGGACAGCCCGTGCTTCTTCAACTGCTGCACGACCAGGGGGAAGAACTTGGGCGGCACCGAGAGATAGAAGGCGAAGTTGCCGCTGGTGCCCCGGGCCTTGTCCAGTTCCTCCACGGTCGTGCGGAGGGCGTCGAAGGCGTGGTCGTCGCCGAAGTCGCCGGGCACGAAGCGCATTCCGGTTGCCAGTTCCGTCCAGACCTCATCGCGGAAGGGGGTGCGCGCGTGCTCCTTGACGGCGTCGTGGACGACCTGCGCGAAGTCCTCGTCCGCCCAGTCGCGGCGCGCGAAGCCGACGAGCGAGAAGCCCGGCGGCAGCAGCCCGCGGTTGGCCAGGTCGTACACGGCGGGCATCAGCTTCTTGCGGGACAGGTCGCCCGTCACACCGAAGATCACCAGGCCGGACGGGCCCGCGATGCGTGGCAGCCGCCGGTCGGATGGATCGCGCAGCGGATTGTTCCAGCTGTCGGTTTCCGTCATGGTCCACTTCTCTTCATCGTGGGTGCGGCGGTCGTCGTGGCGCGCCCGGGGTCATGCGGCGCCGAAGAGTTCGAGGAGTGCGTCCTTGCCGAACATGCGGGCGGTGTCGATGGCCGAGGGGGTGCCCGCGGCAGGGTCGGCGCCGCCCTCGAGGAGGACGCGGACCACCTCGTCCTCGCCCTTGAAGACGGCACCGGCCAGCGGCGTCTGACCGCGGTCGTTGGCGCGGTCGGGGTCCGCGCCGTGCTGCAGGAGTGCGGCCACGGTGCCGGCGTGGCCGTGGTAGGCGGCGAGCATGATGAGCGTGTCGCCCTTGTCGTTGGTGAGGTCGGCCGGCACACCGGCGTCCACGTAGGCCGCCAGGGTCTCCGTGCCGCCCCGGCGGGCCAGGTCGAAGATCTTGGCGGCGAGTCGCAGGACGCCGGGGTCCTGCGCCAGGTCGTTCTGCGGGGTCGGCTCGCTCATCGTTCCTCACTGGGAGAGGCTGGTCGCCATGCGCGGCCGGGACCGTTCGTGATCCACCCTATGCGGCCTCGACCGCCCCGGCCTCGCCGGGCGTGTCCCGGTGCGCGACGGCACGGATGCGGGGACCACGCAGAAGCCATGGCCGAAGCTTAACGATTTTGATCACTCGAACGGGCGACTTCGCTGCTCCATCGGCGGGGCCTGCCACATGGCACGCCGGACGACCGGCGAGGATCGCGCCGGAAGAAACAGTTCGGCAGAGCCGAAAGGGTGAACTTCCCTATGAATCACCCATTTGCCTCTTTTCAGAACATATTACTATCTGTAATTCTGGAACAACTCATGGTGACAGTCCCCATCACACAGGAGTAGCCCCCATGATCCTGTCCATCTCAGGCGTCGTCCTGCTCGGAATCATCGTCTTCCTGTTCTTCCGCAAGGACGGACTCAAGGCCTCCCACGCGCTCGTGTGCGCCCTCTTCGGCTTCTACCTCGCGGGCACCGCCATCGCCCCGAGCATCAAGGCCGGCGGGGCGAGCCTGGCTAGCCTCCTGGGCGGGATCAAGTTCTAGCGCGGCCGTTCCGCACGGCCGATCCACCGGGCCCGGCGCCGCTCCGCACCGGGCCCTTCCCGTTCCGTTCCGTCGTACCTCCCCGCAACGATCCTCTGGAGCTCCCCGTGGTCCGGCGCCCCCTTTCCGCCCTCCTGAGCAGCCGCCCCTCGCTCTCCCGCGGCCGTGAGCTCGCGCGGGCCGCCGTCGACAGCACCACGGACGTCCTCCACCCGCTCTTCGTCATCGCGCGCGGACTGCGCCGTCAGGCCGGCTGGGCGCGCGACTGGTGGGGCAACACGCCCAAGGACCGGCGCGGACCGGCGCTGCTGGCCTCCGTGGGGGCCGCCTTCCTCGTCCTGGTCCTGCTGCCCTACGGGGCCTACCTGATGGTCGCCGCCTGGATGGGTTCCGCCGGCTGGATGGGGCGGGACCGCACTCCCGCGCCGACCGGGCCGAGCGGCGCCGAGGGCGACCGGCTGACCGCGCTGTACGAGGCTTTGGTGCCGTATTTGTCCGTCGCCGACGACCCCAACCCGCTCTACGCCCACGACGGCAGCTGGGAGAACGCCTTCGGCGCCTACACCTTCGAGGACGGGCGGCTGGTCAGCCTGAACCTCAGGTACCCCGCCTACTTCACCGACGGCGAGGCCACGGCCAGGGCCCGCGTCGAGCACGTGCTGCACGCCAAGGTGGGGCGCGGCCGCGAGTACCGCTTCGAGTGGAACGAGGAGGAGAACCACCTCACCCTCACCGCACTCCCCCCGCTGCCCACGGGCATCGCCGCGCAGCGCTTCGTCACCTCCCCCGGCGAGACGGTGCTCGGCTTCACCGACCCCGAGGCGGTGCAGCGCACCGTCCCGGTCGAGGACGGCGAGGGGCTCAGGGACGCGCCCCCGGTGATCTGGCGCACCGGCCCGCGCTCCACCGAGCCGCACCTGCTCGCCCTCGGACAGCCCGGCACGGGCACCACCACGCTGCTGCGCTCCATCGCGCTCCAGGCACTGCCGGACGGCGACGTCCTGGTCGTCGACGGCAGCGGGACCGGCGAATACGCGTGCCTGACCGGCCGGCCCGGCGTGATGGCCGTCGAGAGCGGCCTCGCGGGCACGCTGGCCACCCTGGAGTGGGCCGCGCACGAGACCGAGCGCCGCCTGATCGCCGTCAACCGGGCACGGCAGGCGGGCCGCACCGCACCCGACGACGTGCGGCGCCCGCTGTGGATCCTCGTCGACCGGCCGACGGTGCTCAGCCAGCTCGCGCACGCCGAGGGCCGCCCCGACCCGCAGGATCTCCTCGAGATCCCGCTGCGGCACGGCCGCGCGGCCGGCGTGACCGTCGCCGTCGCCGACCACCTCGACGGCGCCGAGGCGCTCTCCCAGGTGGTCATCGCCCAGACCAGGGCCCGGGTGCTGCTGGGCGCGGTCACCGCGGAGCAGACCCATGCGGTGCTCGGCGCGCCCCAGTGCTCCACGTCGGCCACGGAGGTGCCGCCGGGCCGCGGTTACGTGCGGCTGGGCTCGGGGCCGGTGCTCCGGGTGCAGGTTCCGGCGACCCCCGACCCCTACGACGAGGACGCCAGCGACGGGCACCGCCAGGCGGTCATGGCGCTGCTGCCGCCCGCGGACGTCGCACCCGGGACGGAGGCCGGGGAGCGGGAGGTGGAGACCGCCGAGGCCCCTGGGCCGGTCAGGGTCTCCGAGCCCTCGGGCGCGGTCCGGCCGGCCGGCGACCCGGCGCTGGAGCAGTGATCCGGACCGCCGCCGCGCGGGTCAGCGCCGCGGCAGTTCGTGCAGCCGCACCTCGGTCAGCGCGCCTCCGGCCGCCTCGGCGGTGAGGTAGGTGCAGTACGGCTGACGCCTGCGGTCGGTCGGCGAACCGGGGTTGAGCAGCCGCAGCCCGCCCGGCGCCATGCTGTCCCAGGGGATGTGGCTGTGCCCGAAGACCAGGACGTCCAGATCCGGGAAGCGCTCCGCGCAGCGGCGCTCGCGCCCCTGCGCCGGGCCGCTGTCGTGGACGACCCCGAAGCGCAGCCCGCCCAGCTCCGCCCGCGCGACCTCGGGGAGCCGCTCCCGCAGCTCGGGTCCGTCGTTGTTGCCGTACACGCCGATCACCCGGCGGGACCTCGCCTGGAGCAGGTCGAGGGTCGCGGTGTCGGCCCAGTCGCCGGCGTGGAGGACGACGTCGGCCTCGGGAATCCGGTCCAGTAGTTCGGCCGGAAGCTCTTTGGCACGTTTGGGCAGGTGTGTATCGGACATCACAAGAAGACGCACACGTTCACGCTATCCGCGCGGGGGGACGGGAGCGGTGCCGGGCACGGCGGCCGGAAGGGAGGCCGACGTCGCGGCGTGCCGCGCGGGGCGGCGTGGCCGGTGGGGCGACCCCGCGGTCGCCGGGACCGCGGGCCTCATCGATGAAGGGCCCACACGTCATGTGCGGTGACACCACCCCCACCCGTTCGGCCGAACTCGTTCAGCCCGCCGAGCCCGCCTACGTGGGCGCCGCGCGGCACTTCGCGTCCGAGCTGCTGGGGCTGTGGGGACTGGCCGCGGAGGACCGCATCGCCGCCGAGCTGATCGTCGACGAGCTCGCCGCGAACGCCGCGCGCCACGGCCGGGCCCAGATGTCGATCCGCCTGTGCATGCACGACGACGGCCTGGTCATCACCGTCACCGACAGCGGCGAGGCCCGGCACCACGACGGGGCCTCCTCCGACAGCACCCCGCCGGACGAGCACGGCCGCGGGCTGGAGATCGTACGCCGGCTGGCCGGGTCCACCTGCATCCACGACGACGAGCGCGGCCGCCGGGTGGTGACCACGCGCCCACTCGCGCCGCTCCAGCGGCCCGTCGCGGGGGTCACCAGCCCGGCGTCGTAGGCGCACGGGACATGGGCGACAGCGGCGGCCCGGACAGGGCCGCGCGGACCCGGCTTCAGCGGGCCGCGGGCCACATGGGTGCCACGCCGGTTCCGTGGAACGCCGGCCCGCACCA
>NZ_CBDRCM010000014.1:0-139326 GCF_965342435.1 Actinacidiphila sp. bgisy160 | reverse complement strand
AGTCCCTCATTCATGCCGGTCAGCATAATGGGGGGGTCCCCGCCTGCGAGGAAGGGCTTTCATGGTCGTGGTGCGGGTGTCCTGGGCGTGCGACACGTGTGACATCGTGATCGCGCGAGTCAGCGGGCGAAAGGAGACGTGTTGGGCACGGCGAGCACGGAGGCACTGGCGGAGGTCACCGCCAACTTCCGTCAGTATCTGATGGGCTGGGGCCGGACGCAGGGCGGCGACGGCGGCCTCGACCGCTACCGCAGCGGTCTCGCCACGCCGCAGTTCAACGGCGTGGTCCGGATAAGGTCCCTGGACGCGCTCGGCCGGGCCGTGGCCACCGCGCGCACCGAACTCGCGGGCGTCCCCTGGTGGTGGTGGGCCGGCCCGGACAGTCCCGAAGGCACCGCCGCCGCCCTGACCCGGCACGGCGCGGTCCCGCTGGGCGCCCTGCCCCTGATGGTGCGGCCCCTCGACCGCGCCCCGGACCCCGAGGACCCGCCGGCGGGGCTGCGCGTCGAGGCGGTCGAGACCCCGGACCGGCTGGCCGGCCTGGTCCGCACGTACCGCACCTCCATGGGCATCGCGCCCGGGCTTCAGCGCGACCTCGTACGCTTCGAGGCCCGGCGCGCGGACAACGCGGACGTCGTCCGCCTCGCCGCCGTGCTGGACGGTGACGTCGTCGGCACCACGGTGGTGATCACGGCGCACGGCGTGGCCGGCATCTTCCTCGTCCACGTCGCCGAGCCCCACCGCCGCCGCGGCATCGGCGCCGCGCTGACCGCGGCCGCCCTCCGCCTCGCCCACGACCGCGGCACCCACCAGGCCGCCCTCCTGGCCAGCCCGGCCGGCGAACCCCTCTACCGCCGCTCCGGGTTCACCACGGTCTCCGAGTACCGCCTCTTCACGCTGCCCGCCTGACCGGCCGCCGTGACCGACGCAGGTGCCACTAACCCTGGCCGGTCAGGGAGCCGGACGGCGCCAGGGTGCGCAGGACGTCGAACTCGTTGCCCTCGGGGTCGGCCATGACCACCCAACTCCGGCCGGGGCCCTGGCCCACGTCCACTCTCGTGGCGCCGAGGTCGAGCAGCCTGGCCACCTCGTCCTCGGTACTGCCGTCGATCGGGCTTACGTCCAAGTGGAGCCGGTTCTTGCGGGTCTTGCCCTCGGGCACCCGGACGAATACCAGGGTCGGCGGCATCTGGCGGGCCAGGACCTCCTCGACGGTGGGCTCCCAGGAGCCGATCTCGACCTTGCCCTCGCTCCGGTCGATCACCTTGAAGTCCAGTACCGCGCACCAGAAGGCCGCGAGGCGCTCCGGATCGTGGCAGTCGACAGCCAACTCGGTGAACCTACTGGTCATTACTCCCCCAAGCAGTGCGACGACGGGCGTTCAGCCTACGGGGCCGCGCCACCCGCCCGGCAAGTCCCGGATCACCACGGCCGATCCTCGGCCGACGCGCTCCTCCGCGAGCACGTGGAAGACGCCCGCCGGCCGCCACGCGGGGCCGACGCCACGCGTCACGCAGACCTCAGCGCCTTGAAGTAGAAGGTCGTCGGCCGCAGCACGCCGTTCGGGTTCGCGGCGTGGGCGGGGACGGTGCCGTAGGGGGTCCAGCCGGCGGTGCGGTAGAGGTGTTCGGCGGGGCTGCCGGTCTCGGTGTCGAGCAGGAGGAGGGCCGCGCCCGCGGCCGCCGCGGCGTGTTCGGCGGCGGTGAGGAGGGTGCGGCCGAGGCCGTGGCCGCGGGCGCGGCGGTGGACCATGAGCTTGAGGACCTCGGCGCGGTGGCGGCCGTTGGGCTTGGCCTCGTGGGCGAGGCTGACGGTGCCGGCGACGCCGGAGGCGTCGCGCGCGGCCCAGACGGTGAGGTCGCCAGCCGCGACGGCGCGGGCCCGGGTGCGCCACCAGGCGGCGGCCTCGGCCTGCGTGAAGGGGGCCACGAAGCCGAGGGACGCGCCGCCCTCGACGGCGTCCACGAGGAGGGCGGCGAGGTCGTCGGCGCAGTCCAGCAGGGCTTCGGCGGACAGCGGGGCGATGGTGTGCACGGGGGCGGGGGTGTCCTTCACGGCAGTACGACCACGACGGAGTAGCGGGCGGGGTCCGGGCCTGGGCAGCGGAAGCGGGAGGGGCCCCACAGGCGGTAGCGGAGGCAGTCGCCGGGGGCGAGCCGCTGGGAGTGGCCCTGGACGGTGACCTCGAGGACGCCCTCGCGCAGCCACACGTGGTGCTCGAGCCCGGCGACGGGAGGCCCGTCGTACGCGATGTCCGCGCCGGGGCGCAGCACGCCCTCGACGATCTCGGCGCGCAGTCCCGGATGCGGAGGTGAGACGGAGCGCCGTTCGAAGCCGGACGGGGTGTCGGTCCAGACGCGCTGGTCGGCGGCGCGTACGAGCTGTGCGGGGTCGCTGCCGCTCTCGACCTCGGCGAGCAGCCGGGACATGGTGCGTTCGTACGTCGTGCACAGGCGCCCGAGGAGGGCGGCCGTGGGGCTGATCTCGGCGCGTTCGAGGCGGGAGAGCGTCGAGCGGCTGATGCCGGTGCGCGTGGCGAGCTCGTCGAGGGACCAGCCGCGTTCGTCGCGCAGTTCGGCGAGGCGCGCGGCCAGGCGGGCGTCGACCGACCCGGGATCGGGCTCTCTCATATCCGGGACGATATCCCAGATGCGGGACATCGCCAAGCGCCAGCGTCGCGCGGTGTCAGTCGTCCAGCCCGAACAGCCGCGGGACGTCCGCGAAGGAGTCCAGGACGTGGTCGGGCTGCGGGTCGGCGGCACGGTGGGTCTCCGGCAGGTACTTGCCCGTCCGCACCAGCACGCCGGTCACGCCGTGGCGCTGCGCCGCGAGTACGTCGGAGTCGATGTCGTCGCCGATCATCACCGCGTCGCCGGCGGGAACCCCGAGCCGGTCCAGCGCGATGGCGAAGAAGGCCGCCGACGGCTTGCCCACGACGACCGCCTCCACGCGCGCGGCGCGCTCCAGGCCGAGCAGGAAGGCGCCGGTGTCCAGTCGGAGGCCGTCCCGGGTCCGCCAGTACAGGTTGCGGTGCACGGCCACCAGCCGGGCCCCGCGCCGCAGTTGCCGGAACACCGCGTCGAGCGCCTCGTACCCGAACTCCGGGCCCGCGCCGCCCACGACGACCACGTCCGCGTCCTCGCCGGGGGCGACCAGCCGGACGTCCCCGAGGTCCTCGGCAATGGCCCCGCTGTTGAGCAGCAGGCACCGGGCCCCGGGGTGCTGCGCGGCCAGATAACGCCCGGTGACGGCGGGCGCGGTCAGGATGTCCTCCGCCCGCACCGGGAAGCCGGTGTCCGCGAGGGTGGACGCGATGGCCGCGCGGGTGCGGGAGGTGGTGTTGGTCAGCAGCACGAGCGGGACGCCTGCCGCCCGCAGCCGTGCCAGTGCCTCGACCGCGCCCGGCAGGGGCTGCCAGGAGACGGTGAGGACGCCGTCGATGTCGACGAGCGCGGCGCGCACGGGTCCGGGCCGCCGTCAGGCGGTCGCGAGCGCGACCTCGGTGGACTTCACCAGGGCCACGACCGGCGTACCGGCGGTGATGCCCAGCTCGTCCACGGCCTCCTTGGTGACCGCCGCCGTCAGGGTGCCGCCCTCGGCCGCGACGCCGACGTTCGCCATCGCGGCACCGAGCGTGACCGAGGTGACCGTGCCGGCCAGCCGGTTGCGGACGCTCACCCCCCGGACGTCACCCGTGGCGAGCGCGACCTGGGTGGCCTTGACGAGGACGGTCACCGGGGATCCGGCCGCGATGCCGAGTTCCGCGACGGTGTCGGTCGCCACGGCCGCCGTGACCTCCTGGTCGCCCGCCAGCCGGGCCTTGACAGTGGTCATCGCCTTGCCGGAGGTGACGGAGACGACGGTGGCCGGGAACTGGTTGTGGATGCTCAGGCTCATGGCGGACACCTTGTCGGCTGGACACGGTCGCGGTCGTGGCGACGATCGTGGGAGCGGCGCAGAAGCGGCACGGGCGGTGGTACGGGCGATACCGGCCCTCCGTCCACCCTAACCACGGACCCTCCCGGGGAGGCGGGAACGCCACTCGGGCCGCCGCACCGCTTCTTCCCGGCCCGGCCGGTTCAGCCCGAGGCCGTCACGGCCCGTTCGCCCGTGCCGTGTACCGTCGCCGACGGGGTCGAGGCCGGATGGATCGCCGAGGCCTGCACGTTGTCCCCAGGGGACCACGGACCCGTACGTATGGAAGAGGTACGCACCGCATGACCACCGAACCGTTGCGCATCGGCGTGCTCGGCGCCGCCCGCATCGCCGGGGCCGCCCTCGCGGCCCCCGCCCGCACGACCGGGCACCGGCTCGTCGCCGTAGCCGCCCGCGACCGCTCGCGGGCTGCGGACTTCGCGGCCGAGCACGGCGTCGAGCGCGTGCTGGACTCGTACGCCGACGTCATCGCCGACGCCGAGGTCGAGGCCGTCTACAACCCGCTCGCCAACGGCCTGCACGGCCCCTGGAACCTGGCCGCCATCGCCGCGGGCAAGCACGTGCTCAGCGAGAAGCCCTCCGCGAGCAACCTCGAGGAGGCCATCGAGGTGCGCGACGCGGCCGCCAAGGCGGGCGTGGTCGTCATGGAGGCGTTCCACTACCTCTACCACCCGGTCACCCGGCGCCTGCACGAGCTGCTGGAGTCCGGCGAGCTCGGTGAGCTGCGGCACGTGGAGACCGTGGTCGACATCCCCGCGCCGGCTGACGAGGATCCCCGCTGGTCCCTGCCGCTGGCCGGCGGCGCCATGATGGACCTGGGCTGCTACTCCCTGCACGCGGCGCGGTCCCTGGCCCCCTGGGCCGGCGGCGCCCCGCGCCTGGTCGAGGCCCGCGGCGGGGAGCGCGCCACCGCGCCCGGCGTCGACGCCTGGCTGGACGCCGATCTGGAGTACCCCGGCGGCGCCACCGCCTCGGCCCGCTGCCACATGGACGCCGAGGCCCTCGAGATGAGCTTCCGCATCGTCGGCAGCCGGGGCGAGGCCACGGCGCCGTGCTTCGTGCTGCCGCACACGGACGACCGCGTCGTGGTCCGCACTCCGGACGGCGAGCGGGTCGAGGAGCTCGGCAGGCGTTCTTCGTACACCTACCAGCTGGAGGCCTTCGCGGCGACGCTTCGCGACGGCGCCCCGCTGCTCACGGACGCCGACGACGCCGTGGAGTCGATGCGCATGATCGATGCCTGCTACCGCGCCGCGGGCTTCCAGCCGCGCCCGCGTTCCGCCGCCGTCACGCCACCAGTGGCCGGGTCGTCGGTGTGATCGGCGCCGGCAGGCAGGTAGTGCCGTTGAGCCATCGGTCGACCGACGCCGCGGCCGACCGGCCCTCGGCGATCGCCCAGACGATCAGCGACTGACCGCGGCCCGCGTCGCCCGCGACGAAGACCTTCTCCACCCCGGTGGCGAAGCCGGCGTCGCGGACGACGTGGCCGCGCCGGCCGATTTCCAGGCCGCGCTGGGCCACCGGATGCGGCTTCGAGCCGCGCCCGCGTTCCGCCGCCGTCACGCCACCAGTGGCCGGGTCGTCGGTGTGATCGGCGCCGACAGGCAGGTAGTGCCGTTGAGCCATCGGTCGACCGACGCCGCGGCCGACCGGCCCTCGGCGATCGCCCAGACGATCAGCGACTGACCGCGGCCCGCGTCGCCCGCGACGAAGACCTTCTCCACCCCGGTGGCGAAGCCGGCGTCGCGGACGACGTGGCCGCGCCGGTCGATTTCCAGGCCGAGCTGGGTCACCAGAGCGCAGTCGCGCTCGGCCCCGGAGAACCCGAGCGCCAGCAGCACCAGCTGCGCGGGGATGACGCGTTCGGTGCCCTGCTGCGGGCGCCGGTGCCGCGGCTCGACGCCGACCAGGTGGAGCGACCGCACGTGCCCCGTGTCGTCGCCCTCGAAGCGGAAGGTCGACGCGGAGAACACCCGTATGTCGCCGTCCGGTCCCGGCAGCGGCACACCACCGTGCTCCGCCGGGTCCCAGCCCCCGCGCCGGGCCACCTCACGGGCCTCCTCGTGGGCGGGGGAGACCCGGTAGACCCGCGGGTACACCGGCCACGGCTCGTGCTCGGAGCGGAGCTCGCCCGGCAGGGGGTTGATGTCGAGCTGCACGACGGAGGCCGCGTGCTGCCGCAGCACGGTGCCCAGGCAGTCGGCGCCGGTGTCGCCGCCGCCCACGATGACGACGTCCTTGCCTTCCGCGCTGACCGGTGACTCGGCCAGGTCGCCCTCCTGCACCCGGTTCGCCAGCGGCAGGTACTCCATCGCCTGGTGGATGCCCGCCAGTTCCCGTCCGGGCACCGGCAGCTCGCGCCAGGCCGTGGCGCCCACCGCGAGGAGCACCGCGTCGTGCTCGGCGACGACCCGCCCCGCGTCGAGGTCCGCGCCCACCTCGACCCCGGTGCGGAAGAGCGTGCCCTCGGCGCGCATCTGCGTCAGGCGCCGGTCCAGATGGTGCTTCTCCATCTTGAACTCCGGTATGCCGTAGCGCAGGAGCCCGCCGAGCCGGTCCGCCCGCTCGTAGACCGTCACCGTGTGGCCGACCCGGGTGAGCTGCTGGGCGGCGGCGAGCCCGGCGGGTCCGGAGCCGACCACGGCGACCGTGCGCCCGGAGTGCCGTTCGGGCGGTCGGGGGAGGACGAAGCCCTCCTGCCACGCGCGGTCGGCGATGGCCACCTCGACGTTCTTGATCGTGACGGGGTCGGCGTTGATGGTCAGGACGCAGGCGCTCTCGCAGGGCGCCGGGCACAGCCGGCCGGTGAACTCGGGGAAGTTGTTGGTGGCGTGCAGCCGCTCCGAGGCGGTGGCCCAGTCCTCGCGGTACACCAGGTCGTTCCAGTCGGGGATCATGTTGCCCAGCGGGCAGGCGTCGTGGCAGAACGGGATGCCGCAGTCCATGCACCGGCCGGCCTGCGCGGAGATGATCGGCAGCAGGCTCTGGCCAGTGTAGACCTCGTGCCAGTCCTCGACGCGCTCGCAGACGGGGCGCCGCGCGGGGGTACGGCGGGGGGTGGTGAGAAAGCCCTTGGGATCGGCCATGGCCGCCTCCGGCGCCGCCGTCACGATCATGGGGAGTCACGGTGACCACGTCCCCCGGCACGTGGCATCGTCAGGCCACCATACGTCGGGTTTGCCGGTATTTCGATGGCGCGGCCACCGTGATTCTCCGCGATGGGCTCAGGCCGCGGCCCCCAGGTCCGCCGAGCGCGGGTTGATCAGTACGACGTCGCAGGTCGCGTGCCGCATCAGGGCCTGCCCGGCGCTCGCGTCCATCAGCGCGGACAGCCCGCCGTGGGTGGGCGCCCCGACGACGATGGCGCGGGCGCCGGTGCGCTCCGCGTGCTCGGCGACCAGACGGCCCACCTCACCGTGGCCGGTGGCGTTCCGCAGCACATGGCCGACGGCCGGGATGCCGAGGGCGGCGAGCCGGTCCAGGTGCTTGCGGACGGCGATCCGGGCGGACTCCAGGTCGTCGGCGCCGGTGGCCGCGTCACCCGCGACGGCGGACTCCTCGGCGTGGACGACGTGCACCGTACGGCCGTTGATCGTCGCGAGGCGGCCGGCGGCCTCGGTGACGCGCTCGGCGTTCGGGGAGCCGTCCACGGCGGCGACGATGGCACCGCGGCCCGCGTCACCGGGCACCACGGCGTCGTGCTCGACCGGCACCAGCGACGCGGCGGCG
This sequence comes from Actinacidiphila sp. bgisy160, assembly GCF_965342435.1. Taxonomy (GTDB): domain Bacteria; phylum Actinomycetota; class Actinomycetes; order Streptomycetales; family Streptomycetaceae; genus Actinacidiphila. The sequence continues at coordinate 131,661 of NZ_CBDRCM010000014.1, read as the reverse complement.
TCGGCCCAGGGGACGGGTTCCGGGGCGGGGTTCGCGGTGGGGTCGACCTGTTCGGCCTGGACCTTCTCGGCCTCCTTCAGCAGCCCGTGGGCGGTGGAGAGGATCACGATGCCCAGCACGAGTGCCCCGGCGCCGATGTAGAACGGCACGTGGATCCCGAACGCCTCGACCAGCTTGCCCGCCGCGAACGGCGCCAGACCGCCGCCGATGAAGCGGACGAAGCCGTACGCGGCGGAGGCGACGGCGCGGTCGACGGGCGCGACGGTCATGACCGCCTGTGTGGTGACCGTGTTGTTCACGCCGATGAAGACACCGGCGACGATCACGCAGACGATCAGCACGGTCCGGTTGTTCGTCCAGATGGCGATGGCCAGCACGGTGAGGGCGAACAGCGCGAGGCTGGCGTAGAGCGTCCGCGCGATGCCCAGCCGGGCCTGCAGCCGCGGCGCGCCGAAGACGGCAAAGACCGCGACCAGGGCGCCCCAGCCGGTGAAGACCAGGCCGAGCTGGATCGCGCCGAGCCCCATCGGGAAGGGCGCGTAGCCGAGCACGGTGAAGAACGCCCAGTTGTAGCAGAGGGCCGTGAGCGACATCGTCAGCAGGCCGCGGTGGCGCAGCGCGCGCAGCGGCTCGCTCAGCCCGGTCTTGCGGGCCGGCAGCGGGATCGGCTCCACCAGGACGACCGTGGCGACCAGCGCGATGGCCATCAGGACGGCGACGCCGTAGAACGGGCCGCGCCAGCTCACGTTGCCCAGCAGCCCGCCGAGCAGCGGGCCCACCGCGATGCCGACGCCCAGCGCGGTCTCGTAGAGGATGATCGCGCCCACGAAGCCGCCGCTCGCGGAGGCCACGATCACCGCCAGCGAGGTGGCGATGAACAGGGCGTTGCCGATGCCCCAGCCCGCGCGGAAGCCGACGATGCCGCCGATGCTCCCCGAGGTGCCGGCCAGGGCCGCGAACACCACGATCAGGGCGAGGCCCGCGATCAGCGTCCGCTTGGCGCCGATCCGGCTGGAGACCCAGTTGGTGATGAGCATGGCGACCGCGGTCACCACCAGGTAGCTGGTGAACAGCAGCGCCACCTGGCTGGGAGTGGCGTCCAGTTGCTCCGATATCGCGGGCAGGATCGGGTCGACGAGTCCGATCCCCATGAACGAGACCACACAGGCGAAGGCGACCGCGAACACGGCCTTCGGCTGTTTGAACGGATTCACGGAACGGGACGATCGCGCATGCGCGGTCATGAAGCTGCTCCGACGTAGAACCGATGCCTGATCAATTGCTCCGCTGGGCGAGGCGCGACGAGGCCGGGGGCGGCCCCAGCCGGGTCAGTGCCTCCACGGCCGGCAGCGCGGCCACCAGCGCCGACCGCTCGTCCGGGCTCAGCTGTTCCAGCAACTCCCCGAGCCGCTCGGCACGCATGGCGCGCCGCCGGGCGATGGCCTCCCGGCCCGCGTCGGTGATGTCGACGAGCACCACGCGCCCGTCCGCGGGTTCCGCCGCGCGACCGGCCAGTCCCGCCTCCGTCAGCCGTGACACGACCTGGGTCATCGCCGGCTGCGTGACGCCCTCCAGGGCCGCCAGCTCGGTCAGCCGGAGCGGGCCGGACTGCTCCAGCGTGGACAGCGTCGCCACGGTGGTCAGTGACAGCTCGCTCGGCTGGCTGAGCCTGCGCAGCATGCGGTACAGCCGCTCCAGGGCCCGCGCCACGTCGACGGCGTGGCTGTGGTCCAGGTCGTCGTCGGGAAGATGCATAAGGAATTTATATCACCGCCTTATGTATCCGGGGAGAGGTCTCCAGGGGGCAGTGGGCACACGGGACGTGAGAGGGCGCACGAGCGGGCACCGGTCGGGCGCGCGCGGACATGGATGAGGGCCGGGTACGCCTGACGGCGTACCCGGCCCTCGTGTCCCCACCCGGGGCGGGGTGGGGAAGCCGGCTCTCAGAGCCCGTAACGCTCACGGGCCTCCTGGACGGTCTCCCGCTTCACCTCGCCGCGCCCGGCGAGCGCGGCCAGCGCCGCGACGACCACCGACTGCGGGTCCACGCCGAAGTGGCGGCGGGCCGCCTCGCGCGTGTCCGACAGGCCGAAGCCGTCGGTGCCGATCGAGTGCCATTCCTGCGGCACCCACTGGCTGATCTGGTCCGGCACCGCGCGCATCCAGTCGCTCACCGCCACCACCGGGCCCGGCGCGCCCTCCAGCACGCGCGTGACGTGGGGGAGCGGGGCGTCCTCGCCGCGCAGCCGGGCCGCGTCGTACGCCAGACCGCCGCGCCGCAGCTCGCTCCACGAGGTCGCCGACCACACGTCCGCCGCCACGCCCCACTCCGCGGCCAGCAGTCGCTGCGCCTCCAGGGCCCAGTGGATCGCCGTGCCGGAGGCCATCAGCTGCAGCCGCGGCGCGTCGGCCGGGAGCCCGGCGGTGTCGGCGGCGCGGAAGCGGTACAGGCCCTTGACGATGCCTTCCTCGACCCCGGGCTCCGCCGGCATGGCCGGCTGGGTCTTGGGCTCGTTGTAGACCGTCAGGTAGTAGAAGACGTCCTCCGCGTCGGGGCCGTACATGCGGCGCAGGCCCTCGCGGACGATCACACCGATCTCGTAGGCGAACGCCGGGTCGTACGAGATCGCCGCCGGGTTCGTGGACGCGATCAGGTGCGAGTGCCCGTCGGCGTGCTGCAGGCCCTCGCCCGTCATCGTCGTGCGGCCCGCGGTCGCCCCGACCAGGAAGCCGCGGCCGAGCTGGTCGGCCAGGGCCCACATCTGGTCGGCGGTCCGCTGCCAGCCGAACATCGAGTAGAAGATGTAGAGCGGGATCATCGGCTCGCCGTGCGTGGCGTACGAGGTCGCCGCGGCGGTGAAGGAGGCCATCGAACCGGCCTCGGTGATCCCCTCGTTGAGGATCTGGCCGCTCTCCGCCTCCTTGTAGTACAGGAGCATGTCGCGGTCGACCGGGTCGTAGGTCTGGCCGAGCGGCGAGTAGATGCCGGCGCTCGGGAAGAGCGACTCCATGCCGAAGGTCCGCGCCTCGTCGGGCACGATCGGTACCCAGCGGCGTCCGCTCTCCTTCTCCCGCATCAGGTCCTTCATCAGCCGGACCAGGGCCATCGTCGTCGCGATCTCCTGGCCGCCGGAGCCCTTGGCCAGGGCCTCGAAGGGCTTCGCGGACGGCTCGGGCAGCGCCACCGGGTGCACCCGGCGGGCCGGCGCGGGGCCGCCGAGTTCGGCACGGCGCTCCTGCAGGTAGCGCACCTCGGGGGAGTCGGCGCCCGGGTGGGCGTACGGCACCAGGTCGCCGGAGAGCGCGCTGTCCGGGATGGGGAGTTCGAGCAGGTCGCGCATGGTACGGAACTCGGGGACGGTGAGCTTCTTCATCTGGTGGTTCGCGTTGCGCGACTCGAAACCGCGGCCCAGCGTCCAGCCCTTGACGGTCTGCGCGAGGATCACCGTCGGCGCGCCCTTGTGCGTCGTGGCCGCACGGTAGGCCGCGTACACCTTGCGCGGCTCGTGACCGCCGCGGGAGGTGTGGAAGCACTCGGCGATCTTGGCGTCGGTCAGCAGCTTCGCCATCTCGGCCAGGGCCGGGTCGGCACCGAAGAAGTGCTCCCGGATGTAGGCGGCGTCGCGGGTGGCGTAGGTCTGGAACTGCCCGTCGGGGACCTCGCGCAGCCGCCGGACGAGAGCGCCGGTGGTGTCGAGGGCGAACAGCTCGTCCCAGGCGGAACCCCACAACGACTTGACGACGTTCCATCCTGCGGCGCGGAACTTCGCCTCCAGCTCCTGGACGATCTTGAAGTTGGCGCGGACCGGGCCGTCGAGACGCTGCAGGTTGCAGTTGATCACGAAGGTGAGGTTGTCCAGCCCCTCACGGCCGGCGAGGCCGAGGGCGGCGGTCGACTCCGGCTCGTCCATCTCGCCGTCGCCCAGGAAGGCCCACACGTGCGAGCCGGAGGTGTCCTTGATGCCGCGGTGCGTCAGGTAGCGGTTGAAGCGGGCCTGCTGGATCGCGGCGAGCGGGCCGAGGCCCATCGACACGGTCGGGAACTCCCACAGCCAGGGCAGCCGGCGCGGGTGCGGGTAGGAGGGCAGGCCGTCGCCGCCCGCCTCCTGGCGGAAGTTGTCCAGGTGCCGCTCGGTGAGACGGCCGTCGAGGAAGGCGCGGGCGTAGATGCCGGGGGAGGCGTGGCCCTGGATGTACAGCTGGTCGCCGGAGCCTCCCCCGGAGCCGTCGGCCCGGGAGGACCCCCACTCCTTGCCGTGGAAGAAGTGGTTGAAGCCGGTCTCGTACAGCCAGGCCGCGGAGGCGAAGGTGGCGATGTGACCGCCCAGGCCGTAGCGGCTGCCGCGGGTCACCATGGCGGCGGCGTTCCAGCGGTTCCATCCCGCGATGCGCCGCTCCATCTCCTCGTCGCCGGGCAGCTCGGGCTCCGCGGCGGTCGGGATGGTGTTGATGTGCTCGGTCTCCAGCACCGACGGCACCGAGAGACCCGACGCCCGCGCGTGGTCGAAGGTGCGGCGCATCAGGTAGGCCGCGCGGTCCGGGCCGGCGGCACGGGTGACCGCGTCGAGAGAGGCGGCCCATTCACCGGTTTCCTCCGGGTCCGGGTCCGGCAGGTGATCGAGTGCGCTCAGCGTGGCGTCGGTCATGGTGAACGCCTTCCAGATGGTTCCGTGCGGGCAGGGTGTCCCCGTCTCCCACACCATAATTCTGATCGATGATCGATCAAATACCCTGTGACGAGAGTCACACGTCGGAGAACTCCGGTTCCTCCGGGCGGCGTCACTCGCCCTGCGGGGCGCAGCCCAGCACGTGCTCCTTGACCAGTTCGCCGACCCGCGGATCGTCCCTGCGGAAGGCCTCCACGACCGCCTGGTGCTCCTCGGCGTACAACCGCTGCCGGGTGCCCAGCCAGCGGATCGACAGCGCCGTCCACACCTCGATGCCCAGCGACTCCCAGGTGTGCAGCAGCACGCTGTTGCCCGAGGCCCGCACCAGCTCGCGGTGGAACGCGACGGTGTGCCGCACCTGCGCCCCGGCGTCGCCCACCGCGTCCGCCTTCCGCAGCAGCGCGACCTCGGCCTCCAGCCCCGACAGGTCCTGCCGCAGGCGGGGCGCGGCCAGCTCCGCGGCAATCTGCTCCAGGCCGGCCCGTACCGGGTAGATCTCCTCCAGGTCCGCGGCGGTCAGCCTGCGCACCCGCACGCCCTTGTTCGGCGCCGACTCGATGAGCCGCATGACCTCCAGCTCCCGCAGCGCTTCCCGCACGGGCGTCTGGCTGACCTTCAGCTCGGTGGCGATGCCCCGCTCGACGATCCGCTCCCCGGGCTTCCACCGCCCGCTGACGATGCCGTCCACGATGAACTCGCGGATCTGCTCACGCAGAGAGCGGACGACGGGCGGCGCCATGGGTACTCCTCCGGAAAACGGCAGCTGACTAGACGATACGGCGGCGGCGCCCCCGGCGGTCGCGGACGGCGGCACCGGGTGTCGCGGTGACCTCAGCCGAGGACGAGCTCCACATCGCCTTCCGCGAGCACCTCCAGGACCAGGCCGAAGTGGCTGTCCGGCTCCCCGGAGGCGTCCGGCGTCGCGCCCAGCGCGCGCCGGGCGACGGCGGAACCCCGCCACCCCAGGGTGAACGGTGTGGTGCCCCCGAAGCCGCCGCGGAGGCGGTCGGCCAGGCCGTCCGCGGTGCGGCCCGGGTAGCCGCCGGGACCGTTCACCTAGCCGAGGTCGTAGGTGACCGTCACCGGCGCGTGGTCGGACCAGCGTTCGGGGTGGGTGTCCGCACGCTCGACCCGGGGCTCCGCGGCCCGGGCCGCCAGGCCGCGGGTGGCCATGGAGGTCGATGCGCCATCCGGTCGACCCATATTGCAGCTTTGACCTCGTGACTCAGCTACGCGCACTCAGCGCCATCAGGCTCAGCGTCCGGACCGACGCCACCACGTCCCCGGAACGCCAACGGGACGCCAACCGCACTGCCGCCGAACGCCGGGGCATGGTGATCATCGGCGAGGCGGAAGACCTGGACGTGTCGGCCACCAAGACCAGCCCCTTCGACCGCCCCGACTTGGGCGTATGGTTCCGCGATCGCGCCGACGACTTCGACGCTGTCATCTGGTGGCGTCTTGACCGCGCAGTTCGCTCCATGGCCGACATGAACGAACTCGTCAAGTGGGCACGGGAGCACGGCAAGCGACTGGTCTTTGCCGAAGGCGCGATGGACTTTGATTTCAGCGTGCCGAACCCGATGACGGACATGATCGCCACCATGATGGCTTTCGCCGCTCAGATGGAGGCAACCGCCATCCGGGAACGCGTCACGGGTGCCATGGCGGCGCTCCGCACTCAGGGCCGGTATTCGGGCGGTCTTCCGCCGTACGGATACCAGAAAGTGAAGAACCCGGACGGTGCGGGATTCAAGCTGGCACCGGACCCTGAGGCCGTGGCTGTGATCACCCGCATAATCCGGGATGTCCTCGACGGCGCTTCGTTGCAGTCGATCTCGATCAAGCTCAATGAAGAAGGCATCCCGGTGCCCCGCGACTACGCCAAGATTCGCGCCGGGAAGCCGACGGGAGGCATGCGGGGCGGACGCCACCACGAGCGGTTCATGTGGACGTCCGGCACGCTGTCCAAGGTGCTCCGCACCCCGGCGCTGATGGGCCACCGAATCCACCAGGGGAAGACCGTCCGCGATGCCGAGGGAGCGCCCGTGATGATCGGTGACCCCGTGCTAACGCGGGACGAGTTCGACGCCCTACAGGACGCCCTGAACGTGCGTACGCCCCACGAGAAGCGCACCCGCAGCGATACGACGGCACTGCTCCTCGGTGTGGCCAAGTGCGCCGGGTGTGGCGGGAATCTGTACCGGGCCGTGCGCGCCAACGGACTTGCCGACTACGTGTGTCGGGCATCGGCGCGCGGTATCCGGTGCGAGGCTCCGGCGGGCTCTCCATCGACTCCGCCCGAATGCCTGCCGTCTCGTGACGACCACGCCTCGGGAGGAGTTGGTTATGCGATTGAAGAGGGGCAGGGGGTAGCGGAAAATGACCGAAAGGGGGAGGGGGGGGACCCGGTTTCTGGACCTTTCCACACCGTGTCGTTTAGCAACCCGGATTCAGTACGGGTAGTCATCTCGATGAGCCATCCCCGCGCTCACTAAACGTGACGCCATTCCCACCAATCAAATGGTGACTCGCCGATCACCGCGTAACGTTGCGCGCCGCTGACAAGGAGAACGCAAAATAACCAGTAAGCTTAATTAGCGCCCGTCCGGATCAGTGGATCGAAGGTAGCGCGCCACGAGGTCCACATCTCCTTCGTATGCGAGAATCCGAAGTTGATCACCTTCCCGAGCCTCGTACTCGAGAATTTCCATACCAGGTCGCCAGCTAGCGCTCCGCGTGGCACGTCCACCTACCGGTAGACGCACCGACTGCCTCGCTGGACGCGTGAAAATCGCACCACCTGCGTCACTTTTGAGCTTTCCATACACGAAAGCCCGGCGCCCCAATCCGCGCTTCCACGAGACACGACAAGAAACAGCCGGATTCACACCTTGTTCAAATTCTGCCGTGCGCCCTTTTGACCGCCTCGCGTGGATTGCCCTGGTCAAGCCACCGGCAAGGAAGGCAAATAGAGCGAATGCAATAAATTCCAGCATGTAACCGTTCCCTAGATGCAGCCTGTGGGGCTATTTGTTTGTTTCCGGAACAAATTCATTCGCTCTTATCGGGGGCTTCCGTAACAAAACTCCCCATACCGGGAGTGGTTACCAACAACCCTTCGGTGCGCAGAGCGGCCACTGCCTTGCGGGCGGTCATTTTGACAACGCCGAATTCCTGCATGATCGCCGACTCACTCACCATCGTGTCCGGCGGATATGTGCCGTCGGCGATACGCGCCCGGATCACGTCGGCGATCTGCTGCCATCGCGGGCGCTTCGGGTCCCAGGTCGGCCCGGCTTCCTCGGTCATATGATCAACGTTAGGCACCCGCACACACGCACGCCTGTCTTGATGTGTCTATAGGTGGACATAGACCGGGGTCCGCAACAAGACGACCCCGAGCGCGCCGGGCAATGGCGCATCTCGGGGCCTGACCGAACATCGGAGGTTCGGCTATGGCGAACTTTAGCTGTTGGCTTTCTGGGGGTGCCGCGTGATCCACGGCGACGATGAGCCCCGCTACGTCGGGGAGAGCAATGGCAAGGCCGTTTACGTGATCGCGGCCCCCGGCGGCCACCTCGAAGCACTCGCTGACATGCGGGACATTGAGGCTGCCCACACACTGTCTGCCGTCGTGCGGGCGGTGCTGGAAGGGGAACCGACCGTCGAGGAGTTGGCGGCCTTCGTGCCACTGCTGTCGGACGCGCTCGACCGCGTGGTCGTCGTGGCCGCGAGGGGGTTCGAGTGAGTGAAGAGGAGCACCCGCTCCCGGAGACGTACCGGGACGGGGGAGTGGGTTGGTGGACGCGCTACGGGGGGCATCGCGATCCTGTGTCCGGTGTCCTCCGGTTCCCAAAGGACGCGCTTCCGTGCACGGCCACATGCCCGCGTGATCACGAGCACCGGCGGGAGCAGTAGGCACGCAAGAGAGCCCCAACTTTCCAAGCTGGACAGGGAAGTTGGGGCTCTTGTCTGTGTACTTCAGGGGGCCCTACCGCTGACCCCCTGCAGGCTCAGAAGTCGAAGGTGACCGTCACCGGAGCGTGGTCGGACCAGCGTTCGGCATGGCTTGCTGCCCTCTCCACGACCGCACTGACTGCCGTAGCTGCGATACGAGGCGTCGTGCAAACTAGGTCGATGCGCCAGCCGGAGTCGTTGTCGAAGGCGCGGCCGCGGTACGACCACCACGTGTAGGGGCCCTCGCCCTCCGGGGTGAGGTGGCGCACGACGTCGGTGTACCCGGCCTCGTCGTAGATGCGGGAGAGCCACGCCCGCTCCTCGGGGAGGAAGCCGGCCTTCTTCTGGTTGGCCCGCCAGTTCCTCAGGTCGCGCTCGGTGTGCGCGATGTTCCAGTCGCCGCAGATCAGGACCTCGCGCCCGTCGGCGGCCGCCTTCTCCCGCAGCTTGACCATGTGCTCGAAGAACGCCGCCATGAAGCGCTCCTTCTCCTCCTGCCGCTCCGTGCCGACCTCGCCGGAGGGGAGGTAGAGGCTGGCGACCGTCACGCCGGGCAGGTCGATCTCCGCGTAGCGCCCGGAGCCGTCGAACTCCTGCGAGCCGAACCCGATCCGGCTCGCGGACGGTTCCCGCCGCGAGTAGAGGGACACCCCCGCCCGGCCCTTCGCGGCCGCCGGGGCGTGGAGCACGTGCCAGCCCACGGGGGCACGGACCTCCTCGGGCAGTTGCGCGGCCTCGGCGCGGACCTCCTGCAGGCACACCACGTCGGCCGCGGTCGACTCCAGCCAGGGGAGGAAGCCCTTCTTGGCCGCGGCGCGCAGCCCGTTCACGTTCACGGTGGTCACGGTGAGCATGACGGGGACGATACCGGGCCGCCGGAGGGTGCCCGTACCGGGTCGTAGGCCGCACACCCGTACGATGTGCGGGTGGAGATCCGTAAGACGCGCTATGACCACCCCGACGCCGTGCTGCTGACCGAGCAGGTGCAGCAGGAGTACGTCGAGCGGTACGGCGGCCCCGACGAGACCGCGATGGACGCCGACCACTTCGACGGCCCGCGGGGCGAGTTCCTGGTCGGCTACCTCGACGGCGCTCCCGTGGTGACCGGCGGCTGGCGCGGCCAGGACGCCTCCCCCGAGGGCTTCGAGGACGGGGATGCGGAGGTCAAGCGGATGTACGTGGTGCCGCAGGCCCGCGGCCGGGGCTTCGCGCGCCGGATGCTCGCCGCGCTGGAGGCCGGCGCCGCCGCGGCGGGCCGCACCCGGATGGTGCTGGAGACCGGGCGGATGCAGCCGGAGGCGATCGCCCTCTACGCCTCCTGCGGCTACACGCCGGTGGCCAAGTTCGGCCACTACAAGGACAGTCCGCTCAGTGTGTGCCTGGGTAAAACGCTTCCCGCACCGGCCCTGGAGGCCGTTCCCGCGTAGCCTTGGTGCATGATCGAGGACAGCGCGTCCGCCCGGCTCGCGGCGGGCAAGTACCTACTGGTCACCACGTATCGGCGGGACGGCCGTACCGTGCCCACCCCGGTGTGGGTGGTCCGCGACGGAGCGGCGCTCGGCGTGTGGACCGCGGCGGGCTCCGGCAAGGTCAAGCGGATCCGCAACCGCTCCGACGTGCTGGTCGGCCCCTGCGACGTACGCGGCAACCCCACCGGGGAGCAGGTGCCGGCCCGGGCCGAGATCCTCGGACCGCAGGAGACCGAGCGCTACCGCTCCCTGGTCGCCCGCAAGTACGGGCTGCTCGGCCGGCTGACCCTGTTCGGCAGCCGGCTGCGCCGCGGTCGTGAAGGCACCGTGGGCGTGCGGATCACCTTCACGTGAGCGTCGGTGTGTTGCGGCGGGGCGCCTGCACGGTGAGCGTCTGCCGCGACTGCTGCTGCGGTACCGAGAAGGTCCCCGGCGTCGACCACGACGCGCAACTCGACCGGCTCCGGCGGGAACTCGCCGGGGTCTGCCGGGTGCGCGTCACCGAGTGCCTCGACGTGTGCGGGCAGGCGAACGTCGTGGTCGTGCAGCCCTCCCCGGAGGGACGTGCGGCCGGCGGCCGCCCGGTCTGGCTGGGCCTGGTCAACGACCCCGGAGCCGTGGACGACATCGTCGCCTGGGTGCGCGCCGGGGGACCGGGCCGTGCCGTGCCGCCCGACGTGCTGGACCTGTACGCCATCGAGCCGCCGGGCGGCCGCGTCATGGGCGCGGCGGACGCGGCGGGTCAGGCGGCGGGACACGGCAGGGGCCGCACGGGCTTCATTGCCCGTACGGCCCGTGAACCGGCCGTGCCGGAGGGTCAGTCGATGCCGCGCAGGATGTGCGGTTCGTTCAGATCGTCCTCGTAGCCGGCCAGTCGGATCGGTGCCGACCTGGCCCAGACGTCCAGGTTCCGCACCTCCCGCTGTTGCGCGGGCTGATCGTCGGGCTCCTTGCTGAGCTGGTTCCGCTTTGACTTCTCGGGTGTCACCGCGCACTCCTTCGTGTCGGGTGAGCCGGACGCCGGCCCGGCCGCTGCCGGACGCCGACCGCCCGGTCGGGCTGATGGCTGAGCGGACGCGGTGGCGCCGGTTGCGGAACCGGGCGGGAATCGCGGTGGGCGGTTCCTCCCGGGGCGGAGGCAGGGGGTGTTGGTGCTCCCCCGGGGCCTTTCCGTCGGGAGAAGCCTATGCCCGGACGCGGGGTGCCACCATCCCAATACGGCGAGCCGCGACGAAGGCCACCCTTCCCGCGGGCGCCGACCGGAGGTCGCCCGGCGTTCAACCGCTGCGCCGGACCGCCTCGGGACGGGCGCAGGAGAGGGTCGCCCACACCGCGCGACCGGTTCCGTGAGCCGGTGGCCGGACACCCCAGCCTTCGGCCAAATGGGCGACGAGGGCGAGCCCGCGGCCGTTCTCGTCGCCGTCGGCGGCCGTGCGCGCCAGGGGGCCGGCGGGCCCGCGCCCTTCATCGACGACCTCGATGTGCAGCTTGCCGGCCGCCGTCCAGAGCAGGCACGCGACGTGGTCGCTGCCGCTGTGCACCACGGCGTTGGTGAAGAGTTCGCTCACCACGAGGCCGGCGTCGTCGCCCAGCCCCACCAGGCCCCATCTGCTCAGCGCGGAGCGCACCTGACGCCGTGCGACGCCGACGGAGGAAGCCTGCGCCGGCAGTCGGAGCCGGAAGGTGTCCCGGGCGCTGATGGCAAAGAGCACACCGGTAACTATGGCCACTGCTTACACAGAAGGCAAGGGTCATTCTGCAAATTGCACAATCGCCAGTAGCAGGGTGTGGGTTCCATTCGTGACATGGCACACTGCTGCCATGCGGGAGTTGCAGCGTGGGTGAGGCGAGGGCGAGCGGGGCGCCGACCGTTCTCCGCGTGATTCTCGGCAAACGCCTCCATGACCTGCGGGAGAAGGCGGGCTACTCGTACGAGCAAGCCGCGCGCGAGCTGGATGTCACTCATGCCACGGTGCGCCGCATGGAGAAGGCCGAGGTCGGCCTGCGCATCCCGTACGTGGAGAAGTTGCTGGCGCTGTACGGCGTCGACGCCGCCGAGGCGGCGACCTTCGTCGACCTCGCCCGGCAGGGCAACCGCCCCGGCTGGTGGCACCGTTACCGCGACGTTCTTCCGTCCTGGTTCAGTGCCTTCGTCAGCCTCGAGGGCGAGGCCGCGATCATCCGCGCCTACGAGCCGCACTACGTCCCCGGGCTGCTCCAGACCGAGGACTACGCGCGCGCCGTGCTGAGGGCGGGCCGCCCCGGAGCGTCCACGGAGGAAATCGACCGCCTGGTCGCGCTCCGGCAGGAGCGGCAGGCGCTGATCGCCCGGCCGGACGCCCCCCTGCTGTGGGTGGTGATGGACGAGACCGTGCTGCGCCGCCCCATCGGCAGTCCCGGCGTCATGCGTGCCCAGCTGGACCGGCTGGCCGAGGCGTGCGAGACACCGCGGGTGCGACTGCAGATCATGCCCTTCGACGCCGGGCCGCACCCGGCGATGTACGGGCCATTCCACATCTTCCGGTTCCAGATCCGCGAGCTGCCGGACGTCGTGTTCACCGAGAGCCTGGTGGGCGCCGCCTACCTGGACGACGTGGACGACGTCTCGGCGTTCCTCCAGGCCCTGGACCGGATGTGCGCGCAAGCCGCGCCCGCACACAGCACCGCAGCCATCCTCGATGGCATCCGCAAGGAGATCTGACACACATGGACGACCGCATATACAACGGCATGCGCGCCCTCGACCTCGGCACCGAGGGCTGGCACAAGCCGTGGAGCGGCGGCAACGGGGGAAGTTGCGTGGAAGCCATGAAACTGGCCGACGGCAGAGTCGCGCTGCGGCAGTCCACCGACCCCGACGGGCCGGCCCTCATCTACACGGACCAGGAGATCAGGATGTTCATCGAGGGCGCCAAGGACGGGAAGGCCGACTTCCTGCTCTCGTGAGCCCCCGGATTGACATCTTCGAGTGAACCCAGCCCGCGCGGGCAACCGCGACGACCGACGGGCTGTCTCCAGCGGTAATCCGCCGGACGGACGGGACAAGGGGAGCAGCATGACCGGACAACTCGGACCGCTGTACGAACCGGGGGTGGCCTACGTGCGCATCGCCGCGGCGGACGCGGCGACCGCCCACAGGGTCGCCGACGTCATCGCCTCACGGTATTCCGGGACCCGTCCGCCGCGGGTCACCACGCACGCGGACGGGCTGGTGGAGTTCGACCTGTACACGTACACCCTGGAAGAGGTCAGCCCCTCCGGGCCGTACGACGCCCAGGACCCGCAGAGCCGCTAGGGCCCCGGGCGCGGTCCGTCGGATCCGGTCAGCCCTGACCGGGGTGGAGGACGACCTTGGTGTAGCCCTCGATCCGCTTGTCGAACTTCTCGTACGCCGACGGCGCGTCCGTCAGGGGCAGTTCGTGGGAGACCACGAAGCTCGGACGGGCGCGACCCTCGATGATCATGTCGCGCAGCTGCCGGTTGTAGCGCTTGACGTTGCACTGCCCGGTGCCCAGCCGCAGGCCCTTCTCGAAGAGCCGGCCGACGGCGACCAGCAGCCGCCCGCTCTTGGCCTGCTCGTCCGGCCCGCCGGGGTCGGAGGGCACGTACAGGCCGGGGATGCCGAGGGCGCCGGTGGGGCGCACGGTGTCGATCAGGGAGTTCAGCACCGCCGCGGGCTCCTCGCGGCCCGCGCCGCCGGCCTGGGCCTGGTAGCCGACCGCGTCGACGCCCTTGTCGGTGCCCTCGCCCTTCGTGTGCTCCTTGATCTGGTCCACCGGGCTGCCCTTGGTGAAGTCGATCGGGACCGCGCCGATCTCCTCGGCCTTCTGCAGCCGCTCCGGCACGCGGTCCACGACGAACACCTTGGCCGCCCCGCGCAGCATCGCCGAGTACGCGGCCATCAGCCCGACGGGGCCGCCGCCGTACACCGAGACGCTCTCGCCGGGGGAGACCTGGGCGAGCTCGCAGCCGTGGTAACCGGTGGGGAAGATGTCGGCCAGGAGCACGAAGTCGTTCTCGCTGGCGGTGCCCTCCGGCAGTTTCAGGCAGTTGAAGTCCGCGTACGGTACGCGCACGTATTCCGCCTGACCGCCCGGCCAGGGGCCCATGGCCACATAGCCGTAAGCGCCTCCGGCGAACCCCGGATTGACCGTCAGGCAGTAGCCGGTGAAACCCGCCGAGCAGTTCTTGCAGAATCCGCAGGCGACGTTGAAGGGCATGACCACACGGTCGCCCTGCTTGAGGGTGGTGACCCCCTCGCCGACCTGGTCGATGATTCCCAGGTTCTCGTGGCCGAAGACGATGCCGGGTTCCGCGGCGGTCCGGCCCTCGTACATGTGCAGGTCGGAGCCGCAGATCGCGGTGGACGTCACCCTGACCACCACGTCGTTGGGGTGCTGCAGGCGCGGATTGTCAACTTCCTCGACGGCTACCTCGAACGGTCCTTTGTAGACGACGGCCTTCACGTGGACACCTCCGATTGGTGTCTGATTCATGGCTTACGTGACCTATTTCTCATGCTCCCCCCTTGGGCAGTACGAGACAAGCCAGCTATTCTTCACCTAAATATGGCTATTTGCGGATTGGCCGCGAGGAAAGGCGGGAAGAATGGCCCAGCGCTCAGGAACGCTGCTCGTCCCCATACCCGGCCTGTCCGGCACGGTGTACCCGGTCGGCACGCGCGTGGCCATCAGCGGGATGGGCTCCTCCGTCGACGCCTTCGTGGACGGCGACTGGCTGCCGCTGTCGTGGTGGGAGTTCGCCGAGGGCCGCAATGACGACGTGTACGAGGGCCCCACACCGTGACATCCGGCGGGCGCCGGAAGCGGTAGCGCTTCCGGCGACGCACCGGATGCCCGGTCGCCGCCGCCTGGGGCCGGCCGTTCACAGCCGGTCGAGGAGGAGGGCGGTTCCGCGCTGCCGCGCGGAGGGATCGCCCGGAGACGGCATGGGACGGCATCCGACGGCGCGGCCCGGCGTACCGCCGTGCCCTGCTGTCCGACCTTCGCGCCGCGCCGTCGGCGACGGACGGCCGGGCGTCGCTGCCGGACGGCGACGCCCCCGACGTCCTTCGCCCGAAATCTTCCGCCCCGGACTTCCCGGCGGTATGGACGACGTGCTCCGCCCGGGCCGACGACCGGCATCCCGGTCACCGGCTGCCGAGCGGAGGCGCCCATGGACGCTCGCGTCCGGGACGTGAGCCGACCGATGTGGCCTCACGGTCCTCAAGGCCAGGGCCGTGAAGTTACGGGGCGAACCGAGGGCGGCGGTCAACCGGGCCCACCCGCCCGGTAACCGCATTCCTCTAACAGCGCGCGGCCAGCAGCAGGTAGACCACCTCGCCACCGGCGCCACCCCGGCACCACCCCGGCACCACCCCGGCGCCGACCCGGACCGTGCGGGCGCCGCGGCCTCAGCGGAACAGCCTGCCGAACCTGCGCACTTCCTCCGCGAAGATCTGCGGCTGTTCGAAGGCGGCGAAGTGACCGCCCTTGCTCGCCTTGTTCCAGTAGACGAGGTTGGGGAACGCCTTCTCGGCCCAGGCGCGGGGCGGCGTGTAGAACTCCTTGGGGAACAGTGTGACACCCATGGGCACGTCGATCCTGACGGCGTTCATGGTGATGTCCGAGTTCTCCCAGTAGAAGCGCGCGGCCGACTCCGCTGTATTCGTCAGCCAGTACAAGGTGATGTCGTCCAGCATCTCGTCCATGGTCAGAATCGACTCGGGATTCCTGTTGCTGTCGGTCCAGACCCCGAACTTCTCGTAGATCCAGGCAGCCTGCCCGACCGGGGAGTCGGCCAGGGAGTAGGACACGGTCTGGGGCCTGGTCATCATTTCGAGCTGATATCCGATCTCGTTCTTCTGCTGGGCCTCCAGTTGGCTCATCGCCACCCGTTCCTCGGGGGTCAGATGGTTCAGGTCGAGGTCAGGAGGGACGATCTGAGGGAAGTTCAGGTGAATACCCAGCAGCCCCTTGGGACGTAGCACCCCCAATTGCACATTGACCGCCGCGCCCCAGTCCCCGCCCTGGGAGAGGTAGTGGTCGTAGCCGAGGCGGGGCATGATCTCGGCCCAGGCCTTCGCCGTCCTCACACGGCCCCAGCCCAGCTCGTCCGGTTCGTCGGAGAAACCGAACCCCGGGAGGGAGGGGGTGACCACATGAAAGGCGTCCCGGGGGGATCCACCGAACTCCGTGGGATGCGTGAGGCGCCGGATCACCTTGCGGAATTCCAGGATCGAGCCGGGCCAGCCGTGCGTGAGCATGAGGGGCATCGCGTCGCGATGAGGTGACCTGGCGTGCAGGAGATGGATGCTGACGCCGTCGATCACGGTGCGGTACTGGCCGAATCGGTTGAGCAGCGCTTCCACCCTGCGCCAGTCGTAATGCCGCTGCCAGTGGTCCACAAGTCGCTTGACCCGCCACAGCGGTGCCCCCTGCGTCCAGTCGTCCACGAGTTCTTCGGCCGGCCAGCGCGTCATGTCCAGCCGCCGCCGCAGGTCCTGCAGCATGCGCTCCGGCACGTGCAATCGCATGGGGACGACCGCCCCGTGGCCTGCCGACGGCATGGACAGGCGCGCGGCCGAGGCATCCGTTGTCGTGACGGCCTCAGCGGCACCGGCGACCCCGGATGCCATGGCCGCCGCGGCGGTCCCCGCACCCAGCGCACCCATGGCGTGCAGCAGCCGTCGACGGCTGAGTTTGTTCGGTTGGTCAGTCATGCGTCACTCACTCCGCTCTTTTCTCCCGATTTCAGAAAACGTGGAGCAGCCCAGCCGATCGCTTGCCTGCCCCCAAGTGCCAACGGGACGCTGTGCCTCGCTCCCGGCGCCCGCGCCGGGAAAAGGTGCGGACGCGGCCCGGCGGACCGCGATCTCCGGAATCGAGACTGCTGGACCCGGTGCCGCGAGGCCCGGCGGCGCATGAGCACTTCACCTGCGAAGGCGAGCGCGGCCTCCGGGTCGTTCGGCAGTCGTCGAACTTTGTCTGCGACCATACCCCCGCATAACAGTGGCCGGAAAAGGTGTGCGGGTGGCAAGAGTCACGCATCGGATTCGGAATTCGCGTGACACCGTGTGTTTCTCCACGGTGAGAGCACCGTCACGCTCTCGTGAAACGCCGGCACCGGAGCCCGCCGTGTTAGCTTGTTCGCCGTACGTCGAACATTCGCTGCTCGTCGTACCGGGCAGGGCCCGACCCCGTCGGGAACACAGCTCGGAGTCCTTTCCGGCCCTGCCCTGTCACCACACCGCGCTCCGCAGGCTGTCCGCCCCCGTGAGCTGCCGCGGAACCCAACACGAAGCTGAGGAACGGCTATGAGTGCCATCACCGATGACATGCGGGAGTTCATCTCGCGCGTCGTGCACGACGGAAGCAACTACCGCATGGACGCCATGGAGGAGCTCTACACGGACGACATGGCGATCCTGTTCCCGACCCGGGAGGGCACCATCGCGGCCGCCCCTCGCAAAGAGGTCTTCGCGGAGTTCGCCGCCCGCGGTGAGGCGGGCGAGGCGCCCCTGTCCACCGAGTACGAGATCCTGCACGCCGAGGACCAGGGCGAGTACGCGACGGCGCTGCTCTACCGTCGCATGAGCGACACCGCCGCGCCCTTCCTCTACGAGTTGCGCCTGAAGCGGGGCGGTGCCCACGGCTGGCTCGTCGCCGGAGAGACCGTGACCCCGTGGCCCGCACCGGAGAGCGCGGGCGCCTTCCTTCCGCCGCGGCAGGCCGCCTGAGGGCGACTGCCCGCCAGGGTCCCCGCCGCCGGGCGACTCTCGTCTCGGTCGCGGTGTCCCGCCGGGATCACGTGAGTCGCCCGGCGGGCGCAGGCTGGTGGCGCGCGGCGGCGAGGTCGGCGGCCGCCGCCACGATGCGCCGCGGCACTCCGGGTGTCCAGGTCGGCACTGACCGCGCCGACCGCGTCCAGCAGGTGCCGCAGCCGGTGCCGGTCCAGAGCGCGCTGCGGCGACCGCACGGCCACGCCGCCCCCGGCCTGGCCCCGGCCCCGCTTCGGCCGGGGGCTGTGTGCCATGGTGCTTCCTCACGGCGCCGGCGGGCCCCTTCGTCACATCACCCGACCCTTTCCCACTACGCTCACCCGGCCGGGAGCACCGGCACCGGTGCCGCACCGGCCGCCCTGGCGCCGGCGCGGAGAGGGCACCTTCGAAGCGAGGACGCCGTACGCATCTGCCGGCCCGGCCGCGGCACGCCGGGGGCGCGGGTCAGGGGGAACACGTTGGCCCGCGCCCGTACCCCTCGGTCCGGGTGTGCGCCGACGGGGCACGGCGTGCGGACGCGCCCGGCTGTCACGCGGCGCCCCGCCCCCCGGAGTAGATTCGGTGAGGACCCGCGGGGGACGGCGGGGGATGGCGGAGGCTGCGATGACGGAAGCCGCGAGCGCGACGGACCGGGCCGGGACGCTGACGCTGGGCGGGGCGAGCGGGCGATGGGTCCTCTCGGCGGTGGTCCTGGGATCGGGCATGACCCTTCTCGACGGCACCGTCGTCAACGTCGCCCTCCCGACGATCGGCAAGGACCTCGACGCCACGCTCGCCGGCCTCCAGTGGACGATCAACGCCTACACCCTCACTCTTGCCGCGCTCATCCTGCTGGGAGGCTCGCTCGGCGACCGCTTCGGGCGGCGCAAGATCTTCATGATCGGCACGGTCTGGTTCGCGCTGGCCTCCCTGCTGTGCGGCATCGCCCCCGGTATCGAGCTGCTGATCGGCGCCCGCGCCCTGCAGGGCGTCGGTGGGGCGCTGCTCACCCCCGGCTCGCTGGCCCTGATCCAGGCGTCCTTCGCGTCCCAGGACCGGGCCCGGGCGATCGGCGTGTGGTCGGGCCTCGGTGGCATCGCGGGGGCGCTTGGGCCGCTGCTCGGCGGCTGGCTGGTCGACGCCGTCAGCTGGCGCTGGGTGTTCTTCATCAACCTCCCGCTCGCCGCCCTGGTCATCGCCGTCGCCGCCCGGCACGTCCCGGAGAGCCGCGACGAGAGCGTCACCGGAGGCTTCGACGTCGCGGGCGCGGTGCTCGGCGCGGTCGGCCTCGCCGGGGTCACCTACGCCCTGATCGCCGCCGGGGGAAGTCACCCGGACATCGCGGCCGTCTGCGTTTCGGGCGTCGTGGGCCTGGCCGCCTTCGCCGGGTTCGTGGTGACCGAGCGGCGCAGCGCACACCCGATGCTGCCGCCGCGGCTCTTCTCGAACCGCCAGTTCACCGCCGCGAACCTGGTCACCTTCGCGGTCTACGCGGCGCTCGGCGGCGTGTTCTTCTTCCTCGTACTGGAGCTGCAGACCGAGTCCGGGTACTCCCCCCTGGCCTCCGGGACGGCGCTGCTGCCCGTCACCGTCATCATGCTGGCGCTATCGGAGCGCGCGGGCCGGCTCGCCGAGCGCATCGGGCCGCGCATCCCCATGACGGTGGGCCCGGCGATCTCCGCCGTCGGCCTGCTGCTGATGCTGCGGATCGGCGCGGACGCCTCGTACGTCGCGGACGTCCTGCCCGCGGTGTGCGTCTTCGCCCTGGGCCTGGCGACCACGGTCGCCCCGCTCACCGCCACCGTCCTGGGCGCCGCCGACGTACGGCTCGCGGGCACCGCCTCCGGCGTGAACAACGCCGTGGCGCGTGCGGCGGGCCTGCTCGCGGTGGCGGCCCTGCCGCTGATGGCCGGGCTCTCCGGCGACGACTACGAGGACCCGGCCGCCTTCGGGCAGGGCTTCCGCATCGCCGTCGTGATCTGCGCCGGGATGCTGGCGGTGGGCTCGCTCCTGGCCTGGCTCGGCATCCGCTCCGATGTGCTCCGCGAGACCCTGGAAGAGCCGGTCAAGCCGGCCCCGCCGTGCAAGCACTACTGCGCCATCGGCGGCCCGCCCCTGCAGTGCGGTGTGCGGCCCGCGCCCGGGACGGCGGCCGGCGGTGGGCCCGGCACGCGCAAGGAACGCCCCCCGGCGGTGTGAGCCGCGCGAGCGGTGGGCGGGGTCAGTACTCCTCGGACTCGGGAACGAGATGCATCGCGGCCTCTTCGGCGGAGGCGGCCGCCCCGTCGATGCCGATGTCCTGGGCGACCATGCCATCGATGTCGTAGTGCGCGCCCTCGTCGGGGGCGACCAGCCGCCCGGCGCGCGGCCCGCCCACCTCGCCGTCGATCAGCTCCCCGTCGGTGTCCCAGGCGTCACCGATGCCGTCCCCCTCGGGGATCGGCAGGTCCGGGAGCTCCTCGGCCAGGCGTTCGTCGAGCGTCTCGCCCCGCAGGCGGCCCGCCGCGGTGGTGGCGGGCTTGTTCACCGCCCAGGGCCGCTCCGGCGGTGAGTAGCCCTCGTCGAGTATCTGGTCGACGCCGTGGTAGTCCAGAGTGTCCTCAGGCTCCAGCAGCCCGGCGTCGTCCTGCACCTCTGACCCGTCCGGCTGGTAGACCGCGTCACCCATCTCGTTCTCTCGCATGTCCGTCTCCTCGCTCACGCGCCGCCACCGCCTCGGCGCCGCCTCGCGGGCCGCGCGCCCCCTCTTTTCTCCACACTCTTCCGTCCGGACGCCGACCGCCACCCGGAAGCGTGAAAAAGATCGGTGCGAGAGCGTCTCCCGGACCTTCACCCGCGGTCCGGTGCCGGTGCCCCCCGCCGCCCCGGCCGCGCCACCGTCATCCCTCCCGGCGGCCGGGGCGGCGATCCGAAGATTCGTGCACCGGGGGTCAGCGTTTGGCGGACCGCCGGCCGACGGGACCGAAGTCGTCGCAGTCCAGGCCGGAGAACCCGTGAGCGAATCCGCGGACCACCCGGAAGGAGGCCTTGACCTGGATGCGCGGCGGGCACCGCAGCGTCACGGTGTACCAGCCCGGCCGGGTGTGCTTCGGCACCCGGAAGCTGCCGGCCAGCAGGCCGCCCCCGCCCAGGGGCAGCAGGTTGACCTGGCCGCCGGCTTCGGACTGGCCCTTGGAGTAGTTGGCGTCACGGCCGCAGGCCGTGGTCATGACCGTCAGCCGCATTCCGGGGACGGCGTAGTAGGGGGCGACCCACGCATCGGAGAAGTCGCTGGCGGAGGCAGAGCCTGTGGGAACAGTGAGACCGAAGACGGCCGCGGCCATGGCGACGCCGCCAAGTACGCGTGATGTAGGCATGAGGCAGCTCCAGGTCGAACGGACAGGGAGAGGAGCGGTTCCAGGGCGGTCGGCTCCACGCGGAGCAAAACAGGACCCCGTGGGGCCTGCCACTCGAAGGCGGCGCACACAGCGCCGAACGCGGCCCCACGCGGGCCGGGGCCGGCCGGTCACCGCAGGTCACACGCCATGTGCCCAGTCAACCGCGAAAGTGTCCCGGCCTACCCGCAAACAGGTGATGGAACGACAGATCTCTTGTGCAACAGGATTATTGACGGACAATCAAAAAGCCCGGGGCGATCACGCGTCCTTGTGGAGCCCGGTCGCCTCACGCAGCGCGGCTTTCGGCGTTCTTGAGGAGGGCGAGCAGCGGCAGGGTGACCGCCGTCGTCAGATCCGCGGCGGACAGCTGCCAGTTCAAGGGCGGCTGGAGGGCGTGGACGACGAGGAAGCCGGCCGCCGGGAGCAGGCAGACGCCGCAGAAGAGCGGCGACGCGGTGAAGTTGGACGCGGCGTCGGCGAGCCGCTCGAACCGGCCCCGTTCGTCTTTGTCGCCGCTCCGCTCGGCGGGATGCCGGAATGCCACGCCGTGCTCCCGGGGTGCTCGCCGAGATGCGGCGGTGCGGTGCGCGGGCCGTGCCCGGCCGGTCCGCGTCCGCGGGCCGGCCGGAGCCGGGGCGGTCAGCAGATGCGCGGCAGCTGCTCGCCCAGCGGCAGGTCCACCACGCGCGTCCCGCCCAGGCCCGTACGGGCGACGACCATGCCCGCGTGGTCCTGAACGCACTCGCCGATGACGGCCGCGCTCGCGCCCAGCGGATGGGCGCGCATCGCGGCCAGCACCTCCTCGGCGACCGCGCGGGGCACGAAGGCGACGAGCCTGCCCTCGTTGGCGACGTACATCGGGTCCAGCCCGAGCACCGCGCAGGCGTTGGCCACCGCGGGCGGCACGGGCACCGCCCGCTCCTGGAGGACGACACCGACCCCCGAGGCGGCTGCGATCTCGTTGAGGGCGGCCGCCAGACCGCCGCGAGTGGGGTCGCGCAGCACGTGCACGTCCGTCGTGACGCGCAGCACGGCCTCGACGAGCCCGCCGAGTGCCGCCGTGTCGCTTTCGATCTCGACCCCGAACTCCAGGCCCTCGCGCACGCTCATCACCGCGACGCCGTGCGCGCCGATCTCCCCGCTGACGATGACCACGTCGCCCGGTGCGGCACGCTGCGGGCGGATGTCGACGCCGTCCGGGATCAGCCCGATGCCCGCGGTGTTGACGTACAGCCCGTCGCCGTGACCGGCCTCGACGACCTTGGTGTCGCCGGTGACGACCTCTACCGCCGCGGTGCGCGCGGCCGCGCCGAGCGCCTCGGCGACCCGCGCCACCAGCGGCATCTCCACGCCCTCCTCCAGGATGAAGCCGCAGGAGAGATAGGCCGCCCTGGCCCCGCTCATCGCCAGGTCATTGACCGTGCCGTTGACGGCGAGGTCGCCGATGCTGCCGCCGGGGAAGAACAGCGGCCGCACCACGTAGGAGTCGGTGGAGAACGCCAGCCGGGCCCCGCCCAGCGTCACGGCCGCGGAGTCGGCGAGACCGGCCAGCACCTCGCCGCCGAAGGCGGGGGCGAAGACGTGCCGGACGAGTTCCGACGACAGCGTGCCTCCGCCGCCGTGGCCCATCACCACCCGCGGCTGGTCGCGCAGTGGCGCCGGACAGGTCCAGCCGGAGAAGTCCGGCGCGGCGAGGGTCTTGGCGATGTCAGCCAACGGGGCTCGCCTCCAGGGGTGCGCTGGTCCCGCCGAGCCGGCGGTAGAGGTAGTACGCGGCACAGGCCCCCTCGCTGGAGACCATCGTGGCGCCGAGCGGGGTGCGGGGCGTGCAGACACCGCCGAACGCCTCGCACTCGTGCGGCTTGATCAGGCCCTGCAGCACCTCGCCGCTGCGGCAGGCGGCCGGCTCCTTCGTGGTGATGCCGGTCACGGAGAACCGGTGCTCCGCGTCGTACTCCCGGTAGCGTTCCGACAGCCGCCAGCCGCTTGCGGGGATGACGCCGATGCCCCGCCAGGAGCGGTCGGTGACCTCGAAGACGTCCGCGAGCATCGCCTTGGCCGCCGGGTTGCCCTCGGGGCGCACGGCGCGCGGGTAGGCGTTCTCCACCCGGTACTCACCGCGCTCCAGTTGGTGCACCGCGCGGCGCACACCCTCCAGGATGTCCAGCGGCTCGAAGCCGGTGACGACGATGGGCACGCCGAAGCCCTCCGCCAGTTCCGGGTACTCCTCCGTCCCCATCACGCTGCACACGTGACCGGCCGCCAGGAACCCCTGCACACGGCAGTCGGAGGAGCGCATGATCGCCTCGATGGCCGGGGGGACGCGGACGTGGGACACCAGCAGGCTGAAGTTGGCGATGCCGAGCTTCCGCGCCTGGTGGACGGTCATCGCGTTGGGCGGGGCGGTGGTCTCGAAGCCGATGCCGAAGAAGACGACCTCGCGGTCAGGGTTCTCCCGGGCGATCCGCAGCGCGTCCAGCGGGGAGTAGACGACGCGTACGTCACCGCCCTCGCCGCGGACGCCGAAGAGGTCGCGCCCGGTGCCGGGGACGCGCAGCATGTCACCGAAGGAGCAGAAGATCACCCCGGGGCGGGAGGCGATCTCCAGTGCCTTGTCGATGACCTCCAGCGGGGTCACGCAGACCGGGCAGCCGGGGCCGTGGATGAGTTCCACCGCCTTCGGCAGGAGCTGGTCGATGCCGTGCCGGATGATGGTGTGGGTCTGGCCGCCGCACACCTCCATCAGCGCCCACGGCCTGGTCACCGTCGCGTGGATGTCGTCCAGCAGTCTCCGGGCCAGCTCCGGGTCCTGGAACTCGTCGATGTACTTCACCTGTTGTCCGCCTCCGCCGTCGTTGCCACCTCGGCGGCCGCCTGCTTCCAGGGGTCGCCGAACTCCTCCTCCAGCAGCCCGAGGTTCCCGAAGAGGGCGAGCGTCTGCCGCGCCGACTCCTCGTCGAGCCGTTGCAGCGCGAAGCCGACGTGGACGATGGCGTACTCGCCGACCCGCAGGTCGGGCAGGTACTCCAGGCACACGTCCTTCACCACGCCGCCGAAGTCGACGGTCGCCATCTTGGTGCCGTCACGTTCCTCGATCTCCAGCACCTTGCCGGGTACCGCCAGGCACATCAGCTGTCTCCTCGCTGTGGATGGTGGGGGAGGCCACGGGCGGCGACGACCAGCTGGCCGAGCGCCAGGCCTCCGTCGTTGGGCGGTACGAGCCGGTGGCGCAGCACCGTGAACCCGTCCGTGCGCAGGTCCCGTGCGCAGGCTGAGGACAGCAGCGCGTTGGCGAAGACGCCACCGCTCAGCGCCACCGTCGTGATGCCGTCGTGTTCCCGCACGGCGGCGCACACCCGCCGCACGAGGTCGGCCACCGCCCGGTGGAAGCGCCCCGAGATCACCCCGGCGGGCACGCCCGCGCCCAGGTCGGCGACGACGGCCGCCAGCACCGGGGCCGGGTCGCAGGCGGTCGCCCCGCCGGCGCCGGCGCGCAGCGCGAAGGAGTAGCCCTCGGCGGGCAGACCGCCCGCCGCCACGGCCGCGGCCTCCAACTCGACGGCGGCCTGTGCCTCGTACCCCGCCTCGTGGCACACCCCGGTCAGCGAGGCGACGGCGTCGAAGAGCCGGCCCATGCTGGAGGTCGGGACGCAGTGCAGCCCGCGCTCCAGCTGGGTGGCCAGCACGACCCGTTCGTCCTCCGGGCAGGCGGCCGTGCACGGCAGGTCCGGCGCCCAGGGAAGTCCGGCCGCCCACAGGTGCGCGAGCGCCATCCGGTACGGGCGGCGCACGGCCGCGTCCCCGCCGGGCAGCGGCACGTACGCCAGATGCGCGGGCCGCCGGAAGCCGTCGTAGCCGGCGAGCAGGAACTCGCCGCCCCACACCGCGCCGTCGTCGCCGTGGCCGGTGCCGTCGAAGGCGACGCCGATCACCGGGCGCGTCCCGTCCAGCCCCGCCTCGGCCATCGCCGCCGCGACGTGGGCGTGGTGGTGCTGCACCTGCCGCAGCGGCCGGTCGCCCGCGGATCGCCGCGCCCAGCCGACCGAGCGGTAGCCGGGGTGCCGGTCCGCGGCCAGCAGCACGGGCCTGACCCCGGTGATCGCCTCCAACTGCCGTTCGGCGTCGGTGAAGGCCGTCAGGGTCGCCAGGTCGTCCATGTCGCCGACGTGGGCCGACAGCCAGGCGTGCCGGCCCTCGCCCACGCAGAAGGTGTTCTTCAGGTCGCCTCCCACGGCCAGTGCCGGCGCCACCGGCACGGGCAGCGGCACCGGGAACGGCGCGTAGCCGCGCGAGCGCCGCACGGGCAGTTCCTCGCCGTCGCAGATCCGCACCACCGAGTCGTCGCACGGCACATGGATGGGCCGGTCGTGCGTCAGCCACGCGTCGGCCAGGCCCGCCAGCCGCTCCAGCGCCTGCTCGTCGTCGGTGACGATGGGCTCACCGCCCAGGTTGCCGCTGGTCATCACCAGCAGCCGCGGTCCCGGGGGATCGCACGGCAGCCCCAGCAGCAGATGGTGGAGCGGCGTGTACGGCAGCATCACCCCGAGGTCGGCCACCCGCGGTGCCACCGCCTCCGCCACCTCACGCACCCCCGGCCGCCGCCGCAGCAGCACGATCGGCCGGCGGGTGCCGGTGAGCAACGCCCGCTCCGCTCGGCCGAGGTGGGCCAGCCGTTCGACGTCCGCGAGGTCCCGCGCCATCAGGGCGAACGGCTTGTCGCCGCGGTCCTTGCGGGTGCGCAGCAGTCGTACGCTCTCCTCGTTGCCCGCGTCGCAGGCCAGGTGGTAGCCGCCCAGGCCCTTCACCGCGACGACCGCGCCCGCCGCCAGCAGCCGCCGTGCCAGCGCGACCGGTTCGCCCTCCTGCCCCGCGCCGCCGACCCCGTCCGCGCCGGGCAGGACCAGCCGCAGCCGGGGACCGCAGTCGTGGCAGGAGACCGGCTGCGCGTGGAAGCGGCGGTCGGCGGGATCCTCGTACTCGGCCCGGCACTTCGCGCACATCGGGAAGCCGGCCATCGTGGTGTTGGGGCGGTCGTACGGCAGGCCGGTGACGATGGTGAAGCGCGGCCCGCAGTGCGTGCAGGTGATGAACGGGTGCCGGTGGCGGCGGTCCGCGGGGTCGCGCAGCTCGGCCAGGCACGCCTCGCAGGTGGCCGTGTCGGGGGAGACCAGGGTGCGGGAGGCCGCGCCGCCGGGACGCGAGGGGCTGATGGTGAAGTCCGTGCCGCCCGCGAGGGGGACGGGACGGTGGGACACCGACTCCACCACCGCCAGCGGCGGCGCCTCGGAGCCGATCCGGTCACAGAAGGCCGCGACCGCGCCGGGAGCGCCCTCGACCTCGGCGACCACCCCGTCGCCGGTGTTGCCGACATGGCCCGCGAGCCCCAGCTCACGGGCCAGGCCGAACACGAACGGCCGGAAGCCGACCCCCTGCACGACCCCCCGGACCAGCACCTGGCGGCGCTGCGCGGTCCGGGCCGCGGGCCCCGGCTGACCCGGCATCAGTGTGTGTGGCCCACGGAGTGGGTGTCCCCGGCGCCGTCCTCGCGCGGGTCCGGGTGCGGGTGCGTATGTCCGTGCCCGTGTGGGTGCGGGTTTCCGTGGTCCACGGCGGTGCGCGCCATCACCGGGCGGTGCACCGCGGCGCCCGCGTGCACGGCCAGCGCCCGCTCGAGCAGCACACCCGCGCCCTCACCGTCCCGCGAGGACGTGACGACCACCTCCACACCCGGGTTGACCTGGGCGACGGCCGCGAGGAAGGCCGGCTCGTCGAAACCGACCGCCTGGGCGATGTCGTGCTTGGTCACGACCACCAGATGCGCCAGGCCGAAGGCCGTAGGGTACTTCAGCGGTTTGTCCTCGCCCTCGGTGACCGAGGCCAACACCACGCGGAGCGACTCGCCGAGGTCGTACGAGGCGGGGCAGACGAGGTTGCCGACGTTCTCCACGAACAGCAGGTGCGTGCCCTCCGGCAGCCACGAGTCGACGTGCGAGCGCACCATCGCAGACTCCAGATGGCACAGCCCGTCGGTGAGCACCTGCCGCACCGGGGCACCGGAGCGGGCCAGCCGGGTCGCGTCGTTCTCGGTGGCCAGGTCGGCGGTGAGCGCCGCCACCGGCACCCCGCGCAGCCGGGCCAGCCCCAGTTCCGACTCGAGCAGCGCGGTCTTGCCGCTGCCCGGGCTCGACAGCAGGTTCACCATGACGGTTCCGCGCGCGACGAGCTCCTCCCGCAGGTCCTGTGCGCCGCGGTCGTTCCTGGCGAGTACGGACTGTCGCAGATCGGTCACTTTGCACATGGCGCTCAGCGCTCCTCGGGGAATGTGGCGGCCGGCCGGCGCTGCTCGGCCCACCGCACCTCGGTGATCCGCAGCTCACGTCCGGACAGCAGCTCCGTCGCCGCGCTGTCACAGCCGGGACAGCTCAGCCGCGGTGGCATGCCGGTGGGCCAGTCCCGCACGCAGCGCGCGCAGCGGGCCCGGCCCGGGACGGTCTCGGTGATGAGGGCCGCGCCCTCCAGTACGGTGCCGGCGCAGGCGAGGTCGAAGCTGAAGGCGAGGGCGTCCGCCACGACACCGGCGAGTTCGCCGACCTCCAGGTGGACGGACTGCGCCGAGGGCGCCGCCTCGGTGCCGTCCGCGAGCCGGGCGGCGGCCTCCTCGACCTGCTCCACCACCGCCATTGCGATGGACATCTCGTGCATCGGTCTCTTCTCCGGTGTGCGGGTGCCGGCCGGACCCGGCTGCCGGTGAGCCCGGTGAGCCCGGTGAGCCCGGTGGGCGGTGCCGGCGGCTCACGCGGCTCCATTGAAGGCCCGGCGCCCGGGGCGGGCGGCCCGCCACGCCGCCGGGCCCGTGACGGCCTACCCGTTCGGCCTCACATGGACCGGATGTGCATGTAGCGCTTCACGTCGGGCAGGACGCGGGACATGGCGAGGGCGGCCACGGCCGCGCCCACCGCGCTGAGGGCGATCTTCCACATGGCGGGGTGCTCCTTTCTGCTCGTTGCTGCGCTGTGCGGCGGCGGCGGGCCGTCAGGCCACCGCGTGCGGGTCCGAGGGCCGGTCGCACTCCTCGCCGACGACCCGCAGCACCAGGCGCACGGCCTTGTCCACGGCGGCGGCCACGGGAGCGCTCAGACCGATGCCCTCCTCCAGGCAGGCCGGCTCGCAGCCGACCACCAGGACCCGGGAGGGTTTGGGGGATCCCGTTCCGGCGCTGAGGGTGTCGAGCAGTGCCAGCACGCTGTCCGGGGTCATCCGGTGCCCGTCGACGAGGGACTCGCCGGGGCCGTCGGTGCCGGGTGGCGGCGCCTCGATGAGGTGCAGCGTGCCGGGGGGGCCACCGCGTGCGACGGCGTCCACGAGGACCACGCTGCGGTACCCGTCGAGGAGCTGGTACGCCAGGTGCACGCCCCGTACGCCGGTGTCGGTGACGTGGACGCCGTCGGGCAGCTGGTGCCCGGACAGCCGCCGCACCACCTCGACGCCGAAGCCGTCGTCGCCCAGGAAGATGTTGCCGATGCCGGCGACCAGCACGCCTCCGGTGCTCACGCGTCCTCCACAGGGGCGAGCTCGTCGGGCTGGAAGTACAGGAAGCGGCCCTGTTCGCGGCGGATGTCCGCGCCGGGGTCGCCGTCGACGGTGACCGCGAGGTGCACTCCGCCGTCCACGTCGTGCAGCACCGCCTCCACCTGGGCGCTGCGCCCGTGCAGGAACAGGTCCTGCGCGTCGGTGCGCCGCGATCCCGGGCGCAGGACGACCCGGCTGCCGGCGGCCACCCAGGTGCCGCAGACCAGGACGCGGTCCCGGACCGGGTCGACGCAGGCGTCGGCGCCCGGGTCCCACCAGGGGGTCCCGGGGACCGCGGCGGGCTCGGCCCGCGGCCCGGTGACCTCGCGCAGCGCGCGCACCGCGCCGTGCAGTCGCTCCATCACCTCCGGCGGCATGGAATCGGCCAGGTCGATCACCGCGGCGGCCCGGTCGTCCGTGCCGCGTGCCTGCCGCTTCTCCTCGTCGGTGAGGGCGGCGGTGCGCAGTGCCAGGATCTCGTCGATCTCGGTGGCGTCGTAGAGCGCGCCCGGGCTCTCCGGGGCGATCCGCGGATGGTCCTCCAGGATGATGGGGGAGGAGAGCACCACGTTCGCCGCGGCGTGGTCGCCCGCCAGCACCGGCCAGGTGTTCTCGTTGCGGCACTCGGCGACGGCGGCCTTCGCCCACTCCGGCGGGTCCGTCATCGACACGAAATAGCCGGCGGTCAGGCCGAGCATGAGGTGGGCCGAGACCAGCGCGTGCGGCAGCGCCTCCTCCCGGTCCGAGACCAGGGCGCACCCGGTGTTCTCCGCGACGGCGGTGAGCCTCAGCACCCGGTAGGGCCCCGGCAGTTCCTCCGCGGACAGGCGCAGGACGCCTTCGACGCGGGCCCGGCGGCGCGTCACGCGCCCGACGGTGGCGCCGTCCTCCCCCGGGACGATCTCCGTCTCCTCCGTCGCGGGGACGGTGAACGGCAGGACGACGTCCTCGGCGGTCAGCGCCGCGACGTCGACGGACACCTCGACGCGTTCCTCCACGCCCTCGTCCCACGGAACCAGCACCCGGTCCGGCAGCCGGAGTTCGTCGGTGGGTTCGAACCCGCCGTCGCTCAGGGCCCGTTCCACCGTGCGCCGCTGGGCGTGCAGGAAGCGCAGCTCCGCGTGGAGCGCGGCGTCCGCGCGCGGCTCCATGAGGATCTCGGTGCGCTGCAGGAAGGGTTCGCCGGACGTGGCCGCCCACATCGGGGGCACGAGCACCCCGAACTGCCAGCGCATCCGGTTCTTCGCCGAGGACGCCCGGTACGGATAGAGCACGTAGCCCTCGAACAGGACGGCGTCGGCGGCCTGACGCGCGGTCGCGAAACGTTCCGTGGCGGCCGTCACCGGGCACCCCCGGCCGGTGCGCCGGCGCCGGCGAGCAGGGCCTCGACGGTCGCCTCCCACGAGGGCAGCGCGTGCGCGCTGCGGAAGGACCGCAGCGACTCCAGCGCCGTACGCGGCAGCCGGATCCAGCCGCAGCCCGGGAAGTGGGCGTCGATGGTCTCGCGCCACACCGCCATCGGCATGCGGCACACGGCCTCCTTGTCCCAGGGCACCGGCCGCACCTGGAAGCCGCCGGGGCCGACGAAGGCGGTGCCGGAGAAGAGCAGCAGCAGCGGCGCCTCACCGTCCGCCAGGGCCTCGAAGTACTTCGTCGAGGCGACGTCCATGTCGTAGGTGCACGGCACCGGCAGATCCACCTCGGTCTCGTCGGTGAAGCCCGGCACCATCAACGACACCTGCGCGAACTGCAGCGGCTGCAGGGTGGTGCCCCACCGCGCGCGCTCGCCGAACAGGTCGCGAAGGCCCCGCGCCTCCCCGTCGCCGTACGTCCGCTGCGCCGGCTCGATGCGCAACTGGCAGCGCAGCGCGAGGGCGTGCACCCGCTCCCCGCCGGGGGCGGTGATCCGCAGCCGGAAGACCAGCGTCGGTCCTGCGGCGTACGGATCGGCCCGTACGCCCGTGCAGCCGAAGTCCAGCTCGGTCACGTCGGCAACCCCTCCCGCGGCGCCGGTGCGGCCCGCTGTCGTACGTCGTCGAAGAAGGCGGCCAGTTCGGCGCGGGCGCCGGAACCGCCGTCGAATCCCTGCCAGTTCAGGCGCAGCCGGCCCACCAGTTCGTAGGCGCGGTCGACCGGGAGGAGGAAGCACTCGCCGCCGGCGCCCCCAGCGCCGTCCCTGCGGACCAGCAGCGCCTCCACGTCCGGCCGCAGCACGCCGGCCAGGGGCGAGTGGCCGAACACGGTCCGCCAGGTGCCGGGATCGACCTCGCTCTCGGTGGCGCCGGCCGGGCTCGGGTAGAGGACCACGGGCCGGTCGAGCGCCGAGTTGTGGAAGAAGAAGGCGACCGAGACGGGGATGCGCAGCCTTTGCCAGGAGGCCGCGTCGGGCACCGAGCCCGGGTCGCTCAGCACCCGGTCGGGCACCGAGGCGAAGCGTCCGCCGCCCGCGCCGGGCCGTTCGAAGAGCAGCGCGCACGGCACGCAGGCGCAGGTCAGCGCGCGCTTGCCGGTGTCGACCAGGTGCCGGTGGGGGCCCGTCAGGTCCACTCCGCACAGCTCGCAGCGTTCGACCGCGGGCTGGCGGGGCGCCACGAAACGGCGCAGTCCGCCCCCGGCGGTCTGCGGGCTCACGGCGCCTCCGGCGGGCGGTTGCCGATCTGCAGCAGCGCGGGCTCGCCCGCGGCCGGACCCGAGCGCGGCATCTCGACCACCGCCACCTCCGGGGCGAAGCAGGACAGCGCGGCCTCGATGCGCTCCCGGGTGGCGTCCATGGTGCTGGGGCAGCCGCAGCCGCCGTCCTCGCGGGCGCTCAGCCGCAGCGTGCCGGTCTCGGGGTCGAAGTGCTCGATGCCCACCGTCGCCCCGGCGCGTGCCGCCTCCACGGCGCGCCCGACCCGGGTCAGGGTGTCCTCGGGGTGCAGGTCGTGGAGGGTCAGCAGGCCCGCCACCATCTCGTCGGCCATCAGCACGGCGAGCGGGTCGGTCGAGCTGTTCTTCAGCAAAGTGACCGCGCGGGTCAGGCCCGCGCCGTAGAACTCCATGAGGGTGCGCACCAGTTCCTCGGCCGCGCGCGCCGTCTCGCCGTCGCCTGAGGCCGCGAACGCGTCGAGGATCTCCTCGACGCGCCGCGCCGTCTGCTCGGCGCTCATCCCGCCATTCCGCTCAGGCCGGTGGGCACGTGCAGCTTCTCCACGGTGCGCCCGCCGCCGACGTACATGTGCACGCCGCACGGCAGACAGGGGTCGAAGCTGCGCACGGCCCGCATGATGTCGATGCCCTTGAAGTTCTCCGGGGAGTTCTCCTCGAAGATCGGGGTGTTCTGCACCGCGTCCTCGTACGGGCCCGGGGTGCCGTAGGTGTCGCGCACGCTGGCGTTCCACGGGGTCGGCGGGTACGGGTGGTAGTTGGCGATCTTGCCGTCGCGGATGACCATGTGGTGCGAGAGCACGCCGCGCACCGCCTCGGTGAAGCCCACGCCGATGCTCTCGTCCGGCACCTCGAACTTCTCCCATGTCTGGGTGCGGCCCGCGCGCACCTCCTCCAGCCCCATCTCGGCGAAGTGCAGGGCGCAGGCGGCGGCGTAGGCCTGGAAGTAGGTGCGGGCCCGGTTGCGCTCCAGGGCGTTGCTCCACTGCGGGATCTTCCACTCGAGGGTGGTCTCCGGCTTGGTGAGCGTCTTGGGCAGGTTGATCACCACGCTGTGCCCGGTGGCCTTCACATAGCCCAGGTCGACCAGGCCGTTGAGCGCGGTGGACCACAGACGGGCGAGCGGGCCGCCACCGGTGTCCAGCGCCAGGTGGTCCTTGCCGTCGAACCAGCGCGGGGACATCACCCAGCTGTACTTGTCGCCGAAGTCACGCTTCTGGGGCGCGGGGATGGTGTGCTGGTTCCACGGGTGGCGCGGGTCGACGGGGTTGCCGAGCGGGTCGTGCGTGACGAACTGCTGCAGGCCCTCCCAGTCCTGGTAGTAGGAGCTGCCCAGGAGGATGCGGATGCCCAGGTTGATCTGCGTCAGGTCGTTGGTGACCAGCTTCCCGTCCACGACGATGCCGGGGGAGACGAACATCTTGCGTCCCCAGTCGGTCATGTTGGCGTACGTGAAGTCGCAGTGCTCCGGGTCGTTGAACGCGCCCCAGCAGCCGAGCATGACGCGGCGGCGGCCGACCTCCTCGTAGCCGGGCATGGCCTGGTAGAAGAAGTCGAAGAGGTCGTCGTGGAGCGGCACGACGCGCTTCATGAACTCCACGTAGCGCATCAGCCGGGTGAGGTAGTCGGTGAACAACTGCACCGACGCGATGGTGCCGACACCGCCCGCGTAAAGGGTGGAGGGGTGGACGTGCCGGCCCTCCATCAGGCAGAACATCTCCCGGGTGTACCGGCTGACCTGCAGCGCCTCGCGGTAGAACTCACCCTCGAGCGGGTTGAGCGAGCGCATGATGTCGCCGATGGTGCGGTAGCCGTGCTCGGCGGCGTGCGGGGCCTCGGTGCGGTCGGCCTGGTCCATGACGCCCGGGTTGGTCTCGCGGACCATCTTCTCGCAGTAGTCGACCCCGACCAGGTTCTCCTGGAAGATGTTGTGGTCGAACATGAACTCCGCGGCCTCGCCGAGGTTGATGATCCACTCCCCGAGGTGCGGCGGCTTCACCCCGTACGCCATGTTCTGCGTGTAGACCGAGCAGGTGGCGTGGTTGTCGCCGCAGATGCCGCAGATCCGGCTGGTGATGAAGTGCGCGTCGCGGGGGTCCTTGCCCCGCATGAAGACGCTGTAGCCGCGGAAGACCGACGAGGTGCTGTAGCACTCCGCGACGCGCTTCTGCTTGAAGTCGATCTTCGTGTGGATGCCGAGGCTGCCCACGATCCGGGTGATCGGATCCCAGGACATCTCCATCAGGCCACTGCCGTCTCCGGCCGTCTTCGTCTTCGGAGCCATGGTGTGTGCGTGCCCTTCGTCAAGCGGGGAGGTGGGGGTCAGTGGCCGGGCCGGTGCCGTGAGGTCACCAGGGCGCCTTGTAGCCCGTGGTGAGCTTCCGGCCGGTGTGACGCCACTTGGGCTCCTTGTCCACGGTCCTGGCCGTGATGGAGCGCAGCCGCCGGATCGCCGCGCCGTACGCGCCGCTGGCGGTACTGGACAGCCGTGCGCCGGGCGGCTCGTCCATGAACGGCATGAACATGTCCGGGAAGCCGGGCATGGTGCAGGCGATGCAGATGCCGCCGACGTTGGGACAGCCGCCGATGCCGTCCATCCAGCCGCGCTTGGGGACGTTGCACTTGACGACCGGGCCCCAGCAGCCGATCTTCACCAGGCACTGCGGCGAGTCGTAGCGGTCGGCGAACTGGCCCTGCTCGTAGTAGCCCGCGCGGTCGCAGCCCTCGTGCACGGTCGCGCCGAACAGCCACGCCGGGCGCAGCTTGTCGTCCAGCGGGATCATCGGCGCGGAGCCGGCCGCCTGGTAGAGCAGGTACGTCAGCGTCTCGGCGAAGTTGTCCGGCTGGATCGGGCAGCCGGGCACGCAGACGATCGGGATGCCCGCCTTCGACTTCCACTCCCAGCCCAGGTAGTCCGGCACGCCCATGGCGCCGGTCGGGTTGCCCTCCATGGCATGGATGCCGCCGTAGGTGGCACACGTGCCGATGGCGACCACGGCCAGGGCCTTGGGCGCGAGACGGTCGATCCACTCACTGGTGGTGATCGGCTGGCCCGTCTCGGGGTTGTCTCCGAAGCCGCACCAGTAACCCTCGGCCTTGATCGCCTCATTGGGGATGGACCCCTCGACGACCAGGACGAACGGATCGATCTCGCCGCGCTCCGCCTTGAAGAACCACTCGATGAAGGTGTCGGCGCCCCCCACCGGACCGCACTCGAAGTCGATCAGCGGCCAGTGCACCTGGATCTCGGGGAGTCCGGGAAGGCCGCCGAGGGCGATCTCCTCGATGCTCGGCAACGTCGCGGCGGTCAGCGACACCGAGTCGCCGTCGCAACTGAGCCCCGCGTTGATCCAGAGAATGTGGATCGGGGCCTGCCCGTCCCCGGCTGCCGGGGTCCGCGCGACGTCGTTCCTGGTCGAAGCAGTCGCATCCATCGGGATGCCTCCTCATCGAGCGACAAATGCCACATAAAGGCATCTATCCCCTTGATAGCGACTGGCTCGCCGGGAGGGGACGTCGAAGAGGGCCAACACGGTGACCGCCCCGCGATCCGTGGGCCCCGCCCCGAACCATGGCCAAGGCGGCCGGCGCGCACGGTGGCGTGGCGGAGGCGGCTGTGCGCGTCTGTATGCCGCGCGGCTGTCGCTGGGCGGGCCTTACGGGCAGGCGGCCGCCGGCGTGGCCACCCGCAGGTGCGGCGGGGTGCCGGCGGGGGTGCGGCGGTGGACGAAGGCGGAACGGAGGGCGTGATACGGGGACCGGGGGTCGAAGAAGGCCTCACGCATCCGGGACAGCTCCTCGGCGCGGTGGGACGCCAGGACACGCTCCGCCTCGCGGCGCTCGGCCTCCGCCTTCTTGGCGGCGATCCTGGGCCGCGTCCCCGCCGTGCGGGCCAGGCGGGCCGCGAGGCGGGCGACGTCGGCGCCGAACTCCTGCGGGCCGCACATCAGCAGCCGGTCCACCAGCCCGATGCGCAGTGCGGCGGCCGCGCCGACCGGGAGCGCCCGCTCCATCAGGCGTGCGGCCATGGCGGGGCCGACCCGGCGGGGCAGGGTGTACGTCCAGTACTCCGAGCCGTACAGGCCCATCAGGCGGTAGTGCGGGTTGAGCACCGCGCCCTGGCGGCACCAGACCTCGTCGGCGGCGAGGGCGAGCATCACGCCACCCGCGCCCGCGTTGCCGCCGAGGGCGGCGACCACCAGGCGGTCGCCGGTGGTGAGGACCGCCTCGACCAGGTCGTCGATGGCGGTGATGTTGGCCCAGGACTCGGCGCCGGGGTCCGCTGCCGCCTCGATGGCCTTCAGGTCGATGCCGTTGGAGAAGACGTCCCGGGCGCCGCCCAGCACCAGCACCGAGGTGGGGCGCGTGCAGGCGTGGCGGTACGCCGCGAGGAGCCGGCGGCAGTCGGCGGCGGACATGGCACCGCCGGCGAAGGTGAACGACAGGACGCCCGCCGCGCCGTCCTCGCGGTAGCGGATGTCGGCCCAGGTGTCACGGTCGCCCGCGAGCTCCGGGGGCAGCGGGTCCTCCGGCAGCGCCGACAGGAGGCCGCCGAGGGCGGTGACGGCGGGCAGCGCGAAGGTGGGCGGGCCGCCGGGGGCGGGACGGGGCCGCAGCCGCGGGATCCACACGGCGCCGTCGCGGGTGGCCCGGCACACCGCGCCCGCGCGGGTGGCCAGCAGCCGGCCCGGCTCGCCGCGCAGCCGGTCCTCGGGGTGGCCGCCGTGCAGGAACCACTGGGCGCCCAGGAGTTCGTCCAGGACGCCGGGCCGCGAGTCGGCGGCGCGCAGCTTGCGCAGCACGGTGGCGGTCGGGTCGGCGGCCCAGTCGATGCGCCGCTCGTCCTGGCGGAGGGCGGGGCGGACGCGGACGAGCGCCCCGAGGGCCGGGTCGCTCTGCCGCCGGGGGGCGTACGCACCCGACGCGAACCGGTCGACGGCCAGCAGGACGGCCTCCATCGCCGCGTCCGAGATCTCGCCCCGGTACAGGTCGCTCTTGCCGACCGGCGGTACCTCGCAGTCCACCGAGGCCCAGACCGGGCCCGCGTCCATCTCCTCCTCGGCCTGCAGGACCGTCACGCCCCATGCGGCGACGCCTTCCTGCACGGCGCGGTCCAGGGAGGCGGGGCCGCGGTCCCCGGGCGGCCCGGGGTGCACGATCAGGCAGGTGCGGGCGGTCCGGACGTCCGCGGGGATCGCCGTCTTCAGCATGGGCGCGATGACGAGTTCCGGCTCATGGCGGGCGATCGCCGCGCGCATGGCGTCGCCGTCGGGTGTCACCTCCACGGCGAGGGTGTGGCCCAGCTCGCCGAGTTCCGCGTACACGCGCTGCGTCAGGCTGTTGAACGCCGACGCCATGAGCAGGATGTGCATGACGACCTCCCGGGCCGCCCGGCACGTCGGGGAGGGGGGAGCACCGGCCCCGGCCTTCAGCGATGATGCCTGCCCCGCGGGCGCCTGCGGGTGCGCCCGGCCGCCGGTTCACCCGATCGCCCCCGGGCGGCCCGCCGCCGGGCCGGGCCGCCGCGCTGTCCCGGGCCGTCTCACGTATTGACGCGAACGCATCAACTCGATAGGTCTATACCAGATGCATTTGGTGCAGACCATTTGCGCGTTCCCCCCACGGGAGGCCCGGATGCGAAGAACTCTGGCCCTGGTCACGGCGCTCGTCGGAGCGCTCGTCCTGCTCCTCGCCCCGCCCGCCGCGGCGGCCGCCCCGAGCGCGGCCTTCGTCAAGACGGCCACCTGGGACACCGGATACCAGGGGCAGTACACGATCACCAACGGTGGTACCACGACACTCAGTGGATGGACCGTCGAGTTCGACCTGCCCTCGGGGACGAGCGTCGGCTCGTACTGGGACACCCTGATGACCCGGAACGGCAGCCACTACACCTTCAAGAACCGCGAGTACAACGGCACCCTCGCGCCCGGCGCGAGCGCCGTATTCGGGTGGGTCTCCTCGGGCACGGGCGTGCCCGAGGACTGCAGGCTCAACGGCGGTTCCTGCACCGGCTCCGGCGGCGGCCCGGACACCACCGCGCCCGGCGTCCCCGGCGGGGTGACCGTCGGCTCGGCCACCTCCTCCTCCCTCACCGTCCGCTGGACGGCCTCCACCGACGACTCCGGCAGCGTCGCCGGCTACGAGGTCTCCCGGGACGGCGGCGCGCCCGTCGCCGTGACCGGCACCTCGTACACCGCCACCGGGCTGCAGGCGAGCACCGGCTACTCCTTCCGGGTCCGCGCCAAGGACGCGGCCGGCAACACCTCCGCCTACAGCGGCGCCGTCACCGGGACCACCACCTCCGGCGGCACCAACCCGCCCCCGGGCGGCGTGCGCACCGCGCCGTACGTCGACATGGGCGCCTGGCCGACGCCCGGCCTCACCACGCTCTCCTCGGCGAGCGGCCTGAAGAGCTTCACCATGGCCTTCATCACCGCCTCGTCCTGCAAGGCGATGTGGTTCAACGCCTACGACCCGCGCGACGCCTGGAACAAGGACCAGATCGACGCGATCCGCGCGGCCGGCGGTGACGTCAAGATCTCCTTCGGCGGCGCCTCCGGCATCGAACTCGCACAGGCCTGCGGCTCGGTCGACGCGCTGTACGCCGAGTATGACGCGGTGGTCAACGCCTACGGCCTGACGTACGCGGACTTCGACATCGAGGGCGCCGCCACCGCCGACCCGGCGTCCGTCGTCCGCCGTTCCCAGGCGCTGGCCCGGCTCCAGCAGGCCCACCCGGGACTGCGGATCTCGCTCACCCTGCCCGTCCTGCCGGAGGGGCTCACGGAGGACGGCCTGGGCGTCGTGCGGTCGGCCCGGGACGCCGGGGTGAACCTCGACGTCATCAACATCATGGCGATGGACTACTACCGCAGCGCCGACTACGGCGACGCGGCGATCCAGGCCGCCAACAGCACCTTCGCCCAGCTCAAGTCCCTCTACCCCGGCAAGTCCGACGCCCAGGTGTGGGCGATGGTGGGCGTCACGCCGATGCTCGGCCAGAACGACGACGGCCGGATCTACGACCAGGCCGACGCCCGTCAGCTGGTGAGCTTCGCCCAGGGCAAGCACCTCGGCCTGCTCGCCTTCTGGGAGACGACCCGGGACCGCAACGCCTGCAGCGGCGCGCTCTACATGTGCACCAACATCCCCCAGTCCCCGTACGAGTTCTCGCGGATCTTCGCGGGCTACACCGGATAGCGCCTCCCCCGGGGGTCCCCGGGGCGGTCCCCACGGGCCGTCGTCGTGTGCGGAACGCGGCGGCGGCCCGCTGCTTTCCGGCCGATGTGGAGACGATGTCGTCGATCCGTGAAGGCGCTTTCACGGAGGCCGCGGTTCCACTGAGTCCATTCACCCGGACGCCCAGCTCACCGCAAGTGCGACACAACGGATAGTACACATCGTGAACAACCGGTGACCGAAAGTCGCGGAGCGATGTGACGAGCGGGCGTTCGATGCACAAGACTCCTCGACGTCCGATATCCGGATCTAGTGCCGAAGGAGTGTTCGCTATGCGGATCAGTGCGGTGGGGACCTGCCTGGCCCTGATGGCGGCGGTGTGTTCGGCGGGGGTCGCGGCCGGCTCGGCGGAGGCCCGGCCGACCGGGGCGACGAGCCTGTACGCGCCGTCCGCGCTCGTCCTGTCCGTGGGGAAGGGAGAAGACCCCGCGACAGCGACGATACAGCGCGCGGTGGTGCTGCGCTGCAGGCCCACCCCGTACGGCGACCACCCCGACCCGGTGGCCGCCTGCGCGGAACTCGCGGCCGGGGGCGGGGACCTCGCGGCCATGACCGCCGACGCGGAGGGTGCGGCCTGTACCCGGATCTGGGACCCGGTGGTGGTCACCGCCGACGGGGTGTGGGAAGGCCGGCGCGTCACCTTCGCGCGGACCTTCGGCAACCCGTGCATGCTGCGCGGCAGCGACGCGGCCGGCGTCTTCGCCTTCTGACGTTGATGCCGTGAACCAAGGCCACGGGGTTCACCGTGGGGGAGAGCCCTGTGAGGGGGCGGCCGACTCGTGGGACGGGGTCGGCCGCCCCTGTTTCGTGTGCGCCGTCCGGCGTCAGGTCGTCTTGATCTGGCCGCCGTCGATGGTGAACTCGGCGCCCGTCACGTTGCCGGCGACGGGGGAGACGAGGAACGCGATCAGGGCGGCGACTTCCTCCGGTTCGGTGATGCGGCCGGTGGAGATGCCCATGCTGCGCGGCACGACCTCGTCCAGGGCCTCCTGGGCGGTGGTTCCCGCGGCCGCGGCCGTCTGGTCGGCGAAGGCCCCCGGGGCGGTCCAGAAGGGCGTGCGGACGGGGCCGGGGGCGACCGCGTTGACGCGGACGCCCCGCGGGGCGAACTCCTCGGACAGCGACTTCGTCAGGTTCGCCAGCGCGGCCTTGGCGGCCGAGTAGTCCACGACCATGGGGAAGGGGAGGCGCGCGTTGATGGACGTGACGTTCACGATCGCGCCGCCGCCCGCCTCCACCATGTGGGGGAGCGCGGCGCGGGTGGCGCGGACCGCGCTGAAGAAGGAGATCTCGAAGACGCGCGCCCACTCCTCGTCGTCCACCTCGAGGAAGCCGCTGCGGGGCTTCCCGGAACCCACGTTGTTCACCAGGATGTCGACGGTCCCGTGACGCTCCGCGGCCTGCCGCACGAGTTCGGCGGGGCCGTCCGGGGTGGAGAGGTCGACCGCCACGGGGGTCACCTCGTAGGAGTCCCGAAGGGCTTCCGCCTCTGGGGTGACGCTGCGGCTGCCCGCGACGACGCGGACGCCCTCACGTGCCAGCGTCCGGGTCACCGTCAGGCCGATGCCCCTGCCGGCCCCGGTGACGACCGCGACCTTGTCCTGGAGTTGCAGTTCCATGGGGTCCCCTTCGGGATGGGCGGGTGGGTACCGAGCCTGGGGGACGGCTGGCGGAGTCGCCATCGGAGCGCCGCCGGGTGGGTGCGGGGTGTGAGGGTGGGGTCGGATACGTGTCCTGACGCCCTGTTGGCGCCGGAGCGCCGTGCGGTGTGCGGTAGCGGTATCGACCGTGTGCGGCAGGGGACTTGACGGGGCATTGGTCTAGTCCTACCGTCATGCGTCCATCGCAATGTTCACGGGTGCATCCATGGTTCATCCATGTGAACATGCCGTCTCCTGGGAAGGCGTCCCCCCATGTCCCACAGATCACAAGCCCTCCTCACCAAGGGAATCTTGGCCCTCGTCGCGGCGCTGGTCGCCGCCCTCCTGGCCGCGCTGCCCGGCAGCGGTCGTGCCGCCGCCGCGCCGGCTGCCTTCAGCCACCCCGGCGTCCTGGTCAGCCGGACCCAACTCGACTTCGTACGCGGCAAGGTGCAGGCCGGGGCGCAGCCCTGGAAGAGCGCGTACGACCAGATGATGGCGTCGAACTACGCCTCGCAGTCGCGAACCCCCAAGCCGCGCGCGGTCGTCGAGTGCGGTTCCTACTCCAACCCCAACTACGGCTGCACCGACGAGCGCGAGGACGCGATCGCGGCCTACACCAACGCGCTGGCCTGGTACATCACCCGGGACGCCAAGTACGCACAGAAGGCGATCCAGCTGATGGACGCCTGGTCGGCCACCATCACCGACCACACCAACAGCAACGCCCCGCTGCAGACCGGCTGGGCGGGCTCGGTGTGGCCGCGTGCGGCGGAGATCATCCGCTACACCTACACCAGCTGGCCGAACGTGAACCGCTTCGCCACCATGCTGCGCAACGTCTACCTCCCGGAGGTCATCAACGGGTCCAAGAGCAACGGCAACTGGGAGCTCAGCATGATGGAGGCCGCCGTCGGCATCTCCGTCTTCCTCGACGACCGCGCCTCCTACGACAAGGCTGTCACGCGCTACCTCAACCGCGTCGCCGCGTACGTCTACCTGGACACCGACGGTGCGCTGCCCAAGACCGTGCCCGGCAGCGGGCTCGACACCCGGGACGAGATCGTCGGCTACTGGCAGGGTCAGTCCACCTTCGTGACCGGCCTGACCCAGGAGACCTGCCGCGACTTCACGCACACCGGCTACGGGATCTCGTCGATCTCGCACGTCGCGGAGACCAGCCGCATCCAGGGCGAGGACCTTTACCCGCAGGTGGGCGAGCGGCTGCGGCAGGCGCTCGGCTTCCAGTCCAAGTACCAGCGGGGCGCGGCCGTGCCCTCCTGGCTCTGCGGCGGGCACCTCAACCTGGGGCTCGGGCCGGTCACCGAGGTCGGCTACAACGCGATGCACAACCGGCTCGGCTACGCCATGACCAACACCCAGGCGCTCACCGAGTCCCAGCGCCCGGCCGGCAGCAACAACCTCTTCGTCGCCTGGGAGACCCTGACCCACGGCGATAACCTCTCCTGATCCTGCAGAGGTGAGCGGCGACGGAGGGAACAGGCCATGCCCGTACGTGTCGAGCGCAGCGGACCCGTCACCACGGTGGTGCTCTCGCGCCCTGAGGCGCGCAACGCCGTGGACGGCCCGACGGCGCGGGAACTGGCCGACGCCTTCCGTGAGTTCGATGCCGACGCCGGCGCATCCGTCGCCGTGCTGTGGGGCGAGGGCGGCACCTTCTGCGCGGGTGCCGACCTCAAGGCCATCGGCACCCCTCGCGGCAACGAGGTGACCGATGTGGCGGAAGGCGGGGACGGCCCCATGGGGCCCACCCGCCTGCGGCTGGGCAAGCCGGTCATCGCTGCGATCTCGGGCCACGCGGTGGCCGGCGGCCTGGAACTGGCCCTCTGGTGCGATCTGCGGGTCGCGGAGGAGGACGCGGTGCTCGGGGTGTTCTGCCGGCGCTGGGGCGTGCCACTGATCGACGGCGGGACGGTACGGCTGCCGCGGCTGATCGGCACCTCCCGGGCGATGGACCTGATCCTGACGGGGCGTCCGGTCGACGCGGCGGAGGCGTACGCCATGGGTCTGGTCAACCGGGTCGTCCCGCCCGGCGGGGCGCGGGACGCGGCGGAAAGGCTCGCCGCGGAGATCGCGGCCTTCCCGCAGACCTGCCTGCGGCACGACCGGCTCGCGGTGCTGGAGGCCGGGGGACTGGAGGAAACGGCCGCGCTCGAGGCGGAGTTGCGGCACGGCCGGGTGTCCCTCGCGGAAGCGGGGGAGGGTGCGGCGCGCTTCTCGGCGGGGGCCGGTAGGCATGGCGCGTTCGACGGGAGCTGACCGGCGCGGAACGACCGACGGGGGCCGATCCGCGCCGGTCACCCGGCTGCCGACCCGCGCCCATCACGTGCCTGTCGTGTGTGCTTCGGCGGATTCCCGTGTGTGGACCACGGACGCGCTCTGGACATCCGTATGTCATGGGCACTTAAATCTGGCACCGCCTCACCTCCGCACCCGGGCCCGCCCCACCGTGGCCGGACGCAGATGCGGGGACCGCGCACGCCCCCCACCAGAGGAGCACGATGCAGCCCAGCACCAGACGTGCCGCGACCGCGATATCCGCGGCGCTGGCCGCCACCGCCGTCACCGCCGCCCTCCTGACGCCGTCCGCGGCGTCCGCGGCGTCCGGGTCCGGTCGCCAGCTGCCCACCCGGGCCACCGGCGTCGCCCGCGCCGACGCCGCCGTCACCGCCAACGCCACCAGGCTCTCCGTCACCTCCGCGCAGGGCCGTACCGTCCGCGACGTCGTCACCGACGCGGACGGCGCCCAGCACATCCGCTACGACCGGACCTACCGCGGACTGCCCGTCCTCGGCGGCGACCTCGTCGTCCACCTCGCGCCGGGCGGGGCCTACGAGGGCGCCGAGCGGGCGACCCGCTCCGACCTGGCCGTGCCGAGCACCA
The DNA here is from genome assembly GCF_965342435.1 of Actinacidiphila sp. bgisy160. Lineage (GTDB taxonomy): Bacteria > Actinomycetota > Actinomycetes > Streptomycetales > Streptomycetaceae > Actinacidiphila. Next base: position 88,428 of record NZ_CBDRCM010000014.1, on the reverse strand, counting down.
CCCCCGCCGTCAAGGCCGCCGGCGCCGCCGACCAGGGCCTGGCGGCGCTGCGTTCCGCCCACCGCGGGACCGTATTCCGGCAGGCCAAGGCCAAGCCGCAGCTCGTCGTCGACGCACTGCACGGCACGCCCCGCCTGGCCTGGCGCACCACCGCCGTCGGCCTCGACAGGCTGGGCAACCCCGCCGCCCGCGTCGTCCTCACCGACGCCCGCACCGGTGCCCGCATCGACGCCTGGGACGCCCTGGAGACCGCCACCGGCGACGGCAAGTCCCTGTACGGCGGCACCGTGTCCCTGGAGACCACCCTCAGCGCCGGCACCTACCAACTGAAGGACCCCACCCGCGGCAACACCTACACCGGCGACGCGCAGAACAAGACCGACCTGTGCATCTTCGGCATCTGCTTCTCCCGGGCCCCCGCGGTCCTGTTCACCGACGCCGACAACCACTGGGGCACCGGCACCACCGCCGACCGCGCGACGGCCGCCGTCGACGCCCAGTACGGCACCAACGAGACCTGGGACTACTACAAGACCGTCCACGGCCGCAACGGCATCGCCGGCGACGGCAAGGGCTCGTACAACCGCGTCCACTACGGCAGCAACTACAACAACGCCTTCTGGGACGACAGCTGCTTCTGCATGACCTACGGCGACGGCGACGGCACCACCTTCGGGCCGCTGGTCGCTCTCGACGTCGCCGGGCACGAGATGTCGCACGGTGTCACCTCGCGCACCGCGGCGCTCACCTACTCCGGGGAGTCCGGCGGCCTCAACGAGGCCACCTCGGACATCTTCGGCACCCTCGTGGAGTGGTACGCCGGCAACTCCTCCGACACCGGCGACTACCTCATCGGCGAGCGCATCGTGAAGTCCGGATTCGGCGAGCCCGCCCTGCGCTTCATGGACAAGCCCTCCAAGGACGGCAGCTCGGTCGACTGCTGGAGCTCAGGCGTCGGCAACCTCGACGTCCACTACTCCTCCGGCGTCGCCAACCACTTCGCCTACCTGCTCGCCGAGGGCAGCGGCGCCAAGACGGTGGGCGGTGTCAGCTACAACAGCCCCACCTGCGACGGCTCCACCGTGAGCGGCATCGGCCGCGACAAGCTCGGCAAGATCTGGTACCGCGCCCTCACGGTCTACATGACCTCCGGCACGAACTACGCGGGCGCCCGCACCGCCACCCTCAAGGCCGCCACCGACCTCTACGGCTCCACCGGCGCCGAGTACGCCGCCGTGGCCGCCGCCTGGTCCGCCGTCAGCGTCAACTGACACCCGGGCGGATCCCTGGACCCGTGGGACCGGCCACCGCCAGGCCGGTCCCACGGGCCCCTGCCATACTGGTCCCCGTGACCACAACCGACGCGTCGGCGGCGATACACGCGCACGTACGGGCCTTCAACGCCCGCGACCTGGACGCGCTCCTGACCGGTTTCACCGACGACGCCGTATGGATCACCGGCACCACCACGGTGCGCGGCCGCGCCGCGCTGACCGAACTCTTCGACGAGGCGATGCGCGGGCTGCTCCCCACGCTGGAGGTCCACGACCTCGTCACCGAAGGCGACCGCGCGGCCTGCCAGATGACCGAGACCCTCACCTACCGCGGTGAGCGCCGCACCTGCCCCATCGCCGCGTTCTACCTGCTCAGGGACGGGCGCATCGCCTCTGCGAAGGTCTACCGGGAGGGCAGCGCGGACGTGGCCTGAGCGGCGGCGTCAGGACGAACCGCGCTCCGTCCACGGCCGGAGCTTGTCCGGGTTGCGGATCGCCCAGATGCGGGAGACGCGGCCGCCGGTGATGCCGAACGCCGCCACCGTCACCGTCGTCCCGGCGTGCCGGGCGACCAGGCCGGGCCGGCCGTTGACCTTCCGCTCCAGCAGCGTCAGGCCCGGAGTCCTGCCGGCCATCTGGATCAAATACTGGGCGATGCGCTCGCTGCCTTCCACCGGACGGAGGACGGCACCGACCAGCCCCCCGCCGTCGGCGATCATCGTGGCACCGGGGTCGAGGAGGCCGACGAGGGCCTTGATGTCCCTGGCCTCCCACGCCTCCTTGAAGTGCCGCACCACACCGGCCTGCCCGGCCGCCGGCACCGCCGGGTTCTGCGCGTCGCGAATGCGCCGGCGGGCCGAGTACGCCAGTTGCCGGCAGGCCGCCGGCGTACGGCCGACGATTTCGGCCACCTCGGGGAAGGGGAACCGGAAGACGTCGTGCAGGACGAACGCCACGCGCTCGGCAGGTGTCATCGACTCCAGCACGACGAGGAAGGCCATGGTCACCGACTCGTCCAGGGTGACCCGGTCGGCGGGGTCGGCCGACTCGGCCCCACCGTCGGCGGTGGGCCCGACGGTCCACTCCGAGCGGTCCGGCAGCGGCTCGGGTATCCACGAGCCGACGTAGCGCTCGTGCCGGACCCGTGCCGAGCCGAGCAGGTCGAGGCAGATGCGGCTGGCCACCGTCGTCAGCCAGGCACCAGGCGACTCGATGGCCTCCTGCTGCGGCCGCGACATCGCGTACCAGCGGGCGTAGGTCTCCTGCACGGCGTCCTCGGCCTCGGCCAGCGAACCGAGCAGCCGGTAGGCGAGATTGATCAGATGGCGCCGCTCGCCGATGACCGCGCTCAGCTCCGGTTCGGCCTCGTCGTGCGCCGGCTGCAATGGGGTGCTCATGGTCGCGACCGCTCCCTGGTTCGTCGTTCGTCCCGTCCGCTTGCGCTCTCGCCACTTCGACGGAACACGGCCGCCGTTCGTCAGCCGGCGCATCGCCTGACAGTTCACGGGCCCGTCTCGTCGGAGTGACGGGACAGTACCGATCCGCCGCCGCGAGACAGAAGAGGGACCTCACACCATGGCCACACGGGTAACGGCAGAACACCGCAGCCTCACGTTCCTTCGGACAGCGGTCGCCCTGCAGACCTCGGCGATCTTCTTCCAGGCGGCCACCGCCGGGCTGCTGCTGTCCTCGTCCCACGGCGAGGTGCTGCACAGCGCCGGAGCGCGCGTGATGTACGGGGCCTCGATGCTGTACGTGCTCGCGGCGATCCTCGCGTGGCGACCGGGCGGCGGATCGCCCCGCCCCATCCTGTACGCCTCCGGCTTCCTGGCCCTCGCCTCGGTACAGGTGGTGCTGGGCATCGCCCACAAGCCGTCTGTCCACGTCCCCCTGGGCGTCCTGATGTTCGGCCTGAGCGTCCTGGCGCTGGGCCACGCGCTGTACACCCGCCGGTCGTAGCCGGCCCGAGCCGCTGCGCAGCGTCGAGCAGCACGTGCCTGCCGGCGGTCTCCTCGTCCGGAAGCGGGATGCCGAGTTCGCGCCTGGGCTTTCCGTCACCGTTCGGCCATGCATGGGCCAGGGAATTTCCGGCGCGTGCCGGAGGTCGGCACCGGACGGGCGGCCCGGCCGCCCCCGCATGATCGACTAGGAGTCGGAGCGCAGCCCCAAGGCGCTGTGCTGGATGACCCCGGCGGGCGCGTCAGCGGAGCCCGGCCGCGCACGCGTCAACTCCACCAGCCGCGAACGGAGGTCAGTCGCCGGTTCCCCGAGCACGATGGCACTGATCACCAACTCGAGCATCAGGCAGTCGTAGTCGTCGTTCGTGCCTCGATAGCGATCGGGATCACGTTCGACCACGGCATGGGTGATTCGCCGTCCGCCGCCGTCGACCGGCGTGAAGGTGGCCGCGAAGACTCCGCGACCGGTCCAGCTTCGATGCAGGAAGGCGACCTCGCCCTCCGTGAAGACGTTCCACTTCTCGTCCATGTCCCGCGCTGCGTAGCCGCGCTGGATCCGCTCCCAGTCCTCGTCCGACCAGATCCGCTGGGGCAGTTGTGGCAACGGATGAGGAGCCGATATCGGATGGATGCGGCGGGAGAACGTGGACCTGGTCACGCGTGCGTCAGCGGGCATGGCGTGATCCTACGGACGAACCCGGGCGTGACGGAATCCGCTCCCGGGGTTGCGTCCCTCGTCCATCCAGCGGGCGTCGTCGCCGACGGCGAGCGCGGCCACAGCCCCGGATCACGCGTCCAGGTCGTCCGGGTCGAGGCACGGTTCCAGGCGGCCCCGGACGAACGCGTTCGTCACGGTGATCCCGGCGTCCAGGAAGTCGTGCCGGGGCAGCACACCGGGCATGTGCCGCCCCAGCACCCGGAAGGGGAGACATTTGTGTCACAGGTCGAGCAGATGGATGCGGCGGCGGGACGAGGGGCTGCCGAGGGTGATCGCGGGGCGGGTTCTGGTGGGGGCGCCGGGGACGGCACGCTCGAGGTGGACGCGGCCGCCGAGTTCGACCAGGCCGTCCGGAGCGGGGGCGGTGAGGATCTGGGAGCCGCGGCCCTGGGCGATGTTGAGGGCGCGATCGAGGCGGTCGGTGAGCAGGAGCGCCGCCGAGCCGGTGGCCTCGACCTCGTCGACGCCGTCGCCGCGGCCGGGGAAGCCGCGGGCGCGCACGCGTCCGGCGGGCTCGTCCTCCCAGGCCCAGGCGTAGACCCACTCGCCGGGGGGCGGTACGGGCAGCGCGTCGACCTCCTCGGGGGAGTCGTACTGCCGGAGCGTGCGGGGCGGGGCCCAGGCGGGGCTGGCCTCGAGCCAGGTGAACTCGCCGTCCAGGCGGACGCCCACGACGCCGGCGGGGGTGATCAGTTCTGGGGCGTCCAGCAGCCAGGCGGCGCCCATGCAGGGGGAGCCGGCGAAGGGCAGCCGACCGTCCGCGGAGCGGATGTCGATGATGCCCCGCTCGGGGTCGTCGACGAACACGGTCTCGGTGAAGCCCGATCGACGCGCGAACGTCACGCGGTCCTGCTCGTCGGTGACGGCGCTTCCGTCACGCACCACGGCCAGCCGGTCGCCGTGGTCGCCGTCGGGTCCGCAGAAGACCCGCACTATGTCGTAGCCGGTCATGGCCGCAGCCTGCCTCATGACTGCGCGACGGGGGAGAGGGGAAGCGAGGCACCCAGCGCCGCGCTCCGGAGCGGGGTGATGCGCTCGATGACGACGGCCGCCAGGCCGGCCGCGGCGAGCATGCACGTCTCCGCGGCGACGAGGAAGGCCGGCGACCAGGGGTCCACGTGCGTGGCCACCAGGAGTGCGGCCGCGGCTGTCGCCGCCTGCGCGCAGCGGGCAAGCGGCAAGGGGGATGTGGGGGGCTTGCTGGACATGGTGGATGGCCTGTCTCGGGTCGTGCGCGGCTCCGGTGGACACGGGAGCGGAGTGATCATAGGGGTTGAGGGGCGCACGTGTGTACGGGTTACGGGTCCTCATCCTCGGGGCTGTACGTCCCCCACCACGTGGGCGAGCGTGCCGGCCGGGGCGGCGCGTTCGTCGGGGGGCATGCCGGGGTGGTGGCCCGCCGTCACGGGCAGCCCCGCGGACGCGGAGCCGGCGAGGGACAAGCGGGAGACGATGCGGTAGCGGTCGCCGCGGTAGAGGGAGTGCACGTACTCCACGGGGCGCCCGGCGGCGTCGCTGGTGAGCCGGTCGAAGAGGAGCGCGGGGGAGAGCACGGGCACGCCCAGCAGCCTGGCCTCCTCCTCGTTGGCCACCGTCGGTTCGATGGACTGCACGGCCTCGTGGACCCGGATGCCGTACCGCTCGCGCAGCCGGTCGTAGAAGTCCCCGGACTCCATGTCGGCCGCGCGCAGGCCCGGCACCAGCTCCGCCGGGACGTGCAGATACTCGACGGCCATCGGCTCGCCGTCGACGAGGCGGAGCCGGGCGATGTAGACGATCTCGGCGGCGGGCGACACCCGGAGCTTGCGGCCGACGCGGGCGCCGGCCCGCACCGTGGCGAACTCCAGGACGCGGCTGAGCCAGTGGCCGGAGGCCTGCGGCAGACTGAAGGCGTTCTCCCCCTGGGCGAGTTCCTGGGTGATCTTCGCGGGGGCGACGAACATGCCGCTCCCGTGGCGCCGGACGAGCAGACCGGTGGTGACCAGCTCGTCGACGGCCGAGCGCACAGTGGGACGGGAGACGTCGAGTTGCTCGCACAGGGCGCGCTCCGACGGGATCGGGGTGCCCGGTGCCTGTGACTCGACGAGTTCCAGGAGGTGGTCGCGGACCCGTTCGCGCTTCAGTGGCGACCGCGGTGCTTCCCCCGTCATGCGCCTCGCCCCTCTCCATGGCCGTGCAGTGCCGTGTCCATGAGGCTATCCAGTTGCTGACCAGTTCTCCAGAGTTTCAGGTATCACAAGAGGCTCCGACGCCCTGAATTCCCTTCTAGTTCGCGGACTTGACCCCTCATCCGGGCTATGCCACCTTGCCTTACCAGTGGAAGACCAGTTGCCAAGTGGTAAGCCCTCCCCCACGCGCTCCACCCGACTGGAAGGGGTCCCCATGTCAGGACCGTTCCGCACCACCGCCCGGGTCCGCACCGCGATGGCCGCCTGTGTGACGGCGGGTCTCGCCTGTGCCGGGCTCGTCGCGCCGCCCGCGTCCGCCGCGGCGGCCACGCTCACCGCGCAGTACCGGACGAGCGCGTCCGGGGCCACCGCGGACCAGGTCGAGCCCTGGCTCGAGATCACCAACCGGGGCACCTCGTCCGTCCCGCTCAGCGAGGTGACCCTGCGCTATTACTTCGAGGCCGACAGCCCCACCACCGCGTACCGCTTCGCGTGCTCCTGGGCGGTCAAGGGGTGCGCCAACATCACCGGCACGTTCGGCAACCTCGCCAACCCCACCGCCACCGCCGACCGTTACCTGGAGATCGGTTTCACCTCCGGCGCGGGCTCGCTCGCCCCCGGGCAGAACACAGGCGACATGCAGTTGCGCTTCCACCGCGCGGACTGGCAGCGCCTGACGCAGTCCGACGACTACTCCTTCAACGGCTCCCAGACCTCTTACACCGACTGGGACAAGGTCACCGTGCAGCGCGGCGGCTCGGTCGTCTGGGGCACCGCGCCCGCCGGCAACGACCCCACCGACCCGCCCACGGATCCGCCGGCCGACCCCAACGCGCCCGCGCTCTTCGACGACTTCGACTACACCTCGAGCAGCGACCCCGCGCTGCAGAGCCACGGCTGGACCGTGAAGTCCGGCCAGGGCGGTCCCGGCGTGCCGGGCGCCACCTGGTCCCCGCAGGACGTCACCTTCGTGGCGGGCACGGGCAGCGACAAGGTCATGAACCTCCGCCTCACCACCGACGGCACCGCCGCCGGCACCAAGGAGAGCGAGATCCAGACCACCGCCCGCAAGTTCCGCAACGGCACCTACGCCGCCCGGGTGCGCTTCAACGACACCCCCACCGGCGGTCCCGACGGCGACCACGTCGTCCAGACCTTCTTCGCCTTCACGCCGCTCAACGCGCCGATGGACCCGAACTACAGCGAGCAGGACTTCGAGTACCTGCCCAACGGCGGCTGGGGCGAGCCGAGCAACATCATGTACACGACGTCCTGGGAGACCTACAACCCGGACCCGTGGAACGCGGTCAACACCCACTCCGAGAACCGCCAGAGCTACGAGGGGTGGCACGACCTGCAGATCACCGTCGACGACAGCGCCATCACCTACTCCATCGACGGCCAGGTCTTCGGCACCCACGGCGAGCCCTACCTGCCCGAGACCAGCCAGTGGATCGACTTCAACCACTGGCTGATCGACCTCACCGGCCAGACGGGCGGCACCACGCGCTCGTACGACCAGCAGGTGGACTACGTCTACTTCGTCAAGGACCAGGTGCTGACCCCCGCACAGGTGGCGGCCAAGGTGGCCGCCTACCGCAGCGCGGGGACCGTCTTCACCGACACCGTCCCGGGCGGCTGACCGGGCCCCGTGCCGCCGCCCACCGCCACAGGGGCGCGGTGGGCGGCGGCACGGACCGTCCCTACGGAAGCGACCGGCAGTACAGCGCGTCCGGGGTACGGGAGGAACCGAAGCGGCCGGTCCAGGCGATGCCCGCGGCGTACTCGCGGTCCTCGCACTGCCAAGCCACGACGCGTACGGTCGAGTACCCGGCGGACGGTTTGACGATGATCGGGCACCTCGCGCTCCCGGCAGCTATCGACCGCCGGCCCGCGGTGCTGCTCGGACCAGAGGGCATGGGACTCAGCGACGTCGAGCGCCGCCGGGCCGATGCTCTCGCCGAGCTGGGATGCGTAGCGCTGGCCTTCGACCTTCACGGCAGGCGCTATTTGGGCGACCCCGAGGAGATGCTGGCCCGGTGCATGCCACTGCTCGCTGATCCCGACCGGATGCGGCGCATCGGCCACGCGGCACTCAACGAGTTGCGCACCGAGCCCCGGACCGACCCCGATCGGATCGCCGCCGTCGGCTACCACCCACAGCACGCGCAGCGAGCCTGGCGCGACGTCGTCGACCTGCTCGCCGAGTGCCTGCCCGTGACGGAAGATCTGCGGGCATGACCCAGGCAACCAGCCTGGCGCCAGGCCTGGCTCGCGTCGTGCACTGACAGTCCCCTCCCTTCAAGTCCGCACAGCAGAACCACATTCGAGCGGATGCTCGATCACAGAGAAGCGTTCGCAACTGCCGCAGTAAATAACGGATTTACTGCGACGGAGCCCCTGCCATGATCGTCGCGATCTGCGGCGGTCCGTTTCGGCCGCCAGGGCGAGGTGTACGCATCCTCCGCGCCCGCTCCTGGTCGTAGGGGTCTGGGCCGGGTTCGGCGAATACCTCTTCCATTTGCTCGGGATCTGCGCTGCGCCACAGTGCAGATCCCGAACCGTGGTCACCGTGCGCGGGGCCTGTCACCTCCGATACCGCTGCGCCACTGCCGCGAAGGCGGCCTTGGGTTCCCATTCCATGTCGGGGTAGGTCTGCCCCCGGCGCCCTTCGAGGAGTTTGACGATGCCCAGGCCGGCCCGGTCCAGATCGTCCCTGGGGTCGCCGTCCGGGCGGTGCGGGTAGCCGGGCAAGGAGAACAAGAACACAAACGCGCTGTCCACGCCCTCTGCCTCGAAGATCTCCAGCAGTTCGCTCAGATATGCGGCCTGGCCGGCCTCGTCGCGCTCGTATATGCCGTTGAGCCGTACAGGGGCCTTGGTCTCTGGATCGTGCTCGACCACTTCCAGCACCCGCCCACCTCGGTCTCCCGCGCCGCGGTAGGCCGCGGTGCCGAACCCGGTGATAGCGAGCGGCTTGGGACCTTGGGCCAGGGTGTGCACCGCGTCCCGGAATCGGTCGGCGACGCCGGCGGAGCGGATCAGCTCGAACGTCACCATGTCGAAAGGAGTCCAGTCGACCTGCTCGAACTGGATGGATGCGTAGGTGAGCTTGCCCTGGAAGCGCTCGCGGACCGTGGCCGCGGCGTCGCGGAGGAATGTGTTGATGCGCACGCCGAGCTCGCGCATCGCTTCGGCCCGGCGCTCGGGTTGGCTCATCAGCTGCTCGACCCGCTCCTCGGGGCTCTCTCCGGGCAGGAACCCGCGGTTCATCACGCTCAGCTCGACCCCTGCGACGAACACGACTGTGGCCCCCTGCTGCCGGAGCCGTTCCGCTCGCTCGGCGCAGTCGCGGAAGAGCGTGAGGATCTGCTCCGGATCCAGCTCTAGCGGATAGGGCGAGAACCAGACCTCCAGGCCGAGCTCGGCGGCGGCACCGGCGGCTACCTCCAGTCGGTCCGGGTCGCCGCCGATGATCTGGACCGCGTTGCAGTGCAGGTCGTCGCGGATGATGGCGAGCTCGCGCCGGACCACCGCGAGGTCGAAGTGCTCGCGGGATGTCTGGCCATGCACGACGAATCCGGTGTCGTAGGTCATGCCTCTTGCTCGCACGGTGACGCCTCTCTGTCGGTCTCGGTTCGGGTCGAGGCTGACAGTAAAAGTGCGCGTACGCAAGTTTGCGTGCGCGCATTCTTCTGTGGAATGCTGACACCGTGACGACACCACCACCAGGGCTGCGGGAGCGGAAGAAGCAGGCCACGCGCGAGGCGCTACGCGAGGCGGCCCTGCGTCTGGCCGTGGAGCGGGGACCGGACCAGGTGCGGGTCGAGGACATCGCCGACGCGGCCGGGGTCTCGCCGCGTACCTATAACAACTACTTCGCCAGCCGTGAGCAGGCGATTGTCTCCGCTGTTACGGCGGACCGGGAGGCGCGGATCGCGGCAGCGGTCGCAGCCCGGCCCGCAGGAGTACGCCTGGCTGACGCCGTCACCGAAGCAGTGGTCGAGCAGTACACGAACACCAGTGAGCGTGAACACGAGGCGCTGCTGCTGATCACCACCCGCACCACGCTGCGCGACGCGTTCCTCGATACCACCGCCGGTATCGAGCCCCCTCTCACGTCGGTGATCGCCGAACGCCTGGGCGATGCCGGGGCGCACACAGCCCGCGTTCTCGCGGCGAGCGTGGCCGCGGCGGTTCGCATCGCGTTGGAAAGCTGGCTCCGGCCGACTGGGAACACAGGGGCCATCGAGAGTTTCGGCGCCGGAGGATTGGTCGTGCCCTCCGGCTCACTGCCCGACCAGCTTCGCGTGGCGCTGGCCCCGCTCGCGCCCGCGTTCGAGGCCGCCGAGCGACGAACCCAACCGTGAAGTCGACTCAACCGGTCTGTGTGGTTCCTACTCGACCCAAGACGAGGACCCCAACAATCACACCGCCGGGGTCCTGCTATCCCTTTCGGCCGTACCTCGGCTGATCCTCATTTACTGCGGCTTCACTGTGCTGACCACGCGCGAAGTCGCATCAAGATCAACTGATTGCCCCTTTGGTGCGTATCTCGGCTGTACCCGGGTTCGGGACTGCCGATCAGGCTTGGGTGGGCTCTGGCCCGAATCGGTGGGTGGGCTGCTCTGACGTACTTCAGTGCGGTCGTGTCGGAGATCCCGAAGACGCGCATCAGGTGCACGGGGTCGGCAGTTTCGTGTGCCTCATCGAGCAGCCGGTCGATGCGGAGCCTCCGGGGCTGGATACCGAGCTTTCTGAACACCAACCGCAGCCCGTCCTTGGACACCGGAGGGCCGTTGGGGTCGACCGCGGTGACCTGCGTGACGATCAGGCGCGGATTGGTGCTGCGGGGCCAGCGCTCAGCCCGTGCGCGAAGCCAGTCGCTCAGGAGCTTCATGGTCAGTTCGTCGAGATAGACGACGTGATCACCGAAGCGGCGGCGGACGACCAAGCGCCCTGCCGGACGGTCGAGGCCGGTCAGGAGCTGATGGCGGATCTCCTGTGGCCCCAGCGCGTGGATGGCCACCAAAGCAACGACGACCTTCGCCGTCGCGGTCGGTGCCTTGTCCAGCAGACCCACGAGCCGGTCCGACGCGATGCGCCGGGGTGCGTTGACGGTGGAGGCCACGGAGACACCGCGGGCTGGATCACGGAAGATCACGCGCTCGCGCTTCAATGCGCGGAAGAGCGATCGCAGGCTTGCGTGGAGCGAACGGGCTTGTTCTCCCGTGCGGCTGCTGAGTATGTCCTCGATGTCCTTCTGGGTGATCTCACGGAGACTGCTGACCCACTGGCCCCACTGCTGCAGGGCCGGGACCTTGTAGTGCGCATAGCGTCGGATGGTGACCCAGTTCATCGTGAGGGAGGGCTTGCGGCCTTCTCCGCGGAGCACGCGGACCCAGGCGTCCGCCTCGTCCCGCAGGTGATCGGGAACACCCTGCAGGAGCCGTTCGAGCGCGGCCTGATCCGGGACCGTCCGCTCCAGGGGAACGAGTAGGCCGCGCTGGCCGAGGAAGGCTGCGACGCGACGTCCTGACCAGTTCGGGCCGAGTCTGGTGACGGCGCGCACGTCGGCCTCGAGGAGGGGGGCGTCGATACCGAGCCAGGCGACGAGAAGCCGCAGGACTTTGACGTTGATGTCCCGGGAGGGGGTGGTCCAGTGCTGGTCGGCTGTGAACTGCCAAAAATCGGCGACGAGTTGTTCGGCCTCTGGTGTCATCGTGGGCAGCTGGATGTACCGTGCCCGCTTCCAGACACGCGCCGGGGGCGGGAACAGCTCCAGCTGGTGTGGGTTGATCAAGTGCGGGGACAGTCTGCGGTCGGCCTGCCGGGTCTGCCTTTCCCGACGATCCAGTTCCCGCCGGTGGCTCTTCGGCCGCCCTGGCTGTAGTCGCCGGGCTGCTTCGTGTAGAGGCCGTGGCCTAGGCCGGCTCCGAACCAGAGTTGCTCGACCGCCGGGCCGTCTCCGACGTGTTCGTTCAGCACCAGGTGGCAGAACCGGCACTGTCCGTCCTTCAGCGGCCAGGTGCTGCCGCACCGCAGGCAGGGGCCGATCGCCCGGTCCGGTTGACGAGCCCACTCCCGGCACGAGTCACACAGCGGCCTGGCATCCCCGCTCCAGGCCAGGCAGTGCTCGCAGGAGACCATGCGCCGGCGCTCACGCCGGTAGCCGTTCTGAGCGAGTCCGGAGCCGAGTCGACGCAGCAGCAGCCCGGCCTCCCGCAGGACCTCGGCGACGGCAGGCCTCATCCGGGGCAGCTCGGCGACGACGTACTCGTCGACCAGCTGCTCGCTGGCCTCCCGGGAGGCCAGCGCCAGGCGCATCATCTGCACCACGCTCTCGCTCCACCCTGCGGACAGATCGCGCCGGACGCGGACCCGCTCGGCGGCCTGCAGGACGTCCGCCCACTCGGGGAAGTCGTGGGCGGCGATCCGGTAGCCGTGCTGGCGGGTGAACGTCCTGGGCAGGCGGGGCAGCAGCGGAAGCTGGCCGGTGACTTGCGGAGGGCAGACCTGCAGGTCATCGCCCTTCTTGGCCCAGGACCAGGGGCCTGCCGAGCGCTCGGTCCGCAGCCGCTCGCGCACCAGCGGCCGGTCATGGTGGCGCGCAAGGACCACGGGAGGCCGGACACCCTCCAGCAGCAGCGGCAGCTGCAAATCCCGGACGGGGCCCAGCTTCCGCCTGGCTGCCGCGTCGGCCCACTCATGATCGGGGACCATGCGGATCTCCAGCATGCAGAGCCGGCACAGCCCGTCGCGGTTGACCTTGCCCTCGTGCCGGCACCGATGGCAGCGGCCCTTGTAACCGCCGCGGGGCGTCCAGTTGAGGCAGGTCTGGCAGCTGCCCAGCGGACGGACCGGTCCCCAGCCATGGCAGCGGACGCATTCGCTGATCACCATGGGTCCCGCCACCTCAGTTCGGCGGCAGGCCGCGGCGGGGCCCGCCACCGCGACGCGGAACCGGCCGGACCGGTCCGCCCTCCCGCTGTTCGTCGACGGCAAGGCGCGCGACCACCGAACGGGTCATTGCCTCCCGCCCGCAGTGCGCATTCCCACCTATACCGATCGTCGTGGCCTAACGTGATCGTTCTGTCGCGAAAGGGTCGTGGTCGATGTGATGGCGATGGCGTGGACGGGTGGTGCGGATCGTCGGCCGCGCGCTGACGGGCGGTACGGAGGGTGACGGGGGGCTGGAACGCGCTGGCTCAGGGCCTCGCGGCGGCGGGAGATCCCGCCCAGTTGCTCCCGGCCCGTCAGCAGATGGCCTTCACCCTGGGCTTCCACATCATCCTGGTGCCGTTCGGCGTCGCCCTCACGACACTGATGCTCATCGCGAACCACCGTGGTCTGCGCCGCGGGGACGCCGACGCCATGCGGCTCGCGCGGCGCTGGTCCAAGGTGGCCGCGGTGCTGTTCGCCGTGGGGGCGATCACCGGCACCGTCCTCTCCTTCGAGCTCGGCATCCTCTGGCCGGGCCTGATGCGCGGATACGGCCCGGCGTTCGGCTTCCCGTTCGCGATCGAGGGGCTGTTCTTCTTCCTCGAGGCGATCTTCGTCTCGATCTACATCTACGGCTGGGACCGCCTGTCCCCCTGGGCGCACTTCTGGACGGGCGTACCGGTGGCGCTGTCGAGCATCGGGGGCGCGGGCGCCGTCATCGCGGCCAACAGCTGGATGAACCAGCCCGGCGGTTTCACGATGCGCGACGGCAGGATCGTGGCCGTCCGGCCGGCGGAGGTCTTCTTCAACGGGGCCTTCGGATGGGAGTTCCTGCACATGCTGCTGGCCGCCTACATCGTCGCCGGATTCGCGGTGGCGAGCGTCTACGCGGTGGGCATGCTGCGCGGCCGCACCTCGCGTTACCACCGCACCGGGTTCCTCATCGGGTTCGTGACCGCCGCCGTCGCGCTGCCCCTGCAGATCGTGGTGGGGGACACCATCGCCCGCTACGTCTACGACTCCGAGCCCGCCAAGTTCGCCGCGATCGAGCTGCTGCCGGACACCGGCACGCACGTCCCCGAGACACTCGGCGGCGTGCTGATCGACGGACAGGTCAGATACGGGCTCCCCGTCCCCGACATGGCCTCGCTGCTGGCCGGTTTCCGCCCCTCCACCGAGATCAAGGGGCTCGATGCGATCCCCGCGCAGGTGCGCCCCTCCGACCAGGCCGTCAGCACCGTCCACCTCGCCTTCGACGTCATGGTCGGGCTCACCTTCGCCCTGCTGGCGCTCGCCGTGTGGTTCGCCTGGCTGTGGTGGCGCAGGCGCTCCTGGGAACGGCAGCGCTGGTTCCTGCGGTGCTGTGCGGTCAGCGGACTCGCCGCCGTGGCCTGCCTGGAGAGCGGCTGGGTCGTCACCGAGGTCGGCCGCCAGCCCTGGACCGTCGTCGGGCACCTCCTCACCCGCGACGCGGTGACCACCCAGGGCAACCTGTGGCCGTTCTTCGGGTCGGTCATCGTCATCTACGCGGCCGTGGGCGTCGGCGCGGTGACGGTGCTGCTGTCGATGAAGCGGCGCTGGCAGGCCGAGGGCGACGACAGCGTGGACGTCCCCTACGGACCCCGCACCGGACCGGAACCCGTCGGCGCGCGCGCCGGGACGGAGGAATGATGCCGCAGGCCGTCGCCGCCTTCCTCTTCCTCGGGGTCATCGCGTACTGCCTGTTCGGCGGGGCGGACTTCGGCGCCGGGTTCTGGGACCTGACGGCGGGCGGGGCCGAGCGGGGCAGGCGCCCCCGGCACCTGATCGACACCTCGCTCAGCCCGGTGTGGGAGGCCAACCACACCTGGCTCATCTACTGCCTGGTCTTCCTCTGGACGGGCTTCCCGAGCGCGTTCACCGCCATCACCACGACCCTCTACATCCCGCTGGGCATCGCCGTGCTCGGCATCGTGCTGCGCGGCGCAGGTTTCGCCTTCCGCAAGGCCTCGCTGCGCACCCCCGAGCAGCGCCTGTACGGTGTGGCGTTCGCCGCGTCATCGGTCCTGACCCCGTACTGCTTCGGGTCGATCGCCGGAGGCATCGCCTCCGGACGCGTGCCCACCGCGGGCAACGGGGACCCCGTCACCAGCTGGCTGAACCCCACATCCGTGCTCGGCGGCGTGCTGGCCGTCCTGGTCTGCGCCTACCTCGCCGCCGCCTACCTGTACGTGGCGGCCCGTCAGCAGCGGGACCACACCCTGCAGAGGTACTTCCGCGGCAGGGCCCTGCTCGCCGCCGCGCTGACCGGAGTCGTCAGCATCGCAGGCGTGTTCGTCCTGCGCCAGGACTCCCCGCACCTGTTCCGCCGGCTCAGCCACGGCGCCCTGCCGCTGGTGCTGCTGGCCGCCCTCTGCGGGGTCGCGACCATGGTCATGATGTGGCGTGAGCGGACCAGGTTCCTGCGCGGGCTCGCCGCGGCCGCCGTCGCCCTGGTCGTGCTCGGCTGGGGCGTCGCCCAGTACCCGTACCTGCTCGGCACCCACGTCGAGATCGGCGCGGCGGCGGCCCCCGAGGCCACGCTGGCGGTGACGATCGGCGTCGCGGTCGTGGCCGGACTCCTGATCTTCCCCTCCCTCGCGCTCCTCTTCCGGCTCGCCAACCGGGGCGCTCTGCGGCCGCCGGAGCAGGAGGTGTCCGAACACGGGCGCTGAGCGCCCGGGTGCCGGGCCGTCAGATGAGCGGGGAAGAAGAGCACGGGCCGGCCGGGAGCGGGGCCGTCGCCGCCCGCAGGGCGGTGAGGATCCGATGCCAGGTGCCGTCCCGCTGCCGGCGGCGGAACAGCTCGTAAGGGCCGCCCCGGCCTCCGGCCGGGGCGGCCCCACAACAAGAGTCTCAGCCGTCTTCCGGCTAGTGCGAGACTCCGAGCACGGTCTCGCCCGTACGGCCCTCGCCGGTGCCGGTCACCCGGACCGTCAGGCTCTTCGCGTGGCCGTTCGGGACGGTGACGAACGCGTGGGCGAAGCCCTCCTCCGTCGCCCGGCCGGAGCCGACGACCCGTCCGTCGAGCCGCACCGTGAAGCGTTCCCGCGGTGACAGGCCCGCCGCGGTGACCGAGACGGTGGAACGGACGGTGGCCTCCCTCGGCATCGCGTCGACGACGAAGGCCGGTCGCGACCCGGAGCCGCGCACCGGTTCGAGGTCGTCCGCGTCGACCGCCGGCACGAGGAGCCGCCGCTCGACCAGGGCCTGGAAGATCGGGCCGTTGATCTCGAAGTAGGCGGTGGCCCACAGCGGCTGCCCGGCGGGCACCGTGACGGTCCGGGAGACCGGCGCCCCTTCCTTGTCGCTGACCGGCGTGGGGATGGGCTCGTTGAGCAGGAGCGACGTGCCCGCGTAGACCTCCGGGCCCTCACCCACCGTCAGGCCGAAGCCGGCGCTGTACGCGGCCGGGCGGTTGGTCACCGTCATCTCCAGCTGCGCGGGCCCGCCGTGGTGCCTGCCCGTGCCGCCGTGCGGGAAGGTCGCGTAGAACGGCTCCGCCATCGCGGGCTTGCCGCTCTTCCGGGCGCTGTCCTTGTTGAGGTACGTCGCCACGGTCGCCCCGTCGAGCACGAGGTCGAGGCGGTCGACCCCGGTCGTGTCATAGGAGCGGGTGAGCGTGTCCTGCGGATCGGTCGGCAGGGTGGCGAAGACCAGGTCGCCGTTGGTCAGCTTGTAGCGCAGGGTCGGGAAGACCACCACCTCGGAGTTGTTGGTGTAGGTCACCTTCGCGGTGTGCTTCGCCGCGCGGTCCTCGGTGATCGACGCGGTGCTCGCCTTGATCGCCGCGGGCGTCCAGGTCACCGACGTGCTCTGCCCGGGGCGGCCGTGGTCAGCGACCACGGTGAGCGTGGCGGTGAGCTTCTCCGCCCTGGTCTCCACCGGGTCGGACGCCCAGCCGTACCAGTTCAGCGCGCTCGCGTCGATGGGCAGGGTCCGGTCCAGGTAGGTGCCGGAGGTCCCGCGGACCGTGACGCGCACTGTGCCCTTGCCCCTGATGGCGCCGGTCATCGAGGCGAGCGGGTTGCCGTCGAACGCGTGGGCGTCGCCGTGACCGACGTCACCCACGACCAGCTTGCTGACGGTGAAGGAGCCGCCGGTGCGGCGGCTGCCGTACCTCACCTCCAGCGTCTGCCTCCCGGTGGCGATGTCGGACGGCAGGGTCACCAGACGGCCCACTCCGCCGTCGTCGGTGGTGCGGCCGCTCGCCAGGACCTTGCCGGAGCCCTTCACCCGGATCTGGAAGTCCACGGCCGGGGTCAGACCCGTCGCCCAGACGACGGCGGACTGACCCGGCACCGCGTAGGCGGGCTTGACGGTGACCGTGGCACGGCCCCCCGGAGCGCGGGGCGGCCCGGTGCGCGGGTCGGCGGTCACGGTCAGGTACGTGGTGCGCCCGGTGTCCCCGTACGCGACGCGCCCGAGGTAGACGGACCCGTCCCGCAGGCCCTTCCAGGACAGGGCGACCGGGGTGGTGCTTCCGGCCTTCAGGTGCGCCGTGGTGGGCTGCGCGGTGAACGAGCCTTCGGCGCCCTTGCCGCCCAGCGTGAAGCTGGACACGGTGAAGTCGAGCGGTCCCGACCCGCCGAAGAAGGTCACCTCGACCTCGTACAAGCCGGGTTCGGGGCTCCCCAGTTCGACCTGCTCGTCGGCGGAGTCGGTGGCGGACCGCCCGACCAGGGCCGTGTCGCCGTACTCGTTCAGCTTGTACACCGACAGGTCCAAGTCGGCCGTGTCGTCGGCGGAGTCGAGGGTGAACCGGGCATAATCCGCTCCCGCCGGAACCTCGACGACGTGCGTCCGCGCGGGTCCGCCGACCGTGCCCGAGCCCTGCTCCCGCAGGCCCCGGGCGAGCCCGGTGAGCTTCAGCGGCACGTCGCGGTCCTCACCGCCGCTGATGTTCACGGTCGTCCGGCCCGTGCTGCCGGAAGCGGCGGCGGTCGTCGGCACGGCCAGCGCCACCGGTCGCACCGCGACCGCGCTGCGCACGCTCTGCGCACCGTCGCGCCAGGTCAGGTACCCCGTGGCGTACTCGCCCAGCGGGGCGGTGGTGCGGGTGAAGCTCACCTTGAAGGTCGCGGACTGGCCCGCCTTGGTGAACGTCAGCGACTTCGGCTCGACGACGGTGTCCACGCCGGGGATCCGTACCGGGTCGGCGGTGTAGGTGCCGGGCCCGGTGGAGGTCACGGTGCGGGTCACGGTCTGCCGGCCGGCGAGCGTGCCGACGCCGATCGACGCCAGGTTGAGGTCGGTGGGAGCCGGTGCCGTGGTGTCACCCTTGATCGCGGCGACGTACCGCGTCCAGTCCTCGGGGCCGTTGAGGTACAGCAGCCCGGGGTGCAGATAACGGGTGGCGTCCACCTGGCCGTTGCCCTGCGCGAAGACGTCGCCGGACGCCTCGCCCGTCCCGGTCAGGGTGGGCCGGGTGGTGGTCATCAGGGCGGACTTGATCTCGGCCGGCGTCGCCCGCGGGTGCAGGCCCAGGTAGAGCGCGCCGAGACCGGCCACGTGCGGGGACGCCATCGAGGTGCCCGACATGAAGGTGAAGGTGGGTTTCTGGCCGGCGGCGTTGGCGCCGTCGGCGAGGACGCCCACGCCCGGCGCCGCGAGGTCGGGCTTGATCAGGTCGCCGCCGTCGGCGCGGAGCGGGCCGCGGGAGGAGAAGCCGGCGATCTGCGGCACCGCGGCCGACGTCAGGTGGTGCGGGTTGCCGTCCACCAGGGTCGCCTTGGGCGCCTCGGTGCCGGCGTACGAGAGCAGCGCGTCGTAGCCGTCCGCGTCGACGGCGATGGTCGGGACGGCGTGGGCGTCGAGGTCCGTCGAATCCGGCGAGGGGTTCACCAGGATCATCCCGATGCCGCCCGCGCGCTTGACCTCAGCCGACTTGGCCATCCGGTCGTAGGTGCCGCGCTCGCACAACACGATGGCGCCCTTGACCTTGGCGCCGTCCAGGTTGCCGGGACCGCACAACCGCGGACGGGTGGCGATCGCGGTCCCGGCGGCCGAGGCGGCCACCAGCGGGCCGGTCACCTTGGCGCCGTTCGCCGGGAGCGAGATGGACGCGCCGAGCACGTTCTGCCCGTCGCCGAGCTCCACCGTGGCCTCGCGGGTCGGGGTGGTGCTCGCCGCCGCGGTGGTGATCCACGGCGAGGCGTTGTCGACGGTGCTCTCCGAAGGGCCGGAGTTGCCGCCGGCCGTCGCGACGAAGATGCCGCTCACGGCGGCGTTGCGGAACGCCTCGTCCACGACGGAGTCGGTGCTGCCGGCGCCGTCGGCGACGCCGATCGAGTAGTTGATGACGTCGACGTTGTCGGCGACGGCCGCGTCGATCGCGGCCAGCAGGTCACCGGTGGCGCAACCGTCGTCGCTGGTCTCGCTCGGGTCGGGACCGTTCCAGCAAGCCTTGTAGGCCGCGACCTTGGCGGCCGGCGCGACACCGGAAATCGTGCCCTGCGGCTTCCCGGCGACCTCGGCCTCGACGCCGTTGGCGCCCGCCGCCGTGCTGGCGGTGTGCGATCCGTGCGACTCGCCGTCACGAGGCGACAGGTACTCGCCGATCTCGGCGCCGCCGATGTGGGTGGCGCCGAAGTTGTCGACGAAGTAGCGCGCGGAGACGATTTTGGTGGAGCAGTCCGCGGCGGTGAACTGGACACCCGCGGTGCAGGTGCCGGTGAAGGTGCCGCCGTCCGCCTTGCGGAAGGTGATGGCGGAGCCGTCCAGGTATGGTTCCGGACCCGGCTCGGTGCCGAGCCGGGCTCCGGCGAACGAGGGGTTCTCGGGGGCGATGCCGGTGTCGATGACGCCGACCACCACGCCCTTGCCGGCGCCGGCGACGCCGCCGTTGCCGGCCCACACCCCGTTCTCGCCGCTGAGGCCCAGATAGTCCGTGGAGTTGACGGCGGCCAGCGGCTTGCGCAGGTCGTCCTTGACCACCGACACCACCGTGGGGTCGGCGCGGAGTTCCTCCACCTGCCGCGGCCGCAGCTCGGCCGTGAAGCCGTTGAGAGCGGCGGAGTAGGACGAGATCACCCGGGCGCCGACCGCGCCGGCCGTGTCGGCCTGGCGCTCCCGCAGATAGCCGCGGTAGGCCTTCACGGCGGGCGAGCCGGCCTTCAGGCCCTCACCGTCGCGAGGCGCGGTGCGGGCCTTGCCGACCACGCCTCCGGTGTACGTCGCCGCGGACGGCTCGCGCAGGGTGACGATGTACCGTCCGGCAGCGGGCGCTTCGCCGGACTTCGGTGCCTGTCCCGTGTGCTGGGCCACGAGGGCGGGCGGGGTGGGAAGCGGCGCGGCGGCGGCCGGGGTCAGGCCGGCGGCGGTGGAAAGGGTCACGCCGACGCCTGCGATGAGCGCCGTCAGGGACCGCGGTATCGCCGGACGGCGCGGGGGATGATGGGCAGGTGGTGCCACCAAGGCTCCTTCGTGCGGGGTGGCCGGGCATCCCGGCCGAGGGGGACGCCGTGCGGGCGCACACCAGTTCTAGCCGGGTGATTCCTTGGTGACCAAGGACTTGCGCTGCCGATACCGGCCAGTGGCCGGAAGGGGCCAGTGACGCCGTTCAGATCCAGTTGCGGCGGGCCGCGGCGAGCCCCGCTCCGAAGCGGTTGGTGGCGCCGAGTTCGGCGAACAGGTCCTGGATCCTGCGGCGCAGCGTCCGCGGTGAGATGCCGAGTTGACGGGCGATCGCCTCGTCCTTGACTCCCGCGGCGAAGAGTGCCAGCAACGTCCGTTCTTCGTCGGTGGGTTGACGTGCCCGGTCGGTGCCGGCCGCCGTCTCACCGGGCAGCGTGCGGCAGTCGGTGCCCTCGGTCAAGGGAGAGGCCACCGACCAGTAGTTCTCGAAGAATTCACCCAGGGCCTCCAGCAGGGGCGGCGATTCGGTGTAGAGGTACTCGGCGCTCCCGACCGACAGGCTCAGCGACACCATCGCGGCCGACCGGTCGGCCATCGCCAGCTTGATCGGCAAGGCCGGCACGACCCTGGCCTCCTCCCCGCGCGACACCAGGTTGCCCAGTTCCTGCCACCCGCCGTCGGCCTCGAAGCTGGCGGCGGCGTAGACCGCGCGCACCCGTACGCCGCGGCGTACCGCCGCCTCGTCGAGCGGCTCGTTCGGGGCAAGCAGAAAGGGCGGGCGGTCGAGGGCGCAGAGTTCGGTCCGCGCGGTCTGCTTCAGCCGGTAGTAGCGATCCCCGACGGCCTCCAGGCCGCTGATCACGCCGGTGCCGGGGCCGCCGTCCCGTGCCCTCCTGGCCGCGTCGAAGAGTGCCCCGAGCGGGCCGGCCGCATTGCGCACCGCGGCCAACTGGCGCTCGCGCGACTCGACCAGGGCGCGCAGCGCGTGCCGGGGGTCGACCGTGAAGAACTCCCCGGAGGAGCGACGGCTCATCAGCCCCGCGTGGTGGAGCCGTTCCAGCACCGCCAGCCCTTCGTCCGCCGTCACGCCGAGGGCGGCCACCACGTCGTCGACGGTCGTGCTGTCGCGGGCCAGCAGGAGGCGGTAGGCCCGCTCCGCCACCGCGTCCACCCCGACCCACGCGAGCGGTGCGTCATTCTCCACGAGAGCATCCATTCCTGCCGTCCACCACGCCGCCGACGAGATCGAACCAAGAACGGGCGACAACTTCAAAGCGCCGGCCGGCCGCCCCGGGCCGGGGCCCCGCGGGCAGGCGAGGGCGACGCACCCGCACAACCCGCCGTTCCTGGCCGGAGGCGGCGGCCGGCGCGGCGCGATTCCGTGTCGCCTGCCGACCGTGCGAGCGATGACGCGGCCCCGGGGCGTCCCGCCCTCCGGGGCATCCCACGGCCGTCCGGCTCGCCGTGCCGCCGCGGACAGCTTCGGGGTCACTGGCCTCGGGCTCACGGGTCCCCTGGGTGGGCGGCGTGACATTCCTCGCACCGCGGCCGGTGGACAGGGGTGCCCCAATGTTGTTTATTCTTCAACCAGTGAAGCGCGGCCCGCCCCACGGGCCGCGGGATCCCTGGACCGTGCACCCTCGATGCGTGGGGAAGGTCCTCCTCGAAAGGAACCACCTTGTCGATCAAGCTTGCGATCGTCTACTACTCCTCCACCGGCACCATCACCGAGATCGCGAAGGAGATGGCCGAGACCGCGGAGAAGGCCGGCGCCGAGGTGCGGCTGCTCAAGGCCGCGGAGCTCGCCCCGCAGGCCGCGATCGACTCCAACCCGGCCTGGGCCGCCAACCACGCCGCCACCGCCGACATCCCCGTGGCCACCCCGGGCGACGTCGAGTGGGCGGACGCGGTCATCTTCGGCACCCCCACCCGCTTCGGCAACATGTCCTCGCAGCTCAAGCAGTTCATCGACACCCTCGGTGGCCTGTGGGCGCAGGGCAGGCTGGCCGACAAGGTGTACAGCGGCTTCGTCTCCACCGCCACCAACCACGGCGGTCAGGAGTCGACCCTCCTCGCCCTCTACAACTCCATCCACCACTTCGGCGGCATCGTCGTGACCCCCGGTTACACCGACCCCGCCAAGTTCGTCGACGGCAACCCCTACGGCACCTCCCACGTGGACGCCCAGGGCAACAACCCGGTCAACGAGACCACCCGCACCGCCGCCCGCATCCAGACCGAGCGCGTCATCAAGCTCACCGCCGCGCTGAACCGCGGCCTCGCGGGCTGATCCCACGCTGACGGCGCACCCGCTCGGACGGTACGTCGCGGGTGCGCCGTTCGCCCACTCGGCGGCGCCTCCTTCCGTCGTGCCGGAGGCGCCACCGACCCGTCCCCGTCGGCACCCGTGTGCGTCAGGCGCAGGGGCGGGCGAGGTGGACCCCAGTGGTTTCCGCCGCAGGCGGCGCACCTCGACGCCGTCGATCTCGGTGTCCTGGGAGGTCTCGGGCCTGCTCCGTTCCCGGGTCTCGCGAGCTCCCCGGGTGTGCAGCCCGGTGGTCGCCCACCGCGCGGCCGCGTCGCCTGCCCCCATCAGTACCGGCTGGGTGAGAAGGTCCTCGGCCAGGTGGAAGGCGTCGCAGCCCAGGATCCGCGAGACCCTCGGACCCGGCGGGGGCCCATGAGGTACGTGCGCCGCGGCCGGGCAGTGGCCCGCCCCTCCTCGCTCCACGGCTCCCTCGCCCCCGGGGGAAGGGCAGCGCGGGCAGAGGTGACGCTGGGACCGGTCAGGGCCCGCCCCTGGGCTCGATGGGCTGCTGGGCCCACACCGTCTTGCCCTGGGCCCGGTAGCGGACGCCCCACTGGTCCGCGAGGCGGGCGACGATGAACAGGCCCCGCCCGCTCTCGTCGACGGTGCGCGCGTGTCTCACGTGCGGGGCGCCGGCCGCGGTGTCGCTGACCTCGCAGGTCAGCATCTGCTCCAGGACCAGGCGCAGTTGCAGGGGCGGAGCGCCGTAACGCACCGCGTTGCCGACGAACTCGCTGACGATGACCTCGGTGGTGAACGCCGTCTCCTCGGCCACGCCCCAGGCCGCCAGTTGCCGTCGGGCCGCCGCGCGGGCGATCGGCGCGGCCTCGGCGCCGGGCGGAAGCGCGCAGGTCAGCACCTGGTCCGAGGGCAGCGCCTTCGTACGGGCCAGGAGCATCGCCGATTCGTCGCCTTCTTCCGGGCCGGCGAACGCGGACCCGATGGCGCCGGACACGTCCGCCAGGGGCCGGGTGCCCGCGCCGTCCAGGAGCGGGCGCAGAGGAGCGGACGGTGCCAGGAACCGCTCGGCGAACGAGGTCGTCGCCATGGCCAGGGTGCTCCCCGGGGGGAGTTCGACGGTGGTCGTGGGGAAGGGGGCGTCATCCTGTCCGCTGAGCAGCGGACCCGCGGGGACGGACAGGGTGGCCGAGGTGCCGTCCGGGAGGACCGCGACCGGCTCCGGCAGACCGGCCCGGGCGACGGTGCAGGTGAGTTCCACCGGGTCGTACACCGCGATGGCGCACCCGATGTCGAGCGGCTCGCGGCCCAGTTGCGGCAGCGCGGCGGACGCGGCGGCGAGGCGGGCGGCCGTCTCGCTCAGCCGGGCCAGCAATTCGTCCGGGGGCAGGTCCAGGGCGGCGAGGGTGTGGAGGGCCGTGCGTACCAGCCCCATCGTGATGGCCGCGACGATCCCCTGCCCGGCCACGTCGCCCACGACCAGCGCGGTCCGCGCGCCGGGCAGCGGGATCGCGTCGGACCACGCCCCGCCGCCCTCCGGCCCGGGATGGTGCAGCCGGGAGACCTCCACGGTGGGCCGTCCCCCCGGCTGCCCGGGGAGCAGCCTGCGCTGGAGGGTCGAGGCGATGATCCACTCGCGCATGTACCGCCGGGCGTTCTCGATGCAGAGGGCGGCGTGCGCGCACACGGCGGAGGCCGCCGTGACGTCGTCCTGGTCGAAGGGCTCCCGGTTCTGGTGGCGGTAGAAGTGGACCACGCCGAGGGCCTGGTCGCGCAGGGCCAGCGGGGCCACGATCAGGGAGTGGGCGCCGCTTCCCCGGATGGCGTCCGCCCGGGCCGGGTCGGCGGCCAGCCACGGGGCGTGCTCGTCGATGGGCACCAGGCGGGCCCTGGGTTCGGACAGGACGGCCGAGAACGGCGTGCCGGGCGGCAGGGGGCGCACCTCGCCCACGGGGTACGCCGGCAGACGGCCCCGGAACGCGGCCCGCCGCAGGGGGACGTCGGGGTGGACGGGCACCTTCGGCGGTTCCTCCCCGCGGACGACGTCGTCGACCAACTCGACCACGGCCGTGTCGGCGAGGGCCGGCACGACCGCGTCCACCAGCTCCTGGCAGACCAGGCCCACGTTGGGTACGTGGCCCATCCGCGTACGGACCCGCTCGATGAGGTCCAGCCGGCCCTGCGCCTTCTCCCGGTCGGTCACGTCGACCGCGGACGCCACCAGGCCGAGCACCTCACCCCGGGAGTCCTCCAGGCGGAAATAGCAGACGGAGCGGACACGGCACGCGCGCCGGTCCGGCGACCCGGCGCCGTGCACGAGCCGGTTCAGGACCGGTTCCCCACTCTCCAGGACCCGCCGTGCCACGTCGGCCTCCTCCTCGGGGCCGTGGAGGTCGTACACCTCGGTGAAGTGCCGCCCCAGCGGGCTCCCGGCCCGCGCGCCGCGTGCCGTGCCGAAGGCGGCGCTCGCGCGGACCACGCGCAATGCGCGGTCGAGCACGAGCAGTTCCATGGGGGTGTGGGCGAAGACGGTCCTCAGGATCGCCACGTCCTGCTCCGACAGGGCCGGGTCCCCCGCCGTGAGGACGCGCCACTGCACCGAGGAGCCGCGCAGCACCGGCTCGATCCGTACCGCGACCTCGCCGGGAAACTCCGCGCGGTGGGTTCCGGCGCCCGCGGCGATCCTGTGCAGCAGCGTGCCCAGGGGCCGGCCGACGGCCTCCTCGGCGGAGCACCCGAACAGCCGCTCGGCCGGACGTCCCCACTCGACCACCCGGCCGTCCTCGCCGACGAGAACCAGCACGTCACCGCTGGGCATGGACCACGCACCTCCGGCTCCATGCCTGCCCGCGCCGTACCGGCGGCAGGCCCGCCCGCGCGACAGCTCCGCCGATCGGCTCAGCCCTCCCGGGTACCCCCGTACCAGCAAGCGCCCGGGAGCGCGGGGGCGCCCCGTCCCGGTGCCCGTGGCCGCCGTTCGGTTGATGCGCCGTTGCTGTCGCCGTCGTCGTGGATGCGCCATGTGAAGATCCGTCACCGTGACCCCTGTGAGCGGCGGCGACGCCCGCCGGGCCACCGGGCGCGGGGTCAGCCCGCGGGGGTGAGGTACGTCCACGTCTCCACGAGCCGGAAGCCCAGGGACTCGTAGAGGGGGCGGGACATGGGGGAGTTCTGCGTGACCGCGTGGCGGGCCCCGGACGCGACGGCGTCCCGGAGCCGGGCCGTGACGAGCGCGCGGTAGTAACCGTTGCCCCGGTGACGGGGCGGCACGGAGCCGTTGAACATCCCCACGTGGCCGCCGACCAGGACGTTGAACCCGGTCGCGACGGCTTCGCCGGCCACGTCGAGGGTGAACGCGGTCATGCCGGGGGCGTCGAGGAGCGCGGGCAGGGCGAACGCGTCCGCGATCTCCCCGGGCATGCCGAATCCCGCCGCGAGCGCGGCGGAGTACCGTCCGGAGTCCTCCCCGCTGAGCTTGCGCACCGTGCCGTCCGCGGGCAGCGCGGCGGGCAGCCCGGGAAGCGATGCCGCGTCCCACGCCAGCAGGGGGAGCCTGGTGGTGGACGTGAGGCCGAACCGGGCCGCCAGCGTCGTCAGCTCCGGGTCGGCCTCGCCGCGGACCTGCATGCTCCAGGGCAGCCCTGTCGCGGACAGCTCCTCGGCGAGGGACCCGGTCTCCCGGGGGTCCTGTCCCGGACCGGTGCGGACCGTGTTGAGAAGGGCCACCGGGAGGCCGGTGCACACCAGTCGCCCGCCCTTGGGGCCCTGCCGCGTGAACGCGCCGGGCAGGAAGTCCGTCAGCCGCTCCATGGCCCCGTCCAGGGCGTCCACCGCGGCACTGCTGATCATCTCGGTCACGCCCCGGAGGATACCCGGACCCGCCTGTGCGGCCACGCGGCCGCCCGCGCCTCGGACCTGGGCACGCGGCGGCACGCCCGGGAGGCGTCACCGCCTTGACAGGTTACGAATCGCTAGGCCATGCTCGTCACCAGTCAAAGCGGTGACGTTATGCAGAACTGGGAGAACTCGATGGATCTGAAGCTTGAGGTTGTGGTGCTGCCCGTGTCCGACGTGGACCGGGCGAAGGACTTCTACGCGGCGCTGGGCTTCCGGCTGGACGTCGACTACGTCGGCGACGACGGCTACCGCGTCGTCCACTTCACGCCGGAGGGATCCGGGGCCTCGATCCTCTTCGGTGACGGCGTGACCACGGCCGCCCCTGGCTCCGTGCAGGGCCTCCACCTGATCGTCGAGGACATCGTGGCGGCCCGCGCGGAGCTGGCCGCCCGCGGCGTCGACATCAGCGAGGTCTTCCACGACGCGGGCGGCGTCTTCCACCACGCCGGTGAGACCGCCCGGGTCGCCGGCCCGCACCCGAAGCGCGCCAGCTACGGCTCCTTCGCGACCTTCACGGACCCGGACGGCAACGGCTGGGCGCTCCAGGAGGTCACGGAGCGCCTGCCGGGTCGCTGACCCCGCCCGCCCTCCCCGCCTCCCCCCGACGACCGACCCTCCCCCCGGTCCCCCGCGGTGCCGCGGATCCCCCTACGCGGCACCGCGGGCCGTGACCGGGTCTCCTCCCGCCCCTTTGGAAGCAGGCCATGAAGTCCGACGAAATGACGGGTCAAGCGATGAGCGGCACTTCCCGGGAATACGACGTCGTCGTCATCGGCGGCGGCCCGGTCGGCGAGAACGTCGCCGACCGGACGAGTGCCGCCGGACTGGCCACGGTGCTCGTGGAGGGCGAACTGCTCGGCGGCGAGTGCTCGTTCTGGGCGTGCGAGCCCAGCAAGGCACTGCTGCGGCCCGTGGTGGCACGGGCCGACGCCCGCCGCATACCCGGCCTGAGGAACGCGGTCGCCGGACCGCTGGACGTGGCCGAGGTCCTCGCCCACCGCGACCGGCTCTCCGCGAACTGGAAGGACGACGACCAGGTCGAGTGGCTGGACTCCGTATCCGTCGACCTGGTGCGCGGTCACGGCCGCCTGGACGGCCCCCGGCAGGTGGTGGTGGACACGCCGGACGGCGGTGCGGTCCGGCTGACCGCGCGGCACGCCGTCGTCGTCGCCACCGGGACGACGACGCTGCTCCCGGATCTGCCGGGGCTCGCCGACGTCCGTCCGTGGACCAACCGCGAGGCGACGAGCGCCCACGCGGTGCCGGGCCGGCTGGTCGTGGTCGGGGGAGGCGTCGTCGCCGTCGAGATGGCCACCGCGTGGCGGGCGCTGGGCTCCGAGGTGACCATGCTGGTCCGGGGGAGCGGCGGACTGCTGGCCCGGATGGAGCCGTTCGCCGGGGAGATGGTCGCCGACGCCCTGCGCGAGGCCGGTGTGGACGTACGCCTCGGTGCCTCCGTGGCCTCCGTGGCGCGCGAGGACGGCCCGGACGGCCCGGTGCGCGTCACGCTGGCGGACGGCGGGACGGTGCTCGCCGACGAGATACTCCTCGCGACCGGCCGCGCCCCGCGCACCACGGACCTCGGCCTGGAGACGGTCGGCCTGACCCCCGGCGACTGGCTGACCGTGGACGACACGTTCCAGGTGACGGCCGTCGCCGAGGGCTGGCTGTACGCGGCGGGCGACGTCAACCACCGCGCCCTGATGACGCACCAGGGGAAATACCAGGCGCGCATCGCGGGTGCGGTGATCGGCGCGCGGGCCAAGGGTGAGCCCGTCGACGACCGCAGGTGGGGCGCGCACGTCGCGACCGCCGACACCGATGCCGTGCCGCAGGTCGTCTTCACCGACCCCGAGATCGCCTCCGTCGGCCTGACGACCCGCGAGGCACAGGCGGCGGGACGCCGCGTGGACGTCGTGGACTACGACATCGGCCGGCTCGCCGGGGCCGTCCAGTACGCCGAGGACTACCGGGGCAAGGCCCGCGTCCTCATCGACCCGGACCGCGGCACGGTGGTCGGCGTCACCTTCGTCGGCCCGGGAGTGCAGGAGTTGCTCTACTCGGCGACCGTCGCCGTCGCCGGGGAGATCCCGGTGGACCGGCTGTGGCACGCCGTCCCGGCGTTCCCGACGATCAGCGAGGTCTGGCTGCGTGTGCTGGAGACCTACCGGGACATGCGCAAGGCCTGACGCCGCACCGGAGTGACCCGGGGTGAGCGGTGGCGGCGCCGCCCGCTGGCCGCACTGAGCCATCCGTGAGGTGCGCCGGGGCACGCACCCTACCGGTCCTCACCGGGAGAGTTGTCGAACGTGCGACGCTCCGCGGACGGGGGCGGGCACCTCCCCGTGAGGCGGGGCCAGGACGACAGGGCTTACCAGGCCGGCGGAGGCCCATCAAGCCACGCGATCGCGGGGCATGACAGCACCGTCCGTCCCCTGTGTGCTGGGGCCAGGCAACACCCGAGACGACGGCCCGGCCACGACGAGGTGATCCCCATGAACCCCGACCCCGCACTGCCGTACGGCGCACACCACACGCACCGGCGCGCCCACCCTCGCCGCCGGGCGCGCCCGAGCGGGCTCCTGGCCTGCGTGCGCGCGCCCTGGACGGTCGTCCGGACGTTTGCCTGGACGTTCGCCTGGCCGGTCGTAGGGCCGGTCCACGAGTGGGCGGCCCGCGGCCCGGCCCGCAGGTGCCGCGCCGCGGGCCCGGAGCCCGCGCCGGCCTGAGGACCGGCGCGGGCGCCGTGGCCGGGGCGGGAGGCGGTACCCGTCGCCTCCCGCCCCGGACCCCCGCTCAGCGGGTCGCCGGGTCCAGCTGGACGGAGTTCATCAGCCTTCCGTGGACCAACTCGTCGCCGTGCCCGCCGAACGGACCCTGCTGACCCTGCCGGCCTCGGGGCTCACGGACACGGCGATAGCCCGTACCCGGGGCTGGAGCACACGCACCACCCAGCGCCGCATTCACCGGCTCACGACCGAACTCGGCGCGGCCACCCGCTTCCAGACCGGACTCGCGGCGGCCCGGCGCGGCTGGTTGTGAGCCCCGACGGCGCGCGCCGGCCACCCCGCGCCGCGGCGTGTTCGACATCGCGGCTGTCCAGGCCCGCGCGCACCCCGGCGGCTGGACCAAGGCGCTGACCGAGGGTTACGCGGACCGGGTCCTGGCCCGGGTCGCCCGCCACGCCTCCGACCTGCCCGGGAAGGTGCTCGCCTGGGACACCGTCACTCCCGCCGACCTTGTGGGCCACAACCCCGACGCGGTGTCAGGCGACCCCTGCGGAGGCTCCGCTGAAATCGACCAGAGCCTCCTGCGGCGCCCGCTGCCCGGCGCCTCCCGGCACGCCACACCCGTCCCCCGGCTGTGGCACATCCGCGCCTCCGCCCACCCGGCCCCGGCCTCGGCGGCTCGGGACACCTCGCCGCGCGGCGGCTCATCCGCGGCACCCGGCGGCGCGGCCGCCGCTGACCCGGGCCCACCCGTCCGGCCCGCCGGAGCCGGACGGGGCGACCCGGCTGGTCAGGCGGCTGAGCCGTCGCCCTCGGCCCGCTCCTCGGGGACGAGCAGCACCGCGATGCGGCTGGTGTGGGCGACGGCGTCGCTGACACGGGGGTTGAAGAGGGCCGCGAACGAACCCCGGTGGTGGGGGCTGAGGACCAGGAGGTCTGCCTTGAACTGCTCCGCCGCGGCGGAGATCGCACGGGCGACCTCCTGCGTGGTCACGTCGCGGACGAGCTCACCGTCGGCCTCCTCGACGCCCATGCCGCGCAGCGTGGCGACGGCCTCGTCGACCACCGCGCCGGCGGCCGAGTCCTCCTCCAGGTCCATGACGGTGTCGAAGGCGACCGTCGAGGCGAGCACGTGCACGACGTGCACCGCGGCGCCGGTAAGCCGGGCCATGTCCCCGGCCGTGCGCAGGACGGTCTGGCGGGAGGGGCTCGAGTCGACGGCAACCAGGATGCGCTGGTACATGGATACCTTTTCTCTTCTTCCAGGGCTGAACAGGGTTCGCGGACTCAGTGGAGGCCCGCGCTGGTGGGGCATCCCTGACCAGCGCTGTCGTATGGCGTGAATATTCCGTTCACAGTGTGCGCCGACCGGCGGGGCCGTCCGTGGCGGAGCCCTCGTGCCCGGTCTCTGCCGTACCCTCCGCCCCGCCAGCCGGGCAGCTTCGCGGCGAGCACCTCGACCGGGGCGATGACGGGCGGCACGGGCAGGAGTTCGTCGCCGAGGGCCTCGATGCGCTGCGCACGGCCGGGCGGACCTTGCCCTGCCGCACCTCGGCGGGACGTGCCGGGACGGTCGCAGCGGCTGGTGCCTGGCCGAGCGTGTCGCCCTTGCGCCTGTCGCGCTGCACCCAGCGTCTCCCCGAGGCGACAAAGGACCCGGTCCGCCGGACCGCCGTGCGCCAGGCCGCCCGCGCGGGCGGCGTAACCGTCATCGACCCCGAGCCCTGGCTTTGCGCCCCGGACGGCACCTGCCGCGTCGCGGTCGGCAACGTCTTCGTGTACCGCGACGACAGCCACATCGCCGACGCCTATGCCGAAGCCCTCGCCCCTGTCCTGGCCCCTCGGCTCACACCACTTCTCTCCCATTCCGGACGGCAGGCCAGGCACTATTTCAACAGCCGGCACCACACAGCGGCGGCACGTTTCCTGAGTGGCATCGTCGACCCATGTCGCCACCATCCGGCCATCCGCATCCTTCTGGCTCGCGCCTATTACCACCTGCTCGGCCGTGCGCTCGAGCGGCTGGGACGCGACTCGGAGGCCGCCGCCCACCTGGCGGCACGGCGACGCGATGACAGCCTGGGACCTCATCGTCGTCCGATCCAGGCCGCGCACCGCCCTACTGCGATCCGGTCCGCACGGAACCGGCTGCCCGGGTGACACGTCACACCTGCAGGGCCCGAGGGGGCCGCTGCAGGGGGAGGCGTCATGAGACCGATCGTGCTGGTGGGAGTCATCTGCCTGTTCCTGGGATCCGTCGGATGCGGAGCGCGGACGGTGTCCGCGACGGACGACAGCGGTGCGGCCGCCGCACGCATGCGGGAGGTCGCCAAGGCCTGGGAGGGTTCGGCGGCGGCGCGATCGTGGCGGGAGGGCTTCTACCCGCTGGAGGACATGGTCCGCCTCCCGGACAACGCGTTCCGCACCGAAGCCGACAAGCGGGCCTACCTCACGCGGAACTTCGAGCACCGCGGAGCGTTTCCCCGAACCGGGCGTGAGGGCCGCATCCGCTGGGCGGACGGGACGTCGCGCCGCGTCACACCGATGACCGCGCAGCAGGCCTACGACCAGTTCAACGAGGGGCCGGAAGACCGCGCGGCCCTGCTCACCGTCACGAAGGCCGCATTCGGCGAGATGACCCTGCTCACCAGCCGCGGCGAGGCGCGCGTTCCCGCCTGGCACTTCACGCTCGACGGCTACGACACCCCGCTGGTGCGCGCCGCGATCGACCCCGCGAGGCTGCCGCGCGCGCCGATCGCCGCCCTGTCCCAGGCCACCGATGCCGGGATGCCGTTGCAAGGACTGCGCAAGGTCGCCGAGGACGGCCGGAATGTCACCGTCCTGGCCGGGCACGGTGCCTGTGACGACGGTCCGGCCGTGGAAGTGCTGGAGACCCGCGACAGCGTGGTGCTCCACGCGACGGTCCGTGGCGGGAGCGACAGCCCGTGCACCGCGCAACTGCTCTCCGACCCGGTCACCGTCCACCTGGACCGGCCGCTGGGCGGGCGGATCCTGCTCGACGCCTTCACCGGCGGGCCCGTGGCGCTCGTCGGCGGCAGGCGGTAGCTCCCGGTTCCGGCCCTCCTGGCCCTCCCGTATGAAGTGATCGTGCCCGGCAGCGGGGCGCCGTCGCCGGCGAGGGCGGCTGCCGCGGAGCCGAACCCGGCGGCAAGAGCGGCGGCCGCCACGAGACCGATCGCTGCCCGGGAGACGGATCTGCTGACGGGACGTCTCAGCAACGTTTCCTTGTCGGGTGTCGGGTGTCGGTGTCGGGTGTCTGTAGGGGTGCGCCGCCCTGGGCGCACCCCTACCGGCAACCCGGGCACCCGCACCGCCCCGCACAGGAAGATCTCAGAGAGATCACAGAATGGGCTGCTGAGACCCAAGGGGCCCGATCACGTTGGTGCTAAAGTCGAACAATCCAGTCAAAAGCGTGTTTTGTGACTTCCGGGTGACGGAATAGTTGCCTTGGCATACGGGGTTGCACGTCAGGTACGCCGCACGCACGACCACCACCACGGTCCCGACCTCTGCCCGGAGGCCCCGCCCCATGACGCTCACGACGACCGACCTGCCCGCCCGGAGAGCCAGTGGGGCGGTCGTCCCGGTACTCGCCTTCGCGGGCATCGTTGTCGCGGTCATGCAAACCCTGCTCGTGCCGGTCATCAAGGACCTGCCGCAGCTGCTGCACACGGCCCCGAGCAACGCGACCTGGGTGCTGACCTCCACCCTGCTCTCGGGCGCCGTGGCCACCCCGATCATGGGCCGCCTCGGCGACCTCTACGGCAAGCGCCGCATGCTGATCGGCAGCCTCTCGGTCATGGTGGTGGGAGCCGTGATCAGCGCCGCCACCAGCCAGCTGCTCACCATGATCGTGGGCCGTACGCTGCAGGGCTTCGCCATGGGCGCCATCCCGCTCGGCATCGGGCTGATGCGCGACATGCTGCCGCGTGAGCGGCTGGGCTCGGCGATGGCCCTGATGAGCTCCTCCATCGGCGTCGGCGGCGGTCTCGCGCTGCCCGGCGCGGCGCTGATCGCCCAGCACGCGAACTGGCACGCGCTCTTCTACGCCGCGGCCGCTCTCGGCGTGCTCGCCATCGTCCTCGCCCTGGCCGTCGTGCCCGAGTCCCCGATGCGTGCGAAGGGCTCCTTCGACCTGCTCGGCGCGCTCGGCCTGTCCGCCGGCCTGGTCCTGTTCCTCCTGCCGATCACCAAGGGCAGCGACTGGGGCTGGTCCTCCGGCACCACGCTCGGACTGTTCGGCGCCTCCGCCGTCGTCCTGCTGCTGTGGGGCGTGATGGAACTGCGGGTGAAGGCCCCGCTGGTCGACCTGCGCACGACCGCCCGCCGTGAAGTGCTGCTCACCAACCTGGCCTCGATCATGGTCGGGGTCAGCTTCTACGTCGTCTCGCTGGTCCTGCCCCAGCTGCTCCAGTTGCCCGCCGCCACCGGCTACGGCCTCGGCCAGTCCATGCTCGTCGCCGGTCTGGCGGTGGCCCCGCTCGGCCTGACGATGATGTTCACCGCCCCCGTCTACGCCCGCCTGTCCGCCCGCTTCGGCCCGAAGATCACGCTGATCACCGGCCTGCTGGTGATCGGCGCCGGCTACGGCGGCGGCATCGGCCTGATGGACGCCGTCTGGCAGACGGTCCTCACCTCGGTGATCCTCGGCGCCGGCATCGGCCTGGCGTACTCCTCGCTGCCGGCGCTCATCGTCAGCGCGGTGCCGCCCTCCGAGACGGGCGCCGCCAACGGCCTCAACACCCTGATGCGCTCCGTCGGCACCTCGGTGTCCAGCGCCGTGATCGGCATGGTCCTCGCCAACAGCGCGCAGCACGTGAACGGCGTCGCCCTCCCGACCATGCACGGGTTCCGCCTCTCGTTCCTCATCGCCACGGGCGCCGTCCTCGTCGGCCTGCTGCTCGCCGTCGGCCTGCCCGGCCGGCGGACCGGCCTGCGGGTGCGCGCGGGCGGCGAGGAGGAAGCCGGCCTGGCGCGTGCGGAGCAGGTCCTGCGCGGCTTCCGGGGCCGGGTCGTGGGCGCCGGGGGCGCCCCGGTCGCCCGTGCCAAGGTCACCCTGATCGACCGCCGCGGCCGGCAGGCCGGCGCGGCGCTCTCCGCGGAGGACGGCAGCTACGCGCTCGCCGTCCCGGCCGGGGGCGCGTACGTGCTGGCCGCGCGCGCGGCGGGGCACGGCCCCCTCGCCTCGGCGGCCACGCACGCCGGCGACGAGCGGCTGGTCGATCTCGACCTGGCCCTGCCCGCCGAGACCGTCACAGCCTGATCGCCGGCCCCTGGTCCGCCCCGCGGCGGGCGGGGGGTTTCCGGGACCGCCGGGGGGCGCCGGGGTCAGCCCCTGCCCGTCAGCCGCGATCCGGCGGGCGTACGCCGGTACAGCACCGTCCGGCCCGACCGCGAGCGGGACACGAGACCGGCCCGGTGCAGCACGCCCAGGTGGTACGAGACCGTGGCGGCACTGAGGAAGTGACGCGCCGCGAGCTGCGTGGTGGACGCCGGCCGCGCCAGCGCGCCGAGCAGCCCCGCGCGGGTGGGGCCCAGCAGGCCCGCCAGCTCGGCGGAAGGGGGTACCGGCGCGGCCGGCCTGTTCCGTACCGGGTAGGCGACCATCGGCGGCCGCCGTCCGCCCCGCACCGGATCCACGGCCACGCCCGGTGCCCCCGCCACCAGCGACGGCACCACGATCACCAGGGGCGCGGCGATCCCCACCGAGAACCGGCTCTCGACGCGCAGCGTGCCGCCGGTCCACCGGATCCCGGGGTGCAGCGAGTTGAACATCCCGGCGGCTCCTTGCCGGGCCAGCACGCCGGCGCACCGGTCGACCTCCGCGTCGAGCGCGGCCTTGGCGTCGGGCCAGTGCGGGGCGAACGCGAGCTCCCAGTACCGCCGCAGCTCCTCCGCGACCTGCCGGGCGACGTGCCCGCCGCCCCGCGCCATCGCCCGCCGGACCCCGGGCGGCAGCTCCGATCCGGCCAGCCCGTTGCGGGGCCGGCCGTCGCGCAGCGCCTCCAACTCGCCCAGGACACGCCCGGGCGGTGTGGCCCGCACGCGCTCCAGCTCCTCCTCGACGGTGGGGGAGGGCCCGGACGGATGCGGGCTGAGGAAGTCCGGTAAGTAGCCGCTCCCGTCGAGCGCGAGCTCCGACAGCAGCGGCAGCCGCGCACGGCGCAGTACGCGACGGGCCCGCGTCACCCAAGGATCGGCCTCCGGACCGGGGCGCAGGCCCCACGGCAGCAACGTCGCCGCGACCTCGTGCAGCGGTGAGACGGCGAAGTGGGAACGGGCCAACCCGGCCGCGTCCACGGTGAGTTCTATCATCCTGCTCCCTGCCGTCCGGTAACCCGGATTCCTTCGAACGTGCTCGAATCGTGGCACGGACTCTCGCCGTGGCGAGCCCCCTTGGCGCAGTCTGATGGCCGACGGACGGCAGGGTCACAGACGACGCCGGAGGGCGGGGGTGCGTGCGATGCGGGCGAAGCGCGGGGCCGGGAAGGCACGGGGGACGCGGAGGTCCGGAGCACGGGCGGCGGTGGCACTGGCCGCCGCCGGCCTGCTGATGGTGTCGGGCACCTGTACGTCGTCCGCGCAGGGCCGGGGCACCGCGGGGCCGGCCGGGGAGAGCGGGGGGCTCTCCGGCACCGCGGCCTGCCCCGGCCTGGACGGCTTCAGCTGCGCCACGCTGACGGTCCCGCTCGACCACAGCGGTGCGGTGCGCGGCCGGCTGGGCCTGAAGGTCGCCATGGGGGACAACGTGGACGCCCCCAAGGGCGTCCTGCTGTTCCTGACCGGTGGCCCCGGGCAGCCCGGCGTCCCCTTCGTGGAAGGGATCGGCAAGGCCATGGCGCCGGTGCTGAAGGACTACCGACTCGTCATGATCGACCAGCGCGGCACCGGTGGGACCGCGCTGCAATGCCCCGGGCTGCAGGAGCAGATGGGGGCGTCCGACCTCACACCGCCCACCGCGGACGCGGTGCGGGACTGCGCCGCGGCCATCGGCCCGAACCGCCGCTTCTACGCCACCGGCGACACGGTCGCCGACCTGGAACTGCTGCGGCGTGCGCTGGGCGTACGGAAGATGACCCTCGACGGGGTCTCGTACGGCACGTACACCGCCGAACGGTACGCCCTCGCCCACCCCGGGCGCGTGGCCCGGATGGTGCTGGACTCGGTGGTGCCGCAGACCGGTTACGATCCGATGGACCTCGCCGCCATGCGGGCCGCGCCGCGCGTGCTGAGGCAGGCCTGCGAGAGCATCGGCTGCACCACGGACCCGGCGGCGGACCTGGCCGAGGTCGTGGCAACCTACGGCAACGGGGTCGACGTCCTGGACGCGATCACCACATGGGAGTTCGTCGACCCGGACTACGCGGACATGATCGACGCCCTCCACCAGGCCGCCGAGGGCGCCCCCGGACTGCTGAACGGCCTCATCCAGGGCACACGGCAGGGAAACGCGGCGTCCGCTGAGGAACTCAGCCAGGGACTCCACGCGGCGACGCTGTGCCTCGACGGCCATTACCCCTGGGGCCGGTCCGACGCCCCGGTCGCCGGCCGCCGGGACGCGCTGGAGAAGGCGGCCGGCGAACTCACCCCGGCCGACCACGGCCCCTTCGACGCCGCCACGGCGACGGGCCTCGGCTCCATGCTCAGCTGCCTCGACTGGCCCCGCACCCCGGCCCCGCCGCTGCCCGCCGCCCACCGCCGCCTCCCCGGCGTCCCGGTGCTGCTGCTCGGCGGCGACCGGGACCTGTCGACGCCCCTGGAATGGCTCTACGACCAGAAGAAGCTGACCCCGCATGCCGAGGTCGTCGTGGTCCACGGCGCCGCCCACTCCGTCCAGAGCCGCGCGACGAGCGACGAGGGCCGCCAGGCGGTCCACGACTTCCTCCTCGGACGCTGAGCCCGAGGTGGCCCGTGGGACGCTCCGGGGAGAGGAGCCCCGGGGCGTCCCACGGTGGCAGCTCAACCTCCGAGCGGCTTCATCGCCGGAGACGACGGGTGAGGCGACGCTCACGGAGGACTGCCGCGTGGCCTCGGCGGGGACTTCGCCGACGACTCCGAACACCACCAGGCACAGACCGGCACCAAGAGCCCCCGACCACCGCGGGGCCGGCGGCGACGGGGCCGGCACGTGCTGCCGGCCCCGCCCGGTGGTCAGCCGCGGGCGAGGAGTTCGAGGGTGTCGACGACGCGGTTGGAGAAGCCCCACTCGTTGTCGTACCAGGCCACCACCTTGATGTGGCGGCCGTCGACCCGGGTGAGGGCGGCGTCGAAGATGGACGAGGCCGGGTGACCGGTGATGTCGCTGGAGACCAGCGGCTCG
Source organism: Actinacidiphila sp. bgisy160 (assembly GCF_965342435.1). GTDB lineage: Bacteria > Actinomycetota > Actinomycetes > Streptomycetales > Streptomycetaceae > Actinacidiphila. The sequence continues at coordinate 50,761 of NZ_CBDRCM010000014.1, read as the reverse complement.
GTGGCGTAGTCGAGGATGCCCTTCAGCTTGCCGTCGGCGGCGGCCCGGTAGGCGTCCAGCACCTGCTCGCGGGTGACGTCGCGGGAGACCGTGGTGTTGAGCTCCACGATCGAGCCCACCGGCACGGGGACCCTGATGGAGTCGCCCGAGAGCTTGCCGTCGAGCTTCGGCAGCACCTTGCCGATGGCCTTGGCGGCACCGGTGGTGGTGGGCACGATGTTCACGCCGGCGGCGCGGGCGCGGCGCATGTCGCGGTGCGGGCCGTCCTGGAGGTTCTGCTCCTGGGTGTAGGCGTGCACCGTGGTCATGAACCCGTGCTCGATGCCGGCCAGGTCGTCCAGCACCGACGCGAGCGGGGCCAGGGCGTTCGTGGTGCACGAGGCGTTCGACACGATGACGTGCCGGGCCGGGTCGTACTCCTCGGTGTTGACGCCGTAGGCGAGGGTGACGTCGGCGCCGTCGGAGGGGGCGCTCACCAGGACCCGCTCGGCACCGGCGGTCAGGTGCGCGCGGGCGGCGTCGGCCGAGGTGAAGCGCCCGGTGGACTCCAGCACGATGTCGACTCCGAGCTCTGCCCAGGGCAGTTTGGCCGGCTCGCGCTCGGCGAGCACCTTGATCCGGCGGCCGTCGACGACCAGATCGGAGCCGTCCGCCTCGACGGTGCGGCCGAGCCGGCCGAGCGAGCTGTCGAACTTGAGCAGGTGCGCGAGGGACTCCGGTGCGGTGAGGTCGTTGACGGCGACCACCTCGAGGTCGCTGCCGCGCTCGACGAGGGCGCGCAGGGTGTTGCGCCCGATGCGGCCGAATCCGTTGACGGCGATGCGGGTCATGGAGGTTTCCTTTCGTTGCCGCCTCCATGGTCGGCATTGGGGCGCCGCCCCGGCAGTGGCCAGAACGACAGCATGCGCAAGTATCGCGCCATACCTTTCGCCACCGGTCGCAAGGATCTCGCCACTCAGGCCGAGAAGGTGTGCCGGTACTCCGTGGGGGAGGTGCCGAGGATGCGGTGGAAGTGCAGGCGCAGGTTCGCGCCCGTGCCGAGGCCGACGCGGTCGGCGATCTGCTCCACACCCAGGTCGGTGCGTTCCAGCAGTTCGCGCGCCAGGTCGACCCGGGCGCGCAGCACCCACTGCATCGGTGTGTAGCCGGTGTCCTCCACGAACCGCCGTGAGAAGGTGCGCGCCGACACCCGGGCGTTGCGGGCGAGCGTCTCGAGCGTCAGCGGTTCGGCGAGGTGCGCCAGTGCCCACTCGCGGGTGCTCGCGAACAGGTCGCCGAGCGGCTCGGGCACGCTCCGGGGGACGTACTGGGCCTGGCCCCCGCTGCGGTACGGCGCCGCCACCAGGCGCCGCGCCACGTGGTTGGACAGGCCGACGCCGTGGTCGCGCCGCACCAGGTGCAGGCACAGGTCGATGCCGGAGGCCGCTCCGGCCGAGGTGAGCACGTCGCCCTCGTCCACGAACAGCACGTTCTCGTCCACCCGCACCAGTGGATGCCGTTCGGCGAGGGCCTTCGTGTAGTGCCAGTGGGTGGTGGCCCGCTTGCCGTCGAGCAGGCCCGTCGCCGCCAGCGCGAACGCCCCGGTCGAGATGGCCGCGAGCCGGGTACCGCGTTCGTGGGCAGCCATCAGCGCGCCGACGACCGTCGCGGGCGGTTCGGCGCCCGCCGGCTCCCGGTAGCCGGGGATGAAGACGGTGTCGGCGTCCTCGAAGGCCTCGAGCCCCTCCGCCACGTGGTACGACAGTCCGTCCCCGCCGGTCACCAGCCCGGGCGCGGCGCCGCACACCCGCACCTCGTAGGGCATGCTCGGGCGGTTGGCGAACACCTGCGCCGGGATCCCGACGTCGAGCGGCTTGGCGCCCTCCAGCACGAGCACGACGACGTGATGATTCTTCCCGCGGCTCAACGGGCCTCCTCCTGCTCTCCCGCCCGGTGGCGTGACCGGCCTCTACCGCAAGCATCCTGCCATCAGCCGCCCGGCGCCCCGGCGGCCCGGAGGCCACGGTCGGCCGAACGCGAGATCTACGCGCGGAGAAATTTTAACATTTTATTGTCATGGACACTTCCCAATCGTCCGGGTCAGGGGCTACCAAGTGGTAGTCAACTCTCCGCCCAGGGAGGTTCCGTGAGACGCACCACGTCGTTGTCGGCCCTGACCACCCTGCTCGTCACCCTGGCCTTCGGCCTGCTCTGGTCCACCCCGGCGCACGCCGCCGGGCCCGCCTACGTCGCGCTGGGGGACTCGTACTCCGCCGGCAACGGCGCGGGCAACTACGACAGCGCCAGCGGCAGTTGCCACCGGAGTTTCAGCGCGTACCCGTACCTCTGGAAGAACGCCCACGCTCCCTCATCCTTCGCCGACACCTCCTGCTCGGGTGCGGTGACCACGGACGTGACCAACAACCAGCTCGGTCCGCTGAACGCCTCCACCGGTCTGGTCTCCCTCACCATCGGGGGCAACGACGCGGGCTTCTCGGACGTCATGACGACCTGTGTGATCGGCTCCGACACCGACTGCGTCAACCGGGTCAACCAGGCGGAGAACTACGCCCGCAACACCCTGCCCGCCCGTCTGGACGCCACCTACGACGCGATCCGCGCCAAGGCCCCCAACGCCAAGGTCGTCGTCCTCGGCTATCCCCGCGTGTACACCCTGAACGTCCTGTGCGTCGGGCTGTCCGACACCAAGCACCGCAAGATCGACGAGGCCGCGGACGTCCTCGACGGCGTCATCGCCGCCCGGGCCGCCGCCCACGGCTTCGTCTTCGGCGACGTCCGGGGGACCTTCAACGGCCACGAACTGTGCTCCGGCGACGACTGGTTGCACTCCCTGGTGGTCTCGCCGAGCTGGGAGTCCTACCACCCCACCGCCAAGGGCCACTCGAGCGGCTACTACCCCGTCCTGAACGCCAACAGCTGACCACCCGCCTCCCCGCACCAGGGGGCCGGCCCGGCCGGCCCCCTCCGCCGACCCCGTACGGCCGTGCCGAAAGGCCCGTGCGGGGTCGTGGCGTGCCGTCACCGGCCGCTACCACAAGGTGAGTCAGTGACAAAGTGGATGAGTGGCTGAACCACTCCTTGCGGTCCGGGCCCTCCCTTTGCCACGCTTGGCGCGGCCCGGTCCTCAGCTCCACGACCGGGTGGTTCGCGCGCCTCCCTCGTCTCCCCCTCGCCATGCCGTGCTGCCCGCGCACGGCGGCTGACGACCGAACAGGATGCGGAATGTCTCTGACGCGCCGAAGAATGCTGATGGCGACCGCCATGAGCGTGGTGACCGCCACCGTCGCCCCGGGTGGCCTCGCCGGCCTGGCGGCCGCCGCCCCACTGACCACCGCCGACGACGGTTCCGTACCCCCGGGCCTGTCGACCCTGGATCGTACGCTGCTGCGCGGCCCGGACCTCGGGTCCGGCTACCGCGGCATCGTCGCGGGGCCCGGCGAACCCCACCTCGTCCGCAAGGATTTGGCCAACGTCACCGCGCCCACGGTGACCCGGTCGCTGATCGCCTTCGCCCAGATGTCCGACCTGCACATCGTCGACGACCAGTCACCGCTGCGCGTCGAGTGCCTCGACCGGCTCGCCGACTACGGCCCGCCGCACTACAACTCCTATCCCACCGAGTCCGCCTACCGGGCGCACGAGTTCCTGTCGACCCAGACGACCGACGCCATGTGCCGCGCCGTCCGGCAGATCGGCCGCGGGCCGCGGACCGGCGCGCCGCTGGCCTTCACCGTCGTCACCGGGGACGCGGTCGACAACTGCCAGTACAACGAGACCCGTTGGTACATCGACCTGCTGGACGGCAACACGGTCACCCCGGACTCGGGCAACCTCGCCCTCGACGAGAGCGTGAGCAGCGGACGGTTCGGCAGCGACGTCCACTACTGGCACCCGCAGGCCCGGCAGAGCCCGGCCGACAACAACGAGCTGGCCGGCTTCCCCCTGGTGACCGGGCTGCTCACCGCCGCCCGCAGGCCCTTCACCGCCGGCGGGCTGCGCATGCCCTGGTACGCCGCCTACGGCAACCACGACGGGCTCGTCCAGGGCAACGTCGCCCCGGACGTGCTGCCGTTCGACCCGCTCAAGAGCATCGCCACCGGCTCGACGAAGATCACGCAGATCGAGGGCGTCCCCGACGTCTTCGACAACGGGCCCGCCTACTACATCGAGCTGCTGACCGACATCATCACCGGAGACTTCACCCTCGACACCGAGAAGGTCACCGCCGACCCCGCACGACGCCTGCTGGAGCGCCGCGAGTTCGTCGCCGAGCACTTCCGCACCACCGGCACCCCCGCGGGACACGGCTTCACCTCCGGCAGCGACCGGGCCTACTACGCCATACCCTCCGGCCCCTCCGACCTCGTCCAGGTCCTCGTGCTCGACACCACCAACGCGAGCGGCGGCGCGAACGGCGCCCTCGACGAGGCGCAGTGGGAGTGGCTGGACGCACAGCTGAAGGCGAACAGCTCCCGCTACGAGACGGACCGAGCCAACGGCACCGGTCCCGGCACCGTCGTCACGCAGCCCGGGGTCAAGGACAAGCTGATCGTCGTCTGCTGCCACCACACGCTCGACTCGATGGACAACACCGACGACGACGCCCCCTACAACGGTGCCGACCTGCGCGACAAGCTGCTGCGCTTCCCGAACGTCGTGCTGATGGTGGACGGCCACACGCACACCAACAACATCACCGCGCACAAGCCGGCGTGGACCTCCGCGCTCAGCGCCGGCTTCTGGGAGGTGAACACGGCCTCGCACATCGACTGGCCCGTGCAGTCCCGGATCGTCGAGATCGCCGAGGGCGGCGGCTACCTGTCGATCTTCACCACCATGGTCGACGCCGACGCGCCGCTGTCGTACGGCGGGGACACCGGAACCCCCGCCACGCTTGCCGCACTGGCGCGCGAACTGGCCGCCAACGACATCCAGTCCGTCGGCCGCGGTATCGACCTGCGGCGCGGCGCGCCGACGGCCCGCAACACCCAACTGCTGCTCCCGCTCCCGTTCCCGCTGCCCACCGGCGCCGGGACGCCCGCGCCCGACTGGCCCCTGCTGCAGCAGGGGCAGAGCGGCACCCGGGTCAGGGCCCTGCAGTACCTGCTGAACGCCCGCGGGGTGGGACTCGCCGTGGACGGGGTCTTCGGCATCACCACCGCCGCCGGGGTCCGCTCATTCCAGACCGCCCGCGGTCTGCCCTCGAACGGCGTGGTCGGCCCCGCGACCTGGCAGGCCCTGGTCGTCGCGACGTTGAAGCAGGGCGACTCGGGTCCCGCGGTCTCCGCCGTGCAGTACCTGCTGAACACCCGCGGCGCGGGACTGACCGTCGACGGCACCTTCGGCCCGGCGACGGACGCCGCGGTGCGCTCCTTCCAGTCCTCCCGCGCACTGCCCGCGGACGGCACCGTACGGATGGGGACCTGGCTGAACCTGCTGGCCCCCTGACGCGAGGAGGGCGGGCGCGGAGTCCACTGCGCGCCCGCCCTCTCGCCATGCGCGGATCAGGCGAGCAACTCCACCTCCGCCAGGGTCGACTCGGCGTCCAGGACCAGGCGGTACTGGGTGTAGCCGCCCGGAGAGACGACCGAGAAGGCCCGGGTCTGGCGGTCCCAGGTGAAGGATTTACCGGAGCGCTTGTCGAGGGTCTTCCAGTGCGTGCCGTCCGGGGAGCCCTGGAGCGTCCAGCCGGCCGGGGCCTTGGCGCGGTCCGACGACGAGGTCAGCGTGTACTGGACGGCCTTGGTGCGTCCCTTCACCGGGAGGTCCACGGTGGTGACGGCCGCGTCCGTCGCCGAGGTGTTGTCGAACAGCGCGCCGTCGCCCTTGACGGCGTCCGCACGGGGCGTGGGCACCTCGTCGTCCTGGGTGATCGACACCGGCGCGGCGTTCTTGCCGGTGCCCCAGGACGAGGGCTTCGGGCCCATGTCGAACTCCAGCACGCCGCCCTTGGCGAGCAGCGAGTGCGGCAGCGAGGTGGACGTCCAGGAGCGGCCGTTGACCTTGAGCCCCTGCACGTACACGTTGCGCGTGCTGTTCCTCGGCGCCTGGACGACCAGGTCCTCGCCGTTCTCCAGGTGGACCGTCGCCTTGGTGAACAGCGGGGAGCCGATGGCGTACTCGCCGCTGCCCATCACCAGCGGGTAGAAGCCGAGCGAGGAGAACAGGAACCAGGCCGACTGCTCGCCGTTGTCCTCGTCGCCGTGGTAGCCCTGGCCGATGTCGCTGCCGGTGTAGAGGCGGGAGAGCACCTCGCGGACGTTCTTCTGCGTCTCCCAGGGGCGCCCGGCCGCGTCGTACATGTACGTCACGTGGTGGGCCACCTGGTTGGAGTGGCCGTACATGCCCATCCGCACGTCCCGCGCCTCCGTCATCTCGTGGATGACGCCCCCGTAGGAGCCGACGAACTCCGGCGAGGCGGTCTCCGGGGTGGCGAAGTACTCGTCGAGCTTCTTCGCCAGGCCGTCACGGCCGCCGTACAGGTTGGCCAGGCCGCGGCTGTCCTGCGGGGCGGTGAAGGCGTAGCCCCAGCCGTTGGTCTCGGTGTAGTCGTAGCCCCACACCCGCGGGTCGTACTTCGCCGAGTCCACCCGCCAGTTCCCCTGGGAGTCTCGGCCCTGGAAGAACCCGGCCTTGGAGTCGAAGAGGCTGACGTAGTCCCGGGCGCGGTTGAGGAAGTAGGCGGACTCCTCCTTGTAGCGCTTCTTGCCGGTCTTCTCGTAGAGGGCCTTGCCCATCTCGGCGATGCCGTAGTCGTTGAGGTAGCCCTCCAGTGCCCATGACAGACCCTCGTGGGTGTCCGTGCTGGTGTAGCCGAGGAAGGGGGAGGTGGTCATGCCCTTGCGGCCGACGCCCGACTGCGGCGGGACGACCGTCGCGTTCTTCACGGCCGCGTCGTACGCCGCCTCGGCGTCGAAGTTCACACCCTTGACGTAGGCGTCGGCGAAAGCCACGTCCGAGGACGTGCCCGTCATCAGGTCCGCGTAGCCGGGGGACGACCAGCGCGAGGTCCAGCCGCCGTCCTTGTACTGCTGTACGAACCCGTCGACCATTTCACCGGCCTGCCCCGGTGTCAGGAAGGAGTACGCCGGCCACGTCGTCCGGTAGGTGTCCCAGAAGCCGTTGTTGACGTAGACCTTCCCGTCCACGATCTTCGCGCCGGTGTGGGTCGGGGTGTCGGGACCGGGCATCGCCGCGAACGGGGACGCGTACTGGTACTTCGAACCCACCTTCTCAAAACCCGAGTTGGGGTACAGGTAGAGCCGGTACAGGCTGGAGTAGAGCGTCGTCAGCTGGTCCGGCGTGGCGCCCTCGACCTCGACGCGGCCCAGAAGCTTGTCCCACTGCTTCTGCGCGCGCGACTTCACCGTCTCGAAGGAGGTGCCGTCCGGTATCTCCTGGCGCAGGTTGTCCTTCGCCTGGTCGATGCTGATCAGCGAGGTGGCCAGGCGCAGCGAGACGGTGCGGTCCTCGCCCGCGTCGAAGCGCAGGTAACCCTTCACGCCGCTCGACGTGCCCTCCGTGACGGGCGCGTCGAACTCGCCGTACAGGAACAGCCGGGTGGCGCCGGTGGACAGCCCGGACTTCACGTCGGAGTACCCGGTGAAGGTGCCGGTCTCCTTGTCGAGCGTCAGGCCCGCCTGCTCGGTGACGTTGTCGAAGAGCACGCTCGCGTCGTCGCCGGGGTAGGTGAAGCGCAGCACCGCCGCGTGGTCGGTCGGTGCCATCTCCGTCTTCAGGCCGTTCTCGAACCTCACCCCGTAGTAGTACGGGCGGGCGGTCTCGTTCTCGTGCCGGAAGGGCAGCGCCCGCGCGCGGCGCGCCGTGTCCGGGGTGCCGGAGGCGGTGGACGGCATCACCTGGAAGGTCTGCCGGTCACCCATCCAGGGGCTGGGCTCGTGGCTCGCGCTGAACGCCTGGATCGTGGGCAGGTTGTCGGAGTTGTTGGCCTTGGCGTAGTCGTACAGCCAGTTGAGGGTGCCCGCGTTGGTCACCGGCGTCCAGAAGTTGAAGCCGTGCGGCACGGCCGTCGCCGGGAAGGTGTTGCCGCGCGAGAAGCTGCCGCTGGAGTTGGTGCCGCGGGTCGTCAGCGCGTAGTCCGACAGGTGCTTCTTCGGCTTCTGCGGCGCGAGGGGCCTCAGCGCCACGTCGTCCAGCCAGCCGCGGAACTTCGCCGGGCCCTTGGGGGAGTCGTACGCCACCACGATGCGGTCGACGGTCTTGCCGGCCGCGACCGACCCGATCCGCGACACGACATCGTTCCACTGGTTGACGTAGAGCACCTTGGCCGCGCCCTGCCCCTGCGGGGTGAGGGCGAAGCCGTGCTGGTCGGTGGCGCCCAGGCGGCTGAGGGAGGTGCCGTCGGTGAAGACCAGGTCCAGCGAGACGTTGGTGGCGTCGTAGTCGCGGTCGCCGTCCGCCATCGACGGGTAGATCCGGTACGACAGCGCGGTGTCCTGGCGGACGGGCACGTCGACGTCGAAGATCTTGTTGTACGAGTACGCCCGGCCGTCGCCGGTGTGCCGGCCCGCGTAGCGCAGCGCCCGCGTGCCGGTGAAGCCGGCGCCCGACTTCGCCGTCGGCGAGCCGCTCGGGCCGCGGTCGACGAGCGAGAGCATGTCCTGCGGTACGGGGTCGCCGGTGCTGCCCGTCGACAACTGCAGGTCGGCGAGCTGGGTGATGCCCGAGGCGCCGTTGTTCTTCGTGATGTCGATCCGGAAGTGCTGGTACTCGGCGGGCTCCGCGAGGTCGTACGACTTCGTCTGGAACCGTTCGGGGAAGGACTCGCCGGAGCGGGTGTCCAGGGTCTTCCAGTCCTTGCCGTCGGTGGAGCCCTGCAGGGTCCAGTCCCGCGGGTCGCGTTCCGCGGCGTCGTTGGCGGAGGTCAGCGCGTAGGTGACGACCTTCGCGGGGGCGTCGAGGTCGAACTCCACCCAGCCGGTGGGCTGGAAGACCAGCCACTTGGTCCCGGGCTCGGCGTCGACGAGGTTCTCCTTCACCTCGCCCGAGTCCGTGTACTCGCCGTTGGCGCGGATGTCCGTGACGTGGTCGTTGAGGTTGCCGGGTATGCCGGTGCTGTAGCCACCGTCCACATCCGACGCCCGCTTGGAACCGTCCGCCGCGGTGTCCACCGTGTTGCGCCAGTCGGGCGCGGGATCACCCGACTCGAACGACGACGCGAAGGCGTCGACGCGCGGCTCGGGTTCGGGCACGGCGACCGCCGCTTGCTGTGTGGCCGCGGCCAGAGCGAAGGCGGTCGCCAACACGACCGCCGAGGAACTCCATCTGTGCCGGGCAGCTCTCTGCTGCATATGCGCGAGCACCCCTTCTGCGCCTGGACAACGTTGTCAAGTTCGCTTTGCAAGGGCTAGTAGGGGGTCAAAGCACTGTTGGTGTCAAGGGTGTTGGTGTGACTTTCGGGCCGGCTGGGTTCGCGGATGCCCGCCGCAACCCGGTGCGGCGGGCGTGAAGGCACGTCAAACCCGCGGCGGAGAGGCCGTCACGTCAGGGGCGGTCGCGCGGGGACGCGGCGGCCCGAGCCGGCGGTCCCACCCGCGCCGCCGGGGCACGGTCCGGACCGGCCCCGGCGGCGCGGGTGGGATCAGGCGGCGTCAGACCAGGTCGGGACGCCGCCACTCCTCGCCCCGCACATGGTGCGCCAGGAAGCCCAGCACCGTGGCGTACCACAGGCGGACGTTGTTGGGCTTGAGGATCCAGTGCCCCTCGTCGGGGAAGTACAGGAACTTCGCCGGGACCTCGAACCGCACCAGGTCGTTCCAGAGCGCGAGGCCCTCGCCGATCGGCACCCGGTAGTCCTTGTCGCCGTGGATCACCAGCATCGGCGTGGTGATCTTGGCGGCCCGCAGGTGCGGGGACTCGCGCTCGTACCGCTCGGTGCTGACCAGCGGGTCGCCCTGCCGCCGCATCCAGTAGGCCGGGAAGTCGGTGACCTGCGCGAAGCTGTACATGTTCCACAGGCTCGCGTGGGTGACGATCGCCTTGAAGCGGTCCGTGCGGGTGGCGATCCAGTTGGCCATGTAGCCGCCGTAGGAGCCGCCCATCATCGCGGTGCGATCGCCGTCCAGGTCGTCCCGCAGCAGCGCGGCGTCGGTCAGCGCCATCACATCGTCGTACGGCGCGCCGCCCCAGTGCGCCCAGCCGCGCTCGTGCATGTGCCGGCCGTAGCCGGTGGACAGCGCCGGGTCCGGAAGCAGGACCGCGTAACCGGCGGCGGCCGCGACCCACGGGCTCCAGCGCCAGTGCCAGGCGTTCCAGCTGGTCTGTGGGCCGCCGTGGACCCACAGCAGCAGGGGCGCCGGGGTGTCGGCGCCCGCGCCGTCCGGCAGCACCAGCCACGCCCGCAGCGCCGTCCCGTCCTCAGCGGTGGTGTGCACCTCGGTGAGGCTGCCCGGCAGAGCCGTGTCCTGCCCGGGACAGGGCAGGGAAACGGGCTGCTGCCCGGCCGTCGCGGCGTCGAGGCGCACCGGGAGCGGAGGGCTGTCCACCGCGGAGCGCAACGCGTACACGGTGCCGCCGTCCGGGCTCACCACCACGTCCGAGTACGTACCGGACGCGGTCAGCGCGACCAGCTCACCGCTGCCGGTGGAGAGCCGGAAGACCGGTCCGTGGCCGCCCTCGTCGGCGGCGAAGTACACCACCGGGGCCCCGTCCTGACCGGGTACCGGGGAGACGACCGGTGCGCCCGGCCACTGGTCGAAACCGGGCAGCAGGTCGCGCCCCGCGTCCCGGTCGTCCGTTGCGCTCGCCAGCCACAAAGTGACGTCACCGGGGGCGTCCCAGGTGACCCGCCGCCGGCGGGCGCACACCACGTCCCGGCCGTCCGGGGTGAACGCCGGGGCGCCGAACTCCGCGTCGGGGTCCTCCAGCATCCGCAGCGGTTTGCCCGTCTCGGCGTCCGCGACGACGACCACGCCGCGGAGCTCGTCGGGGAGCGTGCCCACGGCTGTCGCGTACGCGACCAGCGAGCCGTCGGGGGAGAGGGCGACACCCTCGGCGAAGGCGGCGCGGCGCGCGCCGCAGTCCACGGCAGCGGGCTCCTGCGCGGCGGCGTCCGCGACGGTGAACATGTGCGGGACCCCTGGGCCCAGGTCGTGGTCCCAGTACCGCACCGGCACCGACTCGTGCAGGATCGCCGAGACCTTGGCCTTCCGGCGGGCCTCGCGCAGCCGCTCGTCCTGCTCCGCGTCCGCCGCGCCGGGCAGCAGGGAGGCTCCGAAGGCGATCCGGGAGGATCCGGTGGCCGTGGTGTACTCGTCGATCCCGCCGGCCCTGGCCAGCAGTCGCGCGGCCTCCCCGCCGCCCGCCGGCAGGCTCCACAGCGCCGCCTCCTGCCGGTCGTCCTCGCCCTCAGCGGGGTCGGCCACCGGACGCGAGGACAGGAAGAGCAAGGTGCCGTCGGGCAGGAACCGGGGTGCGGACTCGCCGCGCCCCGAGCGGGTGAGCCGCCGGGCCGGGCGCTCCCCGGCCGGGTCCACCTCCCACAGGGCACCGATGAACCGGGTGCGGTCGGCGGACAGTTCCTGAATCGCCGTCACCAGGCGGGTCCCGTCGGGCGACAGCGCGAGCGAGGAGACGCGGGGCAGCGCGAGGAACGCCGCCAGGTCGTGGAATGCAGTGGAGTCGGGCATGAGGATCATCCTGAATCCCCGGAGTGGTCCCGCACCAGTGCCCCCGGCGGCAAATCGCGGTCAAAGACGCAGGCAGCGGCTGCCCGCCGGCCGGGTGCGCCGCACCGTGGCCGCCCTGCGCCGGGATGCGGCCCGTAGGGCCCCTGCAACCCTGGACCGGCGTCACGTGTCCTGCGGATGACGAACACCGTGCGTTGCCGGTCCCGCACGTGAGGCGCGCGAGGCTCCCGGAGGACGCGGGTGATCCCGTCGGCCGGCGGGCGCCGCGCAGCGGCTAGCATCACGCCCATGCCGATACCCGAGGGAAACGGGCGCGCCGAGGGGGCGGACCCCGGCCCGTGGCGCGTCGCCGTGGTGGACCGTCACAGTGCGGTGGGCCGGCCGCCGTACCCGCAGCGGCCCGATGGGCGGCCGCTGGCGCGCCGGGACGACCTGCGCATCCAGGGGGCGACCGGGGAGATCAGCTGCGCCGACGCCTCGGGCCGGACGCGCTGGACCCACGCCTTCGACGGCCGTCCCAACGCCGCCCACGTCTCCGGGGGCAGGGTGCTGGTCACCACGGACTCCCTGCAGTACACGCCCTGGGGGTTCCTCGGCCCGGCCCTCCTGCTCGACCTGGCGGACGGCACCCTGATCGCGGAACTGCGCGGGGAGCGCGGCGCCGCGCTGCGCGGCGGACGCTTCCTGCTCGGCCTGGAGGGCTACGACTTCTTCGACACCTGGGAGTACGACCGCGACGGCGCCACCGTGGACTCCTGGCGCAGCTACGGCCACTACGTGGTCGGCACCGGCGTCCGTGTCGTCGAGGCCGACCGGAGGCACCCCACCGGGAGCCGCGTCGTCCGGCTGCTGCCCGGGGGCGTGATCGAGCGGGGTCCGCGGCTCACCCACCCGGTGGTGCCGCGTCCGGTGGTGCTGGAGGACGGCACGATCCTGGTGCTCGACGCCGGGGTGCTCCGCGCCGTCGACCGCAGCCTGGCCGGCACCGTCCTCGCCGAACTGCTGCCGGTCGCCGCCGACAACACGTCGGGCCTCATCAGCGAGCTGCGCCTCGACGGCGACCGTCTCACCGCGGTCGTCGCCGAACCCGGGCCGGGCCGCCCCACCACGTACACCGTCCACACCTGGACCCTCGCTCTCCACCGGCGTGACGCACCCACGAGGCACACATGACAACCCACGCACGGCCACTCGAGCTCTTCCGCATCGACCGACCGGTATCGCGGGGCCGGGACACGCCGGAAAGCGACTTCGTCAGCGGGCGGGTGAGGCCGGCCCTCTCGATCCAGGGACGCATGGACCTGATCCGGCCCTGACCCCGCGCGCCGGGCAGCGGCGATACGCGACGCGCTGTGCGACGTTCTCATGGACGACCCGGGACCTCATCAAGCTGACCCGGTGGAAGCCCTTCGAACGCCCCGAGGCAGGCGTGGGTCATCACGCCCGCGAGCATCCGCAATCCGGGGAGGGGCGACGAAGCGGCCGGCGGGAGCGGCACCGCGAGGCGGTCGTGGCGGCCGCCGGGTGACCGTGCCTGCCGGCCGGCCTCACCCTCCGGCGGTCAAAGCTCCGCCTCGCAGGCCTCCAGCCTGGCGAGCAGGCTCGCCAGGGCGTCGTTCCACCGTGCGGTGCCCCGCTGTTCCCCGAGCAGGGCGCGCAGCGCCCGGACCTCGTCGGCGGCGAAGGACTCGTGACCGGGGTTGTACTCGAACTGCAGGAACGCGACCTGGAGTTCGCAGTACCGTGCGTGATCCGAGTCATGGAGCCACCGGTTCAGCGCCAGCGCCGCGGCGCCTTCCGCGCGGGCGCACCGGAGGCCGATCGAGGGCTCCAGGGCGAACTCGACCGTGGTGACGCCGTCGGGCGTGATCAGGCACATCCGCGCCGGTTCCGGACCGCTCCGGACCTGGCCGAACGGGGTCCCGCGCCGCTGCTCTTCCGGCGTGTCAGCCATCTCTTCTCTCGCCTCTTCCGATCCTGTGGGGATGGGCGAGACCTCGCGCCGGGGGGTGCGGCACGAGCCCTCGCACACATCAACAACCGGGGACGCCCGGGCATACCCGATGCGGCGGGGCAGTTCGCGTCGGCCGAGCTGGCTCAGGAACCGGGGAGGCGTCCGGCGAGTCCGGTGACGTGCCTGCGCACCACGTCCCAGGCCGTGGGGGCGAGCGCGGCGAGGTCCGTCTCCTCCAGCGCGCGTAGGACCGCCCCGGTGCCTTCGTCGAACGAAACGGTCCCGCGCAGCACTTCGTAGCCGTCGCGGACGGCCACGCGCAGGCGGCGTCCGCCGTCGGCGGCGTGCACCGCGGCGGCGACGACGAGGGGTGGCGGCCCGCCCGCCTCGCCGGGCAGCTTCTCGTACGCGCTCACCAGCGGCACCCGCCAGCGGATGCCGAGCAGGAGGTGCTGCTTGGCCACGGCCTCGGCCAGATCGGTCTCGTGGGTCCGGTCCGGCGCCAGCGTGATCGCGCGGGAATCGAGGACGAGCGCGGCGGGCAGCAGGCAGCGCAGGGTGCTGCCGACGAGGTTGCCGCCGACGGTGGCCGTCCGCCGCACGGCGCCGGTGCCCACGCCGGCCGCCGCCCGTCGCAGCACCTCCGGGACCCGGTCGTCGATCCGGTTCAGCACCACCGCGGCGCCCAGCGCCTCGCGTTCGATCGCGTTGGCCTCCGGCAGGTGGCGCAGCGACATGGCCAGGGCGGGGAACCCGTCGCGCTGCCAGGTGGCCCACACGAGCGTCGCCCCTCCGACGGGCACCGCTCCCTGGGCCATGAACCCCTGTGCTTCGGGCACGGACGTGGGCAGATGCAGCAGCACGGCAGTCGACCCGCCTTCCGGGAGTGGGCGGCCGGACGGCGAGCGTGCCGGTCGCATGATCGCTTGTGCTGGGAATTCTCCCCGTAGGGCCGGGAGCGCGTACAGGGCTCAATGGCCGGCTTTGTGCGCCGTCCGTGCGTGAACTGCCCCTCGCTGGTGGGTCCGAGGCGGTGCCGCCCGTGCCGCGCCGCCCGTACCGCGCCGGCGGTCAGGCGTCGTCGTGGCGTGCCTCGTGCCGCCAGAAGCCGGAGAAGGTGATGCGGTCCTTGGGGAGGCCGGCGCGGTGCAGGTGCCGGCGCCCCTTGGTGGCGAGGCTCTGCTCGCCGACGACGAAGGCGTATCCGGAGGCGTCCGCCGGGGTGTGGCCGCGCAGTTCGGCGAGCGCGGCGGAGCCGGGGACGGCGTGCGGATCGTCGCGCACGACCCAGGTGACGGCCATCCCGGCGGGGGCGGCGAGCTCGCGCCGGTCGTCGGGGGTGGGGATCTCCTGGATCAGCCGGCCCACGGTGTCGCGGGGGAGGGACCGCAGGATGCCCGTGGCGGCGGGCATCCCGCTCTCGTCGGCCACGACGAGGACCTCGGAGGCGTCCTCCGGGCAGTCGAACATCACGCCCTGGTCGAGGAGCGCCAGCGCCTCGCCGGGCCGGGCGCCGCAGGCCCATCGCGCGGCGCGGCCCTCGAGTTCGCCGTCCGGGGAGCGGTGCACGACGAACTCGATGTCCATTTCGGCCGGTTCGGGGCGGAACGCGGCGACGGTGTAGTTCGAGCAGTGCGGGCGCTCGGCCGTGGGGATGGCGAGGTAGGCCTGCCACCACCGCCCCCCGGAGAACTCCGGCAGCCGCAGGGTGTCCTGGTGGGGGAGCTGCATGAAGAGGCGGAACCAGTGGTCGTAGCCCATCCATGGGAAATCGGCGAGGTCCGGGCCCGTGACGGTCACTCGGTGCAGGGAGCGGGTGACCCGATCGGTCCTGACGACCTCGGCGCGGAACATCCTGGGGTTCTGCGGCATGAGCCGCGGAGTCTTGGCCATTAAGGAAGGTTAGCCTAACCTTGCCTAAGGTGAGGGCGCCGCGGACCTCCTGTGGCGTACCGCCATCGCCCCCCGCCCAGCCTCGGCGCGGGCCTCATGAGCGCCGTCATCGGCACGCCGTACTTCCTGCACCTGCTGCTCGCACCCGACGCGCGGCAGCCGCAACTCCCGTACGACCAGCAGCGTTCCGGGGTCACCCGCGCCGGTGAGGGCCTCGACCGCGTCGGCGAACCCGATGGGGTGGTCGCCGAGGGGCGCGCCGCAGCAATACCTGCCGCAGTCCTTCGACGTGGCCGACGTGCGGGACGTGGCGCAGGCCCATCTGCGGGCCATGACCGAACCGGCCGCCGCGGGCGAGCGGTTCCTCGTCGGCAGCGGGACGGCGACGAGCCCGCTGGTGCTGGCCCGGAGCCTGGCGGAGGGGCCGGGCGAGCGTGCCGCGAAGGTGCCGGCCCGGGAACTCACTCCCGAGGAGGTAGGTGAGGGCGCGCGTTCCGGCCCGGCGCTGCGGGAGGCGCTGAGCCGATTGGGCAGGCTGCCGGAGCCACCGTACGGACAAGCCGCGCGCCGTGCTGTCCCGGAAGGCCGGCTGCGTCGCGAGTTCCGCCCTCGGCAGGTCGACCTCCTCGCCGTCGGCCGGCCGCCTGCACCCGGCGCCCCACGCTCAAGGCCGGTACAAAGACGTTGCCCGGGCTTGCCGAAGTGGAGAAGGATCTCCTGTCGAGACGCGAGGGGCCCTTCTCCGGACCGCTCGACGGCTCCCGGGCGTATGTGTGCCCGGCAACGAGAAAGGACGTCATGGAGCCATCGCAACTCCGCCGCGCAGTGGAGGCGGCGCGGGCGACCGCTTCGGAACTGGGCCTGCGGGTCGAGGACGTGGTCGTCATCCACGACTCGGACCGGGTCGCGCTGCACCTCGTCCCTTGCGGTGTTCTGGCCAGGGTCGCGCCCCCGGGGCATCTGGCCGACTCGGAGTTCGAAGTGACGGTCGCCCGACTCCTCGCCGACGTCGACGCTCCGGTGGCCGAGCTGGACCCCAGGGTCGTCGACCCCCGCGTCCGTGTGCGTGATGGCTTCGCCATCTCGCTCTGGACGTACTACGAGCCAGTGGGATCGCAGATCGCGCCGGCCGACTACACGGACGCGTTCATGCGGCTCCATGCTGCCCTGCGCCGGATCGACCTGGACGCACCGCACGTCACCGATCGAGTGGTCGTGGCGCTGGGAGAAGTGAACGACCGGGAGCGATCCCCTGAGCTGCCCGGTGCCGACCGGGTACTCCTGCGCGACACACTGGCCGGTCTGGGCGCCGCGGTCGGCGCCGGCAGGGCGGGCGAGCAGCTGCTGCATGGCGAGCCGCATCCGGGCAATGTCCTCGGCACGCGGAGAGGTCCGCTGTTCGTGGACCTCGCCACGTGCTGCCGCGGGCCGGTCGAGTTCGATCTCGCCCATGCCCCCGAAGGAGTGGGAGAGCGCTACGCGGGGGCGGACCACGAACTGATCCACCGGTGTCGCGCCCTGAACTGGGCGATGTTCTCGGCCTGGCGCTGGCGCCGGGACGACCTGATGCCGGACCGGGACCACTGGAGAGCGGAAGGGCTCCGGCAGCTTCGCGCCGCACTTGATCGCTGCGGACCGGCCTGAACCTGCCCGAGACGGAGGCGAACCCCGCCTCACGCCTGCCGCGCCCAGGGCGCCGTCCGGGCGGCTTCCGTCCATGCCGAACGAGCCATGGACGGGTCGCACCTACCGCTCACCGCGGTCTTCTGCCGGGGCACTTCAGCCCGCCGAGATGCGGAGCCTGATCGTCCGGGCCTGCGGGCGCAGCGCGAAGTCGGGCCACACGTCGGGTCCGCACGCCCGGGAGCCGAGGCCGTGCTGGGCCGCGTCGACGAAGAGGTGACTCGTCGCCGACTCCGGGAGCTCGAAGGGGTGCGCCGCCCGGGCGACCTGCTGCGGTGTGTGACGGCTGAGCGTGAAGCCGGGGAGGCGGCCCCGCCCGTCCGGGACGGTCACGAAACGCAGCACACCGGCTTTGCCACTGGTCAGTTCCAGCCGTCGCAGTCCGGAGCGGTGCCCGGTCTCCTGGGGGCGCGCGTAGTCGACGCAGAGGTCGTCGACGCTCGCGGAGAAGCGGCCCGTGCGCGCCGCGCGCAGGCTGTCGGGGTAGGACTCGTGCGGGCCGAGGCCGAACCACTTCGCGCCGTCGACGGGGGCGCCGCCGTCGGGCAGGTCGAAACGGATGCCGATCCGCGGCCACACCGTCGTCCAGCCGCCCGACGGCTGGATCTCCACCCGCAGTTCGAGTTCGCCCCCCTGCAGGGACCAGACCGTCTCCATGGTCACCGAGGAAGCGGAGTCGGCGGCGGAGACCCTGGCGACGGTCCGCAGGGCGTCCGCGGCGGTCTCCACCGACAGCAGCCGTGAGGTCAGCCGGTCCAGGCCGTCGCGCCGCCACAGCTCGGCGTTGGAGACCCCGGGGACGTGCGCGTCGCTCTCCTCGGCCACCCCCGAGGTGCCCTCGTCGTTGTCGGTCGGGGCACGGAAGAGCTCCAGCCGTGGTCCCGCCACGGCGCGCCCGGCGAGACGCACCAGCGCCCCGCCGGCGAACTCGGCGATGCCGAGCGTCAGCGTCCCGTCGCTCCGCCGCCAGTCGGCGGGAAGCCGTACGGCGGGCACGGCACGTCGGCTGGAACGGTCCAGCTGGGCGGTCGCGACCACATGGCCCTCGCCCGCCCACGCGGTGCCGGACGCCAGGACCGCGTCCAGGGTCAGCCACGTCTCCGACTCCGGCGACACCGTGATCCGCGGCAGCGGCACACGCGCCGAGCCGCCGGCCGCGACGACGGGCACCTCCAGGTCCCCGGAGTCCACCGGAGACCCGTCGTGCTCGACGCGCCAGCGGAAGCGCAGGTCGGAGGTGTCCGCCGAGTGCCGCAGATTGGTGATCTCCACGGTGCCGCCGGCGCCGCTCCCGCCGCCGGCTTCGTCGAAGGTGAAGCGGAGCGGTTGTACGACCGCCTTGAACTCGTGGAGGCCGGGGGTCGGGACGCCGTCGCTGAGCACCATGCCGTCCATCACGAAATTGCCGTCGTGCACGGTCTCCCCGAAGTCGCCGCCGTAGGCGTAGTAGGGGGTGCCGTCCGGGGCCGTCGCCCGGATGCCGTGGTCGCGCCATTCCCAGACGAAGCCGCCGTGCAGCCGCGGGTGCCGGTGCACCAGCTCCTCGTACTGGTCGAGGGCGCCGGGCCCGTTGCCCATCGCGTGGGCGTACTCGCACAGCAGGAACGGTTTGGTGCGCTGCCGTGCGCCCTGCGCGGGGGTGCAGTTCATCAGGGGAGCGCGCGAGCCGTCGGTTCCGATCTGCTCGGTCTCCGGCACCGACGCGTACATGCGCGAGTAGACGTCCGTGTACTCGCCGGTGTGGTCGCCCTCGTAGTGCACGGGGCGTCCCGCGTCGCGGGCGTGGACCCAGGCGGACATCGCGGCGAGGTTGGCGCCGGTGCCCGCCTCGTTGCCGAGCGACCAGAGCACGACGCTGGGGTGGTTCTTGTCCCGTTCGACGGTGCGGCGGACACGGTCCAGGTACGCATCGCGCCACGCCGGGTCGTCGCTGGGGTTGCCGGCCCAGCTGCCGTCCTTGTCGAAGCCGTGCGTCTCCAGGTCGCACTCGAGCACGACCCAGAAACCGAGTTCGTCGGCGAGGTCGAGCAGCCGCGGGTGCGGCGGGTAGTGGCTGGTGCGGATCGCGTTGACGTTGAACCGCTTCATCAGGGCCAGGTCCTCGCGCGCGTGCGCCTCGTCGAAGACACGGCCGCGCTCGGGATGGGTCTCGTGGCGGTTCATCCCGTGGAAGACGACACGGCGGCCGTTGACCAGGAAGCGGTCGCCGCGGATCTCGACGGTGCGGAAGCCGGTCCGCACCGTGACGGTCTCCGCGGCCGACGCCACCGTGACCTCGTACAGCCGCGGGACCTCGGCCGACCAGGGCTGCACGCCGTCGACCTCGAACGGGGCCACCTCGGCGGGGGAGGCCCAGACCCGTTCGACGCCGAGTTCGGGCATGCGGAGGGTGACAGGGAAGGCCGCCGGCTCCGCGGTGATCTCCGGGTCGATCCGCCCGCGCCCGTTCTCGAACCCGCTGCGCAGCCAGACGTCGTCGATGCCGCCGGCCGGCCGCGCGATCAGGGTGACGTCGCGGAAGATGCCCGGCAGCCACCACTGGTCCTGGTCCTCGAGGTAGCTCGCAGCCGACCACTGGTGCACCCGTACGGCGACCACGTTGTCGCCCGGGCGCACGGAAGTGGTCACGTCGAACTCGTGGGCGAGCCTGCTGCCGGAGGCGCTGCCGATCTCGTCGCCGTTCACCCAGACCTTGAAGAGCGACTCGACCCCGTCGAACCGCAGCACGACGCGCTCGGCCTCCGTCCACCCGGCGGGCAGCTCGAAGTGGCGTCGGTAGTCGCCGGTCGGGTTCTCGTCCGGCACATGAGGCGGGTCGATGGGGAAGGGGTACTGGATGTTGGTGTAGATCGGGCGGCCGTAGACCCCGTCCCCCTGGAGCACCCAGTGGGAGGGCACGGGGATGCTGTCCCAGCCGCCGTCGTCGAATTCTTCGGCCGCGAAGTCCTCCGCCGCCGTCGCGGTCGGCGACAGACGGAACCGCCACTGTCCGTCGAGCGTGCGGGAAGGGGCGTCGGAGTGCAGCCACGAGCGCGCCGGGCGCAGCGCGCCACGCCCTGGGATGGTGTCCGAAACATACGCGGAGAGCTCGGAGGGCAAGAGGTCACGACTCTTTCTTGGTAGCGAAGGGGGATCCGGGATGCGGTCACGCTCGCGGCCGCGATCGCGGCTAGCGGAGCACGATCGTCCGGATCTCCCAGGGGCCGAGGGCGAGTTCGAGTCCGCCCTCCGAGGGTTCGGCGGCCAGCGGCCGGCCGAGCAGGTCGACCGTGGTCACCTGGGTGAACGCGCCGGTGACGCGGGCGGTCACGCCGGTGTCGCTCATCGCCACCAGCCGCACCTCGGTGCCGCCCGCGAGGTCGTCACCGGTGACGCGGCGGACGGCCGAGACGAAGACGTCCGTGCCGTCGACCCGCACGCCGGCGGTGTCGGGGGGCAGCTGACCGCCGGCGGGCGCGGTACCCCGGATGACCAGCACGTCGTTGCGGAACTCCTCGGCGAGGGCGACCGCGTCCGCGGCCTGCCAGCCGGTCGCCGAGGGCACGATCGCGAACCGGTTCTCGACGCGCACCCCGAGGTCCTGCGCCCCCGGCGCCGGGATCTCGCTCGCCGCCGGCTCGTCGCGGAGCGGGTGGATGTTGACGCTGATCGAGCCGATCGCGCGCAGGAGGGTCACGGCGAGTTCGGCGCCCTCGCCGGTGAGTTCGTATTCGGTGGCGTGGTCGAGCAGCACGGTGGCCGCGCCGGCCGACACGAAGGTGCTCGCGGGGAAGGTCGGGATCGGGTACTCGCCCCAGCCGCCCTCGGCGGTCAGCCCGCGCTCGGTGACGGCGAACTGCCCGGCCGACGCCGAAACGGCCGCCGGCCGGGGGAGCGGGACGTGGAAGCGCAGCCGGTGGTCGGCGGCCTGGTTCAGGAACGACGTCGTGACGCGCGCGAACGGCTCGCCCGCGCGCAGTTCCACCAGGGTCTCCACCGGCGTCGGCACGGTCCGGCCGTCGCGCACGTCGCGGTCGGGGGAGAGCGCGGCCGGCCACGCGTACACACGGGTGATGCGCACCCTCGACCGCAGCGGGCCGTTCTCGAGGAGCTCGACGGTGACCTCGACCGGCTCCGAGACGAGCAGATCGCGGGCCGGAGGGCCGTAGTTGTAACTGTCGCCGCGGTCACCGCCGTCGACGAGACGGCCGACCCCGCGCAGCACGGTGCCGTCCGCCCCGGTCAGCTCCAGGGTGCCGTCGGCGCCGACCACGACCTCGACCAGTCCGTTCGACAGCGTCCCGGCCGTCGCCGTCGCCGGAGTGAAGGCGGTCCCCGGCGCGGCCGCCCGCCCGGCAGGCGCCACCTTGAAGCTCGCGAGACCGGAGGCGGGGACGGCGACGGGCACCAGCGCGGTGGCCCGGGCCTCCTCCAGGGTCAGGACCCGCCACTCACCCGGGTGCGCGGCGGCCGCGGCGGCCACCTCGCGGCGCAGGATCAGCAGGTCGAACGGCCCGCTGGAGGGCACCTCGGCGAGGTGGAAGACGAGCGACCCCGCCGTGAGCTCGTAGTGGTCGATCTGACGGCCGAACAGCTCGCGCCGGTGGATGCGGCGCAGCACACGCTCGAGCTGCGAGGCGTCCATGCGCTCGTCGCTGAGCACGGTCGGCGCCTGCGCGACCAGCTGTACGGGGTGCGCCGAGCCGTCGGCCGCGGTGGCGACCAGGACGGTCCCCGCGGGCGGGGCGACGACGTCGACCTCCACCAGCGTCGTGCGAGGGACCGCCAGCGGGTTGGCGACCAGATGGCCGTCGCTCGGCACGCGGGCGGCGGGTCCGGCCAGGGCCGCGTCCCGCACCGCGCGCGCGGCGTGCGCGGCCTCGGCGAGCCGCGCCTCGACCTGGTCGGCGGTCTCGTCCGTACCGGAGCCGACGACCGAGTCGTGGGCGCTCGACTCGATGATCTTGTGCCACGCGAGCGAGAGGAACGGCGACTCGTCCCGTCCCGACCACAGCGCGTTCATCCGCTCGGCGTGGTCGACGGTGCGCTCGGCGACGGCCATCCGGCGCTTGAGCCCGCGCCGTACCGAGAGCACGCCAGGGAGGATGTTGCCGCGCACATGGCTGCGCAGTTCGCCGGTGACGACCGCCTGGACCTCGTCGCGCACGTGTTTCCTGATGTACTCGTCGAGCGTGGCGATGGTGATGGGGCGCTGCTCGCCCGAGGCCTGCCGCAGCCACTCGGCGAGCCGCGGGTCGGGCGCGCTGTGGTCGGTGCCCGCCATCGCGAGCACCGGGTCGTCGCCCCAGCGCCCGGCCGTCATCTGCGCGTACTCGCCCAGCGCGCGCTCGATCTGGTCGGGCACCAGCAGCACGTCCAGGCCGTTGTCGTAGCCGTCGAAGAGGAACTCGGTGCGCACCTCGGAGCCGTCCGGGGCGCGCCAGCGGAAGGCGTGGCCCTCGACGGAGCCGGGCACCCCGCGCCACAGCGCCGCGTGCTCGATGCCGGCGCGGGCCAGGATCTGCGGCATCTGGGCGACGTGGCCGAACATGTCCGGGAGGTAGCCGATGGGCATCGAGCCGCCCAGTTCCGCCGCGGCCGCCCACCCCATCCGCAGGTTGCGGACGATGGTCTCGCCCGAGCAGAGGAACTCGTCGAGCAGGATCAGCCACGGCCCGATCGCGAGCCGGCCCTCGGCGACCAGTGTCGTGACGCGCTCGCGGTTCTCCGGCCGCATCTGCAGGTAGTCCTCGACCGCGGCCATCTGCCCGTCGACGGTGAAACGGAAGTCCGGGTTCGTCTCGGCCGTCTCCAGCACGGTGTCCAGGGCGGTGACGAGCCGGTGCCGGAACACCTGGAAGGGCTCGTACCATTCCCGGTCCCAGTGGAAGTGGGGCACGAAGACAGCGGAATCGGGCATGGGAACGGGACCTTCTGTGCGGGACGGGGCGGCGGGGGGGGAGGGAGAAGGGGGAAGCGGGGCGCGGTGGGCGGGGCTAGCGCAGCGAGCCGGCGGCCAGTCCGGTGCGCCAGAACCGCTGCAGGAGGATGAACACGATGATCACGGGCACGATCGAGACCAGCGAACCGGTGACCACCGACTCCTGGAGGAGTGGGGCGCGGGCGGTCTGGCCGTTCCACTGGTACAGGCCGAGGGTGATCGGGAAGAGCGACTCCTTCTGCAGCATCACCATCGGCAGGAAGAAGTTGTTCCAGATGGCGACGAACTGGAACAGGAAGATCGTCACCAGCGACGGCGTCATCAGCTTGAACGCCACCGAGAAGAACGTCCGGAACTCCCCGGCCCCGTCCAGCCGCGCCGACTCCAGGATCTCCTGGGGGACGGCGGACGCGGCGAAGATCCGGGCCAGGTAGACGCCGAACGGGCTGACGATGCTGGGCAGGAACACCGCGAGGTAGGTGTTGACGAGCCCGGTCGCCGAGAACAGCAGGAACAGCGGCAGCGCGAGCGCGGTGGTGGGTACGAGGATGCCGCCGAGGATGACGGAGAAGAGGAACTCCCGTCCCCGGAAGGCGAACTTGGCGAGCGCGTAGCCGCACAGCGCCGAGATCAGGGTGCCGACGGCCGCGCCCAGGACGGCGTACAGCACGCTGTTCAGCGCCCAGCGCCCGAAGATGCCGTCGCTGCGCGTGAAGAGGGTGCCGAGGTTGCCGAACAGGTCGAAGTGCGAGAACGCCAGGCCGTTGGTGGAGGCGAGGTCGCCCTGCGGCTTGGTCGCCGCGACGACCAGGAAGTAGACCGGCAGCAGGAAGTAGACCGCCAGCAGGAACATCAGGGCCGTGGCGGCGGTGCGGCTGATCCGGCTCTCGCGGACGGGGGCTCGGTCGCTCACAGTCCCGCCTTCTTCGAGGTCAGTCGCATGAACCCGAAGCTCAAGACGAAGGTGATGACGGCGATGACCACGGAGATCGCCGCCGCCTGCTGGTAGTTGTTCCCGGAGGCCACCGTGTACGCGAGCATGTTCGGGGTGAAGGTGCTCGAGATGTTCGAGGAGATCTGCCGCAGCACCGCCGGCTCGGCGTACAGCTGCAGGGTGCCGATGATGGAGAAGACCGTGGTCAGGACGACCGACGGGGCGATGATCGGCACCTTGATCCGCCAGGCGATGGTCCAGTTGCCTGCGCCGTCGAGCTTGGCCGCCTCGTAGAGCTCCTGGGGGATCGACTGCAGTGCCGAGAACATGATCAGCATGTTGTAGCCGGTCCAGAGCCAGGTCGACACGTTCGCCGTCGACCACAGCACGGCGCCCGGGCCGAGGAAGTCGGGCTGGAGGCCGACGCCCTTGAGCAGGTCGACGACCGGGCTGAGCTGCGGCGAGTAGAGGTACGACCACATGATCGCGGCGATGACCCCGGGCACGGCGTACGGCATGAACGCCGCGATGCGGAAGAACGACTTGAGCCTCAGCAGGGGGGTGTCGAGCAGCAGTGCCATGACGAGCGCGACGAAGAGCATCACCGGCACCTGCACGATGCCGAACAGCCCGATGCGCCCGATGCTGCCCCAGAACTCGGCGTTCTGGAAGACCTGTGTGTACTGCTCCAGACCGCCGAAGGTCGTGTACGACGTGCCGTACTGGCCGCCGGTGCGGCGCACGACGAGCAGGCTCTGCCAGAGGGCGTAGCCGATCGGCACGAGGTAGAAGAGGACGAACGGCAGGAAGAACGGGGTCACGAACGCGGCGATGGTGCCCGCCCGGGGGCCGCCGCCGTTATGGCGACGGCGGCCCCCGGTGGTCGCCACCACGCGCGGCGCGCGGGTCGCGAGGTCGGTCATGCCGCGGTCACTTGCCCGCCGTGGCCGGGATCGCCTGGTCCCTCATGGACTTCAGCGCGGCGTCCTGGGCGGCGGTCAGCGCGCCGGCGACGGTTCCGTCACCGGCGGTCGCCTTGGCCATCGCGTCCTGGAGCGCCAGGTTCACCGTCTTCTGGGTCGGGCCCCAGGTGAAACCGGTGTCGATGTTCTTGGACGAGTCCGCGAAGACGTCGAAGATCTTCTCGTTGTCGTAGTACGGCACACCCTGCGAGAGCGCGGGGAGCGCCAGACCGGCGGTGGCCGCCGGGTACAGGCCGCCCAGCTTGTTCTCCAGCGCGAGGGCCTCCGGGTCGGTGTTCAGCCAGGTGTTGAACTTCACCGACTCGTACAGGTGCTTGCCGCCCTTCATGAAGGCGACGGTGGAGCCGCCCCAGTCACCGGACGCGGCGCTCGAACCCCAGGTCGGCATCGGCACGATCGACCACTTGCCGGCCTGCTTGGGCAGGTTGTCGCGGAACATGCTGTAGCCCCAGGCGGCGCCGACGTACGTGGCGATCTGGTCCTTCTGGTAGGCCGTGTACATCTGGGTCGAGCCGTGGGCGAGGTCGGTCCGCACCAGCTTGGCGTCGATCAGCTTCTGCCAGTACTGGGCGACCTGCTTGCTCTGCTCGGACTCGACGGTGACGTGCCACTTGTCACCGGAGTAGGAGTACATCTGGGCGTTGTTCTGCCAGAGGAGCCCGTTGAACCACTCGGCGTTGTTCGGGTCGAAGAAGGTCATGCTGAGCTTGGGGTCCGCGTCGTGCAGCTTCTGCGCCTCGGTCGCGTACTCGTCCCAGGTCCTGGGGACCTCCAGGCCGTGCTTCCGGAAGATGTCGCTGCGCACGTACAGGGCCATCGGGCCGGTGTCCTGCGGGATGGCGAACACCCCGGTGCCGCCGAAGCTGGCCTGCGACCAGGTCCACGGCACGAAGGCCGACTTGGCGCCGGTGGCCGCCTTGCAGGCCGAGGCGTCCGCGAAGGCGTCCTGGCTGCGCAGGTTGGGCAGCTCGTCGTAGCCGACCTGGGCGAGGTCCGGCGCCTTGCCCGCCTTGAGGGCGTTGCCGATGGTGCCGTACTGGTCGTTGGAGATGTTCTTCGTCTCGACCTGGATGTTCGGGTTCTTCTTGTTCCACAGCGCGACGACTTCGTCCATGCCGGGAACGGTGTTCCAGTACTGGAGGGTGACTTTGCCCTTCGCGGGCGCGCAGGAGTCCGCTGACGCGCTGTTACCCGAAGGAGCCGGCGATGAGCATCCGGCGAGTACGGCGATGCTGGCTGCCGCGGCGACGGCGGCGAGGCGGATGCGCGTGACTGTGCTGCTCATGGTTTCCGTTCCGGAGGACGACTAGCGAGGTCGCTAGGCGGGTCGACGTTGACACCTCAGGCGGGACGTGCTGGTGAGAAGGGACGGGGAGTTGACGGTCCCGGCGGGTGCGCCGAACGCCGTCGCAAGGGAGGGCAAACCCACTTGTTCCGCCCCCGTGAGCGTTCACGTGAGCGTTCACGTGAACGCTCACGGGGCATTGGGAATTGTTCGGAAGTGTGCGCTCCGGTGCCTTCAAGTGTCAAGACTTCGCGGGCACACGAGTCCGGCAGGCTAAGCGGAGCCGCTCAGCCGCAGCTCGGCCCGCACGACCAGGTCGTCGGCACCCAGCGGTTCGAGACCGGTCAGCAGCCGTGCGACCTGGTCGATGGCGAGCGCGCCGAGCCGGCGCGTGTCGAGCGCGACACTGGACAGCGGGGGCTCCAGGAGCGTGCCGAGCTGCAGTCCGTCGAAGCCGACCACGGCGAGGTCCTCGGGGACGCTCCTGCCCAGCCGGCGGGCCTCGCGCAGGGCGCCGATCGCGATGATGTCGTTGAAGGTGAAGACCGCGGTGACGTCGGGATGGGCGGCGAGCAACTTCCTGAGCGCCGTCCCGCCGCCGTCGGCCGACTGGGCGGCCCCCACCACCTGGCCCGCGTCGACGCCGTGGGCCGCCGCGGCCGCCGCGAACCACTCGCGCCGGACGCTCGGCTCGGCGCGGCGGTCGTGGTCGAGCATGCCGATGTGCCGGTGGCCGACGGCGACCAGGTGTGCCACCGCGGCGCGCACGCCCTGCTCGCCGTCGATGCGGATCGAGCTGAACCGCCCCGTGTGGTGCTCGCGGCCGATGAGCACCACGGGCAGTCCGCGGGTGAAGCGTTCGAGGTCGTGCTCGGAGCAGCTGAAGTAGCCGACGACCGCGTCCACTTGCGAGGCGATCACCTGTAGTGTGCCGAACTCCTCCTCGGCCCTGTCCGCGGTGTCGTAGACGACGACGTGCCAGCCGCGCGCCCGCGCCGCCTCGAGCGCGGCCGCGGCGACCTCGGTGAAGAACGGGTTGAGCAGGTCGGGGATGACCAACCCGATCGTCGTGGTGTCCTGCCGGACCAGGCCGCGGGCGAAGCGGCTCGGCCGGTAACCGAGCTCGCGGGCGGCGTCGAGCACCCGCTGCTTGGTGGCGCCGTCGATCTCGTCCTTGTCGTTGAGCGCCCGCGACACGGTCTGCCGGGACACTCCGGCGGACCGGGCGACGTCATGGATCGTGACCCTCCGGGATTCCGTCCCCGACGTCGACACCATCGCGTACCTCCCGGTCCTCGCGGGTGCCGGCGCGCCCGCAGGGCCAGAGTATGCACGTCCGCGACGGGACGGCGCGAGATCGGGCCCGCCGTGCGATCGCGGTGGCACGGGCCCGTCGGGGCGGCCCTGACCACGGGAAAGAGGCGGGGTCAGGTGGCGACGTCGCGCAGCGCGACGCCGAGCGCATGGAGGTCGAGACCCGCGAGGTGGTCCAGGAAGTGGCGGCGGATGGAGGCCAGGTGGGTCGGCCAGGCCTCCTCCAGGCGGGCCAGCCCGGCGTCGGTGAGGACGGCGTTCCAGGCCCGGCCGTCCCGCGGGCACTTGACCCGCCGTACGAATCCCTGGCCTTCCAGCCGCTGCACCACGCTCGTCATGCCGCTGAGCGACATCTCGCAGGCGGTGGCGAGGTCGCTCATCCGTGACTGCCGGCCCGGAGCCTCCGAGAGGTTCATCAGCGCCTGGTACTCGATGAGCGGGAGCCGTTGCTCGCGGGCCATGTCGGCGTCCAGCGCGCGGGGCAGGGCGTAGATGACGCGGCTGAGGGACCGCATGAGGACTTCCTCGTCCGCATTGAGGGGAGGGGGCAGCTCCGAGGCGGTTTCCGGGCGGTGTGCGGCATCTTGCATGCCCCCAGTTTACTTGCTTCGCGAAGGATATATATTTGCTGCGCGAAGCAAATAGCAGGGCCGCGATGCGGTGTGGCGACCCCGCCCGCACGACGGACCGACCCGCAAGCCCTCACGGAAAGAGACGCACATGCATCAGTCGCTGACGAACGCCCAGTCCTCCACCGCGGCCCGGTACGCGGTGTCCGGCCCGGGCAGTGGCCGGCACCGGGGCGGGCGCGCCGACGGTGACGCGTACGGGCGGGGGAGCGGCGCGGTCCTCGGGGGCGGCCGTCATCGCAGGACCGCCCGCGCGCCGCAGACCCGGTCGGCCGCCGGCGGCCCGGTGCCCCCGGCCGCTGGCTCCGCGAGCGGCCCGATCGGGCACGAGGCCCGTTTCGAGCGTGACGTGCTGACCCACCTCGACGTCGTGTACCGGGCCGCCTCGGGCGTCACGGGTGACCCGGCCGAGGCGGAGGAGCTCGTCCTGGAGGTGTTCACCCGGGCGTACGCCGCGTTCCCGCGCCTCCTCGACGGCATCGACCACCGGGTCTGGCTCTACGACCTCCTGGCCGGCGCGTTCATCGGCCCGCACCCCGACGTGTGCGTGCTGCCGCCGGAGTCGCGGTTCCCGGAGGGGCTGCGGGTGTCCGCGCTGGACGAGTTCGTGCTGCTGCCTGAGCCGGAGGCGCGGGCCGCGCTCCTCGCGCTGCCGAAGGAGCAGCGGTTCGCCGTGTACCTCGCGGCTGTCGAGGGCCTCGGCTCTCAGGAGATAGCGGACATCATGGATGTCTCGCCAGTAATCGCCGCGTATTGGCTGCACGACGCACGGCTGCGGCTGTGGGCGGCCGAGGGTTCGCGCGTGGCGGCGTCCGAGGAGGCGGACCTTTCCGGCGGCCTCGTCGGTGCCGGGCAGGCCGTACCCGGCTGACGCCGCGTCGTCGGGGGCGGTCGCGGGGAGGGCCGAGGGGCCGGTGCGTCATCCGCAAGGTGTGATCTTCGTCGCCTCGTCACATCCAAGGGGTCCACACTGTCATGCCCGCGGGGTGGGATACCTCCGTCACCTGCAAAAACGCCGCCCCCGGCGGCCGGGAATCCTTTGGGGTCCGCCACGGTTGACGCGATCGCAGAAGGAAGATGATCACAGTGAACGAAGAAGCAACCGCAAGCGCGGAACCATTGCGGCGACTGGCCGCCGAGGGAGTCTCGGTCTGGCTCGACGACCTGTCACGCAGACGCATCGCCTCCGGTGACCTGACCGAACTGGTCGCCGCGGGGCGTGTGGTGGGCGTCACCACGAATCCGTCCATCTTCCGGGCCGCCATCGGCTCGGGGGAGGACTACCGGGAACAACTCGCGGACCTGGCCGCGCGTGATGTCACCCCGGACGAGGCCGTCCGCATGATGACCGCCGCCGACGTCCGAGCCGCGGCCGACGTCCTGCGGCCGGTGTACGAGGCGACCGGTGGCCGCGACGGCCGGGTGTCGATCGAGGTCGACCCCCGCCTCGCCCACCGCACGGAGGCGACCGTCGCCGAGGCCCGTCAGCTCGCCTGGCTCGTCGACCGCCCCAACGTGATGATCAAGATTCCGGCGACCTCGGAGGGCCTGCCGGCCATCACGGAGGTCACCGGCCTCGGGATCAGCGTGAACGTGACGCTGATCTTCTCCCTGGACCGCTACCGCGAGGTCATGGAGGCCTACGTGTCCGGCCTGGAGAGGGCCCGCGCGGCGGGGATCGACCTGTCCACCGTGCACTCCGTCGCCTCGTTCTTCGTCTCCCGCGTCGACACGGAGGTCGACCGGCGGCTGACGGAACTGGGCACGGACGAGGCGGCGGCCCTGAAGGGCCGGGCGGCGCTCGCCAACGCCCGGCTGGCGTACCGGGCGCAGCGGGAGTTCTTCACCGGCGACCGCTGGGCCGCGCTCGCCGCGGCGGGCGCTCACGAGCAGCGGCCTCTGTGGGCCTCCACCGGGGTGAAGGACCCGGCGTACCGGGACACCCGATACGTCGAGGAACTCGTCGCGCCGGGGACGGTCACCACCGTGCCCGAGGCGACGCTCGACGCCGTCGCCGACCACGGCCGCCTCGACGGTGACACCGTCACCGGCCGCCACGACCGGTCCCGCGCCGACCTGACGGCCCTGGAACGGCTGGGGATCTCCTACGACGAGGTCGTCCGGCGGCTGGAGGACGAGGGCGTGGCGAAGTTCGAGGCGGCCTGGGCCGAGTTGCTGCAGGCCATCGGAACCGCACTGAACGGCAAGGGAGCCGACGCGCGATGAGCAAGGACCTGACCACATCCGACACCCCGTGGTCCAACCCCCTGCGCGACCCGTCCGACCGGCGGCTGCCGCGCATCGCGGGCCCGTCCGGCCTGGTGATCTTCGGTGTCACGGGCGACCTGTCCCGCAAGAAGCTGATGCCCGCCGTGTACGACCTGGCCAACCGCGGACTGCTCCCGCCGGGCTTCTCGCTCGTCGGCTTCGCCCGCCGCGACTGGGCCGACCAGGACTTCGCCCAGGTCGTCCACGACTCGGTGCGCGAGTACGCCCGCACGCCGTTCCGCGAGGAGGTCTGGCAGCAGCTCGCCGAGGGCATGCGCTTCATCCCCGGCGACTTCGACGACGACGTCGCGTTCAAGCAACTGGCCGTCACCGTCGACGAGCTGGACGCCGCCCGGGGAACCAGCGGCAACTACGCGTTCTACCTGTCGGTGCCGCCCAAGTTCTTCCCCAAGGTCGTCCGGCAGCTGAAGAAGCACGGGCTCGCCGACGCCCCCGAGGGCTCCTGGCGGCGGGCCGTCATCGAGAAGCCCTTCGGCCACGACCTGGCCAGCGCCCGTGAACTGAACGCGCTCGTCCACGAGGTGTTCGCCCCGGAGCAGGTCTTCCGGATCGACCACTACCTGGGCAAGGAGACGGTCCAGAACATCCTGGCGCTGCGCTTCGCGAACACGATGTTCGAGCCGCTGTGGAACCGCTCCTACGTGGACCACGTGCAGATCACGATGGCCGAGGACATCGGCATCGGCGGCCGCGCGGGCTACTACGACGGGATCGGCGCCGCACGCGACGTCATCCAGAACCACCTGCTGCAGCTGCTCGCGCTGACCGCGATGGAGGAGCCCGCCTCCTTCGACGCCGAATCCCTCCTCACCGAGAAGCTGAACGTGCTGCGCGCGGTACGGCTCCCCCGCGACCTCGGCGCCCACACGGTGCGCGGCCAGTACGCGCACGGCTGGCAGGGCGGCCAGGAGGTGTCCGGCTACCTGGAGGAGGACGGCATCGACCCCGAGTCCAGGACCGACACCTACGCAGCGATCAAGCTGGAGATAGACAACCGCCGCTGGGCGGGCGTCCCCTTCTACCTCCGGGCCGGCAAGCGCCTGGGCCGCCGCGTCACCGAGATCGCGGTCGTCTTCCAGCGCGCCCCGCACTCCCCGTTCGACCCGGAGGCCACGCAGGAACTCGGCCAGAACGCGATCGTCATCCGCGTCCAGCCCGACGAGGGCATCACGGTGCGCTTCGGCTCGAAGGTGCCGGGGACGTCGATGGAGATCCGGGACGTGACGATGGACTTCGCCTACGGCGAGTCCTTCACCGAGTCCAGCCCGGAGGCGTACGAGCGGCTCATCCTCGACGTGCTGCTCGGCGACGCCAACCTCTTCCCCCGCCACCAGGAGGTCGAGGAGTCCTGGAAGATCCTCGACCCGATCGAGCGGTACTGGGACACGCACGCACGGCCCGCGCAGTACACCGCGGGCAGTTGGGGCCCCGCGGAGGCCGACGAGATGCTCGCACGAGACGGACGGAGCTGGCGCAGGCCATGAGGATCGACCTGACAGACACCACGGCAAGCCACATCAACAAGGCCCTGGTGCAGGGCCGCCGCGCCATCGGCTCCCCCGCCGTCGGCATGGTCCTGACCATGGTCATCGTGACCGACGAGGAGAACGCCCACGACGCCCTGAAGGCGGCGGAGCAGGCGGCGCAGGAGCACCCCTCGCGCACGCTCGTCGTCATCAAGCGGCCGTCGCGCACCACCCGCCGGCGCACTACCTCCCGCGTCGACGCCGAGGTCCGCGTCGGCTCGGACGCCGGATCCGGAGAGGCGGTGCTGCTGCGGCTGTTCGGCGAAGCGGCCGAGCACGCCGACTCCGTGGTCCTGCCGCTGCTGCTCCCCGACGCCCCCGTCGTGGTGTGGTGGCCCGCGGACGCGCCCGACGTGCCGGCGAAGGACCCGCTGGGCGCGCTCGCCCAGCGCCGCATCACCGACGCGTACGCCGTCGACCGCCCGCTGGAGCGACTGGCGACCCGGGCCGGCTCGTACGCGCCGGGCGACACCGACCTCGCGTGGACCCGGCTGACGCCGTGGCGGTCCATGCTCGCCGCCGCGCTCGACCAGGCCCGGGCCAGGGTCACCTCCGCGGTCGTGGAGAGCGAGGCCGACAACCCCAGTGCGGAGCTGCTGGCCCGCTGGTTCGCCGACCGGCTGCGCGTGCCCGTCGAACGGGTCGTCACCGACGGACCCGTCGTGACCGCGGTCCGGCTGCGCACCCCGGAAGGCGACATCCTCATCGACCGCCCCGAGGGTGCCGTGGCCCGGCTGTCCATCCCCGGACAGCCCACCCGTGTCCTCGCACTGAAGGTCCGCACCACCGCGGAGCTCATCGCGGAGGAGCTCCGCCGTCTCGACCCCGACGAGGCCTATGCCGCCGCGCTCCGGGCCGAGGTCAAGGCGCCCCGCGCCAAGGCCGTCCCGGCGAAGGCCCCCACCGCGAAGGCCCCCACCGCGAAGGCCCCCACCGCGAAGGCCGCCGCCGCGAAGGCCCGCTCCGCGAAGGCCGGCCCGGTGCCGCCGCAGCGCGCGCACCAGCACGAGAACCAGGAGAAGGACGATGTCTGACACACCCAAGCCGAGCCACCGCCCGCAGTGGGCCGCACTGGCGGAGCACCGTGCCGTCAACCGGCCGGGGCCGCACCTGCGCGAACTGTTCGCCGCGGACCCCGCACGCGCGCGGCGCTACACGGTGGAGGTCGGCGACCTGCGCATCGACTACTCCAAGAACCTGGTCACGGACGAGACCCTCGCTCTGCTGCGCGAACTGGCGGCCGCCACCGGCGTGTTCGAGCTGCGCGACGCCATGTTCCGCGGCGAGAAGATCAACGTGACCGAGCGCAGGGCCGTCCTCCACACCGCCCTGCGCGCGCCCCGGGACGCGGTCATCGAGGTGGACGGCGAGAACGTCGTGCCTCGGATCCACGCCGTGCTCGACAAGATGTCCGCCTTCGCCGACCGGGTGCGCTCCGGGGAGTGGACCGGCCACACCGGCAAGCGGATCAGGAACGTCGTCAACATCGGCATCGGCGGCTCCGACCTCGGACCCGCCATGGCCTACGAGGCGCTGCGCCCCTACACCGACCGCTCGCTGACGTTCCGCTTCGTCTCCAACGTCGACGGCGCGGACCTCCACGAGGCCCTGCAGGGCCTCGACCCCGCCGAGACGCTGTTCGTCGTCGCGTCCAAGACCTTCACCACCATCGAGACCATCACCAACGCAACGTCGGCGCGCAGCTGGCTGCTGGCCGGGCTCGACGGGGACGAGAAGGCCGTCGCCCGGCACTTCGTCGCCCTGTCCACCAACACCGGCAAGGTCGCGGAGTTCGGCATCGACCCGGACAACATGTTCGAGTTCTGGGACTGGGTGGGCGGCCGCTACTCATACGACTCGGCGATCGGCCTCTCCCTGATGATCGCCATCGGCCCGCGGCGGTTCCGCGAGATGCTCGACGGGTTCCGCACCGTCGACGAGCACTTCCGCACCGCGCCCGCCGAGGCCAACGCCCCGCTCATCCTCGGCCTGCTCGGCGTCTGGTACGGCAACTTCTTCGGCGCCCAGTCGCACGCCGTCCTCCCGTACTCCCACTACCTGTCCAAGTTCACCGCCTACCTGCAGCAACTGGACATGGAGTCCAACGGCAAGTCCGTGGACCGCGAGGGGCAGCGGGTGGAGTGGGAGACCGGCCCGGTCGTGTGGGGCACGCCCGGCACCAACGGGCAGCACGCCTACTACCAGCTGATCCACCAGGGCACGAAGCTGATCCCGGCGGACCTCATCGGCTTCGCCCGGCCGGCCGGCGAACTGAGCGCCGAACTCACCGCCCAGCACGACCTGCTGATGGCCAATCTCTTCGCCCAGGGACAGGCGCTCGCCTTCGGCAAGACGGCCGAGGAAGTCCGCGCCGAGGGCGTGCCCGAGGAGCAGGTCCCGCACCGGACCTTCCGCGGCGACCACCCGACGACCACCGTCCTGGCGACCGAACTGACGCCCTCGGTCCTCGGCCAGCTCATCGCGCTCTACGAGCACAAGGTCTTCGTCCAGGGCGCGCTGTGGAACATCGACTCCTTCGACCAGTGGGGTGTCGAACTCGGCAAGGTCCTCGCCAAGCGCGTCGAACCCGCCCTGACCGGCGACGCAGACGTCCCCGGCCTCGACCCCTCCACCGCCGCCCTCGTGGCCGCGTACCGCTCCCTGCGGGGGAACTGACCCCGGGAACCCCCACGGCGGCGCCACCCGGCCCCGGGCGGGCGCCGCCCGCCGACCACACCCACGACACACAGAAGGAGCACCTGACATGCAACTCGGACTCGTCGGCCTCGGCAAGATGGGCGGCAACATGCGCGAGCGGATCCGCCGCGCGGGCCACACCGTCGTCGGCTACGACCGGGACCCCGAACTGGCCGACGTCGGCAGCCTCACCGAACTGGTCGACAAGCTCGACGCACCGCGCGTGGTCTGGGTCATGGTGCCGGCCGGCGCCGCGACCCAGTCCGTGGTCGATGAGCTCGGCGGCCTCCTCGAGCCGGGCGACATCGTTGTTGACGGCGGCAACTCCCGCTGGACGGACGACGAGAAGCACGCCCAGGAGCTGGCCGCCAAGGGGATCGGCTTCGTCGACGCCGGCGTCTCCGGCGGTGTCTGGGGCCTGGAGAACGGCTACGCCCTCATGGTCGGCGGGCAGGCCGAGCACGTCGAGCGGGTGCGGCCGGTCTTCGACGCCCTCAAGCCCGAGGGCGACTTCGGTTTCGTCCACGCGGGCAAGGTCGGCGCCGGCCACTTCGCCAAGATGGTCCACAACGGCATCGAGTACGCCATGATGCAGGCCTACGCCGAGGGCTGGGAGCTGCTGGAGAAGGTGCACTCGGTCACCGACGTGCGCGAGGTGTTCCGCTCCTGGCAGGAGGGCACCGTCATCCGCTCCTGGCTGCTGGACCTGGCCGTGAACGCCCTCGACGAGGACGAGCACCTCGAGCAGCTCAAGGGCTTCGCGGAGGACTCCGGCGAGGGCCGCTGGACGGTCGAGGCGGCCATCGACAACGCCGTGCCGCTCCCCGCGATCACCGCGTCGCTCTTCGCCCGCTTCGCGTCCCGCCAGGACGACTCCCCGCAGATGAAGATGATCGCCGCCCTCCGCAACCAGTTCGGCGGCCACGCCGTCACCTCCGCGGACACCGCCCGCTAGCCACCGCAGTGACCCGCGCCGGCCGGTCCGGCCGGCGCGGGCACCACCGCACTGCCCCCACCACCACCGCAAAGACACCTCACCACCGCACCGCACACACCACCCCCTCCTCCATTGCCGAAAGTGGATGAACGATCATGGGTGACCTGCTCCTGCTCCGCCACGGCGAAACCGCGTGGACCCTGTCCCGGCAGCACACCAGCCACACCGACCTCCCCCTGACCCCGCACGGCGAGGACGAGGCCGCCCGCGTCGCCGCCGTGCTGCGCGGCCACGACATCGCCCTCGCCCTGAGCAGCCCGCTGCGCCGCGCCGTGCGCACGGCCGAGCTGGCCGGGGTGAGCGGCCCCGAGATCGACCCGGACCTGAGCGAATGGGACTACGGGGGCTACGAGGGCGTCACCACCGCGGAGATCCACCGCACCCGCCCGACGTGGAACCTGTGGACCGACGGCGTGGCCACCGGCCCGGCGGACCATCCCGGCGAGAGCCCCGAGGACGTCGGCCGCCGGGCCGACCGCGTGCTCGCGCGCGTCGAGCCGCTGCTGCGCGACCCGGCCGTGGGCGACGTCCTGCTTGTCGCCCACGGCCACATCCTGCGCGTCCTCACCGCCCGCCGTCTCGGTCTGCCGCCCTCCGCCGGTTCGCTGTTCGCCCTGGACACCGGCACCGTCAGCCGCCTCGGCACCGAGCACGGCCGCCCCGTCATCAAGGCCTGGAACACCACGGGTGCCCCGGCGTCCGGCGCCGTCTCCCTGTCCGGCGCCGTTCCCCGGCCAAGGCGCCCCGTCAGGAACTCCTGAGCACGACGAGTTGCCGGGTCGCGCGGGTCATCGCGACGTAGCGGTCGACCGCTCCCTCCACACCCTCGCCGAACGCCTCCGGGTCGACGAGGACGACCAGGTCGAACTCCAGCCCCTTGGACAGCTCCGGGGTCAGGGACCGCACGCGGGGCGTCGCGCGGAACGACGGATGGCCGATGACACAGGCGACGCCGTCGTCGTGCGACGCGAGCCAGGTGCCGAGGACCGTGTCGAGATCCGTGACCCGTCCGTGCACGACGGGCACACCGCCGCTGCGGACGGAGGCGGGCACATTGGCGTCCGGCAGCACGGCCCGGATGACCGGCTCGGCTTCCGCCATGACCTCCCGCGGCGTCCGGTAGTTGATGCCCAGCGAGGCCACGGTCACCCGGTCGAGGCCCACCCGCCGCAGCCGCTCCTGCCACGACTCCGCGAACCCGTGCCGTGCCTGTGCCCGGTCCCCGACGACGGTGAAGCTGCGGGACGGGCAGCGCAGCAGCAGCATCTGCCACTGCGCGTCGGTCAGTTCCTGGGCCTCGTCCACCACGATGTGGGCGAACGGTCCCGCCAGGGGTTCCGGGTCGTCGCCGGGCAGAGCGGTGTCGTCGACCAGGCTGTCCCGCAGGTCCTGTCCGAGCAGCATCGTCACCGCGCCCTCGCCGTCGTCGTCGGCCGCCAGCACGTTGTCGATGACGTCGGCCATGCGTGCGCGCTCGGCCGCGACGGCGGCCTCACGCCGGTGCTCGCGGCGCGCCGCGAGCGGATCGCCGAGCCGCTGCCGTGCCGCGTCCAGGATCGGCAGGTCGGACACCGTCCATGCCTGCGGGTCCGCCCGCTGCAGCCTGCGGACGTCCTCGGGGGCGAGCCACGGAGCACACAGCCGCAGGTAGGCGGGGACCGACCACAGGTCCCCGACGAGGTCGGCCGCGTCGATCAACGGCCATGCGCGGTTGAGGGTCGTGACCAGTTCCCCGTCGTGCAGCAACGACCTGCGGAACATCTCCGGCGGGACGTCCTCGTCACCGAGCCTGTCCAGGAGGACGGCGGTCAGCTCCTCCCAGATCAGGTCGCGCGCCTCGTTGTGCGGGGTGGCCGGCCCCGGCGCGTCGAAGGCCTCGGCCCAGTCGTCGGCGGTCAGCCGGACGTCGCCCCAGTCGGTCGACACCGTCATCCCCGCCGACGGCGGCTCCTCGTAGAACCTGACGGCCTTCTCCACGGCCCGCACCATGTCCGCCGACGACTTCAGGCGGGCCACGTCCGGGTCGGTCTCGGCCGTCGCCGTGGCCCCCTCGGCGACCAGGTCCCGCAGGGTGCAGGTCCGCACACCCTCCTCGCCGAGGCTCGGGAGGACATCGGCGACATAGGCCAGGTAGGGCTGGTGCGGGCCGACGAACAGCACGCCGCCCCGGCGACGACCGAGGCGCGGGTCGGAGTAGAGGAGGTAGGCGGAGCGGTGCAGGGCGACGACGGTCTTCCCCGTCCCCGGACCCCCGTCGACGACGAGGGCGCCCCGTGACCCCGCCCGGATCACGGCGTCCTGGTCGGCCTGGATGGTGGCGAGCACGTCCCGCATCCGGGGCGACCGGCTACCGCCCAGGCTCGCGATGAACGCCGACTGGTCGTCGAGCGCGGCGCGCCCCTCGAGTCCGTCGGCGGTGAACACCTCGTCCCAGTAGTCGCTGACCCGGCCGCCGCTCCAGCGGTACCTGCGGCGGCTCACCAGCCCCATCGGGTCGGCGTGGGTCGCCGCGAAGAACGGCTCGGCGGCGGGGGAGCGCCAGTCGATCAGCAGCCGGCGCCCCGCGCTGTCGGTGAGGCCGAGCCGCCCGATGTACACCGGCTCGGGGTCGTCGGCGCGCACGATGTGCCCGAGGCACAGGTCCAGGCCGAAGCGGCGCAGCGCGCGCAGCCGGGCGGTCAGCCGGTGGATCTCCGCGTCCCGGTCCATCGCCTGACGGCCCACGCCGCCGGGCGCCCTGCGCTCGGCGGCGAGGCGTTCTGACAGCTCGGCGATGGCCCGGTCGAGGCTCTCCGCGATGGCGGCGAAGTGCCGCTCGTCGCCTGCGACGAGCGCCGGGGCGGCCTTGGCGGCGAGCCGGGCGGGAAGGGCGAACGCGCCGGTGGTCAGGGGCTCCACGTCAGCGGCTCCGATCCGCGGCCGCTCCCGCGCTGCTCGACCCGTCGACGAACAAATGACAACACACGTATCAGAACTTCCAATTCCCCAGGTTCCGGCTCAGGTCAGCGATTCTGCGGTACGAGGGGGGCCTTGCCGCAAGGCCCCCTGTGCGCTATATGTTGAGAGTGGCAAGGGAAGGGTTTCCTCCCTTGCCTTCGTCGTTTTCCGCGGCGGACGAGCCCACCGCCCTTGCGGCTGCCCTACGGTGAAGTCCGTGAAGGTCCTCATCGTCGGCGGCAGCGGTTTCCTGGGCAGGGAACTCGTACGACAGGCCGTGGCCGCGGGTCTCTGGACGGCGGCGACGTACCGCTCCCGCCATCCCGGCGGGGTTCCCGGTATCCCGTGGCACCACCTCGACCTCCGTGCCCCCGGGCACCTCGGCACGGTGCTGGCCGAGGCCGCCCCCGACGCCGTCGTCAACGTCACCAGCGGCTACAGCGACTGGGAGGTCACCGCCGACGGCTCGGTCCGCGTGGCGATGGCCGCGGCGGAACACGGCTGCCGCCTGGTCCACGTCTCCAGCGACGCCGTCTTCTCCGGGGCCCGGGTCCGCTACGACGAGTCCTGCCGTCCCGACCCCGTCACCCCGTACGGCGCGGCGAAGGCCGCCGCCGAGACCGCGGTGCGGCTCCTGGTGCCCGCCGCCGTGGTCGCGCGCACCTCCTTGATCATCGGCGACGGCGGGTCCGTGCACGAGCGCCTGGTCCACGACCTGGCGGCCGGAGTGCGCGACGGCGTCCTGTTCACCGGCGAAGTCCGCTGCCCGGTGCACGTCGGGGACCTCGCCTCCGCCCTGTGGGAACTCGCGGTGTCCGACGCGTCCGGGATGTTCCACCTCGCCGGGACGGACGCCCTCAGCCGCCACCGACTCGGCGCGCTCATCGCCCGCCGCGACGGCCTCGACGCCACCGCGCTGCCCGCCGGGCGCCGTGCCGGCGGCCCCGTACCCGGGGCCCTCGACGTCCGCCTCGACAGCAGTGCCACCCAAAGGCTCATACGGACCCGCCTGCGCGGGGCCCGGGAGTTCCTCGCCTCCCGGTAGGGCGGCGGCCTGACGGCCCGTCGGAGGGAACCGGGAGGCGGGCGGGCCGTGTCGCGGGGACACCGGCCGCCCGGGGGCCAAGCTGGTGTGCGGTGATCCCGGCACAGGAAAGAGCGCGCCATGGAGGGCATCGCCGACTTGGGGGGCACGCCAGGATGGGGCGAACGACCCGCCGGCACCGAGCACTTGACCGAGGAGGAACTCGTGCCGCTGGTGACCCGGGACGCAGGGGTCGGCGTGGCGAAGGTGGCGGCGCCGTGACCGCTCCCCTGGACGTCGACGGGCCGGCCGCCCCGCCCCGCTCCAACGGCGAGCTGGTCTTCGCCGAGCCGTGGGAGAGCCGCGCCTTCGGCTTGGCCGCCGGCCTCCACGAGTCCGGTGCCTTCGGCCGGCCGCGGTTCCAGTCCGCGCTCATCGCCCGGATCCGGGCCTGGGAGAAGGGTCCCGCGGCGGACGACCCCTGGGACCACCACCGGCTCTGGCCGGCCGCCCTGGAGGACGTGCTCACCGAACGGGACGTGCTGGGTGCGGACGAGGTCACCGCGCGCGCCCCGGACCCTGGCCGGACGCCCCGTGGGCCCCACGACCACGAACACACACATCCACACCGACCGCGGGGCCACCGGTCCAGGCAGGCGCCGTCAGGCCTCCGTGGGGATGGGCAGATCCAGCGAGACGGTCTTGCCGCGGCCGTTGGGCGAGGTGTTCCACTGCCCGGCCAGGGCCTCCACGATGAGCAGGCCCCGGCCGTGCTCGGCCTCGGCGTTCTCCTCCTCGTCCAGGGCGAGCGGCGAGGGGACGGGCGGATTGCCGCAGGAGTCCCGTACCTCCAGCCGCACGCGGTCGTCGAAGGCCCGCAGCCGGACGTCGACATCGCTGCCCGCGTGGATGAGGGCGTTCGTCACGACCTCGGACGCGATCAGCTGCAGGGCGTCCGACATGCCCGCCAGCGACCACGAGCGCAGTTGCTCGTCGACGAACGCCCGGGTCGCCTTGACCCCGTGCAGATCGCGGCGCTGCACGTGCAGGCTCGCCGTCCGTGGCGCCCCCTTGCCCACGGCGCCCTCGTACCTGGCCAGGAGCAGCACCGCGTCGTCGCGGCGCCACCTGGGGCCGGAGACCTGGGCGACCAGGCGGTCGGCGAGTCGCTCCAGGTCGGTCCCGGCCTGCCGGCCGCCCTTGTGGAGCAGGTCCTGAGCGCACGTGCCGGGATCGCGGGTGGCGGAGTCCGTCAGACCGTTGGAGTACAGCATCAGCACGGACCCCGGCGACAGCGTGTGCTCCCAACTCCGGTAGGGGTGCCCGGCGGTGACGCCCAGCGGGAGGTTCGGTGGGGCTTCGAGGACGTCGACGCTCCCGTCGGGCCGCCGTACGATCGGCGCCGGGTGCCCGGCCAGGGCCACCTCGGCCGTTCCGTCGCCGGTGTCCAGGGCGACCACGCAGCACGTCACGAGCTGCTCGGTGCCGAGTTCGGCGAGCAGCCGGTCCGTCCGGTCGATCACCACGGCCGGGCAGTGACCCTCGGTGGCGTACGAGATCAGCGCGGTGCGCGCCTGGCCCATGACGGCGGCGCTGTCCAGGTCGTGGCCCTCCACGTCACCGACGACCAGCACCATCCTGTCG
Organism: Actinacidiphila sp. bgisy160; assembly: GCF_965342435.1. Lineage (GTDB taxonomy): Bacteria > Actinomycetota > Actinomycetes > Streptomycetales > Streptomycetaceae > Actinacidiphila. The sequence continues at coordinate 9,404 of NZ_CBDRCM010000014.1, read as the reverse complement.
TCCGCCACTTTGATCACGTCGTACCAGTCGCCGCCCACCTGCACCGTGGTCACGGCGGGCCGGTAGCGCGCGGTGGTCGCCAGCCCCGGTACCTCGGCGAGGGCGGACGGCAGGAGCCTGCGCTGCAGGTGTTCGGCGACCTCGCGTTGTCTGGCATCCAGTTCGACGCGTTCGACCGTCGCCCCCAGCATCCCGGCCATCATGCCGAGCACCGTCCGCTCCTCGGGCGGGAACTCGCGGGGCCCGGCGAACTCCAGGCAGCACACGCCGACGACGTGTGTGTTCCGCGCGGGTGCCTCAGCGACGAGCCTGCTCCCGATGGCGAGCGGCAGATAGGCCGCGGCCCGCGGCCCGGCATCCTCCCATTCGGAGCCCTCGTCCCGCGGTGGCCCGCCGGACAGGAACAGCGCGTGCCCGCCGACCGCCTCCGCCGCCGGGGTTCGCGCACCGAGTCGGGCGCCGTGGAGGGTGCGGACCATGGCGGAGGAGGGCCCGCTGTGCCCAAGGACCCACAGCCGGCCCGCACTCACCGAGGCGAGCACCAGGACGCGGGCACCGAGGGGGGTCATGATGGAGTCACGTGCCGCCGCGATGACGTGGTCCATGGTGGTGGCCTGGTTCAGCCGTTCGGCGAGATGCCGTAGGGGGTACATCAGGCTGGCGCCGGCCGAGCCGGGGACGCCGCGCACTCCCCAGCCCGGGGTGTGGACGCTCGAGTGGAGCACCGGCACGACGGCGGGTGTGGGGCCGGCCCTGACGGTGGTGCCGTGGCGTGCGAGCCCGGCGAGAGCCGCGGCCAGTGTGTCCGCGATCTCCCGCAGCACCTTGTGGTCCGCGGGGCCGTAGTCGCCGTGGCTCTCCAGGCGCAGGACGGTGAGCGCGCCGAAGCGGTGCCCGTCCGCGGTGACCGGGGCCGCCAGGGCCGCGTAGGGATAGGGCAGGGCGTACGTCTGGTCCGCGCCGGCCGGATCGGGATCGGGGAGGACCGCCGTCCTTCCCGTGGCGACGGCACGGGACGAGGCGCGGGGCATGTCGATATCGATCGTGCAGGGCATCGTGAAGCAGGAGGGCGGGCTGCCGGCGATCATCGCCGCGTGCAGTTCGGCATCGTCCCCGTGCAGCAGGTAGACCGCCGCGGACACGGCGTCCATCCGGAACAGGGCCTCACGGACGGCGCCGTGCAGGACCTCCTCGAGATCCGTGGCCTGGATCCGTGCGGGCCCGCCGTCGCGGCGGTGTTCTCCGACCGCGCTGTTGCTCGTCATCGAACGACTCCCTCTTGGCGAGTATAGGTGCGCGGGTGACCGCTCGCTCATGGGCGGGACGCCGCCCCTGCGGGCGCGGGCCCCGGGCCGTGCGGGGCGGGCGCGGTTGCCGCCCGCGAGATAGGAGCATATGCTCGTAATGGTTCAGGGGTGGGCGCGGTCCCGTCGGCACCTCGTACGCCGAGGGCGTCCGTGGCCACACCTGTCACCGGAAACTCAGCCAACCCAGAAGGAGACCGACCGATGGCTGCCGGCAATCTTGTCCTCGTCACCGGGGTCGGCGGCGTGGGCCGTGCCGTCCTCGAACTCCTGCGTGAGCAGGGCGTACCGGTGCGCGCGATGGTCCGCCGCGACGACGAACGGGCGGACGCGCTGCGCGCGCTCGGCGCGGAGGTCGTCACCGGCGATCTCACCCGGCCCGAGACCGTCGCGGCGGCGCTTGAGGGGGCGCGGCGGATGTACTTCGCCATGCCCGTCTCGCCCGACCACCTGCTCGCGGCGACCGTGGTGGCGAGCGTCGCCCGCGAGTACGGACGGCTGGACGCGCTGGTGGGCATGTCGCAGATGACGGTGTCGCAGATGACCGGGACCAGCACGGGGGAGTCCCACCAGCAGCGGCTGCACTGGCTGGCGGAGCAGGTGCTGAACTGGTCGGGTCTGCCGGTGGTGCACATCCGCCCGACGTCCTTCCTGGACAATCCGCTGTTCACCGCGCTGGCGGCACGGTCGATCCGGGAGAGCGGGACGATCGCGCTGCCGTTCGGCGCCGGGCGCACCTCGCCGGTGGCCGTGGAGGACGTCGCCCGGGCGGTCGCCACGGTCCTGCGCGATCCGGCCCCGCACGTCGGCCGGGTCTACGAACTGACCGGCCCGCGCACGGTCGACATGACGGAGATGGCCGAGGAGTTCTCGCGGGCGCTGGGACGTCAGGTGACGTACGTCGACGTGCCCCCGGAACGGTGGCAGGCCGAGGTGCTCGGTCAGGTCGGTCTGCCGCAGCACATCGAGGCCCACATCGCCACGATGGGCCGGCTGCACCGGGAGAACCGTTACGACCGGGCGTCGGACGACGTCGAGCGCGTGACGGGCGTGCCCGCCCGGACCGTCGAGCAGTTCGTCGCCGCCCGCCGGGACTTCTACTTGGGCTGAGCCCTCGCAGGCGGCTTCGGCGTCCCACGGGGGGCGCCGGACGGAGGGGCTCGGCGCGCCTGCCGGGCCCCTCGTTCCGGGTTCCGTTTGATGACGAATCAAGCTACTTGCGCGTACAAGTAGTCGAATCTTCTACTTGTTTGACCGAGCAAGTAGTGCGCGGGGGCTCAGCGCAGGCTGGGGGGATTGCCCGGGTACGAGTGCCGCACCGAGGTGGCGAACCCACCATGAGGATGCGCGCTCCGGGAACGCCGGACCGACAGGACCCATGTCGGGGCCGGCCGGCAGGCCGTCGTGTCTGCCCTGACGCGGGATGCCAGGTGGCCGACAGCTCCGACGGCGTCCGTCCGCGCCGGAAACCCCCCCTCAGGCCGCCGGTCGTCCGCTCGGCGTCGCCGTCCTGAGGCGTGCGGAACGACGCTCCCCGGACCCAGGGGAGCGCGGGCGCGTCCCTCCGAGGCTCCACCTCCCGCACTCGTACCACCCAGAACAGGATGAACACTTACATGCCAACCACCAGCAGGCGGACCGTTCTCGGCATGGCCGGGGTCACCGCCGCGGCCGTCGCCGTGGCCGGTACCGGGGTCCTCGGCTCCACCGGCGTCTTCCAGGGCACCGCGGAGGCGGCCGACGCGCTCAACGGCGTGAACGAGCCCACGTTCACGACGCTGAAGCCGTTCCGCGACCCGCTGCGCGTCCCGCCGAAGCTGCGCCCCAAGAGCCACGGGATCACCGAGATCGACATGGTGGAGTCCCGGGTCCGGCTGCACTCCCAGATGCCGCCGAGCCGGATGTGGACCTACGCCGGCCACTTCCCCGGCCCGACCATCGAGGTCCGCAGCGGGGAGCGCGTCCGCATCGCCTGGAACAACAGGCTCAAGGGCACGACGCCGCTCAAGGCCGTGTGGGTGAACGCCGAGGGCCCCGGCCCCGGCCTGCTGCCCTACAACCGGCCCGGCGCCGAGGGCGCACCCGCCCGCCCCGAGGTCGAGCGGCTCACCGCCTGGACCACCGTTCACGTCCACGGCGGCCACCAGAACGCCCTGAGCGACGGCGCCGCGGAGTTCGGAGTCACCGCCGGGAACGGCCAGTTGGGCGAGTACGCCAACGACCAGGCGGCCACGCACCTCTTCTACCACGACCACGCCATGTCGGTGACCTCGCTCAACGTGCAGTCCGGCCTGGTCGGCAACTACCTGGTGCGCGACGCGGAGGAGGACCGGCTCGGCCTGCCCCGCGGCGAGCACGAGATCCCGCTGACGATCCAGGACGTGAACTTCGACACCGACGCCCAGGGACGGCTCACCGGCCAGGTCCTCGCGAAGCGGATCGTGGGCCCCGGCTCGATGCCGATGCCGGGCACCATCCCGCCCGCCCTGGCGAGCCTGGCCCCGTTCACCATGGTCAACGGCGTGGTGTGGCCGTACCTGGACGTCCAGGCCCGCGCCTACCGCTTCCGGCTGCTGAACGTCTCCGGCGCCCGCGTCTACCGCCTGGTCGTCGTGGACGAGGAGACCGGCAAGGTCGTACACGGCGCCATGAAGCTCATCGGCACCGACATGGGCCTGCTCGGCAAGCCGCAGACCATCGACGAGGCGCTCTCGCTGTCACCCGCGGAACGCGCCGACGTCGTCATCGACTTCGCGGCCTTCCCCGGCAGGAAGCTCAAGCTCGTCAACGCGATCCCGGGCCAGACCCCCGGAGCGGCCCTGCCGGACTTCCTGATCCCCTTCGCCGAGGTCATGCAGTTTTGCGTCGAGAAGCGGCGCCGCGCGCCGCACCCACTTCCGACAACGTTGTCGACGTCGTTCCGCAGGCTCAGCCTCGCCGATGTGCCCAAGGACGCCACCGAGCGCTTCGTCCTGCTGAGCTTCGACACGACCGGCGCCATGCCCCAGATCTGGGAGATGGAGCAGGTCCCGGCCGGCACGGCACCGGGCACCGGCGTCGTCACCGTCGACATGCCGGGCGGTACCGTCACGCTGCGCCGCACGGGCACCATGTTCGAGGACACCACCACCTTCTTCGCCGCCGCCGGCACCTGGGAGAAGTGGCACTTCATCAGCGCCGCCCCCGAGGGCGTGCCCATCTACCACCCCATGCACATCCACCTGATGAACTTCCAGGTCGTCGACCGGCGGACCGTCGACGCCTCCGGCCTGGACTTCGCCACGGCGCAGACCAGGAAGCCCATCACCCTCGGAGCGCCGGTTCCGGTCGCCCCCGAGGAGTCCGGCTGGAAGGACACCATCACCGTCAACGCCAACACCCTCGTCACCGTCGCCGGCCGCCTCGCCGACCAGACCGGCAAGGTGATGTACCACTGCCACCTGCTCGACCACGAGGACGAGGGCATGATGCGGCCCTTCGTCGTCATGCCGTCGCCGGTCCACGACATCCACCGGATGCTGATGGACATGGGCCGGGGCATGGACGCGCACGACATGAAGCACCTGAGGAGCGGCATGAAGATGTAACCCCACCGCTGCCTCTGGATGACCCGGAGCGGTCCCGTCTCGGGCGGGACCGCTCCGGGCGGACCGGGGCTACAGCTCCAGCAGGGCCTGCTCGACGGCCTCGGTGAGCGCGGGGTGGATGTACAGCACGTCCCGGCCGACCTGGTCGGCGGTCTGCCCCAGCGCCATGGCCTGGATCAGAGGCTGGATGAGCGTCGCGGCCTGGGGACCGATGATGTGCGCGCCCAGGATCGTGCGGTCGTGGGGGTTCGCCAGGACCTTCACGAAGCTCGTGGTGTCCTCGAGGGCCCATCCGTAGGCGGTGCCCGCGTAGTCGCGGACGCTGACCAGGCACTCGACGCCGCGGCGACGCGCCTCCTGCTCGGTCAGCCCGACGCTCGCGATCTGCGGACTGGTGAAGACCGCGTGCGGGGCGATCCTGTTGGACAGGGTGTGCGGGTCGTCCGGGTGCAGCAGGTTGTGCCGTACGACCCGGGACTCGGCGTTGGCCATGTGCTTGAGCTGGAAGTGGTTCACGACGTCGCCGAGGGCCCAGACCCCCGGAACCGACGTGCGGTAGCTGCTGTCGGTCACGATGTGACCGTGCTCGTCGAGTTCCAGCCCGCCGGCGGCGGCGTCCAGCCGGTCGCTGTTGGGCCGGCGGCCGGTGCACACCAGCAGCATCTCGGCCTGGACGACGTGGTCGCCGTCGGGGCAGGTCAGGCTCACCTCGACTCCGCCGGAGCGCCGCTCGACGGAGGCGACGGTGGCGCCGAGGAGCAGGTGGTGCCGCCGGGACGCGAGTTCGGTGAAGCGCTGGGACACCTGCTCGTCCTCCGCCATCAGCAGGCGCGGACCCCGCTGGATGATCGTCACGTCCGTCCCGAACGCGCTGAAGACGTGGCCGAACTCGGCCGAGATGAAACCGCCGCCGATGACCACCAGGGAGGCGGGGGCGTCCTCGATCCGCATGATGGTGTCGGAGGTGTGGAAGGGCACGGTGCCCAGTCCGGGGATGTCCGGCACGTCGGGCCGTGAGCCGACCGAGACGACGAAGGTGTCGGCGGTGATCCGCTCCTCGCCCACCTGCAGCACCTTGGGCTCGACGAAGCGCGCCTCGTCGGTGTAGACGTCGATGCCGTTGTCCCGGCGGTAGTCCAGCGCGCTGTCGTGGAGCGGGTCGATCCGGTGGAACACCCGGTCGCGGACGGTCTTCCAGTCCACCGGCTCCACGGTGGCGCGGACGCCGAGCCGCGCCGCGGCCCGCGCGTTCTCCGCCGCGTCGGCGGCCACGACGAACATCTTGCTCGGGATGCAGCCCCGGTTCAGGCAGGTACCGCCGAAGCGGCCCGGCTCGACGATGGCGCGGCGCAGGTGCGCGAACTCGTCCCCGAACAGCATGTTGCCGCTTCCCGCGCCGAGGACCACGAGATCGTAATGCGGCATGTCTGCCCACCTTCCGGTCGGATGTCCGGGCTGCGGCGCATGGCCCTTCCGCGGGACTGCCGCCCGATTTGTGCCTGTTCAGTCCTTCGAAGGTTCATATCACGAGCACAGGTGACCGGGGTCGCACCGCCGGTGCGACACAACCGGAGGGTCAGCCCGCCGTCCCGGTGGCCTGTTCCTTCCTGCGCTGCCGGTAGGCCCGCATGGACGCGCGGGAAGCGCACCTCGGACCGCAGTAACCGGCCGAGCTGTTGCGCGTCCGGTCGAAGAAGCAGAAGTGGCACGGCTCGTGGCGGCACGCCCGCAGCCGGTCCCACAGGCCCGCGTGGGCGAGTTCGGTGACGCTCGCGAGGACGGTCCCGAACAGCCCGGGGACGCCGGTCTGCGTGCTGACCAGGCCGGCCCCCGTGGCGGTGACGACCGAGGCGAGGGGATAGCGGGTCGCGATGCCGCGCAGGTGCTCCTCCGCCCGGGCGAGTGCCTCGGGCGTGGTGTTCTTGTCGCCCGCGTGCGCCAGCAGCACGGTGATCAGGGCGTCGCGCAGTTCGCGTGCGCCGGCCGCGTCGGCCTCGGTGACGAAGGTGATCCCGGCGTCCAGGCCGTGCTCCAGAAGCCATGCGTGCATGGCGCGGGCGTCCGTGAAGCGCTCGGGGAGCTGCCGGGGTCCCGAGGCGTGCGTGTTGAGGAATCGCAGGAGTGCGTCGGCGGCCGCCGGCTGGTTCAGCGGACTGCGCTCGGTCGTGGGTGCGGGCATCGTCCGTGGCCTCCTCTCCCGGTCAGTCTAGATCGCTCCTTGTTAGGTGTGAAATCGCTAAGGTCCTCGTCCGCTTCCCGTGCGGTGAGGTGCATCACGATGGTGAGAAAAGGGACCATCCGGCTTTGCACGTTACGAGCTAATGGCCTACGGTCGTCACCACGAAGACAGGCCGAGCCGCTCTGGACTACGACTCGAAGCCTTCGGCGACCCGGCCGGTGACGGCGTGTGGCGCCGGTGCGGCTCCGCCGTCCTCGTTCATCCCGAAGCGGTGACCCGCCCGTGTGCGGCGCACCGCCGTCAATGAAGAAGGACCCCCCATGAACATGAAGCTGGAACTGGTCGTGCTGCCCGTGTCCGACGTCGACCGGGCCAAGGCGTTCTACGAGGCGGCGGGATTCCGCCTGGATCTGGACAAGGACGTCAGCGAGGGCTGGCGCGCGGTGCACCTCACCCCGCCGGGTTCGGAGTGCTCGGTGATGTTCGGCCGGGGGCTCACCTCCGCCGAGCCGGGCTCCGTCCAGGGTCTGTACCTGATCGTCCCCGACATCGAGGGGGCCCGTGCGGAGCTGGTCGCCCGTGGCGTCGAGGTGAGCGAGGTGTTCCACGACGCCGGCGGGCTGCTCTACCACGGCCATGAGGGCGGAGAGGTCACCCACCGGCTGGAGGGGCAGGCGCGGCTCGCCGGCCTGCACCCGGACCGTGCCTCGTACGGCTCGTTCGCCACCTTCAGCGACCCGGACGGCAACGGCTGGGTGCTCCAGGAGATCCAGCAGCGCTTCCCCGGCCGCTGACACCGCCTTCGACACCGCAGGGCGTACGGGGCCGTGCGGGCACGGCCCCTCCTGCACCCCAATACGAGTATATGCTCGTACATACGCGAAAGGAATTCCCGTGAACATGCCACCCGTGGAGCCGTCCGGGCAGGACGACCCCGGCCGGAGGCCGACGTCGCACCGTGCCCCGCGCGGACTGTCACGACGCGCCTTCGTCGGCGGTGCGGCCGCCTCCGCCGTCACCGTCGCCGGTCTCTCGCTGGCGGGCGGACTGCCGTCGGCCTCCGCCACCCCGCCCCTGCGGACGCCGCGCGGCTTCGGCTCGGTCTCTTCGGCGCCCCGGCTGCCGGCCGGGTTCGCCGACACCTTCAGCAGCCGCTTCGTGCGGGCCGGCGGGCTGCGTCAGCACGTCGTCGTCGGAGGCGACGGGCCGCCGCTGCTGCTGGTGCACGGCTGGCCGCAGAACTGGTACGCCTGGCGCATGCTGATGCCGGAACTGGCCCGGCACCACACCGTCGTCGCCGTCGACCAGCGCGGCATGGGACTGACCGACAACCCCCACGACGGCTACGACACCCGCACCCTGGCGGGCGACCTGGTCGCCCTGATGGACGCCCTGGGCCACGAGCGGTTCGCCGTCGTCGGCCACGACACCGGAATGATCATCAGCTACGCGCTGGCGGCCGACCACCCGGAGCGGGTCGCCCGCGTGGCCCTCGCCGAGGTCCCCGGACCCCCGCGCCAGTCCGCCTCGCCGATCCTGTTCCTGGACGAGCGGGACAACAACAGGCTCTGGCACATCCCGTTCAACCGGGTCGACCACGAGCTGACCGAAAGGCTGGTCAGGGGTCGCGAAGCGGACTTCTACGGCTACGAGTTCGACATCCAGGGCGGGGAGAAGCTGCCCCGGTACGCCCGGGAGTACTACTTCCGCCTCTTCTCCGACCCCGGCACGCTGCGCGGCAGCTTCGGGCTCTACCGCGCGTGGGACGCCACCTCCGCGCAGAACGAGGAGCGCGCGCGGAAGAAGCTGACGATGCCGGTCCTGGCGATCGGCGGGTCCGAGAGCTGGGGCGGCGCCGTCGCGGGCGCGATGGAGCCCCTCGCGGAGGACGTACGGGGCGTGGTGATCCAGGGCGCCGGCCACTGGGTCGCCGAGCAGGCGCCGGAGGAGATGCTGGCGGAACTCGGCACCTTCCTCGCCCCGTACCGCCGTGCCGCCGGTGCGCCGGCCCGTTAACCCGTAACCCCCGGCCGGGCCCGTCCCGGGCGAACCCCACCCACAGACGGGAGGCGCGGTGTTCTCCGACATCGGCCCGCTGGAAGTCCTGACGCTGCTCGTGGTGGCGGTCGTCCTCGTCGGACCCGACAAGCTCCCCGGGCTGGTCTCCGACACCGTGCGTGCCCTGCGCGGGCTCCGTGAGCTCGCGCAGGGCGCCCGGGCGGACCTGCGGGACCAACTCCCGCCCGAGCTGCAGGACCTGGACCTCGCGGACCTCGACCCGCGCGATCCGCCCGCCGGCGGCCGCGGCCGCCGGCCCTTCCAGAGCCGCTCGCC
>NZ_CBDRCM010000013.1:0-147295 GCF_965342435.1 Actinacidiphila sp. bgisy160 | reverse complement strand
TCCCTCCGCCCGCCCGGGGCCCCTCCCCCCGAGGCGCGAGCGTCGGTGAGCCGTCCACCCCGACGGCCACGTGACCGAACGACCGCGGGTTCGGCGGCGGCTCCAGCCGAAGCGCCCCGGATCGCAGGCCGTGCGAGCGGTCGCCCGCCGTCTCTGGACTGGCGGGCTTCTGGTGGATCTGCTGCGCTGAAGGGAGACGGGATGGAAGAGGTGAGCGGCTGTGCAGGGTGGTCCGGACCGGTCCGCCTCGACGGGCGGAGGCTCCTTCGAGGGTGAAAGCTTCGACGGCGAAAGCGTGGCCGGCCGTGTCGCCGTGCGGCGGGAGCAGCTGGGCATGTCCCGGGAGGAGCTCGCCACCAGGGCCGGGATGTCGATCACGTATCTGCGGCAGGTGGAGGAACTGGGGACCGGTTTCGACCCCGCCGCGCTGATGCGGCTCGCCGCCGTGCTGGGGGTGTCCTACGAGGAGCTGGCGGTGGGCTCCCGCGCGGCGCCGCCGGGACGGGGCGGCCCCGCGGCCCGCCCGGTGCTGCAGCGGCTGTCCGAGGGGGAGTGCTGGGATCGGCTGGGCACGCACGGGATCGGCCGCGTGGCCTACACGGCGGATGCGGGGGACGCGCCTCCGGTGCTGGTGCCCGTCAACTTCCTGGTGGATCGGCGGACGGTCGTCTACCGGACGGATCCGGCGGGCGTGGCGGCTGTCGCGGCCGGCGCGAATCTGGCCTTCGAGACCGATCACATCGACGAGGCGAGCCGTGTCGGCTGGAGCGTGCTGGTGACGGGTACCGCCGAGCGGATCACCGACGCCGCTGCCGTGGGGTCGCTCGCCCGGCGTCCCGGGGCCGAGCCCTGGGCCGGGGGGCTGCGGGAGCTGTGGATCCGCATCGTGCCGGGTGAGGTGAGCGGCCGCGCCATCCGGTCGCTGCCGGACGCCGAGGACCACGGGCTGGGGGGCCGGTGAGTGGGGCCGGCCCGTGGCGGTGATCGCGCCGCCACGCCCCGGTTCCCCCTCCGCGTCGGGGACGACGAACCGGAACAACGCCGCACGCCGCGGCAGCTGCGACCACCGGCCTCCCAGCGCGGGATCACGACGCATCGGCCCATCGAAGGTCGATGACCCCCGCACGCAACAGGCCTGCTTGATGAGGCGTGCAGGCCGACTGCCGGCTCACCGCCTCCGTCACCCGCGGCGCGGTCGCGACGTCTCCACGGGCATGACCGCGGCGTGGACGTTCTCCTCCGCGCGCACGCGAAGGGGCTCAGATCCCCCGCCTCCGTCGTGCGCTTCACCCGCGCCCCCCAGGGCCTCGGCAGCCCGCCCCGTCCGGTGATCGGGAGGGGGACCGGCGGCGCGTGGCGGGATTGCCGCCGGGAAGGCGCAAGGTGGGTGAGGATGTTGAGGGTGACGATGTCGCATGCCGAGATGGGAGAACGACGTGCCTTTGGTCGGTGAGTACCAGCCGAGCCCCGAGCAGTGGGTCCGGGACCAGGTGGAGCTGTACGAGAGTTCCGGAGGGACCGACGGGACCACGCTGCGCGGCAGGCCCGTGATCGTGCTGACGACGCTGGGCGCCAAGTCCGGCAGGATCCGCAAGACGCCGCTCATGCGCGTGGAGCACGACGGGCGCTACGCGGTCGTGGCGTCCAAGGGCGGCGCCCCCCGGCACCCGGTCTGGTACCACAATCTGGTGGCGGACCCCCGGGTGGAACTGCAGGACGGCCCCGTGCGTCAGGACATGACGGCCCGTGAGGTCACCGGCGACGAGCGGGCGCAGTGGTGGGAGCGCGCGGTGGAGGCGTGGCCCGACTACGCCGAGTACCAGAAGAACACCGACCGTGAGATCCCGGTCTTCGTCCTGGAGCCGGCGGCCACGCCGCACTGACGCGTAACTTCGCACGGCCGCCGCCCCGGTCGCGGGGCGGCGGCCGCCGTTTACGGGATGAGCAGCGGTTTGCCCCCCGGTCGTACGGGACTTGAGGTCCCGGTGGGTGCGGACCGCATCCCTGAGCGGGTGGCGGCCCCTACGAGCGGTGTCAGCTCCTCGGCCAGGATCACGGCGAAGACCTCGCCGGTGTGCCGCGCCAGCGCCTCGTGAGTGGGCACGTGATGGTTGCGCACCGGATGTTCCGGGGAGGTGCCGCGCCGCGGGCCGGGCGGGGCTGGATTTCCCTACGGCTGGGGGTGGTGGCCCCCGTGGTTTCCGGACGTCCTCGGCGTCAGGCGGGCGGCCGGCCGTCCGCTGCCCGGCGGGCCCGCGGCCGCCCTCGCAGTGATGTGGACCACATCCGTGGACTTTCTCGGTCCGGGATGTAAGAAACGGGCCACCGCTCTCATTGCATGGTGAGAGAGCGAGATGAGGGGACGGCGCGTGACACATGCCCAACGCTTCCGGGACGTCTACGAGGAGTGCTATCCGCGTGTGCTTGCCTACGCCACCAGCCTGGTAGGACGGCAGGTAGGGGAGGACATCACCAGCGAGACGTTCACCGTCGCCTGGCGGCGGGTGCGAGACATTCCCCATCCGGCACTGCCGTGGCTCCTGGGCGTGGCCCGCAACCTGGTGCGCGAACTACGCCGCCGGGACGCCCACCAGTACCTTCTCGCCGCCGGGGAAGCGCAGCGCATCAGCAGCGGCGCCCGGACCGACGCCGGTGACGTCGCGGCCGAGGTCACCGAACGGCACAACGCGCTGCAGGCCCTGGCCGGCCTGCCGGAGGGCGACCGGGAACTGCTGACGCTGATCGCCTGGCACGGCCTGAGCGCCAAGGAGGCCGCGCAGGTCCTGGACTGCACCACGGCGACGCTGACCGTCCGGCTGTACCGGGCCCGTCGCCGGCTGGAGAGGGCCATGGAGTCGTCACCCGCCGCCGAGCCCCCGTCCGCACCTCCGGCGAAGGCCCCGCACCCCACCCACCGCGAAGGAGCACCCGCGTGAAGAACTCCCACAGGCCGTCCGGGCGGCCCGACGTCATGAAGGTGCTCGCGGACGCACGGCCCGACGAACTCGACCCGTCCCGGCCGGTGGACCCCGCGCGACAGCGGGAGGACCTCGCGCGCATCGTCGCCGGACCGACCGACGGCCGCGCGGCACGCTTCCTCGCGCCCCGCCGCGGAAGCGGCTTCCGGCCGCTGGGTGCCGCGGCCCTCGCGGCCGTGGCGGCGTCCGTGGTGGCCGTGAGCACCGTCGACTGGCAGCAGCCCGCCGACCGGCCGAGCGCACACCCTCGGTCCACCGCCGGAACGCAGGTCCCGAGCACCGGCGCGGACCTCCGCGCCGACGGCCACATCGAACTGCTCAGCGCGGCCGAGAACGCGCAGGCCTCGGTCGCCGAGGGAACGTACTGGCAGACCACCACACGCTCGCAGAACGTGGACGTCGCCGGCGAGGAGGGCCACCTTTTCGCCGTGCGCCACACGTCGACCGACGAATGGTCGGTGGGCGTGCGCCCCGGAACCGGCAGCCTGATGGTCTCCGGCCTGGACTCCGTGACCGAGCCCCTGACCGCGGCCGACGAGGCCCGCTGGCACGCCGCCGGCTCCCCCCGCACGGTGCCGGTCGAGGTCGGGAACAAGACCGGGACCGGCACGATCGCCTACACGATGGGCACCGGGCGGCCGACGGTCCTGCGGACGAACGTCGACGACAAGATCTATGCCGTGGGCCCGCACAACGCCTCCTACAAGGACCTGCGTGCGCTGCCCTCCACCAGCGGAGCCCTGCGGCACTACCTGGAGCGTCTCTACGCGCAGGACAACGGCGCCGACACCGGGAGCGGCGACCGCGGCGCCTGGATCCTGCGCCAGGCGGGCAACCTCGTCACGATGCCCGTGAAGCCGGCCGTCCGGGCGGCCGCATACCGGGTGATGGCGGATCTGCCCGGAGTACGGGTGACCGGGCATGTGACCGATCCTCTGGGACGCGTGGGCGTCGGCGTCGACTTCCCCGTCACCTACCGGGGGCCGCTGGGGACCACACGGCAGCGGCTGGTCGTGGACCCGTCCACCGGCGCCATGCTCAGCGACGAGCTCGTGCTGGTCGAACCGTCGGCCAGGGCGCTGGAAGGGGGTCTCGACGCGGGCACGACGGTGAACTACGCGGCGACCACACGGATGAGCTGGGGCGAGCAGCAGATCACCGCGCCGAAGAACGCCCGACGCTGAACCAGGAGCCGGGCGGCGACTCGCCCCCGGCGCGCACCGACTGACGCACCGGAGATCTGCCGCTGACGCGACGCGGCAGGTCTCCGGGCGATGCCCCGCGCCCCCGGCCGCCGGCTGACATGCCCGGCCGCCGCGCACCGACCCGGCCGCCGCGCACCGACCCGGCCGGTCCCCGACATCCGGGCAACCCGAACTGGAGTCCGCCCGGTTCAACGGGTGTGAGACCACCACCGCGGCCCAGGACCGCGCCCATCACATGGGCGGCGATGCCAGGCGTGCCGCATCTTCCGCAACCGCGAGCCCCGCCACCGGGGCTTCCCCCGATGTTCCCGTCCTCTTCAGAAAGCCCGCGCCCATGCGCCTCCACAGGCCCTGCATATCCACGACCGCGGCGGTCATCGTCTCCGCGCTGGGAATCGCCGCGTACCACCACATACCCGAGGGCAGTCCCAGCCCGGCCCCTGAGCATGCCTCGGTCGTCCAGGACGCCGCCGGCCCGGCGACCGGGCAGCCGGCGGCCGCTCCCGCCCCGCCGCGGGAAACGGCCGGGCCGCAGCCGGAATACCCCGCCGAGCTGCCCGGACTCGGCCCCGAGACCCTGTCGCAGATCCCGGACCGCACCCGCCAGGTCGTCCTGGTCACGGGAGCCGGCAAGAAGTCCGCGAAATCCAAGGTCGTGCTCTACGAGCGCGTCGACGGCGGCTGGCGTCCCGGAGCCGTGTGGGACGCGCACAACGGCTACAAGGGCTGGACCGACGAGCACTACGCGGGCGATCTGCACAGCCCCATAGGGGTGTTCGGCCTCACCGACGCCGGCGGACGGCTGGCCGACCCCGGCACCGAGCTGCCCTACCACCGGTCCGGCGCCTTCTCCATCGGCGGTACCGGCTTCGAGGGCGAATCCCTCGCCGGTTCCTTCGACTACGTCATCGCCATCAACTACAACCGGCAGCCCGGTACGTCGCCGATGGACGGCGCCCAGCCGATGGGCGCGAGCCGCGGCGGCGGCATCTGGATCCACGTCGACCACGGCGGCCCCACGCATGCCTGCGTCAGCATCTCGAAGGCGCACATGAAGCAGTTGCTGCGGGCCCTGAAGCCCGCCGACCACCCCGTCGTCGTCATGGGCGACGCGGCCTCTCTCGCCCGATGACAGTTCCGCGGTCCACAGGAGTAAGCGTGTCGTCTCTTCCCCACCGCACCGTGATCGCCCTCGCCGTCGTCGGGGCGTCGGTGCTCACCGCCTGCGCCGGCCAGCAACCCCCCACCACGCCCGCCGCCCAGGGGACGGCGACGTCCAAGGCGTCCTCGTCCGGGCCACGGGCCGCGGCGGCAGCCTTCCGGCTCACCACGGGCGCCGCCGACGGCGACCGCCACGCGTCCGTCGGCGGCGCGGGCGACGTCGAGGTCTCCGGCGGGAGGATCTCCTCCGTCACCCTCACCACCGCGGGCGGAGACCCGGTACGCGGGACGGTGTCCGGCGACCACCGCCGCTGGACCCCGGACACCACCCTGGCGTACGGCACCTCGTACCGCCTCGTCGTCCACGCCTCGGACGGAGCGGGCAAGGGACAGACCCGGAGCCTGTCCTTCACCACGCTGACGAAGGGCGATCGCCTCATCGGCACCTTCACCCCCGAGGACGGCTCGACCGTCGGCGTCGGCATGCCGGTGTCGCTGAACTTCAACAAGCCGGTCACCGACAAGAAGGCCGTCGAACGAGCCATACGCGTCACCAGCGACAGCGGCCAGGAGGTCGTGGGCCACTGGTTCGGCGACCAGCGCCTGGACCTGCGCCCCGAGACGTACTGGAAGGCGCACGCCCAAGTCACCCTGAGACTGCGCCTGGACGGCGTGAAGGGCGCCGCGAACGCCTACGGCACCCAGGACAAGACCCTCCGCTTCACCGTCGGCCGCAGCCAGGTCTCCACCGTCGACGCCGGCACGCACACCATGCGCGTCGTCCGCGACGGCCGCACCATCCGCACGATCCGGATCACCTCCGGCGCGCCGGGCAGCACCACGTACAACGGGCAGATGGTGATCTCCCAGAAGCTCATCTCCACCCGTATGGACGGCGCCACCGTGGGATACCCGGGGGAGTACGACATCCCCGACGTCCCGCACGCGATGCGCCTGTCCACCTCCGGCACCTTCATCCACGGCAACTACTGGGCACGGGACTCCGTCTTCGGCAACTCCAACGTCAGCCACGGCTGCGTCGGGCTGAACGACGTCCAGGGTGGCGGCGACCCCGGGCAGGAC
Organism: Actinacidiphila sp. bgisy160; assembly: GCF_965342435.1. GTDB lineage: Bacteria > Actinomycetota > Actinomycetes > Streptomycetales > Streptomycetaceae > Actinacidiphila. Next base: position 140,868 of record NZ_CBDRCM010000013.1, on the reverse strand, counting down.
GCGTCCTGGTTCTACGACAACTCCCTCATCGGCGACGTGGTCGTCGTCAGGCACTCCCACGACCACACGATCGCCCCCGACAACGGCCTCAACGGCTGGAACATGCCCTGGGAGCAGTGGAAGGCCGGCTCGGCCCTGGCGCAGGGCGACTGACGCGGTGGCGGGGCCCGGACCGGAGCCGCGCTCGATGCCCCGGGCCCACAGGGACGTGGACCCCGGCGACGCCAACTCCCCGTCAGAGGCCAGGGCGCCGCCGTCGACACGCGCGTCCGAATCCGAACGCTGAAAGCACGTCGGGAGGCATGCCGCGCCGGGCCACGGGCCGGGAAACCGATGGCGCCCCGTGGGGAGAGTCGTTAGCTTCCGCATGAGCGGAGTGAGATACGAGACGCCAGCGCGAAGGGAGCCGGACACATGGCGGCAGGGGGCGGCGCACGCATCGACCGTCTGGGCTTACTGCTCGACCAGTTCGACCACGCCAGGGAGATGGCCCGGGTACGTCTCGCGGGCCTCCGCGACGAGGAGTACCTGTGGGAGCCGGTACCCGGTTGCTGGTCGATACGGCGCCGGGACGAGGCGACGACACCCAGGGCGTTCGGGCCAGGGGAGTGGGTGCTCGACCTGGGCGCCCCGGACATCCCGGCGAGCGAGTACGCGGAGGTCGCCCGGCAGGCGGCCGGCGGCATGACCGTCGACAAGATCGCCGAGGACTGGAGCGTGAGCGTCGAGCGGGTCGAGCAGGTCCTGGCCCACACCGGGCCGCCGGAGCCCGACGACGCGCCCGTCACGACCATCGCCTGGCGCCTGGGTCATCTGCACTTCTGCTTCGCCGGGGGATGGGAGTGGACCTTCGGCCAACGACGGCAGGAGCCCAAGCTGCTGGTCGACTTCACGCCTTCCGCGGCGACGGCACTCGAGCGTTTCTGGGCGGTGATCGACCGCTGGCGCGAGAGCGTCGGTGCCGTCACCGAAGAGCAGCTCGACACGGTCGGCTTCTCGCAGTACCCGTATGGTTCCGACCCCGACGAGCCCTTCGTCAACGTACTCGCGGGGGCCAACCTGGAACTCATCCACCACATGGCCGAGATCGCGCTGCTGCGCGACCTGTGGCGGTCCAAGGGCGGCCCCTCCGCCACCCTCACCGGTTGATCCTCGCCATCAGGAAGGGCGCGTTCTCGGGCACCTCCTCGCGGGCGTGCGGAACCTGCCCGGCCGGAGTGGCGACCGGCACGCGCAGCGGGGTCACCCCTCAGCGACGCGCCGCGACGTGGCACCGCGCATGGAGTGCCGCTCGGCGGGCGGCTGCTCGGCGCGGATGTCGGCGAGCAGCGCGGTGATGGCGGTCATGATGTCCTCGGTGGCGTCCTTGAGGACGTCCGGTGTGAGCGCCTTGCCGTGGTGACGGCTGAGGTCGACCGGAGGTCCGGCCACGACGTGCACGGTCTGACGGGGCACCAGCCACACACGGCGGTTGCCGCGGCCGCCGCGCGCGTACGGCGGGGCGATCCGGTGGGCGCCCCACTGGGCGACGGGTATGACGGGCGCGCCGGTCGTCAGGGCGATCCGCGCCGCACCGGTCTTGGCGGTCATCGGCCACAGCTGCGGATCGCGCGTGACGGTGCCCTCCGGGTAGACCGCGACGCACTCTCCCTTGCTGACGGCGGCAATCGCGTCCCGCAGCGCGAGCGCGGCGTCGGCGGTCCCGCGGTGGACGGGGATCTGACCGGTTTTGCGCAGCACCATGCCGACGAAGGGGATCTTGAACAGGGACGCCTTGGCGAGCAGGCGCGGCGGCCGGCCGCTGTTGTACTGGAAGTGCCCGTAGGTGAGCGGGTCGAAGTACGAGATGTGGTTGACGGCGGTGATGAAACCGCCCTCGGTGGGCATGTGTTCGTGCCCGCGCCACCGGCGCTTGACCAGGACGAACAGGACGGGTTTCGCGATGGCCGCGGCCAGCCGGTACCAGAAACCGTAGGGATTGCGCGATCTGCCGGACACCCCGGGTCCTCCTTCACTATGGCGGCGCCGATCGGCCGCTCGTTCCTGTCGTTCCCCGGTGCGTGGCAGACCGGCGGAGTGTCAGGTGTCCTCGTCGGACGGTCCCGGTCGGGGAAGGCCGACAATGTACTTGACCATGCAAGAGCTTAATTGCTGCATGGCGCAACGATCAACCCGGCTCCGGGGAGGTCATGGCCGTTCCCCGCAGGCGGCCCTGCCTGCCTCGGTCTCCGTGATGTGCTCGGTGGCCCAGCCCGAGAACAAGGGCGGGCGGAACGGGGCTCGGCCTTATGGGGGTCAGCGCGTACTCGACTCGCGGTGGCACCTCGGTGCACGGCCGCGCGGGACACCGGGCCGTCGCGTTCCGGCCATCTTCCGCCCTGACGAGGGCGGTGTGAAGCCCTGGGGAGCAGGGGGCACGACGCCACCCCCCGTGCCGCTTGTCCGGCGTCACGGCACACCCGTGTGGTGACATGCGGACATGGCATTCCTCGGTGTCGACATCGGCACATCCAGCAGCAAGGGCGTCCTCGTCGACGACTCCGGCACGGTGATCGCGACCGCGGTGCGCACCCACACCGTCTCCCGTCCGGGACCGGGACACGTGGAGATGGACCCCGAGGTGTGGTGGCAGGAGTTCCGCGGCATCACCCGCGACCTGCTGTCCGGGCGCCCGCCCGTGGAGGCGGTCGGCGTCAGCGGCATGGGCCCCTGCGTCGCACTGGCCGACGCCGCGAACCGGCCGCTGCGCCCCGCCATGCTCTACGGTGTGGACACGCGGGCAGCCGCGCAGATCGCCCGCCTCGACGCCGAACTCGGCCGCCGGTCCGTCCTCGACCGGTGCGGCAGCGTGCTGTCGACGCAGGCGGTGGGCCCGAAGGTGGCCTGGGTGGCCGAGCACGAACCGGAGGTGTTCGCTGCCGCACGGCGGCTGTTCATGCCGGCCTCCTTCCTCGCCCACCGGCTCACCGGCGCCTACGTGCTCGATCACCACTCGGCCAGCCAGTCCGTCCCCTTCTACGACACCCGCGCGCAGGACTGGTACCGGCCCTGGGCCGAGGCGGTCTGGCCGCACGCGGACCTCCCCGAGCTGCGCTGGCCCGGTGACCAGGCCGGCACGGTGACGGCCGAGGCGGCAGCGGCGACCGGCCTCCGGCAGGGAACGCCCGTCCTCACCGGAACGATCGACGCCTGGGCCGAGGCCGTCAGCGTCGACGCGACACGACCTGGCGACCTGATGCTCATGTACGGCACCACGATGTTCCTCATCGCCACCGTCACCGGGCAGGTGCGCGTGCCCGAGCTGTGGAGCACCGTCGGCGCCCACCCCGGCACGCGCTCTCTCGCCGGTGGCATGGCCACCTCCGGCGCGGTCACCGAGTGGCTGCGCGGCCTCTTCGGCTCACCCGACCGCGCGGACCTCCTGGCGGAGGCGGCGGAAAGCGGCGTCGGCGCACGCGGTCTCGCGATGCTCCCGTACTTCGCCGGCGAACGCACACCGATCGCCGACCCCGACGCCCGCGGGCTGATCGCCGGCCTGACCGTCGAGCACACCCGCGGCGATTTGTACCGGGCCGCACTGGAGGCGACGGCCCACGGTGTACGCCACAACATCGAGGCCATGCGCCGCGCGGGCGCCGGCATCGAGCGGGTCGTCGGGGTCGGCGGGGGCACACAGGGCAGGCTGTGGACGCAGATCGTCTCCGACGTCACCGGGCTGCCCCAGGACATTCCGACCGTCACCGTCGGCGCAGCCTACGGGGCCGCCCGGCTCGCCGCCGGACTGGCAGGTGAGGTGGCGACCGGGACGTGGAACCCGGTGCGCGAACAGCGCGTACCGGACCCGGTCTCGGGGGCCGCCTACGACAGGCTGCACAGCCTGTACAGGGAGCTGTATCCGGCGACCCGGGACACGGTCCACGCCCTCGCACGGCTCCAGCGCGAAGCGGGCGGAATCGGGGGCGCCGGATGACGGCGGCGACGCGCTCGGGGTCCGGGTACTCGCGGCGGCGGAGCAGGCACCGGCCTGCGCCGGCCCCCGCCGCCTCGGCCTCAGCCGGCACAGTGACGTTCGCCGCCCGGTGCGACTTCCCGCTCGCCTTGGATGGCCGGGCCGCGGGGGCCGCGCGGTGCGCAGCATGCGAAGAGGCTGATCGCGCACCGCGCGACCGCACGTCGCGAGCGGGCTGCCGCCGGCACACCCCGGCGGCAGCCCGTGTGCTCCCGGCACCGCCGGCGCGTGCGGGTGGCGGGGTTCAGCAGAACGCGCTCTGAGCGTTGGCGAACGTCTTGAACGCGGCCTGCGTTCCTGACCCGGCCACCCCGTCGATGGCGCCGGTGTAGCCGTAGTGGGCCTTCAACAGCCGCTGCAGAGCGGTCACGGTACCGCTGCCCACGATCCCGTCGATGGCACCGGTGTAGCCGTAGGCGGCCTTGAGGTAGCGCTGGAACGCCTTCCAGCTTTCGGTGCCCAGCTGTCCGTCGAGTGCTCCGGTGTAACCGTAGTTGCCGTACTTCAGCCAGCACTGCACGTACCTGCCCTGTGTGGTGCTCAGGCCCAGGTTGACCACCGCGAGCGGGGTCACGGTGCCGTAGGAGGCGACTGCTGCCGAGGCCGCCGGAGCGGGGGCGGCGCTGCTGGTCGTGGCACCGGCGAGTCCGCCGGCCGCCATCCCGACGACAGCGGTGATACCGACGAGCGCCCTGGTCAGAACGTTGGAACGCATGGGTTCCCCTTCGCGTTGGGTGCGATGCGGTGGGCGTGGGTCCAGGGCGCGATGTCGCGGCCCTGATTGCGGCCGCCGGCATGTCGCCGGGCAGCCGGGAATGAGTCTCTTGTGCTACGGATCAAGCCGCGATGCCTTTCAGGACTCGCCAAAAGGCTCCGGCGAGGTCAGGATCGGTCGGCATGATGCGCTTGGAGTTCACGCCGGCCGACCTGCGCAACATCACGCTCACTGCCCCCGCGGCACTGGAGGAGACCGTCCTCAGCGTGCGCTTGCTGCGGACCGGGCCCACCGGTGGGCTGGGGACGCGCCCGGGGCGTGACCGGTGGTATCAGCGGCACCGCGCCACGGCGGCCGCACGGGCCGGAATCCTTCGTGACCTGGTACCTCGTCAAGGATTCCTGCCCGACTTCTTCATGACGCTGTCGGAAGATCTCGACACCGGCGTCGCAGTGGTCGCGCGGACGCCCGTTGACCGGCTGGCCGCTGACATCGCCCAGCTGCCCATGCCCGTACCTGCCCACGGCCGGCTGGAAGAGCTGGCCGAGGGCACAGCGCAGGCACGACGGGACTTGGCGAGGGACGTGCGGCGCTACTTCGGCTCCGGCCTGGCCGACTGGTGGCCGCAGGTCCAGGCGCAAGCAGCCGCCGACCGGGCACTACGGTCGGAGACACTGCTGCGCGGCGGCGTCGACGGCCTGCTGGCCACACTCGGCACCCGCTGGCGGTGGGAACCCCCGTACCTCCACGTCCCCTGGCCGGGCGGCAAGGGGGTCGAGGTCCCCCTGTGCGGGCGGGGCCTGGTCCTCGTGCCCTCCTACTTCGGGGGCCCGGCGCTGATGTACCGGCCCGAGGACGTCACCGTCCTGGTCTACCCCATGCACGCCGGGGAGTCGGCCGCCGTCAGCACGGACGTGCTCGGCCCCCTGCTCGGACGAACGCGGGCCGCGGTGCTGGCCGCCGTCCGTCATCCCGCCAACACCACCACGGTTGCCGAGCGTGCGGCCGTTTCCCTGCCGTCCGCGAGTCAGCACACGTCAGTCCTGCGCAACGCCGGCCTGATCACCACCACGCGCACCGGGCCGGCCGTACTGCACGCCCTCAGCCCACTCGGCGAAGCCCTCCTGCGCAACGACGCCGCCGCACGCTAGGTCCGGTCGCAGAACGTGGGCGCGGCCCGGATGTCGCCGTCCCGGCACACAGGCGCCGGGCACTGCCGGTCGGGGTTCGCCGACCCTGACGTGGTGAGGTGCCCCCGGGACCAGGACCGGGGGCCTGAGGGCAGCCTCTTGGTCGTACGGCGTCAGACGGTGGAGACGACCTCGTCGTAGGCCAGTCGCGGGTTGCGCGCGAACCACGCGTCCGGACCCGGGTTGCCGATGTTGACGACGGCGAGGACGCTGTGGTCGCCCTCGGGGAAGAACTCCTTGTTGATCGCTTCGGCGTCGAAGCCGGTCATCGGGCCGGCGGCGAGGCCGGCGGCACGGACGCCGATGATGAAGTAGCCCACCTGTAGTGCGGCGTTGAGGGCAGCCGACCGCTCGCGGACCGTGCGGTCGGCGAAGAAGACGTCCTTGGCCTGCGGGAAGTGCGGGAAGACGGTCGGCAGTTGCTCGTGGAACTCGTTGTCGGCGGCGAGCAGGGCGACCAGCGGCGCGGTCTCGGTCTTCTTCTTGTTGCCCTCGGCCAGGTGCCGGACCAGGCGCGCCCGGGCGTCGTCGGAGCGGACCAGGACCATCCGCAGCGGCTGCTGGTTCATGGAGGTCGGGCCGTACTTGACCAGGTCGTAGATGTCCTGGACCTGCTCGTCGGTGACCGGGGTGTCGGTGAAGGTGTTGGCGGTGCGTGCCTCGCGGAAGAGCAGGTTCTGTGCGGCGGGGTCGAGTACGAGCGTCATGGCGGTTCCTCGGGTCGGTGCGGTCGGTGCGGTCGGTGCGGTCCGTACGGTCGGTACGGGTGACGGGAGTGAGGCGCTGCCGGTCCCGGCCCACCGGAACTGGGCGCCCACGCCGAGCAGGTACACGCCGGTGGCGGTGGCCCCCACCAGCCCCCACAGCAGGTGGCCCGACAGGACCTGCGCCAGCAGTGCGCTGAGCACGGCGCCGAGGGCGACCGTGGGCAGGTGCAGAGCGGCCCAGACGGGGCCGGCCGGGGGTGCCGTGCGGGCCAGTGGCCGGCCGGGGCCGCCGTGGGCGGCGGCCCCGACCGCCACGTAGGTGAGCGTGGCGCCGGTGAGCAGCGCCAGCGCCTGTGTGGCGGACGGTGTGTCCCGTGCGGACGTGGTGACCGCGGTGGCCGTCCACAGGGCCAGGGTGTAGCCGTGAGGTGCCGCGCCGGCCGCCACGACGGCCTGGAGAGAGCCGCGGTATCCGTGTGCGGTCGTCATGGTCACTCACTCCCGGAACTGAGCGGAGCGGCCACCGGACCGGTGGCCTGCCCGTCATCAGCATCGGGAGCGGTGGCAGGGGCGGACATCGCCCATTCAAGGGATCTCGGGCCGCCCGCGTCGTCAGGCCCGGCCGGTGCCGGTGCGGGTCCGTTCCATCACCAACCGGGTGAGTTCCACACGGGTGTTGATGCCGAGCTTGGTGAAGACGTGCTTCAGATGGGTGTTGACGGTGTGGACGGACACGTAGAGGCGGTCCGCGATGGCCCGGTTGGTGAGTCCCTCCGCGACGAGCGGGACCACCTTCAGCTCGGACTCCGTCAGGCTCTCCCAGCCGGAGGTGGCGGCCGCGCGGCGGGGCATGCCGGAGGCGCGCACCCCGAGATCCCGCAGGAGACGCCGGACACGTTCGTGGTCGTGCACGGCCCCGCTCGCGGCGGTGAGGCGCGCTGCCTCCTCCAGCGCCTCGACCGCCTCATCGCCACGACCTCGCGTCGCGGCCAGGACCGCGCCCAGGTCCTCGTAGGCCGCGGCCAGCGCCGGAAGACGGCCCCCGAGACGATGCCCGGCGACGGCCGCCCGCAGTGCCGCCGGGTCGTCGTGGAGGAGTCCTTCGATGTGGTCCCGTACGGCCAGGACGACGCTCTGGCCCGCGTTCTCCTCGGCCACGGCTCGTACGACCGCGGCCACCGCCTCGGCCGTCGCCGGGTCCCCGCCGCGCAGTGCCGTGCGGGCCAGCGCCGGCCAGTGGCCGGGGGGCAGCGACAGCAGCCAGGCCGTACGGTCCCCGGCGTGGAAGGCGCCGAGTGCCTCGGCCGCCGCCGCGGCGTGGCCCTGGGCCTGCCGGACGCGGGCGTGGGCGAGCGCCGTCCACGGACCGTAGGGCGTGCCGCCGGGTGTGGACGCCGCCGCGGCCCGCAGATGGGCCGCGGCCTGGGTGACGTCGCCGTGGGCGGTGCCGACCAGGGCCAGGACGGCGCGGGCGAGGGGCACCGCGCGGGCCGTCTCCAGCTCGGCGGCGACGGTGAGGCAGGCTTCGGCCTCCACGGCCGCGTCGTCCAGGGCGCCGCCTTCCAGCAGGGCGATGGCCCGGCAGGCGTGCCAGTGGGGAAGCGACCACCCCAGGCCCAGGGATTCGGCGGCGCGCCGGCCCTCGCGCAGGACCCGCGCGGTGTCCTCCAGCCGGTCGGTGGACATCAGGACGATGGCGAGCCACAGCGCCGGGATGCGGGGCGGCCGCAGCCGCAGGCCGTCGGCTGTCGTGGCGGCGCGCCGTGTGGCGTCCTCGGCGAGTTCGAGGGCACGGGTCAGCCGGCCGCGGTAGAAGGCGGTCTGCGACTGGAAGACCACGGCGCTGACGACGACGGCCGGATCGGCGCTGCGGTACGCCGCCTCGACCAGCCCGGTGTCGGTCTCCTCGGCCGCCGCGATCTCGCGGCGGTGGATGTGGGCGGTCGCCTTGGCCTTGAGCAGGCGGACGCGCAGGTCCTCGGGCAGGCCGGGCAGCCGCAGGCCCTGCCGAAGGTGGGTCATCGCGGCCGCGTCGTCGCCCGCCGCCTGGTGGATCTCGCCGCCGACCAGCCGGAGCGCCGCCTCCTGGGCGGGTGCCGGCCCGTCGGAGATCGTCGCGTCGACCAGTTCGAGCGCCTCGTTGACCCGCCGGGTCCAGCCGAGGAGTTCGGCGGCGTGGGTCAGCAAATCCACGCGCCGCGGGTCATGGGCGGGCAGCAGGTCCGCGGCCTGGCGCGCGAGGTCGGCGGCGGATCCGGGGACGGTCCGGGACAACTCCCGGACCGCGGTGGTCAGCGTGTGCACGGAGGCGTCGTCGATGGTTCCGCCGGCGAGGACGAGGTGCCAGGCGATCTCCGCCCGGTCCCCGCCGCCGTCGCGCAGCGCGTCGGCCGCCTCCCGGTGCAGGGCCACGCGCACCGGCAGCGGGAGGTCGTCGTGGACGGCCTGCCGGATGAGGTCGTGCCGGAAGGCGAATCGGCGGTCCGCGCTGACCAGCAGCTGCGCGCCCAGGACGCTGTCCACCGCGGACAGCAGCCCTCCGGCCGGCTTGCCGAGCATTTTGGCGACGGTGCCGAGGTCGAACGTGCGGCCCAGTACCGAGCCGATCCGCAGCAGATGCCGTGCGTCCTCGGGGAGCCGGTCCAGCCGCTCCCGGACGCTGCGCCGGAATCCGGCGGGAATCTCCTCGGTCAGGGCAGTCGCGGTGCCGCCGTGGATCCCGACCGCGTCGGCGTCGCGCAGCGAGTGCAGGAGTTCGATCGCCAGGAAGGGGTTGCCCGCGCTGCCGTCCAGCAGCCGGGACAGGGCGGGCGTGGGCGTCGCCCCGAGGACGTCCGCCGCCAGCTGCCGCAGAGCCGTGGGCGGGAGCGGCCCGAGGGCCAGTGTCCGGGCTCCCCGGTCGCGCAGCGTCCGGCTCATCCGGGTGACGTCGGCGCGTTCGGCGCCCGAGCGTACGGCGATCACCCACAGGACCCGGGACGCGGCCAGCCGGCCGGGCAGCGTCCGCAGGGCGAACAAGGTGGCCGGGTCCGCCCATTGGGCGTCGTCGACGAGCACCGCCACCGGGGCGCGCTGCGAGCGCTCCTCCAGGGCGTCGGTGATGCCGTCCAGCAGCCACAGCCGCCGGTCGCCCGCGACGTCGGGGGCCCGGCCGGCGCCGGCGGCGGGGCCGTGCACCGCGGAGTACAGCGCGGCCAGCGGGGCGTACTGGTCGAGCTCGTCGGCCCGTACCCACAGGACGTCGAAGCCGGCCGCGCCCGCCAGCTCGGCCAGGTGGCTCAGCAGTCCGCTCTTGCCGGTACCGGACGCGCCCTCCACGAGCACGCACGTGCCCTCACCGCGGAGTACCCCGTCCAGGGCCGCGCGCAGGGCGGCGATCTCGTCGTCGCGGCCCCTCAGGTGGGGGGAGTGCGTCGTCCCGGAGACCGCATCGTGCATGCCGCAATCGTGCCGCACGGACCCGGCCCCCTCAATGTTGGGGAGCCTGTGACCGGCGGTTTCACCCGGGGTGATGTGCCGCGGAGGGGCTCGCTCTCACCCTGTTGGGGCGCAGGCTGCCTCCGTCCAGACCGCGTGTCCCGGAAAGGAGCACGACGTGCGTACAGGCAAGGAATACCTGGCGGCGCTCGACGACGGCCGGAAGCTGTGGGTGGGCGACGAGCTCGTCGACAATGTCGCCACGCACCCGAAGACCAGGGCGTACGCCCGGCGGATCGCCGAGTTCTACGACCTGCACCACCGCCCGGACCTTCAGGACGTCATGACGTTCGTGGACGAGGACGGCGTCCGGCGGTCCATGACGTGGTTCCGGCACCGCAGCAAGGACGACCTCAAGCGCAAGCGGCGCTACATCGAGACCGTGCTGCGTGAGCTGGGCGGCGGCGCCACCCCGCGCACCCCCGACGTCAACAACTACGTCCTGCTGACGTACGTCGACGACCCGGAGCCGTGGAGCAGCCAGGCCGTGGGCACCGGAGGCCGGGACCTCACCGAGGGCATCCGCGACTTCTGGGAACTGGTGCGGGACGGCGACCTCAACACGACGCCGGCTTTCGTGGACCCGCAGACCGACCGATCCCGGGAGTCCGCCCAGGCGGAGTCACCCGCGCTGCGGATCGTGGACACCTCGGACGAGGGCATCACCGTGCGGGGAGTGAAGGCCATCGGCACGGGCGCGGCCTTCGGCGACTGGATCCACATCGGGGTGTTCTACCGCCCGGGCATCCAGCCGGAGCAGGTCATCTTCGGCGCGGTGCCGCCCAACGCGCCCGGCGTCACCATCATCTGCCGGGAGAGCAACGTCCGCGACGGCGAGGACGTCGAGCACCCGCTCGCCTCGCAGGGCGACGAGCTGGACAGCGTCATCCTCTTCGAGGACGTGCTGATCCCCTGGGACCGGGTGTTCCACATCGGCAACCCCCAGCACGCCGCGCTGTACCCGCAGCGCGTCTTCGACTGGCTGCACTACCAGGCGCTGGTGCGGCAGATGGTGCGCGCCGAGCTGATGCTCGGTCTGGCCCTGCTGATCACCGAGCACATCGGCACCTACCAGCTGCCGCCGGTGCAGGCGCGCATCTCGCAGTTCGCCGGGTTCCACCAGACCCTGAAGGCGCATGTGCTCGCCTGCGAGGACGAGGGTTTCACCACCCCGGGCGGCCTGTACAAGCCGAACGTCCTGATGTTCGACTACGGCCGGGCGTACTACCTGGAGAACATCGCCCGCATGGTCAACGAGGTGATCGACCTGGCCGGCCGGGCGTCCCTGATCTTCCCCACCGAGGGGCAATGGCAGCGTCCGGAGCTGCGGCCGTGGCTGGAGGCACTGCAGACCGGCCCGGTGGGCAGGCCGCACGACCGGCTGAAGATCAGCCGGGTGATCCGCGATCTGTTCCTGTCCGACTGGGGCGACCGCATCAGCACCTTCGAGAACTTCAACGGCACGCCGCTGCTGGCGATCCGCACGCTCACCATGAAGCGCGCCGAGCTGTCCCCGAGCGGGCCGATCGCCGACCTCGCCCGGAAGGTGTGCGGTATCGACAGCGCCGCCGAGGAGCAGGACACCGCGTACACGGCGCAGGCGGACTACGCCCGCCGGCAGGACGCCTCGTAGCCGGTGCCGGGCCCGGGCTGCAGCACACCGCACTCCCGGGCCCGGGCCACCGCGCCGCTGCGGCTGTGCGTGCCGAGCTTTCGGAAGACCGCACTGACCTGTGTCTTCACCGTGTTGCGGGACACGTGCAGCTCGGCGGCGATCTCCCGCAGCGTCAGCGGACCGCACAACGCGCGCAGGATCCGGCGCTCCCCGGGGGACAGATCCTCCGCCCGCGGCAGCGGGGCGGCCGGCGCGGGCCGGGCCGTGCGCAGGCGCTCCAGCAGACCGCCGAGTACCTCCGGAACGGCACCGCCTGACCCGGGGGCGGGCAGGGGTACGGTGCCGCGAAGGCCGCGCGGCAGACCTGACGCGATGACACCGGCCAGGGCCCGCAGGTGCGGCTCGCCGCCGTGGACGGTTCCCGCGAGTGCCGTCGTCGCGCCGGCCAGAGCCTCGGCGGCCTCGGCGCGGTCGCGGTCCTCCAACAGCAGCCCCGCCCGGCACAGAAGGGCGGGTGCGGCGACGAAGTGACCGGTCAGACCCTCGCCTCGGGCCGTGTCCAGCGCCTGTTCCACCAGGGTGCGCGCCCGTTCCGGGTTGCCGGCCAGATACGCGCACAGCGCCCGCGAGCCCAGGGCGCGGACCAGCACCAGCGTGTGCCGCGCGCCGTGCGCGTCGCGGACCGCCTCGGCCAGGCGGGCGTCCGCCTCCGCCATGTGCCCCTGCCACAGCAGTGCGGTGCCCTGGGCGACACAGGCCAGCGCCCGCCACGCGGTGAGCGCGGAAGGACCGCCCGCGTCCTCACCGTAGAGCAGGACCGGGTTTTCCCCGCGCAGACAGCGGACGAGGGCATCGGCCACGGCCGCGGCCTGCGGCACCGTGCCTCCTTCCCCCACGGAGCCCGGCTCGAACGGCCGGGCTCGCGCCACGTCGAGCCAGCGCTCCGCGGCCTCGGGGTCGCCCTCGCACAGCGCGGTCATCGCCGCCACGACACACAGCCGTGCGTCGGTACGGACCGCGCGGGCGGGCAGCATGCCGAGCCACCCTGCGACGTCCGCGGTCCGGCCCGCGGCGAGCGCCTCCTCCCAGGCCCGCAGGACGGTCGTGACCGCGTCAACGGAGTCGCCGGCCCGCACGAAGTGCCGTACGGCGGGAGTCGTCCGGTGCTGCTCGCGGTACCAGAGCGCGGCCGCGCGGTGCAGCGCCGCGGCCCCGCCGGGCTGCTCCGCGGCCAGGACCCCGGCCAGCACGGAACGCAGCGCCCGGTGGTGCCGGTACGCCCCCTGACCAGTGCGGGAGGGCACGAGCAGCTGAACGGTCCGCGCGAGTTCCCGCAGCAGCACTCCGGCGTGGTCGCTGCCCGTGACGGCGTGGCAGGACCCCGGGCTCAGCTCGTCCAGGACGCTGGTCCGCAGCAGGAAGGCGCGCTGCTCGGTGGTGAGCCGGTCCAGGACCTCGGTGCCCAGATAATCGGCGAGGGCGCGGGCCCCGTCGCCGACAGGCGCTCCGCCCTCGGAGGCGGCGCGCGTGCGCGCCAGGATGCACAGGCCCGCCGCCCATCCCTCGGTCAGCTCGTACAGCTCGCGCAGCGTCCGCTCGCCCACCGGGCCGCCGGACCGGCTCGCCAGCAGGGCGGCCGCCTCCCCGGGAGTGAAGCGCAACGCGTCCGCACCGAGGTCGGCGGCAAGCCCCCGGGCGCGCAGCGCCGGTACCGGTGCCCCAGGGAGATGACGGGTGGCCAGGACGGCCCTCATGCCGTCGGGCAGCGCGCTCAGCAGGTCCCCCAGGCAGCGCAGGGCCGCGTGGTCGGTGAGCCCGTCCACCCCGTCCAGCACCAGGGTGAGCGGCGATCCGTCGGCCAGCGCCGCCAGGATGCGGGGCAGCAGGTCCTCGACCCAGACCTCCAGCGTCCACGCCCCTGAGGGCGGGGGAGTGGGCAGCCCGGGCCGGAACGGGCGCAGTGCCGTGAGGATCCCGGCCCACAGCCGCGCCGGGGTGTTGTCGTACGCGTCCAGCTCCAGCCACGCCACCCGGCTGTCCCGGGCCCGGAGGGCGCGGACCCATTCGGCGAGCAGCACGCTCTTCCCGGCGCCCGGCGGCGCCGCGACGACGACCACGGGTTCCGCCGCGGCGTCCAGGAGGCTCAGCAGCCGCGGCCGCGGCACGAACTGCCGTGGCCGCGCGGGCGGGTGGAGCTTGTACGCGGGGATGGTGTGCACGGAGCCTCCCACCGGGGCCGGACGGTTCGGGGTCCCCCGGTGCCCGGCGAGCACGTCACGGCACCGGGCACCGGGGGGACTTGAGGAGGTCGCGGTGGTACGCGACCGCTCGGCGGGACCTAGCTCATGACGCCGAATCCGCCGGCGAAGTAGAGCAGCGGACGGGCCTGCGTCTTGTGCTCGAAGTGCCGGACGTCACCGACGAAGATGGTGTGGTCGCCGCCCGGCAGGGCCTGGGAGACGTCGCAGACCATCGCGGCGATCGCGTCCTTGAGCACCGGCACTCCGTGGTCCTCGTCGACGGCCACGCCGGCGAAGCGGTCCGGCACCGGGGCGGAGAAGGTGCGGGCCAGGTGTTCGCAGTCCTCGCCCAGGACGTTCACGGCGAAGCGCCCGTGCTCGGCGATCGCGGTGCGGGTGAACAGATGGTTTCCGATGCACACGATCAGCTGCAGCGGGTCCAGGGACAGCGCGGAGACCGCACTGGCCGTCATGCCCACGGGGGCGCTTGCGGTCCGGGTGGTGATGACGCTGACCGCCGTGGCCAGGCGTCCCATCGTGGCGCGGAAGGCGACGGTCATGTCGAGGGTGTCAGTCATGGGAGACCTCCGATGAGGAGTGAGCCGAGCCCTGGTGGACGTGGTGAACTGTGCGCCGCCACCTGTTAATGCCGGGGAAACCGCACCGTGGCCGGGGGTTCACGCCTCATCGGCGCAGCCGCTCGACCAGGCGTCTCATCTCCTCCGACGGGCGCACGCCGAGATCGGCCATGGCCCGCAGGTAACCCCGGTACAGGTCGAGGAGTTCGTCGTCGTCGCCGGCGGCCTCCGCGCCGGCCAGCGCCAGCCGCCAGGCCTGCTCACGGTACGGATCACGGGCCAGCGCCGCCCCCGCCAGCTCACGGGTCTCGCGGATCCGGCCCAGGCGCAGGGCGACGGCGCCGGCGTCGACCTGTGCCTGGGTGAGGGCCGCCGCCAGCTCCTCGCGCCGGGCGTCCAGCCACGGGGTGGAGACGCCCTCGAAGTACGGGCCGGCCCCCGCGGTCCGCAGTGCCCGCAGCAGGGTGTGGAGCCGGTGTTCGCCGTCCTGCCTGCCGGCCTCGGCCAGCAGGCGCCGGAAGCCACCCGAGGAGCCCGCCGCGGACGCCTCGGGCGTCAGGCGGTAGACGTCACCCTCCTGCACGAGCGCCATCCCTTCGGGAAGCACCTCCCGCAGCCGGTACACCGCCTGCCGCAGGTAACTGCGCCCCGCGGCGTCGCTCCGGCCGGGGAACAAGCAGTTCAGCAGCGTCGCCCGCCGCGCGGTCGCGGCGGGCCTGGTCAGCAGGAACGCCAGCAGTTCGGTGCTCTTGGCCAGACGCGGATGGACCTCCCGCCCGTCCGCGGACAGCCGGACCACCCCGAACTCCTCGAGCACCAGCCGTGGTGCCGCCGGGGCGCCGAGCGCCCGGCCCGAGGACAGCGCCGCCACCAGTTCGTGCCACGCCGAGGAGTGCGACGGCTCGGCGTCCGCCCTGCGCACGGCGACCGCAGGCACGTCGTCCAGCGCCTGCAGCAGCAGATGGCGGCCGCCCTGGGCCGCGGCGACCTCCAGGGCCAGGTCGGCCGCGGCGTCGGCGGCCTCCGCGTCGCCGGCACGCCACATCGCCTCGCTCAGGTAGACGGCGGCGGTGGGCAGTTCGAGCAGCCGGTCGCCCGCGGTCATGGCGCCGACCGTGTCGGTCAGTTCGCGGGCGGCTTCCAGGTCCCGCCCCGCCAGGAGGAGTTGAAGCCCGTACCAGGTGCCGGCCAGTTCCCTCGTGAAGGCATAGCGGGAGCTGCCGCGGCGGGCCGCCGCGGCCAGCGCCCGGGCGGCCCGCGTCAGGTCGCGGTCGAGCCGCAGGGCCAGCTTCGCCTCCAGCAGGAGGCTGAGGATCTCGTACACGCGTGAGCCGGTCGCGGCGATGGCCGGACGTCCGGCCTCCAGCGACGTCCAGGCCTCCTCGCGCCGTCCGAGGTCGGCCATCAGCTCCACGCCGTCGATGGCCGTCAGCCACACCGGCCGGGGCCCGTCGCCGAGCGAGGCGTACATGTCGCCGGCCTGGGAGATGCGTCCTGTAGCGCGCAGCGCCGCGACCGTCCAGGGGGTGCCGGTGGCACGGTGCCAGGCGCCGTACGGAGCGGGATCGCCCTGCAGTCCGGCGAGCCGGCCGCCCGTGTAGGCGATGCGCATCAGCATGACCTCGACCGGGCCCGTGGCGTCGGCCCGCAGCTCCGGGAGCGGGGTGAGGGAGCCGCCGTCCGCGAGGGACATGAGGGCCGCGGCGATGTCGCGGTGACGGCCGGGGGGCATGACGCGCAGCATCCGCCGGGCCTCGTCGGTCCTGCCCGCGTGCCAGAAGCACCACACCAGCAGCGCCAGGTCCTCGGTGCCGCCGGGCTGTTCGGGCAGCCGGCCCCACCAGGACGGTCCGTGGTGGTCGGCCAGCCGCAGCCCGCGCCAGCACTGTTCGCGGCCGAACGCGACGCGCAGCGCGGCGGAGGCGAGCCCCGGGGCGGGCGGTCCGGGGACCGGTCGCATCCGGTCGAGCCAGCTCTCCGCCGTGGCCAGGTCCAGCCGGTCCAGGATGCCGGGCAGGACCTGTTCGGCGCCGCGCCGGGCCGCCGCCGACTCTCCGGCCATCAGCAGCTCCGTCACGGCTTCCTCGTGACGGCCCGCCGACTCGAGCAACGCGGCGTGCCGGCGCCTCAACTCGCGCCGGGCGCCCTCCTCCATGGCGTCGGCGCGCCTGCGCAGGTAGTGGCGGAACCGCGGCAGCACACGCACACGCGTGCCGTCATGGGACCAGGTCAGCGGCAGCCGGCGGTGGCGCAGTGAGGCCATCACCCGGTCCGGGCCGGACAACCCGAGCGCGTTCGCGGACTCGGCGGTCACCTCGTCCAGCACGCTGGTGGCGACGAGCAGTGCCACCTCGTCCTCGGTGAGCTGCCGCAGCAGGCCGGCGGAGATGAGGTCGAGCCTGCCGGCCGGGGCCGTGGGATCCGTCGCCCACCAGTCGTGCAGGACACCGGTGACCCAGCCCCCGGTGGCCCGCACCCGGAACCGCGCCTGGCCGTCGAGTCCGGCGGGGCGCAGGGCGCGGGCGGCCTCGGGGACGTCGAAGGCGAGGTCGGTGTCGTCGAGGAACGCGACGCGATGGACGTCGCCGAGACCGCCGAAGCCCTGTGGCGGCTCCGCTCGGCTGACGAGCACCAGTCGCAGCCCCGGGGGCGGTTGCGCGACGAGCGCGGTGAGCGCGTCCTTCGCGGTCGCGCGGCCCGCGATGTGCTCCAGCCCGTCGACCACGAGAACGGGTGGCCCCGCGCCCGCGGCGCACACCGCCACCGCCTCCGCCACCCGGTCGCGAAGCGCTTCCCCCGCGCCGTCCCCGGCGGGGAGGCCACCCAGGGGGATCCAGGCGGCCGGGCCCGGCAGAGCCCGTGCCGCCTGGAGGACCGCGGTGGTCTTGCCCGCGCCGGCGGAGGCCGCGACGAGCAGCACCGGATGACCGGCCAGCGCCTGCAGGATGCGGCGGGTCACCCGCGGCCGCGGGACGACGTGCGCCGGCAGGTCCGGCAGTGCCGGGAGCCGCCCGTCAGGAAGGCCGCGGGTCATGAGCCGACCGTCCCGGCTCGAGCACGAAGGTGTGACGGAGCAGCGTGTACGGCTCGTCGGTCCGCGTGCCGTACGGGCCGGTGCCGGCCGGGTGGCTCGCGTACTCCGCCACCAGCGACTGCTTGACGCCGAAGACCGGGTCCTGGTCGAGGTACAGGTCGTCGGAGGGGAACAGCATCGTGGTCACGCGCTGGAAGCCCTCGGCTGCGATCACGACGTGCAGATGCGCGGGCCGCATGACGGACCGGCCGGTGGCCCGCATCAGCTCGCCCACGGGCCCGTCGTCCGGGATGGGGTAGCTCGACGGGCGGATCGAGCGGAAACGGAAGCGGCCCTCGCCGTCGGTGCGCAGCAGGGCCCGCATGGCCGGGTCGGACAGGCCGGGGACGTCCACGTCGTAGTGGCCGTCCGCGTCGCTGTGCCAGACGTCGATCCCGGCGTCCGCGACCGGCGTGCCGTGGTCGTCGGTGACCAGTCCCTCGAAGAACAAGGGCGTGCCGGGCAGTCCGCCGGATATGTCGGCGCCGTCGGCCGCCTGCGGACGGTCGTCGCGGAAGAAGGGGCCGAGGACGCTGTTCTGCGTCGAACCCGCCGTGCGCCGGTTGCCGAGCGCGTCGACCAGCATCGTGATCCCCAGCACGTCGGAGAGCAGGATGAACTCCTGCCGGGTGGGGGTGCACATCTGTCCCGTGCGGGTGAGGAAGTCGATGCCGCGCGCCCACTCCTCCTCCGTGAGGCCGGTCTCGCGGACGAAGTCGTGCGCGTGGCGGACCAGGGCCTGGAGGATCTCGGCGAGGCGGGCGTCCTTCGCGTCGCGGACGGCGGCGACGACCGCCTCTGTGATGCTGCTGTCGGTGAGGTCACGCATGACGGGCTCCCATCGGGTCGGAGGAAGGGCCGAGGACGGCCCGGGCCGGCGGTTCCCCGGCCCAGGCGCGCCGCAGGAGGTCGTGAACGGCGTCCCGGTGCACCGGCCGCGGGTTCCAGTAGCCGTCGCTGACGATCAGGTCGGCGGCCTTCCCGATGCCGGACTCGGGCATGCCGAGGTCGCGCAGTGCCCGGGGTGCGCCGACACCGCCCGCGAAGTCGAAGACCGCGGCGGCGGGGTCGGGACCGGGCAGCGCCCGGCCGATCCGGGCCATGGCCGCCGCGGCCGCCGGAGCGTTGTAGGCGATGACATGGGGCAGCACGACGGCGTGCGTCTGCGCGTGCGGCAGGTCGAAGGAGCCGCCCAGGACATGGCACACCTTGTGGTGCAGGGCCATGCCCACGGTGCCCAGGCAGGTCCCCGCCAGCCAGGCCCCGTACAGTGCGGTGGCGCGCGCTTCGGTGTCGGCGGGATCCCGCAGGATCGCCGGCAGCGCCTCGGCCAGGGCGTCCAGGGCCTCACCGGCGGCGAGGAAGGCCAGCGGGTCGCCGTCCTGCGCGTAGAGCGCCTCCGCGGCGTGGGCCATGGCGTTGAGGCCACTGACCGCGGCGACGTGCGGCGGCAGGGTCAAGGTGAGGTCGACGTCGTACACGACCGTGTCCAGCAGGATCTCGGGCAGCCGCCGGGTGGTCTTCACCCCGCCCTGGGTCTCGCCGAGGATCGGCGTCATCTCCGAGCCCGCGTAGGTGGTGGGAAGCGCGAGGTGCGGCAGCCCGGTCCGCAGTGCGAGGGCCTTGCCGAGCCCGATGGTCGAGCCGCCGCCGACGGAGACCAGGCAGTCCGCGTCGGCGGCCCGGACCGCGGTGAGCGCCTTCTCGGTGACCGCCACGGGTGTGTGGGCCGCCGCCTGGTCGAAGACGCCGGCGGTCAGCGGGCCGAGGAGTTCGCCCACCTCGCGGGCCTGGCCGGTCTGTCCGGGGGTGCACAGCACGAGGGCCCGGCCGCGTTCCAGCGCCCGGACCTCGTCGGCGAGCCTCGCGCGCGTTCCGGTGCCGAAGACCACTTTCGTGATCTGTCCCCTGTGCACGAACGACTTCATGATTGCCCCTCGCATATCCTTTACCGGAAATGGAGTCTCATCGGCGGCGCGGTGATGCGTCAATGAATGTTCCGAGCGATTGTGCGCGGGTCGAGTCGATTACCGCATTCATGCGACGAACGGCTGGGCTCCGGCATCCGGGGAGCGGGGCGAACATCACCCATACTGGTGATGCGCGCGCCGCGAGGGCCGTCAGCGGGCGTCCTGGGACAGTGGACCGGGCGAGCGCCGCGTGGGGCACCGGAAAGCGCCGGCTCGCGGGAACGGCAATTGCGTTGTGCGGCGCAATTCGACAATACGGCACTTCGCGGGCAGGCCTGGGTGAGCCGCTTTTCCGGCGGTCGGGGCGTCGTGGGCCTCCGCCCTGGTCGGGGCGCGTACGGGGTGCGCGCGGCGTCCCGCATGCGGGCCGCGTCCCGGCTCGGGGGAGCGCCGAACTGGCGGCGGTACTCACGGCTGAACTGCGAGGGGTTGTCGTAGCCGACACGTTGCCCGACTCCGGTGACGTCGCCCGGGTGACCGCCAGGCCAGGAATGGGAGACCGGCTGGTCGCGATCCCGCTGACCGGCCTGAACGAGGGCAGCCCCGGCGCGAGCGAACACTGCGTCGTCTACCTCGTCTCCCGTTCCGCGTCGGCCCCTGACGTCGTCCACGTCACCGAGGGGTGGACCAGCGAGGAGGACCACCACCGGATCTTCGCCGGCGCGGCGGCCCAGGCCATCGTGGCGCGGATCGACCGACCGCTCGCCGCGGAGCCCGCTTACACCGACTACGTCCCGGTCCGGGGCAAGGCCGCCCGGCCGGATCGTCGTCGCCGGTGCCAGCGCGGGCGGCGGACTGGCCGCCGGGGTCGCCCTGCTGGCCCGCGACCTCGGCACCCCGGCGATCGCCGCGCGGATACTGATCTGCCCCATGCTCGACCACCGCAACAACAGTGAGTCCAGCCGCCAGTTCTCCGGCGGGCCCGCCGTGTGGTCGCGCGAGATGAACGAGTTCGGCTGGCGCGCCGTCCTGGGCGACCTCACCGGCGACGAGGTGGCCCTGCACGTCTCGCCCGCGCTGGCCGACGACCTGTCGGGCCTGCCGGCCACCTACATCGACACCGGCTCCGCCGAGGTCTTCCGTGACGAGGACACCGACTACGCCACCCGCATCCGGGCGGCCGGCGGCCAGGCCGAACTCCACGTATGGGCAGGCGGCTTCCACGGCTTCGACGCCCTCTACCCGCAGGCGCGCATCTCGGCCACGGCCCGCCGGACCCGTACCGACTGGCTCGCCCGGCTCCTGTCCCCGAACGGCACCGCATAACGCCCCGAGGTCCCGGCTGACGGGCGAGGCGACGGGCTGATGCCCGCCGCCTCGCCAAGGAGCCGGCCGGCCTACGGCCGGTCAGGCGTCGGCGATCGGCCCGGTGCCCAGGCGGACGTTGTCGATCGCCCAGAACCAGTTGTTGCCCGCGTTGAATATCCGGAAGCTGACCTTCGCCGACGTCGCCCCCGCGGGGATGGGGCAGGACAGGAGGACGAGCCGGTTCTCCTGGTCCTGACCCAGGTTGGTGTTCCCGGACGTCGCGCTGCTGTAGTGAAGCAGCCGGACCGGGTCGCCGGTGTCGAACGCGACCGTGACCTCGGCCTCCTGCGGGCTCTCCTGCCGGTAGTGGGAGTCGAAGCCCAGGTGGAGGGTGGACGTGCCCGAGGGGATGGTCACGGCGGGGGTGGTGAGCGTCGAGTCGAACCGGCCCCGGCCGGACGGGCTGCCGGTGTCGTCCCAGTCGTCGGGGTCGGCCACGGCCACCACGCCGAGGGCCCGGCTGAAGTCGGGACGGTCCTGCCCGGCGGGGAACCAGAACTGCTTGGACAAAAAGCTCCAGCCCTGCAGCTCCCGCGTACCCAGGGGCATGGTCGGCGCGTTGGTGACCGTCCAGCCGTCGGGGGCGGTCCGGGTCCAGCCCAGCAGGCCGGGCCGGCTGAGATCGGCCGCAGCGACGAGCGCGGGGGCGACGGACTCGAAGTCCTCCGCGAGCAGATAGCCGCTCATGGCGGGCCCCGTCCTGGCGGGCAGGGACGCGGAAGCCTCCGTCTCGCCGCCGTTCAGCTTCGCCGTCACGGTCACCTTGAGACTGCCGGAGACACGCGCGGCGGAGGCGGGCGCGACGACGTCCCAGGCCATCGACGCCGACGAGCGGGCCGGAACCGACGCCGGGGCGCCGCCCTTGACGGTGGCGGTCCAGCCCTCGGGGAGTGCGGGCGTGGCCGCCAGTCCGGTGAGCGGCGCGACGCCGGCGTTGATGACGGTGGCCGTCACGGTGACCGGCCCGCCCGGCGTGAGCACGGTCCCGTCGGTACCCGGAGAACTCGCCGGACCGGTGAGCGCGACGCTCATGGCCGGGGCGACCTTGGCCAGGACACGGGCGTCGGCGATCCTGAGCAGCCCGTCGTCGGCGTGCGCGGCGACGACCAGCCGCCCGGCGGCGGCGTCCCCGGTGGGCGTGACCGTGAAGCGCACGTCGGCCGAGTCGCCGGCCCGCAGTGCGGTCGGTGCGCCTGCGGTCCGCCGGACCGTCCAGCCGGCCGGGGCGAGCAGGGCGACGGAGAGGGCGTCGAGCCGCCGGCCGCCCTGGTTCCGCACGGTGACCACGACATCGGTCGGGTTGCCCTGCGCGAACGGCGTGTCCAGGGACGGCAGCGCCGCCGGCAGGCTGATCGCCGCCGCCAGGGCGGGGGCCGTGCCGGTCTCCGGGTCGGTGATGCCGGGCTTGCCGTCGGCCAGGCGGCCGGTCATGCGGCGCAGGAAGGACGGATCGTCCCGGTCCACGACCACCACGTCGTACCAGCCGTGGTCCGCGAGGTCGAGGTGCACCGTGTGGGACTTGCCGGGCTTGACCGTGACGGTCTCCACGCGGTCGCCGTGCGAGCGGGAGTACACCGACTCACCGACGAGGAACGTACGGGTGTGGGGGGAGGGGTTGGAGCACACCACCGTCACCCGGCCGGGTGCGGGATGCTCGACGAGGTACGCCTCGCCGCCCACACCGGCGCCGCGCAGCTCCCACACCGACCATCCGGGTGCGTGGACCTGCAGGTCGTAGCCGTCGGCGCCGAACTCCACCGTCCCGGTCGCGCTCTCGCCGGCGGCCACGGTCCAGGCGCTTGGAGCGGTGCCGTCGCCGGGGTAGGCCGTGAACGTGGCACCGGCGCCGCCCTCGTTGCCGAGCCGCAGCCGCACGGCGGCGCCGGCCACCTCCGCACGCAGGGAGAGCCGGTACGGGGAGCGGCGCGTCCGGCGGGTTCCGGACTCCTGGTCCGGGAGCGACTGCTCCTTGGGCGGTACGGGGTTCCACCGGCCGACCGGGGCCGGCACCTGGCCGGGCTGCTCCACCTCGGGCTGCCGGTGGGCGCGGTCGAAGTCGAAGGCCGAGGTCAGGTCACCGAACACGGTGCGTCGCCAGGCGCTGATGTTGGGCTCGTGGACACCGGTCCACTTCTCCAGGAACCGGATGACCGAGGTGTGGTCGAACGCCTCCGAGCTGACGAAACCGCCCACCGTCCAGGGCGACACGACCGTCATCGGCACGCGCGGGCCGGGACCGACCGGGCTTCCCTTGTACCAGTCCTCGCTGTTGCCGGAGTCCGGCTTCGGCGCGACCGGAGCGGGCACGTGGTCGAAGTAGCCGTCGTTCTCGTCGAAGTTGACGAACAGCACCGTCTTGGACCAGGTCTTCGGGTCGCCGGCGATGGCGTCGAGGAGGTCGTAGACGAGATTGGCGCTGCCGACCGGGGTGGAGCTGCCGGGGTGCTCGGACAGCGCCGCCGTCGGAACGATCCAACTGACCTGCGGCAGCGTGCCCTTCTTGATGTCCGAGGTGAGCCGCTGGACGAGGGTGTCCGGCTCGGAGCGGAAGGCGCCCCGCAGGAACAGCTGCCGCTCGGCCTTGGTCAGCGCGTCGACGCCCTGCTGGAACTGCGCCAGCGCGGCCTTGCGCTGGTCCGCGGTCTTGTCCCACAGGCCGTCGTAGAACTGTTCGGTGGTGGAGTACTGCCCGCTGACCTCGGCCAGGACCTTCCGGCCGATCTCCTTCCAGGGCCGGAAGTACTCCACCGCGTTGTCGGTGAAGTTGTCCCACTCCTGGTAGATCTGCCAGGAGACGCCGGCGGCTTCCAGGCGCTCGGGGTACGTCGTCCAGTCGTAGCCGGCGTGCTTGTAGTCGTACGCGGCGTTGGTGAGGGCCCGGTCGGCGCCGTCCGGCTCGTAACCGGTCGTGCCGGTCCACAGATAGTTGCGGTTGGGGTTGGTCGAACCGTAGACGGAGCAGAAGTAGGAGTCGCAGATGGTGAAGCGGTCGGCCAGTTCGTACTGCAGCGGGATGTCGTGCCGGTCGTAGAAGGCCATGGTGCTCTGGCTCTTCGCGGCGATCCAGTTGTCCCACCAGCCGTTCCCCCGGGCCTGGTTGGCGTCGGAGAATCCGTGCGCGAGCGAACCCAGGTACTGGATGTCGCTCTCGGGACGGTTCGCGTCGACCGCCGCCCGCCGGGCCGAGAACGGCAGCACGTCGCCACCGCCGGGCCGGGGCTGTTCGAAGACGCTCGCCCCGCTGGGCAGACGCAGCCGGGTACGGTCGCCGAAGCCGCGCACGCCCTTGAGCGTTCCGAAGTAGTTGTCGAAGGAACGATTCTCCTGCATCAGGATGATCACGTGCTCGATCGCGCCCATCCCGCCGCGCGGCATGGGCGCGGCCATCGCCTGGTGCAGCGACGGGGGAAGGAAGGAGAGGGCGGTTCCACCGGCGAGGGCGCCGAGAACCTTACGGCGGGAAACGTCAGACATGCCCGGAGGCTAGGTCGCCTCCGCCGCGCGGCGTAACCCTACGTGACGGATCTTCGTCGAGCGTTCACCGAGCGGCACCGGATGTTCCCCTCCCGGCCCGCCCGACGGCCACGTTGGAGCTCTCATGACGGTCGACGCCCTGATCGCCGGCCGATGACCGCGGAGCGGCGTCGTCACCGCGGCGACCGCGCCGTGAGCCGGTCTCATCACGGCACGGGCGACTTCCGGGCGGCGTTGGTCCACGTCCGTACGACCACGGCGGATGCCGGGGGCCGGGCCCCCGGCACCCGCCGTGGTCGTACGGGTGGGCGTGCCTACCCGGCGATCCGGTAGGCGCGTTCCACCGTCTGCCGGACCGTGTTGCCCGCCTTGTCGGTGGCGGTGACGCGCAGGGTCACGTACGCGCCCTCGCGCCGGTCGCCGGGTCGTTCGATGGTGGCGGTGAACCGGTTGTGGCCGCGGTCCTTGATGCGGACCTGCCCGTTCCAGCTCTTGCCGTCGTCGAAGGAGGCCTCGACCTTCAGCTCGACCCCGGTGGGGGCGGCCAGCCCGTCCTGGTTCCTGACGGTCAGGCCGAGGTCGTGCCGCTTCCCGCCGCGGACGGCGTTGTCGAGGTCGGCGGGGACGCCGTAGTCGACCTGGAGCAGCGGCAGCAGCGTTTCCCCGGCCGCGGTGTCCGAACGGAAGGTCCAGGACGTGGAGGTCCTCGTACCGGTCTGCCAGAACTCGGTCTCGCGCTCGGTCGTCAGGTCCAGGCGGTAGTCGGCCGCTCCGGACGGGACGGAGAAGTTCCCCCACGCGCCCGCGGCCTCGCTGACCTTCGTGCCGTCGCGGTAGAGGACTGCCGCCACGGTGTCCCCCTGCGAGTAGGACGGGTCGTCCATCGTGCCGGGCGCTGCGGTCCGCCCGCCGATGCCTCCCCCGAAGGAGGCGACCTGCCTGCGGCCCCAGTGGCCCGCCACCGCGTCGGTGTACTCCGGGATCGCCACGCTGAGGATGTCGCCGTTCCGGACGGCCGGACGGTTCCAGCCGCGCGGGATGGACGGCCGCACCACGGCCTTGTACCACTCCTCGGTCGCCTTCTCGCCCGTCTTGAAGGTGCGCGGGGTGTCACGCAGGCCGGACTGGAGCGCCCCGCCGTAGAACAGGTCGGGACCGGTCATGAAGGCGACGTCGTGCATCCACTGCGTGTCCCCGGAGGTGACGTACTCCGTGCGGGCCTTGCCCGTCGGCGCCCAGCGCGAGGTCTCCCAGGCGACCTCCGTGTACGGGCGCCAGCTGAAGCGCTGCTCGCTGGTCCAGTGCAGCGCGCCGTTGTTGGCGTAGGAGGCCTTCACCCGCGCGGTGTTGCGGTCGGTGACGGTGTACGTCACGTCCTGCGGGATCTGCTGCCGCCAGTTCGCCGTGATGTCGTACAGGTACGGGCTCTCGACCGTCCCGGAGACGTCGATGACGGCCTTGTGCGTCTCCATGTACTGCAGCAGCTTGGCGCCGTCGTCCCCGGTCATCCGGATGACGGGCACGGCGGAACGGGTGTCCATCGGCTTCCAGCTGGTATAGGCGAGGAATCCCCGGGGCAGGACGATCGCGACACCCTTCGCGCCCGCCTTCGCGGCCGTCTCCGCCAGGTCGTACCCGTCCATCGCGTAGTCGTCGCGGATCACCGCGAGCTTGCCCCGCACGGTGGCGGGCCGCAGGTCCGGCTTGTCCCTCGTGCCGGCGTCCACCGCGACGAGCCGCTCACCGTCGGGGTCGAACGGCGCGGACTGCTTGGCGTAGAACGACTCGAGGCCGAAGTCCGCGCCGCGCACCTCGGTCACGAGGTCGGGAGCGGTCATCTCCCAGCGGGAGTTGAACTCGAACTCGCCCTCGGTGACCTTGGACGTGGGATTCACCCACAGGTCGACGTCCCCGCCGCCGTCCTCGTAGTAGACGCCCATGGTCTGCTCGACGCCGTCGATCTTCCGGTACATCTGGTAGGTCAGGTTGTTGCGCCGCTCGGCGGGCTTGGGCGTGCGCACCCGCACCGGCTTGGTCTCGCGCGCGTCCAGGGTGACGGTGGTGTCCTTGGTGACCTTCACCTCGGGGTTGACGACCTGGAACACCCGGACGCCGTCGCCGCCGTCCTCCGCCAGCGTGCCGCCGACCAGGTAGGTGCCCTCCTCGACCTGGGCGACCCCCATGTCGGTGAACTGGACCTCGGTGTCGCCTCCGAAGACGTCGAGCAGCGCCCACGCCATGGGTTCTCCCTCCAGTCCGAGGGAGTCGACGGTCAGCTTGTGCATCGGGGCGCGCACCCACAGGCTGAGCGTGCTGTGGACCGAGACGCCGCCGGCGGACGTCGCCGTGACGTAGCCGTAGTAGGAGCCGCGGCCCGCCTTCGACGGGTCGACGCCGACCGGAACCTCGACGGTCGCACCGGGGGCGATGCGGACGGTGTCCGCACCCAGCGTCAGCGCCTGCGCGGGGAGTTCCTTGCCGCCCTTGGCCGTCAGCGCGGCCCGCAGGCTCAGCGACACCTCGTCGCCGGAGTTGTTGGTGTAGCGGACCACGCCGGCCCGCTGTACCGGGGATCCGCCCCGGTCGAACGGGCCGAGGATGATCGTGGCGGTGGCGGTGACGGGGGAGGTGAAGGCGGCCTTGACGTCCACGCGGCCGCCGCCCTGCTCGGTCGGCACCTGCCCGGACACCGTGTGGGACGTGCTGACCAGCGCGTCCTTGAGCTGCTCACCCGTCCAGCCGGGATGCTGCCCGGCCAGCAGCGCCGCCGCACCCGCCACATGAGGCGTAGCCATCGACGTGCCGCTCGCCGCGACGTAGTGGTCGTCCACCGGGTCGCCCATGGTCGTGCCGGCGGCCCGCGCGGCGACGATCCCGACGCCCGGAGCGGTGATGTCCGGCTTGGCCGCCTTGTCGCCGAAGCGCGGGCCCCGGCTGGAGAAGGAGGCCAGCGAGTCGTCGCGGTCCACGGCGCCGACGGTGAGGGCGGCGTCGGCCGCGCCGGGCGAGCCCACCGTCAGCTCGCCGAGCTCGCCGGCGTTGCCCGCGGCGACGACGAACAGCGCGCCGCTGCTGCGGGAGATCTCGTTCACCGCCAGGCTCATGGGGTCGGTGCCATCGGTCTGCATGTCCGCGCCGAGGCTCATGTTGACCACCTTGGCGCCCTGCGTCGCGGCCCACTCCATGCCCGCGATGACCTGGGACTCGCTGCCGGAACCGCTGTCGCCGAGCACCTTGCCGATCAGCAGGTCGGCGCTGGGCGCGACGCCCTTGCGCAGGCCGCTCGAGGCGGCGCCGCTGCCGGCGACGGTGGCGGCCACATGCGTACCGTGACCGAAGTGGTCCTGGGTCGAACCGCTGTCGCTGAAGTCCTTCGCCTCGCTGACCCGGCCCGCCAGGTCCGGATGTGTCTGGTCGGCGCCGGTGTCCAGGACCGCGACCTTGACGCCCTCGCCGTGGAAACCGGCCGCCCACGCGGCCGGCGCGTTGATCTGCGCGGTGCTGCGGTCCAGCGTCGGACGCACCTTGTGGTCCAGCCAGATCCTCGGCGTCGCCGCCGTCACCTTCGCCATGGACGCATCGGCCGCGGGCACGAGCTGCTTCCAGAACGCGGCAAGATCCTGGTCCGCCACGCGCAGCGCCTGGGCATCGATGCTCGGCAGCTGCCGCGGTCCGGCGTCGTCGGCATGGAACTGGGCGAGTGCGTCCGCCTTCCTGGCCGCAGGCGCCGAACTCCCCGGCGCGGAGACAATCAGCGGCAGGGCGTCGGCGTGCGCCTCGTCGTATCCCTGGGCGACCAAAGAGGTCACGTCGAAGAGACCGGCGTCCAGCCGCCCGGTGCGGACCAGCGTCGCCGCGTCGGAGGGCAGCACCGTCAGGGCGCCGCCCTTCTCGGTGATCTGGAAGACGACCCTGTCACGGCCCGGCGCGTGCTGCACCGAGGCGGTCTTCTTGCCGTTCGGCGCGTCGCTGACGGTGACCCGGTCGCCGGTGATCAGGCGCACGGTGGTCGTACGGTCTTGCGGCGCCGGCGTTCGTGCCGCGGCCCCCGAGGGGGGCTGCGCGGAGGCGGGCACGATCGCACCCGTCGCCACGGTCGCCGACATCGCTATCACCGCCCAGAGGCGGATCCGTCTCATCGGTGTCTGCATCCCTTCTGTCATCCCGGCGTCCGGGCACCGAACCGCCGTGAGCGAAGGCCCATGTACAACTGCGGTTCACAAGCCGTTCGGAATCATCGGAATCATCCGTTGGGCGAACAGACCTTGTCAGCGATCCCGCCTGGCACAACTGGGCCATGTCACAACGACGCCATGCCCGCCCGCACCACCTTCACCGGCATTTGGCCACGTTGGGGCGTTCTGAGCTGCCGGCCGGGACGGTGAGGGCGGCGATCCGTTAATTCAGGTGACTGACAAGACGGCCTTCCATAGCATCGGTCGCTGCCGTTCTGTCCTCTCGTCCCTGGTCGGTCACCGCGTGAAATCCCTGATCCCCGGCGTACTGCGCGATGAACCGCAGTTCGCCCGCCTGTTCATCGGGCAGTCCCTGTCCGTCCTGGGCGACCGTGTGTCGTTCGTGGCAGTGCCCTTCGCCGTGCTCTCGGTGGGCGGGTCCGCGGCCGACATCGGACTGGTGGCCGCCGCGGGACTCGTGCCCATGCTGCTGTTCACCCTGGTGGGCGGCGTGTGGGCGGACCGCTTCCGGCGGCACCGCATCATGCTTCTCTCCGACGTGGTGCGGTTCGTCACGCAGGGTCTCATCGCCGTGCTGCTGCTGACCGGCGCTGCCGAGGTCCGGCATCTCGTCCTGCTGCTGGTCGTGTTCGGCACGGCGGACGCGTTCTTCCTGCCCGCCTCCACCGGGTTGCTGCCACTGGTCGTCACGTCCGGCCGGCTGCGAGAGGCCAATGCCCTGCGGGGTTTCGTTCAGTCGTCCGGACTGGTGCTCGGCCCCGCCGTGGCCGGTGGCCTGATCGCCTTGGCCGGCCCCGGCGGCGCACTGGCTCTGGACGCCCTCACCTTCGCGGTCAGTGCCGCGTTCCTGGCCCGGCTCCGACCCCGCGCCACGGAGACCGGGACCACGCAGGACGCCACCGCGAAGACGTTCCTCGGGGAACTGCGCGCTGGTTGGGACCAGGTGCGCACCAGGACGTGGGTGTGGTCCGGCATGGCGGCCATCGCGGTCTACCACGTCGTCGTGCTGCCGTCGGTGTTCGTGCTGGGACCCGTCCTGGCCGAGGACGAGTGGGGTGGTGCGGCAAGCTGGTCGGTGGTGGTCGCGGCCTTCGGTATCGGCGCCGTCGTCGGAGACGTGTGCGCCTACCGGCTCAGGATCGCGCGCCCCATGGCTGTGGCTGCCGCGGCGCTCGCCGTGGCCTCCTGCCAAGCCGTCATCATCGGCAGCGGCGCGTCCCTCGCCCTGATCGCGATCCTCGAAGCGGTCACCGGCGTTGCCGTCTCCCTCTTCTTCGTCCTGTGGGAGACCACGCTGCAGACACACGTGCCGGAGAGTGCCCTGTCCCGCGTGAGCTCGTACGACTACCTGCTGTCGGAGGGCCTCATGCCGCTCGGTCTGGCACTCGTCGGCCCGGTGTCCGAGACCCTGGGCGTGCGGCCGACCCTGTACGCGATGACGATCATTGCCGTCCCGGCCACCGCCGCGCTGCTGTGCGTGCCGGCGGTACGGCGTCTCCCGGGGACCGCGGGCGTCGCCAGTGGCACCGGTGGCATCCACTCGGCCCCGGAGGCCAACGCCAACGTGCTGTGAACCCGGGCGCCAAGACGCCCCTGAGCCGGTCGATTCCGGTGCGGAACCGGAACACCCGCAGGTGCGTCGGAGTGGTACCCGATCACGGAAGGGCACGCCCATGGCAAGGCTCCGTATCCTCCCCTTCTTCGCGGTATCAGCCCTCGCGCTTCCGGCGGCCGCCTGCGATTCGACTGCCGAGTCCTCGCCCCGCTGGGTCGAGCCGGAGCGCTACTCCTTCACGCTGCTGTCCGAAGGCGGTGAGCGTGGGGGGATCGGCAAGTACCGGATCACCGTGGCGCACGGGAAGGTCGTCGAGGCCGTCGGTCTCGACGCGTCCGCCCGGCGGACCGTCGCGGGCGAGCCGCACAACGTGCCGACCCTTGGAGGTCTCCTCGCCGAGCTTCGACAGGCCCGCGCGGACAACGCCGATGTCGCACAAGCACTGTTCGGTTCCGACGGACACCCCACCGAGATCCACCTGGACTGGGAGACGAACGCCGTCGATGACGAGGCCGACTACCTGATCACCGAGTACCACGTCCTGCGGGCGACTTCGTAGCGCGTCGGGCGCGGCCCGTCACGGTTCCCCCGGTGTCCTCGGTCTCTTCTCGCGAGACGTTCGTGGCTGCCGCAGCCCGGCATCCGCCGGGGTCCATCGCGGGCCCCGGGACTGAGGGCCGCCCGCACGGCACGCGGCGGGCTTCGAGCACGTCCTCTCGGTGCCGGGGATCGCGTGTATCGCGGGCGTATCGAAAATCGCATACGCCACCGCAACGGCCCTCCGTCTGCAATGGGGGCATGAACCACAACGCATCCCTGCCAGCGCCGCCCCGCCGCATCCGCAGGGTGGTGCTCATCGGCCTGGCGGTCCTCGCTCTGGCGAGCGCCGTGTTCGTCGTGCGGCGGCCGCTCATGATGTCCGCTCCGAGGTGCATGGCCGGGCGGTGGCACGGCTGCTTCGACACGTTCAACGGGGTGGTGCTCATGACGTTGGTCGCGCTGCCCTTTGCTTTGCTGGTGGTGGGGGCGCTGGCGCGCCGTCGGCGTGCCGCAGGCGTCACAGCGGCGTGGCGGATGTCGCTGGCCGAGGTGGGCATGGTCCATGGGACCTTGCCGTTCCTGTGGATGACCATGATGCCGGGTGGCGGGGCCGGTGTCGCTCCCCGTCGGGTGAGCCTGGTACCGCTGCGGGACCTGGTCACGATGGGGCCGGGCGGGATCGTCGGCAACCTGCTGGTGTTCGCCGCGCTGGGGTTCTTCGCCCCGATGCGGTTCGCCGCGCCGGCGTCCGTGCCGCGGATCCTGGCGCTCGGGGCGGGCTGTTCGGTCCTGGTCGAGGTCGCGCAGTACGTCCTGTGGCTCGACCGGGTGTCCTCCGTGGACGACGTACTGGTCAACGCCGCCGGCGCCGTGCTGGCCGGGCTGGCGTCGCGCCGCTGGTGGCGCTCCACCGCGGAGGCGCCGTCGGACCGGCCTCGCCCCGCACCGGTACCGGCGGGCTGAGTCGCGTGTCCGGTGTGCGCACCTCTTTTGTATACGTCGGCGATATGCGGTGCTGTCTAGGCTGAGGGCATGCGTGTATTGATCGTGGAGGACGAGCCCTATCTGGCCGAGGCCGTCCGTGACGGTTTGCGGCTCGAGGCGATCGCGGCCGACATCGCCGGCGACGGAGTCACGGCCCTGGAGCTGCTGAGCGTGAACTCCTACGACCTGGCGGTCCTCGACCGTGACATCCCCGGCCCGTCCGGGGACGAGGTCGCCCGGCGCATCGTGGCCTCGGGCAGTGGCATCCCGATCCTCATGCTCACCGCTGCCGACCGGATCGACGACAAGGTCTCCGGGTTCGGGCTCGGCGCCGACGACTACCTCACCAAGCCGTTCGAGTTGCGGGAGCTCGTCCTGCGGCTGAGGGCGCTCGACCGCAGACGCGCGTACGCCCGGCCGCCGGTCCGTGAGATCGCCGGACTGCGGCTGGACCCCTTCCGCCGGGAGGTCTTCCGTGACGGACGCTTCGTCGCGCTCACCCGCAAGCAGTTCGCCGTGCTGGAAGTCCTGGTCGCCGCCGAGGGCGGGGTCGTCAGTGCCGAAGAACTGCTGAAGCGGGCTTGGGACGAGAACGCCAACCCCTTCACCAACGCCGTCCGCATCACCGTCTCCGCACTGCGCAAACGACTCGGCGAACCATGGCTCATCGCAACGGTGCCCGGCGTCGGCTACCGGATCGACACCGGCACTCACGCATAGACCCCCAGGGCTCAGCGCCCGGCTGAGACTCACCCTCAGCTACGGCGGATTCCTCTTCGCCGCCGACGCCCTCGTGCCACCCTGATCACTTCCCGTGGCCGCGCGGCCGCTCCGTCCATGGGCGCCCGCTTCGGCCTCGCCGCGGTCCGGCCGACGTCGCGGGCGGCTCGCATCGCCAGGGCCGGCACGCGTGAGGGGGCCGCGCTCCAGCGTCCTGGAGCGCGGCCCCCTCACGGGTGCCTGACGCGCGAGGCCGCGCGAACGGCGCTAGGAGATGTGTACCGTCACGGACTTGCCGGGCTTGAGGGTCAGCTTCTTGCGGAAGTCGCCCGCGCGCAGCTCGGTTGTCGTCCCGCCGGTGCTGCGGACGGTCGCCTCGGTGACCTTGCCGTTGCGCCAGGCCAGATCCACATCGAAGCCCCCGCGGGCGCCGGCCCCGGTCACCGAGCCCTTGGCCGCCCAGGCACCGGGAAGCGCGGGCAGGAGCTCGATGACGCCCGGCCGGGAGTAGAGGATCATCTCCAGCGCGGCCGCGGCACCGCCCAGGTTCGCGTCGATCTGGAAGATCGTGTAGCTGCCCTGGCTGTACATGTCGAACCAGTTGGCCGCCGTGCCGTTGCTGTTGGTGATCGACGGCCGCAGGATCGTCAGGTAGAGCTGGTAGGCCTTGTCCGCGTCCTTCAACCGGGACCAGCACAGCGACCGCCACGCGCACGCCCAGCCGTAGCTGTCCATGCCGCGGGCGGTGAGCAGTGCGCGGACGCCTTCGAGCAGGGCGGGCGGGCTGGTGTCGGCGGCGATCCGGTCGCCCGGGTAGAAGCCGATCAACGGGGACAGGTGCCGGTGGGTGACCTCGCCGAGGTTGTCCGGGGTCATCCACTCCTCGAGCCAGCCGGTCTTCGGGCTCACCCGGGGCAGGTAGAGCCTGGCCTGCAGCGCGTCCAGCTCGGCGGCCAGGTCGGTGTCCCGGTGGAGCACGCGGGAGGCGATCTTGAACTCTTCGAAGAGCTCCCACGCCAGTTCCTGCCCGTACGTGTTGCCCTTCCCGTCCGGGCCGTGCTCCGGCGACCAGGACGTGTCGTCGATCAGGACCTCGCGCGAGGCCCCGTCCTGGTCGGTGACGGTGGCCGTGATCAGGCGCGCCTGCCAGAACTCTGCCGCGCCCTTCAGGACGGGATAGATCAGTTCCAGGTACTCGCGGTCCTGGCTGTACTCGTAGTGCCGCCACAGGGAGTTGCACAACCAGGCGTTGCCGGAGGGGTGCCAGGCCCAGCCGCTGCCGCCGTGGATGTTGGTGGAGAACGCCACCGCCCAGCCGGCGATCTTCCCGGAGCTGTTGCGGAACCGGTTGCGGTCGTCGTTGTACAGCCGCTTGGTCACGTCGGTCCAGACCGGCAGCTGCGACACGCAGTACCGGGCGAGTGCGTACGAGTTCTCGCCCAGCCCGGCCGGGTCGGCCAGCCAGTAGTTCATCTGGACGTTGATGTCGGTGTGGTAGTCGGCGTACCAGTCCGGGTTGTTGTTGTGCACCCAGATGCCCTGAAGGTTCATCGGCAGCCAGTCGCGGGAGCCGGTGATGGTCAGGTAGCGGCCGTACTGGACGTAGGCGGCCTCCAGCTCCGGGTCCGGCGTCGACGCGTCGGTGTACCTCACGGCTATGCGCGACCAGGAGTCCAGGGACCGCTGCAGGGCCGACGACTCACCCAGATCGATGGTGAACCGGTTGTAGAGCCGGTGGTAGTCGGACACATGGGTCTTCAGCAGCTCGTTGCCGGACACCTTCGCCGCGGCGGTGATCTTGGTGCGGGCCACGGCGAGGGGATCGGTGCCCGGCTCGCGGAAGTCCTTGGCGGCGTCGGGGGAGTAGTCGGTGCCGCCGCAGATCACGATCAGCAGCTCACGGCAGTTGGCGAAGGACAGCTTGTCGCCGTCTACGCTGACCCGGCCCGTGGTGCTGACCGCGGTGACCGCGGCGGCGTAGCGCAGCCCGTTCTTGAGCTTCCCGGCGAACGAGAGCTGTCCGCCTCCGCCCGCGGTGGTCTCCCCGTGGGTGCCGGCCAGCGAGACCGTTCCGGTGTGCGGGCCGCCGGTGAGCCGGACGACGACCACGTCGTCCGGGTGGCTGGCGTAGACCTCGCGGCGGTGGAGGTTGCCCTCGTGCAGGTACGACGCGGAGACCACGCCATTGCTCAGGTCGAGCCGGCGGCGGTACTTGCTCACCGCCTCGCCGGAGTGGCCGGGCAGCGCGATGCGGAGCTTGGCCAGCAGGCCGAAGCTGCCGAAGTCATCAGGGCCGTAGGGGAGTTGACCGTCGTCAGTCAGGGTGTCGTTGCTGCCGCCGGTCCAGAACGCGCCGTCGGTCAGGTAGAGGAAGTCGTCCGCCGGATCGGAGCCGACCAGCGCGCCGAGCCGGCCGTTGCCGACGGGCAGGGCCTCCTGGATGATGCGTGCCTCGTTGGCGGGCGTGCGGTACCAGATCGACGTGGCCTTGCCCTCCGGGACGATGTCCACGCTGGACGGGCGGGCGGGAGCGGCGTGTGCGGCGAACGGATAGAGACCGCCCGACAGGGCGAGACCTCCGCTGGTGGCACCGGCGAGGCGGAGGAAGTCACGGCGGGAAGAAGCGGACACGGCAAGGGTTCCCTTCCGGGGTTGCAGGAGCCCACAAAAAGTATTCATAAATAATCAGCCTGTTTCGCTCGCGTCAACGGCTGATGGCGAATCAACCCGACCTTTGCTCGCGGCGGCGGGCAACTTGCGCCCCTTAGTCCGTGATTTGCCCATCGGTGACCAGGGGTTCGGGATTCTGCGAGGCGAGTAGATCGGATGTCTGTCAGGGTGTGGGCCGGATCCGCTCGACCGGTCATGGCCGCCATGGGCAGGCGCGTTGACGGCAGACTCCGTACCTGACGCCGCGCCCGGAAAGGACCGGGCCACGGCGCAGGTACCTCCCCTCGCCTGAAGAGGCCAATCCGGCGTTGAGTCCCGCTTCCTGCCCCGATCGCTTCCACCGGGCCGACGGGGACCGAAGGGGGCAGGCCGCGGAAGGGGCGTCAGCCTTGGCGGCCGGGGAGCATGGCCAGGGCCTGTGAGCGCTGTGCGACGAGGCCGTCGTAGGTGCCGTCGCGCTCGGCCCAGCGGTGCATGAGGACGCCCTTCACGAGGATCTCGCGGGGGGTGGGGTCCTCCGAGAGCAGGTGCATGACCTCGGTGGCGAAGTCGTCGAGCGGCAGCGCGTGCGGGTTCACCTTCTCCTGGCCCGCTGTGGCGACCGCCGGGGGCACGAGCTCGACGACGCCGACACCGGTGCCGTCGAGCTGCGCGCGCAGCGCCTCGGAGTAGGCGTGCACCGCGGCCTTCGAGGCGGCGTAGCTGGGCATGGGCGGGAACGGCAGGAAGGCGATGCCGGAGGTGACGGTGATCAACGTGCCGGCGCCCCGCCGGATCAGGTGCGGGGTGAAGGCGTCGACGACCCGGACGGTGCCGAGCAGATTGGTGTCGATCGTCGTCTCCGTCGCCGCGAAGTGCGCGGGGTCGCGCAGATCCTCCAGGAGCATGACGCCCGACATCGTGACCACCGTGTCCAGCTCGGGGTACCGGGCCAGCGCATCGTCACGGAAAGACACGACGGAGCAGTTGTCGGTGACGTCGACACCGAACGTGCCGAAGCCCTCTCCGGCGAGTTCCGAGAGCGCCTGCGGGTTGCGGCCGGCAACGGCCACGGTGCTGCCCGCCGCGGCGAACCGGCGGGCCAGCTCCCGCCCGATGCCCGAGGTTCCGCCGACGACGAGGACGGTGCGGTTGGACAGATCCATGGGATCTTCCCTTCAGTACGGGGCGCCGACGGCGTTCAGGCCTGCGGCGCGACAGTGAGGTCGTCCGTCTCTTTCGAAACAGTGCTACCGGAGTCTTGACGACATCCGCCGGGCGTGGCAGGGCCCCCGTCTTCCCTGGTCCTGCCAGGGCCTCCTCTGCAATCCGCGCACGGCATTACGGTGGCGGTATGAAGGATGAGGTATCCGGCAACCGTCTCGGCAGCTATCTGCGTGCCCGGCGTGAGCTGGTCTCCCCGGCGCAGGCGGGACTCCCGTCCGGCGGCAACCGACGCGTGCCCGGCCTGCGCCGGGAGGAAGTCGCCCTGCTCGCCGGCATCAGTCCCGACTACTACCTGCGCCTGGAACGCGGCCGCGACACGAACCCCTCGCAGCAGGTCCTCGAGGCACTCGCGCGCGTCCTGCAGCTCGACGACATCGAGCGGACGTATCTGCTCGGCCTCACGGCGGCACGCCCCAGGGCGCCGCGCCGCAAGCAGCCCGAGCACGTACCGGCGCGGGTGCACGAGCTGCTCGCCCACCTCCAGATCCCCGCCTTCGTCGAAGGGCGCGCGTTCGACGTCCTGGCCTCCAACCCCATGGCCCTGGCGCTCTCCCCCCGCCTGCGGCCCGGCCAGAACCGGCTTCGTTCCCTCCTCCTCGATCCCGAGGAGCAAGCCTTCCACCAGGACTGGACGAAAGCCGCCGCCGATTTCGTCGCCGCCCTTCGCACCACCATCGGGGACGACACGGGCAACCCCCGGTTCGTCGAGCTCGTCGGCGAGCTCGCACTGTCCAGCCAGCGGTTCCGCACCCTCTGGGCCCGCCATGACGTCCGCGGCCTGGACGGAGGCACGACCACGGTGAACCACCCCGTCGTCGGCGAACTCCGCCTCCACCGCGACAAACTCGCCATCGACGACGTCATCCTCGTCGTCTACTACCCCGACAAGAACAGCGACAGCGACGAGAAGCTGCGCCTCCTCTCCGCACTCTCACACACCGAATCCGACGCCCCGGTGGACACCCCGCACCCGAAGGCCACCTGATATGCAGGGGGTTCGACCGGTGCCGTCCTCATCGCCCGCCCGCGATAGCGATGGCACGCGGCAAATTGCCTAGTCCTGCCAGTAGAACAGCAGCGTGTCGACGGTGAGGGCCGCGCGATTGCCGAAGTAGTAGACGCAGAGGTCGGTGACTCGGATCCCGCCGGTCGTCTCGTCGATCCAGCGGAAGCCGGCCGATTCGAGGGCATGACGCGCGGCAAGGTTGCCGACGTCCCCGGTGACGAACCGTCCGAGCGTGCTGACGAAAAGCTCGCTGTCGCCGATCTCGATCACGTGGTAGGTTCCACCGCCCTGCCGGTTGTGCTCGCCGCAGGAGACGGGAGGCTTTGGCGTGAGGCCCGCCGCAGTCAGCGCGGCCGTTGCCCGGGAGAGTTGCTCGTCCTGATCGGGGCGGGTGGGTGGCTCGGTGCACAGGGCCTCGATGCGCCACCGGGGATCACTGTGCCGTTCGCAGCCGCTCGCGTACTCATGCAGGATCGCGCTGCGCAGTTCGTCGTCGAGACCCGTCACCTCGACCCGGGGGCGTCCCAGGGTCTCGTAGACCGCCAGGGTCTCCGCGGTGTCGCTCGTGAGGCGATGCAGCGCGTATGCGGCCCAGAGCTTCGCGTCGGTCGTCGGCGCCTCGGCGAGGTAGCGGCGGAGCCGGTCCGGGTCCGACAACAGCGATTGGGCCAGGTACGCGACGCCGCGATCGGGGTCCGCCAGCGCATCGGTCACGTCATGGCCGGCGCGATGCCGCGCCCGGACGTGGAAGCCACGGTCCTCGGGCCGTGTGTCGCCGAGGTCGGCCAGGACCGTCTCGACCCCGTACCGGGTCACGAGGGCGTCCAGTCCGGCCTCGCCGACCGCCCGCCGATGCCGCCAGGCAGAGGCCGCGAGCGTCGCCAGTTCACGAGCGGCGGATCGGTCGCCGAGCATGCCACGCGCCTTGAGGAGCGCCTCGGGCACACCGTAGGAGCGTTCGTGCTGCCGGTCCTCGTGCCTCAACCAGGGCAGGAGTTCCGCCCGGTCTGTGAGAACGTCCAGCAGCGCGATGCGAACCTGACCCACGTCGCCAGGGTCGCGGACGCGTGCGATCAAATCGGCGACACGGCGCTGCGGCACCCGCCCGGCCAGGGCGAGCACGCAGGCCTTGCGCCGCCACCAGGGGTGTGCCGGGTCGGCCGCGTACCGGGCGAGGTCGTCGGCGTTCACCTCGCGCAGGGCGGCGGCGTCCACCTGACCTGCGTGTGGCACCGACATCTCGATGTTTCGCACGTACGGATGCTACCGGTGCCGAAGGCACGCCCATCCCACAGCAGCAGGCCCTTGCCGGCTTCCGCGGCCCGTGGCCGGGGAGTTGGCGCAGCCGGGCGGCCGTGCCGTCGTGCGATCCGGCACAGCCCTCCGCTGCCCTGACCCAACGGCCCTACTCTGGAGCGGTGTTCTCACCCCATGGGCCCTCGCTGCGCGAGCTGGCCGTCCAGGCCCTGTCCTCTGTCGAGCGGGGCTACGACCTGCTCGCCCCGCGGTTCGACCACACGCCGTTCCGTACCTCCGACCGCGTCCTCGACGCGACCGCAGCCGCCCTGCGCGCGTTCGGCCCCTTCGGCGACGGGCTGGACGTGTGCTGCGGTACGGGAGCGGGCCTGCGCGTGCTGCGACCGTTGTGCGGGGGCCGGGTCGCGGGAGTGGACTTCAGCGCCGGGATGCTCGCCGAGGCGCGCCGTGCCCACCCGGACGCGGAGTGGATACGCGCGGACGCGCGGACACCGCCCTTCGCCGCGGAGTTCGACCTGGCCGTCAGCTTCGGCGCCTTCGGGCACTTCCTGGCCGCCGACCGGCCGGCCCTGTTCGGCGGGGTGCACCGCGCCCTGCGGCCCGGCGGGCTCTTCGCTTTCCCGGTGTTCGCGCCGCCCCGCATCGGCTCCCGGCGGTACTGGGTGCCCGCCGGGTTCGACGCGGCGATGCGGATACGGAACGCGGTCTGGCGGCCGCCGTTCGTCATGTACTACCGCACGTTCCCGCTCCGTGCCGTACGCGCCGGGCTGACCGCGGCGGGCTTCGCCGTGGGGACCGTCGTCTTGCCCGGCTTCGGCCGCCGTCCGGACGGTGCCCCCTGCTCCCGTCTGGTCCTGGCGCGCAAGGTGTGACGACGGGGCCCCTGCCGACGCCGAACGCGTCGGTGCGGTGAGCCTGCGGATGTATTGCATACAGTATTCGAGGCCGGTAGGGTCGTTCCATGCGGCAGACGAAGCCCAAGGCCCCGGCCCTCCCGGTGATCACGCTGTTGGCGGCAAGAGGCGCGGAACTGACCCGCCCGCGGCGGTGCCGGGCATGACGACTTACGGCGATGACGCGACGATACGGCGGATACTCACCACCGCCGGAGACACGTGGGCCGTGGTGGGCCTGTCCGACAACCCCGAACGGGCCGCGTACCGCGTGGCCGAGAAGCTGCGGCGCATCGGCAAGAAAGTGGTGCCCGTGCACCCGAAGGCCGAGACGGTCCACGGTGAGCAGGGCTACGCGTCCCTGGCGGAGATCCCTTTCGCGGTGGATGTGGTGGACGTGTTCGTGAACTCCGCCCTCGCCGGAGCCATCGCCGACCGGGCCGTGGCGATCGGTGCCAAGGCGGTCTGGTTCCAGCTGGGCGTCGTTGACGAGGCCGCCTACGCCAGGACGCGGGACGCCGGCCTGTTGATGGTG
Organism: Actinacidiphila sp. bgisy160; assembly: GCF_965342435.1. Lineage (GTDB taxonomy): Bacteria > Actinomycetota > Actinomycetes > Streptomycetales > Streptomycetaceae > Actinacidiphila. The sequence goes on along the minus strand of NZ_CBDRCM010000013.1, from coordinate 100,950 downwards.
ATGGACCGCTCCCCAGGACGGGAGATACCCCGTCTGGGGCTGGCCTGACGTTTCCCGGCAGCCACCGCGCCAGGGCCGGGACGGGCAGCAGCAGTGACAGGTACCGCCACCCGTCGCCCCGCCGGTGGCACGAGCCGTCGGCGTCGGTCTCGGTTGGCGGGGGCCCGGCTCCACGGTCGGGTTGTCGGAGACGTGCAGTTGATTCGGCAGTTCGGGTCGCGATGCGTGGCGGCTCGATAGATTGGGGGTCTGCTGTTGGGGCGGGCTGCCGGATGTGGGATCCGGCGGGGTTGAGGAGTCTTTTGGCCATGGAGGAGTCCGGGTTCACGGAGCGCTGGCTGGAGACCGGCTCGGGGCCCGGTGCCGTCGTCCGGGCCCGCGTGACCCAGGTGAACCAGGCGGTCCAGGCGGCCTACCGCGCATGGCTCGACCACGCCACCTCGTGCCCCACGTGCCGGGAGGGATCCGCCCGCGACTGCAGCGTCGCGCGGCCGCTCTGGGACGCGTACCAGGCGGCTCAGTAGGCGGCCCGGCGACCCTTCGCCCGGCAGCACCGGCTCCGATTCCTGCAGCGCCCGGTGTCCTCCGGGCACGTGCTCGGGAAGATGATGTCCATGTTCCACGAGGCACTGACCGCGGAACCGGCCTGGGACGCCGGTGTCGTCGCCGACGTGCTGTCCCGCGCACAACGCCGAATGGCCGCCCTGACCTCCGCCGACCTGGTCGACTGGGCCTGCACCCGCCTGGAGTCACCCACCCGCACCCTCGACGCCGACCGCCTGAGCCATGCCGCCCTCGCCCTGGCCCACCGCACCGCGGGCACGCCGGATGAGGACCTCGTCCCCGACCCGTCGACCCCCGACGTCCGCCGGCGACATCGCCTGCCGGCGACCGGCGAAGGGTACCGGCGGCCCGTGTTCCCCGGCGCGGCGGTGCGGGGAGCGTTCGTCTTCTACGGCGCGTGACCCGGCGTACCGCACGGCTCGCTTCCGGGGCGAGTCAGGTCCACGGTGCGGGCCGGGCGACGAGTACGGAAACACCAGTGGGGGCCGCGGGCTTCGCAACCACGCGGCCCCCACGGCGCCACCAGCAGGCCGAACCGGCCCTGCGGTCGGGGCGTCCTCAGCCGCGGTGGGTCTCCAGCAGCCGCAGCCAGACTTCACCGAGAGTGGGGAAGGCGGGGACGGCGTGCCAGAGCCGGCCGATGGGGATCTCGCCGGCGACCGCGAGGGTGGCCGAGTGCACCAGTTCCCCGACGCCGGGGCCGGCGAAGGTGACGCCCACCACGGTGTCGCGGTCGGTGTCGACGAGCATGCGGGCCCGGCCGCGGTAGCCCTCGCCGTACTGGTGCGCGCCGGCGACGCGGGCGAGGTCGTAGTCGACGACCTCGACGCGGCGCCCGCTCCGCTCGGCCTCGCGGCTGGTCAGGCCGACGGAGGCGACCTCTGGGGTGGTGAAGACGACCTGGGGGACGGCCGCGTGGTCGGCGGTGGCGACATGCGCCCCCCAGGGGGCGTCGTCGATGTCTTCTCCCTTGGCGCGGGCGCCGATGACGGCGCCGGCGATGCGGGCCTGGTACTTGCCCTGATGCGTCATCAGGGCGCGGCGGTTGACGTCGCCGACGGCGTAGAGCCAGCCGCCGTCGACGCCGGTGACACGGAAGGTGTCGTCGACGGTCAGCCAGTCGCCGGGGGTGAGACCGACGGTCTCCAGGCCGACGTCGCGGGTCTGCGGGGCGCGGCCGGTCGCCAGCAGGATCTCGTCCGCCGCCAGTTGCCCGCCGTCGGAGAGAGCGATCCGCACCTCGCCGTCCTCGCGGGCCAGGGAAGTGACGGTGGTGTTGAAGCGGATGTCCACTCCGGTTTCGCGTAGTCCGTCGGTGACCAGTTCGCCGGCGAACGGTTCCATCCGTTCGAGGAGTCCGTTCTCGAGGACGAGCATCGTGACCTGGGAGCCGAGGGCCTGCCAGGCGGTGGCCATCTCGACGGCGACCACACCGCCGCCGACGACGGCGAGGCGGCCGGGCACCTTGCCGGCGCTGGTGGCCTCTCGGCTGGTCCAGGGGCGGACGGCGTCGAGTCCGGGGATGGGCGGCAGGGCGGCGCGGGTGCCGGTCGAGACGGCGACGGCGTGCCGGGCGGTCAGGGCGATGGTGTCGCCCTCGGCGCTGCGCACGGCCACCTGCTTGGGGCCGGTGAGGCGGCCGTGGCCGCGTATGAGGTCGACGGACACCGAGTTCAGCCAGTCGACCTGGTCCTCGTCCTTCCAGTACGAGGACATCTTGTCTCGGTGCGCGAGGACCGCCTCGACGTCCAGCGGGCCGGCCACCGCCGGGTTCAGCCCGGGTATGCGGCTCGCGTCGGCCCGTGCCACCACCGGCCGCAGCAGCGCCTTGCTCGGGTCGCAGGCCCAGAACGAGCACTCGCCGCCGAGGAGTTCGCGCTCCACGATCACGGTGCTGAGCCCTGCGGCGCGGGCGCGGTCGGCCACGTTCTCGCCGACCGGCCCCCCGCCGATGACGATCACGTCATAGGTGGTGGTTGTCTCGTTCGTCACTGCTGCCTTCCTCACTGTTTCGTTCCTCATCGCTTCCCTGACTCGGCCGGACACTCCGGCGGTGTCGCCCCTTCGCGGCCTGCGGACGGCGGCTTGCGGGTCAGCGGCCGGGGAGGCGCTGCGAGACCTCCTGGAGCACCCAGCCGTTGCCGTCCGGGTCGCTGAAGGTGAGGAAGGAGCCGTAGGAAGCCCGCTCGGGGTGCAGGCCGGCCAGCCGCTCCTGTCCGGGGCCATGGTGGGTGACGTCCCCGCCCTCGTGGCCGTGGTAGAGGCGGCCGTTCGCGTCGTGGAAGATCTCGCTGACCTCGATGCCGCGACCGGTGAGCTCCGCGTGGGCCTGCTCGATGTCGGAGACGATCAGGTACAGGCCCTGGACCGAGCCGGGTGCGATGGGTGTCATCCCCTGGCCGAAGATGATCGAACACTCGGAGCCGGGCGGCGTGAAGTGGACGACCCGGAAGTCCTCGTTGGCCGTGTAGTCGACGTCCAGGCGGAATCCGGCCTTCTCGTAGAAGGCCTTGGCCCGGTCGATGTCGGAGACGGGCAGCACGATCATTTCGAGTTTCAGATCCATGGGGATTTCCTTGCTTCTTGACGTCGGTGTGCCATTCCAGAGAAACAGCCGGGAGGGCGCCCGGGAGCGGTCCAGCAGGCCTGGCTCGGCCAGGGCCCACTGGTCCAGGTACTGGCAGGTCCCCCCAGCCCCATCGCTGAGCGCCGGTGGCCGGTGTGGGCGGCTGGTGGCAGCGATAGGCTCATGGAGGCGCTGCGGAATTCGGCGTTTCTTGGCCGCCGGGATTATCGAAAAGCGTCCACCCGTCCACTTCGGCCGCTTGTTCATGGGGGGCTTTTCATTGCATCGGGCGTCGTTTGCCGGGATGCCGCGCCGCGGACTAACCTCGAAATATGGTCAAGGCATCGTCCGCTTCGGGTGACAACAAGGAACTGAGCGATTTTCTGCGCTCGCGGCGCGCCCGGGTGGCTCCCGAGCAGGCCGGGGTCACGCCGGGAGCAAGTCGCCGCGTTCCGGGACTGCGCCGCGAGGAGGTGGCCCTCTCGGCCGGACTGAGCGCGGACTACTACATCCGATTGGAACGAGGACGGGTGGCCAATGCCTCCGAAGCGGTGCTGGAGGCCGTCGCGCGCGCTCTGCGACTGGACGATGTCGAGCGAGCGCATCTGTTCGCCCTGGCCAGGCCGAAGTCCGCGGCCAGAGCGAGCAGGCCTGTCCATCCGCGGCGAGTGCGTTCGGGGGCGTACGCACTGCTGGAGGTTCTTCGGGACACCCCTGCCATGATCCTGGACGGCCGCATGGACGTCCTTGCCCTCAACGCGATGGCGCGCGAGCTATTCGTGGCCGATTTCGAGGCCATGCCGGCGCGCGAGCGTAATTTGGCGCGATTTGTGTTTCTCGACCCTGTGGCGCGTGAACTGTTCATCGACTGGGACATGGCCGCCCGCATGGTCGTCACGGGTTTGCACCTGTATGCGGGTCGACATCCGAACGACCGGCAACTGACCGAGCTGGTCGATCAGCTGTCTGCGGCCGACGCGGACTTCAGCCGGTGGTGGGACGCGCACGACGTGGAGGAGTTTTCCCACGGCACCCGACGTTATCGGCATCCCTTGCTCGGCGAAATCACCCTGAACTACGAGACTCTTGTATTTCCAGGCGACCCGGACCAGTGGTTGTTCGTGAGCACAGCCGAACCCGGTTCGCGGTCCTCCGCGGCCCTGCGCGCCCTCGCCGGCCGGATCGGCAACCCCGACACCTAGAGCGCGCGGCGGGATGGCGCAACCGGTCAGGTCCAACGGCTGACCAGGAGGGGGAGAAGCCGCGGCGGATCGTGCGTCAGGGCAGTGCGGACCCTCGCGCTGCATCATCACGTGACTGGCGCGGCCGGAACGCACGCCATCCAGGCGTCCTGGCCGCGCAGCGCCGGGAACGCGCCCGTGTCCGAGCGATAAGGGCATGCGCTGGGGCGGCCGCCCGCTCAGACCCGCGGCCTGAGCCGCCGTCGGAGGCGCGGGCGGCCTCACCCCGGGAACGAGCCCCGTCAGGGCGTTTCGGGCTTGCGGGCCAGGAGGCAGGCGTGCGGTCTGTTCACGCGTCCGCCGGGCTCCTGTTCCAGTCTCGCCGTGACGACGAATCCGGCCTGCCCCAGCAGGCCGACCATACGGTCCAGTGGCAGGAGGTAGGACTCGTAGGACACCGGACGGCCATAGCCGTGGGTCGGCTGCAGCCGTTCATTGCCGACATAGTCTCCCCACAGCAGGTAGCCGCCGGGCGCGAGCGTGCGGTGGAACTCGGCGAACACATCCGGCAGCCACCGCGGGGGCGTGTGATGTGTGGAGTACCAGGCCAGGATGCCGCCGAGCTCGTCGTCCCTCGTCTCCAGCGCGGTCATCGAGCCCTCGGTGAACCGCAGGTCCGGATAGGCACGCCGGGCCAGTCCGATCATCTTCGGCGACAGGTCGACGCCGAAGGCGGACACTCCCAGCCCGGCCAGGTGCGCCGTCACGCGGCCGGGGCCGCATCCCAGGTCCGCGACCGGCCCCAGAGCGGCCGTTCGCACCAGTTCGGCAAACCCCGCCAGCATCGCGCGTGACAACGGGTCCATCGCGGCGGGAGGAGGGACGCGTTCGACGTAATCGGCGGCGACCGTGTCGTACGACTCGCGCACCGCGGTCAGAAACAAGGGCTCAGCCATGCGGGCGACCCTAGACCAGGCAACTGACCGGTCGCGTCGCGCCCGGTGTTGCGCGAGAGGTGGCCGACCGGGCCATCGGCGGTCGGCGGCGTGGTGCGTCCGCGAGCTCAGCGAAAGGCGAGCAAGGTGGCCCACACCGCGTTGCCCCCGGTGCGCGTGGAGCGGGCGACTCCCCACTTGTCCGCGAGCTGCCGTACGAGCAGGAGGCCTCGGCCGTTCTCGTCCTCGGGGCCCGGGGGGCGCGGGGGCAGATTGATCTGCCTACGGTCGTGGTCGTGTACCTCGATATGCAGGCGCTGGTCCATGCCGAGCATGACGCCGCACAGGATCCGCGTGCTGAGCGCGTGAACGACGGCGTTGGTGGCCAGCTCGGAGAGGATCAGTATGGCGTCGGCGCGCGGCTCGCCGGATACCCCCCACCGGGTAAGGCGTTCGGTCATCGCGTGACGGGCGGCCTGGACACTGGTCCGCTCCGCCGGAAGATCCAGCCAGTGGCCCCTGTGTGGGGGCGAGGTGTCCAGGGACCGGGCGGAGGGGGTCGTGTGGGGGGCCACGAGGGTCGCCTTCCATGGGAGACGTGCACGGTGAAGGTGGTGTGGCGGACTCGCGACCCCCGATCGCCAGGGCACGCCAACTCAACGAACCCGGCTCCCGTTGGGCCACACCCGCTGCTCGGCCTGGATCGCTCGGGAAGTAACTATGCTCGTAGGCGTGTTCATGTCGCAACCGGCCGCCTGATAATTTCAGGATGACTCGCTCCGTCTGGCGTACGCAGCAAGTCACTGTCATCATCGCTCTGATGACTGCTCGTCAGGAGGTAGGCCGTGAGCGAGGCACGCCCGGGCGCCGGCACCAGCGCACCCACCGTTCTCCGCATGATCCTGGGCAAGCGGCTCCAGGAACTGCGGCGCGGCGCGGGGGTTTCGCTGGAGGACGCCGCCAAGGCCCTGCGTGTGAAGCCCTTGACCATCCGCCGGCTGGAAAAGGCAGAGGTCGGCCTGAGGATCCTCTACGTCGAGAAGCTGCTGGAGACCTACGGGGCCCGGCGGGGTGAGATCGACGAGTTCATCGCCATGGCCGAGCGGGCCAACGAACCCGGGTGGTGGCATGCGTACCGCGACGTACTGCCGTCCTGGTTCACCGCCTATGTGAGCCTGGAGACCGGCGCCAAGACCCTGCGCACCTACGAACCGCACTACGTCACGGGGCTGCTGCAGACGCACGGATACGCGCGTGCGCTCCTGCGCGCCGGCTTCCCTCACGACAGTGAGGACGACCTGGAACGACGCGTCCATCTGCGACTGCGCCGGCAGAGCCTGCTGGAACGGCCCGACGCACCCACGCTGTGGGTGGTGATGGAGGAGGCCGTCCTGCACCGCGCCGTCGGCGGCCCGGCAGTGATGCGCGAGCAGATCGACCGGCTCCTTGAGGCGTCGGACCTGCCCCACGTCAGCCTCGACATCGTTCCGTTCGCCACCGGCGCCCACGTCGGGGCGTGCGCCCCCTTCACCTACTTCCGCTTCGAGGAACCGGAGCTTCCCGACATCGTCTACAGCGAGATCCTGTCCGCCTCCATGTACCTCGATCAACGCTCCGATGTCGCAGCTCACCTCGAGGCGCACAACCGGATGTCCCTGCTGACCTCCTCCGCGGACAGCAAGGCCCTCCTGAACCGCATGCGCAAGGAGTACTCATGACCACCAGCGACGCCCCCGTCTACAACGGGATGCCCGCGACGGACCTCGGCGACCAGGGCTGGGAATGCCCCTGGAGCGGTCCCAACGGCGGGCAGTGCGTGGAGACCAAGCAACTTCCCGACGGCCGCGTGGCGCTGCGCCAGTCGACGGATCCGGCCGGTCCCGCGCTGATCTACACGCCGGAAGAGATCACCGCGTTCATCGCGGGTGTCAAGAGGGGCCTCGCCGATCACCTGACGGCGGGCTGAACCACGTCACGAGCGGGAAGGATCCGAGCCGGCCCCCGGCGGCGACCTGCCCGGCACCACAACGCACACCACGACAAGGGGACAGGATGAGCAACTCCCACGCCGCGCGGGACATCGACACCAGCAGGCCGCATTCCGCCCGCATGTACGACTACTACCTGGGCGGAAAGGACCACTTCGACGTCGACAAGCAGGCGGCGGAGACCGTGGCGTCCGTCTACCCCGGCATCTTCACGTGTGCACGGGAGAACCGGGCCTTCATGCACCGGGCGACCCGGGTCCTCGCGCAGGAACACGGCATCCGCCAGTGGCTCGACATCGGCACCGGCATCCCCACCGAACCGAACCTGCACCAGGTGGCCCAGGCCGTCGTTCCCGAGGCCAGGGTGGTGTACGCGGACAACGACCCGCTTGTCCTGAAGTACGCCGAACGCCTGATGCGCAGCATGCCGCAAGGGCGCACCACTTACATTGAGGCGGACATCAACGAGCCGGCCGCGCTCCTGGAGGCCCCCGAACTGTCCGAGGTCCTGGACCTGAGCCGGCCCGTGGCCCTGTCCATGAACGCGCTCATGCACTTCGTCACCGACGCCCAGGACCCCTACGGAATCGTGGCGCGCCTGCTGGACGCCCTGCCTTCGGGAAGCGCCCTGGCGCTCAGCCACTGCACACCCGACTTCGACCCGCCCACCTGGGAGAAGGTCACCGCCATCTACACCAATGCGGGAACCCCGGTGCAGTTCCGTTCCCAGAAGGACGTCGCCCGCTTCTTCACCGGACTCGACCTCCTCGACCCCGGCATCACCGTGGGCCACCGCTGGCGGCCCGATGCTGACAACGCCGGCACCGCGGCCACGGACGCCGAGGTCAGCCTCTGGACCGGAGTCGGCATCAAGCCGTAGGCCGGGCCCCTCTTGGTGGGCGCGTGAGCCACCCTGGACGGGCCCATCGCGCCCACCACCCACCGGACGCATCCGCCACGATCACATCGCACTTCGTAATGGCAGCCGACCGGCCGCGAAGGGGCATGAGGTGACCTTGCCAGTCCACGGGACGGTTGAGCGGATCCGCGCCCATTCCCGCCGCCGTCGCGAGCCTGGAGGAGCACGAGCCCGCGGCAAGCCGGGACCGGGCGACCGAGAAGAACTTCCGCCCGGGCCGCCTCAGCGAGCGCCGACCGGTCGCACCCGGCGAGCGTGCCGTCCACCGGTACGTGCTCCGGGCGCGGCCGCCGCTGCCCCGTGCCGAGTCGGGGCGCAAGCGCCTGGACCGCACCGACTGTCGCGCCGATGACGGCAAGGGCGGCGATCGTTCGAGTACGGCAGGACATGCGGACCGAGCGGGCCGATGTACGAGCGGTGACGGGTCCACGGCGGTTCACGCCCCGAAGTCAAAGAAAGCGGTGTTGCGGGTACGCGGGGCCTGAGGCCCGCGCCCTGGAGCGCGGGTGCGTAGGCGGTTTTCGATATGCCCACGATATGTGGCGGCTCGTAGCCTCGAACCATGCGAGTGCTGATCGTCGAGGACGAGCCGTATAGGGCGAAGGCCATCCGTGACGGGCTGCGCCTCGAAGTAATCGCGGCGGATATCGAGGGCGACGGCGACACCGCTCTGGAGCTGCTGAGCGTCAGCGCGTACGACAGCGCCGTCCTGGACCGGGACATCTCCGGACCCAGCGGGGGCGCGGTCTCGGCGCTGCGCAGGCGGCTGGACGGGCCCTGGTTGATCACCGCCGTGCCCGGTGCCGGGTACCGCATCGACATCCAGCCCGGAGGAGGCGACTGTGGATAGGCAGCCCGGGTTCAGTGTCCGGATCAAGCTCACCCTCAGCTATGCGGGCTTCCTCATGGTGGCGGGCACTCTGCTGCTCGCGGCGGTCTGGATGTTCCTCCTGGCGTACGTCCCCGAGCGCGCGATGCTCACGAACCAGGACCCCGGCGCCCTCAGCGGTGTCTTCCCTATCCGATCCCGCCTCCTGCACGAGTTCGCCCCCAAGGCGGCGTCGGTCATGGTGTTCCTGCTGTTCTTCGGCCTCGTCGGAGGCTGGTTGCTCGCCGGCCGGATGCTCGCCCCCCTGACCCGCATCACGGATGCCACCCGCCTGGCCACGAAGGGCTCGCTGTCCCACCGGATCAGGCTGCCGGGACGCAAGGACGAGTTCCGTGAACTCGCCGACGCCTTCGACACGATGCTCGGTCGGCTCGGGGCGCACCTCGAGGAGCAGCGGAGATTCGCGGCCAACGCCTCCCACGAGCTGCGTACGCCGCTGGCCATCTCCCAGGCGCTCCTCGACGTGGCGCGCAACGATCCGACGCAGGATCTCAGCGAGCTTCTCGACCGACTGCACACCGTCAACACCCGGGCCATCGACCTCACAGAGGCGCTCCTCGTGCTCAGCCGGGCCGAACAGCGGTCCTTCACCCGGGAGCCGGTCGATCTGTCGCTTCTCGTGGACGAGGCCGCCGAGACGCTGCTCCCGCTCGCCGAGAAGCGCGGTGTCGCCCTGGAGACCTCCGGTGACATCGCCACGGGCTTCGGTTCGCCGGCGCTGCTGCTGCAGCTGACGACGAACCTCGTGCACAACGCGATCGTCCACAACCTGCCCGACAAGGGCTCCGTGCGGGTCGAGACCGGCGTGGGCGTCGAGAGCGTGCTGCTCACGGTCGAGAACACCGGCGAGAAGCTCCCTCCGCAGGTGGTCGCGACGCTCACCGAACCGTTCCAACGCGCCACCGAGCGCACGCACAGCGACCACTCGGGGGTCGGCCTCGGGCTCGCCATCGTCAAGCGGATCACCGAGGTGCACGACGGCACCCTCACCATCATCCCGCGCCCGGACGGCGGGCTCCGTATCGCCGTGGAACTGCCCGCAGCACTGGCCCATCTCATCGACAGGACGTCTGATCAGTGAGCCAGGCAGTGCGAGAAGTCACTGACGCACCCCAGTGAGCGGCGCCGGCCGTGAGGACAACGGCCTGCGCCCGCGTGTCCAGGATTCAACGGGGAAGGGCGATTTCGCACCAGACCACTTTGCCGCGGCCGCTGGGCGAACTTCCCCACTCGCCGAGAGCGTCCACGATGATCAGGCCGCGGCCGTGTTCTGCCTGAGCGTTCTCCTCCTCGCGAGCTGAGAGGGAGGAGGGAAGCGGTGGTGTCACGTCGCTATCACGGACCTCGAGGCGGATCCGATCCGGCTGCAGACGCAGCCGCAGCTCGACGTAACTGTCGGCATGAGTCAGGGCGTTCGTCACGACTTCCGACGCCATGAGTTCCAGGTCGTCCGTCATCGCTTCCAGATGCCAGCTCCTCAGGCAGTCTCTGACGAACTCGCGGGCGGCTTTGACGCCGTGCAGATCGTGCCGCTGGATCTCCATCCGGTTGGCCCGGTGCTGTGGTCCTGTGCCGGCGCAGAGGGCGAGGAGGAGGGCGACATCGTCTCTGCGTTCAGGGGGAGAGGGCACCATGGACGTGAGACGGTCCGCAAGGTCCTCCAGGCAGTGTTCGGCGCCCTTGCGGCCGGCGGAGGCGAGCATCCTGCCCGCACTGGTGACCGCGTCAGGCCCGTGTGCCTTGCTGAGGCCGTCGGTGTACAGAAAAAGCACCGTCCCCGCTGAGAGGGTCGCCTCAAAGGCCTGATAGGGCACGGGTGACGGCACGCCCAGGGGAACGCCGATGAGTGTGTCAAGCGTTTCGATAGTGCCGTCTGGACCACGGATCAGCGGCGCCGGGTGACCGGCCAGGGCCACCTCGGCCGTCTCGTCGGCCGGATCCAGATAGACGACACAACACGTGGCCAGCAGCTCGCTCTCCAACTGAGTGAGCATGGTGCCGGCGCGTGTCAGCACCGCTTCCGGGCGGTGGCCCTCGCTGACGTACGCGAGTACTGCGCTGCGCATCTGCCCCATGACCACGGAGCTTTCGATGGAGTGGCCCTCGACGTCACCGATGACCAGCCCGATGCCTCCGGACGGCAGGGCGACCACGTCGTACCAGTCCCCGCCGCTGTTTCCGGAGGGAGCGGGCAGGTAACGAGCGGTGGTGACCACCTCCGGCAGGTCGGACAGGGCGCGGGGCAGCAGCCGCCTTTGCAGGCTCTCGGCGAGAGCGTGCTCGCCTTCGCTCAGGAGAGCCCGTTCCAATGCCTGGCCGAGCGAATCGGCCATCATCATCATCACTGCCTGTGCTTCCGCACCGAAACGCCGGTGCTCTGCCCACCCGAGGGAGCAGACACCGACCGGGTGCCCGCTCGCCCGCATGGGCAGGTGTGCCCACGCCTGATTGCCGTCGTTCTGCGCGTCGGGGTAGGCCGTGAGCAGGTCAGCACGCTGTGGGAAGAAGTACGGGTCGGAGCCGCGCAGGACGTCGGCCACAGGAGTAGCCCTGTTCCTGACAGCGCTGGATCCGTGGAGCTGCCTGACCGCTTCCGAGACCGGGCCGGAGTGTCCGACGACCCACAGCCTGCCGTCGGCGACGACCGTCACGATGAGACTCTGCGCACCGAGAGTGCCCATCATTCGTGACCGGGCGGCTTCCACGACTCCGTGCGGGGTCACCACCGAGTTCAGTTCGTCGGCCAGCCTGAGGACTTGGTAGATCCAGCTCAGGCCGGCCGAGCCGGGTACATCGGGCAGTCCCCACCGGGTCGCAGGTTCGGTAAGGGGGCTGCGTGGCTTGAACACAGGGAAGATCAGCGGTTGCCTCCCCGGCCGTATCGCCGTTCCGCCTGCAGCCAGGACTGCCAGCTCGCGCGTCAAGTTCTCGCCCACTTCCCGCAGCCTCTTACGCTGGTCTTCGCTGAGAACGCCGTCCCTCCAGGGGATCCGGCTGACCGCCAGCGCCCCGTACCGGTGGTCCGGGTCGGCCAGGGGTACGGCCACCACTGCGTACGGTGCCCGGACGGGGCCCACGTCGTCCGGACGAACGCCCGGTTCTCCGATGGCGGTCGTCCTTCCGGTCCGGCACGCCAGCGCTGAGGCCCGCGGCCCATGCAGCGGCATGCGCTCTGGCATATTGAAGACGGCCGGCGGCGTACCGCCGATCACCGCGGCGCTCAGCCACTCGCCGTCGTCCTCGAGTAGGTAGGCGATCCCGGCCACCGCGTCGAACTCGACCACCGCCTGGCGGATGGCAGCCACCAGCAACTTGTCCAGGGCCTCGGCGTTCGCCGAGGGATGTGCCGAGCGAGCGCTGCTGCCCTCAGTGTTCTGTCCCGCGATGCCGCTCATCCGTGCCCCCGTTCCAAGCGACGACTGTCACCCGGTCGGCCAAAATGATGATCACCACAGCGGCACGACCTGGGTTGCGTGGCGTACTGCGTCATTTTCAGTTCCACTCCTGGCAGCCTGGGCGGTGAACGGGTCGGGTCAGGGGTGAGCGACGACGGCCACCGGCGCGGCGCTGTGATGCAGGACCGCGTGCGTGACCGGACCGATGTGGCTGCCGATGGCCGAGCGGCGGATGCGGCGGCCGACCACGACCAGGCAGGCGTCGGCGGAGGCGTTCACCAAGTGGTCCGCCGCCCGGCCGATGACCTGGTGGGCGTGGACGTCCACCTCGGGGTACTTCAGCAGCCACGGGCGCAGGGCCTCGGTGAGCGCCGCGTCGCGTTCCGACGTCGCCGCCTTGATCAGATCCGGCAGGACCACGCCGGAGCCGTGCACGTTCGGCGGCAGGGTCCAGCCGTGGACGACCTGCAGGCGGGCAGCCCGATCCGTGGCGGCGTCGAAGGCGAAGGCGAGCAAGTCTTCGTGGGGCCGGTCCAGGTCGAGGCCGAGGACGACATCCCGGTACGCCGTGGCGACCGATGCCCGCCCGTCGGCGTCCGGCAGGTGCTCGTGCGCGGCTGTTTTCCCGGCCCTGACCAGGACGACCGGGCGGTGCACGGCGGCGATGACCGCCAGCGCCACGGAGCCGACGAGGAAGCCGGTGATGCCGTGCAGGCCCCGGGAGCCGAGCGCCATCACCTCGGCCTGGCCGGCGGCGGCCGCGAGGACCGCCACCGGCTGCCCGGCGATCTCCTCGGAGGTGATCTCCAACTGCGGGTACCGCTCGCGCAGGGCGGTGGCCGCATCCCTGGGGACAGCAGCGGCCCAGGCGCGCATGGCGACCGGCCCGGCAAGCGGTGCGTTGGCGTACGCCTGCCACTCCCAGGCGTGCAGCAGCCGCAGGGGCAGACCACGCAGAGCAGCCTCCCTGGCCGCCCAGTCGGCGGCCGCCAGGCTCTCGGGGGAACCGTCCACACCGGCGAGGACACAACGCACCATGGCGATGACCTCCTTGCGGGAGTCGGGGCGAGGCAGGTGGTTGGCCTCTGCTCTCAGTGTTCCTCGATGGCCCGGCCGGCGGGATGGGCCGCAGGTCCCCGCAGGGGCCCGGTCGGCCCATCCCGCCGACCGGGCGGCGACGACTCGGTGAGGTCCGGCAGAGGCGGGGTGCTGACGACGCGGTGGTGCCGGTGCGATGGGTGTCAGCGGAGCCAGGCGTGGTCACGGACCAGGGGCAGCCGGGCCCAGACGCGGCCCAGGCCCCAGGTGGTGCCGGCGGAGGCGGCGGCGAGGGCGACCAGCACGACCGCGTAGATCAGGTGGTAGTCGGCGAACGGGTTGGTCGACATGCTGGGCGATCCGTCGGCCAGGTGCCGGGCCGGGGGCCACTCGGCGACCCACATCAGGGCCATCATCACGGTCCCGGCCAGGGCGGAGACCCGCAGGGCCACACCGCTCAGGACGGCGACGCCGATGCCGAGCAGCCCGAGCATGAACAGCCAGTCCGCCCACCCGGCGCCCGCCCAGTCGTGGAAGGCGGACCGCATCGGGCCGGCCGCGACGCCGCTGAGGAAGCCCTTGGTCGGCGAGCCGCCGTCGATCCAGCCCTTGCCGGAACCGGTGGCGTAGCCCAGGCCGAAGGCCTTGTCGAGGAAGGCCCACAGGAAGACGAAACCGGTCAGGACGCGCAGGACCGCGAAGACGTACGCGCGGGCGGAGGTGGCGGACGTGGCGGCCGTGGCGGCAGCCTCGCCGGACGGGGCGGTGCCTGTGACGGCGGCCTTGCGCCGTGCGGGGAGGCGGAAGCCGGTGTGCCGCTGGGGGTGTCCTTGGATGGCCATGGTGCCGATTCCTTCCGATCCGTGGAGGCGTGAACGTGGTGGATTCGTTTCGTGCTCACTGTCCCGCGAGATGAGGTGCCCCGCCGTGGGCCGAAGGCCCACCCGTAGGGGGCCGAACGTCCCTGCTACGGCGGTCGGTTGGCGCATCAGGGGGCGTACCGGCCATGGCGCGGGGCTGCTCGCGTGAACGAGCGGTCGACGCCGGATCCGGTACCTGCGTGGCGAGCAGGAGGAACGGACGCCCAGCGCGATGTACGTGGCCCGCGCCCAACTTGTGGAAGCGGGACATCGAGTCGACGGTGACCGGGCCCCGGCCCGCCCCCGGGTCCGGCGCAGGCGAAGCGACGGGAGCGTCCGGCTACCGTCATCTGGCCGAATGGCGGCGGAGAGCGTTCGAGGCGGTCCGGATCCCGCTATGTTGAAGCTGGTCAGAGCTGCTGCTGCGCCGGATGGAGGATCCGTGGGGATGGAAGGCAGCGAGGGCGCCGAGCGCCTGCCCCGGCTGAGGCTCGACGAACTCCTGGACGAGTTGCAGGTGCGCATCGACGCGGTGCGCGGCACCCGGGACCGGGTGCACAGCCTGCTGGAGGCGGTCCTGTCCGTCGGCAGGGAACTGGACCTACCGCACGTGCTGCGCCGGATCGTGGAGGCGGCGGTCGCACTCGTGGACGCCGAGTACGGAGCCCTCGGGGTGATCGGCGACGACGCGAAACTCGCCCAGTTCCTGACGGTCGGCGTGTCGGACGAGCAGGCCGAGGCGATCGGCCCCCTGCCATCCGGGCACGGCATCCTCGGTGAACTCATCCGGCACCCGGAACCGCTGCGCCTGGAGGAACTCTCCCAGCACCCGGCCTCGTACGGCTTCCCCGCCAACCATCCCCCGATGCACTCGTTCCTCGGAGTGCCGATCCGGGTCCGCGATGAGATCTTCGGCAACCTGTACCTGACCGAGAAACGCGGCAGCAAGGAGTTCGACGACGAGGACGAGACCGTGCTGTCCACCCTCGCCGTCGCCGCCGGCGTGGCCATCGACAACGCACGCCTCTACCAGGAGGCCCGGTCCCGGCAGCGATGGCTGGAGGCGAACGCGGAGATCACTGCGAGTTTGCTGTCGGGGGTCGAGGAGTCGCGCGTCCTGGAGCTGATCGTCGAGCACGCCCGCGGCATCACGAGCGCGGACCTCGGCGTGGTGGCCCGCCCGGTCGACGGGACGACGGACATCAAGGTGGCGATCGCCACCGGCACCGACGCGGACATGCACCGTGGCCTCACTCTGCCCCGCGAGGGATCGTTCGCGGGTGCCGCCATGGAGGCCAGGGAACCGATCACCAGCCCGGACGTCGCACACGATCCGCGCATTACCGCGGGCCCGCCCCGGTTCGCCGGGCTCGGTCCCGCGGTGGCCGTCCCGATGAGCACCCCCCAGGGGGTGCGCGGCGCACTGCTGCTGGCCCGCGCCCAGGGCGGGCCGCAGTTCGCCGACACCGAGACAGCGCTCCTGCTGGCGTTCGCCGGATCGGCCGCACTCGCCATGGAACTGGCCGAGCGGCGCCGCGGAGCGGAGCAGCTGGCCCAGCTCGAGGACCGCGACCGCATCGCCCGGGACCTGCACGATCTGGCCATCCAGCGGCTGTTCGCCACCGGCATGACCCTGCAGAGCGCGGCACGATTCGTGGACCACCCACAGGCGAGCGAACGACTGTTGCGCGCGGTGGACGACCTGGACGAGACCATCAAGATCATCCGCTCGACGATCTTCGGGCTGCGCGCCCATGACATGGGCCCGGCCCGGCAGGGTCTGCGGGTGCGCACCGCCAAGGTGGTCGAGGAGGCCGTGCCCGCCCTCGGGTTCACCCCCGCGCTGCGCATGGAGGGCCTCATCGACACCGACGTACCCGCCTCCGTGGCCGACGAGGCCGTCGCGGTACTCGGCGAGGCACTGTCCAACGTCGCCCGGCACGCCCACGCAGGCTCAGCCGAGGTGGCTCTGGTGGTCGGCTCCGGAACCCTGACCCTGACCGTGACCGACGACGGCGTGGGACTGCCCGAAGGCGGCCGGCGCAGCGGCCTGGCCAACCTCGCCCAACGGGCGGAGAAGCTCGGCGGGACATTCACCGCTCAGGCGCGGGCCTCCGGTGGTACCCGACTGGAATGGCGCGTACCCGTGAGCCGGTAGACGGAGGGGCCGGTCGTCCCGGCGGCGGGGGCCGTGTGGCGCGGTCTCAGCTGTGGGAGCCGGCGTCCCCGCCGGAGGGCTGGTGCTGTGTGGCGAGCACGGCGGCCTGGATGCGGCGCTCGACGCCGAGTTTGGACAGCATTCGGGAGATGTGGTTCTTGACGGTCTTCTCGGACAGGAACAGCCGTTTGCCGATCTCCCGGTTGGTCAGTCCCTCGCCGATGAGTTCCAGGATCTCCCGCTCGCGGGGGGTGAGTGCGGCCAGTGCCTGGTCGTGCGGTTCGGGCGGTTCGTCCTGCTGTCGCAGACTGCTCATGAGCCGGGCGGTGGTGGCGGGGTCGAGCATGGACTGGCCCGAGGCCACCGTCCGGACCGCGGAGACCAGGTCGGAGCCCTTGATCTGTTTCAGCACGTAGCCGGCGGCGCCGGCCATGATGGCGTCCAGCAGGGCGTCGTCGTCGTCGAAGGACGTGAGCATCAGGCAGGCCAGTTGCGGCATGCGCGAGCGTAGTTCACGGCAGATGCTGATGCCGTCGCCGTCCGGGAGGCGCACGTCCAGGATCGCCACGTGGGGCCGCAGGGCGGGCCCGCGGGCCAGTGCGTGGTCCACGGTGCCGGCGTCCCCGACGACCTCGATGTCCGGCTCGGCGTCGAGCAGGTCGTGCACGCCCCGCCGCACCACCTCGTGGTCGTCGACCAGGAACACCCGGATCGGCGTCTGCGGTGAGAACTGCCCTGCACCGGTCATGCCGGCCCCCTGCCCTGTCTCGCTGTGCTGTGGTCCCATGACCCTGCGATCGTCGCCCACAAGCCCCCCGCACGCCAGGGCCGAACGGACCCATCGGTGACGGAGCGGGCAGGTCAGGGGACGTCGATGCGGCGTCCGCTGATTGCTTCGACATCGATCCGCACCCACATGCTGCGGTCGTCGTCCCCCGGCCACGGCCCGCTGTACACGCGTTTCGCGAGGTGGTGCAGGGTCTCCGGGTCCTCGACCCGGTGGGCGCGGCCGCGGACCAGGACGCTCCAGCCCTGGCTGAGGGCCTCGTCCACGTGGTCCACCTCGAAGACGACTTCGGTCCCGACGACCTCGGCGGGGCCCGAGTCCGGTGCGGTCCTGAAGACGACGGACCGGTCGATCACGCTGTAGTTCATCGGCAGGATGGCCTCGCGGCCGGGAGTGGTCACCGCGACCCGGCCCACGCCATGACGGTTCAGGTGCGCCCAGCACTCCTCGGGACTCAGCTCCAGCAGTCGTGCGTGCGACGAGGCGCGACCGAGGCGGCCGGGTGGAAGGTCGGCCTCGCCTCCGCTGAGCGCCACGACCGTCGTGTCCAGCGCGGCGGCGAGGGTCCCCAGCGTGCCCAGGCCGGGAGCCGCGGTGGACTGCTCCTCGATGAACCGCAGATAACTGGTGGCCATCCCGGACCGGGCCGCGACCTCCTCACGGGTCAGCCCGAGTTCGTCGCGCCGCTTGGCCACGCGCCGCCCCAGGTCACCCGGGGCGGCCGGAAACGGATTCGATGCCATGCCGCTCACCTCCTTGTCGCGAGGCCCTGGACAGAGATCAGAGATCCAGGAAGCTCCCCCTTTGTTGAGCGTGCCCCCATTGCGGTGTCCGCACCAGGGCCGATCGGTCCCACGGGCGGGCGAGAACGGCCTGCCCGGCCCACCCGGACGGTCTTTTCGGCCCCTGCTTCGCGGCCTGGCCCCGTGCGACCGTCACCACAGGGAAAGGGGGAAACGGCCATGGGTGACTCGGTGAGGTTCTGGCGCTGGAGGCGCAATCCGCTGCGACGCGGAACGGATGTCGCGGAGGCATGGACGGGAGTGGCAACCGCGGTGCTGATCGCCGTCGGCGGCCCGGCGGCCGGTGCCGTGACGGCTGTCGCCGTGGAAGACGACGCGCTCCGCCAGAGTCAGGGATTGCGCCAGGTGACGGCTGTCGTGACCGAGAAGGCCGCCGACGCGGTGGAAAACGACTACACCGCCTCCACCGGCAAGGTGCATGCCAGCGTGAGGTGGACCGCGCCCGGTGGAGCCGAGCACACCGGCAGCGCCCGGGTGGACCCGAACACCCAGGCCGGCTCCACCACAGGTGTCTGGGTGGACAGCGACGACGAGCTTCGGGAACCGCCGCTCACCCCGGTGCAGGCCCAGATGCAGGGCCAGGTGTTCGGCGTCTTCGCCGCCATCGGTGCCTGCGGGCTGGTCCTCGCGGGCCGCTGGGCCGTCCGGGTCCGCGTCCACCGCCATCGCGCGCAGGCGTGGGACCGGGAGTGGGCCGAGGTCGAGCCTGTATGGGCCCACCGGAGGGCCTGACAGCACGCGCGCCGTAGAAGGGCCCGGCGCTCGGCGATTCAGTCCCAGACTGCGTCTCAGTCCCAGACGGCGTCGACGACGCCCTCCACCGCGCGGGCGAACCGGGACGCCACCGGCATCAGCGACGGGTCCCCCGGCCTGCCGGAGAAGTGGACGACGCCTTCTTCGACGCGGGCCCGCACCGCCGAAGGCTCACCGGGGAACAGGTAGGCGACGATCTCGCGGTCCACCTCCTCGGCGATCTCCTCGTCCGGGCGCAGGAAGACCTTCAGCAGGTCGCCCCGGCTGACGATCCCGCACAGCATCCCCTCCCCGTCGATGACCGGCAGCCGTTTCACGTGCCGAAAGGCCATGGCCCGTGCCGCCTGAGCCAACGTGGCGTCGGCGTGCACGCACACGGCAGGCGCGCTCATCAGCTCGTCGGCGGTGGTGGCGCCCGCCTTGCCCAGATCCGCCAGCCGCCGCATCTGCTCGCCGCGGGAAGGGGCACTGTCGCGGTACTCCTCCTTGGGCAGCAGGTCCGCCTCGGACACCACACCGACCACCCGGCCCTCACCCTCCAGAACGGGCAGGGCGCTGACCTTCCAGTGCTCCATCGTCGTGACGATCTCCTTGAACGAGGCGTTCCGGCCGACGGCGACGACGGCCTCGGTCATCACATCGGACACGATGTGCGGGCTGCCATGCATGGGTCCTCCTCGGGGCACGTGCCCGTCTCAGCGGTCGGTTGTGCTGCCGGCAGGCCCGTAGAGGTCGAGCAGACGGGTACGGGTGTGCTGGAGGCGGTGAGCGACGATCTCCGCCACCCGGCGGGACACGGCCCGGCCGAAGACCGGATCCGCCTCGCACAGCGCCCGCACGATCGTCGCGTCGTACTCCACCGCCCGCACCGGGCTCTGCGCCTGGGCACCCAGATGCCAGCTGTACGGGGGCAACAGCCACGACCAGCCGAGCAGGTCGCCGTGGCCGAGGGTCTCCACCACGGCGGCTTGCCGGCCGGGAACGTGCAGGTCCAGGGCGACCGAACCGGTGTGGATGACCCAGAATCGGTCGGCGCGTTGTCCCTCTTCGAAAATGCGTGCCCCGGCCGCGAAGGACACCTCGCGGCCCAGTTGCCTCAGGCGCTCGCGGGCCTGCGGCGGCAGCGCATCCAGTAGGCCGGTGGTGGTTGCGGTGGTCATCATGACCCTCCCTGCTGCAACCCGCCGTGTCGCGGCGGCGGGGGATCTGGCGGGCGGCCGTCCGGCGCCCTTCACCTTCAGCCTGTGCTCTGGCGACGGCCGGGCGCTGGGGCCGACCGGCCTGTTGTGGGGCCCGGCCGGTACCGGCTTGCCTTGCCGCCGCGGCCCTGCCCGGAGCGTGCGGTCAGCCGATGGATCCGACCTCGCCCGGATCGGGCCACGGCAGCGCGAACACGATCCGCAGGACGGTGTCGCGCCGGTGTGCCTCGTCGGCCGCCCGGTCCAGGGCGCGCACGGCGGGATCCGATCCGTCCACTCCCACGACGACCTCCCCGTGTGGCATGTGGAGCCCTTCGTGTGGGCTGATCCCGGTGTCGGTCATGGGCGTGTCGTCGTCGTGTCAGCCGACCACGATGCGGCGGCCCGTCACGCTCTGCGGGGTGATGCGGATCCACAGGTCGCGGTCCCCGCCGGCCCACGGCCCGGTGTAGGCGTGCTCGTTCAGCCGCCGGACGGCCGCGGGGTCGGTGACGGTGTGGGCCATGCCGCGGACCAGGACGCTCCAGCCCTGGCTCAGGGTGTCGTCCACCTCGTCGACCTCGAAGGCGCACTTGGTGTCGGTGGCTTCGGCGGGGGTGGCGGCCGCAGAGGTGCGGAAGGCGATCGTGCCGTCCGCGACGCAGTAGTTGACCGGCAGCACGGTCGGTCCCTCGGGCATCGGCAGGGCGAGCCTTCCCACGCCGTGCGAGGACAGCAGGTCCCAGCACTCCTCGCTGCGCAGTTCCACCAGTTCCGCGCGGGCCGCCGCCTGCCCGCGGCCGGGCGGCAGAGCGGCCTCGCCGCCGCTGAGGGCGGACACGCTGGTGTCCAGCGCCATGGCCAGCCCGCGCAGCGTCGCCATACCGGGAGCGGCGGTGGAATCCTGCTCGACGTACCGCAGATAGCCCGGAGCGATGCCCGTGCGGGCCGCCACGTCCTCCCAGGACAGCCCCAGCTCCTCACGGCGCATCGCGATGCGCCGCCCGAGGTCCCCCGGCGCGGTGGCCGTGGAGTGATTCGTCATGACCGGTCAGCTCCTTTCCCCGAGACTCAGCCGGTGAGGGCCACCGCGGTGTGCTGCGGGCCGCCGAGCACGACCTTGAGCGCCGCGGTGTCGGCCGCTCGTCCGAATACGTCGTAGGCCTCCGCCATGTCGTGGAGTTCGAAGGCGTGGGTGACGAGGGAGGACGCGGCAGGAAGGCGTCCGGCTGCCATCATGCGTAGCAGGACCGGGGTCGAGTAGGTGTCCACCAGCCCGGTGGTGATGGTCACGTTCCTGCTCCACAGGTCCTCCAGGTGGAGGGTGGCCGGCGCGCCGTGCACGCCGACGTTGGCCAGGTGGCCGCCCGGCCGGACGATGCGCGTGCACAGCTCGAAGCTGTCCGCAACGCCCACCGCCTCGATCACCACGTCGGCACCGAGTCCATCGGTCAGGTCGTGGACCAGCCGCTCCGGCTGTTCGGCGGCGTTGGCGACGGCCTCGGCCCCAAGGCGCTTGGCCGCGTCCAGACGGGCCTCCGCCAGGTCGATCGCGATGATCCGGTCGGGGGAGTACAGCCGGGCCGTGATGATCGCGGCCAGCCCGATGGGACCGCCGCCGACGACGGCCACGACGTCGCCGGGCCGCACGTGGCCGTTGAGGACGCCCACCTCGTAGGCCGTGGGGAAGATGTCGGTGAGCAGCACCGCGTCCTGGCTGCTCACCGAGGCGGGCAGCGGGTGGAGGGAGACGTCGGCGAACGGCACGCGCACGTACTCGGCCTGCGTTCCGTCGATCAGGTGCCCCAGCACCCAGCCTCCACCGCCCACGCACTGCCCGTAGGCGCCTTCGCGGCAGAAGCGGCACCGGCCGCACCCGCAGATGCAGGAGATCAGGACGCGGTCTCCGGGACGCACCGTCGTGACAGCGGTACCGGTTTCGACGACCTCGCCGACCGCCTCGTGCCCCAGCACGGTGCCGGGGCGCACGTCCGGCACGTCTCCCTTGAGGATGTGCAGATCGGTGCCGCAGATGGTGACGGCGTCGACGCGGACGACCGCGTCGCCGGCGTCCTTGATCCGCGGATCCGGCACCTCCTGCCAGCGGGCCTGCCCCGGCTCCTGGAAAACCCACGCCTTCATGGCCTTCCCCTCCTTCGGGTGCACTCGTGTCCTGCTGCCAGGTTCGTGCGCGGCGCCAGACCGCCGCTTGGGCCGGTCGGACCCGTCACGGGGTCCGACCGGCTCGCCGACCGCTCCTGACCGATGCCGGAATGCCGGAATGCCGGATCCGCGTACCGACACCGGAGGAATCAGCGGCTCGACCGCCAACGAAGCAACGCCTGAGGAGACGTCACACCCGGCTCGTGGTGGGGTCGAAGCGCACATCGACGACACCCTCCACGGAGCGCACCATCCGTGCCACGACCGCTACCAGGGACCGGTCGGCGAGCAGTCCACTCACCGCCACGATCCCGTCGGCCACCCCCCGATGGCCACGGACTGCCACGTCTCGGGGAGGAGCCCGACCACGACGATCCCCGATCCCCGAACCTCACGGGCGATGTCCTCATCGGTGCGGAGGAACACCTTGAGCGGGTCGCCCCGGCTCACCACGCCCTGCGGCGCGCCGTCGGCGTCGACCACGGGCAGCCGCTTCACGCGGTGCAGGGCCATCATCCGCGCCGCCTGCGCCGGCGCTGACACTCATGGCCGCCTCCTTCGGCGAAGGACGGACAAGCCCTCCCGCACCGGTCTCGGAAGCACCGGCACCTGCTGCCATGGGGCCACCCGGCCCCGTGGAGGGGCCCAACGCCCTCTGTGCTGCCCGGGGCTGCGGCGGTCTGCTGGAAAAGGAAGGCACGACTGAGGGAGGCTGCGATGCTGCACGACCGGCTCTCCACCGGCCCGGCCCCGATCCGCACCCGAGGCGGCTGCGAGATCACCGTGTCCCGGTTCGACCCCGCTGAGCTGCCCGTCGGCTCGGGGCGGATCATCCTGGACCTTCCGCAAGAGTGCTTCGGTGAACAGCGAAGCTGGGCGAGCCTGACGCCCGCCGAGGCACATAGCCTGGCCGGTCTGCTGACAACGCAGGCCCGCGCCGTCGAGGAGGAGGAAGCGCGACGAGACGAACCGGCCGGGCACGGTGACGGTCCGCTGGAGGTGCGCCGCATCAGGGGAGACCACTACGCGACCGTCGTACGTGGGCACCGGATCGACACCGACCAGCCGCTCACCGCGGAAGGGACCGACGAAGGCCCCACCCCAGTGGAACTGTTCGTGGCGTCCCTCGCCTCCTGCGTCGCCCATTACGCCGGCCGCTACCTGGACCGGCACCACCTGCCCGGCGACGAGCTGCACGTCAGCGCCCGCTTCACCCAGGCGCCCGGCCCCACCGCCCGCATCGGCACCGTAGGCCTGCGAGTGACGATTCCCGGCCTGCCGCCCGAGCGCGCCGCCGGACTGCTTGCCGTGGCCCGGCACTGCACCGTCCACAACACCCTGGGGGCACCGCCCGAGGTCACCTTCGACCTCACCACCGGCACCGGGAGCACACCGTGAAGGTCTCCCAGTTCATGAACACACCGGTCATCACCATGCCTGCCCGGACCCCCGCGCGGCAGGCAGCGCTGCGCATGGAGGACGCGGCAGTCGGATCCGTCCTCGTTGCCGAGGCCGGCCGGCTGCTCGGGATCGTCACCGACCGCGATCTGGTGGTGCGCTGCCTGGCACAGGGCGCCGACCCGGACACGCCGGTCTCGGAGCTGATGTCGGCGCCGGTGACCACGGTGGACGTCACCGACGACATCGCCGACGCCTACCGGACGTTCCGTCGCTGCGGCGTGCGACGTCTGCCGGTCCTGGACGGTCACCGACTGGTGGGGGTGCTCACCGTCGACGACCTCTTCCTCGACGTCTTCCAGCATCTGGCCGATCTCCTGGGACCTGTGGCCTGGACGGTCCTGAAGGAGCCGCCCGACGACGGCGCCACCGAACTCGCGGCGATCACCAGGTGATGGTTCCACCGGGCCGCCATGATGGGGTTGTCGACCCGGTACATACCGTGACGTGCAGCTGGCCCGGACGAGGTGATCCCGTGGGACTGGGCACGAACCACGACACGACGCCGGCCCTGAAAGGGCTCCCGCAGGGGGAGGCGGAGCAGCGGCTCGTCCGGTACGGCGCCAACGAGGTGGCGCCGCCACCACCGGCTCCTCTGCGGCGTCGCGTGGCACAGCAGTTGCGGGATCCGCTGATCCTGGTCCTGCTCGTGGCCGCTGTCCTCACCCTGGCCACAGGCGACCTTACGGACGCTTGCGTCATCCTGCTCGTCATCACCGTCAACACGGCTGTCGGCGTTGCCCAGGAAGTCCGTGCGGAACGTGCCGTCGCGGCGCTGACGGCGCTCAGCGCACCCGCGGCCCGCGTCGTCCGCGACGGTGAGGAGCGCCGCATCCGGGCGGTGGACGTGGTGCCCGGGGATGTGGTGCTGCTGGGGGAGGGGGACATCGTGCCCGCGGATGGCGAGGTGGTCGAGGCGGCGGCACTTCTGGTGGACGAGTCGTCACTCACCGGCGAGTCCGTCCCGGTGGACAAGGACGCCGGCGGCACGGCGGCGTCGGGCACCGTCGTCGTACGTGGCCGGGGCGCGATCGTCGTCACCGCCACGGGAGCCGCGAGTGCAACCGGCCGCATCGCCTCCCTGATGGGTACGGCACCCGGGCCGACCCCACTGCAACGCAGGCTCGCCGGCTTCAGCCGGGTCCTCGCCGCCGTCACCGTCGTGCTGTGCGCCGTGGTCCTCACGATCGGGCTGCTGCGCGGACAGCCCGTGGAGCTCATGGTCGTCGCCGCGATCAGCCTGGCCGTCGCGGCCGTCCCCGAGTCCCTGCCCGCCGTCGTCACCCTGGGCCTCGCCCTGGGCGCCCGGCGGATGGCCGCCCGCAACGCCATCGTCCGCCACCTGCCGGCCGTGGAGACGCTGGGTTCCGTCACCGTCATCGCCACGGACAAGACCGGCACCCTCACGGAGGGCCGGATGGTCGCGGAACGGTTGTGGACACCGGTCGGCGAGGCCGAGGCACGCGGCAGCGGCTACGACCCGGCCGGCCAGGTGGTGCGGGACGGCGCCGCTGTCACCGCGGACGACGCACCCGACCTGGCCCGCCTGCTGCGTGCCGCCCTGCTGTGCAACGACGCCGGGCTGCAGCCGCCGTCCGGCACTGACGGCGACACGGCCTGGCACGCCCTGGGTGACCCCACCGAGGCCGCCCTCCTCGTCGCCGGCGCACGGCTGGGCCTGGACCGGTCGGCACTCGCACGGGAACTGCCACGCATCGACGAGGTGCCGTTCGACAGCGGCCGCAAAAGGATGACCACCGTTCACCGCGGACCGCACGGCGGCTGCCTCGTCGTGTCCAAGGGCGCACCGGAGGTGATGCTGCGAGCCGGCATCCTGGACGATGGCCCTCATGTGCTCACCGCGGCCGCCAACCGGGCCGACGAGCTGGCACGCCAGGGCTACCGGGTGCTCGCCGTCGCGGCCGGGGACCGCAGCCCGCGCCCTTCGCCCGGCACCCCCGCCGACTGGGAGACCGGACGGTTGCCGCTGCTCGGTCTCGTCGCCATCCTCGACCCGCCCCGCCGCACGGCTGCAGACACCGTCGCCGCCTGCCGCACCGCCGGGATCGTCCCCGTCATGATCACCGGAGACCATCCGCTGACCGCGGGCGCTGTCGCGACCCGCCTCGGCATGCTCGGCGGCGCAGACGGGGCCGCCGTGACCACCGGGGGCGACATCAGGCACGAGACCGTGAGGAACCTCACTGACGCCCGGGTCTACGCCCGTACCACCCCCGAGCAGAAACTCGACATCGTCCAGGCATGGCGGCGCACCGGACATGTGGTCGCCATGACCGGAGACGGAGTCAACGACGGCCCGGCCCTGCACCAGGCCGACATCGGTGTCGCCATGGGACGCCGCGGTACCGAGGTGGCCCGGCAGGCAGCCGACCTCGTACTGGCCGACGACGACCTCGGCACGGTGGTCTCCGCCGTCGAGGAAGGCCGCCGGGTCTACGCCAACGTACGCCGCTTCCTGCTCTACGCCCTGTGCGGAGGCACGGCCGAGATCCTGGTCATGCTCCTCGGCCCCTTCCTGGGCATGCCGCTGCCGCTGCTGCCCGCCCAGATCCTGTGGATCAACCTGCTCACCCACGGCCTGCCCGGGGTCGCGCTCGGCGCCGAGCCCGCCGACCCCGCGGTCATGCGCCGCCCACCCCGGCCACCAGGCGAGAGTGTGCTCGGCGCCGGGCTGTGGTGGCGGATCTTGCCGATGGGCCTTTTCGTCACCGCCGTCACACTGCTCACCGGCATCTGGGCCCACGGCACCGGACGCCCTTGGCAGACGATCGTCTTCCTCGTCCTCGGCGCCACCCAGCTCGGCATCGCCCTCGCATCCCGGGCCCGCCACGGCAGCTGGGCCAACCCCTTCCTGCTGGTCGCCGTCGCGGCCGCCCTCGCCCTGCAGATCGCAGGGGTCTACCTGCCGCCGTTGCGCGTGCTGTTGGGAACCGATCCGCTGTCGCCGGCGGACCTCGGCATCGCCTGCGGCCTGTCCGCACTCGGCTACCTGGCGATGCGCCTTCAGGCCCGGCTTGTCCCGACGAGGTGAACGAGCGCCCGGCCCGGGCGTCGGCCCACTTGACAGGGGGCGGGCACGGTTCGGGCCGGCAGGGGAAACCGCCGGCCCGGATCTTTCATGGTGCGTCGTTCTACCCGAATTCGCCTTGTCGTACGCCGTCCCGGAAGGCTGCCCATTCCTCTGCGTCGAACCGCAGGGGCGGCAGTTCGGGGCGGGCGGAGTCACGGATGGCCACGGATCCGTCACCGAGGTCGGCTACCTCGACGCAGCGGGGCCTGTAGCCATAGGGACATGCGGTGCTCTTGACCCAGTGCGCCTGGGTCAGGTCACGCGCGTACAGGTCGCTCTTTCTCGCTTGCATGGCAAGCTCCAAGCGGTAGTCGGTCGTACCTTTCTTTCTTCTTCCACACTTGCGCTTTCCCCACGGTTGTGCAACGGCAGTTGCCCGCCCCATGAACCCCGAGCGAGCGCCGCCACGGGTGCGCGGTGCTCAGGGGGCGTGGGCGGCGAATCCCGAGGTGCGCCAGGTGCGGCCGTCGGGGAGGACGGCGAGCGCCTCGTATCCGTCCAGTGCCTCCAGCCAGGCGTGGGATCCGTTGCCGCGGGCGAAGGCCGCGGTGGCGTAGGCGTCGGTCATCGTCAGGCCCGGGCCGATGACCGTGAGGGAGACCAGCTCGGTGGCGGGCCCCGCGTCGTGCGGGTCGAGGATGTGGGCGCCTCGCTCGGCGGTGCCGGAGGTGGCGATGGCGAGGTCGCCGCTCGCGGTCACGACGGTGGCCGGCGCTCCCGGGCGAAGCGGGTCGGCGATGCCGATG
The DNA here is from genome assembly GCF_965342435.1 of Actinacidiphila sp. bgisy160. Taxonomy (GTDB): domain Bacteria; phylum Actinomycetota; class Actinomycetes; order Streptomycetales; family Streptomycetaceae; genus Actinacidiphila. The sequence continues at coordinate 73,478 of NZ_CBDRCM010000013.1, read as the reverse complement.
CGCCATGGTGTGCCGGGGGCCGCCTGGCCCCGCAGGCGGATGTCGCCGCCTCCGTTGACGCAGGTGTGGTGTGCGCCGGCCTCGTGGAGTATCCGGGAGGCGTTCTCGGTGGCCCAGCCCTTGACGAGGCCCGAGGGGTCGAGGGTGCCGCCGGCCGTGATGCTGAACCAGCCGTCGCTGTCGTGGGTCGCCCGGGCGCACAGATCCAGCACCTCGCGCACCTCGGCTGGGCAGTCGGCGAGGCCGATCTCGCCGCGGCCGAGCCGGCTGACGGCGCTTTCCGGCCGGTACGTGGAGAAGACGGCGTCCACGGTGTGCACATGGCGGACGGCACGGTCGAGGCCGGCGCGGATCGCGGACGTGGCCCGGTCCCGGACGTCGAAGGAGAAGACGGTGCCCATGACGTGTTCGACGTGGTGCAGTCCGCGGGCGGGATCACGCACGGGCCCGGTCCAGAGCGCTCTGCAGGGACTGGACGTACCCCTGGCTGGTGTAGCTCGCCCCGGAAACGGCGTCGATGCGGGCGCTCTGGGCACCGAGGGCCTCCTGCGTGAGGCGGGGCAGGGCGTAGGAGGCGATCTGCCGGTCCCTGCCGTTCTCGTCGGGCGCCTGGAGCACCCGGACGGCGGTGATCTTCCCGTCGGCGAGCGTGGCGGCCACCTGCACCGTTCCGTAGGGGGTGCCGACTGGCATACCGGTGAAGGTGCCGGTGGCGGCGCCGTGGCCGCCGGTGGGCGCCGGCTCCGACCGCTGCGGCGTGCGCGACGCCGACGAGGGGGCGGGACCACCCGCCGCCACGGAGGGCTGGTGGGGTTTGAGGAAGAGCATCCCGAGGATCAGGGCACTGGCCCCGGTGGTGGTGAGCACGGCGCGGCGCATGCGGTTCTCCTCAGAACGCGAACGACTCGTGGTGGATGCGGCGGGCGGGAACGCCCGCCTCGCGCAGGGCCCGTACGGCGGCTTCCGTCATGGGCGGCGGGCCGCAGAGGTAGACGTCGTGACCGGCCAGCCCGGGGACGAGAGCGGACAGCGCCTGCGCGGTCAGGGGGGAGTGGTACCGGGCGGGGTCGTCGACCACGTAGTGCACCGTGGCGCCGCGCCGGTGCGCTATCGCGTCGAGTTCGCCGCGCAGCGCGAGGTCCTCCGGTCGGCGTGCTCGGTAGACGAGGGTCACCGGGCCGGGCAGGGTCTCGAAGAGGGCCCGCAGCGGAGTGATGCCGACCCCGCCCGCCAGGAGGAGGACCCGCGAGGCGGTGCGCCGGTCCGCGGTGAACGCGCCGTAGGGGCCTTCCGCCCACACACGGGTGCCCGGGGCCAGCCGGGCCAGGGCGGCGCTGTGGCCGCCCGCGGCCTTCACCGTGATGCGCAGGTGCCGGGGGTGGGCCGGGGCGGACAGCGAGTAGGGGTTGGCGGTCCACCACAGCCCGCGGGCGAGGAAGCGCCAGCGCAGGAACTGTCCCGGCGCGCCGCCCAGCTCGTCCAGGTGCTCACCGGCGAGATGGACCGACACGATCCCGGGTGCTTCGGGGTGGACGGCGACGACCTTCAGCTTGTGCCGCAGCCCGCGCCGGAGCGGGACGGCGAAGCGGTACCAGGCGACCAGGGCGGCGGCGCCGGCGTAGAGGGCGTACCAGGCGGCCTGGGCGGCCCGGTCGCCGACGAAGTCCGCTCCGTTGGACAGCTGGTGCCCGAAGGCGAGGAAGATCGCCAGGTAGGTGGCGAAGTGCAGGTAGTGCCAGGTCTCGTAGCTCATCCTGCGGCGGGCGGCCCGCGCGGAGAGCGCGCCCGTCGCGACGAACAACACGAACCCGGCGGTGCCCTTCAGGAGATCCGGATAGTCCAGGACGAGTGTCGTGGTCTGCCTCGTGAAGGAGGTGTGGGTGGCGGCGGAGTAGCCCCAGACGATCAGCAGCGTGTGGGCGAGGGCCAGCGAGACGGTGCAGCGTCCGCCCCAGGCGTGCCAGCGGGCGAGCCGGTCCGTTCCGACACCGTGGTCGATGAGGGGGACGCGGGCCATCAGGACGAGCAGGACCGCGCAGGCGTATCCGGCCACGAGGCCGGTGATGCGGCCCGCACCGGTGAGCCAGCCCGCCGGACCGACCACCGAGGTCGTATCGGCCCACCACAGCGCCAGGACCCCCGCGGCGCCCGCCCAGATCGCGAGTGGCGCGAGCAGCGGGACGGGACTGCGGCGCGGCCGCCGGTGGTGCAGTCCGCGACCGGTGCGCGTGGTGGTGGAGGTGGTGGCCATGGGGCTCCCAGGAGCGTCATCGTCGTCGGGCGCCCCAGCATCGCCACCCAACCTCTGTGTTTCCTCTGATCCGGGCGGCCCAGCGGGAACTCAGAGGAAACGCAGAGGTGCCCCGGGCCCGCGGGGGCGCGTGCGCGAGGGATGCTGTACTCACCATGGAAGACAGCCGAACAGCACCCCCCGGCATGCACCGCCCCGACGGGAGCCCCGTGCGCGTCCTGGTCGTCGACGACGAGCCCGATGTCACCGACGTGCTCTCCGCCGCCCTGGCCGCAGAGGGCTGCCAGGTACGGACGGCCGCCGACGGGGCGTCCGCGCTCACCACCGCCCGGGGCTTCCGGCCCGACGCGGTCGTCCTTGACTGGATGCTGCCCGACGTCGACGGCCTGCACGTCCTGCGAGAGCTGCGGCGCGACGCCGACCGCGTGTGCGTGCTGTTCCTGACGGCGCGTGACGCGGTCGAGGACCGCGTCGCGGGCATCACGGCGGGCGGCGACGACTACGTGACCAAGCCCTACAGCCTGGAGGAGGTCATCGCCCGGCTGCGGGGTCTGCTCCGCCGGGCCGGGATGACCGCCGGGACCGACGTGAACCGGCTGGTCGTCGGGGACCTCACGATGGACGAGGAGGCCCGGGAGGTCCGCCGGGCCGGCACCCTGGTCGAACTGTCCCGGACCGAGTTCGAGCTGCTGCGGTTCCTCATGCGCAACCCGCGCAGGGTGCTGTCCAAGAACCAGATCCTCGACCGGGTCTGGGCGTACGACTTCGGTGGCCAGGCCCATGTCGTCGAGCTCTACATCAGCTATCTGCGCAAGAAGATCGACGCGGGACGCCCCCCGATGATCCACACGGTCCGAGGCGTCGGATACGTCCTCAAGTCCGAGGCGCCATGAGACGACTTCCTCCCCGCACCCTGCGGGGGCAGCTCACCGCCGGGCTCCTCGTCCTGCTGGCCGTGGCGTGCGCCGCCGTCGGTGTGACCACCGTCCTCGCGCTCAAGGGCTTCCTGCTGGGACGACTGGACGAGCAGCTCACGGCCGCCGGCGGGCGCTTCGCGGCCAGCCTGGAACACGAGAGGACGCCCGACGCGGACAACCGCCCCGACACCCGGGGGCAGGCCGACGCGACCTTCGGCGCCCGCCTGCTGGGCGGCGACGTCACCCATGCCGCCGTGGTCGACGACGCGGCCGACCGGCCCCTGGCGCTCTCCGCCGGCGACCGCCACGCCCTGGCCCGCGTCCCGGCCGACGGAAGGGGACACAGCATCCGCATCGCCTCGCTCGGCGCGTACCGCGTCACGGCGGTACGCGGCGACGACGGCGACGTACTGCTCACCGGACTTCCCCTGCACCCCGTCGAAGCGACGCTGCACCGCCTCGAAGCCGTGGAAGCCGTGGTCTTCGGCGCGGCACTCCTCGCCACGGGCATCGCCGGGACCCTCTGGGTCCGGGTCAGCCTGCGCCCCCTGCACCGGGTCACCGAGCACGCGTCCGCTGTCGCCCGCCTGCCCCTGGCCAGTGGCGAGGTCGCCATGCCACGGCCCCTGCCGGACACCGACCCGCGCACCGAGGTCGGCCAGGTCGCCGCCGCGCTCAACCACATGCTCGGGCATGTGGAGGACGCCCTGGTCCGGCGCCAGGCCGGCGAGGAACGGCTCCGGCACTTCGCCGCCGACGCCAGCCACGAACTGCGCACCCCCGTCGCGAACATCAGGGGCCACGCCGAACTCGCCCTTCGCCACGGGGGCCCCGTCCCCGCCGACATCCGCCACGCCCTCGAACGCATCCAGTCCGAGTCGCAGCGCATGACGCACCTCGTCGACGACCTCCTGCTGCTGGCCCGTCTCGACGCGGGACGCCCGCTCGAGCACGAACACGTCGACCTGACCAGGCTGGTCCTCGACGCCGTCGACGACGCCCGCGCCGCGGGACCCGGTCACCGCTGGGTCCTGGACCTTCCCGAGGAACCCGTCGTGGTGCCCGGAGACGGCCACCGTCTACAGCAGGCCCTCGGGAACCTCCTGGCCAACGCCCGCACCCATACTCCCGCCGGTACGGAAGTGACGGTCGCCCTCACCTCGGACGCCGACGGCGCCCGTCTCACCGTCAGCGACAACGGACCCGGGATCCCGGCGGAACTCCAGCCCGAGGTCTTCACCCGCTTCGTCCGAGCCGACCAGGCCCGTTCGCGCAGCACGGGCAGCACCGGCCTCGGACTCGCGATCGTCCACGCGATCGTCACCGCCCACCACGGCACCGTCGAGGTCACCAGCCGCCCCGGGCACACCGCCTTCCGGGTGACCCTTCTCGATCGATCCGCCCGGGTGCGGGAGGGCCGGTAAGCCGAGTCGCAGGATGGGCTCGGCCGGCTGACGACCGGGCGGGAGGCGGCGCATGCTCGGATCGGCCGACGCTGTACGTGTGGTCGCGGCGGCAGCGAGGACTGTTGGTCGCTGTCGCTGTCGCTGTCGCTGTTGCTGTTGCTGTTGCTGTTGCTGTTGCTGTCGCGCCCGCGCTCGCCCTGCACATCGCAGCTGCCCGCCTGCCGCCGCTGCGCGCGCCGTTGGGAAGCGGTCCGTCGTCGGCGATGGACCTCGGCCCCGCCTGTGGCCTGTCCACACTCGGATACCTCGTGGCGTCCGGGCCAGAGGTCCGGTCCGGCCCCGACAGCGAGGGCCGCACCGCACTTCGCGCAGACCTGGTCCTTCCGCGCGCCGCCGGTGGGGTGCGGGGCGCTTGTTCAAGCGGGCCGCTCCCCCTGGTGCGGCCGCACCCGTCGGCGAGCATCCTGTGATCATGGCCATCGCCGTTGCCGTACCGGCTGCGCTCCTGGCCGCCTGCTGTTTCGCCGTGGCGGCCGTGCTGCAGCAAGAGGCCGCAGCGACCATGCCCGCGAGGGAGTCCCTCCGGCCCCGGCTGATCTGGGCTCTGGCCCATCGGCCGCTGTGGCTGGCCGGTATCGCGCTGTCGGCCTTCTCCTTCGTCGTTCAGGGCGTGGCCCTCGCCTTCGGCCCGCTGGTGCTCGTGCTGCCGTTGGCCTCGACGGACCTCCTCTTCGCCCTGCCGCTCCTGGCCTGGCGCCGCCGTCGGAAGCTCACCAGACGGGACGTCACAGGCGCGGTATGCACCGCTGGCGGCGTGGCCGCCTTTCTGACCGTGCTGCCCTACTCAGCGGGTGCGGTCCGGCCCGATGCCCGGGACTGGCTGCCGCTCCTGGCGGTCGTCGCGGCTTGTGTCACCGCGCTGGTGCCTGCCGGTCTGCGGTCCTCCGGAAAGGTTCGCGCGGGAGTGTATGCGGCGGCTGCCGGACTGCTTTTCGCGTTGCTGGACGCGCTGACGAGGAGCGCGGCAGGTCTGTTCAGGGACCGGGGGCCGGCCGCGCTGACGCATTGGGAGCCGTACGCACTGATGTTCGTCGGCGGAGCAGGGCTGCTGCTGGCTCAAAGCTCGTTCCAGGCCGGATCGCTGGCGGTCAGTCTTCCCCTCATCGACACCATCGAGCCGATCGGCGCCGTCCTGGCCGGCGCCGCCGTCTTCCACGAACGCCTGGCCACGTCCGGGCACCTCGCCGTCCAGGTCCTCGGCGCGGCCCTGGCCGTGACCGGCATCGTCATCCTCGACAGGTCACCGCTGGTGCGCACGTGAACGCCGGTTCATCGGCAGTGCGAGGGATCGCCCGCACGTCCCGGTCCTCATGCGCACGCCCCGGACTCCCGCCCGCGGAACCTCGGCAACCCTTCTCCTGGCGAATGCCGGTCCGCGACGCCCCGCGGTGTCCCGGCCAGTCCGGTTGGCCCGTTCCGCGGAAACCATGGTGAGTGCGGGGCGCGGATACGGGGACGGTCAGGCACCGTCAGGGCTGCCGGACACGGTGGGCAGCACGGTCAGCAACATGATCGTGGGTTCGATGGCGCGCACGGTGTGGGGCAGCCGGGAAGGCAGGTGGACCCAGCTGCCGGGTGTGGCCACCCTCTTCTCCTCGCCCAGCACGAGGTGGAGGCGGCCTTGGACGACTTGGATGACCACGGGCAGGGCCGAGGTGTGTTCGGTCAGCTCCTGGCCGGCGGCGAACGCGAAACCGACCAGGCGCAGCCGCTCGTCGCGGTACAGGACGCGGCTGAGCGTGCCGTCCTCCGGTATGGGCAGCTCGGCGGTCAGGTCGTCGATCACGGTGGCGGTCATGCGGGTGCTCCTTGCTGCGTGGCTGCTGCCGTGGGAGCGGCGAGCAGGCTGATCGCGCACAGGTGGTCCCGGTGGCGGTGGAAGGTGCTGCGCATGTGTCGGACGCGTCGCCGGGCCGCCGCGTCGCGGACCACGCGGCCGGCGATGGCCAGTGCTCGCGTCAGCCCCTCGTCGGCGACGAGCCGCCGTGGTTCGAGCAACGCCATCGGCGCCGTCCTGAGGCCGGTGACGGTGAAGCCCGCGTCGGTCAGCAGCTCGCTCCAGCCGGTCGCGGTGAGCGGGCGGGCGCCGACGTGCATCGCGCCGCCCAGGTCGGCGGTGATCTCTTCGGCGAGGGCCGGGTCGATGTCGTCCGGTACGAGGCACAGTTCATGGATGGCGTAGCGGCCGCAGGACTCGGCGAGCAGACGGCGTGCTTCCCCTACGACGCGCCGCTTGGCGGGTTCGGGCCGCATGCTCAGCATCGCCTCCCCGTACACGACGGTGGCGCAGCCGGCCGGCAGGCCGCTGTTCGCGGCGTCCGCCCGCACAACGCGGATCTCGGTCGGCCCTGGAGATGTGAGAGTGCGCAGCCGTGCCACCGCGGCGGGATCACGGTCGACCGCGGTGTAGGCCGCGGGAGCGCGCGCGAGTGTCAGCCGGGCGGTGGCCCCCAGACCGGCGGCGAGCTCCACCACCTTGTCGTCGGGGCCGACGGCCAGGGCGTCGAGCATCCACCGGGTCAGCTCCAGCCCTCCGGGACGCAGGACACGCTTGCCCAGGCGGCCCAGCATCCAGTGACCGGGCATGCGGGCGACTTCCCGCCCGTCGCCAGGGAGCACCGCCGCCGCCTCATCGGGGAGCGGGTGATCGTGGTCTGTCGTCACCATGGAGGATGCCTCCGCTCTGTCGTCTCCCCCCTCGTGATCCGCTCTGGGCCCGACTCGATCCGCTGGGGCAGCGGCCCGCGGATCAGCCGGGTCGGGCATCGAACTCCGGGCCGGCGGCCCGGAGTCCGACGCGATCCGTACGAAGACGCCGTCGCGCGGCGTCACCCGGGAGCGCGGGCCGGTCCGTGACAGCCGTTCGTGTTCGGCGAGGTCGCTCACCACGGTCGCCCGAGGTGTCCGGGCGGAAGTCGGCCGAGAACCGCCGGCAGCGCCTTCCGGGTGTGGACGACACAACCGACCGGTACCTTGGCCGACAGGCGCAGACGCTCCTGCCGAGCCGGTACGGGAAAGCCGTCGTCGAGGACCATCACTTCATGCTGCCTCCTCGGCCGGGGCCTTCGTAGGGCCGGACGGCCCCGGGAGCAGGGCCGTGCTGCAGGCCGCCTGCTCCCTCCCCGCTCGGCCGGGCAGGTGGGTGCTGCGGGAGGACGTCCCCTTCGCCGGCCCGCCGAATGAGGAAGAGGACCAGCGGGCAACGATGAGGCCGGATGGCCCAACCCTCCGGGGCATCCGAGTGCGGATAGTGGCATGAGGCCCTGGCACGTCTCGGAGTTCGGGGTCGTAATGGCGACACGAAAGGACGGGCCGGATGCTCCAGCCGTCGAGGAGGCAGCACGGTAGGCCTGGTGCGCCTGGGCACGGGCAGGCGTGGCTGATGCAGGCGCTGGCCACCGTCGGTTTCGCCCTCGACTTCTGGGCCTGGGCGTTGCTGAGCCCGCTGGGCCCGCGTTTCAAGGACGATCTGGGTCTGAGTTCGTTCCAGCAGTCGCTGCTGGTCGCCGTCCCCGTGGTGGTCGGCTCGCTGGGCCGGATCCCGGTGGGTGCGCTGACCGACCGGTACGGCGGGCGGGTGATGTTCCCGCTCGTCTCGGCGGCCACGGTGGTGCCGGTGCTCTACCTCGGTCTGGCCGGCCACTCCTCGCTCGGCGCTCTGCTGGTGGGAGGGTTCTTCCTCGGCATCGCCGGCACGGCGTTCGCGGTCGGCGTGCCCTTTGTCAACGCCTGGTTCCCGCCGGAGAGGCGCGGGCTCGCCATCGGCGTCTTCGGGGCCGGCATGGGGGGCACCGCGATCAGCGCGCTGACCACGGTCAAGCTGGTGGACGCGCACGGCATGGCCGGTCCCTTCCTGATCACCGCCGGGGTGCTGGCGGTCTACGCGGTGGTGGCCGCCCTGGTGCTGCGCGACGCCCCCGGTCGTACGGTGACCGCCGACCCGCTGGCCCGCCGTCTCGCCGCCACCTTGAAGCTGGGGATCACCTGGCAGGCGTCCGCCCTGTACGCGGTGGCCTTCGGTGGCTACGTCGCCTTCTCCGTCTACCTGCCCACCTATCTGAGGACCGGCTACGGCCTGACCCAGGCGGACGCGGCGAACCGGATGGCCGGTTTCGTGCTGCTGGCGGTGGCGATGCGCCCGGTCGGCGGCTGGCTGTCGGACCGGATCGGACCGGTGCGGGTGCTCGCCGGCGTGCTGGCCGTGGTCGTCGCCGGAGCCTTCGTGCAGGCGTTCACGCCGTCCCTGCCACCGGTGGGCACCATCGCGTTCCTGGCGATGGCCGCCGCGCTCGGCGCGGGCAGCGGCGCCGTGTTCGCCCTGGTCGCGCTGCTGGCCCCGGCCGGCAAGCTCGGCTCGGTCACCGGCGTGGTCGGTGCCGCGGGTGGCCTCGGCGGCTTCGTGCCGCCGCTGGTGATGGGCTCGCTGTACGGCGCCTACGGTTCGTACGCCCTCGGTCTGGCGCTGCTCGCGGTGGTGGCCGCCGCAGCCCTGGCCTTCACCGCCATGGCGGTACGCCACACGGTCACCCGGCGCGTCCCCACGGCCCGGATCCACTCGATGAGCAAAGGAGCGAGCGGTGTGTGAATACTGCGACTGCCAGGCGGTCGCGTCCATCGACCAGCTCACCACGGAACACGAGACGGTGGCGAACCTCATCGGCCACGTACGCGAGGCCCACCGTGACGGCGACCCCGCGCGGATGGCGGAGACCGCCCGCCGGATCGCCGCCGTCCTGGAGCCGCACACCCGGGTCGAGGAACACGGGCTCTTCCCCGCCCTGGCCGACGACTTCCCGGACCAGTTGGCCGTCCTGGAGGCCGAGCACCGCCGCATCGAAGCCGTACTGGCCGAAGCCGCCGACGGCACCCCGGTCGACCCCGGCTGGGCGGAACGGCTGACGGATGTGCTCGCTCTCCTGCGCGAGCACATCCTCAAGGAGCAGGACGGCGTCTTCCCGGCCGCGCTGGCCTACCTCAGCACCGAGCAGTGGGAGGCCGTCGAGGCGGTGCGCGCACGGATCGGCCCCCGCATGCCGCAGCCGTCCGGCTGAGGTCCGTGAGCCCCGTCATCGCCCCACTCTCCCATTCGGGACCCTCTGCCGCCGCGCCTTGCGCTGCCCGGCGGGGCGGCGATCCCCGGATCCGAGGTGTGGGCGCCGGTGATGGTGGCAATGCGCGGGATGGCGTTCCCTGAGAGAACCGAAGCGAGCATCCGAGGGGCCGGCGGGGTCCGGGGAGGAGCGGCACGGTGGGTACGGAGACCGAATCGACATCGGCACGCGAGGGCGGGAGGCCCACGCCGGGCCTGGACGGCGAACTGACGGAGGCGCTGGTGCGCTCGCGCCGGTTCTTCACCCGGGCAGAGGTCTCGGCCGACCTGCGCACGCTGCACAAGCGCGGCGGTCGCCGGGCGGACGAGTTCTACCGGGACCGCTGGTCGCACGACAAGGTGGTCCGCTCCACCCACGGGGTCAACTGCACCGGCTCGTGCTCGTGGAAGGTGTACGTCAAGGACGGCATCATCACCTGGGAGGCCCAGCAGACCGACTACCCCTCGGTCGGCCCCGACCGCCCCGAGTACGAGCCGCGCGGCTGCCCGCGCGGTGCCGCCTTCTCCTGGTACACCTACTCGCCGACCCGGGTCCGTTACCCCTATGTCCGAGGGGTGCTGCTGCAGATGTACCGGGAGGCCAGGGGACGGCTCGGCGACCCCGTCGCGGCCTGGGCGGACATCGTCTCCGACCCGGAGCGCGCCCGCCGGTACAAGGCCGCACGCGGCAAGGGCGGCCTGGTACGCGCCTCCTGGGACGAGGCCGTGGAGATGATCGCCGCCGCCCACGTGCACACGATCAAGAAGTACGGGCCCGACCGGCTGGCCGGCTTCTCGCCGATTCCCGCGATGTCGATGGTCTCGCATGCCGTCGGTGCCCGCTTCTATTCGCTGCTCGGCGGCGTGATGCTCTCCTTCTACGACTGGTACGCGGACCTTCCGGTGGCCTCCCCGCAGGTTTTCGGCGACCAGACCGACGTACCGGAGTCCGGCGACTGGTGGGACGCCGGCTATCTGATCATGTGGGGTTCCAACCTCCCGGTGACGCGCACCCCGGACGCCCACTGGATGGCCGAGGCCCGCTACCGGGGGCAGAAGGTGGTGGCGGTCTCCCCGGACTACGCGGACAACGTGAAGTTCGCCGACGAGTGGCTGGCCGTCCAGCCCGGCACGGACGGGGCCCTGGCCATGGCGATGGGCCACGTCATCCTCCGGGAGTTCTTCGTCGACCGCCGGACCCCGTACTTCGAGAACTACGTGAAGCGGTACACCGACCTGCCGTTCCTGGTCGCCCTGGAGGAGCGGGAGCCGGGCAGGTACGCGCCGGGGAAGTTCCTGACCGCTGCCGACCTGGGCGGCGAGCAGGCGGCGGCCGAGCACGCGGAGTTCCGCACGGTCCTGCTGGACGCCGAGGGCCGGCCGGTGGTGCCCAACGGCACCCTCGGCGACCGGTTCGGCGAGTCGGGCGCCGGGAGGTGGAACCTCGATCTGGGAGGCGTCGAACCGCTGCTGTCCGCCGAGGGCGGCGGCGAGGCCCCGGTCACGGTGGAACTGCCCCGCTTCGACGCCCCGGACGGCAGCGCGGGAGTCCTGCGGCGCGGCGTTCCGGTGCGGCAGATCGCCGGGCGGCTGGTGGCCACCGTCTTCGACCTGCTGCTGGCCCGGTACGGGGTGTCCCGGGACGGCCTGCCCGGCCGGTGGCCGACGTCGTACGACGACGCGGAGGAGCCCTGCACCCCGGCCTGGCAGGCCCCTATCACCGGGGTGGACGCCGAGAAGGCCACGCGGATCGCGAGGGAGTTCGCGGCCAACGCCGAGGAGTCCCGCGGCCGTTCCATGATCATCATGGGGGCGGGGACCAACCACTGGTTCCACTCCGACACCATCTACCGGGCGTTCCTGACGCTCACCACGCTCACCGGCTGCCAGGGCGTCAACGGCGGCGGCTGGGCCCACTACGTCGGCCAGGAGAAGGTCCGCCCGCTCACCGGCTACTCGGCGATCGCCACCGCCTCCGACTGGAACCGCCCGGCCCGGCAGATGATCCAGACGGCGTACTGGTACCTGCACAGCGACCAGTTCCGCTACGACCCGTTCTCCGCCGCGACTTTGGCCGCGGCCGGGGAAGGCGGCCGGTTCGCCGGGCAGACCACCGCCGACGTGATCGCCGCCTCCGCGCGCATGGGCTGGATGCCCTCGTACCCGACCTTCGACCGCAACCCGCTCGACCTCGCCGACGAGGCCGAGGCAGCCGGGCGCCCGGTCGGCGAACACGTGGTGGGCGAACTGAAGGCCGGGCGGCTGGGCTTCGCCGGAGAGGACCCGGACGCGCCGGAGAACTTCCCGCGCGTGCTCACCGTGTGGCGGGCGAACCTGCTCGGCTCCTCGGCGAAGGGCAACGAGTACTTCCTCAGGCACCTGCTGGGTGCCGAGTCCTCGGTCCGCGCGGCCGAGGCACCGCCTCAGGCCCGCCCGCTGGACGTGGTGTGGCGACAGGAGGCGCCGACCGGCAAGCTCGACCTGCTGCTCACCCTCGACTTCCGGATGACCAGCACCACCCTCTACTCGGACGTGGTGCTGCCGGCCGCCACCTGGTACGAGAAGCACGACCTGTCCAGCACGGACATGCACCCGTTCGTGCACGCCTTCAACCCGGCGATCGCCCCGCCCTGGCAGACCCGCACCGACTTCGACGCCTTCCACACCATCGCCCGGGAGTTCAGCCGCCAGGCCGCCGGGCATCTCGGCGTCCGCACGGACGTGGTGGCGGCCCCGCTGCTGCACGACACCCCGGACGCCCTGGCCACCCCGCACGGCCGGGTCCGTGACTGGAAGGCCGGAGAGTGCGAACCGGTCCCCGGCCGCACCATGCCCAAGCTCGTCACCATCGAACGCGACTACGGCGCCGTCGCCGCGAAGATGGCTGCGCTCGGCCCCCTGCTGGACACTCTCGGCGCCACCACCAAGGGCGTCACCTTCCATGTCGACCGGGAACTGGAGTACCTGCGGCTCAAGAACGGCACCGTGCGTGGGGGACCGGCCGACGGCCGCCCACTACTGGCCCGGGACGTGCACGCCTGCGAGGCGATCCTCGCCCTGTCCGGTACCACCAACGGCCATCTGGCCATCCAGGGCTTCCGCACGCTGGAAGCCCGTACCGGCACCCGCCTGGCGGACCTGGCGGCCGAGCACGAGGGCAAGCAGGTCACCTTCGCCGACACCCAGGCCGCCCCCGTGCCGGTCATCACCTCTCCGGAGTGGTCCGGGTCGGAGACGGGCGGGCGCCGCTACTCGCCCTTCACTGTCAACGTCGAACGCCTCAAGCCCTGGCACACCCTCACCGGCCGCCAGCACTTCTACCTCGACCACGACTGGATCGCCGCCCTGGGCGAACAACTTCCGGTCTATCGCCCCCCACTGGACATGCACGCGCTCTTCGGGGAGCCACGTGTCGGGGACAGCGGGGAACTCGGCGTCACCGTGCGGTACCTCACCCCGCACAACAAGTGGTCGATCCACTCCGAGTACCAGGACAACCTGTTCATGCTGTCCCTCTCCCGGGGCGGGCCCGCCATCTGGATGTCCACCGCCGACGCGGCGAAGATCGGCGTGCAGGACAACGACTGGATCGAGGCTGTCAACCGCAACGGTGTGGTCGCCGCCCGGGCGGTCGTCTCGCACCGCATGCCGGAGGGAACCGTCTACATGCACCACGCCCAGGACCGCCTCATCGACGTGCCCCGCACCGAGACCACCGGCCGCCGCGGCGGCATCCACAACTCCCTGACCCGCCTGCTGATCAAGCCCAGCCATCTCATCGGCGGCTACGCGCAGTTGTCGTACGCCTTCAACTACCTCGGCCCGACCGGCAACCAGCGCGACGAAGTCACCGTCATCCGCCGCCGCACGCATCAGGAGGTGACGTACTGATGCGGGTGATGGCCCAGATGGCGATGGTGATGAACCTCGACAAGTGCATTGGATGCCACACCTGCTCGGTCACCTGCAAACAGGCGTGGACCAACCGCACCGGCGTCGAGTACGTGTGGTTCAACAACGTCGAGACCCGGCCCGGCCAGGGCTACCCCCGCCGCCACGAGGACCAGGACACCTGGCAGGGCGGCTGGGAACTGAACAAGCGGGGCCGGCTGGCGCTGAAAGCGGGCGGCCGGTTCAAAAAGCTGATCCAGATCTTCTCCAACCCCAAACTCCCCGCGCTCGACGACTACTACCAGCCGTGGACGTACGACTACGCGACGCTCACCAACGCCCCGCTGCAGGAGCACACGCCGGTCGCCCGCCCCAAGTCCCTGATCACCGGCAAGGACATGAAGATCTCCTGGTCCGCGAACTGGGACGACGATCTCGGCGGCTCGGACCGGCACGGCGAGAAGGACGTGCTGCTCGGACAGGTGTCCGAGAGGATCAGGCTGGAGTTCGAGCAGACGTTCATGTTCTACCTGCCGCGAATCTGCGAGCACTGCCTCAACCCGTCCTGCGCGGCCTCCTGCCCTTCCGGCGCGATCTACAAGCGCACCGAGGACGGCATCGTCCTGGTCGACCAGGACCGCTGCCGCGGCTGGCGGATGTGCGTGACGGGATGCCCGTACAAGAAGGTCTACTTCAACCACCGCACCGGCAAGGCCGAGAAGTGCACCTTCTGCTTCCCGCGCGTGGAGGTCGGCCTGCCGACGGTCTGCTCGGAGACCTGCGTCGGCCGGCTGCGCTACATCGGCCTGGTCCTCTACGACGCCGACAAGGTGCTCGAGGCCGCCTCCACCCCGGACGACACCGGCCTTTACGAGGCCCAGCGCCAGGTCTTCCTCGACCCGGACGACCCGCGGGTCGTCCGCGAGGCCGAGCGGGCGGGCATCCCCCGGGACTGGATCGAGGCCGCTCGGCGCTCCCCGGTCCACGCTTTGATCAACACCTACAAAGTGGCACTGCCGCTGCACCCGGAGTACCGCACCTTGCCCATGGTCTGGTACATCCCGCCGCTGTCTCCGGTGGTCGACGCCGTCCGCGGCACCGGACACGACGCCGAGGACCACCACAACCTCTTCGCCGCCGTCGACGCCCTGCGCATCCCCGTGGACTACCTCGCCCAGCTGTTCACGGCCGGTGACCCCGCGCCCGTCGACGCGGTGCTGCGCCGCCTGGCCGCCATGCGCTCCTACATGCGCGACATCAACCTCGGCCGCGAGCCCGACGCCGCCATCCCCGAGAAGGTCGGCATGAGCGAGGAGCAGATGTACGACATGTACCGGCTGCTGGCGCTCGCCAAGTACGACGAGCGGTACGTCATCCCGCCCGCCCACGCGGAACAGGCCCACAAACTCGAGGAACTGGCCACCGAATGCAGCCTGGACTACGAGGGCGGCCCCGGCATGGGAGGCTCTGGTCCCTTCGGTGAGACGTCCGGTGGTGCCGCCGCGGTGGCCGTGGAAACCTTCCACGCCCTGCGCGACCGGCAGACCTCCGACACCCCCGCGGCCCCCACCGACCTGGCCACCCGGGTCAATCTCCTCAACTGGGACGGCAAGGGCTCCCCACCCGGCCTCTATCCACCCAGGCCCGCCGGGAGCAGCAAGCGTGCCACCGACACGGACAGCGGCGGGGAGGCCGAGCCGAAGCCATGAGAAGAACGATCACATCGAAGGCGGGCCATGCCGAGCCGTGGCACGCCCACGCCTGGCAGACCCAGTCCCTGCTTCTCGCCTACCCCGACGAGCACGAGCAGTTCACGCGCTACCTCTCCCTGGCCCGCCGCACGGCCGTCCCGCTGCCCGGACCCGTGAGGGATCCCCTGCTCGCCTTCGTCGAGCACGCCGAACGCACTACGCCGGCCGATCTGGCGGCGGCGTACGTGGCCACCTTCGACCACCGCAAGCGCTGCTGCCCCTACCTGACCTACTACGCCCACGGGGACACCCGCAAGCGCGGCATTGCCCTCCTGCGGCTGAAGCAGACCTACGCCGCCGCGGGCCTGCGCCTGAGCGAGGACGAGCTGCCCGACCACCTGGCCGTCGTCCTGGAATTCGCGGCCGCGGATCCGCCCGCCGGACGCCGTCTGCTGACCGAGCACCGCGCCGGAGTGGAGCTGCTGCGCCTGGCCCTGCGGGAGGAGGGGTCCGCATGGGCGGCGGTACTGGATTCCGTCTCGGCCACGCTCCCACCGCTCAAGGGCGACGAGCGCGAGGCCGTCGCCCGGCTCGCCGCCGAGGGGCCACCCGACGAACAGGTCGGCCTCGCCCCCTACATGCCCCCGCAGTTCATGCCCGACCCGGCAGGAGGCCCATGATGACCGCGCCCGCGCAGCCCTTCCCCCTGGCCGCCGAGAGCGGGACCGGCGGCATCCTGCTGTGGGTCGTCCTGCCGTACGTCTGCCTCGCGATCTTCGTCCTGGGCCACATCTGGCGCTACCGCTACGACAAGTTCGGCTGGACCACCCGCTCCTCCCAGCTCTACGAGCGGCGCCTGCTGCGCATCGGCAGCCCGCTGTTCCACTTCGGCATCCTCGTGGTGCTCCTCGGCCACATCGGCGGACTGGTGATCCCCAAGAGCTGGACCGCGGCGGTCGGTGTCAGCGAGGACGCCTACCATCTGTCCGCCGTCGTCCTCGGCTCCATCGCGGGGATCTGCACACTGGGCGGCCTGGCCATCCTGGTCTACCGGCGGCGCACGGTGGGCCCGGTCTTCTCCGCCACCACGAAGAACGACAAGGCGATGTACGTCTCGCTCACCGCGACCATCGTTCTCGGCCTGGCCGCCACCGTCGTCGCCAACCTCGTCGGCGGCGGCTACGACTACCGGGAGACCATCTCCGTCTGGTTCCGCTCGGTCTTCTACCTGCAGCCCGACCCCTCCCGGATGACCGGGGCACCGGTTCTCTTCCAACTGCACGCCCTCAGCGCCATGCTGCTCTTCGCGTTCTGGCCCTTCACCCGCCTGGTCCATATGCTCACCGCGCCACTGGGGTACCTCACCCGCCCCTACATCGTCTACCGCAGCCGGGATGTCCAACTCGGCGCGCGCGCTCCCCGCCGAGGCTGGGAACGCATCGGATGAAATCATCCCATCCTGTGGGGCTGGGGGCGGTCGTGCCGCGGTGTGCGGTGTGCGGTGTGCGGTGCGGGGGCGCCGGGTGCCCGTGCATCAGGCGGGCAAGGCACGACTTCGGCGAAGCGTCGACGGCGCCGTGGCCGAGGGCGCAACTCCCGTCGGCCTACTGGACTGCCGCGTGGATCTCCTGTTCGGTGGCGGTGTGGGAGACCACGAGGAGTTCGTCGCCGGGCCGCAACACCAACTCGGGGGTGGGCACGTTGGGCCGGCCGTCGCGGACGACGGTGGCGATCACACTGCCCTCCGGCATGACCACCTCGGCCAGCGGGCGGCCCGCGGCCCGGGACGCCGTGCTGATGGCGGTCTCGATGACGTTGATCCCTGCCTTGCTCAGCCGCAGCAGGGCCACCGTGTCGGTGGCTCCCGTCGCCTCCTCGATCAAAGAGATCAGCGGTGTGGCGGCGGGCACCGCGGCGTCCACCCCCCACGTGCCGTCGAACAGCCAGGCGTTCTCCTCGTCGTTGACACGGGCCGCCACCCGCGGGACGCCGAAATGCCGCTTGGCCAGGAGGCTGATGACGAGGTTGTCCTCGTCCTCCCCGGTGGTGGCGATGAGCAGGTCGGTGTTGAGCGCGCCCGCGTGCTCGAGCAGGTCGGGGTCGCATGCGTCACCGGTCAGCATCCGGACGGGGAGCCGCCGGCCGAGTTCTGCGGTGCGTGCCTCGTCGCGTTCGACGACGGTGACGTCGTACCGGGCGGCAGCGAGCACCTGGGCGACTTGGGCGCCGAGCCGTCCGGCGCCGGCGACGATGGCTTTCACGTCCCGAGCTCCTTGCCGAGGAAACCGCGCAGACGGCCGAGGGCGCCGGCGGCGACGGTGAAGGTGACCACGTCCCCGGGCTCGGCCAGGGTGTGGTGTGAGGGAACGAGGGAGTGCCCGCCGCGGGTGACCTCCGCGACGCGGATCTCGCCGTCCACCTCGAACGCCGACAGGGGCCGGCCGGTGAGGTAGCCGGGAAGACCGGAGCGGATCAGCAGCGTCTCGCCGTTGCCGAATCCCAGTTCCGGCGCGAGGTGCCGGTGCGACAGCAACTGGTGCAGCCGGTGGACGGTCCAGCTGACGCCGCTGATGGTGCGGATGCCCAGGCCACGGTATATCTCCGCCCTGCGCGGGTCGTCGATGCGGGCCAGGACGACCGGCACATGGTAGGCCTGTCTCGCCACGCGGGCGGTGACGATGTTGCCGTTGTCCCGGCCGGTGACGGCCACCAGGGCGTCGGCGTGTGTGATCCCGGCGGCGTCCAGCACCGCCCGGTTGTAGCCGTTGCCCTCGAGGAAGTGCCCGGTGAACCCGGCGGGCAGGGCTTGCCGGGCCTGTGCACGACGGTCGATGACCCAGGTGTCGTTGCCTTCCGCGGTGAGCCGGAGGGCCAGCGCGGCGCCGACGCGGCCGCAGCCCACGATGATCACCCTCATCGTCGTGCTCCTTCCGCGAGCGGAGCCGCAGCCGGCGGCCTGAACCGGCGCAGCCACCACTTGCGCAGTTCCTCGGCGGCCAGCAGCAGCGCCCCGAACGCCACGAGCACCGCCCAGTCGGCGGCGTCCAGCGGCGCGGTGTGGAAGACGGCCTGCAGGAACGGCACGTAGGAGATCGCCGCCATGATGGCGACGCCGAGCAGTCCTGCGGCGATCAGCGCGGGGTTGGACCACAGGCCGACGCGGAAGACGCTCTCGCGGTCGGTGCGCACTGCCTGGGCGTTGAAGAACTGGCTGACCACGATGCCCGCCTGGACCATGGTGATCGCCTCCCGGTAGACAGGGTTGCCGGCTGTGAAGTCCGCGTACGGAATGCCGGCGGAGCTGATGTGCCAGAAGAAGACAGCGCACACTCCCAGTGCCTGGATGCTGCCGAGGAACAGGAACCGTCGCACCACGGCTGCGGAGAACAGCGGTTCGCGCCGGGGACGCGGCGGGCGATCCATTACGTCCGGCTCCGGGGGTTCGGCGCCGAGGGCGAGCGCGGGCAGCACGTCCGATCCCAGGTCGATCGCCAGGATCTGCACGGCGGTGATCGGCACGAGCGGGAATCCCACGAACGTCGCGACCAGGATCGGGACCAGCTCGGCGATGTTGTGGCTGAACAGGTAGATCAAGAACTTACGGATATTGCGGTAGACCGAGCGGCCGAGCCGGACCGCCGCGGCGATGGACGCGAAGGAGTCGTCCAGCAGCACCATCTCCGCGGCCTCCCGTGCCACGTCGGTGCCCCCGGCACCCATGGCCACCCCGATGTCGGCATGCTTGAGCGCCGGGGCGTCGTTGGCGCCGTCGCCGGTCACCGCCACCACCTGGCCGAGCTCCTGCAGTGCCGCCACGGCCCGCATCTTGTGCTCGGGGCTGACCCGGCACAGCAGCAGCTCGGCGGGACGCCCCAGCAGGTCGCGCAGTGCCGCCGTGTCCATGGCGTCCAGATCCGTGCCCGTCACCACCGTGGGCGCCGGCTCGCGGACGATCCCCACCCGCCGCGCGACCGCCTCGGCGGTGAGCGGGTGGTCTCCGGTGACCATCACGATGCGGATCCCCGCGCGACGGCAGGACGCGACGGCGTCGGTGACCTCCGGCCGTGGCGGGTCCTGCATGCCCGCCAGGCCCAGGAACACCAGGTGAGACTCGGCTTCCTCCTGCGATCCGGCCACCTGCCCGGGCGGCAGCGCCCGCTGTGCGACCCCCAGGACACGCAGGCCCTGAGCTGCCATCGCGTCGTTCGCCTCGTTCACCGTGCGCCGGATCGCGGCGGTCAGCGGCTCGGGCCCGCCGTCGCCGGCGATATGGGTGCAGCGCGCCACCAGTTCCTGCGACGCGCCCTTCACACAGGCCATGCGGCTGCCGTCCGCGAGGGCGTGGACGGTGGACATCAGCTTGCGTTCGGAGTCGAAGGGGAACTCCATGACGCGCGGTGTCCGCTGCTCTTCTTCAGAGATGTCGACCGCGGCCTTGGCGGCCGCCACCAGCAAAGCGCCTTCCGTGGTGTCGCCCAGGACGCGCCAGCCGCCCCGCTCGTCCGGCGGCAGCAACCGTGCGTCGCAGCACAAAGCCGCCACGCGCAGCAGCTCGCGCACGGTGCCGGGATCGGCCACTGCCCCGGCGGGTTCGTATCCGACGCCGGACACCTCA
Source organism: Actinacidiphila sp. bgisy160 (assembly GCF_965342435.1). Lineage (GTDB taxonomy): Bacteria > Actinomycetota > Actinomycetes > Streptomycetales > Streptomycetaceae > Actinacidiphila. The sequence goes on along the minus strand of NZ_CBDRCM010000013.1, from coordinate 53,558 downwards.
TGCCAGGCCCCCCGCGCCCACAGCCGGGTCACGGTCATCTCCGCCTGGGTGAGCGTGCCGGTCTTGTCGGTGCAGATCACCGTCGTCGACCCGAGTGCCTCCACCGCCAGCAGCTTCTTGACCAGCGCGTGCCGCCGGGCCATCCGCCGCACACCGATGGCCAGCGACACCGACAGCGTCGCCGGGAGTCCCTCGGGAACCAGGGCCACCATGACCCCGAGAGCGAAGACGAACGACGCCACCACCGGCTGCCCCGACGGGATCCGGATCGCGAACAGCGACGCGCCGATCACCAGCGCGGCCAAAGCGACCCGGCGTGCCATCACCGCGACCTGCACCTGCAGCGGGGTCCGCTGCCGCGGCGCCCGTGCGGTCATCTTGAAGATCCGGCCGAACTCGGTCGCCGTGCCGGTCGCGAAGGCCACGGCCTTTCCGGCCCCGGCCACCACGTCCGTGCCCATGAACAGGCAGTTGCGGGCTTGGAGCAGCGGGCCGGGTGGCACCGCGTCCGCCGTCCGCCGTGCGGGTTCGCTCTCACCGGTGAGCGCGGCGTTGTTCAGCGCGACCGCCCGCGCCTCGACCAGCCGGCAGTCGGCGGGCACCGCGTCACCGGCCTGGAGGACCAGTAGATCACCGGGAACCAGGTCCCGTACCGGCAGCACGGCGCGCTCCCCGTCGCGCAGCACGGTGCAGGTGCGCGGCACCATGGCCTGAAGAGACTCTGCGGTGCGTTCGGCCGAGTACTCCTGGGCGAATCCGATCACCGCGTTGAGCAGCACCACGGCCGCGATCGCGAAGGCGAGCTGGAGCGTCCCCTCGTCCCGGGGCGTCTGCAGTCCGTAGGCGAGGAAGGTGATGCCGGAGGCGATCAGCAGCACGACCGCGAACAGGTCGGTGAACTGGGACAGCAGCCGCCGCCACAGGCCCCGCCCGGCCGGCGCCGGCAACTCGTTCGGGCCGTGACGCGCCAGGTGAGCGGAGGCTTCTGCGGAAGTGAGACCCCGCGTCGAACTGCCCAGCGCCGCAAACACCTGTTCCGGCTGCAAACAGGGAACAGCCAGGTCACCGCCGCGTGTGCTTGCGGCAACCGGAAGCTGCTGCGAGGTGGCTGCGGCCATGGTCGCCCTCACCTCACGCGAGGCCGGCACGGCGCCGGGCGTGACCCATCACGAGTGGTGCGATGACAGGCCCCTCGGCGGCTCACTGCCGGGTCGCGGGGACGCGCCCGCCGACCGTGTCCGGTCACTTCGATTCCTGCCGGTGACCGATGGCCTGTCCCAGGACCTCCAGCCGCCGCCGGTACTCCTCGTCGTCGATCTCGCCGGGGGCGTAGCGTTCGGCGAGCAGCTCCCGCGGACTCCGGTCACGCCGGTCGGCAGCGCGGCCGGGACCGCCGTCGGCGGTGTGCCGCAGCAGCACTGCCACGGCCAGGCCGACGAGGACCAGCAACACCAGCCAGCCCTGTGACATCAGGGCCCAGCCCCAGCCGTTCATGTGGTTGTGGACGAACATCGTGTCCTCCTCACACACTGCGCAGCCGGTCGTCGGCGACCCCGTGGACCGTGGGTTCCACGGGTCGCTGGTGAGTGTCGTCGAGCCGGTAGGTGAGCCGGTTGACCACGGCGACCACGCCGTCGACCTGGCGGGTCATGGCCTCGGCCAGCGCGACCTCGGTGCGGCGCTCCAATCGGCCCTCGAGGCTGACCACCCCATGGTGGACGCTCACCCCGATCGCGCGCGGGGCGAGCCACAGCGCGCGGACGACGACCTCGTCGACGATCTCGGCACGGATGTCGGGATCCGGGCGAAGGAAGACCTGGAGCAGGTCGCCGCGGGTGACGATGCCGACGAGACGGTCCTCCTCGTCGACCACCGGCAGGCGGTTGACGCGGTGTTCCGCCATGGTGCGCGCCGCGACCGCGACGGTTTCCCCCGCCCGTACGGTGACAGCCGGAGTCGACATCAGCTGCCCCGCTGTCCGAGCGCGCGCCCGGGCGGCCTTCCTCCGGGCGGCGGCCGACAGCGTCGGCAGGCGCCGCCGGGGACCGTCCTCCTGGGATGCCTGCCGCAGCATCAGATCCGTCTCGGAGACGACCCCGAGGACCTTCTCGTCGTCGTCGACCACGGGCAGACCGCTGATCCGGTGCCGTGCGAGCAACGCCACGACGTCCTTGAACGGGGCTCCCTCGCGGACGCTGACGACGTCCGCCGTCATCACGTGCCCGGTCTTGCGGTGCTTCATCGTCCTCTCCTCCTTGCCGCGGCGGTCTCACCGCAGCCGGCGCAGGTACGGGTCATGGGCGTGCCGTGGGAGCACGCGGATGCGGACATCGAGGGCCTCCACACCGTCCGGGCGCGCGACGACGGGATTGAGGTCGGCTTCGGCGAGCTGCGGCAGGCCGGACGCCATCGCCGACAGCCGCAGCAGCAGTTGCTCCAGCCCCTGCAGGTCGGCCGCCGCGCCACCGCGGTGACCGAACAGCAGCGGCGCACACCGAGGGGCGGTGATCAGGTCGTGGACGTCCAGGTCGGTGAGCGGGGCCAGGCGCGCCGCGTGGTCGGCCAGCACCTCGGTGGCCGTGCCGCCGAGCCCGAACAGGACCAGCGGTCCGAACACCTCGTCCTGTACGAGGCCCGCGAACCATTCGGTGCCGCGGGCCGCCATCGGCTGCACCAGCACGCCCGTCAGCACTTCGCCGAAACGTCGGGCCAGCTCGCGGTACCCAGCCCGGACCTGCTCCTCGCCCTGGAGATCGAGCAGGACCGCTCCGTGCTCGCTCTTGTGCACCAGCCCCGGCCACTGGGCCTTGAGCACCACCCGCTCGCCTGGTCCGGCGAGCCGCTCCGCCGCGTCCACGGCCGCCTGTTCGTCCGCCGCCATGGCCTGCGGTACGCGGTTGATGCCGTAGCAGTCGAGGAGCTCGCCGCAGGCGCGCGGGTCGAGCCAGCCCCCTTCGGGGTGTTCCGCGAGGAAGGCCTCCACCAGGACCCGCGCGGCGGCCGGGTCGGTGCCCGTCAGGGCGGGGACGGTGCCCGGCGGCCGAGCCAGTCGGCGGGCCCGCGTCGCCGCGTGGGCCAGGGCCTGCGCCGCGGCCCGCGGATCGTTGTAGGCCGGTACCGCCCCGCCACCGGAGGTGCGCAGCAGGCGTACGCCCTCGGGCTGGTCGAGCAGGACCGCGGCCACAGTCGTGGACCGCTGGTCGGGGCCGCCGTGGGTGAGGGCCCGCACCGGGTCGTCGCCGGTCGCCGCCGCGAGGGCGGTGGGCACCAGGGTCAGCAGGACGGCGTCCACGGACGGGTGGCGGGCGAGTCGGTCCACACAGGCGCGCAGCGCGCTCTCACTCACCGCGGCGGTCGTGTCCACGGGGTTGGCGGCACTGGCACCCCTGGGCAGAAGCGCGAGCAGGTCCCGGGTCACGGCGTCCGGCAGCACCGGCACCGTGAGCCCGGCCTCCTGGCAGGCGTCGGCCGCCAGCACCCCGGCGCCGCCCGCGTTGGACACCACGGCGACGCGGGTACCGGCCGGGAGGGGCTGGGAGTGCAGCAGCGCGGCGGTCTCCAGGAGTTCGCCGATCGTACGCGTCGCGATGACGCCCGCCTGGATGAAGAGCGCCTGCCGGGTCATCGTCGGTGTCGCGGCGGCCGCCGTGTGCGAGGCCGCGGCACGCCGTCCGGCCTCGGAACGTCCCGCGTCGACGGTCAGCACGGGCATGACGCGCGCCACCCGGCGGGCGGTGCGGGAGAAGGCACGCGGGTTGCCGAAGGACTCCAGGTGCAGCAGTGCCATGTCGGTGCGGCCGTCGCTCTCCCACCACTGCAGCAGGTCGTTGCCGCTGACGTCGCACTTGTCGCCGAGCGAGACGAACTCCGAGACGCCGATGCCGAGCCTGGTCAGCCCGCCGAGCAGGGCGATACCCACCCCGCCCGACTGCACGGCCACCCCGGCTGTACCCGGCAGCGGCCGGTGCGCGGCGAAGGTGGCCTCCAGCCGTACGTCGTCGGCGGTGTTGGCGATGCCCAGGCAGTTCGGGCCCACCAGGCGCATGCCGTGCCGGCGGCAGGCGTCCAGGAGCGCCCCGGCCTGGCCCGCGTCCAGCCCCGAGGTGACGACGACCAGCGCGCGCACCCCCGTGGCACCGCACTGCCGTGCCACCTCGGGTACCGCCGCGGCCGGGACGGCGAGCACCGCCAGCTCGGGAACCCGCGGCAGCTCGGTCACGGACGGGTACGCGGGGACGTTCTCAATGGCGTCGGCGTGCGGGTTGACCACGTACAGCGGGCCGGTGAAGCCGCCGCGGCGCAGGTTGCGCACCACTGCCCGCCCGACCGATGACGGTCTGGTGCCGGCCCCGATGACCACCACCGACCGCGGGCGCAGCAGCGGCCGCATGCTCGCGGTGTCGGCGCCGCGGCCCCGCTCGTCGCAGGCCGCGAGGTACCGCTCGTCGGGGTCGAGGCGGATGGTGCAGTGCACGTCGGGGCCGTCGAAGTGGCGGGCGGTCCGCAGCCCCAGATCGGCGAAGACCTTGAGCACGGCGCGGTTGTCCGCGAGAGCGTCGGCGTCGAACACCTTGATGCCCTCGGAGCGGGCCGCGTGCACCAGGTGTTCCAGCAGCAGGGTCCCGATGCCGGTGTGGTGGACGTCGTCGGCCACGGCCAGCGCCACGTCGGCCGCCTCGGGGTCCTGTCCGGTGGCGTACTCGGCGACACCGACCAGCCGGTCGCCGAGAAGCGCGAGAAGCGTCAGCCGGCCCGGCCGGGCCGGATCACGGAGACGGTCGGCGGCGAGCTGCCCGGAACGTCGCCCCACGCAGAAGAACCGCAGCCGCAGGTTCTCCGCCGACATGCGCGCGTACAGATCCTGCACCCGGTCGTGGTCGTCCGGCCCGGCGGCCCGGATCTCCACGGTCCTGCCGTCCGCCAGCAGAGCATGGGCCGGCTGCAGGTGGCACAGCGCCGTGTCCGTCATCACTGTTCCCCTCTCCTTGGCTCACCTCCACCATCGGGCGGCCGCCGAGGTACTCCCAGGGGTCGGCCGGGGCCCGGCCTGGGGCCGTTGGGCCCTTATCGACTGGCGGCTGAAGGAAAGGGGCGTCAAGACGGTGTCTCGTCCCGTCACGCAGCGACAAGGCCGGGAGAGGGCCAGAGCGCCGGCGAGGTCGCTGTGAAGGTCGAGGGCATGGGGCCAACCGGACCGCTCTCACCACGGCCCGGCGGGTCACCGGTGCGCGGGGGCCTGCCGGACGGTGTCGTCGGCCTTGTAGCCCAGGCGCGCCTCGACGTCGACGACGCCGTCCACGCCGCGGCACAGCTCCGTGACCACCGGCACGAGGCTGCGACGGTCCACCACGCCCTCAAGCGACACCTTCCCGTCGACCACCTGAACGGTGACGGCGCCCGGGGCGAGTCCGAGCGTCCTCACCAGCAGATCACCGGTGATCTCCTCGCGGATGGCGCTGTCCCTGCGCAAGAAGACCCGCAGCAGGTCGGCGCGACTCACTACGCCCACCAGCCGGCCCGTCTCGTCGACCACGGGCAGTCGCTTCACCCCGCGGTGCTCCATGATCCGGGCCGCCTCGACCACGGACCACTCGGGCCGCGCGACGACCGGCGGGCTGCTCATCAGCCCCTCCGCGGTGGTGGCGGCGATACGGGAACGCTCGCCCGGCCGCGGGTGCCGGGCGGGCAGCAGGCCGGCCGGGTCCGGCTGCCCCGCTTCCTTGCGCAGCAGGTCCGCCTCGGACACCACGCCCACCGGCCGGTTCCCTTCGTCCACGACGGGGACGGCGGTGACGTCGCGCTCGGCGAGCAGCTTCGCGATCTCCTTGAACGGCGTGTCCGGCCGTATCGATACGACCGCCTTGGTCATCAGATCGCCGACGTTGCGGTGGTACATCGTCCCCGCCTCCTGCACGGTTGTCTCAGGGCCATGCCCGCCGCCGGCGAGCTTCGCCTCGTCCGGTCTCACTGTCGGTTGATTCCACTGTGACTCGCATGGGCCGGTGGGGCCACCGCCACGGCCAGGCGTCCCTCCGGTCGGGCCGATCGGCCCATGCGCGCACGTGGGTCCACTCGGCAGTGTCGTCCATACAGCAGCCGCAACATCGAGAGGCGGTGGAGGCCATGACGCTTCCCCTGGTCGTGGGCACCGACGGATCGGACGCCTCCCTGAAGGCAGTCGACTGGGCCGCGGACGAGGCCGTCGTGCGGGGAGTGCCGCTGCGGATCGTGTACGCCTCCCTGTGGGAGCGGTACGAGGGACGGGCGCCCTCCTTCACCCGGGAACCTCCGGAAGGAGAGATCCTCGCCCAGCACATCGCGAGCTCCGCGGAGGAGCGGGCCCGCTTGCGCCGGCCGGGCCTGGAGGTCTCGGCCGAGGTCCTCGCCGAGGACACTCAGTACGCGCTGCTGCGCGAGGGAACCCACGCCACCGCCGTGGTGGTGGGCCATCGCGGCCGCGGCGGCATGGCGGGCCTGCTGCTGGGTTCGGTCGGCCTGACCCTGGCCGGCCGTGCGGAATGTCCGGTGGTCGTGGTGAGGGGCGATCGCGACGAAAGCGGCACCGGTGACGGTGAACGCTGGATCGTGCTCGGCGTGGGGCCGGACGACAACTCCTCAGCGGCGGTGGAATTCGCTTTCCGCGAGGCCGAGCTGCGTGGCTGCGGGGTGCGGGCCGTCCACGCGTGGCGAATACCGCCGGGCGAGGGCGCCGAATGGACCGGTTACGAGGACGAGGCCGTCAAGGCACACCAGCGCGGCGCCGAAGAACACCTCGACCAGGCCCTGCGCGCCGCCGCGACCGCTCGCCCCGGCGTTCGCTACCGGCGGTGCGCGGGCGAGGGCCACGCCCGAAAGATCCTGCTGGCGACACTGGACAACGCGGATCTGCTGGTCGTCGGTGCCCGCCGCCGCAACAACCCGTTCGGTCTCCAGCTCGGCCCGGTCAACCATGCGATGCTCCACCACGCGCCGTGTCCGGTGGCCGTCGTTCCGCAACCCAGCTGACTCGGCGCCTATGCACCTGCCCCGCCCCCGGGGCGGCAGGTGCGTCCGCGGAAGACCGTGGCGAAGGGCCTGCCGAACCACCTGCGGCGCCAAAAACGCCGTGCAGCGGACGTTGCCCGGCAACCGGGTCCCGGAAGGGGTGACGATGGGGGAGTGGACATGGTCGTACGAGGGGTACGACCCCGCCGAGGAGCGGCTGCGCGAGGCGCTGTGCACCCTGGGGAACGGCTACTTCGCCACCCGCGGCGCCGCCCCGGAGACCACCGCCGGCCCCCATCACTACCCCGGTACCTATGCCGCCGGCTGCTACAACCGGCTCCCTTCCACCGTCGCCGGACGGAAAGTCCGCAACGAGGACATGGTCAACCTGCCCAACTGGCTGCCCCTGCGGTTCAGGCTCGGTGACGGCGGGGCGTGGTTCACCCCCGACGACGGCTCGCTGCTGGAGCACCGGCAGGATCTCGACTTCCGACGCGCCACCTTGACCAGGACGTTCCGGTTGCGGGACCCGCGCGGCCGGATCCTCGCCGTCGAGCAGACCCGGCTCGTGCACATGCACGACCCGCACCTCGCCGCACTGCGCACCGTCTTCCGCGCGGAGGGCGGCTGGTCCGCGGACCTGGAGGTGGAGTCCGCGCTCGACGGCGACGTCAGCAACGCGGGTGTCGCCCGCTACCGGGACCTCAACGGCCGTCACCTCACCCGGATGCACACCGGTACCTCGGAACCGGACACGGTCTGGCTGCGGTGCCGTACCACCGCCTCCGACATCCGCATCGCGCTTGCCGCCCGGACGCACGCCACCTCTCATCCGCGGCCGGCCGGTTCACTGGACGCGGGGGAGCGCACGGTGGTCCACCGGCTGACCGTCCCGGTCGCTCCGGACCGCCCGGCCGTCGTCGAGAAGACCGTCGCCCTGCACACCTCCCGGGACCCGGCGATCAGCGACCCGCTGCACGCCGCACTCGACCGCGTCGAACGAGCCCCCGACTTCGCCGGCCTCCTGGCCACGCACGCCGCCGCCTGGGAGCAACTCTGGCGCCGCGCCGGCCTGGACGTCCCGGGCGAAGCCGGGCGGGTCCTGCGGCTGCACACCTTCCACGTCCTGCAGACCCTCTCCCCGCACACCGCGGAGCTGGACGTGGGCGTGCCCGCCAGGGGCCTGCACGGCGAGGCCTACCGCGGTCACGTCTTCTGGGACGAGCTGTTCGTCCTGCCCTATCTCGACCTGCACTTCCCCGAGGTGTCCCGGTCCCTGCTGGAGTACCGCCACCGCCGCCTGGACGAGGCGTGCCGGGCAGCGACACGCGCCGGCCGCGCCGGGGCGATGTATCCGTGGCAGAGCGGCAGCGACGGACGTGAGGAGACCCAGCTCCTCCACCTCAACCCGAGTTCAGGACGGTGGCTGCCCGACCACACCCGGCTCCAGCACCACGTCGGCTCCGCCGTGGCCTACAACATCTGGCGGTACGGGCAGGCCACCGGCGACACGGAGTTCCTGTACACCAAGGGCGCCGAGATGCTGCTGCAGATCGCCCGCTTCTGGGCCTCTTCCGCCAGCTGGGAGGCGCAGTGCGAGGGCACCGGCCGCTACCGCATCCGCGGCATCGTCGGGCCCGACGAGTACCACGACGCCTACCCCGGCTCCACCACGCCCGGCATCGACGACAACACCTACACCAACGTCACCGCCGCCTGGGTGCTCACCCGCGCCCTGCACCTGTGGCGCGTCCTGCCCGCCCCGCGCCGCGAGGAACTGCGCGAGCGCACGTGCCTGGGCGTGGGGGAGACCGACCGCTGGGAGGACATCTCGAGGAAGCTGTACGTTCCCCGTCACGCCGGTGTGATCAGCCAGTTCGCCGGCTACGACGAGCTGGAGGAACTGGACTGGGCGGGATACCGGGCGCGATACGGGGACATCCGCCGACTGGACCGGATCCTGGAGGCCGAGGGGGACTCGGTCAACCGCTACCAGGCGTCCAAACAGGCCGACGTGCTCATGCTGGGCTACCTCTTCCCGCCCGCCGAACTGCGCGGCCTGTTCGAACGGCTGGGGTACGAGCTCGACGACGGCACCTGGCGGTCCACGGTCGACTACTACCTGCGGCGCACCAGCCACGGATCCACCCTCAGCGGAGTGGTGCACGGCTGGGTGCTGGCCCGGGCCCACCGGGCCGACGCTTGGTCGTATGCGCAGGAAGCACTGATCGGCGATGTCACCGACATCCAGGGCGGCACCACCGAGGAAGGCATCCACCTGGGTGCCATGGCCGGCACCCTCGACCTCGTCCAGCGCGGCCTGACCGGTCTGGAAGCCCGCGAGGACGCCCTGTGGCTCGAGCCGGCGCCGCTGCCGCAGCTGTCACGCTTCGCTTTCAACATCCGCTACCGCGGCCACTGGGGCGTACGGATCCACGTCGACGCCGACCACCTCGGCATAGCCGTCCCCACCTCCGACGCAGCACCGGTCCGGGTCCGGCTCGGCGGCCGGACATGGTCCGTCCCACCGGGCCGCTTCCGGCTGCTCGACCTGCCGGACCGATGAACCCCGCTCCGCACGCCCCGCCGGCGCGGGCAGTGGGTGCGCCGCTGGTTCCTGCCGATGCCACCGAACCGAAGGCGCCGGACGTCAGCGGGGGCGACGGAGGATCACAGGCGGTCCTCCGCGTTCTTTCGCCCGGCGCGCCTTGGATCCCTGGCAGGCGCACCCTGAAAGTGCGGCCCCGCTCCGGACTCGAATCCGCCCATGGGGCGGGGCCGGCTCCGACCTCACCCTCATCGCCGGGCACCTGGCGGCAGCCCGCGGCGGTGGTCAGGCCAGGGCACAGCTGGCCTGCGTCGTCCCCGGTCAGGAGTCGGCTTCGGCGCTGTCTCACAGGGGCCGGCGAGCCTTCTTGACGCGCGCTCCAGCCGGCGGGCGCGCACCCTGGAAGTGCGGCCCTGTGGGTCCCTCCACATACGCCCGCAGGCCGTCCGGGAAATGAGGGAGGCCCCCGCCGCCTGTGGGCTGTGCGGCGGGGGCCTCGCCCGGAGCGCACGCGGAGGTGCTGCCTCGTGCCCGGGCAGGCCCGGACCGGTCGAAGTTCGCCGCACCCGCGATGGGGTGCCCGATTCCTCTCACGCCCCGGCAACGCGAGAGATGTCCACATCCAGGAAGTGGGCCGAACAAGAGATGCACGGGTCGTGGTTGCGGATGATGCGCTCGCACAGCTGGGCCAGTGCCTCGTCGGACGCGGGGCCTCGTTCCAGTTCCTGTTGGACGAGGCGGCGAAGGTCGTCCTCGATGGCCCCCTGGTTCTGGGCGGTCGGCGGAACAATGCACGCGTCGGTGACACGGCCTTGGCCGTCGATGGCGTAGTGGTGGTACAGCAGTCCGCGAGGCGCTTCGGTGGCGCCGTGCCCCACCCCGGCCCGGGGCGGTACGTCGATGTACGGCCGGGGAGGCGGCTCATAGTCGTCGATGATGCGCAGGGCTTCCTGCGCCGCGTACAGGACCTCCACGGCGCGCACGATGATGCTGCGGTAGGGGTTGGGGCGAGGTCCTGCCCCGGTGAGCCGAGGGGGTTCGGCCAGCCCGGCCTCCCGGGCTGCCTGGAGGGCCAGGGGTGACAGGAGGTGGCCGCTCACGGCGTAGCGGGCCAATGACCCGGTGAGGTGCCGGCGGCCGTCCAGCCGTGAGTGGAGCGCTGTGGAGTGCGGAACCTGTTCCTCGGTGACGTGGGCGCGGAAGTCGCAGACGGGGAGGCCGCACGTCGCCGTCCCACCGGCGCGCATGACGGTGGGCACACCGGACTCGATGGCGTAGGTGTGGGTCTCGGCGAGGGCGAACAGATCGGCATGGCACTCGGCGTCCGGGAAGTCGAAGCCGGCCACCCATCGAACGGTGTCCCAGGCGTCGTCGAGGGCGACCCGCAGCCTTTCCGCCAGGGGCCGGAGTTCGGCACGCGTGGGGGTGCGGTGGAAACCGCCGAGCCGGACGTTGACGGGATGGATCGAGCGGCCGCCGAGCAACTCCATCACGGCGTTGCCGGTCTGCTTCAGCCGCAGGCCGCGCTCGACGTGCAGCCGGTGGTCGCGGGCCAGGCCGATCACGTCGTCATGGCCGAGGAAGTCCGGGGCGTGCAGGAGATGGATGTGCAGGGTCTGGCTCTCGATCCACTCGCCGCAGTAGAGCAGACGTCTGAGCGCGGCCAGTTGGCCGTCCACGGCCACCCCGCACGCGTCCTCGACGGCCCTGCATGCCGTCAGCTGGTAGGCGACGGGACAGATCCCGCAGATGCGGGAGGTGAGGTCGGGTGGCTCGGTGTACGCGCGGCCCCGCAGGAAGGCCTCGAAGAACCGTGGCGGTTCGTAGACCGCGAGTCGGGCTTGGGCGACCGTGCCCCCGCGGAGCAGAAGGCGCAGGGCTGCCTGGCCTTCGACGCGTGCGATCGCGGGAAGCCGCAGGATGCGTGACTCGTCGCCGGCGTCGCTCACGTTCATCGTGGGTCCTCCTGCTGGACCCTTGCGAACGCGGTGACATTGAAGGTGTGCAGGAGGCGTCCGGTGTCCTCGTCGCTCAGGCCGTCGCGCCGCAGGAGCGGGATGAGCGCGGGAAGGTTCGTCGTGCCCGCGGGCCCGAAGCACCCGTAGCAGCCACGCCCGTAGGCCGGGCAGAGGGCACCGCAGCCGGCGTGGGTGGCGGGACCCAGACAGGGCGTGCCGTGGGCGACGACGACGCACACCGCGCCACGCCGCTTGCACGAGAAGCACACGCTGTGGTCAGGGGTGTCCGGCTTGCGGCCGGAGAGGAAGGCGGTGATGACCTCGAGCAGCTGGCCACGGTCGATGGGGCAGCCGCGCAACTCGAAGTCGACCCTCACATGAGCGGAGATCGGGGTGGAGGTGGCGAGGGTGGCGATGTAGTCGGGGCGGGCGTAGACCGCTGCCAGGTACTCCGTGGCGTCCGCGTAGTTCCGCAGCGCTTGGACGCCGCCCGCGGTGGCGCAGGCGCCGATGGTGACGAGATGACGTGATTCGGCGCGGACACGCCGGATGCGGGCCGCGTCCTCGGGGGTGCTCACCGATCCTTCGACCAGTGCGAGGTCGTACGGTCCGGGTGCAACGTCGCCGGAGGCCTCCAGGAAGTGAGCGATCTCCATCTCGTCGGCCAGGCAGAGCAGTTCGTCCTCGCAGTCCAGGAGCGTCAGCTGACAGCCGTCACAGGACGCGAACTTGAACACTCCCAGTCGTGGGCGGGAGGTCCTCCCGGGGGTGGTGGAGGGGGTCATGTCACAGCTCCCGTACGGCCAGCAGCGGTCGGGCCAGGTCGTAGCGGACGACGGGGCCGTCACGGCAGAGCAGCAGGGGGCCGAGTTGGCAATGACCGCAGTGACCGGTCGCGCATCGCATGTTCCGCTCCAGGGAGATCTGTACGCGGTCGGGCCGTACGCCGAGGTGGATCAGCCGGCGGGCGGTGGCGCGGATCATGACCTCGGGGCCGCAGACGAAGGCCGCGGTGTCCTGCGGCGTGAACGGGGCCTCGCCGAGCAGTCCGGTGACGACGCCGACCCGCCCTCTCCAGTCCGGAGTGGGCCGGTCGACGGTGACCGCTGCGAAAGGCTGCCGCCAGTCAGGGAGTTCGTCCTGGTACAGCAGATCCTCCGGGGTCCGGGCACCCACCAGGACGTTCAGCCGGCCGTACGCCCGCCGGCGGGCCAGGACGGTGTGGACCAGCGGGCGCAGCGGGGCCAGGCCGATCCCCCCGGCCACGAGGAGCAGGTCGTGTCCGAGCGCGGCCGTCGTGTGCCAGCCGGTGCCGAAGGGTCCGCGGACACCGACCGTCGCTCCCACGGTGGCACGGCACAGCGCCGCGGACACCGCCCCTACGGACCGGATGGTGAGCCCGAGGCGTCCTCCTTCGGTCATGCGTGACACCGAGACGGGGATCTCACCCACGGCGAAGGCATGGACCATGGCGAACTGGCCGGGAGCGAAGGGCGCGAGCACCTGCGTGACCGGTGCCAGTTCGACGGTGACCGTGTCGGAGGTTTCTCGACGCCGGCCGACGACGCGGTAGGGCAGGGGGACGACGTCGCTCATGCCGCCGGCCCGCTTCCCCGCGGGCCGTACAGGTCGAGCAGCCGGTCGCGGGTCGCGCGCAGCCGGTGCCCGATCGTCTGGGCGACCAGGGTGACCAGCGCCAGTCCGAGAGCCGGTTGCTCGGCGCACAGTCCGCGGACGGCCACGGCGTCGAACTGCCAAGCCGTGACGGCCTCCCGGGTCTCGGCTCCGAGATGCCACCGGCGGGGCGGGCACAGCCACGACCAGCCGAGAAGTGATCCGCTGTCGAGGGTTTCGATGACGTCCCGGCCGCGGCCCGGGTGCTGCACGTCCAGTGCGACGCTGCCGGTGCGGATGATCCAGAAGCGGTCCGCCGGCTCGTCCTCCTCGAAGATCCGCGCGCCTGCCGGGAAGGCCACCTCCTCGGCGAGGGGCATGAGCCGGTCCCGGTGCTCGGCCGCGAGGGCGGCGAGGATGCCCTTGGGCTGCGTGGGGCCGGCTTGCGCGGTCACCGGGGGTTCTCCTCGGCCGTGGCCTCCTCGTGCAGGGCGCGCGCTTCGACCGTGAGGTCGATTCCGGTGGGGCACCAGACGATGCACCTGCCGCAGCCCACGCAGCCGGAGCTGCCGAACTGGTCGTGCCAGGTTCCGAGTTTGTGGGTCAGCCACTGCCGGTAGCGGCTGCGCGCCGATGCGCGCACGGGGACGCCGTGCAAGGCCGAGAAGTCCAGGTCGTAGCAGGAGTCCCAGCGTCGCCACCGCTCGGCGTGGTCACCGGTGATGTCCGAGACGTCCTCGGTGGTCGTGCAGAAGCAGGTGGGGCAGACCATGGTGCAGTTGCCGCAGCTCAGGCAGCGGGAGGTGACATCGTCCCAGCGGTCGGCCTCCAGGTTGTCGCGCATCAGGACGCGCAGGTCCACCGCGGGCATGCTCCTGCCCATGCGCTGGGCGGCGCCGCCAACCGCGGCCGCGGCGGAGCGCCTTGTCGCGTCGTCAGAGGGGCGCCGGGGGAGTTCGGCGAGCACGGCGGCGCCTTCCGCGCTTCCGCTGCGGCACAGCAGGCGGTGGCCGTCGGCGTCCAGCACTTCGGTCAGCGCGAGGTCGTAGCCCCCGTCGACGGCGGGCCCCGCGCCCATGGAGACGCAGAAACACGTGGCACCGGGCTCGGTGCACTCCACCGCGATGAGGAAGGCCCCGGTACGGCGCGCACCGTAGACGGGATCGCGGTGGCGGCCCCCGGTCAGCACACGGTCCAGGATCCGGATCGCCCGCAGGTCGCAGGGACGGACTCCGAGGAACGCGTAGGAGACGGGGTCAGGCTTCTCCTCCCGTACGGTCAGCTCCTCGTCGGGACCACGGTCCGCGCTCCACTGGCGTACCCGCTCCGGGTGCAGAAACGACTTCCAGGACTGAGGACCCGCGCTGTGCGCGAAAGCAGCGGTGTCCGCACGCCTGCGGATCCGGTACCGGCCCGCCTCCAGTTCGACCCCCCAGCCGTGCGGCAGTTCCGCTGCGGACTCCAACTCGGCCAGGACGATGGCGCCGTCCCTCACCGTGGGACCGACCACGGTCCGCCCACGCTGTCGGAGCACCCGCACCAGTGCCTCGAGGCCGTCCCGGTCCAGCACGGCCTCGGCCGGCTCGTGGGTGACCGCTCCGGTGTCTCCCGAGTGCGTCATGTCATTCCTCAGCCTCCGCGCTCCTGGCCGGCAGGGTGGCTCGGAGCAGTCGCCGGGCTCCACTGCACCACGGGGTCACCGCGTTCGGGGCCGGACCACGACGTTGCCGCGCGGGGTTTCGCCCTTACGGCCCCTGTCGGTCGGCCGGGTCTGACGCGAGCTCCCGCGCGACGCGTTCCGCCAAGGGCCGGACGGCGCCCGCGACCGCAGGGGTGAGTCCTCTCCCCAGTGACCGGTCGGCCCCCTCGACGGCGTACACCACCAGGCTGGCGGGAAGACGACCCAGGGCGTCGGCGAGTCGGAGGGCATGGACGAGGCCGAGTCCGTGTGTGCTGTGCCGTCCATCCTCGGGCGACGGTACCTCGCCGGGCGACGGGCACCAGCGGTGGACACGCCCGGGACAGGCGGCGGAGGGGAAGCAGGCGTCGACGACGACCGCCCGACCGGCCTCCTCCCACAGGTCGATGAGCTGCGCGGGGTCCCCGGCCGACTCCCGCAGCACCGTCCCCCTCGGCAAGCGGACCCCGGCGGAGTGACCGCGCAGCGCCTCGACGAGGGCCCAGCCGACGCCGTCGTCCCTCCGGAACACGTTTCCCACCCCGATGACCACCGCATCCGAACGATCGTGCATTGTCGCCTCCTCGCGGGCCATTGCACCACCCTCGAGGCCGGCTCACGCCCCGACGCGGCGAGCGGACGGGGGCCCGGCCTGGCCCCCATCACCGTCCGGGTACCCGAACGGGGACGACCGCCACTGGGCAACGGGCGTGGTGCGGTAGGGCGTCGGTGACCGGCCCCAGCCGCATGCCGATCCTGCCGGGGCGGCGGTGCGCGGCCGCCACGATGAGACCGGCGTCCCCGGTCGCCGCGACCAGCGCACGTGCCGCGCCGTCGCACACCGTCTCGATGTCCGCAGCCACCTCGCGGTTTTCCGCGCGCGACTGGGCCACCGCGTTGACCGGCACGGCCTGCTCGGCGCGTGCGCGCTCGGCGAAGCCCGTCGCCGCCCCGGCCGGATGACCGGGCCTGGCGGTGGACCGGCCGGTAGGTCCAGGCGCGCAGCACCGCCAGCGGGACATGGCGGCGTCGGGCCTCGTCGAAGGTGAAAGCGGCCGCCTCGGCGTCCGCGTCGCTTCGTAGTCCCAGCAGCACGCGGCCGTCCGCAAGCGCCCTGGCGGGAAGGGCGCCAGAGGGGCCGTCGGCCGAGCGCTATCCGCCCTCGGCCGTGGCACCTTGCCGGGCCTGCCACTGGGCCGAGCCGCCACGTGCGTCGTCGGCGGCCGCGGCCTGCACCCGGCGGCCCAGGTCCTCCAGGGCCCGGCCGGCGGCGAGTTCGTCACCGATCTCTGGGACGGCGTCGGCAGACGTACGTCGAGCCACACCCGTGCCGGCGACGTTCGAGGTGTCCCGGGTCGTCAGGACGGCACGGGCGTGCGTCTCGTCACCGTGCTCGGTGATGTAGATCTGAACGCTCCACTGCTTCGCTTCCATGAGATCACTCCTGAGCTGCTTCCTGCCGGACGCTGACCGGGTCCGTGCTCTACTCACCCTGATACAGACGCTCGAGGCCGACGAGGACGACCCTCCCGCGCAGCTCGGCCTGGTGGAGGCCGGCACTGAAACCCGCCCCGCCGTAGCAGACGGGCCCGGCGTGGCTCACGTCCTCTCCCCGCTCGGACAGGTCGGACAGCACGTGGTGGAGCCGCTCCAAGTGCTCCAGCCCCATGACCCCGTTCCAGCGGGCCGTGCCGACTGACAGCAAGACCCCCGGACGGTTGCCCACCCGGCCGCGGACGCCCACGTCCACCTCGATGCCGGTGCTCCGTCCCGGGACCGGAAGGGAGCCGGACGACACCGCGGTGACCACCGCGTCGGAGGTCGTCGGCGCGCCGAAGGTCGGGGCGGCGGCGAACCGCTCGGCCCATTCGCGGCAGACGTCCGCGAAGTGACGTGCGGCGGTCTCCGAGTGGAACGTGCCGCGGACCCGCTGCCACACCGTGGCGGCGGGTTCCCGTTCGAGGACCGAATCGTGGGGACGGACGATCGCGTGGTCGAAGGCGAGCAGGGGCTCGACGATCCGGAACCGGCCGGCGCCGGCGCGGAGGATGTCCCGGCTCTCCTCGAGCACGCCGTGGTCGCGCAGGGCGGCAAGGGCGTGGGAGACGTCGGTGAGGGGCCGCTCCAGATGGTCGGCCACGTCGCCGGCGGTGACGTGGCCCGAGGCGATCGCGGTGAGCACGGAATGGCACAGGGCCCGCTCCCGGTGGTCCGTCGCCTCCTCCACCAGGTGACCGGCCTCCCGGAACAGCGGGCGTCGCGGATTGAGGACGGTCCTGCACACCCAGTCGTCGAAGTCGTCCAGTCCGGCCGGTACGTCGCCGCAGACGAAATCACCCCGGTAGGCCGGTGTCCCGCCCACGACCGCGTGCACCAGCATCGCCAGCCGGGGATCGTCAATGCCCCAAAAGCGCGCGGCCTGCCGGAAGTCCAGGGACGGCACGACGAGTTCCAGCCGGACATGATCACGCAGCGGTGACGGAGCCCCGAAGAGCCTGCGCATGACCGGTGTGGAGTTCCCGCACAGGAACAGACGAGTGCGGGGCGGCCGGGGGCTCTCCTCGGCGTCGCGGAGCGCCCGGTGGAGAACCGCGGGCAGGGACGGACTTTGCTCCACGAGACCCGGGACCCCGTCGACGACCACCGGCATGGGGCGGTCTTCCCCGAGAGCCAGCAGCGCCTCGACGGCGTCCTTCCAGCTGTGTGGATCGCGGGTCGCGGACTTGCCCATATGGCGGTCCAACTGGTCGCCGAGACGCTGCAGGGTCTGAGCCACCGACTCGTCCTGACCGCAGAAGTAGAAGCCGCCCATGGACTTCGCCAGGGACTCGAGCAGGAAGGACGTACCCTGTCGCGGCCGGCCCGTCACGACGCCGAGTGCGGGTCCGGGCCTCGGGTCGCGGGCGAAGTCGGCGAGGGCAGCCCACTCGGACTCCCGGTCGAAGATCTTCTCCGGTCGTGCGGGACGGGCCGCCGCACCAAGTGATGGCACCGGTCACTCCCCTCCACGAAGGACGCGCCCGGCCGCGGACGACCGACGGGCCGGGGGGACGACGGCAGCTGTGAGGCGGTCGGAACCCCGGCCGTCGCGAGAACCCCGGGCTGCGAGTGCACGCCCTGCCCTCATCGTGGTCGCCGCCGCGCGCGGTCGCAATTCGTGCACCGGCCGCCGGGCCGCGAGGGGAAAGGGACGGAGGCCGCCCGCCGCCCCTGCTTGAACAGGCGCCGGCCGCCGTCGACGGGGACAGTGGAGAAAGGGGGAACCGTGGGAACGCGAGGAGCATCGTGTGGTGGCATTCCGCGATTTCCTGATGCGCTTCCGGCCGACCGGCCTGCCGGGTGCCGCTGCCGCCGGAGGGGTGCCCGCCGACCGCAGCGCCGAGCTCGCGGACGAACTGGAGCCCGCGCTCGCCGCCCTGGACTCCGCCGGGGCACGGGCCCGGACGATGGTCGAAGCGGCGAACCGTGAGGCCGCACGACGTCGCGAGGCAGCTCGTCGCCGGGCCGCTGAGATCGTCCGGGCCGCGCACGACCGGGCGGAGGACGAATCGGCTCGCGTCAGGGACGGGGAGCGATCCGCGACGCAGGCCGAGCTGGCGCGGATGCGCGGCTGCGCCGAGCGGGAGCTGGGCGAATTGCGCTCCCGCGTTGAGCGCCGCATGCCCGGGCTTGTCGACCGGCTGGCCGCCGACACCGCTGAAGCGCTCCTGAGCGGGCTGGAGGCGCGGGATCCATGAGTGCCGTGCAAGTGGCGGGCACGGTGCGCGCCCGGTCGATGCTCTCGCGATGCCTGGCACCGGCCGCCGTCGCCGGCGTGGCGGGCGCCGCCACGCTGCGCGAGGCCTTGGCCCGTCTGACGGCCACCCCCTACCGCCACGACCTGGCCCCGGCGGCGGGCCTCGCCGAAGCGCAGCGGTCCGTCGCGGCCACCCTGCTGTGGCATCTGCGCGTGCTGGCCGGCTGGCAGTCGCGCTCCGGCGCCGCCGCGGTCCGCCTGCTGGCGTCGGGTTTCGAGATCGCATGCGTCGAGGCACACGCCCGGGCCCTGCACGCCGGAGTCCCCTCCTACCCGCCCTACCGGCTCGGCACGCTGAACACGGCGTGGCGCCGGATCTCGGCGACGACGTCACTTGACGGGTTGCGGTCCGCGCTCGCCGCGTCCGCATGGGGCGACCCAGGCGCCCCCACCGCGGCCGCGCTCGCGATCGGCCTGCGGGTGTCCGCCGCACAGCGCACCGCAACCGCGGTCCCCGGCGCCGCGGCCTGGGCTTCCGGCCGGATGGCTCTGCTGGTGGCACGCGAGACCTACCTCATGGGCAGGGAACTGCCGGGGCCCTCGGCGCGGCGCGCGGCGCGGACCATCGGGCCGGCAGCCGTGCGGGCGCTCGGCTACGACGACTTCGTCCGCTGCCTCCCCGCCGACGCGCGGTGGGTCGTCAGCGGCATCGAGGAACCCGGTGAGCTGTGGAAGGCGGAGTTGCGCTGGTGGGACAAGGTCGAGCGGGACGGGCGGGGAATGCTCCGGCGGGCGGACCTCGGCTTCGCCCCGGTCCTCGGCGCGGTCGCCCTCCTGTCCGTGAACGCCTGGCGGGTCCGGGCCGCGCTGGAGCTGGCCGCCCGTGGCGGTGGCGATCCGGAGGCCTTCGATGCGGTGGACTGAGCGGGCACTTCCCGTGCGTATGCAGCGGGTGGCGGTGGTGGCTCCCTACGACAACCTGCGCGAGACCCTGATCCGGGTCGCCGAGAGCGGCTGTGTGCAGATCGACCTGATCGACGACCCCGCGCACGTCACCCCCGGTCCCGCCGCCCATCGTCTTGGCGCTGTGCGGGGCGCCCACGTGTCGCCGGTGCTGGCCGAGAGCCCGCCCGACCTCGACATCCTCGAACGCGACCACCGCATCGACCTGCTGACCGGCGAGCGTGAAATGGAGGAGCGGATGGACAGCGCCGTACGGCGTGCCGAGGTCGCGGCCCTGGCGGGGTGGTGCCCACGCGACCGGATGGCGGCCGCGGCCGACCGCCTGGCCGCCTGCGGGGGATCACTGGTGGCGCTGCCCCTGCCCCCGGGATCCGAGCCGCCGACCCTCCTGCGGGGCGCCGGCTCCCTACGAGGTTCCTTCGCCCCGTTGATCCGGGTCTACGGGACCGTGCCCTACCGGAACCTGGACCTCACGGTGCTCGCCGGGGTCGTCTACGTCGTCCTGTTCGGCGTGATGTTCGGCGACGTCGGATATGGGGGCCTGCTCGTCCTGGGGGCTCTTCTCCTCCGGCGGGGAAAGCCCGGCCCGCTGGCGAAGTGGCGCCATCTCTGGCCGTTCGTCGCCGCGGCCGGCGCGGCCGGCGTCCTGGCCGGGGCCGCCTACGGCGAATTCTTCGGTCCCACCGGCGTACTGCCCGTGCTGTGGCTCGATCCCCTGCGGGAGCCGATGCGGATGCTGCTTTCCACCCTTGTCCTCGGCGGCGTCCTGCTCGTCCTGTCCTACGTGGCCGGAGCGGTCAACCGGTGGAGAGAGGGGGGAGGCACGACGGCCCTGTACGCCCTGTCGGGGATCGCAGGCGCCGTGCTGTTCACCGGGCTGGTCTGCGCCGGTGCCGGCCTCGCCCTCGGCCGCACCAGCTGGTGGGCGATCGGTGGCTCGACGGCGACCGCGGGACTGGTCCTCGCCGGGACCGGGCTGTACGCGTCGACCGCCGGAGGCGCATCCGGAGTGCTCCAGGCCGGGATCCAGCTCGTCGACGGTGTCATCCGCATCGGCGCCAACGTCTTCTCCTTCGCCCGTCTGGCGGCGTTCGGGCTGACGCACGCGGCACTCGCCACCGTCGTGTGGCAGGGCACGCGCGCGCTCGCGGCCCACGGCGCACCCGGCATCGTCGCGGCCGTCGCCCTGTTCTTCGTCGGTACCGCGGTCGCCTTCGCCCTGGAAGCCCTGGTGGCCGGGGTCCAGGCGCTGAGGCTGGAATTCTACGAGCTGTTCTCACGGGTCTTCGAGGGCGAGGGCCACCCCTTCGAGCCCTGGCACCCACCCGTTCAGCGCAAGGAGACGCCACCGTGATCGCCTGGCTCATCGCCCTGCCCGCCGTCGTGGCGGCCTTCATCCTCACGCACCGGGCCCTGCGCCGCAGGGGACGCGCGGTGCTGCGGGTGATCACCGTGATGAACCTGCTGCTGCTGGCCGGGGCCGTCGCCCTGGTGGCGGTCGCGCTCACCGACACGCCCGCCGCCGCCAGCGGCACGCAGACGGCCGTCGCGTCGTCCGGCAGCAACACGGCTGCCCTCATCGGCGCGGCCATCGCCGTCGCCGGAGCCTCCATCGGGGCGGCCATCGCCGTCGCCTACACCGGAGCGGCCGCCCTCGCCGCGCTGAGCGAACGCCCCGAGCTGTTCGGCCGGGCCGTCGTCGTCGTGGGACTGGCCGAGGGGATCGCCATCTACGGTCTCGTCGTCGCGATCCTCCTGATCGGGAAGGCCTGACGATGGGACGCGTCGCCGCCGTCGGAGAACAGCCCCGAGTCGCAGGTCTGGCCCTGGCCGGGGTCGACGTCATCGTCGCCGAGGGCGCGCAGGCCGTCCACGAAGCCTGGCAGGCCCTGCCGGCGGACGTCGATCTCGTGATCCTCAGCCCGGCGGCGGCTGCGGTCCTGGGATCCGAGCGGCTGTCGCGCGGCCACCCCTTGACGGCGGTGATGCCGCCATGACGGACTCGTTGCAGCCCGTACGGGACAGCTTGCTGCGTCGTGCACAGGCGGAAGCCGACGAGCTCCTCGCGAGGGCCGACAGCGACGCCGAGGCGACCTTGGCCGAGGCCGATGACCTCGCCCGGGCGATCATGGCCAAGGGCCGCCGCGATGCCGAGGCCGAGGCTGCGAGAGCCCGTGCCGCCGCGATCACGGCGGCACACCGGCAGCAACGCGCCAATCGGCTCGACGTACAGGCCAGGGCCTACCGCGAACTGCGCCGCCAGGTCGCCGAGCGGGTCCTGACGCTCCGCGAGGGACCGGACTATCCCCGCCTCCTCGACGCACTCACCCGGCGGGCCCGGGCCCTGCTCGGACCCGACGCCGATGTCCGGGAGCATCCCACAGGAGGCGTGGTGGCCCGGGTGCCGGGACGCCGCGCCGACCTCACCCTGCAGTCGGCAGCGCTGCGGGTGGTGGACGGCGCGGGCTGCCTGCTGGAGAGCCTGTGGACGCCCTGAGCCCCGGCGGCCCGTCCGGTCGCGTGCTGCGCGTCACCGGACCGCTCGTCGAGATCGAGTACAGCGGCGGCATCGCGATGCACGACCTGGTTCTCCTCGGCGGCGCAGGGTTGCACGGTGAGGTCGTGGGCATCGAGGCGGGGGTGGTCACCGTCCAGGCCTACGAGTACACCGGCGGTCTCGCCCCGGGGCACCCCGCCCGCGGGGCGGGACACCCGCTCTGCGCACGCCTGGGGCCGGGGCTGCTCGGCGGGATCTTCGACGGTCTGCTGCGCCCGCTGACCGGGATCGGCGACCGTATCCGGCCGGGTGCGGCCGTGGAGGCCACGGGCCGGGAGGGCGACGGGCGCTTCGTCCCCGGTGCCCGCCCGGGACAGCGGGTCCGTGAGGGCGAGGCCATCGGGGAGGTGCGGACGGCGGGGCCGGTGGCCTTGCGCGTCCTGGTGCCTCCCGGCGTCACCGGCGACGTGGAGTGGATCGCGCCCGCCGGGGACCGTGAGGGCGATGCGGCGGTAGCCGTCGTGGCGGGAACCAGGATCGCGATGACCAGTTCGTGGCCCGTGAGGCGTCCGCGTCCGGTACGCGCGCGACGGATCCCGTGGCAACCCCTCACCACCGGCCAGCGCGTCATCGACCTGCTGTTCCCCATCGCCCGAGGCAGTACCTCGGCCGTACCCGGTGGGTTCGGAACCGGCAAGACCATGTTGCTGCAACAGGTCGCCAAATGGTCTGACGCCGACGTGATCGTCTACATCGGCTGTGGCGAGCGCGGCAACGAGATGGCCGACGTCATCGAGGAGCTGGCCGAACTGGAGGATCCCCGTACCGGCGGGAAGCTGGCGGATCGCACGGTCACCGTCGCCAACACCTCCGACATGCCGATGATGGCCCGCGAGGCCGGTGTCCACACCGGCATGACGGTGGCCGAGTACTTCCGGGACATGGACCTGGACGTGGTGGTCATCGCCGACTCCACCTCGCGGTGGGCCGAGGCGCTACGGGAGTTCGCCTCACGCTCGGGAGAACTCCCCGCCGAGGAGGGCTATCCGGCGCGTCTGGCCTCCAGCATCGCCGCCTTCTACGAACGCGGAGGCGCGGTGACCACGCTCGGTGGCGGGCAGGGCTCCGTGACCGTCATTGGCGCGGTCTCGCCGCCCGGGGGCGACACGGCCGAACCGGTCACCGCGCACACGGAGCGCTTCGTCCGTTGCCTGTGGGCGCTCGACCGCGACCTGGCCTACGCGCGTCACTATCCCGCCGTCTCCTGGGCGGGATCGTTCTCCAGGGACGCGTCGGCGCTGACCGTAGGGCCGGCGGCGGGGGACGCGGCCGGCCATCGCCGGCGTGTCGGCGCCTTGCTCGCGGAGGCCGACCGCCTCGCGTCCCTGGTCGACCTCGTGGGCATCACCGCGCTCCCGGCACAGGAGCGGATGAGCGTGCTCGCGGGCCGCCTCGTGCGCGAAGGACTGCTCCAGCAGAACGCGTTGTCGGCACGGGACGCCTACAGCGGCCCGGAGAAGACGGCCGCGCTGGCCGGTGCCGTGCTGGCCGTCACCGACCGGTGCCGCGAGATCGTCGCCGCCGGAGGAAGCCCCGAGGCCGTCGAGCAGACGGACTTCGGGCCGCTGCTGCGTGCCCGTGAGACAGCCGGACCCCATGACGCCGCAGAAGTGGAGCGCCGGCGCGACGCGACGCTGCGGGCACTCGACGCGCTGCGAGAAGCCGTGCCATGACGGCACGGGGCGAGGTGGAGTACACGGACGTCCGCGACGTGCGCGGACCGCTCCTGGTCGTCGAGGGAACCGAGGGCGTCGGATGGGACGAGTTCGCGGTCATCACCCTCGGCACGGGGGAGCGGCGGCACGGACTCGTCCTGGAGGCGGACCGGGACCTCGCGGTGGTCCAGGTCCTGGAGGACACGGCCGGAATGGACCCGCGGCGGCTGCGCGTGGCCTTCACCGGCCGCCCTCTGCACATCCCGGTGGGGCCCGGGTGGCTCGGCCGGGTGTGCAATGGCCGCGGCGAGCCTGCCGACGGCGGTCCGCCGGTCACCGCGGCGGAGCAGGCGGCCGTGGCCGGCGACCCGATCAATCCGGCGCGCCGCCGGCCACCCGCGGAACCGGTGCTCACGGGTGTGGCGGTCGTGGACGGGCTCACCACTTTGGTCCGTGGCCAGAAACTGCCCGTGTTCTCCGTCGCGGGGCTGCGGCATCTGGAACTCGCGGTGCAGATGGCCGCCCAGGCCACCGTTGGTGGCGAGCCGTTCAGCGTGGTCTTCGCCGGCATGGGCCTGACCCACGCCGACGCCTGGTTCGTCAGGGAGGCGCTGGAGGAACGGTCGGCCGGCGGTGAACTCGTGCTGCTGGTGAACACCGCCGACGAGCCGGTGATCGAACGCCTCCTGACCCCGCGTGTCGCCCTGACCGTCGCCGAGCACCTGGCGTTCGCCATGGGCCGGCACGTCCTCGTCGTCATGACGGACATGACCAGTTACGCCGAGGCGCTGCGCGAAGTGTCCGCGGCCCGCGGAGAGGTACCCGGCCGCCGCGCCTACCCCGGATACCTCTACAGCGACCTCGCGTCGCTGTACGAGCGCTGCGGACGGCTGAAAGACCGCCCCGGCTCCGTGACCGTACTGCCCATGCTGACCATGCCCGCGGGGGACATCACCCATCCGGTTCCCGATCTGACGGGATACATCACCGAGGGGCAGATCGTGCTCTCCCGCGATGCCGCGGCACAAGGTGTCTATCCGCCCGTGGACGCGCTGGCATCCCTGTCCCGCCTGATGCGCAAGGGTGCCGGTCCCGGCCGCACCCGGCCGGATCACCTGCAGGTGGCCGCCCAGCTCCTGGCCGCCCTGGCCCGCGCCCGCCAGGTTCGGGAACTGGCGGAACTGGTGGGACTCGGCGCGCTCAGCCCGGCGGACCACCGCTACGTGGACTTCGAGGAAGCCTTCCTGCGCCGATTCGTCGACCAGCGCCCCGACGAGGCGGTGACGCTCGACGAAACTCTCGAACGCGCCTGGGACGTGCTGCTCGCCCTCGGGCCCGAGCAGTTGACGGTGCTCCCACCAAAGCTGCGCCAGGCTCACGGCTGGCACACGGAGCGCCCCAGGTGAACGGCGGCCACTGCGCACCGGGACGAGCGGCACGCCTGCGGCTGCGGCGCAGCCTGCACGTCGCCTCCCACGGTGCGCATCTCCTCGACCGCAAGCTCCATCTCCTGCAGAGGGAGCACAGCGCCCTGACCCGTGTGCAGCGGGACTGCGCGGCAGGCTGGCGGGCCCGCGTCGCCGACGCCGAGACCTGGCTGCTGCGCGGGGTGCTGCTCGGCGGCGAACATGCCCTGACCGCGGCCGCCGCGGGTGCGGGCGGCCCCGCCGTCGTCGCGGTGCAGTGGACCACGTCCCTCGGGGTACGCCGGCCTGCCTCCGCCGCGGTCCAGGTCCCGCCGCGCGCGCCGGACACGGCGGCTCCCGGCAATACGGCCCTGGTGCGCGCCGAGGCCGTCTACCGGGAGGTGGTGAGATCAGCGGCCTCGTATGCGGCGGCCCAGGCGGCGGTGCGCATCGTGGAAGCCGAGATGAGTCGCACACAGCGTCGAGTGCGTGTGCTGCGTCGTCACTGGATTCCGCGGCTCCAGCGCGAACTGGACCGAGTCGAGCGCGTCCTGGAACAGGCCGAGCACGAGGACGCGGTGCGGCTGCGCCGGGCACACGCATGGCGGGGGCACGGCGGCGGGGGTACCGCGGGCCGGGGGTGAGGGCGGCGGCCCATGGCTCGTACGGTGTGTCACCCGCGCGGCACCAGCGCCACGGGACACGCCGCGTGTTCCAGTACCGCCTGGGCGACCCGCCCCACCGGGGCCGAGAAGGGCCCGGTGGCAGCACGGCTCCCGAGCACCAGCAGATCGACGTGCGTGGACTCCGCAACCAGGGCGCCCGCGGCCGACGGGACCTGGACCACTTCTTGCGCGACCCTCACGTTCGGATACTCCTCACGCACGGCGGCCACGAGGGGTGCGGCGTGGTCGGCCTGCCGCTCGGCCACGGCCCGGACGGACGCCGCCATGGGTGCCATGCTCTCCAGATGGTGCGTCAGCGTCCATGCGCCGAGCACCCTCAAGGCGGCATCGCGCCGCTGGGCGTACAGCGCGGCGAAACGCACCGGGAGGATGTCGCGGGCATCCCGGGCACCGGCCAGGACCGTCCGTGCCGGTGTCCTCGGTTCCCCGCGCACCACCACGACCGGTCCGGTGGCCCACCTGGTCACCTGGCGTCCGACCGAGCCGAGCAGCAGCGACGAGAAGCCGCCGAGCCCGCGGGACCCCACGACGACGGTTCCCCTCGCCCCGGCGGCTTCGACCAGGCTCTCCGCCGGATCGCCGCGGCTTATGGACGTCGTCACCTTCAGCCCCGGAACGCGGTCGGTCGCCTTCCTGGCGGCCGTGTCCGCCCTGTCCGCCGCCGTCTCCAGGATGGGACGTATGACGTCCTCCGTGAGTTCGTCGGGGAGCAGATCGACGTGCGTGGCGCAAAGGATCTGCAAGGGCCGGCCACGCGCGGCGGCCTCCTCGGCCGCCCACAGCACCGCGCGGGTGGCGACGGCGGAGCCGTCGGTGCCGACGACGACCGGGCCATCGGGAACGGGCGGCCGGGAACGCTCGTCCATGAGGGATCTCCTGTACGTACAGGGGGCCGGCAGCCCGGGCGGCCGACAGGGCCGCTAGGCGGCCGCCGTGCCCGACGGCGGGACGGTGATGACGGGACAACGCGCGTGATGGAGGACGCCCTGGCTCACCGACCCCAGAAGCAAGCCGCTGAAGCCGCCTTGCCCCCGCGTTCCCACGACGAGCGCACACGCCCGGTCGGACGCCTGGGCCAACGCCCCCACCGGGTGACCCCGTACGACCTCCTGAGTGAGGTCCACCTCGGGGTACGCGGCGCGGTGCCCCGCCACCGACTCCGACAGCAGACGGCGGCATTCCCGCTCGGCGGCCTCCTCGTCCAGGACGCCCGGCAACGGCGGGTGCCACACGTACAGGGCGCGCAGGGCCGCCCCGTGCAGCGCGGCCTCCTGGAACGCGAGGTCGACGGCCGCGGCGGAACGCGGGTGTCCGTCGACACCCACCACCAGGTAGGGGGACCGCTCGTCGGGTACCTCCGGTTCCTCCGGTTCCGGCACCACGACGACGGGGCACGGGGCATGAGCGATGACCGGCAGTGCCACGGAGGCCGAAGTGAACAACTCCCGCACGACGCCGAGGCGCCACGACCCGAGGACCACCATGGCGGCCCCCGGTGCCATCTCCCGTACCGCCCAGGCCGGATGACCTTCCATCAGTTGCGTGGTGACCACCACGCGGGGCTGCCGGGAACCGACGTACGCGACCGCTTGTTCGAGCAGCCGCTCGCCCTCCACGTGCAGGGCAGCGTTCCAGCGCTCCCAGGAAGGAAGGACCTCCCCCGAGGTGTAGCCGCCCGTCGGCACTCCCTGGGCGTGGACCAGAGTGAGCGGGAGATTCCTCAGCGCGGCCTCGTCCGCGGCCCAGGTCAGCGCGTTGCGTTTTGCCGGGTCCGGGTCGACACCGACCACGACGGGCCGGGGTCCCCATGTACCGGACATGATGCGGTCGGCTGCCCGTCAGCTCTCGGTGATCTCGACGTGCCGGGGCTTGGCGCTCTGGGCCTTGGGAACGGTGACGGTCAGGACGCCGTCGGACAACTGGGCCTTGACTTCCTCGGCGTTGACGCCGGTGGGCAGCAGGGCGCGGTACTCGAAGTGTCCCGTCCGCCGGGTGCTGCGGCGCAGGACGCCTTCGCGTTCGCGTTCCTTGTACTCGCCGGTGATGCGCAGGTGCTGGTCGTCCATCTCGACGTCGATGTCCTCGCACTTGATGCCGGGCAGCTCGGCCTCGATCACATAGGCGTCGTCGGTCTCGTGCATGTCCGCCAGGGGCGACCAGGCGCCCGCGGGAGCCGCGGCAGCCGAGGCCAGCAGCTCGTTCATCCGGCTGAAGAGTTCGTCGAACTCGGACGCCATGGGCTCGCCCCAGCCAAGGGCGGGAAACCTTTCCATGAGCCGGCCGGGCCTGTGGTGGGCGGGCAGGGTCATCGCGGTTCACCTCCGTGATCGGACGGCAATGGCCTTGTTTCCATACTGCGCCCGGCTCGTCGGGCGCAGCCAGCCGGGGCGGTCCCCCGGACGAGGCACGGCCGGTCGGCGGGGCCGCCTGGTGTCCCGCTCAGCCAGGTTCCATGTACGGCCGGCGGAAGGGCGGGGCCTGGGCCGTGCCCTTCGGGCGCATGGCGCCCAGTGCCTGCGCCACCGCGGATTCCAGAGATCCGCTGGTGTCGACCGCTACGGCCTCCTCCCACGGCGGTTCCGCTGCTGCCAGCGCCCGGGCGATGGCCGGGTCGGCGTCCGATGCGCCGGGGCCGCGGGCACGCAACCGTGCTGCGGACAACTCGTCGGGAACCGCGCAGTGCAGGGCGATCAGGTCGGCGCCCGCGTGTTCGGCCGTCCGCAGCGCCGCCTCACGCTGTCCTGGATCCGACCAGGTGGCGTCCAGGACCACGGACTCGCCGTGGGACAGAAGGGCGGACGCGCGGTCGAGGAGCCGCTCGTACGTCCTGCCGGTCCACTCCGGGGTGTACAGGCCCTGGAGGTAGTCGGCCGCCGCGGATTGCTCCACCGGGATGCCGGCCAGCTCCTTGCGGAGGCGGTCGCTGCTGAGCAGGGTGAGACCGAGCCGGTCGGCCAGCGCTCCGGCGAGAGTCGACTTGCCGCTGCCGGGCAGGCCGCCGACGACGGTGAGGCCGACAGCGGAGGTGCGCAGGTGGCGCAGTGTCGCCGTGAGCAGCCGCCGGTACGCGGTGGCGCCGTCGGTCGCGCCCTGCGTCGCCTGGACCAGGGAGACCTTGGCGCGGACGAAGGCGCGGTAGGCGACATAGTGGTGCCACAGGGATCGCGGTGCGGGGTCCCCCGAGTACTCGCTGTAGCGGCTGAGGAAGAACGAGGCGGCCTCCGGGGCGCCGAGCTGTTCCAGGTCCATGGCGAGGAACGCGGCGTCGTCCAGACCGTCGACGAAGCGCAAGTGGTCGTCGAACTCGAGGCAGTCCAGGACGCGGGGACCGTCGTCGAGGCAGAAGACGTCGTCGGTGAGCAGGTCGCCGTGGCCGTCGACGATGCGGCCCTGCTCGATGCGGGCGTCGAACAGCGGCTTACGGCCTCCGAGATAGCGCCCGACGAGTCGCTCGGCCTCGTCCAGGTCGTCACTGACGCCGCGGTCGAAGCGGTGGTCGCCGGCCAGGTCCCGGACCTGGGCGAAGCTCGCCGACCAGCGCCCGGCCAGCGCGTCCCGGGTGCCCTGCTCGTCGATCTCGCTGCTGCGGGGCGCGTCGGCGTGCCGTGCGGCGAGCAGCCGTGCGACGGCGCGCAGGACGTCGTCGACGGCGACTCCGTCGCGGACGAGGCGGGACAGGCGGCGGTCCGCCGGCAGGCGCCGCATCACGACCACGGGCTCCGGCGCGTCGGTGTCCGGGCTGCGCAGCTCTCCCACACCCAGGTAGACGTCCGGCGCGAAACGCCGGTTGAGGGTGACCTCGCGCTCGCAGGCGGCGCGGCGGGCCGCCACCGAGGTGTAGTCGAGGAACGTCAGGTCGACGGGCTTCTTGATCTTGTAGGCGTGGTCGCCGAGGAAGATCAGCACTGCGGTGTGGGTCTCGCAGATCTCCGCACGCGCAAGTGACGGTCCGGCCGTTCCGGGGTCCCGTCCGGGCGGCGCGACGGACGCATCGGTCTGCGGCGGTGGCGCCGTCACATCGTTGCCCCGGCCCTCCTCAGTCATGCGGGACGACCGCCACCGGGCAGCGAGCGTGGTGGACGGCGGCCGATGCCACCCCACCCAGGTGCGGCGCGAGGGCGGGCCGGTGCTCGCGCCGGCCGACGACCAGCAGCGCGGCGTCGGTCGCCGCCTTGAGGACGGCACTGGCCGGGCTCTCCAGAAGCACGGTGTCAGCCGCGACCACCTGCGGGAACTTCTCCTGCCACGGACGGAGCACCTTGAGCAGATCCGCGTGCGCGTCCTTGCGCATCCCCTGGGTGAGATCGTGGTCCACCCCCCAGGGGACGCGCGCGTGCAGAGGCAGGCTTCGGCCGTGGACCGCGCGAAGCGGCGCGCCCAGCGCCGCGGCGCTCATGAAGGCGAACTCCAGCAGGTCGTCGCAGGGGCCGTGCAGTTTCAGCGCGACGACCACCACCCCTCCCAGGTCGTGTGCGGGCGGCTCCTGCTCGGTGCCGGGACTTCCCGCGCGCACCAGGACGACAGGGCACGCGGCACGTGAGACGACGGGCATGCCGATGTCGCCGAGGAAGTAGCTGGCGACCGGCTCCAGGCCGCGGGAGCCGAGGACGACCATCTCGGACTCCGACGCCGCCTGGAGCAGGGCGTGCTCGGCGTCGTCGGCGACCAGGTTGCCGACGATCACGAGACCGGGATGACGGTCCTGCAACTCGGCGCGCGCGTTGTGGACCAGCCGTTTCGCCCAGTAGTTCTGGTCGACTTCCGCCGGCAGACGCGTCGGTTCCGGCGCGAGCATGGGCCAGGCGTGCAGCAGCCGCAGGGTGAGCCTGCGCCGTTCGGCTTGCCCGGCCGCCCAGCGAGCGGCGGCGAGGCTCTCGGGCGAGCCGTCGAGACCCACCGTGACGACCGGATCCATCGTGCTGCCTCCCTTCCGTGAGTACCCCGTGTCGCGGCTCGGGCGCGGCGCACGGGACTGACGGCCGTATCTCCTCCTGGCACCCGGGCCGTGCGGTGCCACGTTCGAGGACTACCGCATGGCCTTGTCGAGCGCACCCGGACGGGGCCGCGGAGGTGCCGCCGACGCCCGCGCGGGCGGGGCCGGTTCACCCGATGTCGAGCACGTCGGCCACGGGCCGGCGTGGCGTGGCGGCGCACTCGGGTCCGTATCCCAGGCGCAGCACCATCTGGGGGTGGCCGACCGGTGAACGAGGGTCGCGTACGGCCCAGCGCAGGTCGGACCATTCAAGTGCCTGGGAGGTGAGCGCGGTGGACAGGCCGCTCAGGGTGGCCGTGAGCAGGACGCGTTCCATTGCCTGCCCCGCGCGCAGCCAGTCGGCCGGTCCGTCACCGGTGGTGCAGAGCAGCGCGAGGTGCGGCGTGTCCTCGAAGGCCACCGCCTCGCGCCCGGGGACGGGCCGCCTTCCGGCGAAGTCCCGGACCGGGGTGTGTCCGTGCCGCTCGCCGGGGCCGAACGCGTACTCCGGCACGCCGTCGGTGGCCGTCTGCGCCTCGGTGCCCCTGCGGGTCCAGTGTTCGAGTTCCTTCAGGCGCCCGGGGTCGGTCGCGTCGCGCCCTTCCGCGTCGTGGACCAGCTCCAGCAGCTCCCGTGCGTGCCAGTCACCGGGGAAGACCAGCTGCGCGTCCTCCTGACGGGCCGCTTCCTGCAGCGTCGCGCGGACCGCGGGTGGGACCTCTCTCGCCTCGAACGGGGAGCGGCTGGTGTGCCGGCGATGTACCGCGGGATACAACCGCGCGAGTCCGGGGTCCGGGTGATCCGTGCCGGACAGGCGCACCGCCGCGAGGAGTCCCCGGTCCCGGGGGTCGGGAAGCAGCGTGACGGTCGCTTCCAAGCCCGCATGGGCGGCTGCGGTCCGCAGGTTGCACAGGGCGGCCCCGCACCCCAGGTGGAGCCCGCGGTCGTCGGGGTCCGCGAGGGGCATCCGCCGCGCGGGGTCGGCACGTAGGTGCAGCGCGCCTTCCGCCGGCAGGAAGCGGAACCTCCACGGCTGGGCGTTGTGCATGGACGGTGCAGCGACGGCGGCCTCCACGAGGGCCGACGCGGTGCTCGTGTCGATTGCGTGCCCGGGCACCTGACCATCTCCTTCCGTTGCCTGCCCGGCTTCCACGCCCGCGGGTCGACGCTGCCGGGACGTCACGCCGTGTGCGCGACGAGGAAGTCGGCGCTGTCCGAGAGCGTGGTGAGCGCGGGGTAGTCGTCCTCGTCGATGTCGACGCCGGTCCGCTCCACGAGGGTCTCGACGAACCCGAGGAAGTCCAGGGAGTCGAGTTCCAGGACCTCCCGGAAACTGTCGTCCGGTCCGAGGTCGGTGAAGTCGGCGTCCGGCACGATCCGTGCGATGGATTCCTTGACGGTGTCCATGGCTTCGGTTCGGTTCACAGTTCCTCCGGTCGTTGCAGCAGACGGTCCACCGTCGTCAGGTAGCGGCCGCCGATGGCTCCGTCGGTGGCCCGGTGGTCGGCCGAGAGGGTGGCCGTCACGGTGGGCCGTACGCCGATGAGCCCGTCGACGGCGCAGGGCCGCTCGACGACCGCTCCGAAGCCCACCAGGGCCACCTGCGGCGGATAGATCACTCCGAAGACGGACTCCACCCCTTGATCCCCGAGGTTGGTGACGGTGATGGTCGCCCCGGTGGTTTCCGAGGCGCGCAGTCTTCCGGCGCGCGCCCGGTCCACCAGGTCCTTGAGCGCGGCCATGAGATCGGCCAGGGGCAGGGTGTCCGCGTCGTGCAGCGCCGGGACCAGCAGGCCACCGCCGCGCAGCGATATCGCCACACCGAGGTGGACGCCGGAACCAGGCACGAAGGTGCCCTCCTGCCAGAAGCCGTTGAGTTCCGGGACCCGATGGGCGGCCGTGGCCGCTGCCTTCAGCAGCAGTGCCGCCGGTACCAGCCGCCGGGAGGCAGGTCGGTTCCGGTTCTGCTCCCGCATCCAGCCCAGGGCGCCGGCGAGGTCGATGCTCGTGGACAGGTAGTAGTGCGGGATCTCCCGCTTGGAGCGGGCCATGAGGTCGCCGGTGGTGCGGCGCATGGTGGCTGGACGGTCTGGTCGTCGCTGGGCCCGGTCCGCGTGTGGCTCCGGTCGGGGCGTCGGGGTCCCGGCTGCCTTGCGCACGTCCGAGGCGCGCACCACGCCGTTCCTGCCGGTTCCGGGGACGTCTTCGAGAGGTACCTTCAGTTCCCCGGCGAGGCGGCGGGCAAGCGGGGAGGCGTGTACGCGGGGTGCGGGGTGCGGGGCCGCGTGCTCGACGTCGGCCTTGGTGACGCGGCCACCCGGTCCGCTGCCGTGCAACCGGGCCAGGTCCAGGCCCTTCTCGCGGGCGAGTGCGCGGACCAGAGGCGTGGCCGCGGGTTCGCCGACCCCCTCCGGCCTCTCCGGGGGAGTGCGCGGTGTCCCGTGGGGCCGGCCGGCCGGAGCCGGTTCGGCAGGAGGCGGTTGTGACGGCCGGGCGGATCGCGGTTGCCGTGCCGTCCGCCGTTGCGGCCGGTCGGCGCCGATGACCGCCAGCGCAGTGCCGACGGGAACCGTCGTCCCGGGTTCGACGAGGAGTCGTTCGACGGTCCCGGAGTGGAAACACTCCGCCTCGATGGTGGACTTCGCGGTCTCGATCACCGCCACGACGTCACCCTTGTCGACGTGCTGACCCGGTCGTACGAGCCACTCCTGCACCAGACCCTCGTCCATGTCGGCGCCCAGTGACGGCATCGTGAATTCGGGCATGTCAGCCGACCACCCGGTGCGCCGCGGCGACGATGTCGCCGACCTGGGGAAGCGCCGCCTCTTCCAGCCGCCGCGCGTAGGGCATGGGAACCTCCGCGCTGCACACGCGCTCCACCGGCGCGTCGAGTTCGTAGAAGACCTGCTCGGCGAGGCGCGCGGAGACCTCGGCGGCGAGGCTTCCGCTGCGCCAGCCTTCGTCGACGACCACTGCCCGATGGGTCCTGGTCACGGAACCGGTCAGGGCGGTGTCGTCCAGGGGACGGAGGGTGCGAAGGTCGACGACTTCGGCGCTGATGCCCTCGCCGGCCAGTTCGTCCGCCGCGGCGAGGGCCTTCGGCAGCGACCCGCCGTAGGCGATGACGGAGAGGTCGTCGCCCGCGCGCCGGATGGCGGCGTCGTCCAGCCCTACGGGAGGAGAGTCCGGACGGAGGTCGCCGGAGGCGTTGTACAGGGAGCCGTGCTCGAAGATCAGCACCGGGTCGGGGTCCGCGAGCGCCGGGGCCAGCATGCCGCGCGCGTCCTCCAGCGTGGCCGGGGCGAGCACGCGGATGCCGGGGATGTGGGCGTACCACCCTTCGAGGCTGTGCGAGTGCTGGGCGGCCAGTTGACGCCCGGCGCCGGTGGTCATGCGGATGACCAGCGGCACGGAGAACTGCCCGCCGGACATGTGCAGCATGGTGGCGGCGGTGTTGAGGATCTGGTCCAGGGCGAGCAGGCTGAAGTTGACCGTCATGATCTCCACGATCGGCCGCATGCCGGCCAGGGCGGCGCCGATGCCCGCTCCCACGAAGGCGGACTCCGACAGGGGGGTGTCGCGGATGCGCTCCGGCCCGAACTCCTCCAGCAGACCCAGGCTCACGCCGAAGCAGCCTCCGTACCGGCCCACGTCCTCACCCATCAGGAACACGCGGTCGTCCTCGCGCAGGGCCTCGCGCAGTGCTTCGCGCAGTGCCTCGCGGTACGTGGTCTTCGTACCGTTCCCGGGGTCGCTCACGGCGCGCTCGCCTCCCCCCTCTCCTGGGGCGGGCTCGTCACCTGGCGCAAGAGTGCCTCGACCGGTTCGGCCGGAGCCCGCTCGGCTGCCTCGACGGCCGCGTCGATCTCCTCGCCGATCCGCTGCTCGATACCGGGGAGTTCCCTGTCGACGGGCTCTCCCGCGGCGCGCATCCGCCCGAGGAGGAGGCCGATCGGATCGCGTTCCTTCCACCGCTCGATCTCGGCCTTGTCGCGGTAGCGGTCGGGGTCGTACATGGAATGGGCGCGGAAGCGGTAGGTGCGCAACTCCAGGAAGTGGGGCCCGTTGCCCGCCCGGAGGCCCTCGACCGCCCGGCGGGTCGCGCTCGCGACGGCGTGGACGTCCATGCCGTCCACCGCCCACGCGGCCATGCCGTAGGAGGCCGCGCGCATCGCCAGGTCCGTCTGGGCGTGCTCCCTGGGCAGAGCCGTGCCCATGGCGTACTGGTTGTTCTCGCACACCAGCAGCAAGGGCAGGTCCCACAGCGCCGCGAGGTTGGCGGTCTCGTGGAACTCGCCCTCGGCCATGGCCCCGTCACCGAAGAAGCAGCACGTCACCCGGGGTCGGTCGCACATGCGGTCGGCGAGTGCGAGGCCCGCGGCCAGCGGCAGGCCACCCCCGACGATGGCGTTGCCCCCGTAGAACCGGTGCGCCGCGTCGAACAGGTGCATCGACCCGCCGTGTCCACGACTGCAACCGGTCACCTTGCCGTACATCTCCGCCATGACCGACTCCGCCGGGATCCCGCGCGCCAGGGCGTGCCCGTGCTCGCGGTAGGTGGACACCACGGCGTCCTCGGGCGTCAGGGCGGCGCAGACGCCGACGGCCACGGCTTCCTCGCCGATGTACAGGTGGACGAAGCCCCGGATCTTCGCAGCGCTGTACAGCTCCACACAGCGCTCCTCGAAGCGGCGGATGCGCAGCATCGCGATCAGCGCGTCGCGGTCGGGCGTGCTCCTGGGCGTGGCCTTGCGGGGATGCGTCCGCGGGGGGCGCGCGGCGGCGGTCACGATGATCCCTCCAGTGTCGAGGTGTCCCCCTCGGGCAGTCCCAGTTCGCGGGCCCGCAGAAGGCGGCGCATGACCTTGCCGCTGCGGGTCCTGGGAAGGTCCTGATCGAACGCGATCTCGCGGGGGGCCACGGCCGGGCCCAGCCGGCGCCGGGAGAAGGCCAGCAGTTCCCGCCGCAGGGCCTCGTCCGGTCGGTGGCCGGGCCGCAGGGAGACGAACGCCTTCACGACGGCCCCGGCCACCGTGTCGGGCCGGCCGATGACGCCGGCCTCCGCGACCGCCGGGTGCTCCATGAGCGCGCTTTCCACCTCGAACGGTCCGATGAGATGACCGGCCGATTTGATCATGTCGTCGGCGCGTCCGACGAACCAGTACCAACCGTCGGTGTCCTGCCGAGCCACGTCCCCGGTGAGGTACCAGCCGTCGGCGAAGGCGGCGTCGTAGCGTGCTTTGTCGTGCAGGTAGCCCCGGAACATCGAGGGCCAGCCGGGCCGCAGCGCGAGTTCCCCCTCCGTCCCTGGTTCGCGTACGACGGTGACGCGGCCGTCGGTCACCCGGGCCCGGCCGTCCTCGCCGCGTTCCAGGACCGCCGCCTCGACGCCCGGCAGCGGGCGGCCCATGGAACCGGGGCGGATCTCGGTACCCGCGAAGTTGGCGATCATGATGGCTCCGGTCTCGGTCTGCCACCAGTTGTCGTGGATCGGCAGACCGAGCGCCTCCTGGCCCCAGAGCACTGCCTCCGGATTGAGGGGCTCCCCGACCGAGGCGATGAAGCGCAACGCGGACAGGTCGTACGCACGGGCCATCTCACCGGCGCCGTGCAGCGACGTGCCCCGCATGAGCATCCGCACGGCGGTGGGGGCGGTGTACCAGACCGTCACCTTCTCCTCGGCGAGGATCCGGAACCAGCGCCGCGCGTCGTAGTCACCCTCGTCGACCACCACGGGCACCCCGTGGACGAGGGGGGCGATGACGCCGTACGACATGCCGGTGACCCAGCCGGGGTCGGCGGTGCACCAGTACACGTCCTCGGGGTGGAGGTCCAGGGCGTAGCGCGCGGAGGCATGGTGGGCGACGACGGCCTCGTGCACATGCACCGCACCCTTGGGCGTGCCCGTGGTGCCGCTCGTGAAGTGGAGCAGGGCCATGTCCTGCGGATCCGTGGGAGGAATGGTGAAGTCGTCGGCGGCGGCGGCCATGAGGTCGTCGAACGAGCCGGTGCCGGGCAGCGGCTGCGCCGGGCGTGGCCCGGTCAGCAGCACGTGTTCCAGACCGGGCAGTTCGTCGCGCCGGCCGGCGACCTTGCGGCGGTAGAGCGCTTCCGTGGTGACCAGGACGCGCGCGTCGCCGAGCCGCAGCCGCTGAGCCACCGGATCCGGGCCGAAGGCGGGGAAGAGCGGACACAGCACGCTGGTGTTCTTCAGCGTGCCCAGCACGGCGACGTAGAGCTCGGGACAGCGGCCGAGCAAGGTGAAGACGCGGTCACCGCGTCCTGTGCCGAGAGCCCGCAGGACGTGGGCGAACCGCGAGGAGGCGCGGGCGAGTTCAGCGTAGGAAACGGACGTCGTGGTGCCGTCGCGGGCCACGCAGCGCAGCGCGGTCCGGCTACCGGAGCTTCCTCCCGCG
This sequence comes from Actinacidiphila sp. bgisy160, assembly GCF_965342435.1. Lineage (GTDB taxonomy): Bacteria > Actinomycetota > Actinomycetes > Streptomycetales > Streptomycetaceae > Actinacidiphila. Next base: position 16,385 of record NZ_CBDRCM010000013.1, on the reverse strand, counting down.
TGCCGGTCCACGGCCTCGTGGGCGATGTTCAGGCCGCGGCCGTCCGGCAGGCCTGCCAGGGCAGCACGCGCCCACCGCCACGAGAAATCCCGGCAGGCCTGCTCGTAGTCGGTCAGATTGGGCGTCACGCGCGGATGCGGGTCCTTACGGATCGTCTCCCATGCCACAGGACACTCCCTCCATGGCCTGGCCGCGAGGACGGGGACGTCGCGGTCCGGCCGTCATGGGCCGCTCGGCCGTGCGCCCTCACCTCGTGTCCGGGGAACGCCGTTCGAGATGGTGGACGTGGGCGTCGGGTCCCGGGAAGATGAGAGACGTCCGGTCCGTGTCCGACCAGCGGACGTCATACGGCGGCGTTCCGTCATCGTGGTGCAGTCCGACGATCTCTCCCTCGCGGCGGGTGGCCCCCGTGCTCGGGCTCTCCACGATGAGCTGGTCGCCGAGGTGGGCGTGCATCGTCATCTCCCGTCCTGCGTCGAATGTGACGTCCGCCCCGGCCGTCAGGCTCCGCGTGGCCGAGCCGGGTAGAAGGTGACCAACGTGGGAGTGCCGTCCTCCGCGACGATCCGTACAGCCGTCTCGGGCACGTCCATGGTGGCGATGTCGATCTCCTGGGGATGCGCGATCATGTGACGCAGGACGACCGGGTACCTCGGAGGCCGGCCGCCGACCGCGGCGATCACAGCGTCGTCCCTGGGGTCGTAGTCGAGGTAGGAGAAGGGCAGCCGCTCGGCTTCGTGCTGGGGCCCGAGCAACGGGTCCAGCACCTCGATGGTCACGAGTTCCCCCTCATGACGAGCGGTGACTCCCTCGAGCACCATCTTCCAGTCGCTGCGGTGCAGTGTTTCGCTGTCCATGATCGCCATCCTGAGTGCCGGCCCCCCGCCGTCGGCGACGGGAGCGCCACCGGGTCCGTCATTCGCCGTAGCCCGCCCAAGGCGGGCCGTGTCACGACGGTCACACGCCTCCCTACCACCATGGTGCTACGCGGAGGGCCGACGCACCCTCCGAGGAGGCGGCGGGAACCATCAGCGGGGGATGGGCCGATCGGCCCGGGAACCTGCCCACTCGGCACTGCCGCCGTCCGGCGGTCCGCGTTGGACTGGGAGACGCGCCCAGGTCCCCGCCCCGGCGGCCCGTTCGTCCCGCACACGGCACGGGGCCCGCGAGGCCGGGCGTCCCGGCCCTCCGAGGAGGCGGCACCGATGTCCCGAGCGCTCACCACGGACCTCTACGAGGTGACGATGGCCCTGTCCTACGTCCACGAGGGGATGACGGCGCCCGCGACCTTCAGCCTGTTCGTCCGGGACCTCCCGCCCGAGCGGGGCTTCCTGGTCACCGCCGGCCTGGACTCGGTGCTCGACTACCTGTCCGGGTTCCGGGTGCGGCCTGAGGACGTCGCGGCCTTCGCCGACCTGCTGCACCGGCCGCGCGGCGACCTCACCCCCCTGCAGGGGACCGGCTTCGACGGCGAGGTCCGCGCCGTACCGGAAGGCAGGATCGTCCTGGGCGGGGAACCCCTGCTGGAGGTGACCGCACCCCTGCCCCAGGCCCAGCTCGTCGAGAGCTACGTCCTCAACCAGATCAGCCACCAGACCGCGATCGCCTCGAAAGCGGCCCGGTGCGTACTCGCAGCCGACGGACGTCCGGTCGTGGACTTCTCCCTGCGCCGCACCCAGGGCATCGAGGCGGCGATGAAAGCGGCCCGGCTGGGCGCGATGGTCGGTTTCACCGCGACGAGCAACGTGGCCGCCGCCCACGCGTACGGGCTGACCGCCACCGGCACGATGGCCCACTCGTACGTCGAGGCCTTCCGCGACGAGGAATCGGCCTTCCGCGCGTTCGCCGTGACCCACCCCGGCCCCGTGACCTTCCTCGTCGACACCTACGACACCGTGGCGGGAACGGCCACCGCCGCACGTGTCCTCAAGGAACTGGGCCCGCCCCCGGGATGCGCGATACGACTGGACAGCGGCGACCTCGCAGCCCTGGCCGTGATCACCCGTCGTGTCCTCGACGACGCCGGACTCCCCGACGTGCGCATCGTCGCCAGCGGGGGCCTGGACGAGTACCGCATCGAGGAACTGGTCCGCGCCGGCGCACCGATCGACACCTACGCCGTCGGTACGCGTGTGGGAGTGTCGGCCGACGCTCCGTACCTGGACTCGGCCTACAAACTGGTCAGCTACGACGGCCGGCCCGTGATGAAGCTCTCCACCGCGAAGGTGACCGCTCCGGGGCCCAAGCAGGTCATCCGGCATCCGGGCTGCGCCGACGTCATCGCGCTGAAGGACGAGGACGTCCCGCCGGGCGCCGAGCCGCTGCTGGTCACTGTCATGTCGCACGGCCGGCGGACCTCGAAACCGGAGCCTCTGGCCTGGGCGCACGCGCGGTTCGAGGCCGATCTCGCGGCACTGCCGCACCATGCCCGAAGGATCCACGGCCCCATCCCGCCGCAGGTCACCCGCTCGGCGGCCCTGGAAGAGCTCACGCGACGTGTTCGCCGCCGGATCGAGGACGACGTGCTGGCCGCCATGTAGCGGCGGGACGACGCGAGGTGCCGGGGCGTGGACGGCCCGCACGATCTCAGGAGGCGGGGATGCGCAGGGCCAAGATCGCCATGTCGTCCCGGCCGTCACTGGGGTGCTCGTCGGCCAGCCTTTGCACGAAGCAGTCGAGGGGCAGAGCGGCGTGGGCGGTCGCGACGGCCATGAGGCGGTCCAGCCCCTCCTGGTAGGGCCGTCCGCGAAGTTCCACGAGGCCGTCGGTGAAGAAGAGCACCGTGGCTTCCGGCGGAAGGGCGTGCACATGGTCGTGGCGCGGCTGGCTGGTGTCGACCCCCAGAGGCAGATCAGGCTCGGCCTGCAGGTATCCGGCCCGCCCACCGGGGGCGATGACCAGCGGCGGAGGGTGGCCCGCCGTGCTCCAGCGCAGCGTCCAGCCGCCGTTGCCGGGCTCCACGCGGGCGAGGCAGGCGGTCGTGACCGGGTTGTCGGTGATGGCCTGGAGGGCACGGTCGAGGTGGGCGAGGACGACGCTGGGCGGGGTGCGCTGGTCGTACAGCAGGACACGGAGCATGTTGCGTGTCTGTGCCATGGCGGCGGCCGCCTGAAGGTCGTGTCCGACGACGTCTCCGATGACCATGGCGCAGGCCCGGTCCGGCACCAGCAGGGCGTCGTACCAGTCGCCGCCCACGTGGTCGGGCGCGAGGGCCGGCCGGTAGGCGGCGGCGGCGTGGAAGGGGCCGAGGTCACGGGGGAGCCTCGGCAGGAGCAACTGCTGGAAGCGTTCGGCGTTCCGTCGGGTCTGCTCGTACAGACGAGCGTCGTCGATCGCCAGGCCGGCGGCGCCCGCCAGTGCGACGATCAGTGCTTCGTCGCGGGCTTCGAAGGGCCGCCCGTCGCGCCGCTCCGCGACGTACAGGTTGCCGAAGATGCTGCCGCGAATGCCGATCGGAGCACCCAGGAGGGTTCGCATGGGTGGATGGCCGGTGGGGAAGCCGACAGAGTCCGGGTGGGCGCTGATGTCGTCGACACGCAACGGCTCGGGGTGGGTGATGAGACGCCCGAGCAGGCCGTGCCCGCGTGGCAGCTCGACGTCGGCCAGGTCGCTCCTTTCCTGCTCCGACAGGCCCATCGGGACGAACAACGCGAGGCTTTCCTTGTCCTCGTGCAGCACGCCCAAGGCGCCGTACCTGGCGCCGACGAGGTCCATGGCGGTGGACACAACCAACTTGAGCACGTCGGACAACCCCGCTTCCCTGCCCAGGACGGCCTCGTAGAGCTCGTGGAGCTCGTCCTGAACCCGGGCCAGTGCCTTGAGCTGGTCGGCGATCCGCTCCAGTTCGGTCCCCAGACGCAGCCGGGGCACCGGCGGCCGGCCCGGCAACTCGTCGTCGCCGGACATCACCGGTGTCCGGGGCGTGGGCCGGTCCGGACGGACCCGGTCACGACGACGCGGTCGCGCACGTCGAGGTCCACTTCCCACCCCACCGGCGTGACCCCAGGAGGGCGGGCGGGCAAGCGGCGTGAGGCGCTTCTTCGCGTGCCGCCGGTCCACGTCCTGACATCTCGGGCCAACCGATGCCCATGAGCCGTCCGGCGGCGGCGGCACGTCCGCCCTTCCGGTGCCATGCACGAGCGGTCCAAGCCGCCTCCCCTCACGACGGTGCCCCGCCAGCGAGCGATCACGCTAGAGACGTAAGCCCGGCATCGCAATGCGACACACAGAGTGCGTGCCCGGTCCGTCCTGGTGCGGGTGCGCTTCGCCATACGCGCGCGGACAACCGCCGTCGCCTCCAGCGCGCCCGCCGGCATCCCTGCGTTGGCCCGCTGGAGCGGAAGCACGCAGCATGGAAATAAGCCATGAATTCGGAGCGCCCTTCCCCCAGGGAAGCCCTTTCAGTGTGAAGTGATGTGGACATGACTGAAAATACGAAGATGCGACATCGACGCGGCATGGCCGAGGACATCGCGGTGGTCGCGGCAACGGCAGCACGTACCACCGGGCATGCGGTTCTTCACCCCAAGGCGACCCTCCGACAGGTGCGCCGGCTGTCGGACATGATTCCTGCGCTGCGGCAGGCGGTGGGTCCCATCGTGACCGGAAACGTCGAGGACTGGCACAGCGAATACGCCTACACGCTCGGTGAGCAGGCATTCGTCTACGGGTTCCCGTACATGTACAACGCTCAACTCCGATACGACTGGGTGACACAGCCGCGTAATCCGGCCACGGTGCCCTATGCGCCCGTCAACCATTTCTGGCACGCCGAACGTCTCCTGGACGCCACCTATCGCGACGGTGGATGCCCCAACAACGACACCCTGTACTCCGTGGCGTGGGTCGACCTCCGCGCAGAGCCGGTGATCCTCTCTCACCCTGACATGGGCGACCGCTACTTCGCCTTCGAGTTGATCGGGATCACGTCGGACAACTTCGACTACGTCGGGCAGCGCACCACCGGCTCGGCCGCGGGACACTTCGCTCTCATCGGCCCTGGCTGGACGGGGGAGTTGCCGCCGGAGGTCCGCCCACTGGAGAAGGCGCCCAGCCCCTGGGTGCTCGTCCTCGGCCGGACCCTCGTGGATGGGGCGCACGACGTCCCCGCCGTGCGCGCACTGCAGGAACGCTACCGGCTCACCCCGCTCGGACTGTTCGGCGAACCGGATGCGCACGTCCCCGAGAGCCGTGACGTCCTCAAGCCGGTCACCGCCAAGGAGGATCCGCTCGGACCCTGGAGGACCTTGAACGCGATGCTGGCCGAGAACCCTCCGCCGGCCCACCACGAGATCCTCCTCAAGCAGTTCGCCCAGATCGGTGTGGGCCCAGGCCTCGACGTCGAGGCGCAGCCCGAGGCGGTCAAGCGCAGCCTCATCAGGGCGGCCGCGGTCGGCCTGCCCATGCTCAAGCAGCAGACCCTGAGCGGTGACTGGGCACACCTGGTCCACGGCTGGCGCTACCCGCCCCCGCAGATGGGACGCTTCGGCGACGACTTCCTCAAACGTGCCGCGGACCAGTCCCTGCTCGGGGTGACGGCCAACGACCCCGCCGAAGCGGTGTACCTGACCAATTTCCAGGACGCCGACGGCAACAGGCTCAGTGCCGGCGGCCGCTACGTCCTGCACTTCGACGCGGACGCCATGCCTCCCGCCGAGGCCTTCTGGTCGCTGAGCGCCTACGGCGAGGACATGAACCTCATCCCCAATGAGGCCGGCCGCTACTCCATCGGTGACCGGACCCACGGCCTCACCTGGGATGCCGAGGGCGGGCTGACCATCCACCTGCAGAATCGGTCTCCCGGGAGCGACAAGGAGGCCAACTGGCTGCCCACCTCCAGGCACGGCCCCTGGTTCGTCGTGCTGCGGATGTACCGGCCGCGCCCCGAGGTGCTCGACGCCACCTGGGAATGCCCTCCGCTGGTCCGCGTCGGGTGAGGCGACGGGCTGCGCGCGCGACGTGCGCTTTCACTGATGTGCTCGCGCACGGCGTGGGGAGACACCTTGCGCCGATGCACCGTTTTCCAGGACGTCGAGGACCACCGATCCGTCGACGGTCTCGCGGGTGACGAGGAGTCCGGCCAGGGCCTCAAGGGCCCTCCGGTGTTCTCGCAGCAGGGCGACGGCGCGTTTCTCGGCCTCCGTGACCAGGCGCGCGGTCTCTTCGTCGACGATCCGCTGGGTGTGCTCGGAATAGCTCCGCCCGACCGCCTCCTTCCCGTTGTCCTGGCCGAGGTAGCGCGGTGTGCCCGAGGCATAGCCGACAGGGCCCAGCGCCTGTGACAGCCCGAATTCCGTGACCATGCGGTCGGCGATCTGGGTGGCCCCCGCCAGGTCGTCGGCCGCGCCCGTCGAGCCCTCGCCGAACACGACGAGCTCGGCGGCCCTGCCACCGAGCCGGACGGCGAGAAGGTCGGTGAGGTAGCCCTCGGTGTACAAGTGCCGTTCGGCCTCGGGGAGCTGCTCGGTGGCGCCCAGCGCGGGCCCCGAGGGGAGGATGGTGACCTTGGCGACCGGGTCGGCGTGTTCGCACAGGGCTGCGACGAGGGCATGGCCGGATTCGTGTACGGCCACGGCGCGGCGCTCCTCGGGGAGCAGGGCGTTGGAACTCTCCCTCCGCCCGAGCAGCACGCGGTCGCGCGCGGTGGCCAGGTCGTCGGCATCGATCACCGCGCGGTCGGCACGAACGGCGTTGATGGCGGCCTCGTTGACGAGGTTGGCCAGGTCCGCACCGGAGAAGCCGGGTGTGGAGCGCGCGACGATTCCCCAGTCCACGTCCGGCGCGAGTGTCTTGCCCCGGGCGTGGACAGCGAGGATCGCGGTCCGCTCGGCCTGGTTCGGCAGCGGGACCGTGACATGCCGGTCGAAGCGGCCGGGTCGCAGGAGGGCCGGGTCGAGGGCCTCGGGCCTGTTGGTCGCGGCGAGCACGACGATGCCGCTGCCCTGATCGAAGCCGTCCATCTCCGCGAGGAGCTGGTTGAGGGTCTGTTCACGTTCGTCGTTGCCGCCCAGCCGGTTGCCGGCGCGGCGGCTGCCGACTGCGTCGATCTCGTCGATGAAGACGATCGACGGTGCCCGTTTGCGGGCTTCGCCGAAAAGGTCACGGACACGTGAGGCACCCACGCCGACGAACATCTCGACGAACGCGGACCCGGTCACGGAGAGGAACGGGACCTCCGCCTCACCGGCGACGGCCCGGGCGATGAGGGTCTTGCCCGTGCCGGGTGGTCCCACCATGATCACCCCCCGCGGCCCCTTGGCCCCCACCACCGCGTAGCGCTCGGGACGGCGCAGGAAGTCCACGATCTCGCTGATCTCCTGTTTGACGCCCTCGTAGCCCGCGACGTCGTCGAAACGGGTGGTCGGGCGCTCAGCTTCGATGATCTTGGCGCGTGACCGTCCGATGCCGCCGAGCCCACCGGTCAGCGTCTGCGCCGCCTTGCGGCCCGACCACCAGAACAGCATCACGATGAACAGCAGGGGCAGCAGCAGTACCAGCAGCGTCGTGAGCCCGTCGCCGCCACTGCTCTGCGACGCGGTGATCTCCACCTTCTTGTCGCGCAGCTGCTGCTCCAGGGGGCTGGTGTCCAGGGCGGTCGGGATGCGCGTGGTGAACCTGGTGCCGTCCTTGAGCGTCCCGGCGACAGCTCCCTTGTCATTGATGTCTACGGTCTTCACCACGCCGGCCTCGACCTTGCCGACGAATGCGCTGTAGGGGAACGTGGTGCTGCGTGACGGCTGGGCCCGTGCCACCAGGATCAGGATCACGACCAGAGCGGCGAGCGGCAGGAGCCATGGCCGCCAGGACGGCGCGGTGGGCGTGGCCGGCTTCGGTGGCTCGCGCGGCGGCCCTGGCTTCGCCGACCGCGACGCGTGCCGATCCGGCAGGCGGACCTGTGTGAGCACGGGAGCTCCTCGCGGGAAGAAGGTCTTTGGGTGGTCGCCCTGCTTCCAGGATCGGCCCTCGCGGTGGAACCGGCACGACCTGCAGGTGGCATGGCGGGCCTGCGGGCCGACGGGCAGGCGCGAACGGTGTACCGCTGCGGCAGGGCCGCCTGATCGGGCCGTTCGGCCCTATCGGGTTCGGCGCGCGCGGGATTACCTGGAAGGCGGATGGTCCCTTCGGCGGGGCGGGCGGCTTGCCGCCGCCCCTCCCGCCTCGGCCTGTAGTCGGCTTCGCCGGCGGCAGTGGCGCACCGGTTCAGGCACACCGTCCCGGGTCGTGGGCGGGTTCCGATTCCGCGCCGGGCGCCCGGGCCGGCCGACATCTTCCCGACTCTCACCGGAGGTCCGAGATGGCTCACACCGAACAGGACGCGCCGGACATGCCGACCCGCCCCCTCAGGCACGGCGACGGAGGCCCGCAGACACCCGAGATGCGGCTTGAACGGCTGGAAGCGCAGGTGAACACGCTTGCCGAAGCGGTCCGGGCGCTCGCCCACGGCCTCGAGGCCATTCCTTCCCAGGACACGGCCCTCGCGGACGAAGCGGCACGCGGTGCCCGTCTGGCCCACGAGCTGCTGCTCTCACAGAAGCTGTAGGCGGGGCTTCTGTCCGGCCGAGCCGTGCGTCGCGCGGCACTGATGGCCGGGCATGAACCGCCCCACTTCCGCATGGCGGTGTGGTGCCCCGCCTGGAGGCGCCCGCCGACGGGCGCGCCCATCGGCGGGCGGCGTGATGCAGCGACGGTGCCGCGAGGCGGAACCTTCCACGATGGCTCCGGTCAGCACGTGAGGCATGGGCCGTGAGCGCGTCACCACGCTCACCGCGGACGGGGGCCGGTGGAACGTCGCCGGGGCGTGCCGCGCTGGGCGGTCACCGCCGTCCAGCAAGCCCATCCGATCGGCTGGAGTGCCCAGTAGCTGATGGCGCGGTACAGAAGGGTAGCGGCGATCGCCGAGCCGGAGTCCAGGCCGTAGAGGACGAGCAACGCGGACAAGCCCGCCTCGAGGACACCCAGGCTGCCCGGCGTCAGCCGCAGGCTCCCGGGGAGCTGGGCGAGTCCGTAGGCGAGGAGGAGTCCGTGCCAGGGCACGGCGATGCCCAGTGCCCACATGCAACACACCAGGCACGCGGCGTCCATGATCCAGTTCATGAGGGCCAGAAAGGCGGGCCACAGCCACGGGCGCAGGCCTGGCTGGAGGCTCCTGGCCTGCTCCACGACGGCCGCCAGCGCTTGCTGACCGCGATGTACGAGTGCCGAGCGCCGGCCTGCGGACACCCAGGTTCGCCTCACGGCGGCTCGGAATCGTGGTGACCGTGACAGAACCATGAGTACCGCCACCGCAGCGGACGCCGCCAGCAGGACACCGATGACAGGCCGTACGAGCGCCGCTGTCCCGACGACGGTGCCGAGGCCGACCAAGCCGGCGGCGACGAGCAGCGTCAGTCCGGCGGCCGACAGTGCGCCGCCGGCGGCCAGTACGGCAACGGCCATGGCGGGGGGAACGCCCCGGCGGCTGAACTGCCGGTACACCCAGGCGCCGGCGAAGGCGGCTCCACCGGGCAGGGCACCCGCCACGGCATTGCCCGCCATAGTGATCACGGCCATACGACCCAGACCCCAGCGCACGCCGCCGCCGGCCAGCAGCCGGCGTGGGACGGCGGCGAAGCACAGGAGCGAGAGCGCCTCGCAGGCCACCGCGGCGGTCAGTGCCGGTCCGCGGACATGTGAGATGAGGACGTAGGCCTGTGCCACCTGCTGCCGGTGCGAGCCCGCCAGAAGAGCCACCCCGGCCACGATGACCCCGGCCCCCACCCACCGGACCCATCCGGGCCACCGGGCCACCGGCCGCCTCCCCGCACCGAACCGGGCCTTCTGCGGGTCGGGCGCCGTAGCGGGGCCTTCATGTGCGCACAAGGGCCACGATGCCTCACGCCGTCCGCGGATGCCGAGCGGTCGTTCTGCGGCGTCGCGCCGGGAAGGCGGCGCCTGTTCCCCCTCCCGCTTTCCCTCGGCCGACGGCGGTCGCCGCTTTCCGACGGGCGGGCCGGCGGCCAGGTCCGGGTTTCGGCACGCTACTTCGCCGACTGGGTGAACGTGAGGATTCTCGGAGTCAGCAATTGGGAGGAGTCCGGCCCGCGTGCGGTTCCCGGCTTGACGTAGTCCCGCAGCGAGGCCATGAACATGCCGTGCAGAGCGGGGTCGCCCATCGCGGTGGTGTCCGCGCGTGAGGGCAGCATGTCAGTGGTGATGCCGGTGCAGCTCTTCGGCCAGTCGGGTACGCCCCGCAGGACCGAGCAGTCCCGGGTGAAGTAGTGCACGAAGAACTTGTCGCTGTGTTCGACCGTTTTCGTGTAGTCGTCCGCGGAACCCTTGAGGCCGGTGTCCAGAACGTTCGCCACGCCGGCCAGCAGCGAGGCGTCGTTGACGGACAGGGCGCTGTATGTGGCGTTGCCGGTTTCCGTGGCGAGGGTGCCCACCACGGCGTACACCTGCCCGGCGTCGAGGGGGAGTGGCCGGGACAGGAAATAGGCCGCGTCCTGCTGGTCTCCCAGGCAGTTCATGCCGATCTCGCGGCAGTACGGCCCCGTCCACCCGAAGTCGCGCACCAGGTCGGGGATCAGGGTGGATGCCGACTGCTGGTTCCCGCAGTCACCCGTGTGCAGGTGCGCCCGAGCGCGGACACGGTCGCACACCGCGTCGACCAGGTTACGCAGGTCGCCTGCCAGGTGAGCCTCGCTGTTCGCCGTGCGTTTGCCGAAGGTCAGCGCTCCGTAGCGCCGGACGGACCCCAGGGAGTCGGGGGCCCGTACACGCATCACCGTCAGAGGGGGAGCCTTCCGCCACTTCTCCGCTGCCTGCTCCTGGCCGGGGTCGGGGACGGCGTACCGGAACGCGGTGACGAAGTCGACGGCGTTTTTTCCCATGCCCAGTGGCCCGATCGGGCCGTGCTCGTCGCGGGCGGGAATCTGTTCGGTGAAGATGTCCGCGCCGGGAACGCCCTGGGCCTGCAGGGCCCGGCGGACGGCCTGGTCGGTGGTGGAGCTGGGGGTGATGATGAAGTACCGGTCCTTCGCGAAGGAGTAACCGGATTGCCGTTCCATGACGACGTTGTTGACGGTGTCCCCGAGTGCGGACGCACTCTGGGTGCGCGCCGACCGCCGGCCATCGGGTGGGATCGTGTCGAACAGGTACTCCAGGGGAACGGGCTGACCGGCCGTGTGCTCCCACTTGAGGTAGTCGGCGGTCCTCCATTGCCCCGTCTGGCTGAATTGCCAGGTCTGCAGGCTCATGTAGCGACCCGGGGGTGGCATCTTCCCGTAGATCACGACCGCGTCCCGCGGATCGAGCCGGTACGTCGCGCTGTAGCCGGGTCGTATCCGGCCGAACGCGTTCACCGTCGCGGGGTCGACGTATTCGTTCGGCCAGGTCTTCAGAACGGGCGTCACGTAAGGCGCCGCGGGGTTGTTCGCGAGGCAGTTCTTCAGCAGGGGGTACGTGTTGTCCTTGCAGTCCTGCTGCGTGTACAGCCTGGCGTATCCCGGGTTGACCCGGAAACCGCTCTTCTCCAGTTCGGCGGCCAATCCCGTGGTGATCGCATCGTCGGCCGTGTCTTCGCCGGCGCCGGCCGGGCGCTGACCGCACCCGGCCATGGCGCACAGCAGCACGGCGCACGCCAGTGAGTACCGGATTCCCAGCGCGAGGTTGTCCACGGTCGGCTCTCCTGGCGGTTCGTTGTCTCAGGTACTGCGCAGCCGGGTCGTACCGGCCGCCACTCATCGGCAGCGTGCATCGCTTTCTGCTTGACGAGCATCACCGTGTGCACTCGAACGGGCAAGCCGAGTGGGGCAGCCGGGCGAGAGCAGGCCCGTGTCGGCCGGCGCGGAACCGGGGGAAGGGGCAGGACGCGCAGCTGCGGAGCTCTCCTGCGGGCGGCCGGTCGAACGATCAGGCGGCCGGCACGGGGCGGGGCGAGGGTGGCTCCCGTTTCTGGTGGCGTCCTCTGGCGCGGCCGGCGGTATGCCCCTACCGCCGAGCCAGCTCCGCGTGCCGGCAGGAGTATCCGAAGTACACGCCGAGCCCGATCACGAACCACACAGCGAACCGCACCCATGTCTGCCACTGCAGGAAGGTGATGAGCCAGAGCGAGAAGACGACCCCGATCGCGGGCACCAGGGGCATCCCCGGTGTACGGAAGCTGCGGGGCAGGTCCGGCTGACGGTAGTGCAGTACGACGACCGCCACGCACACCACGACGAACGCCAGCAGAATGCCGATGTTGGTCAGCTCGGCTGCCTCGGCGATCGGCAGGAATCCGGCGATTGCCGCCGACGCTCCTCCTGCGATCCAGGTGATGCGCGTGGGTACGTGCCGGGTGGGATGCGTTCTGGCGAACCATTTCGGCAGCAGTCCGTCGCGGCTCATCGCGAACCACACACGGGTGACGCCCAGCATGAAGGTGAACATGACGGTGAGGATGCCGATGATCGCGCCGGCCGCGATGACGTCCGCGATGCCGCTGAGCCCCGCTGCCTTGAACGCCGTTGAGAACCCGCTCTTGGGGTCGATGTCCTGGTAGTTCTGCATACCCGTCAGGACCAGGCAGGCCGCGACGTAGAGGACCATGGAGACGGCGAGAGAGTAGACGATCGCCTTCGGCATGTGGCGCTGGGCGTCCTTGGACTCCTCGGCCGCGGTGCTCATCGCGTCGTACCCGAACACGGCGAAGAAGACGGTTGCGGCTCCGGTGAACGCTCCGCCGACGCCGTAGGGGAAGAACGGGCGGTAGTTGGCGGTGTCGATGTGGAAGACGCCGATGCCGATGACGAGCAGCACGACGAGGACCTTCAGTCCCACCACAGTGGTCTCGAAGCGTGCCGCGCTCTTGATGCCCAGGTTCAGCAGGTACGCGATCAGCAGGCACAGCAGGGCGGCGAACAAGTCGACGCGGTGTCCGGCACCCGTACCAGGGGCTCCCATCATCCACGCCGGAGGATTGGCTTCTGTCTCGCCGACCAGGAAGCCGAAGTATCCGGAGACGCCGATGGCGACCACGGCCACGATCGCCGTGTACTCGAGCAACAGGTCCCAGCCGATGAACCAGCCCGCAAGTTCGCCGAGCACCGCGTACCCGTAGGTGTAGGCCGATCCCGCCGTCGGGATCATGCCTGCGAACTCCGCGTACGACAGTGCCGCGGCGGCGCTCGCCCCACCCGCGATGAGGAACGACACGACCACGGCGGGCCCGGCCGTGCCGCTCGCGACCGCGCCCGCCAGTGCGAAGATGCCCGCACCGATGATGCCGCCCACACCGATGGCGGTCAGTTGCCACAACCCCAAAGACCGCTCCAGTCGGGCGCCCTGGGCCCCTGGCTCATCGATGTGTCCGATGGGCTTGCGCCGCAGGACGCCCCGGCCCGCCCCGAGTCCGCCCAACGCACCTCTCCATCTCTCTCCGCACGGCAGTCACCAACGGCCGATCACGAAGACGACCGAGACCACCGCTCGATGTAGTGCCGAGGGCGCGAATGGGCCTCGAGGCGCCCCGGGACGTCACGCCCTTGACGTGGTGCAGTCGTGCACGAGCCGCGGGCGGGCTCGTTCGATCGGCGCCGCCTCAGGGCGCACACACGGCCTCGACGAGATGGCCGACCTGTTCCTCGGGCAGCCGCCGGGAGAGATCGGCTTCGCTGATCATGCCTACGAGCCGGTGGTCGGCGATGACAGGCAGCCTCCGGATCCGGTGATCCTGCATGGTGCGCAGCACCTTGTCGGCCGGCGCGTCGGCGTCGATGGTGACGGGCTTCCCCTGGGCGAGCTCGCCCGCGGTCATGTGCTTGGGGTCCTTGCCCCTGGCCAGGCACTTCACGACAATGTCACGATCAGTGATGATCCCGTGGAGCCGGTCGTCCGGCCCGCAGATCGGTAGCGCGCCGACGTCCAGCTCGCGCATCCGACGCGCCGCTGCTTCCAGCGTCTCGCTCTCCTGGACGCACTCGGCGCCCGCGTGCATGATGTCCCGCGCAGTGGTCATAGCTGCCTCCGTCGTGTTGTCGCGGGGCGGGACCCCGTGGGGCCGGGCCCTCACTGCTGGGTCGATTCATCAACAGGGTCAGAGGGGCCGCTGCGCCTGACGCTGCGTTTCGCGGTCGGTGCACGCGAACGGCACCTGCTCTTTCAACGATTGCACGTCGTGGACGCCACCGCCGCCGGCCTCCTGCCGCAAGGCATCGGTGCGAGAAGCGACGACGCCCCGGGCCTGGCGCCACGGCAACCGTCAGCCGGGTGGCGCGGGACCGGAGCCGCCCGCCCGTGCGTGGAGCCGGGCCGGGAAGGCATCACGATGTCGGGCGCCGCGTGGCACTGCGTGCGGAGTGATCCATGACAGGAGGGCGGGCATGTGGGACCTGCGAGGTGGGCTCCCTTCGCCGGCATTGTCCGGATCAGGTGGTGGAGGTCGCCGTCCGGTCTTGCGACCTTTCGGCCTCTCAGTCCGACCGTCGATGACCGGCTCTGCAGGAGTTGTTGCCTCCCACGTCCTCGCCGGCTGTTCCGGTCGAACTCCCTCGCTCGCCCCGCAGGCCACTTCCCACCATACGCCTTCGCGCGCCGGCCGCCAGGCCCGACCGGCCCCGTTCCCCGCTCCCATTCGGCCCCGACCGCTTGATGGGCCTGCGTCGTCGGCGGTGACCAAGGCGTGCAACGCCGCGGACAGGGGTGTCCCGTTCGTGACGGCCCGCGGCACCTCCGTCGTCCCCCGCTGCGGCAGGGCTACTGGCTGACATCTGTCCGCGCCACGGCGAGCGCCTCGGCCACGGCGCGGGCTGTGACGACTCCGTATGGTTACCGTCACAGTCGGTAGCCGGAAGGTCGCCGTGCCCGGACAGCGCCAGGGAGTCGGCGGCCTGCGAGAGCGGCATGTCGGTTGACGGCGGCGTCGGCCGCCGCTGCGTCGATGTCGCCGGCAGCCGCCGCTGGCCGCCGACGGTTCCGGTCCGGACGTTTCGGTACCGGCATACGACGGTCCAGCGAGCCATCCGAATACCAATAGGCGGCCTCAGGCGCGATCAGTGAAGGAGCCGTTGATCCTGTGGAGTCGGGCAAGGCCCCGCTGGAGGCGTTCGTCCCCCACAGCCACCAGCCCGGTCACGAGGCGGAGGTCGACTTCGGTGACGTGACGGGCCGTCCCGCCGGCGAGCTGGTGACCTGCCACCTGCTTTCCTTCCGCCTGTCGTATTCGGGCAAGGCCGTCCACCGCGTCTTCTGCACCAACGGCAGGAGCGTCGGAGGCCAGCTCCTATGCGGAGGAGGTGGCCGCCGGAGGCAGAACCTCAAGGACGACAGCCGTTCCAGCAACGGTTGAGTCTTCGTGCATCGTGAACACTTGACCGGGCTGAAGATGCCGCCAGTGCGAGGGCTCGAGAGGAGCAAGGCGTACCGAGGATCGCTCGCCGGGCCCCAGGAAGGGCGTGAACTCCACCCATAGCGCCGCTATGTTGAGGGTCGGTTCGCCGGTTGGGGTTCGGTGACCGATGTTCCACATCGGTCGCAGGACGCCGGCCCCGGAGAATGATGTTTGCCGACGACTCTCGCTGGCCGGTCGGAGGGTGAGGTCGGCTCGGATAATGCCGTTGCGGGTCTCGTAGCAACGCCAATGACACCAGGCCGCGCTCTTCTCCAGCCGCATCTGCTCCGCGGCGGTGGCCAGGGCCTCCCAAAAGCTGAGCGGAAGCGCGTGGACATCGCCGAGCTCCTCCAGCAGCGCGAGGCCCACTTCCCACTCGTCCTGGGCGAGGTACTCCCAGACATCGTTGACCGTGATGTCGTTCTCGGTGGCGATCTCTTCGGGGACGAGCAGGGAGGCGGCTTCCAGGAGCTTCAAGACATCCATGACCTGATTCTGGACCACGGCGTCCTGGCGGCGGCTGGAGATGCCCGGTGATGACGATCGAGCAGTTCGCAACGCTGGCAATGTTCAGCTCGACCTGGGCCGTGCTGGCCGTCGGTCACACCGTCGCGTGCCACGTCTTCGGCCTTCTCTGCACTCTCGAGGTCTCTGGTTCGCCGGGTGTGCCGGGCTGGCCGATGCTTCGCATCAGGAGTTGGCCGTGGCTCGCCGTGCAGGCCAGGAGATAGAACCTGCGCTCGCGCGCAAGAGCTCCTTGCCGGGGATGAGATGGTGATTGTTGTTGAGTCAGGTGCTGTCCATCATGCGCTTACGATCTCTACCTCGCCCACGCTGGTCAATGGAATTGTTCAGCTGAGGGAGCCGGGTCCGCTCTCTCCGTGCTCGGCCTGCCCCCGAAGGGGGTCGGTTTGCTTCTTCTGGTCGTTGATGTGCTGCAGGCTCTTCTTCAGTGCCGCGCCCTCTCCCAGCCACTGCATCCGGTGGGCTTCGTCGAGCCGTTCGCCGGTGTTGGCTTCGATCTCCAGCAGCCGGAAGA
>NZ_CBDRCM010000012.1:0-149555 GCF_965342435.1 Actinacidiphila sp. bgisy160 | reverse complement strand
GGACCCCGCCACCGGTCGCCCGTCGCGGGTCGCGGGTCGCGGGTCGCGGGTCGCGGGTCGCGGCACACTGGCGGCATGGACACAGGCGGCGGGATGCCGATCGTCGGTTTCCTGCCCCCGGCGACCCGCGGATCCGCGCCACCATCGACGCGACCGAGCGGAGGCTCACCGACGACGCAAGGCTGGTCCACCGGTACCGCACCGGGGAGTAAGTGGACGGCCTCGCCGGCGAGGAGGGCGCCTTCCTGCTCCGCACCTTCTGGCCCGGCCCAGGCGCCGGCCCTGGCGGGCCAGGCCGAACGGGCCGGCGAGGTCTCCGCCCGGGCGGCGGCGTACGTCGACGACGTGGGCCTCCTGGCGGGGAGATCGGCCCGGAGACGGGTGAACTGCTCGGCAACTTCCCCCAGGCGTTCGGCCACATCGGTCTCGTCAACGCCGCGTGGGCGATCAGCGCGGCCCGGCAGACCATTGCGGTGTGACGATCCGTCACCATCTTTTCGCCCGCACGGAGCCGGCGGGGGCAGGGCGGGACAGGACGTACGAAGCGGGCCCGGGGCCTTTCATCGGGGGCCACTCCGGGGCCCCGGGCCGCTGCCTTCATCAGACACCCGCCGCCGGGTTCCTGCGAGCCGGACTGACCCACCCGGGCTCAACCGGGCAGGAGGCGGGTGGTGCGACAGAGCGTCCGGAGCCCTTCGCGCCCCGTGAGCCCGTGGGCAGCGCCGTGCCACGGGTCCCACGACCACACGATCGGCGCCGGCCGGGAAGGGGGCCCGGCCGGCGCCGGATCGGAGCGGGGCCGTTCTCCTGCACGGGACTCCCTGGGGGCCGGACCGCTTCGCGGTCCCCATGGAGTCCTGTGGCAGGTCTCCCGCGCCTGATTCAACCGTGAACCGGAAGTCGTCATTCCCCGTCCGGTCCGGAGACCGGGTGACGCCGCTCCCAGTCGGCGGCGAGCAGGCCGAACAGCAGGTCGTCGGTCCACTCACCCTTGATCCAGGTGTGAGCCTGGCGACGACCCTCCGGCCGGAACCCCACACGCCGCAGCAGCCGCGCCGAGGCGGTGTTGCGGGCGTCGCACTCGGCGCAGACGCGGTGCAGACCGCCGTCGGTGAACAGCCGGTCCAGCAGCGCGGTGACGGCCTCGGTGGCGTAGCCGTGGCCCTGGTGCGCCCGGGCGAGGGTGAAGCCCAGGTCGGCCTGTATCCGGTTGTCGTGCAGGCAGACGCCGATGTCGCCGATCAACTCGCCGGTGGCGGTGAGCTCCACCGCGTACTGGAACCAGCCCGGCTCCCGCGGATCCCCCGCGGCGAACCCCGCGATCAGGTGAGCGGCCGCCTCCACGGACACGGGCTCGCTCCAGCTCTGATACCGCGCGACGGCCGGATCGGAACGGTAGGCCGCCAGGGCCGCCGCGTCACCCGGGCGGAACCGGCGCACACGCAGCCGCGAGGTCTCCAGGAACATGCCCGCGATGGTCTCACGGCGGGGCCATGCCTCCATGCGCCCCGCCCGGCGTGGTCCGGCCGTTGCGTTGGTGCTCACCGATCGCAGGCACGATGCTGGTCAGTGGACGTCCTGGCCGAGCCCGGTTCCCGCGCCCCAGCGGGGGGAAAGAACCTAGCGAGGGCGAGATGACAGCCATGGAGCCACTTCCCACCGCCGCCGGTGGACAGCCGGAGTCCCGGGGCACCGACGGCGGCACCGCCTACACCGCCACCGCCACGCTCGACGACCACGGGATCGTCACCGGCTGGAGCGCCCAGGCCCACCATCTGCTCGGCCACACGCCCGCCGAGATCATCGGCCATCCCGCCACGCTGCTGCTCGCCGGACCACCGCCGCACACGCCGCCCACCGCGCCGCGCTGGGCCGGGACCCTCGCGCTCCGGCACCGCGACGGACACACCCTGCGTCTGCGCCTGCTGGCCCACCACCGGGAGTCCGCCGGCACGGGCGGCGGCGCAAGCCCCGGCCACAACGGCGGCGGCCACGGCAGGAGCGGCTGGCTCGTCGTCGCGGCGGTTCCCGGGTCCTTTGGCGACCCGCCGGCGCACGACGCCGTCCGTGGCTGGGCGTTCGGCCAGTCCCCCTGCCCCCAGGCGGTATTCGACACCAACCTGCGCCTGACGCGGGCCAACGCCGCCTTCGAGGACACGCTGGGGCTGCGCGAGGCCGAGATGCGCGGCCTGCGGCTGCCCGACCTCGCCCCCGGTGACACCGCCCGGCAGGCGGAGACCCACATGCGCAGTGTCCTGACCAGCGGCCACCCGCAGCACACCCCGGCCCCCTTCACCGCGGACGGCTCCCTCGCCACCGGACACGACGGCAGCGGCCGGGGCACCGGGCCGGGGGACACCGACCGGTCGCGGGAAGGGGCGGACGCGGCGGAGGGCGCCGACGGGGAACACGCCCTTCGGGCGACGCTGACCCCGCTCGCCGACCCGGCGGGGACCATACGCGGGGTGGTGTTCACCACCCACCCGGCCGCCGAGGACCCCGAGGTCAGGCGCCGTTCGCACCTCCTGCACAGCGCGGCCACCCGCATCGGCACGACCCTGGACACCACCCGCACCGCGCAGGAGCTCACCGACCTCGTGGTGCCCGAGCTCGCCGACTACGCCGCCGTCGACCTGATCGAGCCCTCCACCGGCCGGCACACCGCCGGACCGGACGGCCCGGTGACCGTGACCCGCACCGCCGCCAGGTCCGTCCTGCCCGGCACCCCCGAGGCCCTCATCGCCCTCGGCGACACCGCGACCTATCCCCCGGGCTCCCCGCCCGCCCAGACCCTGGCCACCGGGAAGGCCGCGCTGTACGACATCACCGAGGCCACCCTCGCCCGCTGGGCCGTCCAGGACCCGCGGGCCGCGTGGATCCGCGAAGCGGGCACCCACTCGGTCATCGCGGTCCCCCTCACGGCCGGCGGCAGCACCCTCGGTCTGGCCGTCTTCAGCCGGCACCGCAATCCCATCCCCTTCACCGCCGACGACCTCGCCCTGACCGAGAAGCTCGCCGACCGGGCCGCCGCCGCGATCCACAATGCCCGCCGCTACGCCCGCGAGCGCACGACGACGATGACGCTGCAGCGAAGCCTGCTGCCGCACACCCTGCCCGAACAGGCCGCCCTGGACGTCGCCACCCGCTACCTCCCCGCGACCACGCACGCAGGCGTGGGCGGCGACTGGTTCGACGTGATCCCCCTGTCCGGCACTCGCGTCGCGCTCGTGGTCGGGGACGTCGTCGGGCACGGCATCCGCGCGTCGGCCACGATGGGGCGGCTGCGCACCGCGGTGCGGACCCTCGCCGACGTGGACCTGCCGCCGGACGAACTCCTCACCCACCTCGACGACCTGGTGATCCACCTCTGTTCCGACGACGCCGGGGAGAGCCAGGACGCGGAGACCGCCGGTGGGATCGGCACCACGTGCCTGTACGCCGTGTACGACCCGACCACGCGCCAGTGCAGCCTCGCCCGCGCCGGGCACCCCCCGCCCGCCGTGGTGACCCCCGACCACGCCGTCCACTTCCTGGACGTCCCGGCGGGCCCCCCGCTGGGCCTGGGCGGGCTCCCGTTCGAGACGATGACCACGAACCTCCCCGAGGGAACGGTCCTCGCCCTCTACACCAACGGGCTGCTGGACCCGCACCACCACGACATCGACCAGTCCCTGGACAAGATGTTCACGGCCCTCGCGCACCCGGCCCGGTCGCTGGACACGGTCTGCGACCGGGTGCTGACCACGCTCATCACGCACCGTCCGACGGACGACATCGCCCTCCTGGTCGCCCGCACCCGCACGCTGGCGCCGGACCACATCGCCACCTGGGAGCTCCCCAGCGACCCCGCCACCGTCGCGCGGGCCCGCCACCACACCACGAGCCAGCTCGCCACGTGGGGCCTGGAGGAGACCTCGTTCACCACCGAGCTGCTCGTCAGCGAGCTGGTCACCAACGCCATCCGCTACGGCAAGCCGCCGATCCAGCTGCGTCTGATCCACAACAACACGGCGCTCATCACCGAGGTCACCGACACCAGCAACACCACCCCGCACCTGCGTCGTGCCCGTACGTACGACGAGGGCGGTCGCGGTCTGCTCCTCGTGGCGCAGCTCGCCCAGCAGTGGGGCACCCGTCACCATCCCCGCGGCAAGACGATCTGGACCGAACAGGCCCTGACGCCCGCCTGACGGCGGCTTGACGACCGCCTGTGGGCACGTACCCCCACCCCGTATCGCCGGTGGCCGTCCGCACACCTTGGAAGATACCCCCATGGGGTATAGGTTGGAGCGGCGCGGGCATCCGGCACGCGTCCCTCGGACACGCAACCACGGAGCAGTCTTGAACACCGGAACGAAGATCACCGCCTTCGCCGTCGCCCTGGCGGCCTCGTTCGGCACCGCCTACGGCGTGGGCGCGGCCTTCGACCCGGTCCGTGCCCCGGCGGACGGCGCGAACGCGCCGGGAACGCGGCACGCACACGACACCGCCGACGGCGAGGGCGAGGCACGTCCCGCGGGCGGCCTGGCGATCAGCGAGGCGGGCTACACCCTCGACCTCCTCACGCCACGCGTCGGATCCGGCCGCCCCGCCGAGGTGCGCTTCCTCATACGGGACGCCGACGGCGGGCCGCTCACGTCGTACCGGCGCGCCCACGACAAGGAGCTGCACCTGATCCTCGCCTCACGCGACCTGACCCGATACCGCCATGTCCATCCGGTCAGGTCCGCCGACGGCACGTGGCGTACCTCCGTCAGCCTCCCCCGCGCCGGAGACTACCGGGTCTTCGCCGACTTCACCCCCGCCGCGAAGGGCAGCCGGAACCTCACACTCGGCGCGGACCTCTCCGTGTCCGGCGACTACCGGCCCGCCGTGCCCCCGCCGGTCTCCCGGACGGCGATCGTGGACGGCTACACCGTGACGCTCGACGCCCTGCAGCCCGGCGCCGCACGGGAGTTGCGGCTGACGGTGACGAAGGACGGCCGCGAGGTCACGGACCTGCAGCCCTACCTCGGCGCCTACGGCCACCTGGTCGCCCTGCGCGCCGGCGACCTGGCCTATCTGCACGTGCACCCGGGCGGGGCCCCGGGCGACGGCGAGACCGCGCCCGGGCCGGACGTCTCCTTCACCGCCACGGCCCCGAGCGCGGGCACGTACCGGCTCTTTTTCGACTTCAAGCACGAGGGGAAGGTCCGCACCGCCGCGTTCACGATCACGGCCGGTCCGGCCGGCGGGCACGCAGAAGCGGACGCGGTGAGGGACGGCGGCGGCACCGGCGGCCACGGCCACTGACAGCGGGCGGGGCCGGCGGGCGGGGCCGGCGGCCCCTCAGGCGGAGCGGCGCCGCAGGCGGCGGGCACCCAGGACGGTTCCCGCGCCGGCGATCAGAGCACCCCCGGCGACGCCGGCGAGCGCGGTGACGTCGGGCCGGTGCCCGCCGGACCCGGTGTCCGCCAGCGCCGGGCGGCCGGACTCGGCGGCGGTGGCGGCCTGGAGGATCAGGTCGGCGACGACGTCGGGCCGCGCGATCAGGGACACGTGGCAGGTGTCGATCTCCACGGTGTGGGAGTGGGCGCGCTTCGCCTGGAAGCGCTCCTGGTCGGGGTTGATGGTCATGTCCTGGCGGCCGACGAGGGCCCAGGACGGAATGGTCTTCCATGCCGCGACCCTGGCCTTCTCCGAGAACGCGGTGGTGGCCGCGGGCCGCTGGGTGACCCCCAGCAGGTTCGCCTCGCTCTCCGGCAGGCAGGCGGCGAACACCGGGTGCACCTTGTCGCGCTTGAGGTAGAGGTCGGTACCGCTGACGCCGCCGCCCGCCCGGTACGGCACGGACTTGGTGGCGGTGCCGAGGGCGCTGGGGAACCGCTCGGCCAGCGACATCCCGCTCTCACCGACGTCCGGCATCAGCGCCGAGACGTACACCAGCGACTTCACCTGAGGGTTCCCGGCCGCCGCACTGCTGATCACCGCGCCGCCGTAGGAGTGGCCGGCCAGGACGATGGGGCCCTTGATGCTCGCCAGTTCGGAGGCGATGTAGGTGGCGTCGCTGTACAGCCCGCGCAGCGGGTTGGCGGGGGCGATGACGGGGTAGCCGCGGCGCTCGAGCCGCTCGATCACCCCGTTCCAGCTGGAGGCGTCCGCGAACGCCCCGTGGATGAGGACCACCGTCGGTTTCGTCCCGGTCGTGTCCCCGTCCGCGGCCGCGGGAGCCGCGGCGGACGCGCACAGGGCCAGGGCGCAACCGGCCGCGGCGACGTGGGCGCGGCGTATGTGACGCCGGGAGCGGGAATCCGTTGTTGCCGCCATGCCGTATCTCGCTTTCCTCGGTGCTCAGGGCGGGGGCCCTACGGCACCTGAGTGTTCACGGCTCCGCGGCGACAGGCCCGGCCGTCTGTGCCGTCCGGGTCACGGGCATGGACCGTCGGGGGGAAAACGCCGCCATGGGGGTGTGGGACCCGCGGCGGGCGCCGTGCGGCCGGGCGGCGGGGCGGGCGTCAGGAACGCTTCGTCCGCGCAATGACCGGCAGGAGCGGAGCGGCGCACGCGACCACGCCGCCGACCAGCCGGCCCCCTCCGGGCAGGCCGGCGATGCCGCTGCCCGCGCACGGGACCAGGCCCGCCCCCACGGTGACGGCGCTGCGGCCTACGGCGCTGCCGTCTCGGCGGCGGCGGCCGGCGGTGCTGTCGGGCATGCGGATGTCCCTCCTGTAGTGGGACGTGTGCGCCGATGGCCCGTGCGCCCGGCGGCGAGCGCGGCCAGGCCGGCGGAAAACCTCCGGGACTGCGATGCGGCGGTCCGGCCCCGCGGCGCGGGAGTTCCGCGGGGGCGGCCGAACCCAGGTGCGGCGACGCCGGCCGGCGTCAGTCGTGGTCCAGGGAGCGGTGCGGATGCGCCGGGTAGACGCCCATGATGCGCACCTCGGAGGAGAAGAAGCGTAGTTCCTCCAGGGCCAGTGCCACGCTGCTCTCCTCCGGGTGACCCTCGATCTCGATGTAGAAGCGGCTGGCCTTCAGCCCCGCGCCCACCTGGTAGCTCTCGATCTTGGTGAGGTTCACCGCGTTGCTGGAGAAGCCGCCGAGGGCCTTGTAGAGCGCGCTCGGGATGTTCCGCACGGAGAAGAACAGGCTGGTCATCATCGGCGTGCCCGAGTCCGGCGGGAGCTGGGCGTCGCGGGCGAGGACGACGAAGCGGGTGGTGTTGTCGGAGGTGTCCTCCACCGCGCCGCGCAGCACCTGCAACCCGTACAGGTCCGCCGCTCCCGGCGGGGCGAGCGCCGCGTGCCGCGGATCGCCGAGCTCCGCGACCTCCCGGGCGGCGCCCGCGGTGTCATCGCTCACCAGGGTCTGCCAGCCGCCCTCGCGGATGATCTGCCGGCACTGCCCCAGGGCGTGCACATGGCTTCGGACGCACGCGACGTCCTCCAGCGTTGCTCCGGGCACGCCCATCAGGTCGAAGCGGATCGGCAGGAAGTACTCCGCGATGATCGAGAGGCCCGCCTCCGGCAGCAGATGGTGGACGTCGGCGACACGGCCGGCGGCGGAGTTGTCCACGGGGATCACCGCCAGGTCCGCGGTCTCCAGCGCGACCGCCTCCAGCGCCTGCTCGAAGGTCGTACAGGGCAGTTCACGGCTGTCGGGGTACAGCCTGCGGGCCGCGGCGGCCGAGTTCGATCCGGGTTCTCCCTGGTAGGCGATGGTCACCATGTGCGCGTCGGTATCTCCGGATCGGTGGGCTGTGCGTGCGGCGGGGCCGTCCTCGCATGGTACTGCGCGTCGTGCGAGCAGCCCCTTCCCGTCCGAGGGCCGGACGGCCGCGGCCGGAACGGAACGCCTGCTCACCCGCGGTGCGGGCGGGTGACCCCGGGCGGGCCCCCACCACCTGGGGGATGCCGCGCCGGCCGCGGCGGCCGGCGCGGCGATCACCCGGCAGCGGCGCCGTACGATCGCCGAAGGTGCCGGTCGGGCCGTCCTGGCCGACCGTGCGCCGGTAAGGTCCACGCATGCGCGAAGTTGCGACCGGCGTCTGGCACTGGCGGGCGCCACACCCGGACTGGACGCCCGAGGACCGGTGGCCGCGGGAGGTGTCGTCGTCCGCCGTCGACGACGGCACCCGGCTGCTTCTCCTCGACCCGCTGTCCGTGCCGCCCGCGCTCCTCGCGCTCGCCGCCGACCGCGAGCCGGTGGTGGTGCTCACCGCGCCCTGGCACGAGCGGGACACGCGGAGCCTGGTCGAACGGCTCGGCGCACGGGTGTTCACGCCCCCGCCCGACACCGCCGACGACCTCGTGCGGAAGTTCGGCGTCACCCGCGAACAGGCCGGTGCCGGCAGCCCCGACCTCACCTGGCTGCGCACCGGGGACGACGGCGAGGGCTGCCTGTACGCGGCGGGCGACCGGCTCCCCGTGGGGGTGGAGGCGCTCGCCGGAAGGGAGCACAACGACCTGGTGCTCTGGGACAGCCGTGTGCGGGCGGTCGTCCCGGGCGACACCCTGGTCGACTTCGGCCGCGGCCTGCAGATCAACGACTGGCTGCGGGACGGCGTGACGCGCGAGCAGGTGGTCGAACGGCTGCGGCCGCTGCTCGCGCTCCCGGTCGAGATCGTGCTCCCCGCGCACGGCGCGCCGGCCGACCGGGCGGCGCTGGAGCGTGCGTTGTCGCTTTGAACCCACCGCGGACGGAGCAATAGCCGCATGGTGACTGGGCGTCCGCCTGCTTCGGGCCGGAATTCCCCTGCTGCTCCTGACTCCGTGATCACGGCACGCGGCGCCCCCACCCCGTCCGGCGCAATCGCCACGGCCTCCGGCCTGCGCGGCGATCACGAACGGGGCAGCCTGGGAAGCGGAGCCCGCCCGGTCGCCCTCGCACGCCGACCGGGTGGGCCGCTGCCTCGGAGCGGGATGACCTGGCGGGCCGCGGCGGTTGTATGGGGGGAAGTGCACGTCACGCGAGGGAGCGGCGGACATGACCGCACAGGACGTCGAACGCACCGGCTTCATCGAGCAGTGGGAGCGCTGGCACCGCGGCAAGGAAGAGGTGCTCGCCGGTCCGCACGGCTTCCTGGCGATCACCAGCCTGCGATGGCTCGGCCCGCGACCGGAACGCTTCGACGACGCCCCCGGCGCCTGGTCGGTCGCCGACGACCACGTGGTGGTCGAGCTGGACGACGGCGAGGAGTTGACCGTCGACGGGACGAGGGTGGGCGGCCGGTACGACTTCGGCGTCATCGCCGAGCGCGACAGCGTGTACGCCGGGTTCGGCGACGCGGTCGTCGAGGTCGCCAAGCGCGGCGGGCACGACATCCTGCGGCCGCGCCACCCGGACAGTCCGCTGCGCACCGGCTTCACCGGCACGCCCGCCTACACGCCCGATCCCCACTGGGTCCGCGAGGGCCGGTTCGTGCCGTACGACGCCCCGCGTCCGGTGACCGTGGGCGCGGCGGTCGAGGGCCTGGAGCACGTCTACGACTCCCCCGGCCAGGTGGAGTTCGACGTGGACGGCGCGACGTACCGGCTCACCGTCTTCAACGGCTCCCGGCCGGGCGCCGTGATGGCCCTGTTCACGGACACGACGTCCGGAGTGACCACGTACGCCGCGAACCGCTCCCTGCAGATCGACCCGCCGGACTCCGCGGGCGGGGTGAGCCTGGACTTCAACCGCGCGGCCAACCTGCCCTGCGCGTACACCGACCTCGCCACCTGCCCCCTCCCGCCCGCCGGCAACCGGCTGCCGTTCGCCGTCGAGGCGGGCGAGAGGATCCCCCTGGAACGGGGCGGACAGGCCTGACCCCGGCCGCTCAGCCGCGCAGGACCTCCCGGCCCAGCCGGCGCCGGGCCGGGTCCAGCGCGGCGTCGACCTCCTTGTTCCGCGCGGCGTCCGGCACGATGGCGGCCGGATGGTGCTCCCGGCGCTCCACGGCGGCGCGGCGCCCACTCACCGGGACACCGGGGCACGGACCCCGCGGTTCCAGCACGATGGCGTCGTCGCGGTGCAACCGCGCGTGCCCGGCGGTCACCACGGCGGCACCGGGCAGCTAGGCCGCGCCGACCGGACCCGCGCGGACGACCGCCGGACCACCGGGCACGGCCTGCCGCCGGACTTGCCCGGCGGCCGCATGACGTCGTCGGAGCTCGCCGGAATCCACGCC
Source organism: Actinacidiphila sp. bgisy160 (assembly GCF_965342435.1). GTDB lineage: Bacteria > Actinomycetota > Actinomycetes > Streptomycetales > Streptomycetaceae > Actinacidiphila. Next base: position 139,411 of record NZ_CBDRCM010000012.1, on the reverse strand, counting down.
CCGTACCCTGGCTAGTCGCCGCGCGGCGGGGTGATGTCGTACGAGATGCGCCCGGCGGGCAGGTAGAACAGCGCGATGAGGGCGCCGCCGCGGACCTCGGGGTAGTGGTGGCTGCCGGGGGCGGGGGCGGTCCAGCCCGGACCCTGCCAGCCGCTGGGGCCGGCCAGTTGCGCGCCGCCGTCGACGGGGGCCACGAGGTTGATCTCGCCGTAGGGGTGGGCGTGGTACTGGCCCCGGTAGCGGGCCGCGCTGTTCATGTAGACCGCGGTGATGCTGAAGTACTGCGTCTCCGCCGAGGGCGGCGCGATGAGGCTGCGCCGGTAGTTCGGTCCGTCGACCTCGACGTTCGCCGCCCAGCCCGCCTCGACGCCGAGCCTGATCAGGCGCGCGAGGTGGCCGTACAGCTCGCTGTGCGGACCGTGGGTGTCGTTCAGCCACGCTTCCAGCTCCTTGCCCGCGGTGCGGTTCCTGACCTCGTCCAGGAACGGGATGCTGCGCTCGATGAGCTCTCGCCGGTGGTCCATCGTCCGTCCTCCTCGGCACGCGGGTGGCCGTCGCACCTCTCGGAATCAGCGTGGCAGCGAGTTTCGTTATAGTCAATGGTTGTAACCTAACTACGACCCACGCCGGCGCACGCGGGCGGCGGAATCCCCGCCCACCGACCGTCGTTACGAAACTCCCATCCGTAATGAAATGTCCACCCTGGCCCGTCTCCGACGGCACGGCCGGTGGGTCAGGCGAGGAGGTAAGGCCCGTGCACCAGCGGTTCCGGCGTGTGGAGCGCATCGCTCCGGTCGTGGTCGCCGCGGGGGCGCCCCACGGGCGGGGACGGGCCGGGTCCTGGCCGGCGTGGCGCATGCCCGAGGTGGGTGCCCCCGTCGCACTGGTCCTGATCATCACGGCGATCGGTCTCGTCGCACCCGCCGACGTACATCTGGCGTCGCTCCTCATCGCCGCACCCGCCCTGACAGCGGCGGTCTCGACGGCGCGCGCCACCACCTGGGTGGCCACGCTGTCGCTGGTGGCCGCGGTGATCTGCGACGTCCACGACGGCCTGGCCCGCTCCGCCATCCTGCCGATACACATCGCCGCGCTGCTCGTGGTCTCCGTCTTCCTCATCGCCTTCTGCAGCGCCCGTGACCGCAACCGCCGGGAGACGAGCCAGTTGCGGGCGATCTCCGAGGCGGCGCAGCAGGTCGTCCTGCGGCCCCTCCCGCACCGGATCGAGAACCTGCGCCTCGCCTCGGTGTACCGGGCGGCCGAGACGATGGCCGAGGTCGGGGGCGACCTCTACGCCGCGGCCCGGACGCCGTACGGCACCCGGCTCCTCATCGGCGACGTCAAGGGCAAGGGCCTGAAGGCGTTGGACGACACGGCGGCGCTGCTCGGCGCCTTCCGCGAGGCGGTGCACCAGCACCCCACCCTGCCCGGCCTGGCCGCGGCGCTCGAAGGCAGCGTGCGCCGGCACGTGGCCGAGGCGTCCGAGGCGGACGCGGACGCGCCCGAGCGGTTCATCACCGCGCTGCTGGTGGAGTTCCCGGCCTGCGGGGGCCTCATGCGGACGGTCAGCTGCGGGCACCCCCTGCCGCTGCTGCTGCGCGACGGCCGCATCACCGCGCTCGCGGGCCCGGCGCCCGCGCCGCCGCTCGGGCTGGCCGGCCTCGACCCCGCCGCGTACCGGGAGGGCCGCTACCCGCTCCTCCCGGGCGATCTGTTCCTGCTCCACACCGACGGTCTCACCGAGGCGCGGGACCGCTCGGGCGCCTTCTACTCCGTGACCGACCGCGGGATCCCCCGGTCGGTCACGGCCGCGTGCGACCCGGAGTCCCTGCTCGAGGAAGTCCTGGCGGACCTGCTCCGCCACACGGACGGACAGCTCAACGACGACGTCGCGCTGGTGGCCGTGCAGTGCCCGCCCGCCGCCTGACACGGCGCGGCACCGGCCCCGATCAGGACGCCGTGACGTCGAGTTCGATGCGGGGACCGCCGGTGTCGGGCAGCCACAGGGGCTCGCGCACCCGGGCCCGAACGGCCCGCCCCACCGGTTGCGCGACGAGACCTCGTGGACCGGACGCCGGTCGGCAGCGACCCCCCAGCGGCCCAGCGGACACCCGAAGGCCGGCATCGCGATCATCCGCCGGCCGTCCTCGGTGGGCACGCCCAGCAGCTCGCAGACGGTGCCGGCCTCGTAGCGCGGCACCGCGGTCAGCACTCCGCCGATGCCCCCGGCGCGCGGCCGGCAGCGAACTCCGGATGGCCGGGCAGATGCCGGCGCCGCCATGGTCGTCCACCGCGAAGACGAAGAGGAGCAGCGGGATCTCGGTGAAGTGCCGCGGCGTCCTCGTGCGGTGCCGCACCGAGCCTGCCGGCCGCGATGTCGGCGTACTCCTGCCGCCGGCAGGACGCGTAGAGCGCGGCGAGCCCGCCTTGAGCCCGGGGCCGTCGACGGCGAGGAAGTGCCGGCGTTGCACGTTGCCGCCGTTGGGCACCCGGATCGCCGCGTCCAGGATCCGGCACCGGCTCTCGATCGGGATCGGGTCGGGCTTCATGCGGCGCATGATCCGGGCCGTGCAGAGCGCCTCGTGAACATCCACCGGCCGGCTCCCTGTCACAGAGACCGTCCGTAACACGAACCGCCGTCGCCCGCCCGCTGCCCGGGCCGGGTCAGCAGGAGCCGGACGGGCGCGCCGCGATAGCCGGCCAGAGGGTGTCGGCCACGCGCTCCGCGACGTCCGCACCGGAACCACCGGTGCGCAGGTAGTCCGCGAAGTAGCTGCCGAGGCAGAGGGTCACGACGGTGTCGAGGTCGACGTCCCCGCGAATCTCGCCGCGCTCGCGGAGCCGCAGCAGGATCCGCGCCAGCTCCTCGCACCGGGGGCCCACGCCGTGCTCCCGCATTTGCTCCAGCAGGCCGGGGACGCGTTCGGCCTCCGCCATGAAGTTGCCGTGCAGCGCCATCGCGCCCCTGTTGTGGTAGCGCGGGTCGAGGCGGCGCACGCCCTCCCGGAACGCCTCGGCCGCGGGCAGCGCCTCCATGTCGACGTCCGGGTACGCCTCGCGCTGAGCGCGGAGGCCGTACCGCAGGGCGTCGACGACCAGGTCGTACTTGTTCGCCCAGCGCCGGTACAGCGTGGGCCGGGTGACCCCGGCGTCGGCGACGATGTCCCCGATGGTCATCTGCGAGTACCCGTCGGCGACCAGGCGCTTGCGCGTCGCCTGGATGATCGCCTCCTCGATCGCCGGGTCCCTCGGCCGGCCACCGGCCCGCGAGGCGGCGCCGCGGCCGGTCCCCTTGGCGTCCCCGGCGCTTCCGGCGCGGTCGTTGCCGCTCATGCGCGGTCCTCTTCTCTGCGGACACGCCCCACGCACTCGACAGCGGGGCGTTACATTACATAAGTGTAATGTAACGGTCTCTCGCCTCACCATGGGAACGGCCCTCGTACGGTGATACCGGCCGGAAAGGTCACGGACACCATGTAAGACGCCGGCCGGTCCGCCGCTGGGGGTGCCGGGCGGGAGCGGCGCGGCTATCGTACCGACTGGACGGTATGAGCCGATCCCCCGCGAGCCCTCGAGGAGCCCCGCATGCCGCGCGCGAAGTCCAACGGTATAGAGCTCGAGTACGACACTTTCGGCAGCGCGGGCGATCCGGCGCTGCTGCTCGTCATGGGCCTCGGTGCCCAGATGACGCTGTGGCGGCCGGAGTTCTGCTCCGCGCTCGCGGACCGCGGCTTCTTCGTCGTCCGCTACGACAACCGCGACGCGGGGCTGTCGACCGGTCTTGACGAGCACCCCCTCCCGGACATCGGCGCCATCCTGTCGGGCGACGCCTCCAGCGTCCCCTACCTGCTGGCCGACATGGCGGACGACGCCGTGGGGCTGCTGGACGCGCTGGACATCCCGGCCGCGCACGTCGTCGGCGCCTCGATGGGCGGCATGATCGCCCAGCAACTGGTGATCGACCACCCCGACCGGGTGCTGTCGCTGTGCTCGATCATGTCCACCACCGGCGACCGGTCGGTCGGCCGGGCCTCGGCGGAGGCCATCGCGGCGATGCCCGGCTCGAACGGCGTCCCCCTGACCCGCGAGGACGTCGTCGACGAGGCGGTGCGCCGGGCCGCCGTGATCGGCTCCCCCGCCTACCCGCCGGCTCCGCAGGAGCTGCGCGAGCGCATCACCGCCGCTCACGACCGCGCGTACCGCCCGGAAGGCTACGTGCGCCAGTACGCCGCGATCCTCGCCTCGCCCGACCGCACGCCGGGCCTGCGGCAGGTGACGGTGCCGACGGTGGTCGTGCACGGCGAGCAGGACCCCCTGATCGACCACAGCGGCGGCCGGGCGACGGCGGCCGCGGTCCCCGGCAGCGAACTGCTGCTGATCCCCGGCATGGGCCACGACTTGCCGGAGCAGGTGTGGCCGGCGGTCGTGGACGCGATCGCCCGCAACGCCGCCAGGGGCGCCTGAGCCCGAACACCCCCACCGGGTCCGGCAACGTCGTGGGGGCCGGGCCCGGGGGCTACCGCACCGACGCCGCCGGCGGGCGCTCGCGCAAGGCGCCGTAGCCGATGAAGTACGCGGGCACCCGCTTGAGCCAGGGCGTGGAGTTGAGCAGGCCGGCGAGGCGCCCGGCGCGGTCGGCGTCGCCGAGCGGGGATCGCCCGGCCAGCACCGGGGCGATGAAGCGACGGTGCGCCAGGCGCTGCAGGGCCTGCGTGGCGGCCGTGGTCGGCCACCGGCGGAGCTGGACGGCGCGCACGTCCCGCAGCCCGACCCTGCCGCGGCGCAGCGGCTCCACGAGATGGCGGGCGGTGGCGACGGCGTCCTCGACGGCGAGGTTGATGCCGATCCCGAACACGGGCGACATCGCGTGGGCCGCGTCGCCGATGCACAGCAGCCCCGGGCGGTGCCAGCGCTCCAGCCGGTCGCAGCGCACGTCGAGGAGCTTGATCTCGTCCCAGGAGCGCACCGCTCGCACCCGGTCGCCCAGCCACGGCACGGCGGCCGAGAAAGCGGCGAGGAAGTGGCCGAGGCCCGCGGCCCTGCGGTCGGCGTCGCTGCCCTTGGGGATCAGCGCGGCGCACTGCCAGTACTCGCCGCGGTCGATCATCGCGGTGAGGAAGCGGTCACCGACCCCGGCCACCAGCCCCTGCGGGTCACCCGGGTGCCGCGGCACCCGGAACCACCACGCGTCCATCGGGCAGCCGAACTCCCGCAGGCCCAGTTCCGGCCGCGACCGGGCCAGCGACGCGCGACCGTCGCAGGCCACGGTCAGGGTGGCCCGCAGTTCGCCGCCGCGGCCGTCCCGGGTGCGGTACCGCACGCCCGTGATCCGGCCGCGCTCCTCGATGAAGGAGGTCGCCTCGGTGCCCATGCGCAGCGTGAACGCCGGCTCGCGGCGCGCCTCGTCCGCCAGGAGGTCCAGCAGATCCCACTGCGGCACCATCGCCACGTAGTTGTACGGTCCCCTCAGGGTGCCGACGTCCGAGACGGTCACCAGGGTCCGCCCGGGGCCGATCGGCAACTGGACGGTGGCGACGCGGCGCTGGGGCAGCGCGGCGAAGCGTTCGGCCAGGCCGAGCTCGTCCAGCAGGGCGAGGGTCGAGGGGTGCACGGTGTCGCCGCGGAAGTCGCGCAGGAAGTCGCCGTGCTTCTCCAGGACGGTGACCTCCACCCCCGCCCTGGCCAGCAGCAGGGCGAGCACCATGCCCGCCGGGCCGCCGCCCACCACGCAGCACGTGGTCCGTTCCATCGCAGCCCGCCCTCCGCCGTCGCTCGACCCCGACACAACGGGACATATTATCCTTGAACGGTGCACATTAATGCCGTCATGAGGTGCCACGCACTCCCGGAGGCCTGATGAGCCAGCAGCCGGTCACCCTGCCCTTCACCGATCCGGCCTTCGTCGCCGATCCCTTCCCCCTCTACGAGGAGCTGCGCCGGGAGGGCCCGGTGCGCCGCGCGGTCATCCAGGGCGAGCTCGAGGCCTGGCTGGTCACCCGGTACGAGGACGGCCTGGCGGCCCTGACCGATCCGCGGCTGAGCAGCGACGTCCGCGACGCCGCGGACCCGCGGCTCATGGCACGGCTGCCCACCACCGAGCGCGAGTCGATGATCCGCACGATGCTGCGCGCCGATCCGCCCGACCACACCCGGCTGCGCCGGCTGGTCTCCAAGGCGTTCACCGCCCGCCGCGTGGCCGAGCTGGAGCCGCGCGTCCAGGCCATCACCGACGAACTGCTCGACGCCATCGTCCCGGCCGGGCGCGCCGACCTCGTCGAGGACTTCGCGGTGCCGCTGCCAGTCACGGTCATCAGCGAACTGCTCGGCGTGCCCGTCTCCGACCGCTACGACTTCCAGCGGTGGACCGACGACATGGTCCTCCAAGGGCCCCGGCCACCGGACCCGGCCAAGATCGAGGCGGCCTGGCAGCAGATGCACGGCTACCTCACCGGGCTGCTGGACGCCAAGCGGGCGCACCCCGGGGACGACCTGCTCAGCGCGCTGATCGCCACCCACGACGACGAGCAGCGGCTGGACCGCCACGAACTCATCGCGATGGCCTTCCTGCTCCTGGTCGCCGGGTACATCACCACCGTCAACCTCATCGGGAACGGCATCGCCGCGTTGCTCACCCACCCCGACCAGCTGCGCTTGCTGCGCGAGGACCCGGAGCTGCTGCCCGGCGCGATCGAGGAGTTCCTGCGCTACGACGGACCGGTCAACCCCGGCATCGCGCGCTTCGCCCGCGAGGACCTGACCATCGCGGGGGTGGCGGTCCCGCGCGGCGCGACCGTCGTGGTCGCCTCCGCCATCGCCGACCGCGATCCGGCGCGGTTCGCCGACCCGGACCGCCTGGACATCACGCGGGCCGACAACGCCCACCTCGCCTTCGGCCACGGCATCCACTACTGCCTGGGCGCGCCGCTGGCCCGGCTGGAGGGCAGGATCGCCATCGGTACCGCCCTGCGGCGTCTGCCCGGCCTCGCGCTCGCCGTGCCGGCCGACGAGCTGCGCTGGCGGCCGCGCGTGCTGCGCGGCCCCTCGCGGCTGCCCGTCACCTTCGGTTCCGCCCACGGAGAGCACGTCCCGTAGCCCTCCGGCCCGTAGCCCTCCGAACGCGCCCCGCCGGGCGAGCCGCGAGGGGCTCGCCCGGCGGGGCGGATTCCGGCGGGAGCCGGTCAGATGCGGGAGCCTCCGGTCGGGCCCCTCACGTCCGAGGACTTCCCGCGGCCGACGCCCGGCCGCATCGAGGCCGCCGCCAGCGCGAGCAGCAGCGCGATGACGCCGACCACCACGTTGTTGATGATCGTGCGCATTGTGCTGACGTCGCCCGCGATGCACCACGGCGAGATGATCGTCCAGAGGCCGATGATGGCCGCGGCCCATGCCATCGAGTGAGTGCGCTCGAAGGCCCTGCCCACGCCGCCCATGAGCATGGCGTACGCGATGCCGACGATGAGGTTGCCGACGGCTATCGTCGACAGGCCGTTGAAGCCCACGATCCAGGGGGACGCCGCCAGGTAGGTGCCGGTCACCAGGCCCATGGCCTCGATCGCCTGGCCCCGGTTGGTGGCGGTCGTCCGTTCGTACTCCGCACGCAGCGCCAGCAGGTCGGGGTGCTGCTCGATACTCGGTCGCGTAGAGGCCATCTAAACCATCCCCACTCATTTCGGACGTTTCACCCCACACTTACCCACGATGCGGCGGTCAAGACGTGGAGATTCGCGCCGGACCGTTCAAGCGGCCCGCTCCCCCTGCTCAGGCCTCTCGTCCCGCCGAGCAGTCGACGCACAGCCGGCTCAGGGGCAGGGCCGTCAGGCGCTCCCGTCCGATCGGCTTGCCGCAGGCCTCGCAGGATCCGTAGGTTCCCTCATCGAGACGGCGCAGCGCTTCGGAGGCGTGGCGGATCCGGTCCGCGGATCGCGCGGCCTCGGCATCGAGCCGATCCGCCACCGTCGCCTTGTCCGCGGCGTCCGCGGCGTCCAGAAGGCAGTCGGCGGCAAGACCGGCCCGCGCCCGCTCCGTCCCGGCCAGGGCGTCACGTGCCTCGCGCAGGACGGCCGCCAGCTCGGTACGGATCCGTTGCCGGTCCTGCTCGTCCGGGTCGGATGGACCGGGGCGGTCCCCCGGGGGCTCCGTGGACATCGGCCGTCTCCTCCTCGGAGTTTCAAGAATCCGGTCGGGGATCTGTGGGCGATTCCGGGTACTGGGAGAGTGAGATGCGAACGCCCGCGTTCCGGCCGGCCAGGTACCCGGGGGAGCCGACGGCGACCGTCCCGGGGCTGCGGAGGAACCCGACATGACCGCGGACTGCCTCACCACCATTGTCACGATCACGCACAACCGGCGCGGGCAGCTTCTCGAGACGCTCGGACGGCTGACCTCTCGCCTACGACCTGGCGGCCCGCGGCTGGGCCTGCTGCTACTGCCCCCAGGTGCGGTCGGTCCACCAGCCGTCCCCGGGGCCGCGCCCGGGCCCTGCGGCGCACGTGGCACCTGGCGGCCGATGCCGCGGGCTACCCTGTCGCGCGCGACGCTCTGACCGGCGTGCTCACGCGCCTTCCCGCGGCTCTGCGTGACCGGCGCAGCCTGCCGGCACCGGTGGAGGCCGCGGCCGCGCTGCTGGAGCGTTGAGCACACGCCGGTCAGAGGATCTGCTCGGTGTCGATCCGGGCGTCCACGCGCTTGTAGGCCTCGGGCTGCTGGGTGAGCACCGGCAGTCCGGTGGACAGCGCCAGGTGCGCGGCGTGGGCGGTGGAGATGTCCGTGGCGCGCTCGTGGGCGATCTGCGCGACGGACCAGCAGGTGGCCTCACCGAGCGCCCGGAAGACGAAGCACGGTGCGGCCAGGGCGTCCTGGAGGCGTTCGTACACCTCGCCGAGGACGGACTCGGTCAGGCCCTGGGCGAAGGGGACCGCCGGGACGTACAGCGGCACCGCGGTCTGCGCCGAGCGGATGACCCGGGCGACCATGTACGGGCGCCCCAGGGCGAGGGCCCGGACGGCGGTGTGGTCGAGGATGTACCCGCCGCTCACGCCGCCTGACCCGGGTCGGCAGGAGGAGCGGTCTCGAAGCCGCGCCGCGCGTCGGCGGAGGCGACGGCCTCGAGGGCAACCTCCCACTCACCGGGGTTTTCCTGGCGGGCCCGGGCGGCGAGCCAGTCCACGGCGCGCAGGGCGCGTTCGGTGCGCTGGAGCCGTTCGGTGACGGCCGCCTCGATGAACGCGGACCGGTTGCCGCCGGGGCCGCCGGCCAGCTTGTCGACCGCGGCGACGGTGTCCTCGTCGAGGGTGATGGTGACCTTCTGCTTCGCCATACGGTCACCTTACTGAGGTATGGCCGTGCGGGCGACGATTGTCACCCGCCCGGACGACCGCGTGGCGGACCCCGATGGGACGATGTCCCCCGCACGTACGCACCCAGGGGAGGCTCCACCCGCCATGTCGCTCATCCATCACACGACACTCACGCCGACCAAGCTCGAACTGCTCACGCGATGGCTGCCCCGGCAGACCTGGTACGCGGGCGCGGGGCGGGAGCCGGAGCTCGCGAAGGCCGGCGGCTTCCGCCTGGACGACCCCCTGGGCGAGGTCGGGGTGGAGTTCATGGTGGTCACCGACCAGGACGGCGCCGCCTACCACGTGCCCATGGCCTACCGCGGCGCGCCAGTGGCCGGCGCCGAGGGCGCGCTCATCGGCACCACGGAGCACGGTGTGCTGGGCAGGCGCTGGATCTACGACGGCGCGCACGATCCGGTGGTGGTGGCCCAGTTGATCGCCCTGGTACGCGGTGAGACCGTGGCGCAGGCCCAGAGCGTCAGCGACACGCCCGACCCGACCGTCGCCCGCCACTACGCGGGACCGGCGGACGCCGTCGTGTCCGGCGCCGGAACCGTGGCCGACGGCCCGCAGGCCGCGACCGACGTGACCGTCGACGCCGGCCCGGCCGGCCGCCTGGTCCTCCGCGTGACGCGTGTACTGCGGCCCGGCGCGGGGGGCGGTGTCGCGAACGGCGCGCTGGGGCACGTCGACGCCCGCTGGCAGCAGCCTGACGGCACCGAGGCCCGCTCGGTCTTCGCGAGCCTGCGGAAGGCCGCAGAGGCCTGAGCCGAGGGCAGGGGTCGCCGAACCGCCGTGCGTGGCCGGCGGTTTCGATAACCTCCCGGCATGAGGATCACGGGGGCCCTGGCGGTGGGAGCCGTCTTCGGGATGCTCACCTCGCTCGTCAACGCGCTGTCGTCGCCGTACTCGGAGCTCGGGGCCCGGATCACGGGCACCCCCTGGGGCGGCAGCGCCAAGGTCCTCAGCCTGCTGCTGGACGCGGGCTGGTCCTGGGCCGCCCTCGCGGTGGCCGCGGGCCTGCTCGCCCGGACGCCCGCCGGCGGCGCGCTGGCCGGACCGCTGTCGCTGGTCATCGCCACGGCGACGTACTACGCCACGGACCACCTCCTGGTGGACGCCGGCACGGACGTCCTGGTCTGGGCGGTGGTCGCGGTGTTCCTCGGACCGTTCCTCGGCATGACGGGCGCGGCCGTCCGGCGCCCCGGACTGCCCGGCCTCCTGGCCGCGTTGACGGTTCCGGTCGGTGCCGCCGTCCAGATGGCCGTCCTGCCGCCCCGGCCGCACCTCACGGTGACCCCGGCGATCGCCGTCGCCGAGGCCCTCGTCTGGACGGCCTCGGCGGCAGGCGCGGCATGGGCCCTCCACCGCTTCCTCGCGGAGAGGCGTACCGTCAGGGCACGGTGACGACGGCCCTCGCTCGCCGAGCGGCGGGATGCCGGCTGACGGAGACTGGGTGGAACACGGTCGTGCTGCCGTGATCGTCGACCGGGTCTCCCCAGGGAGCGGACATGCGCATCGACCTCACCGGACGGACCGCCTTGGTGACGGCGTCGACGCAGGGCATCGGCGCGGCCATCGCGGCCGGGCTGGCACGGGCGGGTGCCCGCGTCGGCGTGAACGGCCGCGACCCGGACCGGGTGGACCAGGCCCTCGAGGAACTGCGGGACGAGATACCGGACGGCGAGTTCGTCGCCGTCGCAGCCGACGTGGCCACCGAGGAGGGTGCCGGACGGGCCCGCGAGGCGGTGCCGGACGTCGACATCCTCATCAACAACCTCGGCGTCTACGGCGCCAAGGACGCCCTGGAGATCGACGACGCCGAGTGGCGCCGGTACTTCGAGGTCAACGTCCTGTCCGCCGTCCGCCTCACCAGGATGTACATGCCGCGGATGCTGGACCGGGACTGGGGCCGCATCCAGTACATCTCCAGCGAGTCCGGCGTGGCGATCCCCGTCGAGATGGTCCAGTACGGCATGACGAAGACCGCCATGCTCGCCCTCGGCCGCGGCTTCGCCAAGAAAGCCGCCGGTTCGGGCGTCACGGTGAACTCGGTCCTGGTCGGCCCGACCCGCACCGTGGGCGTGGAGGAGTTCGTCCGGGGGCTCGTCGGAAGCGAGTTGCCCTGGGAGGAGGCGCAGCGCCGCTTCATGCGCGAGCACCGCCCGCAGTCGCTGCTGCAACGCCTCATCGAGCCCGCGGAGATCGCCAACATGGTCGTGTACCTCAGCTCCGACCTCGCCTCGGCCACCACCGGCGGCGCCGTGCGCGTCGACGGGGGCTGCGTGGACGCCGTCATCCCCTGATCCGGCGTCAGCCGAGCGGCCGTGTCATCCGTGCCGTCCGCTCCAGCCAGGAAATCGCCACCGTGCAGCGGCGCGCGACGACTTCCTCCGGCTCGCCGTTGAGGAGGGCGAAGGACACCTGCTCCAGGCCGAAGGTGAGGTACCACGTCCACGCCCGGTGCAGGGCCGCCCGGTCGACGGCCGCCGCCACCTTGTCCCAGCCGTGCCAGGCCAGGCAGGCGGCGTCGACGGCCGGATCGAACGGCTGGGCCAGGTCCCAGTCCAGTACGCCGAGCACGCGGCCGTCACCGCTCCAGTGCAGGTTGTCGCCTGCGAGGTCACCATGGACCAGGGACGGTTCCACCACGGGCAGGTCAACAGCGGCACCCACGCGGCGCAGCGCCTCGGACCGCCACGTGCGCGGCAGCCGGGGAACGACGTCCCGCTCCATCATCTCGGCCCACCGGTCACCGCCCGCGTACTCGTGCGCCGCGCCCAGCAGGCTCCGGAGGTCTCCGCAGTCCACCTCGCGCAGCGCCCGCAGCAGCCGGGCGAGTTCCTCCGGCTCCCCGCCCCCACTCCTCGGGGCGGGCGCTCCCTCAAGCCAGGACAGCGCGACAGCGGTGTGCCCCGCCACCCGGACCACGCCGGACAACGGGCGCGGCACCGCGAAGGGCAGGTCCAGCGCCCCCAGGCGGCGCGGCAGTTCCACGTTCCGGGGCAGTGCCGCGACCGCGGTGGGCTTCCTCGCGACGCGTACGACCGCGGCGCCGGGAAGCAGCACCACATGGTGCGAACCACCGCCCGCGAGGGTCGCGCCGGTCAGGTCCTGTCCCGGCAACAACAGGGCGGCGGCGACGGTCAGCAGTTCCTCGGGCACGACGGTCAGCAGTTCCTCGGGCGCGTGACCGACCATCACCGCAGCGTAGGGCCCCCGCGCGCGGCGCGGTAGCCTTGCGATCATGGCGGACTGGAACATGCGGCCGGCCGCGGCGACGGACGTCGAGGCGGTGGCGGAGCTGCGGGCCGTGGTGCTGCGGGCCGACCTGGAGCGGCTCGGACGGTACGACGAGCACCGCGTGCGGCAGCGCCTGCGGGACGCATTCGTGCCGGAGCACACCTGGGTCGTCGACGTGGACGGCGCGTTCGCCGGCTGCGTCGCGCTGCGGCCGGCCGAGGGCGCCCGCTGGCTGGAGCACTTCTACCTGGCCCCGCGGCTGCAGGGGGGCGGCATCGGCACCGCCGTGCTGCGGGAGCTGTTGCAGCGGTGCGACCGCGACGGCGTCCCGGTCCGGCTCAACGTGCTGCGGGGCAGCGCGGCCCGGCGGCTGTACGAGCGGCACGGGTTCACCGTCGACACCGAGGATCCGGTCGACGTGTTCATGGTGCGCGAGCCCGCCGCCGTGCGCGGCGCCTGATCCCGGGGGCCGCCGCGGCGGCCCGGTCAGCCGCGCAGCCCGATGCGGGGCGGCGTGGCCGTGCCGTGCAGCCTCCTGGCGTAGGCACGGTAGCGGCGGCGGCACCGGATCGGCATGAGCACACGGACTCGCAGCGGGGCGCCCTTCAGGAGTCCCTCGCGCCGACGCGGATGCCAACCCGGCGCGGCCACCAAGAACGGGGCCGCTGTCAGGCCCTCCGCGGTCGCATCAGCGCGAGGTCCTCGCCCCAGGCGTCCAGCACAGCGCCGTGCCCGGCCCGGCGGGCCGCGGCCTCGACGCGGGCGAACAGCCCCCGCTGCGCGGACACGTCCCCGGTCGCCGAGATGGCGTCCGCGGCGTCGAGCAGCACGCGGGTGTCCCAGCCCGGCAGCGGGAACCGGGCGAGTTCCCACTCCAGGTACTTGTTGTAGGGGCGGGGGCGCCGGTCCAGGGCGAAGAGCGTCTCGAGCAGGAGGCCGACACTGTCGGCGGCATCGAGCCGTGCCGCGAGCGCGTGACCGTCGCGGTCGTTCTTCAGCGAGCGGTAGAGCGAGTTGACGTAGGCGTCGAGCCACCGGCCCGCGTCCCTGAACGCCTCATCGGCGTCGAGCCGCGCCTTGGTCGCCACGATCCGGGCGATCCCTCCGTGGAGCCGGTCGAGAACGATCCGGGCGCGGGCGAGGGCGTAGCGCTCGAACCCCGGCATGCCGGCGGCGCGGAACTCCTCCAGGGAGACGATGACGAGGTCGAGTTCGGGACTGCGGTGCCCCGCGAAGCGCGTGAGATCCGTCGTGGCGCCGTCGGCGACCACGACGTACAGGTCGTGGTCGGAGTGTTCGGTGGTCATGCCCTCGTGGGCCCGTGAGCCTTTGAGGACGAGGCCGACGACAGCGGGATCGGCGGTGGCGACGTCGACGAAGGCCTCGTAGGCATGGGGCTGCTGCGAGCTCACTGCGCGGCCCCGCCTCTTCCGTAGCCCGATTGGGCGTCGATCCGGGCCGCCGTCCGCACGCCGCCCTCCGTCCAGTACTGGCCGGGCTTCGGTTTCGCCGCCGAGATGACGTCCACGTGGAGCGCCTCGCTCCAGCCGTCCGGGCCGGGGGTGACGTAGTCGACCTCGATGCGGCGGGGGACGGTGGCGGGCTGCGGAGCGCTGTGCCGGAACCCCTTGCCGGTGAAAAGTTCGGCCTCCCCGGGGCGGGCGGCGGCCGTGGTGGGGCCGGACGCCCACCACACCGCCTTCAGGGCCGCCGGGCCCACGGCGTCGGCGTCGGCGTCCCGGACCACGAGACGTTTCTCCGGCTCACCAGGGCAGCTGGGGCCCTTCACGGTGATCGCCTCGCCGCCTGCCCGGGCGCCGGACAGCGGCGGTCCCGGGTCCGAGCGGCTGAGGGCACACCCCGGGACGAGCACCGGCAGCGCGGCAGGCCCCGCGACCGCTCCGGCCGTTCTTCCGGACATGGGTTGCTCCGTCCCCCTCTGCCGACGGTGATCGCCCGTCGACCGGCGGCCCACTGTACGGACGGTTCGGCCACCATGCCCAGGGGATTACGCCCACGGGTCTCCGCCGACCATTGAGGAGCCGGGCGAACGGGCGTTGCCGGTGCCGGATGTCACGATCGAGGGGTGAGGGACACCGACTTCGACTGGCGGTCCTTCCTCGTGCGCTGGAGCGGGGAGTGGGCCGATGCCCAGGATCCCGGCGCGTCTCCCTCCGAGGAGTACCGCCACCGGTCAGTCCACACCCTGATGTGCGCGGGCCTGGTGCGGCGGTGGGGGCCGGTTCGGCGGTGCGGTGAGGTGCTCGCGGGAAGACGTCGACGCCGCCTCGGTGACCGCGTTCGGCGATCTCGCGGATCAGCCGGGTTCCGGTCCCCGCAGGAGCCTCTGAACGCCGCGCCCGTAGACAGTGTCTCCCCCGCGCGGCGGCGGCTCGCGCTGGTGGCGAGCGTCGCGGGCGCCGCGATCGTCGCCCTGGACGGCGGCGTCCTGCTGGTGGCGCAGCCCAGCCTGCAGCGGGACCTCGGCGCGAGCGTGGCCGAGATCGTCATCCCGGGCACGGGCGATCCGGGGCACCTGGTGAACAACGTGGCGGCGGGCGCGCTGCCGCTGACGGACGAGGAGACGGCGCTCATCGACCGGCCGCCCCGCCCGCTGACCCGGGCGGGGCCGCGCCGGCCCGGCTCGGCCCGGCCCGGCGTGGCGGCGGTCAGTCGTGCGGGACGACGGCCACCGGCGCCTTGGCGTGGTGCAGCACGGCGTGGGTCACCGGACCGATGTGCAGGCCGGCGGCAGAGTGCCGGACGCGGCGGCCGACGACGACGAGTGAGGCGTCGGCCGCCGCCTCGATCAGGTGATGCGCGGCCCCGCCGACCAGGGAGTGCTCCGCGACGTCGACGGCGGGGTACTTGGCCCGCCACGGCGCCAGCGCCTGGGTGAGCGCCTTGGCCTGGGCGTCGGTCAGCTCACGCTCCAGGTCCAGGGCTATGGCGGCGGGGTTGTAACCGTATGAGGCCGGCAGGTTCCAGCCGTGAACGACGCGGAGACCGGTCCCGCGCAGCATGGCGGCCTCGAAGGCGAAGGCCAGCAGGTCGTCGTGGGGGCGGGCCAGGTCGATGCCGAGCACCACGTCACGGAAGGGGGTGTACTGAGAGACCAGCCCGTCGAGGTCCGGGCGGTGCTCGTCCTTGCCCGTCTGACCGGCCCGTACCAGGACGACGGGCCGCACGGCCTGGGCGACGGTCGCCGAGGCCACGGAGCCGACGAGGAACCCGGCGAGCGCGCCGAGGCCGCGGGAGCCCAGCACCAGCAGCTCCGACTCCTCGGCGGCGGCCGCGAGGGCGGCCGCGGGCTGCCCGCTGACGAGCCCCGCGGAGATCTCCAGGTCCGGGTGGCGCAGGGCGAGTTCGGCGGCGGCGTCGCGCGACACGGACTCGGCCCACTGCCGCTGCGCGTCGGGGTCCACCGCGGCCACCGCCCCGGCCAGCGGGGCGTAGACGGAAGAGTACGGCTGCCACTCGTGGACGTGCAGGAGCCTCAGGCTCAGTCCGCGACGCTGGGCCTCGCGGGCGGCCCAGTCCGCGGCGGCCAGGCTCTCGGGCGATCCGTCGAGACCTGCGGTGACCGTACGGGACATGACGTGCCTCCTGGCGAACGTGACGAAGGGCGTGGGCTGTTCACCCCCAGCTTCCCGTCGGCCTTGGGCCTCCGGCAGGGGCCACCGGGCCCGCCCGGGGGCCGATCGGCCCATGGGCGCCGGCACCGCTCGATCAAGCCTACGGGGGCCTGCCCTGGGCCGCGGCGCGGGGTCGGCGCCGCGGCCGGGGCGGCGACAGCGGCCGGGGACATCGCGCCGGGGAGTGCTGGGCGCCGCTGTCCACCCACGGCCTCGGCAGGAACGGGCACTGGCCATCCGCCGACGAACACCCGGTGCGTGTCCGGGGTCGGCCAGGTCGAAGAGGCCCGCGGCAGGCGTCACCAACCCCGCGGCCGTGGGCCGGCCGGTGGAGCGGAGGTACGGCGCGGATCCCCTTCGTCCCGGCAACCGTGACCGGCCGCTCAGGCCCCAGCACCGGCCACGGCCCGCTCCGCCCTTGCCGACCGTGTAGCCCACCGCCTTCCCCACAGCCGGACCGCGCACCACCGGCGACCGGACAGCCCGCCCGGCCCCGACAGCCCGGCCGCCATCCGCACCCGCCCAGGGAACGGCACGTGGCCGGTGGGCAAGCGTGAGCAGACGCCGCGTCACGGCCGCCCACGCTCCGCCTGTGGGGGCACCTCGCAGCGGTGGCCAGGCAGACGTGCGGCGGACCCCGCGCCGAGCGATGCGGGCGCAGACGCGAGTCGCCGCGGGGGTCACCGGCCGAAGGCGGGCGGGCGAACCCGCGCCTCACTGCACCCCGATCGCGCCACCGCCACCCCCACCGACCGGACCCGGCGCCGCATCGTGGCCGGCCGGGCGTCCCCCGCCCTCACCGCCCGGCGGTGGACCCCCGCACCACGACCACCGGGCAATGCGCGTGATGCAGCACCGCCTGACTGACGGAGCCGAGCACCAGTCCGGCGAAGCCGCCTCGTCCACGGGCGCCGACGACGAGGAGCTGGGCGGTCCGGCTCTCCTCGATGAGGGTCTCTCGGGTCCCGCCGTGCACCGTCCTGGTCCGGACCGTGACGCCGGGGTGGCGCTCGCGGCGTCCCGCGATCGCCTCCGCGACCAGGCGTTCCTCGGTACGCGCGAGTTCGCCGGGCTCGCTCGCGTACGGCATCGTGGGGTCCAGCGGTGGCGCGGGAACGGGCGTGTTCCACGGGGTCCACGCGTGCAGGGCGAGGAGTTCTGCGCCCCGCAACGCGGCCTCGGCGAAGGCGAAGTCGACCGCGTCCGCGCCGGCCGGGGACCCGTCGACGCCCAGCAGGACCGGGCCGCCGGCGGCCGGCTGCTCCCGGACCACCATGACCGGGCACTGCCCGTGCGCGGCGAGGTGCACCGCCGTGGAGCCGAGCATCAGACCGACGAAGCCGCCCATGCCGCGGGATCCCACGACCACGAGTTCGGCGGCGCGCGACTGGGCCTCCAGCACGGTGAGGGGCTCGCCGGTCACCACGGCGTGGGAGACCTCCACGTCCGGTGCCACGCTGCCGGCGCGTTCCACGGCCTCCGCCACCACGTGTTGAGCGGCGTTGCGCAGGCCGCCGTCGGACGGGCCCAGACTCGAGGGCCCCAGCGGCACATGCATGGCGGGCCACAGGAAGGCGTGCACCACCCGCAGTCCGGCGCCGCGCCACCGGGCCTCGCGGGCCGCCGTCTCCACCGCGGCGAGGCTCGACGCCGAGCCGTCCGCTCCTACGACCACCAGCCCGCTCACCGCGCCTCCTCGTCCGCCCTGCCCGCCGTCTGCTTCCAGCCTCCCCCGGGGGCGGGCCGGCGTCCCGGTACCGTGCGCCCATCAGGGGTACCGCCGGGGCTCAGGCCCTGCGGTGCCCCCATGAGGGCCCGGTCTCCTCCCACTCGCGGCCCCACGCGGCGGCGCGGTGGCGGTCGATGCGGAGGCGGACGACCCAGCGTCCGGCGAGGACCAGCGCGCAGGCGCCCGCCGCGGCGACCGTGCCGAAGACGACGCCTTGGGCCTCGGCCTGCTCGGGGGTGAGCCGGTTCTGCTGCAGACGGCCGTTCGCGTCCAGCCAGACGAACGTGGTGGATCCCGCGGGGCTGCCCGGTTCGACGCGGGCCTCACCGGTTCGGGTGGAGCCGTCGGGGGCCGTCCACCGGACGGTGGTGAGGACCTTGCCGATGGAGCCCGTGTACGGGTTCTCCACGGCCTTCGCGGCGTCCTCGGTCAGGACGGCCGCCGCCAGGTGGGTGCCCTGGCCGCGCCGGAGCTCGGAGTCCTCCACCGCGGCCGCC
The DNA here is from genome assembly GCF_965342435.1 of Actinacidiphila sp. bgisy160. Classification (GTDB taxonomy): domain Bacteria; phylum Actinomycetota; class Actinomycetes; order Streptomycetales; family Streptomycetaceae; genus Actinacidiphila. Next base: position 120,969 of record NZ_CBDRCM010000012.1, on the reverse strand, counting down.
GTGGCCACGCCGGCCGCAGGGGCCCCGGCGGCGATCAGCAGCGCCGTCGCCACGCCTGTCCAGGCCTCCACGACATCGGAACGCCGCCGCATCGGATTGCGGCGCCAGCGCCAGAACACCGCCCTGCCGCCCATGGCCGTGCTCCCTTCCCTGTCCGACGACCGTCGCACGCGCCGACGCTCCCGCAGCAGGGGCCACCCGGATCATTTCCGCCGTGGGACGGGGCCGACCGGCCCATCCCCGCGTGCGCGCCCGGCCTCGACGCCCCCGCACCGGGTGTGACGACCGTCACTCGCCGGCGATCGAACTTCCCGCGCCGCCCCGCGTCCTGTCGGTGTCCTCGACACCTTCCGGATACGGAGTACCGATGCCCACCCCTCTGACCGACCCCCTGTCCCCCGGCACCCATACCTTCGAGGTGGACGGAGTGGTCCAGCGCTACCATGTCCACGGCACCGGCCCGGTGTGCATCGCGCACTCCGGCGGGCCGGGCGTCTTCTGGGAGTACCTGCGCATGCCCGAGGTCGAGCGGCACCTCACGGTCGTCTACCCGGAGCCGGTCGGCACCGGTGGCTCGGGCCGGCTCCCCTCGCACCCCCACGGCTACACCCGTGAGCGCTACAGCCGGTTCCTGGACGCACTCGTCGACCACCTGGGCACCCCGCGCGTGCACCTCATGGGGCACTCGCACGGCGGCTTCGTCGTCCAGTACCACGCACTGCGCCGGCCCGCGCGCGTCGCCGGCATCGTCCTCTACGACAGCGCGCCGGTCACCGGCCCCGAGCACGGCGCCGAGGCGATGCGCATGGTCCAGGAGTTCGCCGCCCGGCACGCGGGCCACCCCGGTCTGCCGGAGGTCCTGGGGGCCCTCCAGGGGGTGTCCGCGATCTCCGACGACGTGGAGATGACGGCCGCCCTCAAGGGGCTGCTGCCCGCGTACTTCGCCGACTACTGGGGCAGGGAGGAGGAGTTCGCGCCGCTGCGCGCCGCGGTGGCGGGTACGCACATCTCGGGACTGGATGAGCACCTCGTCCCCGATGCCATCGACGACCGGGGGCAGCTGGGGGCTCTCACCGTGCCGGCGCTGGTCGTTGCCGGCCGGTACGACGTGATCTGCGGGATGCGGTGGGCCGGTGAACTGCACGAGCTGATCCCCCAATCTGAACTCGTGGTCCTGGAGAACAGCGGGCACTTCGGCCACCTCGAGGAGCCCGGGCGCTTCGCGGAGGCGGTCGTGGGCTTCGTGACCGCCCGGGAGCGGGTGGTCCCCGCCTGACGGTCCGGCGGAACGAGAGCGACGCGGGGGGCGCGTGGCTGCCGCGTCGCAAGGCTGATGGGGCTCGCCCGGCCGGCGGGGCCCGGGCCGGCCGGTGACGGAGACGCCGTGGCGTCCCCGGTCACCGCCGGCCCGGACCGTCACCGGGTCACCCGGGCCGCGGTTCAGGTGATGACGTCGTACTCCCCGTAGGAGTGCTGGGGCGTCATCGTGGCGTCGAGCCCGTTGGTGACCCACGTCCCGAGGACCATCTCCGCGGTGATGCCCGGCCCGAAGCCGGCCAGCAGACCTCGGTGCCCGTCCAGGGCGGAGCCCTCCTCGAACATCCGGTACAGGGCGTCGAGGACGACGGCGCTCGCGATGTTGCCGTACTCGGTCAGCGTGGCCCGGCTGAAGCGGAACGACTCCGGGGGGACGCCGAGGAAGCGGCACAGGTCGTCCAGGATCCGGGGGCCGCCGGCGTGGATGATGTAGAAGTCCAGCTTGGCGGCGTTCCACGCGTGGTCCTCGGCGACCTGGCGCAGCACCGGGGCCAGGGGCTCCATGGTGCCGGGCACGCGCTTGTCGAGCTGGAAGTGGAAGCCGGTCTGGCGCACCGCGTAGGAGATCCACTCCTCGGTGTTCGGGATGAGGTAGGAGGCGTTGCGCTCCAGCCGCATCCCGGTGCCGCCGCTGCCCCGGACGACGGCGGCGGCGATGCCGTCGCCGAACAGCCCGTTGGACAGCAGCGTTCCGACGCTGAGGTCCGTGGGTTGGTAGCACAGCGAGCAGAACTCGCATGCCACGATGAGGGCGTTGGCCTCGGGGTACGCCGTGCAGAAGTCGTGGGCGCGGTTGATGGCCGCGCCTCCCGCCGCGCATCCGAGCTGCGCGATCGGCAGCTGACGGGTGTCGTGACGGAAGCCCATCTTGTTGATGAGCCACGCGGTCAGCGACGGCATCATGAAGCCCGTGCACGATACGTACACGATGAGGTCGATGTCCTCGGGCTCCAACTCGGCCTGGTCGAGGGCCTGCCGTATGACGGCCGGTACCCTTGCCTTCGACTCCGCCTCATAGATCTGGCTGCGTACGTCGAAGCCCGGATGTTTGAGCACCTCTTCGATCGGCTGGATCAGGTGCCGCTTCTGAACGCCCGTGTGCTCGATGAGCTTGAGGGTCAGGTCGAGTTGCGGGTGGTCCTTGTGCAGCCGTCGTGCCAGCTCAAGCGTTTGTTCGCAGGTGATAACGTTGTCGGGTACCGAAATCACCGGCTTGCACAGAACAGCCATGGGTGGCTCCATTTCCTGCCCCTCGGCGGGCTATGGTCCCTGTGGTGCGCTGCTCCGGGATTTCCGGAGCAGGCCCGTACCTGTCACGAAAATGCGGTAGGGGGTACGGGCGCATTTCATCTGCGCGCCCAAGGGGCGGCGACTTTCAGGAGGTCCCGGCAAAAGTCGGTTCACAAAGGGGGACCGGCTGTCGTCGCGGTGGAATCATGGCCTGTTCAGATTTGCTTCCACCAGGAAAACGTACGTCACTTGGGCGGATTTCGCATGTCGGAGCGGCCCGCACCCGCCGCCACGAGGGAGAACGGTACGGAACCGGCCCCGCACCCGAAGGGGTGCGGGGCCGGGGCGGGACCGGACGGAACCGGGCCGGACAGGTCACCAGGCGACGTGCAGGGCCACCGGGTAGCGCCAGATCGACGTGGCGCTCCACCGGACCTCGTCGGCCGGCTTGGCCAGCCTCAGGTCCGGGAAGCGGCGCAGCAGCTCCCTGAAGGCCACCTGGAGCTCCATGGTCGCCAGCGGCGCGCCGAGGCAGTGGTGGCCGCCCCAGCCGAAGGTCATGTGGGGCGTGCCGGTCCGGTCCAGGTCCAGCTCGTCGGGGCGGTCGAACTTCTCGGGGTCGCGGTTCGCGGTCAGGTAGGAGACGTGGACGACGTCACCGGCCCGGATCAGCACGCCACCCATCTCCACGTCCTCGGTGGCGATCCGCGGGATGCCGACGCCCTTGCGGAACGGGATGTAGCGCAGCATCTCCTCGATGGCCTGCGGGATGCGGTCCGGCTGCTCGCGCAGCAAGGCCAGCTCGCGCGGGCGGGTGAGCAGGGTGAAGGCCATGTTGCCGATCTCGTTCGACGTGGTGTCCTGGCCCGTGATGAGCAGGACCATGGCCATGACGGCGAGTTCCTTGTCGTTGAGGATCTCGTCGCCGTCACGGGCCGTGGCCAGCACGCTGACCAGGTCGTCGCCCGGGTGGGCTCGCCGCTGCGCGGTGAGCTTCGTGAAGTACTCCCGCAGGTAGGCCTTGGAGCGGACGGCGTTGTCCCGGTTGTCGGGGCTGAAGTCCATCATGGTGCGGGCGTGGCCGCGCAGCTCCCAGCTGTCCTCATCGGGGATGTCGAGCACCTCGCAGATGGCGGCCAGCGGGAGCGGCGCCGCGAGGTGCTCCACGAGATCGGCCGGCGAGCCGCTCTCCTCCATGCCGTCGAGGAGTTCGCCGACGACCCGCTCGATGCTGGGACGCATGTGCTCGACGTTCCGGGGGGTGAAGCCCTTGGAGACCAGCGAGCGCAGCCGGCTGCTGTCCGGCGGGTCCATCACGTTGATGGCCTCGTCCTGGACGATCGGCTCCGGCGTCATGCGCGGGAAGTCCTTGCCGACGACGGCGGCACGGCTGAAACGCCGGTCGGTCGTCACCGTTCGCACGTCCTCGTACCGTGTGACGAGCCAGGCCTCGCCCTCGCCGTGCGGCAGCTTGATGCGGGAGATCTGCTCGTTCTCCATGAAGTACTTGAGCTGCGGGTCGAATTCGAGGGCTTCGGCGAAGTCGAAGGGGCAGTTGTGCGCGGAGGAACCGGATTCCATGCGAATACTCCAGTGCACCTGGGCGTCGGGGGGACATATCACAACCAATCCCCAGCGCGCGCCGGTGACCACCGCAGGCAGCCCATCCGGGCGAACCGCGCCCCACGAGGGCGCCGCGCCCCCGGGAACAGGGCGCGGCGCGTGCTCGGTCCCACCGGCCGTCAGTAGTAGTGGCGGCGCCCCGCGACGGCGTGCCCCATGGCACCCAGCACCCAGAGCACGAGGCCGATGACCACGAGGATGACTCCCAGGGTCCACAGGATGGAGATTCCGGTGAGGAATCCGATGATGAGCAGGATGATACCGAGGATGATCATGATGTAACTCCCTTGCACGGCCCTGGTCGCCGTTGCGCGTCCCGGGCCGGTGGCACCACCGGCGCGGACCCCGGGGCGTCGGCCGCGTGATGCGCGGTGACGCGGGGCCCCGCTCCGACGGGACCGGCCGTCGACGTCGCCGGCTGTTCCTACCTGCGGCGCGAACCCGCCGGCATTCGCGTTCACCCCCATTCGTACACGGATCGGCTACCCAGGTCCTCGCGGTTCATGACCGCGGGATTCGGCCGGAGTGGAGTCGGCCGGTCGCCGGGCTCCGGATGAGAGCGCTCTCAACAGCGCGAACGGCGTCGACGGGATGCTCTGGCCTCGGCGCGAGGCGCCACAACCCCAAGGAAACAACGTCTACTTAACGGTTACGGCTCTGTACGCACCGGCCGCGGCAGCCGGGGCAGCCTCCAAGCAGTGAAGGCAGGAAACCGCGCGCGACTTCTTCTGCTCCATGTATTGACCGCGGTTCGCCCTGGCGAGAAGGTGTTCCCGCCGTATGAGAGCGCTCTCACCACCGAATCGCACCTTCCCCGGCACCGATCCCGAGGAGGCATCACACCCGTGTCCGCGCGTACGACCACCGGCAGGCGGTACGCCGCCAGACCGCTCACCCTGATGGTGGCCGCCGCAGCCACCGTGACCGCGCTCTGCCTGGGCCTGCTCGGCTCGGCCAGGGCCGCCGTCCCCCCGCCGCCGTCCGGCTGGACCACCGTCTGGAGCGACGACTTCAGCGAAGCCGCCAACACCCTCCCGTCCGCAGACAACTGGATCATCGACACCGGTACCAGCTACCCCGGCGGCGCCGCCAACTGGGGCACCGGCGAGGTGCAGACCTACACCTCCGACACCGCCAACCTCCGCCAGGACGGCTCGGGCAACCTGCGCATCACCCCGATCCGGGATTCCGCGGGGAACTGGACCTCCGGGCGCGTCGAGACCCGCCGCAGCGACTTCGAGCCCCCGTCGGGGGGCAAGCTCCGCATCGAGTCCCGCATCCAGATGCCGAACGTCACCGGCGCGGCCGCGGCGGGCTACTGGCCGGCGTTCTGGACGCTGGGCGCGCCGTACCGGGGCAACTACTGGAACTGGCCCTCCATCGGCGAGTTCGACCTGATGGAGAACGTGAACGGCGTCAACCAGGTCTGGGGCACCCTGCACTGCGGCACCAACCCGGGTGGCCCCTGCAACGAGACCATCGGCCTCGGCGCCACCCGTGCCTGCCCCGGCAGCGCCTGCCAGGGCAACTTCCACACCTACGCCTTCGAGTGGGACCGCGGCGTCAGCCCCCAGCAACTGCGCTGGTACGTCGACGGGGTCCAGTTCCACTCGGTGAACGCGGGCCAGATGGACGCCGCCACCTGGAACGCCGCCACGGGCCACGGCCACTTCATCCTGCTGAACGTCGCCATGGGCGGGGCCTTCCCCGACCCCGTGGCCGGCTACAAGACCCCGACGGCCTCCACCGTCTCGGGCGTACCGATGCTGGTCGACTACGTCGCCGTCTACAGCTCCGGCGGTGGCGGCACGCAGCCCCCGACGGACCCCCCACCGACCGGGGACACCGGCAGCGCGTACGGCACCCTCCAGGCCGAGTCGTACACGCAGCAGTCCGGCACCACCGTGGAGACCACGACGGACAGCGGCGGCGGCAAGAACCTCGCGTCGCTCGCGAACGGCGACTGGGCACTGTACTCCGGTGTCGACTTCGGGACGACCACGGCCCGCCAGTTCAAGGCCCGGGTCGCCTCCGGGGCCGCCGGAGGCGTCAGCGGCCTGGTCGAGGTCCGGCTGGACAGCCGGAGCAACGCCCCGATCGGCAGCTTCTCCGTCGCCAACACCGGCGGCTGGCAGAGCTGGACGACCATCCCCGCCAACATCTCGGGCGTCACCGGCAAACACGACGTGTATCTGACCTTCACCAGCGGCCAGCCGGCCGACTTCGTGAACGTCAACTGGTTCACCTTCAGCACCACCTGACACCCCCACCGCCCGCGGCGCCCCGGCCGACCCCTGGCCCGGCCGCCGCGGGCGGCACCTCCCGGTTGTCAAGCCCCGCCCCCGCCGACCAATCCCCGAGGGGTGGTCGCGGTCGGCACCTGGCCGACGCCGCGGGGTGTCGGCATGCTCTCCTCACGTGGATCTTTTCCGACGCCCCTCGTGCTGGTCGTCGCACTCGCCTCCTGGATCCGCGGAGATTCTCGGCGCGCGGGGGGTTGTCCGTCTCTCGGCACGGACCAAGATCTTGCTCAGCCAGGGCCTGGCCTTCGCCGGAAACGTGACCGGCCGCCAGGTCCTCGACGACTGCGCGGCTCCGTCCCACTGCTCGCCGACTCCGGCGCGTGCTGAGGGCCGGCGGTCGACTGATCGTGTCCGCCGCGGCCATCCCTTCGTGATCCACACCATGCGGCGCATGGCCGGGCGGAAGCCCGACTACCCCGGGACCGTCCGGGCGTCCCGGCGTCGGTCCCGGACCTCGGGGCGTGGCCGGAAGCCGGCCGACGTGTAGGTGGCGACGGCTCCGGCATTGGAGCTCGGGGTGCAGACGATCGCGCTCGACGAGCCCAGTTCCCGGAGTGCGGCCGCCGCGGCGACGGTGATCGCCTTGCCGTAGCCGTTGCCGCGGTGTTCCCTGTGCACGCCCATCGGCTCGAGCAGCCCGGGCTTCTGCGGGCCGGCCGACCACACCGTCACCGCCGCCACCGCGTCGCCCCGGTCGTCGTACGCGACCAGGCAACGGGCGTCGGCGTACGGGGACCCGGCCGCCATCGCGTGCCAGCGCTCGTCGGTGAACGTCGACCCGTCGAACGAGGCACGCTGGACGGCGGCCCGCACGTGCGCCTGCTCCGGCCCGATCGCCTCGATCCGCACGCCTGGGTCCTCCACCGGCTCCGTGAGGTCGCGGCGCAGCGGCGTCCACGGCTCGTCGGTGTTCCAGCCGTCCGCGGACAGCACATCCTGCACCAGCGCGGCTATCGGCGCCTCGACATACACCTTCCCGGGTGGCAGTACGCCGCGCTCCGGATCGGCCACGTCGTCAGCCAGCTGCCGCGCCAGCTCCTCGTCCCGCTGGGCGTCGGGCGCGATCGTCAGGCGCAACAGCCCGGGGCCGTCCAGCAGCCCGACGGCGAGAATCCGTCCGCCCCGCCCCCATGTCCGCACCGCCGCGGCCGTCGCCTCCGCACCGAACCGCCAGAACCAGCCCAGGTCGCCCGGATGCAGTTGCATCGGCGCCCCGTCGTACTGCCACTCCCGCAGCACGTCCAAGACCCGGCCCAGCCCGTCAACTTCCGGCCTGCCCAAGACAATCGCCATGCCCCCGATGACACACCACCACACCGCCCTCGCGCATCCGGTTTCCCCGGCGGGCGGTTCAGTGGCGTGGTGAAGGTTCGACCCGCGGCCGGGCACAGGCCGTCACGTATCCCTGGGGCGGGCGATGAGCAGGGCGACGTCGTCGCGGTCGGCGGGGTGTCGGAGCGCGGCGAGGAGGCGGTCGCAGGTTTCCTCGACCGGCTCGTCGGGGGCGTCCAGGAGGCGCAGCAGGTCGTCGAGGCGCTCGTCGATGGCGTGGTCGCGGGTCTCGACCAGACCGTCGGTGTAGAGGACGAGGCGGTCCCCCGGGACGAGGTCGACGGTGGTGCTCTCGAAGGGCACGCCGCCGACGCCCAGGGGGGGTGCCGGTGGGCAGTTCGAGCAGTTCGGGGCCCTTGCCGGCGCGCACCACGACCGGGGGGAGGTGGCCCGCGCCGGCGAGGTGGCAGACGCCGCGGCGGTGGTCGTGGACGGCGTAGACGCAGGTCGCGATGTAGGGGTCGAGACCGTGGGTGATCCGGTCGAGGTGGCCGAGGACCTGGGCCGGGTCGAGGTCGAGACCGGCGAGGGTGGAGGTGGCGGTGCGCAGGCGTCCCATGGTGGTGGCGGCGGGGACACCGCTGCCCATGACGTCGCCGATGACGAGGGCGACCCTGCCGTCGTCGAAGGGGATGACGTCGTACCAGTCGCCGCCCACCTCGCTGCTGGCCTGCGCGGCGCAGTAGCGGGCGGCGAGTTCGAGGCGGGGGTGGGCGGGCGGGAGTTGCGGCAGGAGGCTGCGCTGGAGGGTCTCGGCGGTGCTGCGGAGCTGCTGGTGGAGGCGGGCGTTGTCGATGGACACCGCGGCACGGGAGGCCAGTTCGCAGGCGAGGGTCTGGTCGTCCTCGTCGAAGGGCTGGGGGATGCGGGCGCGGGCGAGGCCGAGGACGCCGAGGATGCGGCCGCGGGCGATGAGCGGGACCGCCATGGCCGTGTGGACGCCCGCCCGGGCCAGCAGCGGGGCGGCGTCGGGGTCGCGGGCGATTCGCACCAGGCTGCGCTCGTCGGCGTGGGTGATCAGGCCGGGGCGGCCGGTGTCCAGGCACCGTGCGGCCAGGTGTTCGGGGCCGTAGGAGACGAGGCGGCCGGGCCCGCCGAAGGCACCGGCGGCGACACCGGCCTCGCTGCACTTGGTGGTGAGCGCTCGGAAGCGGGGGCGGTCGTGGCCGGGCTCGCCGCCGTCGTCGCGCAGCGCGGAGTCGAGGACGTCGACCGCGGCGAAGTCGGCCAGTTCGGGGACGACGACGTCGGCGAGTTCCCGGGCGGTGTCCTCGACCTCCAGGGACATGCCGATGCGAGCCGAGCTGTCGGCGATCACGGCGAGGCGCTGCCGGGCGCGGTCGGCCTCCTGCGCCGAGCGGTGCCGGTCGGTGACGTCCACCACGGAGGTGGCGACGCCCAGGACGTGCCCGTTCCGGTCCTCCAGCCGGAAGTAGGACATCGACCAGGCGTGGTCGGTGCCGGGATCCGCGGGCGTCCGGCCGACGACGTACCGGTCGACGATCGGTGTGCCGGTCCGCAGGACCTGCCGGAGCGCGTCCTCCGCCATGCGGAACCTGGCGCCGGGGAGCACTTCCCGGAAGGGGCGGCCGACGTGCTCGCCCTCGGTCATGCCGTGCATTTCGGCCAGGGCGGGGTTGACGGAGAGGTAGCGCAGGTCCGTGTCGAGCACCCCGAGCCCGATCGGGGACTGGGAGACCAGCCGGAAGGAGAGGGCGAGGCCGCGTTCCAGGCGCTGCAGCACAGGCCGGTCGGTGGCTATGCCCAGGGCGTAGACGCGGCCGCGGCTGTCCGTGAGGCGGACATTGCGGAACTCCGCCAGTCGGGTGCTGCCGTCCTTGTGGCGCACGGGAAACGCTCCCGACCAGCTGCGACCGGTCTCCAGCACCTCCGCGAACAGCCTCATGGCGTCGTCACGGTCCTGGGGCCGGACGAGCAGCGGCGCCGCGTACTGCCCGACCGCCTCGCCCGCGGTGTAGCCGAACAGTTGCTCCGCCTGCGGGCTCCACATGTCGATGCGCCCGTCCGACTCGAGCAGGACCGCGGCGACCCCCAGGAGGTCCATGAGTCCGCTGGGGCCCAGTGCCCTGGCCTCGAGCTGATCGGCGCCGAGCGGCGGCCGCGCTTCGCTCATCGCAGGCTCCCTCTTCGCCCGCCCCTTCGCCGATCTCTTCCTCGCTCTCCGTACGTCCGCCTACCCCGGCTCCGGCGAGCGAGTCCTGCCCGTGGCCGCCGCCCGTGCCGCCGGGGTGACCACGTTTCCCGGGCCCGCTCCCGGGCAGGCGCCCCTGTCGCACGAGAAGAGAAGAGAAGAGAAGAGACGAGAAGAGCCGAGAACAGCACAGAAGGCTCAGAAGACCTGGAAGAGGGGAAAGCGCCATGGCCGCAGAGTTCCCGGGCGGCCGCCGCGTCCTGGCGGTCGTCACCAACTACGGGGTCGAGCAGGACGAGCTGGTCGTCCCCGTCGAGCACCTCCGTGACAGGGGCGCCGACGTCACCGTCGCAGCGACGCGGCACGACGCCGTACAGACCCTGGTCGGGGACAAGGATCCCGGCAAGGTCGTGGAACCGGACACCACCCTCGACGAGGTGGACCCGGCCGGTTTCGATCTGCTCCTCATCCCCGGCGGCACGGTCAACGCCGACAACCTCCGCCTCCAGGGGAAGGCGATGGACGTCGTGCGGGCGTTCGCCTCGTCCGGACGCCCGATCGCGGCGATCTGCCACGGCCCGTGGGCGCTGGCCGAGGCGGGAGTCGTGAAGGGCAAGACGCTGACCTCGTACGCCTCGGTGCGGACCGACTTGCTCAACGCGGGCGCCGCGTCCTGGGTCGACGAACCCGTGGTGCGCGACGCCTCCGCCGGGTACCCGCTGGTCACCTCGCGCACGCCCCAGGACCTGGACGCCTTCCTGGGCGAGGTCGACAAGCTCCTGGTCGGCTCCTGAGCGCGGTCGCCGTCAGGGCTCGATGAGGCCGGCCCGGATCGCGTAGCGCGTGAGTTCCAGGCGGTCGCGCAGACCGAGCTTCTGCAGGAGGTTGGCGCGGTGGCGTTCGACGGTCTTGACGCTGATGAAGAGCACGTCGGCGATCTCCTGGGACGTGTGGCCCTCGGCGACGAGCTTCAGGATTCCTCCTCGCGTTCGGTGACGGCGCGGACGGGCAGGGGCTCGCCCTGGCGGGCGCGTTCGAGGTAGTTGCGGATCAGGGTGGTGACGGCGCCGGGGTAGATGAAGGGTTCGTCGCGCACGGCGGCCCGGCAGGCCTCGACCAGGTCGCGGTCCGCGACGGACTTCAGGACGTAGCCGCCGGCCCCGGTCTTGAGGGCCTCGAAGAAGTACTGCTCGTTGTCGTACATCGTCAGGATGAGGATGCGCAGGCCGGGGCGGAGCCTGCTCAGTTCGCGGGGCGGCCTGCAGGCCGGTCATGCGGGGCATCGCGATGTCCAGGACGGCCAGGTCGACCTGCGCCTCGCGGGCCCTGGCGACGGCTTGGGCGCCGTCGCCGGCCTCGGCGACGGCGGTCAGGTCGGGTTCGCCATTGGGTGCCGGCCCCGATGGTTCCGCAGGCGGGCGCGGGCGACGGTGGAGGAACAGGGCCCACCCGACACCGGGAGGAGGACACCATGCCGCGCCCGCACAAGGCCATCGAGGACATCGAGGCGGAGATCCGGCGTACCGACCCCTGCTTCGCCGAGGGGTTGCGGACCGGGCGTCCGTGCGCGCCGCGGGAGTACCGGCGGAGGCTGGGCCGGCTCCTGCTGGTCGTGGCGCTCGCCTGGATCTTGATCGGCATCATGCTGCCACAAGGGTTGCTGATGGCGGCCGGACTGGTCCTGGACGGCATCGGAGCGGGCGTCCTGGACCCCCGGCACGACACTGTCGGGCGGGGTCGCCGGCGGGTGTGATTCGGGGCGCGGGGCGGGGGGATCCGGGGATGGACGGGTGTCGCGCAGCTCCGAAGGTTGTTCGCGGGGCCCGCGTGTGGCGCCGTTGCGCACGGCTCGGGCGGGCTATTGTGTCGCCGACCGAAAAATTGCGCAAATCGTCACAATTGGGAGCCCTACGTGATCGAAGGCATCGGCAGGCGCCGTTTTCTCGCCGCGGGGGCGGCCGTCGTCGGGGTGGGTGCGGCGAGCAGGGCTTGGGCGGGCACACCGCTGGCCGATGTACCACCGGGTGGGGTCCTGCGGAGCGAGGCCCGGCTCCCCCGCCCGTACCAGGTACCCCTGCCGGTCCCGCCGGTCCTCGAGCCCGCCCTGCGGACCGCGACGACCGACTACTACTACCTGACCCAGCGCGTCGCTGAACTGGAGATCCTCCCGGGACTGCGCACCAACTGCTGGACCTTCGACGGTCTTTTCCCCGGTCCCACGCTCGTCTCCCGCTCGGGGCGCCGCGCTGTCGTCACGCACCGCAACGAACTCCCCCAGCCGACCGTGGTCCACCTGCACGGCGGCCACACCCCCGAGGACAGCGACGGCTACCCGATCGACCTGACGATGCCGGTCGGCAGCCGCATGTCGTACGCCGACGCGATGGCGGGCATGCCGGAGATGCACGACTCACACGGCAAGCTCAGTCACGGCCAGCGCAACTACACCTATCCGATGCTGCAGCGCGCGGCGACGCTCTGGTACCACGACCACCGCATGGGCTACACGGGCCCGGCGGTGTACCGCGGAATGGCCGGGTTCCACCTGGTGACCGACGACGAGGAGGACGGGCTCGACCTGCCGCGCGGCTCCCGCGACATCCCGCTGCTGCTCGCTGACCGGGCGTTCGCCGAGAACGGGGCGCTGATGTACCCCGCCGTCGACCCGGGCATGCGCAAGCCGGGCGTCGTGCACGCGCACCACTTCGGCGTGATGGGCGACGTCATCCTGGTCAACGGCGCCCCCTGGCCCGTGCACCGGGTCAGGCGGCAGCGCTACCGGCTGCGCCTGCTCAACGGCTGCAACGTCCGGGACTTCCGCCTGGAGCTGGACCCGCCGCCGCCGGGCGGCAAGGGCCTGCTCCAGATCGGCAGCGACGGCGGACTGCTGGGCAGCCCGCTGGCCCACGACAGCCTGCGCATCGCCCCCGCCGAACGCTTCGACGTCATCGTGGACTTCGCCCGCTACCGGCCCGGCACCAAGGTGCGCCTGGTCAACCGGTTCGGCAGCGGCAGCACCGCGCGAGTCATGCGCTTCGACGTCTCGCCGTCCTCCCGGAAGCCGCACGACGACACCCACATCCCCAAGCGGCTGTCGCGCTACCCGGCCACCGTCCTGGACCCCCGCAAGGCCGTGGCGCACCGGACCTTCGCCTTCCGGCACTCGCGCGACGGCTGGACGATCAACGGTTTCCCGTACAAGCCCGGCCGCTCACTCGCCGACGTGAGGCTCGGCAAGGTCGAGATCTGGAAGTTCACCTCGGTGTTCTTCCATTCCGTGCACGTGCACCTGGACGCCTTCCGGGTGCTGTCCCGCAACGGCAAGAAGCCGGGCGCGTACGACGCGGGCTGGAAGGACACGGTGGCGACGGGGCCGGGCGAGACCGTGGAGGTGGCGGTCCGCTTCACCGACTACACGGGCAACTTCATGATCCACTGCCACAACCTCGAGCACGAGGACATGGCGATGATGGCCGACTTCACCACGCACTGAGGCACGGCGGCCCAGCTCCGGTCCGGCGCGGCGTCACTACGACGCGGCCGGGCCGGACGGCTGTCCGGGGGCCGTACCGCCGGGCGGGGGACTCTCGCCTCCCGGTGGTCCGGGGGTGCCGGGGGCCGGGCTCTGCGGGGCGGGTCCGGTGCCGGGCGGCGGGGACTGCGGGGCGGTCCCGCCCGGTTCACCCGCCGGCGTGGAGGGGCCCTCCTCCGGGGCGGCCGGTGAGCCGCCCCGCGGCGACCCGGACGGGCTGCCGGGCGGCGCGTTCTCCGGGGGCGTCGTCCGCTGATCCCCGGAGGCCTTGCCGTCACCACTGTTCCGGGTGAACCACTCGCCGGTGTCCGCGTCGCGGACCACGAACTTCTTCACCGGCTCGGACGCCGGGGCCACCACCACGGTCCTCGACGGCTGGTAACCGGGCCACGCGTGGCCGACGGTCGTGGCGCCGTCCTTCTGCTCGACCGGCCGGGTCAGCGGATTTCCGCAGGCACAGCGCACCCGGGGCAGGCCCCGGTCGTCCACCAGGACCGCGGTCCCGGCCTGCAGGACCGACTGGAAGGCGGTGGGCCGGCCGCCGCGGTAGCCGTGGTTGGTGACCCGGGTGTCCGCGCGCAGCTGGAGCGGGGTCAGATCCCTCAGGTACGCCGGGACGCCGGAGGGCGCGAGGCCCAGCACCCTGGCGAACGCCTTGTTCTTCGAGGGGTCCGACGACAGGGCGCTGATCTGCTTCTCCACGTCGCAGCTCGCGGCGTCACGCGTACCGCCGTACAGACCGGGCATGCCGCCGCTGTAGACCTGCCGCACGGTGCCGCCCGTCGTCGACGGGGTCGGCAGGGCCGGTGTCGCGGAGGGAACGGCGGTCTCCTCGGCCGTCGACCGCGTGAACGGGTTCGGTCCCGCGCTGCCCGCCGTCTGCAGGAACAACTCACCCGGCTTCCCGCCCGAGACCCCTCCGGGCCGGGTGAACACCACGGCCAGTGCCACCGCGGCCACCACGACGGCGGTGAGCGCGGCCACCTTCGGCACCGAGCGCCACCAGGGCCGTTCGTGGCCTCCGCCGTCCCCGCCGCCGTCTCCCCCGCCGCCTCCGCCGCCGTCCGGCGGTCCGCCAGGTGGCGGCGGCGAGCCCACGACGACCGTCGGCGTCCGGCGCCGCGGTCCGGACGAGTCCTTGCTGGGGGGCCGCGACTCGTCCGTGCCGTCCGGTCCGGACAGCGGGCCCGCGGGCGGGCCCTCGGGGCGGGCGAGCGAGGGCGGTAGAACGCTCACAGGGCTTTCCTCCACTCGTCCCGCACCGTCACCCCGGCCGGACGGCTCCGCCGGCCGCTTCGCAAGCCCCACCTGCTGACCATTGTGTGCGCCCCCCTCACAGTCCCCGCAAGCCGACGTGTGCCGGGGACGGCAGGCGTGCGCGGTCTCCGCGGCAGCCCCGGGAGGGGTGCGCGGCCGCCTCTTCCGGGGGACCATGGAATCCCGCCGGCAAGGGCGAGCGGGGACGGCGGACCGACCGGCCGGAACGGCAGGCGGAAGAGGCGCCCACCATGAGCGACACGGATCGGTACACGACCGGCCCGGAGCGGCTGGACGGGGTCGCGACGGGCCCGAGCGGGTTGCTGGACCTCCTGGGCGTGGCCGCGGTGCTCCTGG
This sequence comes from Actinacidiphila sp. bgisy160, assembly GCF_965342435.1. Taxonomy (GTDB): domain Bacteria; phylum Actinomycetota; class Actinomycetes; order Streptomycetales; family Streptomycetaceae; genus Actinacidiphila. The sequence continues at coordinate 105,866 of NZ_CBDRCM010000012.1, read as the reverse complement.
AGGGCGACGGCCGGGTGGACATGTGGAGCCCGCAGGCCGAGGAGCTGTTCGGCTACACCGCGGAGGAGGCGGTCGGCCAGTACGCCGCACGCCTGCTCGTCCACGACACCCACCGCAAGCTCGTCGTCCGGCTGTTCTCCGAGATCATGAGGACCGGCCAGAGCTGGGCGGGGTCCTTCCCGGTGCGCCGCAAGGACGGCACCCGGCTGCTGGTGGAGTTCCGCAACATGCGGCTGATGGACAGCCTCGGGGACTACTACATCCTCGGGCTCGCCACCGACCAGTCCACCCTGCGCGAGGTGGAGCAGGAGGTCGCACTGAGCACACGGCTGATCTCGCAGTCGCCGATCGGCATCGCGGTGCTGGACACCGCGCTGCGCTACCTCACCGTCAATCCCGCGCTCGCGCGGTCCCACGGCCTCTCGGTCCAGGACCACCTGGGGCGGCCGTTCCGCAGCGTCCTGCCCGGCGCGGAGTACCGGGCGGTGGAGACGGAGATGCGGCAGGTACTGACCTCCGGGAAGCCGATGGTCGACCGGTACATCGTCGCGCGTACCCCCTCCGCCCCGCGGAGCGAGCACGCCTGGGCGCTGTCCTTCTACCGGCTGGAGGATCACAGGGGCCACGTACTGGGCCTCGCCGAGGTCGTCGTCGACGTCACCGACCGGCACCGCGCGGCCGCGGAGGCCGACCGGGCCCGGCGCAGGCTGACGATGATCGCCGACGGCTCCGCCCGGATCGGCACCGCCCTGGAGGTGGAGCGCACGGTACGGGAGCTGGTCGAGGTGGTCGTGCCCGACCTGGCGGACCTGGCGGCGGTCGACATCCTCGACGGCGTCCTGGACCAGCGCGCCCCCGCCGCGTCCCTGGACCCGCCGGTGTTCCGCTCCCTCGCCGTCAGGGCCGCCTACCCGACGGACGCGGCCCGGGCCGCCCCCGCCCAGGGAGACGTGGTCACCTACCACGCCGAGCACCTCTCGGCGCTGTGCGTGCGCACGCTCCGCCCGCACCTGATCGCCCACGCCGGTCAGCACGACCTGGAGCGCATCACCCCCGATCCCGAGTCGGCACGGCTCCTCGCCGACGCCGGCGTGCACTCCTGCATGGCGATCCCGCTCATCGCCCGTGGCGAGGTCCTGGGTGTGCTGGGCATGAGCCGTGCCCGTACGCACGCGTCCTTCGACGAGGACGACCTCACCCTCGCGTGCGAGCTGGCCGCGCGTGCGGCCGTGTGCGTCGACAACGCCCGCTGGTACCAGCAGGTGCGCAACATCGCCGAGACCCTGCAGCGCAGCCTCCTCCCGGAGCCCCAGCCGTACCACCCCGGCCTGGAGGTCGCCGCCCGCTACCGGCCCGCGCAGGCCAGGAGCCAGGTCGGCGGCGACTGGTACGACGTCATCCCGCTCGACGACGACCGCACCGCACTCGTCGTCGGCGACGTCATGGGCAGCGGCATCGAAGCCGCCACCACCATGGGCCGGCTGCGCACCGCGACCTCGACGCTGGCCGAGCTCGACCTGGACCCCGCCAAGGTGCTGGGCCACCTCGACAAGATCACACACGGCCTCGACCCGTACATCGCGACCTGCGTGTACGCGCTGTACGACGCGCGCAGCTCCAAGTGCCATCTGGCGACCGCCGGCCACCTGCCGCCGGTCCTGGTGCGCGGCGACGGCTCCCCGGAGCTGCTCGACCTGCCCACGGGGACGCCGCTGGGCGTCGGCGGCGTCCCGTTCGAGAGCACCAGCGTGACGCTCGCGCCCGGCGACCGTCTGGTGCTGTACACCGACGGTCTCGTGGAGACCCGCGACGACCCGATCGACGAGCGCCTGGAACTGCTCCTGTCGCTGCTCGGCACGCCGGACGCCTCGGTGGAGGAGACCTGCGACCGGCTCCTGCGGGAGCTGCGGGGCGCCGACGACCACGACGACGTCGCCCTGCTGATCGCCCGCGCCGACCGCACCGCCGCCCGTGGGAACACCTGTGATCAGGTGCCGCCGGGCGGGTGGTGACCGCGCCCCCGGGTGGGCTCGGCACCGGCAGGGTGGAATGCATGGGGTTCGGCCCCGGCGCACGCCCGGGTCGTACTGCCGCACGGAAAGGCGTGAGGGAATGGGACACGGCGGAAACGTGATCGCTGAGCTGCTGGCCGACCACCGCGAGGTCGAGGAGATCTTCGATCGCATGCAGTCGATGTCGACCGGCGACCCGGCGCTGCGGGAGCTGGTGGACGAGGTGACCATCGAGCTGGTGCGGCACTCGGTGGCGGAGGAGCAGTACCTCTACCCGGCCGTCCGCGAGCACGTCGAGGGCGGTGACCGTATCGCGGACAAGGAGCTCGCGGACCACGCCAGGACCGAGGAACTGCTGAAGGAGCTGGAGCAGCTGCCACCGAACGACGGCCGGTTCCACCCCTTGCTGATGCGGCTGATGGACGAGGTGACCGCGCACGTCCAGGACGAGGAGGGCACGCTCTTCCCCGAGCTCAGCAGCGCCTGCTCGCCCGAGGCGCTCGACGACCTGGGCGACAAGGTGCGCCGCGCCAAGTCCCTCGCCCCTACCCGTCCCCACCCCGCCGCGCCGGACACCCCTCCCGCCAGCAAGATCCTCGCCCCGGGCGCGGGCCTCGTCGACCGTGCCCGCGACTTCGTGACCGGCCGCGGCCGGTCCTGAGCTCGGGGAGCGGCGGCGCAGGGTCCCTGTCCCCCCGGGACCCTGCGCCGGGTCCCCGCGGGACGGGACGTGATGCGGCTCATGTCGCGAAAGCGCCGTTTTGCGTACGCTGGGCGCGCCGCGCACCGGACGGGCGCGGCACCCACGCGCGCGGAGGACGGTTCGTTCGGCATGCACAGTGAGTTCTCGTCGGTCATCGCCGCCGCCACCCGGTGGCTGCTGTCCGCCTATCCGGCGACCGGTGGAGCGCTCAGCCGTGCCCTGGCCGAGGCGCAGGCCCGCCAGGCCGCCATGGTCGCCGCGGCCCTGCGCTACCCGACGGCCGTGGACGCCGCCCTGCTCGGGCTGCTCCCGCCCGGCGGCGCCGACCGGCTGGAGTGGGTCGCCGACGCCGGGGTCGCCGAAGAGGCCGGCGGGCACGCCGCAGACACCGGGGACGGCTGGCGGACCTGGGTGGACGAGGTCGTCGTGAGCTGGGCGGCCTGCCTGCTCTCCGACCCCGGTCTTGCCGCCTCCGCGGTGACGGCGCTAGCGGCCACCGAGCACGGCCCCTCCCTCGCGGGCGACGCCCTCCGGCTCACCGCCCCCCGCGCCCACGACCGCGCCGCGGCCACCCTCCTCCGGCACCCGGACCTGGTGGCCCCGATAGCGGGCCTGCACCGCGCGGAACTGGCGGCACTACTGGCTGCGGAGCCGCTCGACAGCTTCCCGGCGTAGCGACCGCTTTCGCGGCGCCTGACCCGTTCGCCAGCGCACCGGGAGCGGCAATCGCTGTATCCGGGCGCGGCACGGTGGTGAAGACCCGCGGGCGGCTCAGCCGCGCGCGAACTCCAGCAGGTCGGCGTTGAACCGTTCGGCGAACTCGGGCACCATCGCCAGCCCGTGCGGGGCGCCCTCGTACACCTTGTAGACCGCTCCCTTGACCAGCTTCGAACTCTTCGCGCCCGCGGCCACGATGGGCACGATCTGGTCGTCGTCACCGTGCACGATCAGCGTCGGGACGTCGATCTTCTTGAGGTCCTCGGTGGTGTCGGTCTCGGAGAACGCCTTGACGCAGTCGTAGGCACCCTTGATGCCCACCGACATGCTCCACAGCCAGAACTCGTCGCGGGTGCCCTGGCTGACGGTCGACCCGGCGCGGTTCGCGCCGTAGAACGGGCCACTGAGGTCCCGGTAGAACTGGGACCTGTCCTTGGCCACGCCCTCGCGGATCTCGTCGAAGACCTCGATCGGAAGGCCCTCGGGATTGGCCTCGGTCTTCAGCATCAGCGGGGGGATGGCGGCGAGCAGCACCGCCTTGGCGACCCGGCCCGTTCCGTGCCGCCCCATGTAGCGCGTGACCTCGCCACCGCCGGTCGAGTGCCCGACCAGGATGACGTCGCGCAGGTCGAGTTCCTCGATCACGGCGGCCAGGTCGTCGGCGTAGGTGTCGAGGTCGTTGCCCTCCCACGGCTGACCGGAACGCCCGCCGCCACGGCGGTCGTGGGCGACACCCCGGAAACCATTGTCCACCATCCACTTCATCTGCGGGTCCCAGGCGTCCGCGGTCAGCGGCCACCCGTGGGAGAAGACGACCGGCCGGCCCGTCCCCCAGTCCTTGAAGAAGATCCGGGTCCCGTCCTTCGCTGTTGCATACGGCATGATCCTGAGTCCTTCCGGGGGTCGGCCCATTGCTCAAACCGTAATCCGGAGGCGGTGTCCCGGCGCGTCGAGACGGGCCGGGAGAGGAGGGAGGGGCTCGGCCGCCCGGTGCGACGGAGGCGTCCAGCGGCGGGCCGGCTTCGCGGGCCACGGTGGTCAGGGTCTCGCCGGCCGGGGCCCGCTCGGCGCGGACGGCGCCGCGACCGCCGCCGGGCGGGACGCCCATCGCGCGCTGGAGGAGGCCACCGACCGCGCCGCCGGGCGGCCCTGGGAGGCGATGGGCCCCTAAGGCGTGTCGTCAAGTGCCCGCCGGCCCCGCGGCGCCTGGCACGGCACCTGGCTGCGTTGTCGAATCCTCCGAGTAGCCCACTACGAGGACGACTCTCCGCCTTGCGATGCACCGCACCAGACACCGCGGGGCCCGCCCTCCGGGCGGCCGGCGCTCATTCGACGACACGCTCTCTAGGCCGTGGAGCGCCTGGTCAGTCACGGTGTTGTCGGCGCCTGCGCGGGCCTGTGCGGGGCGTTGCCCTACCCGAACCCGATGGGGGTGTCCGAACCCCCGCGAGGGTCTCGGGCCGAGAGGAGCCCGGCGATGCAGGCGTCCCAGTCGATGCGGCTGCCCTCGGTGCCAAGCGGGACGAGTTCCGCAGTGGCGGCCAGGAACCGCGCGAGTGCACCCGTGGCGACCTGCAGGACGGCCGCGCCGCCGGGGCCGGCGAGGGTGATCAGGGTGTGGGCGTGGTCGCCGGGTTCGACGTGGACGTCGCCGTCCCCGGCCGAGGCCGCGAGCCCGGACAGCAGCAGCTCGCGGGAGAGCACCCAATCCGCCTCGCCGGTGCCGTCGCCGTGACTGAAGCGCATCCGCACGGCGTAGGGGTCGTCGGGACGGTACTGGCAGTCCGCCGACAGATCGAGGACCCGCCGGGTCCCGGTGATCAGCCGCAGGGACATTTGCTCCGTGAGTGCTCGCATGGACGCCCCCTCGTGGTCCCGGTTCGGCCGGGTTCGCAGGTCGTTGCCCTGCGCTTGCCCCGTGACGCGTGGTCCGGGCCGGGATGGCGGGGAAGATTTCGTGAAGGCTCGGCGCACCCGCCGCCGGGCGGCGTGAAGCCGAGGTGCCGGTGTGGCAGTGGTCCGCGACGGCGTTCTCCCAGTGCCTGGCCGCGGCCTCCGGCGGCGGTCCACATGGGGGCCGCGCCGCGGGCACGTCGTCGCCGGCGCCGTTGGACGCAGGCGTGCAGGCGGCGGCCGTCCCAGGTGAGGACGGGGTCGGCGGCGCTGCGCGCGTGGGTGTGGGACTCGTGGACGGTGGCGGGGGCGTCCGCGGTCCAGCCGAGGGCGGCGAGGTGGTCGGCGCGTCCAGCGCCCGTCCCCGAGCGGGCTCCTGAGCAGGGCAGGCGAGGAAAACGGCCGTTCGCCCGGGTACCGGGTCGCGAACGCCGGTCCGGAGCCATGCCGTCGACGGCCCGGGAAGTCCGCTGCGGCAGCGGTACCCCGGCGACGGCAGGCGTGCTCGGACGCGGCAGCCCCCGCATCGCGCAGTGGGCCTCAGGTGCCCGTGCGGCTCCCGGGCCGCTCGCACGGCCGCCCACCAGGCCGCGGCCCGGGCGGCGGCGCGGGCCTGCGGGTGGTCCGGTCAGACCTCCGCGGGTGCCTGCGCGTCCTTCAGACGCGCGGCGACCGTCGACAGGAACTCGTCGGACAGCTCGGGATCGGCGACCGCGCGCGAGATCAGCAAGGCGCCGACCAGGGCGCTGAGCGTGAGCATCGCGTCGGCCCGCGCCTCGTCGGGGTCCTCGCCCCGCGCGGTCTCGCCGATGAGCGCGAGGTAGTCGCCGACCTGCTTCTCGTACGCCTCCTTGAACGCCGCGTCGCCGCGACCGGCCGCGGCGCCGAGGGTCACCAATGCGCAGCCGGTACCGGGGGCGTCCCGGTGGCGGGCGCTGAGGTAGGCGTCGATCAGCCCCGAGCGGGGGGCCTCGGGGTCCTTGCGGGCGGCCTCGGCCATCTTGGCCTCGCCGTCGGCGAGGGCGAGCGCCGCCGCCTGACCCATCAGGTCGTCACGCGACGCGAAGTGCTTGTAGAACCCGCCGTGGGTGAGTCCGGCCTCGTTCATGAGGTCGGCGACGCCGGGGCGGGTCATGCCCTCCTCGCGGATCCGGCGGGCGGCGATCCGCAGGACCTTCTCGCGCGACTCGGCCTTCGCTGCCTGCGAGTGACCCATCGCCTGACCTCCCGGGTGTGCGTCGGGCCGCCCCGACCGAATGTGGATGACGGCCATCATACACCCTCCCCGGAGCCCCGCCCGGGGCTTTGACATGCGGGATGACACCCATCATCCTCGAGATGTGGATGACGGTAATCATCCACACACCGGCACGCGCCTCCACCGGAGCAGGCCCGCCGCCTCTCCCCCTCCCGCCCGCGAACCCTCCGCGAGGACCCATGACCACCGCAGCAACCCGCCCGGACGTCAAGCGGGGAACCCTCCCCGTGTTCGCCACGGCGACGGCGATCACGGTCGCCAACATCTACTTCACCCAGCCCCTCCTCGACCAGATCGCCCACGACTTCGGCATCTCCGCCTCCGCCGCCGGGCTCGTGGCCACGGCGGGGCAGATCGGCTACGCGCTGGGCATCGTGGCCGTCGTCCCGCTCGCGGACCGGGCACGGCTGCGCCGGCTGTCCAGGGTCCTGCTCGCGGTGACCGCCGTCGCGCTCCTGGCGGGCGCCGTTGCCCCGTCCGTCGCCCTGCTGGGCCTGGCGACCCTCGCGCTCTCGGCGAGCACCGTGCTGCCGCAGGTGATCATGCCGACGGTCGCGTCCATGGCCGCACCCGGCAGGGCCGGACGGGTCCTGGGGGCGGTCGGCACGGGGCTGACGATGGGCGCCCTGCTCTCCCGCACCGCCTCCGGACTCATCGCCCAGGCCGCGGGAACCTGGCGGGCGGGCTTCCTCGTCGCCGCGGCGGCCACGGCGGCACTGCTGCTGGTCCTTCCCCGGTACATGCCGGCCGGACGACCGGCGGGAGCCGCGACCTCGGGCGGCTACGGGCGATTGCTCGCCTCGCTCCCCCGGCTGCTGGTGGACCACGCCCCGTTGCGCCTGTCGGCCGCGCTGGGAGCGACGGCCTTCGCCTCCTTCTCCGCCTTCTGGTCCACGCTCGCCTTCCACCTCACCGCCCCGCCGATCGGGCTGGGCCCGGCCGTGGTCGGCCTCTTCGGCCTGTGCAGCGTGCCGGGCGCGCTGGCCGCCCGCTACTCGGGGCGGCTCACCGACCGGTGGGGGCCGCTGGCGGTCAACACCGTCGCGGTGGCCTCGGCCGTGGCCGCGTTCGTGCTCTTCGGGGTCGCGGGGCGGTCACTCGTCGCCCTCGCCGTGGGCTGCAACCTGCTCGGCTACGGGGTCACCAGCGGCCAGACAGCCAACCAGGCCCGCATCTTCACCGCGGGGCCGGGGATGCGGGGTCGGCTCAACACGGTGTACATGTTCGCGGTCTTCGGCGGTGGCGCCACCGGTTCGGCCGTCGCCGGAGTGCTCTTCTCATCCTTCGGCTGGCACGGCGTGGTGGCCAGCGGCCTGGGCTTCCTGCTCCTCGCGGCCCTGACGCTCGCCTGGCACGCCCCCCGGGCCCGCCGTGCGGGCACCCGGCGGGGCGACGGCAGCGGACCCACCCGGACGGACGCGGACACCGCCGCGACTCCCGCCGTACGCGGGTGACCGGAGCACGCGCGGAGCGCGGGCCGCACCGCCCGCGCTCCGCGACTCCATGAGGGAGCCGGCCGTCACCGGCCGTCGCCGCGGCGCTCCCAGGTCAGGACACCGGTGCGGAGCGCGCCCCAGAGCCGGACGGGGCCGGGCAGGCTCAGCCGGAGCATTCGGCCGTCCAGGTCGGCGATCCGCGTCTGGGCACCGCCCACCCAGTTGGGGAACAGGCTCAGTTCGACACGGTGCACGACCGTGTCCCCGGCCGGGACCTCGAAGGTGCCGGCGTAGGCGAGGTAGCCCGCGGCCGCCGCGGCCAGTTCCCCGGGCAGCCCTTCCTCGAGCCGCCCATGCCGGAAGTCCGGCCGCCCGGCCCGCATGATCTGGGCCGCCATGTGGCCGTCCCGGCCGTACGTGATCAGGCCCCGGGGCCGCGGCCCGAAGGGCTCGACGACCTCCCCGGTCCCGACGTCGGTGGCCTCGTAGGACACCAGCCGCCAGCCGCCGATCAGGGATTCGCGCAGTTCATCGGGAGACATCGCCGTACCTCGCTGTCGTGCGGGCACCCACTGGGCGCCGTCGATGGCCGCCGGCCCGCATCCCCCGCCCGCGCTGCGCTGCGCGCACCCACTCGGCGGCCCGGCGTCGTTCCTTGACTTTCAGGATGACGAGAGTAATCCTGAATGAGGATGATGCAAATAATCCACACTGGGAAAGGACGCATCATGACCGACACCTACGACCCCACGCGGACGGCGATCCTGCTGGTCGACCCCTACAACGACTTCCTGTCCGAGGGCGGCAAGGTCTGGCCCGCGCTGGAAGGCGTCGCCACCGAGGTCGGCCTGCTGGACAACCTCCGCGCCGTCGTCGGCGCGGGGCGCGCGGCGGGCCAGAAGGTCTTCTTCGTCCCTCACCGCCGCTGGCGGGAGGGCGACTACGAGGACTGGCAGCACCCCAACCCCACGCACCGCATCATCCAGGAGCGGCACACCTTCGCCCTCGGCACCTGGGGCGGCGAGTTCCACCCCGACTTCCGGCCCGCCGAGGGCGACGTGGTCGTCCAGGAGCACTGGTCCCAGAGCGGCTTCGCCAACACCGACCTGGACTTCCGGCTCAAGCAGCACGGGGTCACCCATGTGATCGTCATCGGGCTGCTCGCCAACACCTGCATCGAGTCCACCGGCCGCTACGCCATGGAACTCGGCTACCACGTGACGCTCGTCCGCGACGCCACCGCGGCCTACCGCCCCGAGATGATGCACGCCGCCCACGAGCTCAACGGCCCCACCTACGCCCACTCCATCACCACCACCGCCGACCTGCTGAAGACGCCGGAGAACGGAGACCACTGACATGCGACTGACCGGAGAGATGCTGATCGGCGCCTCGTCCGTCCCTGCGTCCGAGGGCACGATGAAGGCGCTCGACCCGGCGACCGGCGAACTGGTCGGACCGGAGTTCGCGCTCGGCGGGGCGGCCGAGGTCGACCGCGCCGCACGGCTGGCCGACGAGGCCTACGACACCTACAACCGCACCGGCCTCGTGGAGCGCTCCGCGTTCCTCGACTTGATCGCGGACCGGCTTGACGGGATCAAGGGCGAACTGGCCGAGCGGGCGGCCCTGGAGACGGGCCTCCCGGTCGCGCAGTTGGAAGCCGAGGCGGCCAAGTCCGCGGGGCAGTTCAGGCAGTTCGCCGAGGTCGTGCGGCAGGGCCGGTTCCGGCAGGCCGCCGTCGACACGGCCCAGCCGGGACGGCGGCCCAGGCCCCGTATGGACCACCGCCTGCAGAAGATCGCCATCGGACCGGTGGCCGTCTTCGGCGCCAGCAACTTCCCGATCTCCTACTCGGTCGCGGGCGGCGACACCGCCGCCGCGCTCGCGGCGGGCTGCCCGGTGATCCTCAAGGCCCACAACGCCCACCCCGGCGCCTCGGAACTGCAGGGGCGCGTCATCCAGGGCGCCGTCGCCGACTGCGGGCTGCACGAGGGCGTGTTCTCGATGCTCCGGGGGGCGGGCAACGCGATCGGCGAGGCCCTGGTGGAGCATCCACTGGTCAAGGCGGTCACCTTCACCGGTTCCGAGGCCGGCGGCATGGCCCTGTACCGGCGGGCGCAGCTGCGCCCCGATCCGATACCGGTCTTCGCCGAGATGACCAGCGTCAACCCGACCTTCGTCCTGCCGGCGGCGCTGGCGGCGCGCGGCGGCGAGATCGGCGACGGCTTCGCCGAGCGCATGCTCGTGAACGTCGGCCAGGCCTGTCTGAAGCCGGCCGTGCTGCTCGCCGTCGACGGCCCGGGGTACGCCGAGCTGCGCGAGGCGGCCGCGGCGCGGGTCGGTGCCATGGGCGCGCGGACGATGCTCACCCCCGGCATCCACGACGCCTACGGCCGCGGGGAACGGCGCCTGCGCGAGTCCGGGGCCGCGACCGTGGCGGCCGGGCCGGAGCCCAAGGGCGCCTACCAGGGCCGCGCGCAGCTCCTCGAGGTCGACGGCGACCGCTTCCTGGCCGAATCCGCGCTGGCCGAGGAGGTCTTCGGACCGGCCGCGCTGCTCGTCCGGCTGAGCAGCACGGAGCAGATGACGGAGGTGGCCCGCGGCTTCCGCGGCCAGCTGTCGGCGACGATGCACCTGGAGGAGGCGGACCACCCGCAGGCCGCGCGCCTGCTGCCGGTCCTGGAGCGCCGTACCGGCCGGATCGTGGTGAACGCCTTCGCCCACCCGCAGGAAGTCGGCCACGCCACGATCCACGGCGGCCCGTTCCCGGCCACGACCGACAGCCGCTTCACCTCGGTCGGCATGAGCGCGATCGACCGCTTCCTGCGGCCCGTCACCTACCAGGGCTTCCCCGACGCGCTGCTCCCCGAGGCGCTGGCCCCGGCCAACCCGCTGGGGCTGTGGCGGCTGGTCGACGGGCACCTCACCCGCGACTGACCCGCCGGGCGCGGCCCGGTCGCGGGAAGCGCGCGGGTTCCCCCCGGGTGCGGGCGGTCCACGGGTGGTCCTCGCCGAGATGGCGCACCCGGTCCTGGAGGACCTGGCGCAGCAGCCGGGCGGCGCGCGAGGCGGCGCGCGCCTCCCCCACGCACGTCGCGTACCACTGCGGGGGCAGCTGCCCGGGGGCCGCGCCTGCCTTGTCCAAGGCGGCCATGGCGTGGTGCAGGTCGCCGCGCTGGTAGGCGGTCGCGCCGATGTCCAGGGCGCCGCTTACGGCCGCCCGAACAGCGGGGTCAGCGCGGTCCGGGCCAGACCCGCGAACATCCTGACCAGGTAACCCGCCGCGCCCGTGACGTGTCCGCTTCCGGCACCCGTCGCGTACTCCCCCGTTCCCCCGGTCCGCCCTGCGTGGTGTGTTCCCGATGGCGCCAACGGCTACCCGCCGGGGGCGTGGTAGCGGGCGGAGGCCAGTGAGAAGTCGAGGAAGCCGCGGGCCCAGGCGTGGATGCCGTCCGCGTACTGGCTGACCGCCGCCAGTTGCGCCGGGGTGAGGTCGGTCGCGAGGGCGGTGGCGTACAGGTCGCGCGTCGCGGTGCGCAGGGCGGCGACTCGGCGGGCGTGCCACAGCCGTGTCTCGTCGATCGCTTCCTCCAGCGTCAGGCCGTGGTGGTGGCGCAGGACGAGGACCAGGTTGGTGGTCTCCCCCGAGAGCAGCTCCTTCTCCACCGAGAACAGGTCATTGGTCCAGCCGATGACGTCGGCGGCGGCCTCGCGCAGGGCGCGGCAGGCCGGTGAGAACCAGATCGCCGCGGGCAGCTCCGACTCCTGGGCGTACTCGATGAGGTCGAAGCACCAGCCGGTCGCACCGGAGACCCGCCGCCAGGAGACGTACGCCTCCGGGGTGGGCACCTCGTGGTCGGCGCGGATCCGGATCATGTCCTGGTTGGTGCGGATCCACGCGATCAGGTGGCGGCGGAAGCGGTCGCCCCAGGCGGCCCCCATGGCCCCGGTCACCCGCGGCATGATGTCGCCGAGCACGCGGACGGCCGGTGGCGCCGAGGCGGGAACCGCGCGCCCGCAGCCGCCGACGGCACCGGCCATGGCCTCCAGTTCCACGCCGGTACTCGGGGAGGGACCGGCGTCGCTGCCGTCGTCGACGGCGAACATCCACAGCGTGAGCCGGGCCAGTTCCGTCAGGCGGGCCGGCGCCGCCCAGGGCCACACGTGTGCCGCCATGGCCACCTGCCGCTCCCGGCCGGCCTGTCCCGAGGTCAGCGGGGACAACAGCCCGGCCCGCCGGGCCCAGGCCATGACATGCGGCTCCACCTCCCCCAGGCCGGGGTTGAGCCGCGACGGGCCCGGTACGAGGACGGGCCCCGCGGCCCGCCCCCGCGTGACCCCGCTGTGCGCGGCCCGTCCCCCCGGACCGTCGATACGGACGAACGCGGACGTCTTCCCCACCGAGATCCCCCCTTCCCGAGCCGTCGGCGGCCCGGCAAGGACTACGACTTCCAGCCATCCCCGTCCGGGTTCCTACCCAGCCTTCGACGACCGAACGCCAGGAACGCACGGTCGGTTGGCGTCAGGACGCCAACGCGGGCGGCAGGGCGCCGCGGGAACCCGGTCGGCCCACGACGCGTCATGATCCGTTGGGCACCGACCGCCCGCGCAGACCGCCCGTACCGAGCGCCCGCACCGTTCGCGTTCAGTTTCACGTTCTTCGAGGAGACAAGTGCACAGACACCGCCGCCCGTTCACCGCCGCCGTGGCCGTGGCCGCCGCGTGCCTGGCCGCCCTGCTGGGTGCCTGCGCGGGCCCGGATTCCGGGGCCGTGGCCGGATCCGGACCGTCGGCGGCCGCTACCGCCGGCGCTCCGGCCGCGAAAGCGGACCCACGCGTCATCGGGCTGCTGGACGACCACCGGCACGTGGCGCGCAGGACGGCCACCGGGCGGCGCCCGCACATGGTGCAGCGGTGCACCGACCGCACCCGGCGGGTGAAGCACAGCTCCTCGAGCGGTTCCGGAAAGCGCAGGTCGACCCGGACCTGGTACACCACCGAGCACTACAAGGACTGCCGGAAGGTCCGGCAGGGCACCGAGTCCTACACCCGCGTGGTCTCGGCGGAACGCTGGTGCGTCGAACTGGACGACGTCGGCGGCGACCGCACCCGGGACGACGTCTGGTTCACGGTGGACTCCGCCACGTACGACACGGCCGTCGACACCAAGGAGGGCACCCCCACGTCCTTCACCCCCCTGGCGACCGGCTGCTGACGACCCGCGGCGGGCGGCCCGGGCTTTCGATTCCCATGGCGTAATCCGGATGCGCGCCGCGCGGCACGTCTGCCATCCTCGCGCCCATGTCCACTTTCCAAGATCTCCTCGCCGAGGGAGAGGCCGTCCCGACCGAGGGCTGGGACTTCTCCTGGTTCACCGGTCGCGCCACCGAGCAGCGCCCGTCCTGGGGCTACGCCAGGCTCCTCGCGGAGCGGGCCGCGCGGTCCGAGGCCGTCCTCGACATCCAGACCGGCGGCGGGGAGGTCCTGGCGACCGTGCCCACCGCCCCGCCGGTGGTCGCGGCGACGGAGTCCTGGGCGCCCAACCTGGAGATCGCCCGCCGCAACCTGGCCCCCCTGGGCGCCACCGTCGTCGAGGCGGAGGACACGGCCGACCTCCCTTTCCCCGACGGCCACTTCGACCTGGTCGTCAGCCGGCATCCGGTGGTGACCCGCTGGGACGAGGTGCGACGGGTGCTGCGTCCCGGCGGCGCCTACCTGTCCCAGCAGGTCGGCGCGGGCTCGGTGCGGGAACTGACGGACTACCTGATGGGGCCGCAGCCGGTCGCCGCGCACGTGCCGCCGGACCCCTTCACGACCACGGCCGGCTCCAGCGCGATCGAGGCCACCGCCCGCGCGGAGGCGGCGGGCCTGCAGGTCGTGGACCTGCGGCAGGAGGCGCTGCGCATGGAATTCCACGACATCGCCTCGGTGGTCCACTTCCTCCGCAAGGTCATCTGGATCGTGCCCGGCTTCACGGTGGACGCCTACCGTGAGCGGCTCGCGGAGTTGCACGACTTCATGGAGCGGCACGGGTCCTTCGTCGCGTACTCGCAGCGTTATCTGATCGAAGCCCGCAGGGGCTGACATCCGGAAGAAGTACACCCGTGGTGCATGTGCCGAGGACCGGGCCGTTCGCGGCGTCCGACGTCGGTGCCGCGACCGGCCCCCTCGCCGCCCGCCACCGGTCCCGACGCCGCTGACGCGACGGCAGATGACGCAGAACCCGAACTTGTCGGCGTAGAGCCGTCCCAGCGCCTCGACGGCGGCCTTGCTGACCCGGTACGGGCCGTCGGGGGCACCGGTTCCCAACTCCCTCTCACGCGCACGCCCGTTCACTGGCACTCCGAGGCATTCCACGGGCCGAGGCGTCGTTACCTGACGCCACGTCACCCACTTCCCGCTGGCAGGCCGTTCCCGCACGGTTCGGCAAGGTCGGCACGCCGGGGGCGGATTGGCGCCGGTACACGGGTGACCGTTTATGCTCTGGTCCGTCATTGGGATTGTTGTGAACTCAACCACGTTTGGCCGTCGAGGGGACAGCGCGCCATGAACCGTCCGGGGATGTCGATCAATCAAGTGCGGATAGCCGTGGCTTTGCTCAGCCTCGCGCTCTTCGCACAGACGGCGTTCTGGCTGCTCTACGACATCGTTGTCCGCGGTCTGCCCGGTGCCTGGTCGCTGTGGACCACCGGGTGGGTGCCGGGCCTGTCGGCGACCTCCTCGCTCGACCTCGGCCTGGCGGCGCTTCAGCTATGCGCCGGCCTGGCGGCGCTGTTCCGCACGCGCGGCGCGGGCGGCCTGCTGGTGACCTCGTGCACCGTGACCCTCGGCTTCCGGCTCCCCGCGGTCTGGTACCTGCTGCTCGACTCGCCGTCCGACCCGTGGTTCGGCAACCTGAAGGGCGCCTCGCTGAACGCGGTGGGCGGCACCGCCGTCCTCGCGGCGGTGCTCTCCCTCGTCCTGGGCGGACTCCTCCTCCTCGCCCGGCACATGGAGTACGAGGCCGCCGCCGCGGACACGATGACGGGCGGCATCCGCCCGGTGAAGGTGACGGCCACCGCCTCAGGGGTGCTGCTCGCGGTGCTCAACGTCTTCTACATCGGCCGCAACGCGGTGACGGCCGTTCAGGTCGGGCCGGCCGTGCTCACCGACCTGATCGTCGGCAAGGGGAGCGGGCGGTCGATCCTCGCGGTGCCGTCGCCGTACCAGTGGGTGTGCCTGACCGTACTGTGCGGGGCCGGCATGCTGCTCGCGGCCCGGCGGCGGCCCACAGCCCCGGGCTTCTCCGTGGGTCTTTCGCTCTTCATGATGCCGTCGGCCTTCACCGAACTGTGGGGCTACGCGGTCGGCACGATGCCCGTGACCGCCGTGGACGCCTCGCAGAGCCTGCTGGAGTTCGTCGGCTCGGCGGCGGTGGTCGCCCTCATCGTCGGCGACGTCCGCCGCGACCGCCGTCCGGACGACGCCGACCTCGACGTGCTGGCGCCCGCCGTGCCGACGGGGATCGCGCCGGCCGCTGCGCCCGACCGGGACGACGCCGCCGACCAGGCCGGCGAGGCCACCGAGGCCGCGGAAGTCACCGTCCCCGCCCGGCGCGAGACCGACGCGGACCGCCCGGCGCCCGAAGGCGCCGACGTCTGACGCGGGGCGCCCCTGCCGGACCGGCACCGCGGCGAGGAACCTTCGCGCGGGGCCGGTACCGGTACCGGGAGTCACGGCATGCCCACCACCGTGCGGCCGACCGTTCCCGTGGACGTGCCCGTCATCCGCGACAAGCACGGGCACGTGCGCAAGTCGGCGGGGTTCCTCGACGACACCGCCGCCGACCGCTTCGCGTGGCGGCTGTTCCTTGTCGCGGGCGACCCGCCGACCCGTCCACCCACTTCGCGGGCTTCCCGAAGGACGACGTGAGCCCGATCTCGTGCCAGGACAACGTGGCCTTCGACCCGCACGGCAACCCGTGGATCTCCACGGACGGCGCGCCGGGCACCCTGGGCGCCCACGACGCCCTGTTCGGCGTCCCGGTCAAGGGTGCCGAGCGTGGTCAGGTGCGGCGGTTCCCGAGCGTGCCCGAGGGCGCCGAGACCTGCGGCCCGATCGTCCAGGACCAGCGGGTCCTGGACGCCGTGCAGCACCCCGGGCGGACCGACGGCTCCACGTACGAGAGCCCGTCCTCGCACCGGCCGGGGGGCGGCAGGCGGATCCCCCGTCCCTCCCTCGTCGTGGTGGTGTGGAGCAAGGGCGGCCGCGTCGTTCCGTGGGTCAGTGCACGGTGACGGGCAGCTCGTACAGGTCGTTCTGGGTGACCACGGGCTTGTTCCGCAGCTCAGTCGCCGGCACCGCCAGGTCGAGCTTCGGGAAGCGCTCGAAGAGGGCGGGCAGCGCCACCGAGGCCTCCAGCCGGGACAGCGCGGCGCCCGGGCACACGTGCGGGCCGTGGCCGAAGGCGATGTGCCGGATGGGGTGGTCGCGGGTGATGTCGAAGACGCCGGCGCTCGGGCCGTGCTGATTCTCGTCGCCGCCGATCGCCGCGTAGGAGACGATCAGCGCCTCGCCCTTGGCGATGACCTTGTCGCCGACGGGGACGTCCTCGGTGGCGAAGCGGATCAGCACGTGCGAGGTGGGCGTGGAGTGGCGCAGGGTCTCCTCCACCACCGACTCCCAGCTCGCCTTGCCCTCCCGCACCAGCGCGAGCTGGTCGGGGTGGGTGAGCAGGTTGACGACCGCGTTCACGATGAGGGAGATCGTGGTCTCGTGCCCCGCGGCGATCATCAGCTGCAGGGTGCTCTGGATCTCCTCGTCGGTGAGGTGGTCACCGTCCTCGGAGGCCGCGATCAGGGCGCTGGTGAGATCGTCGCCGGGCTCGGCGCGCCGGTCGGCGACGGTCTTGGCCATGAGCTCCGCGAGCTCGCCGAGGGTGGCGATGACCTCCTCGGGCGGGGTCTGGGTGGAGAAGAACTTCTCGAACAGCACCTTCAGCCGAGGCAGGTGTGCCTCGTCGATGCCCATCAGCTCCTGCACGACGTACATGGGCAGCGGGTAGGCGAAGGTGGCCTTGAGGTCCAGCGCCCCGCCCTCGCGTGCCGCCTCCTCGACGCCGTCCAGCAGACCGGCCGTCAACTGCTCGATCCGGGCCCGCATCTGCTCCACGCGGCGCGGGGTGAGCGCCTGGGCGACCAGGGAACGCAGTCGGCGGTGGTCGGCGCCGTCCACGGTCAGCATGGAGCGGCCCGGGTTGGCCAGGCCGATCAGGGCCCAGTCGGCGGGTATCTCACCGCGGTTGAAGGCGTCCCAGTGGGCGATGTCCTTCACCAGCCGCGGGTCGGTCAGCAGCGCGCGGGCCTCGGCGTGGTGCGTCACCGCCCACACCGGCACGCCGCCGGGCAGGACGACCGCGGCCAGCGGGCCTGCCTCGCGCAGCGCGGTGCTCTCGGCGACCAGGTCGCCCACCAGCGGGTCCAGCACGATCGGGGAGGCCGCCTCGTGGCCGGTGACCGGACACTTCATCAGAGTTCTCCTAGCACGGGGGTGGGTGTGAAACGCACGGGGAGCTTGGTCATGCCCCGCAGCCACGGGGACGGACGGCGCACCAGCCCGGCGGGGTCGACCGCCAGTTCGAGGTCGGGCAGCCGGTCCAGCAGCACCTCGATGCCGGTGCGGGCGATGGCCTCGGCGATCTCCTGCGCCGGGAACGGGCAGCGGTGCTCGCCGTGGCCGAAGGAGAACCAGGCGTTGTTGCCGTTGGTGGACGCCCCGGCCTCCAGATGCACCTGGGGGTCGGCGTTGGCCGCGGCGAAGCCGAGGATGAGCAGGTCGCCCGAGGCGATCTGGCGGCCGCCGAGCCGGGTGTCGCGGCTGGCCCACCGGCCGGCGATGTTCTGGGTGGGGGTGTCCTCCCACAGGACCTCGTTCATGGCCTGACCGACGCTGTTCCGGCCGCCGGTGAACGAGGCGGCGAAGCGGTCGTCGGTGAGCATCAGCCGCAGCGAGTTGCCGATCCAGTCCGCGGTGGGCTGGTGGCCGGCCACGGTCATCACCATCAGGTCCTGCACGATCTCCTCGTCGGAGAAGTCGTACCGGTCGGCGAGCATGCGCGAGACCACGTCCGCGCCCGGCTGTTCCTTCTTCGCCTCGAGCAGCTCGGTCATCGCGGAGTAGACGTGCGTCTGGCCGGCGATGGCGTCCGGGCCCCCGTCGACCAGGTCCTTGACCGCCTTCACCAGGAGCGGGCCCTGCTCCTCGGGGAAGCCGTACAGCCGGGCCAGCACGCGGACCGGGAGCAGCATCGCGAACTCTTCGAGGAGGTCGGCCCTGCCGCTGCCGCAGAAGGTGTCGACCAGTTCGTCGGAGTAGCGCTCGGCGTACCGGCGCAGTTCGACCGCGTCGGTGTCCTCCATGGCGTTGCCCATCATCGCGGCGCGCTGCCGGTGCCGCTCGCCCACGGTGTAGAGGATCGACGGCTGTTTGCGCCCGATCATGGGCAGCAGCGGCCAGTCGTCGGGGATGCGGTCCCACTGGTTCCACAGGTCCGAGTCGCGGCTGAAAAGCACCGGGTCGCCGGTGACGTGCAGCAGTTCCCGGTAGCCCAGGACGAGCCAGGCCGGGATGTCGCCGTCGAGTGTCACGGGAGCCAGGGCGCCGTGGTCGCGGCGCAACTCCCGGTACAGAGCGGCGGGTTCGACGTGGAAACGCGGACCGCTGAACGGCACCGCCCCGGCGAAGGGGCAACTGCCGGCGGCCCCGGGGGGCGGCTGACTGGTCACGGGGCGGTCCTCTCCCGGGCCCGCGGGCGGGCGGCGGACAGGGTCTGCAGGTGCTGGACGAGGGTGATCAGGACGTCCTTGGACGAC
The DNA here is from genome assembly GCF_965342435.1 of Actinacidiphila sp. bgisy160. GTDB lineage: Bacteria > Actinomycetota > Actinomycetes > Streptomycetales > Streptomycetaceae > Actinacidiphila. Next base: position 86,997 of record NZ_CBDRCM010000012.1, on the reverse strand, counting down.
TGCCGGGACCGCGCGTCGCAGTCCACCAGCGGCACCCCGTCCGCCAGCGACAGCGCGTCGCGGACCTGTTCCTCGGTGTGCTTCGGCCCTCCGAAGTCGTTGCGGGCCACCACGAACGGGGTGCCGTGGTGCTCCAGCCGGTCGATGGCGTACCAGGAGTCGTCCAGGCGGCGGGTGTCGACCAGCACCACCGCTCCGAGCGTGCCGGAGAACAGCCGGTCCCACAGGAACCAGAACCGCTCCTGCCCGGGCGCGCCGAACAGGTAGAGCACGGTGCGCGCGTTGATGCTGATCCGGCCGAAGTCGAAGGCCACGGTGGTCGAGGTCTTCGTCGCCACACCGGCGAGGTCGTCGACCCCGGCACCGGCCTGCGTCATGGTCTCCTCGGTGTTCAGCGGACGGATCTCGCTGACCGAGCGGACCATGGTCGTCTTCCCGACGCCGAAACCACCGGTGATGACGATCTTCAGCCCGTTGTCGGCGCTCGCGTCGAGCGGCGCCCGCGGCCCCGGCGGGCCGGGAAGGAGGCCGGGGTCAGAGGTTGCGTAGTCCAACGAGCACCTGCTCCAGGATCTCGGGGTCCGGAAGTTGAGCCGCCGTCCGGGCGGTACGGGGGTGCCGGACGCTGATCCGGCCGGTGTCCAGCAGGTCGCACAGGAGCACCTGGGTGATGCCGACCGGCAGCCCCAGGTCGGCGGCGAGCTCCACGACTGCGGTGGGCCGACGGCAGATCCGCAGGATCGCCGCGTGCTCGGACTGCATCCCCGGTGCCGGCTCGCACTCGGCGACCACCAGGGTCACCAGGTCGAACGCGTCGGACTCGGGCCGGCTGCGGCCCGACGTGAGGGTGTACAGCCGGTCCGGATCCTCCTCCCGGCCCGGGCGGGGTGTCATGCGCTGTCGCCGTCCTCACCGGTCAGCTCGCGCGGGGGCGCGCTCAGGTGCTCGCCGAGCTGTTCGACCAGCTCGTTCATGTTGTGGCCGATCAGACCGACCTCGGCGTCTTCGGAGGCGACGACCGCGAGGTGGGCGCCGTCACCTGCCTCGACGATGAACAGGATCCCGCCGTAGAACTCGGCCATGGCCTGCCGCACGCCGCCGCTGCCGTCGCCGAACTCCATGGACGCGCCCTGGGACAGGCTCTGGATGCCGGCGGAGATCGCGGCGAGCTGGTCCGCCTGGTCCACCGAAAGCTCCGGGGTGCGGCACAGCTTGAGCCCGTCCCGGGACAGGACCAGGGCGTGGCGGGCGCCCGGGGTACGCTCCAGCAAGTTCTCCAGCAGCCAGTTGAGCCGCTCGTCCGTACTGGTGTGGCCGGTGGCCGGTGCGGTCATCGCGCGTCGCTTTCTGGGGATGGGTCCGTCGCGTTCTGCTCGTCGCGGTCCGCGCGGGGCGCGGACGCGGAGGACTCGTGGTCAGGGGTGGGGGCAGGTGCGGGTTCGGCGGGCGTGGTGCCCTGCACCGCGCTGCGGAAGGTGCTGAAGCGCGCGGCGCGCTCGGCCGCCGTTCCGTGGCCGGCGGAGCCGGTACCCGCACGTGCGGCGCGCCGGTCGTGGCCGGCGGAGTGCAGCGTCTGGCCGCGTCGGCGCTTGGGCAGGCCGCTCTCGCCCAGTTCCGGTGCCGTGAGCGGGAGTTCCTCGTCCCGGCCGGACGTCTCGGCGGCGGCGGGGGCGGACGGCTCGGCGGCGGCCGGGGCCTGCGGGGGCAGGACGGGCTCGGCGGCGGGACCGGCGTCCAGGCCGGGGCGCGGGACGGTGAGCAGTTCCTGCGGGATCATCATCACCGCGCCGGTGCCGCCTCGGGCCGAGGGCCGGAAGGACACCGTCAGGCCGTGCTTGCGGGCCAGCCGCCCGACGACCGTCAGGCCGAGCCTGGTCCCGGACAGACCGGTCAGGTCCCCGGACCCGGCGGCGACGGCGCTCTGCGCCCTGCGCAGCGCCACCTCGCCCATGACCAGGCCGCTGTCCTCGACCGTGATGACCGTGCCCGCGGGCACCTCCTCCACGTACACGTGGACCTCGGCCGTGGGCGGGGAGAAGTTGGCGGCGTTGTCCATGAGTTCGGCCAGCGCGTGCATCACTCCCTCGGCGGCGTGGCCGACGACGGCGACCTCGCTGGTGGAGTGGAGCCGCACCCGCTGGTAGCCGGCGATGCGCCCCATCGCGCCGCGCAGGATCGACTCCATCCGGATCGGCTTGGCCCACCGGCGGCCGGAACGGGCCCCGGTCAGCACGGCGATGCTGTCGGCGAGGCGGCCGGCCTGGGCGGTGCGGTGGTCCAGGTGCAGCAGGTCGTGCAGAACGGCCGGGTCGGAGTGGCGGTGCTCCATCTGCCGCAGGTCGGCGAGCATGCCGGTGGCCAGCGCCTGCATGCGCCCGGCGGCGTTGGCGCCGACGGCCATCGCCGCGGCGCGGCGCGACTCGCTCGTGCCCACCCGGTCGGCGACCAGGGCCAGCATGCGGCGCTGCGGGCCGGTCAGCGGCTCCCGCACCCCGGCGAGCACCCGGTCCACCGTCTCCCCGGCGGTGATCCGCCGGACGGCGGCGGGGAGCAACTCGTCGGCGAATCGTTCCGCCTCCGCCCGCAGGGCGTCGAGCTGAGCGGCCAGCCGCCGGGCCCTCCAGCGTTCCTGCGCCGCCAGGGCCACGGCGCAGGCCAGCGCCAGGATCCCGGCGGCCGCGCCGATCACGGCGGGGGCGCGCAGCGACCCGGGGGCGGCGACCACCAGCCACCCTGCCACCGGCACGGTGACCACCAGGGGAACCGCCATGGCCCGCGCCAGGTACGCGAACGGAGCACGCTGCTCACGCCGCCGTGCCGGGATGCGCAAGCGCCCGGTCCGCGGGCGCGGGAGCGCGGTCTGCGCTGTCATCGATCTGGACCTCGGGGCCGTACGGACGGATGGGACAGGCTCAGGGGAATCCGGCAAAAACGGGCACCGCCACGGGCACGAATCGTGCACGGGCTCCGTGTTCGCGGGGAACTCGCGGTCACTATATGCGAGTTGCCGACAGCGTTGATCAACGAGCCCGATGACATTTGTTGGCTCGTGAGGATATGCGAGGTGGCCGCGACACCCGGCCGCCCGAGCGCGGGGGAACCGTCGCCTCCGCTCCGCCAAGGCGCGGCCGGCGCCGCGGCGCCGGCCGGCACGTCTTCGCGGTGCCACTGACCACGTCTTTTGCCGTGCCGTCCGGGCCCGGGGCGCGGCGGCCGGGGAGGGCGCGCGGGGCGTCCCGCGCCGTGGGGGGCGGGTCCGGTCCGGCGGGCGGCCCCGAACATCGGCGGCGTGTCCACTCTGCGACATGTCCCAACCGCGCCACGGCGCCCGGCACGTCAGCCCCGGGCGGACGCTCCTCGGGCACCGGCGACGCCGCTCCGCGCGGCCTCCGCGCCCGCCTCCGCCTCCCCCTCGTCCGCGTTCACGCGGACCAACCTCGCGGCCACACCGACGACCAGCGCCAGCACGAGCGCGGCGGCGCCGATCAGGAACAGCACGCGGTGGTCCTGGCCGGTCCGGGCGAAGACATAGGAGTAGAGGTAGGCGGAGAGGGCGAGTGACAGCGCTCCGGCGACGGTCGCCCCGCCCCAGGCAGCCGACTGCGCCTCGGGGCGCCGCGGTACGAGTTCGTGGACGCGCCCGAGGACGACGGGCACGACACCGGGCGGGAAGGAGCCGATGACGACGCTCAGCACCGCGATCTCGGGCAGGCCGTGCGCCGCGGCGAGCGCGGCGAGCGCCCCCGCCTGCACCAGGGTGATCAGCAGCAGGGTCCTGGCGAAGCCGAGGCGGTCGCCGAGCAGCCCGTAGAGCGTGGGGCCGACGAGGGCGCCGAGTCCGTAGAGGATCCAGACCATGGAGCCGCCCCCGGCATGGAGCGACCTCCATGCAGGACCTGGCGATTGCCACCGGCGTGCAGCGCGGCTCGCTCTACAACGCGTACCGCGACAAGGAGACGCTGTTCCTGCGCGTCTTCGAGGACTACGCGGACGCCTTCGTCGCCGAGGCGGCCGCCACGCTGGACCCGCCCGACGTCCGGCGGGCGCTGGAGGACTTCTTCGACTTCACCATCGTCTCCATGACCCGCGGCACCCCCACCCGCGGCTGCCTGTCGACCAAGACCACCACCGACACCCAGGCGGACGCCGAGCCCATCCGGGCCGCGGTCCGAGGCATGCTGGACCAGCTCGAGGGCGTCATCGCCGAACGGCTCTCCCGCGAGGACGCGGCCGGCCTGCTCACCGTCCCGCCCACCGAGGCCGCGCGGGTCCTGGTCACCATGACTCGCGGCACCGTCGTCATCGAGCGCGTCTACCAGGACGCGGACCGGCTCCGGGCCACCGCGAGGTCCCTGATCGCGATGGTGCTCGGCGCGCACCGGCAGACCGCCGCCTGATCAAAGGGCCCAGTAGGGTGCCCGGATGACCGCCACAGAGGGGAACGAGACCGGCTGGACGGCCACCCGCGCCTGGGTGCACCGCCAGCTCCGCGACGGGGAGCGCATGGAGTCGGCGGAGCGCCTGGCCGGCGGCTGGACCTCGCGGATGCGCCGCCTGCGGGTCACGGGCCCGGAAGGCGGACGCCAGTTGGTGCTGCGCTCCTTCGTGCGGCCCTTCTACCGGCGGCACGCGGAAGGCCTGCTCAGCCGTGAGGCGCGGATCCTGACGCTGCTCGGCCCGACCGCCGTCCCCGCCGCCGAACTCCACGCCGTCGACGCGACGGCGGAGCACTGCGACCACCCCTCACTGCTCATGTCCCTCCTCCCGGGCGGCGTACGCCTGGACGACGCGGAGGCCGGGGCGCGGGCCTGGCTCCTGGCCCGCCAACTCGTCCGTATCCACGGGCTGGACGTCGGAGAGCAGGACCGGCCCCGCGCGTACCAGGCCTGGACGGCGCCCGAGCGTGTGCGCCCGCCCGAGGCCACCGGCCGGCCGGACCTGTGGGCCCGCGCGGTGGACGTCATACGCCGTGACCCGCCCGACCACGAAGGCCGGTTCCTGCACCGCGACTTCCACCCCGGCAACGTGCTGTTCACCGGGCACGGCGGCCACCTGCGCATCACCGGCGTCGTGGACTGGGTCGAGACCTCCTGGGGACCGGCCGACCTCGACGTGGCCCACTGCGCCACGGCACTGGCGCTGCTGCACGGACCCGGGGCCGGGATGCGCTTCGCCGACCTCTACACCGCGGCGGGCGGCCACCTGTCCGATTCCCCCGGCGCGCATCTCTACTGGCGGCTCCTGGACGCCCTCGCCTTCGCACCGGACGCCGAGAAGGTAGCCGTCCCCTGGCGCGAACTCGGCCGCACCGACCTCACCCCGGCGACGCTCGCGACCCGCCTGGAGACCTACGTCGCGGCGCTGCTCGCCCGCTACGGCGAGGCCTGACCGAACCGACCGGCGTTCGGCGCCGGATGCCGTTCCCCTCTGCGCAACTGCGTACGCGTGGACAGGTCCTCCGGTTCCACGCCCAGTCGATTCGGGACCACCGGGGACGGGACGGCGAAGCGGGAACTCCTGATCGTTCAGGTTACGGGCGCGTGCCGCGCCTGTCGTAGCGACAGCACGAAGGAGCAGGCATGACCACTGGGGAGGACGGCCGGACGGATGTCCGCGGCACCGGCGAGGGCGCCCCGGAACCGCCCGCCCGCCGCAAGCGGCCCCGGAAGGCCGCTGGACGGCGTACCTGGTGGCAGGAACTGCCGATTCTCGTCGTCGTGGCGCTGGTGATGGCCCTGGGGATCAAGACCTTCCTCGTCCAGGCCTTCTCGATCCCCTCGGGTTCGATGCAGAACACCCTGCAGGTGGGCGACCGGGTCCTGGTCGACAAGCTCACGCCGTGGTTCGGGGCGACACCGCGGCGCGGCGAGGTGGTCGTCTTCCGTGACCCCGGCGGCTGGCTGGACGACCAGCCCCGGCTGAGCGGCGGGAACGTGATCACGAAGGCGTTCGCGTTCGTCGGGCTGGCGCCCTCCTCCGACGAGCGTGACCTCATCAAGCGCGTCATCGCGGTCGGCGGCGACACGGTGGAGTGCGAGCGCGGCGAGCCGGTCACGGTGAACGGGAAGCCGCTGGACGAGCCCTACATCTACCCTGGCGCCACGCCGTGTGACGACATCCCGGTCGGGACGGTCACCGTCCCCGAGGACCACCTGTGGGTGATGGGCGACCATCGCGACGCCTCCTGGGACTCGCGCGCCCACGTCAACGAACCGGGCGGCGGGTTCGTGCCCTTGGACGACGTGGTCGGCCGCGCCTTCGTCGTCGCCTGGCCGGTGCCCCGGTGGTCCACGCTGCCGGTGCCCGCGACCTTCGACCGGTCGTGACCCGCGGCGGCCCGGCCCCGCACGGCAAGGGCCGCCTTGTTCGACCCCTCGCGGCGCGTCACCGACGGTGGGGAGGTGCCGCGATGCGGGACCGCTTCCCGCCAGGCGAGGACGAGAGAAGGCGATACGGCCATGAGCGCTGATCGCGCCGGCAACGGGACGGCGACCGGTTCCCTCCAGGTGGTCCGGAAGTCGGCACAGATCCTGGACCGCTTCCCCGCGACCACCCCCGCCTCCAGGCGTCCGCGACGCAGAGGCCCGGATGTGGCGGCGCAAGACGGCCAGGCCCCTGGCGTCCCCGCGTCGACCGGGTTGCCTTGACGATGCCCCTTGCGGGTCGCACAGTGGATACCGCATTGCGGCAATGGCTTCCACGATGCGGCAAAGTGAGGACGGTGGAGCCATGATCCAGACGAGTCCGCGCACCGCCGGGCGGCCGGACGCAGCCGGTGCGGGCTCCGCTCACGCGCCCTTGGCACCCGGCGGTGACGCATGCCCCGTCATGTACCGGCGGCTGCCGGTGTTACGCCCGCCCCGCACGGCCCCTCGACGGCGGCCGTGTCCCGGGACCCCCGCACAGGCCGCCCCTGAACGGTCCTGCCGACCGGCCGGACCCCACCGGGCCGGGTGACGTCCCGTCCGTCCGCGGGGACGCGGCCACGCGTTCCCACCGTGCCGGAGGGCGCGCGCACACCGCACGCGTCGCGTCCGCGCACGGCGCACGAACCACCGGCAGGACCCTCCATGAACCTCTTCTCTTCCCCTGTACCGGCGGCAGCGCGGGCAGGGCGTCGCTTCCGCCCATCCGGAACGCGCCTCGCCGGCGCACGGGGGAGGCATCATCGGCTCACCGGCCGGGCCGGCGAACGCGCCAGGTGGGCGGGCATCCGCACCCAGGTGACCCTGCCGGTGGGACTGATCGCGGTGATCACCCTGGCCGGGTCCTTCGCCCCGTTGGCCATCCACCTGTCCCCCCTGCTGGTGGCGGCCCCCACCTCCACGGCCGCGTTCGCCCGCGCCCGGTTCACCGCGTGCGTGGCCCTCGTCGCCAGCGCCGCGATGCTGCTCGTCGACCGCCACGACGGGCTGCTGCACTCGGCCATCCTGCCCATCCACATCGGCGCGCTCCTGGCGGTCTCCGGCTTCGTCATCGCCGCGCGCACCCTGCACGACCGCGACTTGAGAGAGCTCCACGAGGTACGGGCGGTGTCCGAGGCGGCGCAACGGGTGCTGCTGCGGCCGATCCCGCCGCGTCTGGGCCCGCTGCGGGTCGCCTCCGTCTACCGGGCGGCCGCCGCGCACGCCCTGGTGGGAGGGGACCTGTTCGGCGCCGTCCGCACCGAGAGGGTGACGAGATTCCTGATCGGCGACGTGCGCGGCAAGGGACTGCCGGCCGTGGAGGACGCGTCCGTGCTCCTCGGCGCGTTCCGCGAGGCCGCCCACCACCACGCCACACTGCCCGAGCTGGCGGCCTCCCTGGAGCGCAGCGTCGAAAGGCACCTGGCCCAGCTCACCGAGGCCGACCCCGAGGCCGGGGAGCGCTTCATCACGGCCCTCCTGGTGGAGGTGCCCGACGACTCCGCCGTCGTACGGGTCGTCAGCTGCGGGCACCCGCCGCCGCTGGTCCGGCACGGCGGCCGGGTCGCCGCCCTGGAGGCCCACCGGCCCGCACCGCCCTTCGGGCTGGCGGGCGACGCCCCGGACGACTACCACCTCGACACCTTCGTCTTCGGCGCCGGGGACACCCTCCTGCTGTACACCGACGGTGCCATCGAGGCCCGGGACGCGTCGGGCGGCTTCTACCCGATCCACGAGCGGGCCGGCACCTGGAGCTGGGAGGCGCCGGACGTGCTGCTGCGGCACGTCAGCGACGACCTGGACGCCCACACCGGACGGCACCTCGACGACGACCTGGCGATGGTGGCGGTCCAGCGCCCAACCCTGCCATGCGCCGGACAGCGTCCGCCCTGCCCCCGGTCGCCCCAGCCGGCGAAGGCCGCCCCGTGAACGGCGGCTGGACGGCGCCGCCGGGAGGACGCACCGGCCACGAAGGGTCCTGGCGACCGTGTTCGCCCACCGGGTGCCGTGGGGCATCGGTCCCGTGCAGCTCCTCGGCTATCCGGGCGCCGTCTGCGCAGTGCAGCTGGAGGCGTCCAAGGGCGGCCTGATCCGATGGTCGGAGTACTCGGCGTTCGCGCCCCTCGTGGCCGCCGCCCTGCTGCCCGCAGGCGCACCTTCGTCATCGGCGTCGCCACGCTCACCCCCGGCGCGGTGATCCGCGGCTTCGAGATCCACGGGGTGCCGGTGGGCGGCCGGACCGCAGTCATCCCGGCGGCGCGCCGTCCTTCGCCCTCGGCCTCGTCCTGTGCCGGGTCCGGCTGTGGCTGCGGAGCCGGCCGAGCCGGAATGACGACGTACCGCGGGAGCGCTGACATCCGCCTCGCCCGGCTGACAAGATGATCGCAGGGCTACTTCCCGTCAAGTGACGGGAGTACGACACATGAAGGCAGCGCGAAGGCGGACCGCGGACCATGCTCGAATCCATCGGCCTCAACAGGCAGGACGAATCGGTGTACGAGGCCCTCGTGCGACGGGTGCACGCCACGGTCTCGGACCTGGCCCACGACTGCCGGCTGTCCGCTCCCGCGACGCGCCGCAGCGTGCGGTCACTGGTCTCCCTCGGGCTCGCCGTGCGCTCCACCGGACGCCCCGTCACCTACGCCGCGGTCTCCCCGGACAGCGCCCTGGAAGCCGTACTGCGCGACAGGGAACAGGCGTTGAACGAGGTGCGCTCCCATGTCTCCGGCCTGATGGACCTCTACCGCGCGGGGACGCGTTTCGTGAACCCCGGCGAGCTGGTCGAGGTCGTCTCGGGGCGCGACGACGTCAACCGCCGCTGGGCGCAATTGCAGCAGAGCACGCGCACGCAGGTCCGGGGCTTCGACCGGCCGCCGTACGCCTCGGTCGAGGAGCACACCGAGCCCAACCCGATCGAACTCGAGCTACTCAAACGCGGCGTGGCCTACCGCGTCATCTACGACAGCACCGTGCTCGCCCTGCCCGGCTGGCTCGCCGACGTCACCGTCGGCGTCCGGCACGGCGAGCAGGCCCGCGTGGCGGCCGGCCTGCCGATGAAGCTGGCCATCTCCGACGACCGGCTGGCCATCATCCCCCTGCTGCGGCCCGGCGACGACGCGGTGACGGCGTCCTACCTGATCCACCCCTCGCCCCTGCTCGACGCGCTCATCGCCCTCTTCGAGGCGCTGTGGGAACGCAGCGTGCAGGTGCGCCTGCCGGCGAACGGCGGTGCCCCGGTGAGGCTGGAGCAGGCCCCGGACGAACTGACCGCCGAGGAGGCGAAACTGCTGACGCTGCTGGCCGCGGGCGCCACCGACAAATCGGCCGGCCGCGCCCTGGGCTGGAGCGAACGGACCGTCCAGCGCCACCTCACCCGGCTCATGCAGCGCTTCGGAGCCCAGACACGCTTCCAGATCGCCATGGAGGCCACCCGCCGCGGCTGGATCTGAGGATCCACACCCACTCGCGGCGGGCCCGGCGGACGGTCCTACGATCGTGCCGCCGGACAAGCCGGGGGTGCACATGGCATTCGAGCTCGATCTGCCGCTCGTGGCGGACCCGGAGCCGGACGCCGAGGCCGACCGGCTGTCCCGCGCGCTCACCGAGGTCGGCAACGAGCGCTTCCTCCGCGCCGTCGTCCGGGACCCGGCGCGCATCCGCCACAGTGTCGTCCGCACCACCGACGGCGACTGGTACCTCGGCGACCTGATCGGCGACGACGGCGAGATCCAGTGCTGGCAGAACGCCGGCCCCGACCTGAGTGACGCCCTGCGAATCCTGTGAGCGCCGTGTCGCTTCCCGCGGACGGCGTGATCGCGACCCGGACGATCCTGTCCGGGCGCCGGACGAGATCGTGGAGCCGGCGAAGACCAGTCTGCGCGAACCGGGTTTCGACCAGGCCACGGAGCGGGGGGCGCCGCGGGCGCCCGCCGGGCATGGGCACGGCGGGCGCGACGCGTCACGGCTGCGGCCACCAGGGGCTGGAGTGGGCCACACGCCACACACCACGCACCACGTACCACGCACCCGCGGGGCGCCGCTCAGCGGGGCGCGTCCGGCGCCACCAGCGTGCGCACCAACGGGACCCGGACCACCACGAACGCGCCGCCCACCACGAGCAGCGCGCCCAGCGACATGGGCAGCAGCCACCAACCGCCCCGCAGGTGCTCCTCGAACACCGTCACGCCCAGCGCCAGGCTCACGGTCGCGTCCCCCAGCGTCAGCGCGGGCTGGGAGGCCACCAGGGGCCCGGACTGCATGGCGTTCTCCAGGAGGAAGACGGCCGCGACCCCGACGAGGGCGAAGCCGTACGTCTGCCACGCGGTGAAGAAGGCGGCCGCCCCCTCGGTGGCGCACGCATGCGTTGCGTCCTTCAGGAGGCCAGCGGTCAGCGCGTAGCAGACGGCCGCCGCGAGGCCGAAGCAGGCGGCCCGCACCCGGCCCTCGGGGCGCCGCACGGCGGTGCCGACCAGCACCACGACCGCGGCGGCGCAACTGGGCAACGCCATCGCCCACATGCCGGTGCGCGGCCGGTCCACCCCGCCGCTGGGCGAGGCCGCCCACAGCCCCACGCCCAGCCCCACCATCATGGCGGCGACGGCGGCCCAGCCGCGCGGCGGGAGCCGCCTGTGCAGCACGATGCCGCCGATGAACAGGGCGAAGGGCAGTTCCAGGACGAACAGCGGCTGGACGAGCGAGAGGGCGCCGTTCAGCAGGGCCAGCGCCTGGAGCGCGGCCGCCACGATCACCGCGCCGAACCCGGCCAGCCACACGGGCTTGCGCAGCAGTTCGCCCATGAGGGCCGGACGCAACCCCACCGTGAGCGGAACCGTGCGGGCCGCGTAGCGCTGGAGCACGGTGGCCAGGGCGTTGCTGACGGCCGCGAGCAGCGCGAACAGCACGGCAAGGGTGGTCTGCACCAGGGCTCTCCTCCAAATCCCGGCCCACGCTAACCGCTGTGCTCCCCCACCGGGCCGCACGACGCGTCGGAGGGCGAACGGGGCTCCGGCAAATGCGGTTGACGCCGCTCGCCGTGCACCGGTTTCCTGCTGCGATGTCGACCCTTCGCATCGAACGGCCCCGTGGCGACGCCCTGCTCGAAGACTGGCGGTTCGTCCACAACACGATCATCCCGACCGGCCCGCTCTCCCTTGAGGACGTGCGCGAGCGCTCGCAGCGCAACCATCTGGAGGTCGCGTACCTCGGTGACGCCGTCGTGGGCTGCACGACCGTGCGGCCGCCCACCGGCGCGGAGGCCACGGCCACGGTCATCGCCCGGGTGCTGCCCGGCCACCGGGGACAGGGATTCGGCACGCAGCTCTACACCCGGGGATTGGAACGGGCGCGCGAGATGGGCGCGGCGGCGATCGAGACGGTCGTGCTGGCGTCCAACACCGACGGGCTGCGCTTCGCGGAGGCCCGGGGCTTCGTCGAGTTCGAACGCTACGTGCTGCCCGGGGACACCATCGGGTACGTCACGCTGCGGCTGGCCTGAACCCCGAGCCCCTGCGCTGCGCCCTGGCCACGCGGCCTGCGCGACCCACTCGTCGAAGCCGCGCAGCCCCGGGGTCAGGGGGAGGTGGGCAGCAGGGAACCGGTCGCCGGCCCCCGCCCCACCGTCCCCGGCGACCTGGGGGACAACACGGGACGCCGAGCGCCCCGGGCCCGCCGCGGCCGCCTGACCGTGGCCGCCGTGTCGCGCTCCTCGGGGCCGGCCGGTTCGGGGGACACGGCCCGCCGGGTGCGGCGGGGCGGCCCGCCCGAGGGCGTGTGCGACCTGCCTCGCGCCGCGGGGCCGGGAGCGCATGACCGCGGCGGGCCCTTCCGCCACCAGGGCATCGTGACGGCGCTTGCCCTCGTAGTGGCCCAAGCCGGCCCGGCCCACCCCACGATGGACGGCGCGACGTGATGCCCCGCCCCGTTTTCGGTGCGTCGGGCGGCGGGTTCGGGGGCGCCCAAGGCCGGCGGTGACACCGGTAACGCGGTGGCCGCACTGCCGGTGGAGGAGCGGGGCGCGCGTGCCGCGGCGGAGCCCGACGCCCTCCAGGACGCCTTGACGGCCTCCGCGGACCCGCCGGGCGCCGATGCCTCGAAGAAGGCGACGGCCACGTCCGGCCGGTCGTCAGGTGGGCACTCTGGGAGCCGGTGATCACCCCGGGGCCGGCGCCCCGCGGCCTCCCCGGCGGTGACACCCCCTGACATCGCCAGGGTGGCCCCGGCGCGGCCGCTCAGGCGCGGTCCGCGGGGGCGCTGCGGCGCAGGTAGCGCTCCGCCACTTCGCGCAACCGGTCGCGGCCGAAGCTCCGCCCGTGGCCGGGGTGGACGACGGAGACGTCGAGCCCGGCGAGGAAGGCCGCGGTGCGCCGGTATGCCGCCACGTCGGACTCGGGCAGGTCGTCGACCAGATAGCCGTCATAGACGGCGTCGCCGGAGTAGAGCACCCCCGTGCGCTCCTCGAGGAGGGCGACCGAGCCGGGCGTGTGGCCGGGCAGGTGGAGGACGGTGAGGACGCGGTCGCCGAGGTCGATCCGCTCGTCCCCGTTCAGGGAGCGGGTGAGGGTCAGCGGGCCGATGCCGTAGCCGCCGGGGTCGTAAGCGGGGTCCGGCAGGGCGTCCAGGAGGAGCGGCGGGAAGAAGGCGCCCACGTCCTCGGTGCCGAGCCGTTCGGCGAGCTCGGGGCCGTACAGGCTCGCCGGCACGCCGCGCGTCAGAGCCGCGGCGTCCGCGGTATGGGCGGCGCGCTCGGGGAACTCGTGGGCCCCGCCGACATGGTCGAGGTGCGCGTGGGTGAGGAGCAGCAGGGGATTCCTCGCGAAGACGTCCGGGATCTCCCGGCGCAGGGGCACCACACCGAGTCCGGCGTCCACGACGAGGTCGCGTTCGAAGCCGCGCAGCCACCACACGTTGGCCTTCACGATCTCGTGGGCGTGCGGCTCGCTGATGCGGACGAGGCCGTCCTCGACCTCGCGTCGCTCATACCAGTGCGTCATACCGGCCCAGTCTCCTCGCCCCGGGCGCGGGCCCTGCTGCGGGGTCGGCGGGTGGGGCGGGGTCGGCGTGTGGGGCGGGGCCGGAGACGCGACCGGGGTGGCCGGGCCTCCCCGGCAGGCATGTGAGCGCTGCCGGTGGCGACCCGGCCACCCCGGTCGCGGACCGTCAGTTGCGGATGATGTTCTCCGCCTGCGGCCCCTTCTGCCCCTGGGTGACGTCGAACGTCACGGCCTCACCCTCGACCAGTTCGCGGTAGCCGCTGCCGGCGATGTTCGAGTAGTGCGCGAACACGTCGGGGCCACCTCCGTCCTGCGCGATGAAGCCGAAGCCCTTTTCCGAGTTGAACCACTTCACGACGCCTGTCGCCACCGCGTCCATCCTTCACGTGCCAGCTGAAGAGCCACGCCGACTGCGTGACCCGAAGCCACCTCCTGCCGGAGACGGCCACGGAGCCCTCTTTACCCGATGCAGGGCGTTTTTACGCCGGGTCATCGCATCTGTACGCCCCCTGCCGCAATGGACGCTCCCGCGACGGGTGCGCGGGGCGGCACCGGCGGCGGACGCGGGGCGGGACGGCCCTGGGCCGTGCTCGGCGACGACCCGGTGGCCGGGCGGGATGCGCCCCTCCACCGGCCGGAACGGGACCCGCGAGAGCGGTGACCGACTGTGTGCTCTCCGCAACGATCCCATCAAAAGATCTTGACTAAGCGGCCGCACCGGCCGTGAATGGGGTGGCGCGCTGCCCGGCTCCAGGGAGAAGCAGCCGTCGAAACCGGGGAATACCGGGGAATGCGGAAGGTGCGGTGCCGATGCGGGGAGGTACGGGTTGAGGACGCAACGGAAGGTGCGCAGAACGGGAGTGCTCGACGTCGGGTGCCACAGCGCCCTGCTGACGATCGTGGAACGACGCGCCGACTCCCCGCTGGAACCGGTGCTGGCGCGCAAGGTGCGGCTGCGGCTGCACGAGACGCTCGACGCGACGGGACGGCTCGACCGGTCGGGCGTGCGCAGCGTCCAGCACGCGGTGGCACGCACCCTGGCGGCCGACGGGGGGCCGTCGCTGCCCTCGGTGTACGCCTTCGCCACCTCCGTCATCCGGGACGCGCCGAACCGCGACGAGGTCATCGCGCAGGTGGCGCGGACCACCGGCACCCGGCTGCGGGTGCTGTCGGGCGAGGAAGAGGCCCGGCTGGCCTACGTGGCCGCCCGCCAGTGGGCGGGGCAGGACGGACTCCCGCTTCTGGTGCTGGACATCGGCGGCGGCACCGTGGAGATCGCGGACGGCACCGGGGAGCAGCCGCGCGCGGTCCACTCCTTGCCCCTCGGCGCCCGCGCCGTCAACCGGCGTTGGGACCTGCTGGACGCCGTGACGTCCAAGCGGCGGCTGCACGAGGTCCGCGACCGTCTGCGCGACTCGGTCGGCGAGCTGGGCGGCACCCTGCCGCGGGCCACGCGGGACGGACGGGTGCTGGCCTCCTCGAAGACGTTCACCCAACTGGCGCGGCTCGCGGCCGCCCGTGGCACGTCCGGCGAGGGCCCGGACCGTCTGTCGCTGCGACAGGTGCGGGAGATCGTGCCCGTCCTGGCGGCGAAGGGCCCGGCGGGGCGCGCCAAGCTCCCGGGCATCTCACGGCACCGCGCGGGCCAGTCGCTGGCGGGGGCGCTGGTGGCCGAGACCCTGATGGAGCTGTGCGGGGTGGACAGCGTGGAGATCTGCCCCTGGTCCACGCGCGAGGGGTTGCTCCTGGAGCGCCTGGAGTCAGTGGCCCCGGCCGTTCACCGCCGCGCCGGCTGAACCCTCGGTGGGCTCGGCCGCGGCGCCGGCCGCGGCGCCCCAGTCCGGGCGAGGCACCGCCAGGTCGTCCGTGGCGTTCCTCGTCGAGCGCCGGGCATCTCGGTCACCAGCAGGGCGTCGCCCGTGTCGCCCTCGACGAGCAGGACGCGGTGGTGCGGGGCGGGGCCGGGCGACGCGGGCGGTGTCGTCACGACCGGGGCTCCCCCGCCTCCGCCTCGGTGGCCGCGGCGGTGGAGGCGGTCTCCGGCTCGGGCTGCCGAGCGGGAAGGGTGAACGTCATGCGGGTACCGGGGCCGTACTCCGGGTCGATGGCGATGGCGCCGCCGTGGAACTCGACGATCTTCTTGCACATGGCCAGCCCGATCCCGTTGCCCGGATAGGCGTCCTTGGTGTGCAGCCGCTGGAAGATCACGAAGACCTTCTCGGCGAACTCGGGGTCGATGCCGATGCCGTTGTCCGTGACGGAGAACCGCCACAGGTCCCCGTCCCGCCGGGCCGCGACATGGATCCGCGGCGCCCGCTCGGGGCGGCGGAACTTCACCGCGTTGGAGATCAGGTTCTGCCAGAGCATGCCCAGTTGCGTGGCGTCGCCGACGACGGTGGGCAGCGGGTCGCGGGTGATCTCCGCCCCGGACTCCTCCAGCGCGACGCTGAGCGCCTCCTCCGTCGCGTCGGCGATCCGCTCGAGGTCGACGGTGCTCTGCTGGTTGTGGACCCGGCCCACCCGGGAGAAGGCCAGCAGGTCGTTGATGAGGGTCTGCATGCGGTTCGCGCCGTCGACGGCGAAGGCGATGTACTGGTCGGCCCGCTCGTCCAGTTGGTCCCCGTAGCGGCGCTGCAGGAGCTGGGTGAAGCTCGACACCTTCCGCAGCGGCTCCTGCAGGTCGTGCGAGGCGACATAGGCGAACTGCTCCAGCTCGGCGTTGGAGCGCCTCAGCTCGGCGGACTGCTCGGCGAGGAGCTCGCGGGCCCGCTCGGCGAAGGAGAGCTCCTCCACAAGCCTGCGCCGCATGGCCTCCACGTCCCCGCCCAGCCGCCGCAGGTCGGCCGGGCCGGTGACGATGACGGGGTGGTCGAAGCGGCCCCGCGTCACCTGCCGCACCTCGGTGCCCAGCCGTTCCAGGGGGCGGGTGATACCGCGGCGCAGGCCCTCGAAGACGAGCACGGCCAGCAGCACGATGACGGCGGCGATGGCGGTGAACACCCTGTTGCGCAGCCGCACGGCCGCGTCGAGCTCGGTGCCCGCGGTGACGCGGGCCTGCCGCAGGTGCTCCTGCTGGACGCCGAGGGCGTCGCGGACCCGGTCGAAGGAGGCCCTGCCCTCGTCGGCCCGCTCGGTGGCGATCGGCACCGGCTCCCCCGGGGTGGCGGAGGCGGCGGCGACCGGCCGCGCGATCAGCTGCTGCCAGGCGGCGGCCGCCCGCAGCACGGCGTCGAGGTCGGCGGCGGCCCGGGAGTCGCCCCGGACGAGGGGACGCAACCGGCCGAGGGCGGTCCGCTCGTCCGCCGTCCCCTGGGTGTACGGGTCGAGGAACTCCCGCCGGCCGCTGAGTCCGTAGCCCCGGACGCCGGTCTCCTGGTTCACCAGCGCGGCCTCCAGCCGGACGGAGTCGACCAGGGCCGGGGAGCGGACGTCGACCAGCTGGGCGGTCAGGGACGAGCTGCGGTCCAGCGCCCATATGCCGAGCGCGCCGAGCGCGGTGAGCACCGCGAGAGCGAGGCTCACGCCGACCAGGAGCCACCGGCGGGTGGTCCACGCCGAGAACGGGCCCTGGCCGCGGACGTCCTCGGGCACGCGCGCCGCCTCCGGCCCGCCGGCCGCCTGCACGATCGTCTCGCCCGTTGCCACGCCGTACGCCCTCCGCTTCACTCTCACTCGCCGCCGCCGGATGCCCGAGGGCGGAACCACTGTATCGGCCGTACGACAACACTTGTTGTCCTACGATTCGGCAGGACCTAAGGTGGTGGCCATGCCTGGCACCCACTTCGCTCCGCGCCTGCCGGAGGACGAACTCGCCGCACTGGCGACCGGCGCGGTCGACGACCTCGCCCGGCGCCTGGCCCGTCGGGCCCTCCGCCCGCTCACCGTCCCCGGGACCACCGACGCCGGTACCGAAGCGCGCGGGCAGGCCCTGGCGTACCTGCACATGCTCAATCTCCTCCAGCAGGCGGTCGAGGACCTGGAGAACCGCGCGGCCGAGCAGGCGGCCGCCGCAGGTGCCGGATACCCGCAGATCGGCCGCGCCTGCAACATCAGCCGACAGGGCGCCCGCCGCCGCTGGCCCGGCCTGGTGACCGGCGACACCCCCCACCGTGCCCCGCGGCGCACCGACCGGACCCGGAGTCAATGACGATGATCGCCCCCGCCCGCCCCTACGACGTGCTGCTGGTCGAGGACGACCCCGCGGACGCGATGCTCATCGGGGACGCCCTCGCCGAGCGCGGTGCCCGCAACCTCACCCAGGTCGAGGACGGCCTCGCGGCCCTGGAGCACCTGCGCGACCCGGCCCACCGGCACCCCGACCTGATCGTCCTCGACCTCAACATGCCGCGGATGAACGGGCACGAGCTGCTGGCGATCCTCAAGAACGACGAGGAGCTGCGCGCGATCCCGGTGGTCGTCCTCACCACCTCCGCGGCACCCGACGACGTTACCGGCGCCTACCGGCAGCACGCCAACGCGTACGTGACCAAGCCCGTCAACCTGGACGACTTCGAGCGGGCCGTGCGCAGCATCGACGCCTTCTACCTGGACACCGTCACCAAGCTCCCCCGCCAGTGAACGCGGCCGGGAGCCGATGAGCGTCAGCCGCGGAAAAGGGGGTAGACGGACGGCTGGCCGCGCCTGAGCGCGGCCGGCCGGGAAGCAGTACGAAAGGCACCACCATGGAACAGAGGCTGGACGGCCGCCCCGCCCACCCGGCCGACTGGCCGTGCATCCATGCCGGATTCGCACACGAGGGCGATTCCGCGGCGATCTCCGCGGCGCGGCGCTTCACCACCGGTTTCCTCGCCCGTGTCCAGGGCGAGCACGGCGTCCCGGTGCCGGTCGCGACGGTCGAGACCGCGCAGCTCGTCGTGAGCGAGCTGGTCACCAACACCTGCAAGTACGCCCCCGGCCCCGGCCTGCTCGACCTCGAGGTGGTCGCCGGCACGGCGACGCTGCTGGTGTCCGTGTGGGACACCAGCAGCACCCTCCCGCTGGCCCGTGCCGCGGAGCCGGGGCGGATCGGCCAGCACGGTCTGGAGATCATCCTCGCGCTGTGCGAGGGCTACGACGTGCAGCGGCAACCGGTGGGCAAGCGCATCACGGTCCGCATCTCCCTGGAGCCCCGCGCCCGCTGAGGGCGGCACGCCCTGCCCCGACGGCGATCGGGTGAACCCCGGGCCCTGCCGGGTTCACCGGCGGGCGGGCATGGAAGGTGCCTCACGCGCCGGTCCGCCGCCTCCGGCGCCCCGCCCGGCCACCGGAACACAGGACCGTCCAGGAGCAGCACCATGACCAGGATCGCCGTCATCCTCGGCAGCACACGCCCCGGGCGCCTCGGCGAGGCCGTCGCGCAGTGGGTGTACGAGAACGCCGCCCTCCGCGGCGACGCCGAGTACGAACTGGTCGACGTCGCCGACTACGACCTCCCGCTGCTCGACGAACCGTTGCCGCCGTCACTGAGCCGCTACAGCCGGCCGCACACCTTCGCGTGGGCGGAGAAGATCGCGTCCTTCGACGGCTACGTCTTCGTGACTGCCGAGTACAACCACTCGATCCCGGGGGCGCTCAAGAACGCCATCGACTACCTCTTCGCCGAGTGGCACAACAAGGCGGCCGGGTTCGTCGCCTACGGCAGCGTGGGCGGCTCCCGCGCGGTGGAGCACCTGCGGCTGGTGATGGCCGAGTTGCGGGTGGCCACCGTACGCGCGCAGGTGGCGCTCTCCCTCTTCCGGGACTTCGCCGGCATGAGCCGCTTCGAGCCCGGTCCCCACCGGGCGGGCGAACTGGGCGTCGTCCTTGACGAGGTCCTGGCCTGGAGCGGGGCCCTGGCACCGCTGCGCCGCGCGCAGCCCTGACCGGCCCCGGACCCCTCGTACCGCACGGCCCTCGCTAGGGTCGGGCCGTGGACGGACTTCAGGGGGGCGGCGCGCCCGCGTGCGAGCGGTGTGGTGGAACGGTGGCCCCGGACGGCCGCTGCTGGGACTGCGGCCTCGCCCAGCCGGCCTTCCGGTCGCGTGTGGAGGTCACCGCGGGCGGCGCGGCGGGCGTCAGCGACCGGGGGAAGCGACGTGAGGTGAACGCCGACGCGATGGCCCTGACCACCGCCGGCGCGTGGACGATCGGCGTGGTGTGCGACGGGGTGTCCATGTCGCCCCGGTCCGAGCGGGCCGCCCGGCTCGCGGCCGAGGTCGCCTCGGACGCGCTGGCGTCGGCGTTGCGGTCCGGCACCGTGCCGGAGGTGGCGCTCGAGGACGCCACCCGGCGCGCGGGACGCGCCGTCGCCGCGCTCGCCGTCTCCCCGGGCGAGGCGCCGGCCTGCACCTTCGTCGCGGGCGTCACCGGTCCGGAGGGCCTGTGGTGCGCCTGGATCGGTGACAGCCGCGCGTACTGGCTGCCGGACGAGGGCCTGGCCCTCGCGCTGACCGAGGACGACACCGGCGAACTGGACGCCCTGACCGGCTGGCTGGGCGCCGGCAGCGGCGAGCCCGCGCCACGGGTGCGCAGCCGCCGGCCCACCGTCCCCGGCCGCCTGCTGCTGTGCACCGACGGGCTGTGGCGGTACCTCCCCGGCGTGGAGGCACTGCGGGACCGCTCGGCCGCAGCGCCCGCCTCCGCAGGCGGCGGCCCGCTGGAGAGCGCGCGCTCGCTCGTCGGGTACGCGCTGGACTCCGGCGGCCATGACAACGTCACGGCGCTGTTCCTGCCCGTCCCCGCCGACGTCCCGCCACGGGCGGGGTCAGCGGGAGAGGTGTAAGCAGGAGGTATGCGTCTCGCACCACGCACACGCACGTACTGGTCCGCCAAGCGGAACCCCGCCCTGATAGCGGTCCCGGTGCTGCTGATCGTGGCGATCGTCATCAGCGACCTGGTGATCCCCACGGAGGGCCACCTGGGACCCCTCCTGGTGGTGGCACCGGCGCTCACCGCGTCGTTCGGCGGGCTCCGGCTCACCGCCCTCATCGGAGGGCTGGCGGTGGCAGCGGTGACCGTGGTGTCGGTGGCCGACGGGACCATCACCGCGTCGTACCGCCAGAGCGAGATCATCGCGCTCGTCCTCGTGTCGGCCTTCACCGTGCTCTTCTGCCGGCTGCGCGAACGGCACCAGGCCGAGTTGCAGCAGGTACGCTCCGTGGCGGAGGCGGCACAGCAGGTCGTCCTGCAGCCCTTGCCGAAACGCATCGGCCCGCTGCTGATCGCCTTCGACTACCAGGCCGCCGAGGACCAGGCCCGGATCGGCGGCGACCTGTACGCGGCCGTGCGCATTCCCGGCGGCACCCGGCTGCTGGTCGGGGACGTCCGCGGCAAGGGCCTGCCCGCGATCGGCGACGCCTCACTGCTGCTCGGCGCGTTCCGCAGCGTCGCCTACCGCGCCCCACCGCTGCCCGCGATGTACGCGCACCTGGAGGCCACGGTGTGCTGGAAGGAGGCGCAGGCCGGCGGTGACCGCCTGCAGGAGGACACGCCGATCGAGTCGTTCATCACCGCGATCCTGGTGGATTTCCCCGACGACCGTCCCGAGATCCGCATCCTCAACTGCGGCCATCCGCCACCCCTGCGGCTGGCCGCAGACGGCCTCGCGGCGCTCGACCCGAGCCAGCCGGCCCCGCCCATCGGCCTGGGGCTGCTGCAGCCCTCTCACCCGGGCGTGGACACCTTCCCCTTCGCGCCCGGCGACGTGCTGTTGCTGTACACCGACGGCGTCACCGAGGCCCGTGACGCCTCCGGCCGCTTCTACCCGCTCGCCGAGCGGGTCGCGTCGTGGCCGGTCCATGAGACCCCGGAGCACCTGGTGCGGCACGTGCGCGAGGACCTCCTTGCCTACTGCGGCGGACGGCTCGGCGACGACGCCGCCTTGATCACCGTACGGCGGGAGCCGGTGGGCCTCGGGCTGTCGCACGAACCGCGGGTGGTCGGCGGGCCGTCGGCGCTGTCCGGCGGGCCAAAACCCGGTCCTTCCACGAGGCTGCCGCCCTTCAGTCCCGAGCGGGAATGACGCGACCCCGCGCCCCGTCGCCCCCGTCCGGGTTCCGCCGGCGCGGCGCTGATCTACGCTGGGCCCGCCCACCTCCCGGCGGCCCCGCCGCATCGTGCCCAGGGGCCCGCCCGACCGGAAGGACGGTCCATGAACGAGCAGCATCCGATCGGCTGGGACGAGGCCGACTGGCTCAATGCCCCGCAGCGGGCCGAGACGGACGGGTCGGGGTTGCTGGTCACCACCCGCGACCGCAGCGACTTCTGGCGCACCACCGGTTACGGATTCGTCCGCGACGACGGGCACGCCCTGCTCACCGCCTTCCCGGCGGACACCTCGATGGAGGTGACCTTCCGCGCGGACTTCGACACCCTGTACGACCAGGCCGGGCTCATGATCCGCGTCGACGCGGAGAACTGGCTCAAGGCCGGTATCGAGATGTCCGACGGCGTGCCGCACCTCGGCGCGGTCGTCACCCGCGGGGTGTCCGACTGGTCGCTCGCGCCGGTGCCCGACTGGGCCGGCCACTCGGTCACCGTGCGTGCCAGCCGTTCCGGCGACGCCGTCACGATCCGCGCCCGTCGCGACGACGGCCCCTGGCGGCTGGTCCGGCTGGCGCCGCTCGCGCCGGACTCCGTCGCCAGCGCGGGGCCGTTCTGCTGCTCCCCGGAACGCGCGGGACTGCGTGTGATGTTCACCGGCCTCACGCGGGGCGCGGCCGACTCCGCGCTGCACGAAGAGCCGCAGCACTCCGGCACCGAGGGGCACTGAGGACCGGTGAGGGCACGATGGGGTTCGTGGGTGAGACCCGGCGGGTGCTGAGCGGGGGGGGAGCCCGTCGGGGACCTCACGATCGAGGAGGCCGGTTTCCCGTGGCTGTCGGGGCGGTTCACCCCCGCCCCGGCGTTCGCCCGGGTGCGGCCGCTGTTCGCGCGGGAACTCGTCCTGATGCAGGCCGCGATGACCGCGCCGAACGAGGATGACGAGCCCTGGGCGGCGTGGGAGGCGGCGTACGACGAGGTACGGCGCGCGGTCTCGCTGTCCTCGCCCACGGGGCCCGTCCCCGAGTTCCTCCTGCACATCGAGGGCGACCAGGCCTGGTTCCGGTGGGGTGACGAGCCTTCGACGACGACTCGCCGAGCGACTGACTCCCGCGCCCACGACTTCCCTGCCCCTGAGCCTGGTAGTGGCACTACCAGGCTCACTGCTTGACGTCACGCCCTGTGGGTCGGAGCGTGGGGACGTGGACAAATAGTGGCAAAGGCAACATTTCGAACATCACTCTTCGAACGTCACCCCCTGAGGGCCGCACGCACGACCCGCAGCTCGGGTGGGGCAGCGCCGCTCGCAACCGTCCGGCGCAGTGGCCTTTGAACCCGGTCCACACCCAGGAATCGACCTGGTTGGGAGAGTTGTCATGCGTATTTCCAAGTGGCCCCTCGCCGCAGTGGCAGGCCTCGCGCTCGCCCTTGGGGGTGCGGCCACATCGGCCGTCGCGGCACCGACGAGCTCACCGGCCTCAGCGGTCAGCTATGCCGAGCACGGCGGCGGTGGCGGGGGCCACGGCGGCGGCCATGGCGGCGGCGGCTACGGCGGCTACGGCGGATACGGCGGCTGGGGCGGCTACGGCGACTGGGGCGGCGGCCACGGCGGCGGCCACGGCGGCGGCTACGGCGACGGCGGCTACGGCGGCGGCTACGGCGGCGGCGGCCACGGCGGCGGCTACGGCGGCGGCGGCGGTGGCGGCGGCCACGGCGGCGGCGGTGGCGGCCACGGCGGCGGCGGTGGCGGCGGGCGGTAACACGCTCACCGGGGAACTGGTCCCCGACCGGTCCCCGGCACCCGCCGAACATCTGGCGACCGGCCACGGCAGGTCCCAGACCAGCGTCGGCGGTCGCGCACCTCATGAAGCGGAAGCAGCGCCCAAGGGATACCGGTGGGCGCGGCTTCCGCTCCTGACGTTCTCGCGCCCCCGGCACGACCCCGCGCCGCGATCGTCCTGGACGACGCCGACCTCCCGCGGACGGTGCGGGGACTGTTCGCCTCGCTCGGCGACAACGGGAGGATGTGCGCCGCGCGGACCCGCGTCCTCGCTCCGCGCCGCCGGTACGAGGAGGTCGTAGCGGCCGTCGCGGACGCCGTCGGGTCCCTGAGGGTGGGCGACCCGGCCGAGCCGGACACCTCGATCGGGCCGATGGCGGGCCACGCGCGGCAGCAGCGGTTGATGTCGTACATCGAACTCGGCATAGATGAGGGCGCCCGCCTGGTGACCGGCGGTCCCCGCGCCCCCGCCGGCCCGGAGGAGGGCTATTACGTGGCCCCGACGGTACTCGCGGACGTCGACCACCGCATGCGCATCGCCCAGGACGAGATCTCCGGCCCGGTACTCCGAGTCATCGCCCACGACGGCGACGACGACGCCGTACGGATGGCCAACGACTCGGAGTACCGGCTGTCCGGCGGCGTGTGGTCCGCCGACCCCGAACGCGCCGTCGCGCGCAGGCTGCGTACGGGCGCCGCCGTGCCCGTCAACGGGGCCGCGACGGGCCTCGACGGGACGGAGGGCCCCGACGCGTACGTCGTGCACCGGACGATCACCCGGCCCCGCTGACCGTACGACGGACCACCGGTTCACGGCACGACACAGCCGAGGAAGCCGCGCAGGTACCCGGCGACGGCGTCCAGGTGCTCTCCAGGGCGAAGTGCCCGGTACCGGGCAGGTGCACCTCGGCCTCGGGCAGGTCGCCGAGGAAGGGCCGATCCCCGGCCGGGGCGTAGAACTCGTCATGGGCGCCCCACACGTCGCGGGGTCCGGCCTCGCGGTGGAAGACCTCCCGTTCCGCGACGGCGGCGGTGAGGTGGCGGACCGGGACCATCGCTGACCTCCTGGGGGCACGATTTTCCTGTCGCATGCCATGCCGGGCACGGGGATCACGTCAGGCGCGGATTCACGCGGTTGCCGGGGTGCCGTCGGCGTGGCGGTGCCGCGCAGGTGTGCGCGAAGACGCCTCCCCGTGCCCGGTCCCAGCCCCCGCGCACGGTCGCCGATTCGGTCCCCCGGTCCGCGCGGCACCGCACCGGGGCGGGGTGGAGTGAGTAGCGGTACTCATGCCGGTGGGCCGCCCGGGCGGGACGATGGGAGCGACGAACCCCCGGGAGAAGGAGGTCGGTGACGGGCATGGGGAGATTCCTGGGCACGGTGCTGGCGTTGGCGGTGACCGCGGGGGCGCTGGCACTGGTCTACGCGGTGGGCGCGCCGCTGCCGGCGGTCCTGGGCGCGGGCGCCGGGGTGCTGTGCCTGCTGTGGCTGCTCGTCCTGCTCACGGTGCCGTGGAACGTCTACTTCCGGGCGCACGCGGTGCTGGCCGAGATCGCCGTGAGCCGGGAGAAGGGCCTGGTCATCCCGCGGGCACGGGACGACGAGGCCGCGCGGATCGCCCGGACGATGCTGCGGGTCGCGCTGGCGGGCCATCTGCTCACGGCGGCCGGGGTGGTGGCGGTGACGGTGGCGACCGGTCGTATCGCGGGATACGGGATCGCCGCGTTCTTCCTGCTGAGCACGGTCTTCCGCCCGGCGGGCGCGTGGTTCGGACAGCTGAGGAGGCGGCTGGGCACCCTGCTGATGGACGTCGCCTACCCGCGGGACGACGTCCTGGGGCTGAAGAAGCGCGTCGAGCGCACGGACAGCGGCATCACGGTCCTGGAGGAGAAGGCCGAGGAGCAGTACCGGGCCCTGGCGGAGCTGCGGCGCACGGTGGACGCGCTGGGGGCGTCGGTGTACGAGCGGGCCGAGGACGCCGACCGCCGGATCACCGCGCTGGCACGGGAGTTCGAGGCCACGGTCGACCGGCTCACGGACAACGAGGAGATCATCACGGGCCTCAAGGCCTTCCTCCGGCTGCTGCGGGCGGGCGATGCCGCCCCCGGCCGTGCCGCGGCGGACGCCTGACCGAAGCCCGGCGGCCACCCCGTACGGCCGGGTTGCCGCCCGGCGTCCGGGCTCACCCGGCCGGCGCGTCCGGGCCCGCCGCCACGGCGCTGAAGCCGGTGAGCTTGGCCGGGTTGAGCACCCACAAGAGCTGGTCGATGCCCTGCTCGGAGGCGCTGATGGACAGCAGGGCCATGGGCACGCCCGCGTGGGTGACGAGCGCCGCGGTCTGCCCGTTCGCCTCGACCCACGCCACATCCGTGTCGGGCCAGAAGCGCGGGGCGAAGGCGGTGATGACCTTCGCCACCTTGGTGCTGCCGGCCACGGGGATCTTGGCCGCGTTGCGCAAGGCGCCGCCGCTGTCGCCGTAGTTCACCACGTCCGTGGCGAGCAGCTTCTCCAGGCCGGACAGGTCGCCCGCCCTGGCCGCCGCCACGAAGGCCTCGAGGAGCCGGCGGTGCTCCGCCGTGCTCACCTGCTCGCGGCGCCCGGCGGCGATGTGCTTGCGGGCCCGGCTGACCAGCTGGCGGGAGTTCGCCTCGCTCAGGTCCAGCACGGTGGCGATCTCGTGGTACGGGTAGTCGAACGCCTCGCGCAGCACGTACGCCGCCCGCTCGGTGGGGGTGAGCCGCTCCAGCAGGAACAGGACCGCGAGCTCCACCGCCTCTGCGCGTTCGGCGCCGAGCGCGGGGTCGGCGCTCGTGTCGACCGGTTCGGGGAGCCAGGGTCCGACGTAGCCCTCGCGCCGCACTCGGGCGGACTGCGTGACGTTGATCGCCAGCCGGGTCGTCGCGGTGGTCAGGAATGCGGTCGGATTCTCCACGGCGTCGCGATCCGTGGCCTGCCATCTGAGCCAGACGTCCTGGACGATGTCCTCGGCTTCCGCAGCGCTGCCGAGCATGCGGTAGGCGATCCCGAACAATCGTGGGCGCAGGGCCGTGAACACCGCCGCGGCCTCGTCGAGCGCGCCGTCGTGTTCCGCGTCCCCTGGCTGCATCGTCGCGTTTTCCTCCACCGTCACATCCGCCCGACTGCCCCTTCCAGCCTACACAGACGGCGTTTTCCCGCGGGTCGGGGGCGCTCCGGCCGGGCCCGGTCCACGCGGTTCTCCGCGCCGTTCAGGCGCGCCGTCTCCGGTCGGCCGGCATTTCCCGCGCCGCGCGTGAATTGGCGCGGCAGGGCGCCGGACGGGCGTTCCCGCGGGGCGGGGGGAATTACGGTCGCATTCCGCTACCGGCGGCAGGGCGCACGACCCCCCAGTCAATGACCGGGCAGCGGCTCCGTTTGTGACAGCGGGATTCCTCCGGCGATCCCGGCCGGTTCCGCGCGGACCGCTCACAGATCTTCACGGGAGTTCGCACACGCGTTCCAAAAGTGCCGTGGAGCAGGGTAACGTTACGTTTCGCAGCGAGATCCGCACAGGGAGGGACGGGGCATGGAGCCCACCAGGACGACAGTGCGCCGTGGGCGCCCCCAGGGCTCGGACAACCCCGGGCCCGACGGACTGACCAACCGTCAGTCCCGCATCGTCGAGGCGATCCTGAGTTCCGTGGAGAACCGCGGCTTCCCGCCGTCGATGCGCGAGATCGGCGAGGCGGTCGGGCTGGCCAGCACGTCCTCGGTCGCCCACCAACTGGCGGTGCTGCAGCGCAAGGGCGTGCTCGAGCAGGATCCGCACCGGCCCCGCGCCTACCGCGTGCGCTGCTCCTGGCCCTCCCAGCAGGACTCCGGGCCGGACGCGGAGCCGGTCAGCGCCTCCCCGTCCGCGCGCGTGCCCGTGATCGGCCGGATCGCGGCCGGCACGCCGATCCTCGCCGAGGAGCAGGTCGACGAGGTCTTCGTGCTGCCCCGGCAGATCGTCGGAGCGGGCGAGCTGTTCGCCCTCAAGGTCGTCGGCGACTCCATGACGGGTGTGGCCATCTGCGACGGCGACTGGGTCACGGTGCGCAGCCAGGACGCGGCCGACCACGGCGACATCGTGGCCGCGATGATCGACGGCGAGGCGACCGTCAAGCGGCTCAAGCACGAGGGCGACCGGGTCTGGCTCATGCCGCACAACCCCGCCTACGACCCGATCCCCGGCGAGGAGGCGGTCATCCTCGGCAAGGTGGTCGCCGTGCTCCGGCGCCTGTAGGGACCGGGCGCCACCGTCCCGCTCAGTCCGCCGTCCCGGGCAGCACCGACCGGATCCCGCCCAGCAGATGGGCCCGGAACGACGCGTCGTGGTAGGCCTGCGCGGAGTGCCCCAGCGCCGTGTAGAAGACGGGCCCTCCGCCGTACTCGTGGCACCAGACCAGCGGGTGGTCCGCACCCATCGAACCGCCCGTGTACGAGGACTCGTCGGCGCAGGCCAGGACCCGCACCCCGGGACGGGGCTGCGGTCGAAGGCGTACCACTCGTCGGTGACCTGCCACGCCGCGCCCAGGTGCGCGGTGGCCGGATGGGCGGGGTCCTCGACCAGGACCGTACCCGCCTGCAGAGGCGGATGCCCCGCGAAGCGCGCGCCCAGCAGCTCCCCGTAGTAGCGCCAGTCGTACTCCGTGCAGGCGGCGGCGTGCACGCCCATGAACCCGGCGCCGTCCGCGTGGTGTGCCGCGAGGGCGGCCCGGCCCGCGTCCCGCAGCACCTCCCCGCTGGTGGAGAGGAACACCACAGCGTCGTAGGGACGCAGCCCGGCCCCCTCGAAGTCCTCCGGCCGTTCGGTGGCGTCCACCCGGAAGCCGTGCGCGGCCCCCAGCTCGGTAAGGGCCCTGACGCCGTCCGGGATCGAGTCGTGCCGGTAGGCGGTGGTGCGGGTGTAGACGAGCACACGGGGGTCGCGGCGGGACAATCGGCTCTCCCAGGACGGTGACGGCGGCGGCGGACGGCGCCCACCAGTCTCCCCGGCGCCGCCCGGACGTCAACGGCGGCCCGGGGACAGCTCCGGTCAGTGCCCGATGCTGTCGATCAGCTCACGGGCACCCTGCCGCAGCAGGGCCACGGCGACCGACGTCCCGAGGGTGGCGGGGTCCAGGGGTCCGGCCCATTCGTGGGCGTCCAGGACGGTCTTGCCGTCCGGGGAGAAGACCCGGGCGCGGAGCGAGAGGCGGCCGTCGCGTTCGGCGTGGGCGTAGCCGGCGATGGGGCTGTTGCAGTGGCCCTGCAGGACGTGCAGGAACATCCGCTCGGCCGTGGTCTCCCGGTGGGCGTCCGGGTCGCCGAGGTCGCTCACGACGTCGATCGTCTCGGTGTCGCCCTCCCGGCACTGCAGGGCGAGGACGCCCGCGCCGATCGGCGGGATCATCGTCTCGACCGGCAGCACCTCGCTGATCACGTCGGTCCTGCCGATGCGCTCGAGCCCCGACATGGCCAGGAGCAGCGCGTCCGCGTCGCCCGCCGCGAGCTTCTCCAGGCGGCGGTTGGCGTTGCCGCGCATGGGGACGCAGGTGAGGTGCGGGTACGACGCCATGATCTGCGCGATCCGGCGCACCGAGGAGGTGCCGATGCGCGTGCCGGGCGGGAGCCGGTCGAGGGAGAGGCCACCGGGGTGCACCAGGGCGTCGCGGATGTCGTCCCGCTTGAGGAAGGCGGCGAAGACCGTCCCTGCGGGCAGCGGCCGGTCGGCGGGGACGTCCTTCACACAGTGGACGGCCAGGTCGGCCCGGCCCTCCAGCAGCGCGGCGTCGACCTCCTTGGTGAAGGCGCCCTTGCCGCCCAACCGGGCCAGGTCGCCCATCCAGCGGTCACCGGAGGTGGTGACGGGCACGACCTCCGTCCGGATTCCCGGGTGGAGCGCCGCCAACTCAGCGCGGACGCGCTCGACCTGGGCCAGTGCCATCGGGGAGGAGCGGGAGACGATGCGGATCAGCTCGGGGACTGCCATGCGCCCACGGTACGGCGTCCGGCCGGCGTCCCGTGCAACAGCCCCAACCCCACGCGCGGGAGCGGCGGCGCGGCTAACGTGTCCCGCGGCGCCCACCGGTCGGGCGCCGGCGCGGGGACGTGCCGCCACAGGAACGGGCGACGGGGTAAGCGCACCATGACGCAGGAACGGCCCTCGCCCACCGCGGTGTCCCCCGAACCGGCGACGCCCGCCGCCATCACCGCGGTGCCCGTGCGCCGCTTCCCGGCGCCTCCACTGCGGCACCGCCGTCCGCTGTACGTCCTGGCCGTGCTCGCGCTCCTGGCGCAGATGGCGTTCGCCATGGTCACGACGGCCGTCCAGCAGACGCCCACCATCGACGAGCCGGTGTACGTGGGCACCGCGACGGTCTATCTGCGCGAGCACAGCCTGCGCTTCAACCCCGAGCACCCGCCGCTCGGCAAGCTGGTCATCGCCAGTGGTCTGGTGTTCGCCCACCCACGCCTCGACCCTGACTTCGAGGGTGACCAGACGGAACTCGGCCGCAGCGTGCTGTACGAGTCGGGCAACGACCCCTGGCGCCTGATGCCGGCGGCCCGGCTGCCCGTGATCGCGCTGACGCTGCTGTTCGGGCTGGTGGTGCTCGCGTTCGCGCGCGATCTCACCGGGCCCGCCGGGGGGTTGCTCGCGCTCGCCCTGTACGCGTTCTCCCCGGACGTCATCGCGCACGGCTCGCTCGCCACCCTGGACGTCCCGGCGGCCGGTTTCCTGCTGACCTCGGTGTGGGCCCTGTGGCGGGCCCGGAAACGTCCCCGGAGGTATCTGCCGCTCGCCGGTGCGGCGCTGGGCGCGGCGGTCGCCACGCGGATGAGTACGCTCCCAGCGGTGCCGGTCCTGCTGCTCCTGGCCGCGCTGTCGGTGTGGCACGGGGGTGGGCGGGGTGCACAGCGGCCCGGTACCGCCCGGTCGCTGCGGCGTGCCGCGGTCGCGGCGGGCGGGGTCGGGCTCGTCGCCGTCGCGGTGGTGTGGGCGGCCTACCTCGTCGTCGACCCGCGGCTGCGCTGGACGGCGCCTGACACCCTGCCGGCCCTGCACGGCCTGCGGGGGCTGGTCGTGGACGCGCTGCCGCTCCCCCGGGCGTACCGCGACGGGATGGCGGTCCAGTTCGGCTTCGAGAACGCGACCTTCGACGGCTTTCTCTTCGGCCGGCACTACCACGGGGCGCTCTGGTACTACCTGCCCGCCGCGGTGCTGGTGAAGACCCCGCTGGGCACGCTGGCCCTGTGGCTCGCCAGCACCGCGGCCCTGCTCGCCCTCCCCCGGCTGCGCGCGGCCGCCCCGTA
This sequence comes from Actinacidiphila sp. bgisy160, assembly GCF_965342435.1. Taxonomy (GTDB): domain Bacteria; phylum Actinomycetota; class Actinomycetes; order Streptomycetales; family Streptomycetaceae; genus Actinacidiphila. The sequence goes on along the minus strand of NZ_CBDRCM010000012.1, from coordinate 56,514 downwards.
CCTGCTCGTCCCCGCGGCCGTGCTGACGGCCGCCGCCATGACCGGCTCGCGGGACTTCGGGGTCCGCTACGTGGTCTTCCTGCCGATGTTCGGGGCGGTCGCGGCGGCCTGCGTCGCCGCTCTGCGCAGGCGGTGGGCGGACGTGGGAGCGGCGGCGCTCGTCGCCTTCGTCGCCGTCAGTTCACTGCGGACCTTCCCGTACTACCTGCAGTACTCCAACGAGGCCTTCGGCGGCACGTCGAAGACCCATCTGCGCCTGCACGACTCCAACGTCGACTGGGGCCAGGACCTGGGCCGCCTCGCCGACCGGCTCCGCGAACGCTACCCCGGCGAGCGGGTCTGGCTGGTCTACAAGGGCAGCGGCGTGCCCGCCCACTACGGCATCCGCTCCGCCGACCCGCGCAAGGTCCCCGCGGACCGGGTCCACGGGCTGCTGGTGGTGTCGGACTCGTCGGTCGCCAAGGCGGAGGGCCGGCTGGCGGAGCTCATCGCCGGCAGCGAGCCGATCGACGAGGTGGGGCACTCCATCACGATCTACCGTCGCGGCTGACGCCCGCGCCGCCCCGTCGGAGGGGCGGCGCCGGGCCCGGCGATGGACAGGGCTTGCCGGTGTGGTCGGTCACGACAGGATCTCGACGTACCCGTCGGTTCCGTGCACACGGATCCGCTGCCCGTCCCGGATCAGCCCGGTGGCCCGCTCCACGCCCACGACGGCCGGCAATCCGTACTCCCGCGCGATCACCGCGCCATGGGTCATCAGGCCGCCCACCTCCGTCACCAGGCCCGCGATTCCGACGAACAGCGGCGACCAGCTGGGGTCGGTGAAGGGCGTGACCAGAATGTCGCCCGCTTCGAGATCCGCCTCCGCCATGTCAAGGACGACGCGGGCCCTTCCCTCCACGGTCCCGGCGGACACCGGTACGCCGATCAGCGCGCCGGCCAGTACGCCGTCGCGCCGGTACGCCCCGGTCAAGGCCTCGCCATCCGATGTGAGCACCCGGGGCGGTGTCAGCGCGTGATACGTCCGGAATGCGTCCTTGCGCTCCTGGATGAGCCGGCCGTCCACCCGGTGCGAGCGCACGACGTCGTGGAGTTCGCGGAACGTGAGGTAGAAGATGTCCTCCTTGTCGGGAAGCACGCCGGCCTGCACGAGGCGCCCGGCCTCCTCCAGCAGGGCCTGCTTGTAGACGAAGTAGCGGCTGACGATGCCGTACTTCGGGTACTCGCGGTACCCGATGAAGGCTCTGACCCGGTCGATCATCCGCTTGGCCTCGCCGGCCTTCCGGTCCCCGTCCGGCAGGGCCCGCAGGCGTGACAGCACGTCCCGTTCCTTCTGCCGCGCCTTCTGCCGCCCCTGCTCGAAGCGCCGCTCGGCGGCGCCCGGCCCGAAGTTCCTGACGTTGTCGAGGATCACGGGCACGAGCGTCGTGGGGCGCTCGCGCCAGCGTGGCCTCGTGATGTCGATCTCGCCGACGCAGCGCATGCCGTACCGGTCGAGGTAGGCCTCGATGGCGTCGCGCGCCTCGGTCCCGCCCGGCAGCTTCGCCAGTTCGTCCAGGAAGCCCTCGTCCTCGCCGACGCCCTGCAGGAACGCCACCACCTCCGGCCGCGGACGGATCACGTCCGCGACGTCGAGCAGCGCCAGCCCCATCTCCGACGTGACGTTGCCGGGGGCGGACAGCGTGAGCGTGTCGGCAGCGTTCTTCTCGCCCAGCCACTCCTCCAGCTTGTCGTTGAGCCACCACGTGGCCTGCATCCCCGCCGTGATGGCCTGGATGTTCAGCGGATCACCGAGGACCCGTTTGTGCTCCTCGAAGGCCTCCAGCAGGAAGTCGAACAGCGCCGGTCCGGTCTTCGTCCGGATGTCGCGCTCCAGGGCGGCGACGGACGCCCGGCTGCGCTCGACCAGCTCGGTGACGATGGCCGGATCGGTCGCGAGCGGAGCGGGCGGGCCGCCCGCCGGCGGCCCGCCGGGACCCGCGTCCGGGAGCGACGGGACGAAATCCCCGCGGTCGAGGACGGTCTCCAGGGCGTTCCTGATCAGCGGATCCCCCTTCCCCATGGCGTCCAGGAGGGCGGCGCGGCTCGCGGGCGAGGCCAGGCGCCGGGTGACATCGACGAACAGCCTCCCGCCTGCCTCGTGCATCGGCACCATGGCCGTCAGTTGCCACATGGAGAAGCCCAGGGGCTTCAAGGGGTCGGTCATCATCTGACCGTGACCGACGGAGACGTAGACGTGGTTCTCCTGGTCACCGCTCTCGGGGACGGGGAACAGCGTTGTGACCGGCCGGCTCTGAAGGATCCGGAAGTCGTCGCCGACCAGGCACCATTCGATGTCCTGCGGGCGGCCGAAGTGCGCTTCGATCCGCCGTCCCAGCCCCACGAGCCGCACGACCTGCGCATCGGTCAGCGCCGGCTGGCGCTGCCGCTGCGCGTCGATGGCCACTTCCCGCGTCCCGCCGCCCGGCAGGGCGTGAACGGTCCGCTTCTTGGCCGCGATCGACTTGGTGACGATTTCGCCGTGGCGCACCGTGAAGACGTCCGGGTTCACCAGGCCGGAGACCAGGGCCTCGCCGAGGCCGAAGCCGGCGTCCACGGTGGCGGTCTTCCGGTTGCCCGTGACGGGGTCGGCCGTGAACAGGATGCCGGCCGCGTGCGGGAAGGCCATCTGCTGCACGACCACGGCCATGTGGACCGTACGGTGATCGATGCCGTTCCGCCGCCGGTAGGTGACGGCCCGCTCGCTGAACAGCGAGGCCCAGCACCGGCTGACGTGCCGGAGGATCGCCGCCGTACCGACGACGTTCAGGTACGTGTCCTGCTGCCCGGCGAAGGACGCCGTCGGCAGGTCCTCCGCCGTCGCGCTGGAGCGGACGGCGTAGGCGGCCCGCTCGCCGAACCGGCCGAGCGCGCGGGTGATCGCCGCCGCGAGATCGTCCGGGATGGCGATCCCCTCGACGGTCCGGCGAATCCGCGCGCTGAGCGTGCGGATCGCCTCCCGGTCGTCCGGGTCCAGGCGCGACAACTCATCGAGCCGGTCGCCGATCGACGGCGCTTGCGCCATGATCCGCCGGAAGGCGTCCGTCGTCACACAGAAGCCGGCCGGTACGCGGACGCCCTCGATCCGCGACAGCGCGCCCAGGTGCGCTCCCTTGCCGCCGACGACCGGCCCCCGCGTCTCGTCGACCTCCTGGAGATCCAGCACGTACGGCCCGGTCATCGCGACACCTCCGGGGCAGCCGTGCTCCCTCGCACCGCGGCGGCGGATCGGATCGCCGGCGCCGCCGGCCCGGCCGGGCCTCCTGTCGAGCCTGGTTCGGAGTCACCGCTTCCCCCGCACACCGACAACAACACACGCACGTCATACCCTCGTTTCCGCAGGTTGTGGCATCGGCCGACGATTGTGCGCCGTGACCCGGGCCTTGCCGCAAGCCCCCTGGTGCGCTATAGCTTGGTAGTGGCAGGGAGAGCGATCTCCCTGCCTTTGTCGTGTCACCCGGCCGGCGTGAGCACCAGGGGCGGCGAGGGCGGCCCGGGGTCGGCTTCGTGCCGGGGATGTCGAAGACCACGAACCGGTCGCCCGAGGTGCGGGGCTCGCGGGACCGCCGGGGAAGAGTCTCGCGGTAGTGCGCGACGAGCCGCTCCTCCGCCGAGAAGGCGAGCGCCGTGCCGAACAGCCCACCGTCCGGGCCGCGTCGTGCCTGGGCGGCGCCCCGCTCGGGCAAGCGTCACGGGAGGGGGCCGGGGCACGGTGCACCTGCCATGGCCGTCGGCCTCGGCCAGCGCGCCCCCGGGGAGCGGCTGCCCGCCGCCGGGGAGATCGCCACGGCGCTGGACGTCGGGGAGGTCACCGCGCGCAGGAACGGCTCGTCGCCGACGACGTACTGAGCCACGTCATGCGCGGACCGGACCCGGAGGAGGCGGTGCTGCAGCGGCAGCAGCGGTGGGCGTGGGCCGCCGGACCGGCCTCAGCCCATGGACTCGTGGACGAAGCACCAGCGCCAGTTCTCGCCGGGCTGGTACGAGCGGATCACGGGGTGACCGGTGGCCTCGTAGTGCCCGGTGGCGTGCCGGCCCGGCGAGCTGTCGCAGCATCCGATGTGGCCGCAGGTCAGGCACAGCCGCAGATGGACCCAGTCGTGGTGCCCGGCGGCCAGGCAGTCCGCGCAGCCGTCGACCGGGGGCGTGGCCGTGACGTCGGCCGGGGCGTGTTCGAGCTCGGGACATGCTGCTGGTGTCACGCGGGGCCCCCTGCGTCGTCTGCGGATCACTGCGGTGGAGGCCCAGGCTACGTCAGCCCCGCGCTCGGCGCGGCCGGGCCCGCGGCTCAGTCGAGGAGTTCGCCCTCCAGGAGGCCCATGGTGAACATGTCGTACCACCGGCCGTCGCGCCGGAAGACCTGCCGCAGCCGCCCCTCCTCGACGAAGCCGACCTTCCGGTAGACGTGGTGGGCCGCCTCGTTCTCGGTCACGACGGTGAGCGAGATCTTGTGCAGGCGCATCTTCTCGAAGCCTTGACATCCTCGCCGCCCTGAGGGACGGCGATTCCCGCCTACCGCGCCGTTGAAGGCTGCGGTGCCGATTGGGTTCCTGCTTCGCCGCGCGGTGCCGGGACGAGTCCCGGTCTTACCCGCGCTCCACAGGCTGACACGGCCAGTCCGGCCGCCTTGGCAACGTTGACCGCCGCGTTGATGTCCCGGTCCAGGACGGCCCCGCATGCCCCGCAGGTCCACACACGGACGCGCAGGGGCTTGGGGCCGTCCTTGACGCCGCACTGCGAGCACACCTGAGATGTGGGCTCGAAGCGGCCGATCCGGACGAAGGTGCGCCCGTACCGGGCGGCCTTGTACTCCAGCATGCTCACGAACGCCGACCATCCGGCGTCGTGCACGGACTTGGCCAGGCGTGTACGCGCGAGTCCTTTCACCGCCAGGTCCTCCACGGCGACCGCTTGGTTCTCGCGGATCAGCTTCGTGGACAGCTGGTGATGGAACTCCCGGCGCGCGTCCGCGACCCGGGCGTGTGCCCGTGCGACGCCGACCCTGGCCTTGTCCCTGTTCTTGCTGCCCTGCTCCTTGCGCGCAAGGGCGCGCTGCGCCTTCTTCAGGCGCTTCTCTGCCCGGCGCAGGAAGCGCGGGCTGTCGACCTTCGTGCCGTCCGAGAGGACCGCGAAGTGCCCGAGGCCGAGGTCGATGCCCAGCTCGGGCGTTGTCTGCGGCCATGGTTTCCCGGGGCCGGTCTCCACGACGAAGCTCGCAAAGTACCGGCCCGCCGAGTCCTTGACCACCGTCACGGTGGCTGGTGTCGACGGCAGCGTCCGCGACCACTTCACCTTGACGTCGCCGATCTTCGGCAGGCGCAGCTTCCCGCCGGTCGTGATCGACCAGCGAGCGTTCGCGGTGAAGCGTACGGCCTGCCGGGTGTCCTTGCGTGACTTGTACCGGGGCGCACCCATGCGCGGGCGCTTGCCTTTCAGCCCGTCGAAGAAGTTCTTGTACGCGGTGTCCAGATCCCGAAGGGACTGCTGGAGGACGACCGCCGACACCTCGCCGAGCCAGGCCCGTTGCGGGGTGTTCTTCGCCTCGGTGATCAGCGCCTTGGACAGGTCGCCGGTCTTGGGGAACGGCAGCCCCTGACTGTGGGCGGTCTCCCGAGCGCGGAGCGCGTCGTTGTAGACCACCCGCGCGCACCCGAACGCCCTCGCCAACGCCATGCGCTGACCCGCGCTCGGGTACAGGCGGAAGCTGTACCGAAGCTGCACACGGACCACGATACGCAGTTGGTTTATGCGTATCGATGAGAACATTCGTACAGGTCGTCACCGCATCTTCCGCATGCATGCCCACGTGGTTTTCGTGACGAAGTACCGGCACTCCGTCTTCGACGACCGGCACCTGACGCGGTGCGAGGAGATCATGCGGGCCGTGTGCGAGGACTTCGAGGCCGAGCCGGCCGAGTTCAACGGCGAGGCCAACCACGTCCACCTCCTGGTCAACTTCCCGCCGAAGGTCGCCGTGTCCAGACTGGTGAACTCCCTCAAGGGCGTGTCCTCGCGCAGGCTCCGCCAGGAGTTCCCCGATATCGTCCGCCACTACTGGCGGGCACAACATCTGTGGTCCGGCTCGTACTTCGCCGGATCGGCCGGCGGTGCGCCGCTCAGCATCGTGAGGCAGTACATCGAGCAGCAGAACCGGCCGCTCTGACCCGGGCTGAGGCGAACAGCGCGGATCCGTGCACACAGCTGAGGCCAGAGCGGGCCAAAGATTCGCTTCACCACCGGGCTGAAGCCCGGTGCACTGCGAATAGACCCGGTAGCGGCACATCGTGCGCAGGGCGTCGGTGGCGTAGCCGCGGCCCCAGTACTCCTTCTCGCCCAGGTAGATGTCGAGTTCGGCGCAGCCGGTCTCGGGCTCGGCGTCGCGCAGCCGCACCAGGCCGATGAGCCGGCCGTCCTCCCGCGCCTCGATGCCGTAGAGCACGTCTGCGTAGGCGTTGCGGGGCCGCTCCTCCATGCGCTTCCTCACCTGCGCGAGGGGCTGGGCGTAGTCGTCGTCCATCCAGCGCATGACCTCGGGGTCGTGGTTCCAGCGCCACAGCGCCTCGGCGTCCGAGGGCTCCATCGGGCGCAGGTTCACCAGTCGTCCGGGCACCATGGGGCGGCCCCTCCTTCGGATCGGCATGATCGACGTCGCGGAACCCCGGCAAGGTTGGCACCGCCGCCGACGGCTCAACCGAATTGCCCGTCGCCGCGGGCGTTCAGCTCGCCTTGGCCCGGCCCTCGCCGTCCGCGGCGAGCACGCGCTCGACGTCGGCCCACGAGGCCCCGTGCTCGGCGAGGACGTCCGCGACCACTCCGGGGCCGATGGTGAGGGCGAGCAGGATGTGCTCGTCACCGATGTGGCGGTCGCCCCGCGCCACCGCGGCCCGCAGGGAGCGCTCCAGGACGCCCTTGGCCCCACGGGTGAACGGCCGTCGTCCCGCGGGCCGCCACCGCCGGGGTCCGCGGCCGGTGGCCAGGGCACCGTTGCCGTGGACATCCTCCACGCGGGCCACGATCTCGGCGACGTCGATGCCGAGACCCGCCAGCGCCTCGGCGTCGGCCCGTGAGACCCCGCCGCGCCGACGGGTCTGCGCCAGCGCCTCCTCCAGGGCCTCGCGGCGCCGGTCGACGCCCAGCGCGGCCAGCACGGAGGCGGCGCGGGTGCCCTCCCTGTCGAGCAGCGACAGCAACAGGTGGTCCTCGGTGATCGCCGGGGCCTGCGTCCGTCCGGCGTGCCCGACCGCGCCCTCGACGACCTCACGCGCGCTCTTGGTGAACCTCTCGAACATCCTCAATGCCTCCCGTACTTCTTGTGGACGGCCTGCCTGCTGACGCCGAGTTCGTGGGCGATCTCCTGCCACGACCACCCCTGCGCCCGCGCGCTCCTGACTTGTACGGTCTCCAGCTGCTCCAGCAGCCGCCGCAGCGCGGCGACGGCCCGCAGCCCGACCCTCGGGTCGCGGTCACCCGCCCGCTCGGCGAGATCGGTTGCCTCGGTCATGCCTGTCAATTTACGTTGACAGGCATCGAAGTGTCAACCCGAGTTGACAGACGGGAGGGCGGCGGCCTCAGGCATGACTTCGCGCGGCGGCGCGGCGCTGCCGCTTGCCCAGCGGCGCCAGGGAAAGATCCTCGGCCTGGGACCTGAGGTTCTTGTAGCCGTAGTCGCGCCCGTCCAGCCACGCCCTGGCCGCCTCCTCGGCGCGTTCGGTGGCGTCCAGGATGTCCTCCTCCGCCTCGCCGGAGTCCAGGAAGCGGAAGGTGAAGGCGGGACGCGCCGCGATGTCGTAGGTGAGGTGGCCCTCGGGGGTGAAGGCGGCGCGCAGGACGTCGTGCTCCGGTGCGCGGGCGAGGAGTTCGGCGCGCTGCTCGGCGGTGAGTCCGTCGAAGACGCCGCGGACGGTGACGCGGAAGGTGCGAGTGCTCATCCGCCGACCTTAAGCAGCGCCTTCCGTCCCGCTCCACCGCATTTCGCGGGGCGCGTGTCCGCGCGGTAGAAGCGGCCCGGCCGGTGGCCGGCGAGCCCGTGGACCCGTCTGGCCCCGCGCGGCTACAGGCCGGGGCCGAAATTGTCGATCATTGCATCAGGACGCACGGAACTGGTTCCCGACACCGCCGAGGAGTCGCGCCGATGACCACGTGGACGAAGGACGAACTGGACCGCATCGAGCACGCCGACGAGCTCGCCATCGCGCCGCGGCAAGACCCCGGCACTTTGGACCCGCCGACCACCATCCGGGTGGTCCGCGACGGCGCCGACCTGTACGTACGGGCCTACCGCGAGCGCGGCGGCGCCTGGTTCCGCGCCGCGCAGGCCCGGCACGAGGGCCGGATCAGCGCCGGCGGCGTCGAGCGCGACGTCACCTTCCTCGAGGTCGACGACCCGGACGTCAACGAGCGGCTCGACGTCGTCCATCGCGGCAAGCACGGCCGCCGCAGCGCGGAGTACGTCGAGTCCCTGGTGGCCGGGACCGCGCGCGCCGCCACGCTCAAGCTCGTGCCGCGCTGAGCGCCCGCGCAGCGGAACACGGACACGGGACAGACATGACGACCATGGTCATCGTCGGGGCGGGGCAGGGGCTCGGTGCCGCCGTGGCGCGCCAGTTCGGCCGCGACGGCTTCGACCTCGCCCTCGTCGCCCGCGACCAGGACCGGGTGGACACACTGGCGGCCGCCCTGGACAAGGACGGCGTGACCGCACAGGGGTTCGCGGCCGACGTCCGAGACCCGGCCGGCCTCGAAGCCGCGCTGGACGCCGCCGCGGCCGCGCTCGGGCCGATCGAGGTGCTGCAGTACAGTCCCGCGCCGCACGCGGACTTCATGAAACCCCTCCTGGAGACCTCGCCCGCCGACTTCACGGGACCGCTGGAGTTCTCCCTGTACGGCGCGGTCACGGCCGTCCTGGCGGTGCTGCCCGACATGCGCTTCCTGGGCCGCGGCACGATCCTCTTCGTCAACGGCGGCAGCGCGGTGCGGCCGCTGCCGGCCCGCGCGGGGACCTCCGTGGCGTACGCGGCCGAGAGCGCCTACGCCCGGATGCTGCACGAGACGCTGGCCACCGAGGACATCCACGTCGCGCAGCTGATCATCCCCGGGGTCATCACGCCCGGGCATCCCAGCAACGATCCCGCCACGCTGGCGGCGGCCCTGTGGGCGATGCATCAGGACCGGACGGGGTTCCGGCACTTCGCGGGCGTCCTGGAGGGCGAGGGCTGAGCACAGGGGCGTCGGCGCGGCGGCCGCGGGCGGGTGGGAGGACCGACCCGAACGGCCGCCCCGTCGGCGAGCCGACTTCGGGGGTGACGGTGCGTGAGGTAGACAACGAGCCCGGACACGGACGGTGTGTGTCCGCCGATCGCGCCGCGGCGCCGCCCCGAGGAGCCAGCCGTGACCCAGGAGTTCTCCGGATCCACCGCGCTGGTCACCGGGGCCACCGCCGGCATCGGACGGGGGGTCGCGCTGCGACTGGCGGCGCTGGGCGCCGAGGTCGTCGTCCACGGGCGGGACGCGGAACGGGGTGCGGAGGTCGTCGCGGAGGTGGGCGCCGCGGGAGGGCGGGCCCGGTTCGTCGCCGCCGACCTGTCCGATGCCGGTGACGTGCTGCGCCTGGCCGAGGCGGCGGGAGCGGTGGACGTGCTGGTCAACAATGCGGGCGTCTACCGGTTCGCGGGCGCCGCCGACTCCACGGCCGGGATGTTCGACCTGCACATGGCCGTCAACACCCGGGCGCCCATGCTGCTGGTCGGGGCCCTCGTGCCCGGCATGGCCGCGCGCGGCCGTGGGGCGGTCGTCAACCTGAGCACGCTGGCGGCGAGCGCCCCCGCGCGGGGGGCCGCCGTCTACGGAGCCTCCAAGGCGGCGCTGGAGATCATGACGCGCGTGTGGGCCGACGAGTTCGGGGCCCGCGGGGTGCGCGTGAACGCCGTGGCCTCCGGGCCGGTCCGCACTCCGGGAACCGTGGAGATGGGCGAGGACGTGCTCGCGGCTGTCGCCCGCAACACCGTCCTGGGCCGCGTCGCCGAGGTCGACGAGATCGTCGAGGCGATCGTCTTCCTGGCCTCGGACCGCGCGGGGTACGTCACCGGCGCCGTCCTCGACACGTACGGCGGTCGGCAGGCGATCGGCTGAGGGCGGGCCCCGCCCCGTCGCACCGGCCCCTGCCCCTGCCCCTGCCCTCCGGAACCGAAGGGACTCCCGTGAAGGTGCCGCCCCATCCGGGCCTCGACGGGGACACCGTCTACCTGGACCACAACGCCACCACGCCCGTCGACCCGAGGGTGATGGAGGCGCTGGTGCCCTGGCTCACCACCGGGTTCGGCAATCCCTCCAGCGGGCACGCGTGGGCCGACGGGCCGGCAGCGGCGCTCGCGCGGGCCCGCCGCCAGGTCGCGAGGCTCATCGGTGCGGCGGCCGAGGGAATCGTGTTCACCGGGTCGGGCTCGGAGGCGAACAACCTCGCGCTGCGAGGCGCGGTGCTGGCCGCGGGTGCCGACCGTCCGCAGGTGATCACCCAGGTCACCGAGCACCCGGCGGTGCTGGAGACCTGCCGCGCGCTGCGACGGCTGCACGGGACCCAGGTGACGTATCTGCCGGTGGACCGGGAGGGCCGCGTCGAGCCGGCCGCGCTGGCCGCTGCGCTCACCGGGCGCACCGTGCTGGTCTCCGTCATGGCCGCCAACAACGAGACCGGCACGCTGCAGCCCGTCGCGGAGCTCGCCCGGCTCGCCCGCTCGCGGGGCGCGCTGTTCCACTGCGACGCCGCCCAGGCCGCCGGGAAGGTCCCGCTGGACGCGGGCTCGCTGGGGGTGGACCTGCTGACAGTGGTGGGGCACAAGATGTACGCGCCGAAGGGGGTCGCCGCCCTGTACGTGCGCCCGGGGCTGCGCCTGGAGCCCCTGGTGTACGGGGGCGGCCAGGAGCACGGGCTGCGGGCCGGCACGGAGAACGTCGCCCTCGCGGTCGCCCTGGGGGCCGCCGCCGAGCTGGCCGCCGCGGAACTCGCCGACGGCGCCGACGGACGCGCCGAGGCGCTCCGCGACCGGCTGCACCGGGGCCTGACCCGTGCGTTGCCCGGCCGGGTCCACCTCAACGGGTCCGTCCGCCATCGCCTGCCCACCACGCTGAACGTCAGCATCGATGGTGTCCCGGGCCACGAGCTGCTCGCCGCGGTGCCGCGGATCGCGGCCTCCACCGGCTCGGCCTGCCACAGCGGCAGCCGCGCCGCGTCCCCCGTGCTACGGGCGATGGGCCTGAGCGACGACCGGGCCCTGACCGCCGTACGGCTGACGGTAGGGCGCTGGACCACCACCGGCGACATCGACCTGGCGGCACGGCTGCTCACCGCCGCCGTCACCGCCCTCCCCGCACGCGCCGGCTCCCCCACCTGAGACCCCCCACCACAGGACTTGCGAGCGGCCCACCGCCCGGTAGCGTCGGGAGGAGGTGGGACCACCGCACGGAGGAGCAGGCGGATGGGCGTGAAACGGTGGATCGACGCCTGGCCGGTGTACCGGCAGCTCACCGGGACGGACCCGCTGGGCCGGGGCAAGGCCGCGCAGTCGGCCCGCTCGGCCGGGCTCGGGGCCCGTACGGAGAGCGCCGACCGGGTGGCCGGTTCGGTGTGTCCCTACTGCGCCGTGGGCTGTGCGCAGCGCGTCTTCGTCAAGGACGGGAAGGTCGTCCAGATCGAGGGCAACCCGGACAGCCCCATCTCCCGCGGCCGGCTGTGCCCGAAAGGCTCGGCCAGCAAGCAACTGGTCACCGGGCCCCAGCGGGAGCAGCGGGTCCTCTACCGCCCGCCGTACGGCACCGCCTGGCAGGAGCTGGACCTGGACACGGCCATGGACATGGTGGCCGACCGCGTGCTCGACGCACGGCGCAAGGGCTGGCAGGACGCCGACGCGGACGGGAACAAGCTCCGCCGCACCATGGGTCTGGCCAGTCTCGGCGGGGCGACGCTGGACAACGAGGAGAACTACCTCATCAAGAAGCTGTTCACCGCCCTCGGCGCCCTGCAGATCGAGAACCAGGCCCGTATTTGACACTCCGCCACGGTTCCCGGTCTGGGAGCCTCGTTCGGACGTGGCGGCGCCACCGACTACCAGCAGGACCTGATCAACTCCGACTGCGTCATCATCATGGGCTCCAACATGGCCGAGGCCCATCCGGTCGGGTTCCAGTGGGTCATGGAGGCCAAGGCGCGCGGCGCCAAGGTCTTCCACATCGACCCGCGGTTCACGCGCACGAGCGCGCACGCGGACCAGCACGTCACCATCAGGGCGGGCACCGACATCGCCTTCCTCGGCGGCGTGATCAACCACATCCTCACGCACGACCTGTACTTCCGGGAGTACGTCGAGGCCTACACCAACGCGCCCTACCTGCTGAGCGAGCAGTACCAGGACACCGAGGACCTGGACGGGCTGTTCAGCGGCTACGACCCGCACACCGCGGCCTATGACGCGTCGAGCTGGTCGTACGCGAGCGTCCCCATGGACGCGCGGCCGGGCCACCACCTCAAGGAGGTGTCCGCCCCGTATCAGCACGGCGCGGGCGGCCCGTTCATCCAGGGTGCCGCGGGCGGCATCGAGTCCGACCCCACGCTGGAGCACCCGCGCTGCGTGTTCCAGGTGCTCAAGCGGCACTTCTCCCGCTACACCCCCGAGATGGTGGAGCGGATCTGCGGCGTGCCCCAGGATCTGTTCCTGGAGGTGTGCCGGGCCTGGACGGAGAACTCCGGGCGGGAGCGCACCGCCGCGCTGGTGTACAGCGTCGGCTGGACACAGCACTCGGTGGGCGTGCAGTTCATCCGGGCCGGGTCGATCATCCAGTTGCTGCTGGGCAACATCGGGCGCCCGGGCGGCGGGATCTTCGCGCTGCGCGGCCACGCCAGCATCCAGGGCTCCACGGACGTGCCGACCCTGTTCAACCTGCTGCCGGGCTACCTGCCGATGCCGGACGTGACGCACGAGGACCTGACCACCTACCTGGACGGGATCCGCGGCCGCGGGCAGAAGGGGTTCTGGGGCGCCGCCGACGCCTACATGGTGTCGCTGCTCAAGGAGTACTGGGGCGACGCCGCGACGGCGGAGAACGACTACTGCTTCGACTACCTGCCCCGGATCAACGGCGACCACGGCACCTACCGGACCGTGATGGACATGGTCGACGGCGGCAAGGTCTTCGGCTACTTCCTGCTCGGGCAGAACCCCGCGATCGGCTCGGCCCACGGCCGGCTGCAGCGCCTGGGCATGGCGAACCTCGACTGGCTGGTCGTCCGCGACCTCACCATGATCGAGAGTGCCACGTTCTGGAAGGACGCGCCGGAGGTCGAGACCGGGGAGATCGTCACCGAGCGGTGCGGCACCGAGGTGTTCTTCTTCCCCGCGGCCTCGCACGTGGAGAAGGCCGGCACCTTCACGCAGACGCAACGGATGCTCCAGTGGCGCGACCAGGCCGTCGAGCCGTCCGGGGACCAGCGGTCGGAGCTGTGGTTCTTCCACCAGCTCGGCGTACGGCTGAAGGAGAAGCTGGCCGGCTCGACCGACGAGCGCGACCGTCCCGTGCTGGACCTGGCCTGGGACTACGAGACGGAGGGCGACGAGCCCTCCGCCGCGGACGTGCTGCGCCACATCAACGGCATCGACCTGCGCACCGGGCGGACGGTCGACGGCTACCTCGACCTGAAGGCCGACGGCAGCACGATCTGCGGCTGCTGGATCTACAGCGGCGTCTACGCCGGCGAGACCAACCAGTCCCGGCGCCGCACCTCCCGCTTCGAGACCGGTCCGTACGACGCGGAGTGGGGCTGGACGTGGCCCCTCAACCGGCGTGTGCTGTACAACCGCGCCTCCGCCGACCCGCAGGGGCGGCCCTGGAGCGAGCGGAAGAAGCTGGTCTGGTGGGACGCGGAGGCGGGTGAGTGGACCGGCCACGACACCCCCGACTTCGAGAAGAACAAGCCGCCGGACTACAGGGCTCCGCACGGGGCGTCCGGCATCGAGGCCCTCGACGGCGACGACGCGTTCATCATGATGCGCGACGGCAAGGGCTGGCTGTTCGCCCCGGCCGGCCTGGCGGACGGCCCGCTGCCCACGCACTACGAGCCGCACGAGTCGCCGATGCGCAACCTGCTCTACGGCCAGCAGGGCAACCCGGTGCGCAAGGTCTACGGCCGGCCCGACAACCCGTCCAACCCCACGCCGCCCGAGGCGCACTCCGCGGTGTTCCCGTACGTGTTCACCGCGGCGCGGCTGACCGAGCACCACACGGCGGGTGCGATGAGCCGGCAGCTGCCCTACCTGGCGGAGCTCCAGCCGGAGTTGTTCGTGGAGGTCTCGCCGGAGCTGGCGGCCGAGCGGGGGCTGCGCCATCTGGACTGGGCCCACGTGGTCACCAGCAGGACCGCGGTCGACGCGCGCGTGGTGGTGACCGACCGGATGGCGCCGCTGCGGGTCGACGGACGGGTCGTGCACCAGGTCTGGATGCCGTACCACTGGGGCCAGACCGGCCTCACCAAGGGCGACGTGGTCAACGACCTCATCGGCGTGGTGGCCGACCCGAACGTGTTCATCCAGGAGAGCAAGGTGCTGACCTGCGACGTCCGGCCCGGGCGGCGCCCGAGGGGACCCGACCTGCTCGAGTACGTCGCGGACTACCGCCGGCGGGCCGGCATCACGGCGGAGACCGGCGCCCGGATAGCGACGGCGGGCGGCCGCGTCGAACGGGCGCACATCGAACCGGACCGGCCGGAGGAGCCGTCATGACGCAGGACAACAGCTTCTACGGGCCGCTCGCGGACCCCGCCGGGAACGCCGGCCACCGCGACCACCCGCCGCGGGTGGGCTTCTTCACCGATACCTCCGTGTGCATCGGCTGCAAGGCGTGCGAGGTGGCCTGCAAGGAGTGGAACGCCATCCCCGAGGACGGCATCGACCTGCTGGGCATGTCGTTCGACAATACCGGCATGCTGGGCGCGAGTTCGTGGCGGCACGTCGCCTTCGTCGAGCAGCAGCGCCCGCTCGGCCGCCAGGACGCGGGCCTGGCCGGCCTGCCCCTCGGCCCGTCCCGCACGGAGGAGACGGCCGAGGTGGTGGCCGACGCCCTGGAGGTCGCCAAGCGGGGCGGCGGCGACCTCGGCACGGCCCCGGTGGACCTGGGCTTCCCCTCCTTCGACCTGCCCGGCGCCGGGACGGGCGCGGAGGCCCGCACCGAGTTCCGCTGGCTGATGTCCTCCGACGTGTGCAAGCACTGCACGCACGCCGGCTGCCTGGACGTATGCCCCACCGGCGCGCTGTTCCGCACCGAGTTCGGCACGGTCGTCGTCCAGCCCGACATCTGCAACGGCTGCGGCTACTGCGTGTCCGGCTGCCCGTACGGCGTCATCGACCGGCGGCCCGACGACGGCCGGGCCTGGAAGTGCACGATGTGCTACGACCGGCTCCGCGACGACCTGGAACCTGCGTGCGCCAAGGCCTGTCCTACCGACTCCATCCAGTTCGGCCCGCTGGACGAGTTGCGCGAACGTGCCGACCGGCGCCTGGAGACACTGCACCAGGCCGGGGTGACCGAGGCACAGCTCTACGGCCGCGACCCCGACGACGGGGTCGGCGGGGACGGCGCGTTCTTCCTGCTGCTGGACGACCCGGAGGTGTACGGGCTGCCGCCGGACCCGGTCGTGCCGACCCGCGACCTGAAGTCGATGTGGAAGCACGCGGGCGTGGCGGCGTCGGCGCTGCTCGCGGCCTCGGCCGCGGTGTTCCTCGGCGGGGTGCGGAGGTGAGCGGCGACCGGACCGTGCGGCACGGCCGGGGCGGGCGCGACGACGACGGGAGCCGCGAGCGCTCCATGGTGCCGAAGGCGACGTTCCGCTCCTACTACGGGCGTCCGGTGCTCAAGCCGCCGGTGTGGGAGTGGAAGGTCCCCGCCTACCTGTTCACCGGCGGGCTGTCGGCCGGCGCCGCCCTGCTCGCGGCGGGCGCGGACCTGACGCGGCGTCCCGAACTGGCCCGGGCAAGCCGGGTCGGCGGCTTCGGTGCGCTGCTGGCGAGCGTGTACCTGCTGGTCGCGGACCTCGGGCGGCCGGAGCGCTTCCACCACATGCTGCGGGTCGCCAAGCCGAGTTCGCCCATGTCGGTGGGCACGTGGATCCTGGTCGCGTACGGGCCCGGCAGCGCGCTGGCGGCCGCGGCCGAGGTGCTGCCCGCGGGCGTGCGCGCCACACTGCCCGGGAAACTGCTGCGCGCCTCGGCTCGCCCGGCCGGGCTGTCGGCGGCCCTCTTCGCCCCCGGCGTCGCCTCGTACACGGCGGTGCTCCTGTCGCAGACGGCCGTACCGGCGTGGCACGACGCCCGCCGCGAACTGCCCTTCGTCTTCACCGGGTCGGCCGCGGCGAGCGGCGCGGGGCTGGGCATGCTGCTGGCCCCCGTGGCCGAGGCGGGGCCCGCCCGGCGACTGGGTGTGGCCGGCGCGGCGGCCGAAATCGTCGCCTCCCGGCTCATCGGCCGCCGACCGGGCCTGGTGACGGAGGCGTACACCATGGGCCGCCCGCACCGGCTGCGCAGGGCGTCGGAGTACCTCACCCTGGGCGGCGCGGTGACCGCGCTGACCCTGGCCCGGCGCAGCCGCGCCGCGGCGGCCGTGGGCGGGCTGGCCCTGCTGGCGGGCAGCGCGCTCCAGCGCTTCGGCACGTTCGAGGCGGGCGTCGTCTCCACGAAGGACCCCGCCTACGTGGTCAAGCCCCAGCGCGAACGCCTCGACGCCCGCACCGACGGCGACGGCGCCCCCGGCGGGGGGTGAGCCCCGGTCGTCCACCTTTCGCGGGCCCGTGGTCGGCGCGGCGGCCGAGATCGTGACCTTCCGGCTCGTCGACCCGCGAGCGGGCCTCGCTGACGAGACGACGCGCGCAAGGTGCCGGGGTGCGCGTCCACCCCCGCCTTGCCCCTGGTTACAGGCCCTCCCCGGGGGCTCCACCCGGGGTACGACCGCCTGCTCGGGCCGGTCCTTCCGGCCCCGATCGGGAGGGGAAAGGTGCCGCCGAGGCAACCGCGGGCCCCGGATCACCATCCCGCGGCCCTGGGCTCCGCGCCGGTGTGGCGGGAGCGCGCCACGGCATCAGGCGCCGTACGCTGGGCCGCAGCAAGGCCGGACGAAGGTGCTGCCGATGGACCGCGACCAGACCGCCACCGCTGCCTCCCCGTCGGCCGACGTGCGCCGCCGGGTGCCCCGCACCGACGCGCTGCTCGCCGACCCCCGGCTCGCCGCCGCCGCGGAGCGGCTCGGGCGGACCGTGGTCAAGGAGGTCGTGGCCGGGGTGCAGGAGCGGGCGCGTGCCGGAGAGGCGCCCGTCGACGAACTCGCCGAACTCGCCGTCGCGGCGCTCCCGGCGACCGCCGCCGGGCTGCGTCCGGTGCTCAACGCAACCGGGGTGCTGCTGCACACCAACCTCGGCCGCGCCCCGTTGTCGCGGGCGGCCCGCGACGCCGTGCTGGCCGCCGCCGGGACGACCGACGTGGAGCTGGACCTCGCCACCGGCGCGCGCTCACGGCGGGGGCGCTCCGCGCTGCGGGCGCTTCTGCGGCAGGTGCCGGACGCCGAGGCGGCGCATGTGGTCAACAACGGCGCCGCGGCGCTGGTGCTGGTGGCCACGGCGCTGGCCCGGGGCCGGGAGATCATCGTCAGCCGCGGAGAGCTGGTGGAGATCGGGGACGGCTTCCGGCTGCCCGACCTGCTGGTCTCCACCGGCGCCCGGCTGCGCGAGGTCGGGACGACCAATCGCACCGCGCCGGAGGATTACGCCGCGGCCGTGGGGCCGGACACCGGGTTCATCCTGAAGGTGCACCCCTCCAACTTCCGCATCACCGGCTTCACCCGCGACGTGCCCGTGGCGGAACTGGCGCGGCTCGGCGCGCCGGTGGTGGCCGACATCGGCTCCGGCCTGCTCGTCCCCGACCCGGTGCTGCCGGACGAACCCGACGCGACCGGGTGGCTGCGCGCGGGGGCGTCCCTGGTCACCGCCAGCGGTGACAAGCTGCTGGGCGGGCCGCAGTGCGGCCTCGTGCTGGGCCGCGCCGACCTGGTGCGGCGGCTGGCCCGCCATCCGCTGTCCCGCGCGCTGCGCGTGGACAAGCTGACCCTCGCGGCCCTGGAGGCGACCCTCCGCGGCCCCGCCACACCGACCCGGAGAGCACTGCACGCCGACCCCGCACGGCTGCGGGAGCGGGCCGGGCGTCTCGCCGCCGGGCTGCGCGCCCACGGGTTCGACAGCCACGCGGCCGACTCCCAAGCGGTGGTCGGCGGCGGCGGCGCGCCCGGCGTCACCCTGCCCAGCGCCGCCGTGTCGCTGCCCGCCGCGTACGCCGCCCTGCTGCGGCGGGCCGATCCCGCGGTGCTGGGCCGGGTGGAGGACGGCCGGTGCCTGCTCGACCTGCGGGCCGTGCCGGAGGAGGCGGACGAGGAACTGGCGACGGCCGTGCGCCGGACCGGCACCCTGCCGGGGACGGGGAGCTGAGATGCATGTCGTCGCCACCGCCGGCCACGTCGACCACGGCAAGTCGGCACTGCTGCGGGCCCTGACCGGAATGGAGCCCGACCGCTGGGCGGAGGAACGGCGGCGCGGCATGACGCTGGACCTCGGGTTCGTGTGGACGCGGCTCCCCGGCGCCGGCGACCTGGCCTTCGTGGACGTACCCGGACACGAACGCCTGGTGGGCAACATGCTCGCCGGCGTCGGCCCGGTTCCCGCGGTGCTCTTCGTGGTCGCCGCCGACCAGGGCTGGCAGCCGCAGTCCGAGGAGCACCTCGCCGTCCTGGACGCCCTCGGCGTACGCCATGGCGTCCTCGCCGTCTCGCGCCGCGACCTGGCCGACCCCGACGCCACCCGGAAGGAGGCCAGAGCCCGCATCGCGGAGTCCTCCCTCGGCGAGGTGGAGTGCGTGGCCGTCAGCCCCGTCACCGGCGCCGGGCTCGACGACGTGCGGGCGGCCCTGGTCCGGCTGGCGGGCGGCCTGCCCTCCCCTGATCCCGCGGCGGACGTGCGGCTGTGGGTCGACCGCTCCTTCACGGTGCGGGGCCGGGGCACGGTCGTCACCGGAACGCTGGCCGCGGGCACCGTCCGGGTCGGCGACCACCTCCACCTCGCCCGCGACGGACGGCCGTTGCGCGTGCGCGGCCTGGAGTCCCTGAAGGAGCCCCGGCAGGAGGTCGGCGCGGTCGCCCGGGTGGCGGTCAACGTGACCGGACCCGGCGCCGGGTCCGTGCGGCGCGGGGACGCGCTGCTGACCCCGGACCGCTGGCTGACCACCGACCTCGTCGACGTGCGGCTGCGCGGCGACGCCGCTGGCGACCTGCCCCGCGAGCTCATGCTGCACGCCGGTTCGGCCGCCGTGCCGGTGACGGTCCGTCCGCTCGGCGACGACAGCGCGCGGCTGCGACTGGCCACGGCGCTGCCCCTGCGGGTCGCCGACACCGCCCTGTTGCGCGACCCGGGACGTCACCGTATCCCCGCGGGGGTCACCGTCCTCGACGTCCGTCCGCCCCGGCTGACCCGCCGTGGCGCGGCGGCGGCACGGGCCGGTGAGCTGCGGGCCCGCCCCGAAGCCGCGGACGGGGCGGCGGAACTGCGCCGCCGAGGGCTGGTCCGGCGCGCGGACCTGCTCGCCATGGGCGTACGGCCACCGGGCGACCCGGTGACGGGCGACTGGCTGGCGGACCCCGGCCACTGGACGGCGCTGCGCGACCGGCTGCGCGCGACGGTCGAGGAGCACGCCGTACGCAACCCCCTGGAGCCGGGCATGCCCCTGGAGGCGGCCCGTCAGGCGCTCGGGCTGCCGGACCGTTCCCTGGTGGAGGCGCTCGCCGCGGCCGCGCCCGGCCTGCGCCAGGGCGACGGCCGGCTGTACGGGAGCCGCGCGCGCCCGAGGCTGCCTCCCGC
Organism: Actinacidiphila sp. bgisy160; assembly: GCF_965342435.1. GTDB lineage: Bacteria > Actinomycetota > Actinomycetes > Streptomycetales > Streptomycetaceae > Actinacidiphila. The sequence continues at coordinate 36,545 of NZ_CBDRCM010000012.1, read as the reverse complement.
GGCCCAGGCCGCCGTCGAGTCGGTGCGCGCCGACCTGGCGCGTACGCCGTTCCGCGCGCCCGAGGCCGATCGGCTGGAGCAACTCGGGCTGACCCCGAGGCTCCTCGCGGCGGCCGAATCCGCGGGGGCGCTGCTCAGGATCGGCGAGGGCATCGTGCTGCTGCCGGGCGCGGACGCGCGGGCGGCGGCCGTACTGGCGCGCCTGGGGCAGCCGTTCACCGCGAGCGAGGCACGCCGGGCGCTGGACACCACCCGGCGGGTCGTCATCCCGCTGCTGGAGCACCTCGACCGGCAGGGCCGCACCGTCCGCCTGGACGGTGCCCTGCGCCGCTGCGCGGGCTCCCCCGACGCGGGGCACGGGCGCGATGCGCGGTGACGCCCGGGGGCCGGCCGGCCGGCGGAGACGGACGGGAATCGAACCCGCCTGCCCGAGTTGCTCGGACACCTCGGTTTTGAAGACCGGGGGGGCCACCAGGCTCCCTGACGTCTCCCTGCCGGGCCGGACGCCCATCGAACCTCCGGCCCCCACCCAAGTCAACGCGCCACACGGCGGTGTCACCCGGGCACGGGCCACCGCGGTGCCGGTGCCCACCGCGAGAGGACCACGACGGTCATGACGGGAACCGGCGTCCGGCAGGACAGCGTGCGGCTGACGCAGTACGCCCACGGCGGCGGCTGCGCCTGCAAGATCCCCCCGGGGGAACTGGAGGAGATGGTGGCCGGGCTGACCCCCGGGGGCCCGGCGGACTCCCCCGGGAGGGACCTGCTCGTCGGACTGGACACCGGCGACGACGCGGCCGTGGTCCGGCTGCCCGGCGGTCCCGGCGCGCGGGCGGTGGTGACCACCGCGGACTTCTTCACGCCGGTGGTCGACGATCCCTACGACTGGGGCAGGATCGCCGCGGCCAACGCCCTCTCGGACGTCTACGCCATGGGCGGCACCCCGCTCGTGGCGGTGAACCTCCTGAGCTGGCCGCGGGACCTGCTGCCGCTGGAGCTGGCCCGGGAGGTGCTGCGCGGCGGGCTGGACGTCGCGACCCTGGCGGGCTGCGCCGTCGGGGGCGGCCACAGCGTCGACGACCCGGAGCCGAAGTACGGCATGGCCGTCACCGGCACCGCCGACCCGGACCGCCTGCTGCGCAACGACGCCGGCCGGCCCGGGGTGCCGCTGTCGCTCACCAAGCCCCTGGGACTGGGCGTGCTCAACAACCGCCACAAGACGACCGGCGAGGTCTTCCCGCAGGCCGTGGAGACCATGACCACGCTCAACCGGGACGCCGCCGAGCGGGCGCTGGCCGGGGGCGCGGTGTGCGCGACCGACGTGACGGGTTTCGGGCTCCTGGGCCACCTGTACAAGCTCGCCCGCGCCTCCGGGGTGACCGCGGTGGTGCACGCCTCGGCGGTCCCGTACCTCGACGGGGCCGGGGCGGCCGCGGCGGACGGCTACGTCAGCGGCGGCACCCGCCGCAACCTCGCCTGGGTCGCCCCGCACACCGACTTCGGCGGCGCGGACGAGGTGACCCGGCTGCTGCTGGCGGACGCCCAGACCTCCGGCGGCCTGCTGGTGGCCGGGGAGGTGCCCGGTGCCCCCGTCATCGGGGAGCTGGTACCCGCAGGTGAGCACCGGCTCGTCGTCCGCTGATCGCCGCACGGAAGGCCCGACGAGCCGGAACAGTGGGTTGCCACGCTGTTTCTCCGGACTCGCCCACCAGCCCGGAGCACATCGTGACCATCACCCACGCCGACGTACGGGCCGCGGCCGCCCGCATCGCCGGGCACACCCGCCCCGCCACGCGGCGTGCTCGCCGGGTGGACCCGGGTGCCGATCGGCTTGAAGGAGCGGGTGCCGGAGTGCTCGCTGCGCTCCCCCGGCTGGAGTGTGCGGGCCGTCAGCTTGTCACCTGCCCGGCTTCGACGAGCCCGATACGAGGGCCATTGGGCGGGGCGAGCCGCGACCCCGGACCACGCGGCGCGCAGGCCCCCGGTTCCGGTGGCGCGCTGCGGGGTCCGGCGCCTTACTGGGAGGTATGCAGGCGACGACCCGCACACCCTTCCCCCGGCGCGACGGCACACCTCCCCGTGGCACGGTGACCCCGTGACGGACCGTGACGGCTTCGGACGCGCGCACGGAGTACTGTGCGGGGCGGCCGCGGGCGCGGCGGGCACGACGGCGCTCAACACCGTGGGCTACCTGGACATGCTGCTGCGCGGCCGCTCCGCCAGCTCCGCCCCGGCGACCACCGTCGAGCGGCTCTCCGAGGCCACGCACGTGCCGATCCCCGGCGACGACGGCGCCCGCCGCAACCGCATCTCCTCCCTGGGCGCACTCACCGGCATCGCGGCCGGGGCGGGCATGGGCGCGACGCTCGGGCTGGCCCTGGGTTGCGGCTGGCGCCCGCCGGCCGCCGCACTGACGGCGACGGCGACCGTGGGCGCGCTGATCGGCACCAACGGCCCGATGACCGTGCTGCGCGTGACCGATCCGCGCACCTGGTCGCGGTCGGACTGGATCTCCGACATCGTGCCGCACATCGCGTACGCCCTGGTCACCACTGCCGTTCTCACGGGGCTCCGGGCGGGACGCGTACGCATGCCGCGATAGGCGCCGGCAGTGGTGGGCGCGGCGCCGGGCCGGCGGGCCGATGGGATCGGTGAGCTCCATCGCGATCCGGCGCGGGACGGGGCGCGCGAAGGGACGCCGTCCGAAAGTGACCAGGAGGCCTTCGACGACGTGCCGGCGACGGTCGTCCGCACCGACGTGCGGGGCGAGGCAGGACGCGGGACGCCCCCCGCCCCGGGTTCACAAGGTGGCGTCGAGATCCTCGGCGTAGTACGCCACGGCCCCCCGGTAGCGTGCGATGTCCGGGTCGGAGCTGCTGTCCGCCAGCAGCGTCAGCAGGATTCGCATGGCCTCGCGGTGTCCGCCGGTGTTGTACAGGGCCATCGCCAGGAAGGTCCGCAGCGCGCCGTCGTGGGGGAAGTCGATGAGGGCCACGCGCAGCAGGCGCACGGCCTCGTCGTACCGGCCGAGGACCCGGTAGGTGCTGCCCAGGCCCAGCAGCGCACCACGCCGGTCTTCCTCGGACAGCCCCGCCCCGCGCAGGGCCAGCTCGTAGAACGGCACCGCCTCCGCCTCCAGGCCGAGTACATCGTGCGCCCACGCCGCCTGGTAGGCCACCTCCGCGTCCCCCGGGAACCGCTCGGCGAGGGCGACCAGCCGCTGCCTCGCCGCCTCCGCCTCCCCGTGCTCACGCAGCGCCACCGCGGCCGCCAGCAGTTCGTCCCGCCCCTGATCGTTCTCGTTCATGAGCACATCCTGGCAGCTCCGCACCGGGGCGACACACGACCCCGGCAACAGTACGGACGTGAAGGAATACGCCCGCTGTCGACCGCTTGCTTCGCTTGGGACGCCATGCCACGGAAAGCCCGACTCCGCTTCACCTGGAGTGGTTTGACACCTCGCAAGACGCCGGCGGGGGCTGGGAACCCGGTATGGGTGGCAGAGCCGCGCATTGTCCGCGCGCACCGCGACGCCGGGGTCGACAGCGACCAGGCACCGGGCGAGCACGGCAGCACAACGAACTTCGGGGTGTCGGCCGCCCCCACGGCCACGGGAGCGGCGTCGTCTTCAGCGCGAGCCCCTCGCAGTCATCCGCTTCCACCGCTGAGACGCGGCCACTGGACGCGGCCACCCCGCCCCGGACACCCGTCCCGGCTCGGTTCACGCGGCCGCGGCGCCAGGGATCGGCACGGGGCGGGGGTGGTGGAGGCGCAGGCGCTCGACCCTGCCCGCGGGGTCGTGGGTCATCAGCCAGGCCACGGCGGGCGGGCAGTGGTCGGGGTTGTCCGGCGGGTTGGCGATGTCCATCTCCCAGACGGTCAGCGAGCGCCCGGCGACGGCGTGGGCGAGGCGCTGGCGGACACCGGCGGTCAGGTCACAGTCCATGCCTCGGATCAGCAGGTCCCTGCCTCCCACGCGCTCCTTTCCGCTGAGCAGGGCGACCTCGGGGGACCAGCGTTCCCGCAGGAGATCGGCGAAGTGGCCGCGTTCGGCCGCGGCGAGGGTCTCGTGCGCCTCGGTCCTGCTGGCCCGGGTGCGCCGCGCGGTGTCGTCGTGGGCGCCGTCCGCGGTGTCGGCGAGGGCCCGGGCGAGCTTGGCCCGGGCCTGGCTGAGCCGGCTGCGGACGGTACCGACGGGCAGCCCGCAGGCGGCGGCGATCTGCTCGTACGAGCTGACGCCGGCGGTGAAGTGGCGCAGCACGAGCGGAAGCCGCAGCGTTGGGGAGAGCTGCTCGATGGCCTCCCAGATCCAGTCCCGCAGCGCGTTGTGCTCCAGCCAGCGCTCGGGGCCGGAGTCCGCCGCGCGCACGACGAGGTCGTCGAGGGGACCGGTCGGGACCGTGCCGCGCAGCAGGGAACGGGCGCCGTTGCGGACGACCATCCGCAGCCACGGCCCTACCGCGGCGGGGTCGCGGACGTCGCCCACGCGGCGCAGCGCCGTCAGCGCGGCGTCCTGCAGCACGTCGTCCACGTCGGGCCCCGGGCCCAGGATGCTCAGGGCGACGGCGCGCATACCGGCCCGGTGCCGCTCCAGGAGCAGGCCGAGCGCGGCGACGTCACCGACCTGCGCTGCCCGGGTGAGCGCGACGTCCTCGGCGCCGGCGGCCACGGACTCGTCCAGACTCATTGCGTCCCTTCCGCTGTCGTCCCTCTCCGGCGGATGCTACGGCGCCGGCGCGACGACCCGGAAACGCCTCCGGCGCGGAAGGGCTCGACAGCCCGCCACGGGAAGCGCGGCCGCCGGCGGCGCACGGCCGACCGGATGGCCCGGGCGCGCGCCGCGCCCTGCGGCAGCCGGCGGGTCCGGGAGAGGAAGGTCACCGTGCGTCGTCGTTCCCGATCACGCCGACAACGCCATGACCTCACGTTACGGCCGGACAAGCCCGCCGCGCGGGTTCCGGCGGCTGGCGCGGTTCGGTGGCCGGGGTGTTCGGCTTCCCCGGCGAGCGCGTCGAGCTGAACCCCAACAAGCCGGCCCACCCCATCAGGGGCGTTCGGGCCGCTCCGCGAGGAGCGTGACGACACGGCGCTTCGCGCCCGCGGCGGGCTCCTGGACCAGGCGCGCCGTGACGGTGAGCCCGGCCTCCTCGAGCAGCGCGGCGAGCCTCGGTGCCGGCAGCATGTGGAGCCCGTACGAGACCGGGTGGCCGCCGTACGCGCGCTCCGGACGCAGGTGCTCGTCCTCGCCCACCCAGCCGGCGAGCATCAGATGGCCACCCGGCGCCAGGACCCGCCGGAACTCGGCGAACACGACGGGCAGCAGTTCGGGCGGCGTGTGGTGGGTGGAGTAGTAGGCGAGGACTGCGCCGAGTTCGCCGTCGCCGATGTCGAGCGCCGTCATGGACCCCACGGTGAAGCGCAGGTGCGGATGGGCCCGCCGGGCCACCTCGACCATCCGCGGCGACAGGTCGACGCCGTACGCGGGCACCCCCAGGCCGGCGAGGTGCGCCGTCACGTATCCCGGGCCGCACCCCAGGTCCGCCAGCGGTCCGCGGCCGGCGGTGCGGACGGTCTCGGCGAAGGCGGCCAGCATGGCGCGGGAGAGCGGATCCAGCCCGGCCGGGGTGCTGACCTGTGCGGCGTAGTCGGCGGCGACGGTGTCGTACGACTCCCGTACCGCGGCGAGGTAGGCGTGTTCGGGCACCGGGCGAGCCTAGCCGTCCCGGAGGTCAGCACAGGACCTGGAGTGCTCCGGGCCTGATCCGCGCGGTGACCGGGAGGGCGGCCTCCACCTCGCCGTCCGCGCCGTAGGGGACCGCGCGGTCGGCCTCGATGCGGATCTCCTTGCCGCGCACGATCTCGACCTGGGGGCGCGCGACGTGCGCGCCGGTCTTGAGTTCGTTCATCAGCGTGAAGAAGAGGCGGCGCGGCGCGTCGTGGATCACGACGACGTCGAGCAGGCCGTCGTCGACCCGGGCGCCGGGCGCGATGGCCCGGCCGGAGCCGTAGTAGCCGGAGTTGGCGGCGACGACGGTGTAGCCGCGGCGTTCGTGGACGACGCCGTCGACGGTGACGCGGTAGGCGGCGGCGCGCCAGCCGGCCACGGCGCGCAGGCCGCCGGCGTAGTAGGAGGCCGGACCGCGCAGCAACCGGGCGGTGTTGGCGTGGTGGTTGGCGACCGCGTCGACGCCGGCGTAGACGCTGCCGAGGACGACGCTCCGGTCGTGGACCGCCGACTCGACCTCGATGGTGTCGACGGCACGCGGCTCGTCGTGCAGCAGGATCCGGGCGAGTTCGGCGGGACCGCGGGGCAGGCCGAGGGCGCGCGCGAAGTCGTTGCCGCGGCCGGCGGGTACCAGGCCGAGGACGGTGCCGGTGCCGCTGAGGGCGCCGCCGATGCCGCCCACGATGCCGTCGCCGCCGACGGCGAGGACGACGTGACCGCGCTCGCCGGCCCGGCGCGCCAGTTCCTGCGCGTGCCGGAGGCTGTCGCTGTACGCGGTCTCCAGTTCCGCGCCCGCCTCCCGGAGCAGTTTCGCCAGCGGGAGGAGGGCCGCCGCCCCGGTGGAGCCCCCGGCGGTGGGGTTGACGACGGCCGTGAACTGTCGCATGGGCGTGCCTCCGGGGCGGGGACGGCGGATCGGCGGGCGGGTGCGGAGGTGAGGTCGGTCCGGGCCGGTGGTGGCCGGTCAGCGGGTGGGCAGCAGGATGCCGGGGTTGAGGAGTCCGTCGGGGTCGAGCGCGTCCTTGACGGCGCGCAGGGCCTCGATGCCGAGCGGGCCCGCTTCCCGGACGTACCAGTCGCGGTGGTCGGTGCCGACACCGTGATGGTGGGTGATGGTGCCGCCAGCGGCGAGGATGGCCTCGTTGGCGGCCTCCTTGGCGGGGGTCCAGTGCGCCACGGGGTCCTCGCCCTGCGCCGAGACGACGGTGAAGTAGAGCGAGGCGCCGTTCTCGTAGACGTGCGAGATGTGGCACATCACCAGCGGCGGGGTGCCCGCCGCGGACAGCGTCGCCGTGAGCGCCTCGCGCACGGAGTCGTACAACTCGGGGATCCGGGACCAGAAAGTGGCCGTCTCAAGTGTCTCGGCGAAGGCACCCGCGTCGAGGAGCGAGTCCCGCAGATAGGGGGCGGAGAAGCGGCCGTGCGCCCAGCGCTCGCCGGGCTCCTCCCCCAGGTACTCGCCGCCGCACGCGCGCAGTACGGCCGACGCCTGCTCCCGGCGCAGCGCGGTGTCCTCCGCGGTGCCCTCGTAGCCGGCGATCGCCGTGCAGCCGGCGGACGCCGGGGTGCCGGAGCCGATGGCCCCGGGCTGGGCGAGGCCGACCATCGTCTCGGTCTCGTCGGACAGGCGGAGCACCGTCGGGCGCGGCCCGTCCTGGGCGAGCCGGCGCAGGGCCGCGGTGCCGTCGGCGAAGGAGGCGAAGCGCCAGCCCTCGTAGACCTTGGCCTGGGGAAGCGGGCGGATCCGCACCGTCACGGAGGTGATGACGCCCAGCCCGCCCTCGGAGCCGAGGATCAGCTGGCGCAGGTCGGGGCCCGCCGCGGAGCGGGGGGCCCGGCCAGCGTCGAGGGTTCCCCGCGGGGTGGCGACGGTCAGGCCCAGCACCATCTCGTCGAAGCGGCCGTAGCCGGCGGAGGCCTGGCCGCTGGAGCGGGCGGCGGCGAATCCGCCGATGGTGGCCCACTCGTAGGACTGCGGGAAGTGGCCGAGGGTGAAGCCCTGTTCGGCCAGGAGCGCCTCGGCGTCGGGGGCGCGCAGGCCCGGCTGGAGGATCGCGGTCCGCGAGACGGGGTCCAGCGACAGCAGCCGGTTCATGCGGCGCAGGTCCAGGGCGAGGAAGGGGCGCCGCCGTTGCGGGGCGAGGCCGCCGACGACGGAGGTGCCGCCGCCGAAGGGGACGACGGCCAGGCCGTGTTCGGCGCAGACGGCGAGCACGGCGAGGACCTCGTCGTGGCCGGCGGGCAGCACGACGGCCGCCGGGGTGTCGTCGACGTCGCCGCCGCGGATGCGCAGCAGGTCGGGGGTGGACTTGCCGCGCGTGTGGCGGATCCGGGTCTCGGCGTCCGTGCGCACGTGGGCCGGGTCGCCCACGCAGTCGACGAGGTCCTGACGGGCCGCCTCGGTGAGCGGGGACCCGGGTACGGCGATGTCCTCCAGGGCGGCGGGTTCCGCGCCGCGGGGCTTGACGCCCAGCAGATCGCGCAGCAGGCCGATCACGGTGTCGGGCAGCGGGGCCGCTTCGGCCGGGTCGCCCCAGCCGCTCCACAACATGTCCACGGGCTCGTCCTCACCGGTCGTTTCCGGGGGTGCGGTCTCCTGCGGCCCCCGCTGGGCGTTACACTGTGACACATGACGCCTATTCGTCACAACCAGTCGGACAGCGACCCGGTGCTCGACGCGGTCCACGACTGCGTCCTGGCCGTCGGCGTCCGCCGCACGACCCTGACCGACGTGGCCCGCCGCGCCGGCGTCTCCCGCATGACGCTCTACCGGCGGTGGCCCGACGTACGCACCCTTGTCGGCGACCTGATGACCCGGGAGTGGGTCTCGGTCGCGGTGGAGGCGATGCCCGAGCGGCGCGCGGGCACCGGCACGCGGACGCGTCTGGTCGAGGGACTGGTGGCGGGGGTGCGCGCCTTCCGCGCCCACCCGCTGTTCGTCAAGATCCTCGACGTCGACCCCGAACTCCTCCTCCCCTACGTACTGGACCGCCGGGGCGCCAGCCAGGACGCGCTGCTGAAGCTGGTCTCCGGGGCGCTGGCGGAGGGCCACGCCGACGGTTCGGTCCGCGCCGACCACCTGGACCGGCAGGCCCGTTCCGTGCTGCTGGTCGTCCAGTCGTTCACGCTCTCGCTGCGCACGATGACCGACGAGGACGACCCCGACCTGAACTCCGCGGCCTTCCTCGGGGAGCTGCGGGACATCCTGGAGAGGACCCTCACCCCATGAGCCCCACGAGCAGCCCGGCCCCCTCCCCCGCGTCCTCGCTCACCGCCGCCCGGCGCGCCCGCGAACTGACCGGACTCGCCGCCGGCGAGCAGGTGGACGTCCTCGTCGTCGGCCTCGGCGCCACCGGCGCGGGCGCCGCCCTCGACGCGGCGTCCCGCGGGCTGTCGGTCGCCGCGATCGACGCCCACGACCTGGCCTTCGGCACCTCCCGGTGGAGCTCCAAGCTGATCCACGGCGGCCTGCGCTACCTGGCCTCCGGCCAGTTGGACGTCGCGTACGAGAGCGCGGTGGAGCGCGGCGTGCTGATGGAGCGCACCGCCCCCCACCTCGTCCGGGCCCAGCCCTTCGTGCTGCCGCTGACGCCACTGGTCTCGCGCGGCCAGGCCGCGCTGGCCTGGTCCGGTTTCCGGGCCGGCGACGCGCTGCGCCTGTCGGCACGGACGGCGCGGGCCACGCTCCCGGCGCCGCGCCGGCTGTCCGCGGTGGAGACCCGCCACCTCGCCCCGTCCCTGCGCACCGCGGGACTGCGTGGCGGCCTGCTGTCCTGGGACGGCCAACTCGCCGACGACGCCCGCCTGGTGACCGCGATAGCGCGCACCGCCGCGGCACACGGGGCGCGCGTCCTGACGCGGGTGCGCGCGCTCTCGCTCAGCGGCTCGGGCGCCCTCGTACGCGACGAGCTGACCGGCGAGGAACACACGATCCGGGCCCGCGCGGTGGTCAACGCCTCCGGCGTGTGGGCGGGCGGCCTGGTCGACGGCGTACGGCTGCGGCCGTCCCGGGGCACGCACCTGGTCCTGCGCTGCGAGGGCCTCGGCGGCCCGCCCGCGGGCCTGCACATCCCGGTCCCCGGCGAGTCCAACCGCTTCGTGCTCGTCCTGCCGCAGGGCGACGGCCGGGTGTACGTCGGGCTGACCGACGAGCCGGTCGACGGCGCCGTCCCCGATGTGCCGGAGGTGCCCGAGACGGACATCGGCTTCCTGCTCGACGTGCTCGGCACGGCGCTCGACGTCCCCGTCCACCGCGACGACGTCGTGGGGGCGTTCGCCGGGCTGCGCCCGCTGCTCGACACTTCCGCCGACGGCTCGGGCCGCACCGCCGACATCTCGCGCAAGCACGCGGTGCTCACCTCGGCCGAGGGGGTGGTGACCGTCGTCGGCGGCAAGCTCACCACCTACCGCCGCATGGCCCAGGACGCCGTCGACGCGGCCGTCACGGCCGGGGGGCTCGGCGCCGGCCCCTGCCGCACCACGTCGCTCCCGCTCGTGGGCGCCGCCGCGCCGCACGTGCTCACCGGCCTGCGGGCCCCGCGCCGCCTGGTCCAGCGCTACGGCACCGAGGCCCCCGCCGTGCACGCCCTCGGCGCCAAGGACCCCGCCCTGCGGGAACCGGTCGTCGCCGGCCACCCCGTCACGCGGGCCGAACTGGTGTGGGCGGTACGCCACGAAGGCGCGCTCGACGCCGGCGACCTCCTCGACCGGCGCACCCGTGTCGGGCTCGTCCCGGCCGACCGCGAGGCGGCGCTGAAGGCGGCCGAAGAGGCACTGTCCGGGGCGTGAACCCATCCGGGGTCACCGGAGGGCGGCGCCTCCGGGTGCGCGGTCCGCGGCGTCCCAGCCGGGTTCGAGGCGGTCGAGGAGCGTGCGCAACGCGGGGTCCGTATGCTCCTCGTCGCCTTCCATGAGGGGAGCGAGCAGCAGCAGACGGGCCTCGCCGCGTGCACGTTCCCCGCTCATGCCCAGCCCCTCGAACACAGGGATGAGGAGTCGCGCCCACTCGGCCACCTGTCGCGCGTGTACGGGCCGTGGCGATCGGGCTTCAGCGTGGCGGCCGCGATCAGCTCGAAGTACAGCGGCAGCAGCGGACGGCGCTCGGGCCTGCGGATCTCCTCCCACAGCGCCTCCGGCAGGCGGCGCATACCCGCCGCGTCCCGGGGGGTGCCCGTGGCGGCGAGGACCTGGCGAAGCGCAGCATCGGCCTGCTCGTGTCCCGGGCGAGCGCCTGGTCGACCCGGCGTTCCTTGCCGCCGAAGCAGTGGAGGAGCATCCGGTCGCTGGTCCCGCGCCCGGCACCGTCCCGGCCGCGGACCCCTGCGCCGCCGCGGAGCCCGCCGTACCCGGGCCCGGCTGGACCGCACGTCCGGACTGGACGGAATGTACAGGCCCCGCGTTCCGTCGCCGAGGCGGCGGGCCCGGCGCGTACTCAGGCCGCGTCGAGGTCCTGGTGGATCGCGCGGGAGACCGCCTCGACCGTCGCAACGCCGGAAGCCATCGTCGCGTCGTCGTCGGTGAGCACCGTGATGCTGTAGTCGTGGCCGCCGCCGGTGAAGGCGCCCAGGCTGTGCACCCGCCAGCCGTGGGTGGCGCGGGAGAGCCAGCCGTTCTTGACGTGGACGGCCACGGAGTCCGGGGCGCCCGCGGGGGTGCCCCAGCGCTGGGAGGGGACGACCTCGTTCATGAGCCTGAGCGCATAGGCGCGCGCGTCGTCGGCGAGCACGGGGTTCGGCGCCGTGAGCAGGTCCATCAGCTTCTGCTCGTCCCCGGCGGTGATCCGGGTGAGGCCCCAGGCCCCGCCGCCGGCCGCCACGGTGTGGCTCATGCCGGCGGCGGACAGGAAGTCGTTGACCTCGGCGACGCCGAGCTGCTTCCACAGCGCGGTCGTGGCGTCGTTGTCCGACTTCGTGATCATGGCGGTGGCGAGCCCGGCCTCGCGGGAGGTGAGGTGACGGTGGTGCTGCCGTACGTCCCGGAGGAGGGTCGCCAGGACGGTGACCTTGACCGTGCTGGCGGAGTCGAAGTGCTGGTCCGCACGCAGTGTGCACGACGTGCCGGTCGTGCGGTCGTGCAGGGAGAGGGCGGTGCGGGCGGTGCTGCCGGCCAGGGCCGTCGTGATGTCCCGCTGCAGCTTCGCGGCCAGTCCGGGCGCCGCCGAGCTGCAGCTCACCTGGGGCGTCGCGGCGACGGCCTGCGCCGTCGCGGCTCCCGCGGCCACGGGGACCGCCACACCTGCGACGACCGCGGCGGCCACGACGCGCCGGGATATTCGGGTATGACCCATGTCACTCCGTCCATCGGGTTGCTGCCGTCCGGCTGACTGCCCAGTGTGGGCGGACGGTTGGGCAGGACGGGATGTGATGTCGGCTACGCGAAAGGGGCGGCGAGGGCTGCCGAGGGCCCGTCGGCGCCGTGTCACCCGGTCGCCGGAGCGTTCACCGGGGTATGGCACAGGGGGGTCCGCGGGGCGGCGACAGGGCGGCGGCAGAACACCGTTGCGGGGCGGCCGCCTGGCGCCGCCTGCGCCCCAAGTCCGGCGCGGCGAGCCGTCGTTGAGCGGCGGGTGCTGCGCTGTAGCGGCGGGCGCTACGCGTCGCCACCGGCCGGGAGGGCGAGCAGCCACTCCGGCCGTCGGTCATCCTTCCGGGCGAGCCCCGCTCCACGCGTCGAACACTTGTCCGACCCGTGGCGATATGCCCCTGATGTGATGAAGCTCGCATCCCGCGCGGGCCACCCGCCCCGCGTCCGCGCATTACCTCCGGCGTAATCGACCGGCCCGCGAGGGCCCGGCAGGATCAGGGACATCCGGCAGGACGGACACCGGACACCACGACCCAGGGAGCAGCCATGACCGCCTACGCCGTCGGCCACCTTCGTCCCGGAAAGCCCCATGAGGAGGTCTTCACCTACATGGACCGCATCCAGGACACCATGGACCCCTTCGGCGGCCGCTTCCTCGTCCACGGCGCGGCCGTGGAGGCCGTCGAGGGGCAGTGGCCCGGGACCATCGTCCTGATCGGGTTCCCGGACATGGACCGGGCGCGCGCCTGGTACCGGTCGAGCGCCTACCAGGAAATCCTTCCGCTCCGCACCCGCCACCTGGAGGGCGAGGTCATCCTCGTCGACGGCGTCGGCGCCGGCTACGACGTCACCAGGACGGCCGCGCGGCTCAGGGAGGAGGCCAGGCGGACGGGCGCGCTGCCGGCGTGACCGGCCGCACCCCACGATGCCGCCGGCCTCGGTTCGGTCACGTCGAGGGGCGGGAAGTGCGCTCCGAGTTCGTCGGCCGCCGCCCGGCCGCGGCGCTCGTCGCGGCCGCCGACGTGCACGCTGCGCCCCAGCTCGATCAGCCGGCGGGCGGTCTCCCGGCCGAGAGCTCTCGTGCCTGTTCCTCACCCTCTTCCGCCCTGTACGGGTAGCCCGGCGCGTGAGCCCGCCTGATCACCTGAGGGGTGTGGACTCCCACGGATCGCGCGACGGCCCCGGGCCGGGAAGGGCTCAGGCCCCCGTCACTGGCCCACCCGGCCGTCGACGCACTCACGCAACAGGTCGGCGTGCCCGCAGTGCCGGGCGTACTCCTCGATCCGGTGCACCATCAACTCCCGGACGGTGATCCCGTCCTTGCCCACGTGCGCGCCCAGATCCGGATGCTCGGCGAGCGCCGCGTCGGTGGCTGCCTGCTCACGTTCCAGATCGCGGTACGCGGCCTCGACCACGGCCTGATCGGCGGCGGCGCCCTCGAAGTCCGCGTCGCGCCGGCCGTACAGCTTCGGCAGCGGCTCGGCGTCGCTGATCCAGTTGCGCCAGTCCCGTTCCACCTCGGCGAGGTGCCGCACCAGGCCGAGCAGCGACATCGTCGACGGCGGGACGGAACGACGGGCCATTTGCTCCGCGTCCAGGTCCTGGCACTTCATCCGCAGGGTCATGCGGTAGTTCGTCAGGAAGTCCTGGAGGGTGGCGAGCTCACCGTCCGGACTCGGGCCTTCGCTGTTGCGGGGGTCGTCGTCCGGGTCGACCCACATGTCGGGGTAGACGGTCGCCCTGGTCCAACGTGGCACTTGATCGCTCATGCCCCGCATGATGGTTCGTGACGCCACGGGTCCGCCACCGAGTTTGTGCGGCGGAGGACGCCAGGGCCTGTCGTCACACGCATGCCTGCCCCGCGCCGCCTGGCACGGCGCCTCGCGTAGCCGCCGGTCGGGCGCCGGCGCGGACGAGCGCCATGCGCGCGGTGACCTGCCCGCCCTGCTCGACCGTCTGGAAGCCGGTGTTGCCGTTCAGGCCGGTCTTCGTGAGGCCCGGTCCGCGCGTCCAGCACTTCATGGCGGAGTCTTTGTCCCTCCCCACGTCGAGGCCTCGCTGGACGTCACGGAACTGCTGACGCTCGTCCAGCGCGGCTGATCCCCGCCCGTCACCCTGGGCGATTCACCCGTTCGGCGGCCCCTCGGTCGCGGCTTCGGGGCCGTCGGCATCTCATGGGCGTGACCGCATCCGCGTTCGAGTGGGAGGTCGCCGATGTACGACATGCGCGCCGAACCCATAGCGACGGAAGCCGGATCCGCCCAGTTGTGGCACGTTCTCCGGCTTGACGGAAGCGCCCTGTGCGGCCGTGCCCTCGCCGGCCGGCCCGTTCCGGCACCCGACGACGACTGCCGAGACGAGTACTGCACCCCCTGCATGACCGCGGTAGCCGCAGCGGCGTCACGTCGCGGCAGGCTCCGCCCCCTGGTCTGAGTCCCCCTCATCCCCGGCCGGCGGGGTTGGACCTGTCGGCTCCCCACGCCGCAAGTGGTACCACCGCCCGGCGTACGGAGGCTGCCGCTGCCGTGTTCGATGAAGCGGCGGTCCGACGGACGGCCGCATGCCCCTTGGGGGAGACGGGGTCGATGCGCCGCAGCATGCGGATTCCGGCCGGCGGTACGGGCCGGAGCGCGCCAGCGGGGTGTGCGCGGGAGGGGAAGTCAAGGCCGTCCGGTACCGGGGCGCTGCCCACGCCCGCGGCTACCGGTTCGATGGCCAGGGGCCATTCGTCGGCCTCGCACACGGTGCGGCGTACGAGCCCGGCGTCCTGGCGGGCCTGGTCGGCCTGGACGCGGATCGCCCCGTCCGATGGGGGGTCCACGCAGCGCTCGACGGCCAACAGGCAGGTCGAGCGTGACCTCCTCCTCGGCCGCGAGCGGATGATCGGGCGCGCACCGCATCACGATCGGTTCGGCGACGAGGCGCACACGCCGCGCCGGCACCCGCCGTGATCGGCTTCGCCGCCGTCCTGTCGGTGGGCACCGTCCTCGCGTCGTGACCAGCCTGCGCGGCGGCACTGCCGGCCGCTGACCGGGGACCCGGCCCCGGACGCCGCGCGTCCGGGGCCTGACACCGCAACGGAAAGTGGCTAGCCTGCCCGGATGATCCGCGCCGATACGCCCACCACGACCCGCCGGAGCCTGCTCGCCGCGGGCGGCGGGGCGCTCGCGGCGCTGGTGACGGCGTGCCGAGGACAGTCGGGCCCGGTGACCCGGCTGAGAATCGCGACGGGGGCGGTGGGCGGCCCGTACAACGCCTTCGGGCAGGCCCTGGCACAGGCCGCGGGGACGGGCGGGCAACGCCTGGAGGTCGTACCGCTGGCGACCGCGGCGAGCGTGGACAACCTCCGGAAACTGGATGCCGGTTCCGCGGAGCTCGCACTCACGATGGCCGACGCGGCCGAGGACGCGGTACTGGGACGCGAGATGTTCCCGCGCCCGGTCGCGGTGACCGCGCTGGCCCGCGTGTACGTCAACTACACGCATGTCGTGGTGCCGGCCCGGGGGCCGGTGCGCACGCTGGCTCAGCTCGCCGGGCGGCCCGTGGCCGCGGGCGCGTCGGGCTCGGGCGCGCAGGTCGTCGCGGAGCGGCTGCTGCGTGCGGCCGGGCTGACCGGCGCGCGGGCGGTGCGGGCACGCCAGCTGGAGGCGGCGGAGTCCGCCGCGGCGCTGCGCGACGGCGAGGTCGACGCGCTGATCTGGTCGGGTGGGGTGCCGACGCCGCTTCTCGCCGACCTCGCCCGGGAGCTGCCGCTGCGCTTCCTGGCCCTGGACGGTCATGTGGCGGGGCTGCGCGCCGTCTACGGGCCGGTGTACTGCGCGGTCACGATCCCGGCGGGCGCCTACGGGCTGCGGGAGCCGGTCGGCACGATCGGGGTGAGCAACTACCTCACGGCCCGGGCCGATGTGCCGGACCACGCGGTGCGTGAGCTGCTGGCCGTGGTGTTCGACCGCCGGCGGGTGCTGTTGGCGGAGGTGACGGCGGGCGCGCGCCTGGAGCCGCGGTTCGCGATCTCCACCGGGAGCGTGCCGCTGCACCCGGGGGCGGCGGCGTACTACCGCTCGGTGTTCGGCTGAGGAGGCAGGCGGAGCTCGAAGCGCAGCCCGTGCGGGGCGGCACCGCGAACGGTGAGGCTGCCGCCGCTGCAGCGGGCGATCTCGTCGGCGATGGCGAGGCCCAAGCCGCTGCCGGGCACGTTCTGGTGCCCGGGGACCCGGGCGAAGCGCCGCAGCAGGACAGGCAGATGGTCGGGTGGAACGCCCGGCCCGTCGTCGCCGACACACACCAGCAGCCGGTCCTCGCGGCGGGCGGCGTGGACGTCCACCCGGCCCCCGGACGGCACGAACTTGACGGCGTTGTCGAGGAGCGCGTCGAGGACCCGGCCGACGGCGTCGGGCAGCGTGCGGGCCCGCAGCCCGTCCTGGACGTCCGCACTGAGGCGCAGCCCCGAGGCGCTGAACACCGGCTCCCAGGCGGCGACGCGTCGTCGTACCGCCGCGGTGACGTCCTCGTCGGCGAGGGGGGCGTCGCCCGCTTCGACGCGGGCCAGGGCCAGCAGCCCGTCGAGGAGTTCCCCGAGCCGCTCGGCCTCGTCCAGGGCGCGGGCGTGCTCGGCGCGACCGGGGCCCGGGGTCAGGTGGGGCTCGACGTTCTCCAGTTGCAGGACGAGGGTGGCCAGGGGGTTGCGGAGCTGGTGGGAGGCGTCCGCGACGAAGTCGCGCTGGCGGCCGATGGAGTCCGCCACGGCCTCGGCCATGGAGTTGAAGTGGCGCCGCAGACGCCGCAGTTCCGGCGGCCCGGAGTCGGAGACCGCGCGGGACTGGAGGCTGCCGGAGGCGAGCCCCTCGACGGCGCGGTCCAGGTCGCGGACGGGGCGCAGCAGCCAGCGCGCGATCCCGGCGGCCACGAGCGCCGCGGCGGTGAACGCGGCGAGGGCGCCGACGCCGATCAGCCACCAGCGGACGGCGACGTCACGCCGGGCGGCGGCGGTGGGCACGGTGAGCAGCACGGCGCCACTGACCCGTTCGTCGCGGCCCACCGGCTCGGCCACCACGACGCTGCGCGGCCCCCACGGGCGCAGCGTCGGCAGCCGTTCGGTGGACCGCCCGGTCAGGGCCCGGCCGCTCGCCTCGGTGAACGCGCCGGCGGGGCTGCGGGAGCCGGAGCGGGCCAGGGTGCGCCCGGCGGTGTCGACGACGGTGACGCCGGCCCCGTAGAGCTGCGCGTAGCGCCGGATCTCGGCGGCCAGTTCGGCGCGGTCCGCGGCGCTGCGCGCCCGCTCGGCGAGGTCGGCGAAGCGTACGGCCTCGGCGCGGCGCTGCAGCAGCAGGTGCTCGGTGCGTTCACGGGCGTAGGCGTCGGCGAGTGGCAGCGACAGCAGGAGAGCCGCGGCGCCCATCAGGGCGGTGAGGACGGCGAGGAGGCGGCGCGTCACCGGCCGTCCCCGAGCCGGTAGCCGAAGCCGCGGACGGTACGGATGAGGGCAGGACGGCCGGTCTTGGCCCGGATGCCCGCGACGTGGACGTCGAGCGAGCGGGACGCGGCGAGGAAGGCGTCGCCCCAGATCCGGTCGAGGATCTCCTCGCGGGAGTGGGCCTCACCCGGCCGGGCGGCGAGGTGGGCGAGGAGGTCGAACTCGCGCCGGGTGAGGCGTACTTCGTCGTCGGCCACGGTGACGGTACGGCCGACGGGGTCGATCTCGGTGTCGCCGACGGTGACGGGCGCACCGGGCGGCGCGGGCCGGTCGCGCCCGGCGGCGGCCGGGCAGGTGCGGCGGCGCACGGTGTCGATCCGGGCGATCAGTTCCGCCATGCGGAAGGGCTTGACCACGTAGTCGTCGGCCCCGGCGCGCAGCCCTTGGACGATGTCGCGTTCCCCGCAGCGGGCGGTGACGACGATGAGCGGGGCACCGCAGACGGCGCGCAGCCGCCGCAGCAGCTCCAGCCCGTCCAGGTCCGGGAGCCCGAGGTCGAGCAGGACGAACTCCGCCTCGTGCACGAACCGCAGGGCGTCCAGGGCCCGGCCGACGCGTCGCACGGTGTGCCCGCGCTGGGCGAGTGCCGTGCCGAGTGCGTGGGCCATGCGGTCGTCGTCCTCGACGAGAAGCGCGTGCATACGGGGTGTCCTTTGGCGGTGGTGGGGAGGTGGCGGTAGAGCCGACGGTGCGCCACCGCCGACTTGGGAAGGTCTGCGAACTCGGTCAACCGATCTTCGCGGACGACTGTTCGGAAGTGGAGGTGGAGGGGCACGTGGGCCCCCTGTGCGGTTGATCGTCAGTCTGCGAGGAGTCTCGTCCGGTGACCCGGATGAAGAAGCGGCGTGTCCGCCGACGGGTCCGGGCCGCCGAGCCCCCTTCCTCGCGCCCGTCCCGCCGGGTGGGGGACGGCCGCCGGGCCGGCCGCCATGCGGGGATCGCACGGCGGCCGGCCCGGCCGTGAGCACGGCGCGGTCAGGGATCTTGCGCGACGGCGCACGGGCTCTTGACCACCTACGCGGCCCTTGCCGGTTTCGCGGACCGCGCCGCCGGAGCTCCGCGAGGTTCAGGCCTGCGGCACCACGCCCTCGGCCGGCGACCGGGCGGGCCGCGGCGCCCGGTCGCCGGCCGCCTCCTCGGCGCGGCTGAGCGGGGCATTCCTGGTGTCGGGCATGAGGACGTAGGTGACGAGGGAGACCAGCGCGCACGCCGACACGTACCAGAAGAAGGCCGTCTCGTGACCGGCGTCCTTGAACCACAGGGCCACGTACTCCGCGGTGCCGCCGAACAGCGCGTTGGCGATCGCGTACGGCAGCGCCACGCCCAGTGCCCGGACGCGGGTCGGGAACAGTTCGGCCTTCACGGCGGCGTTGATCGAGGTGTAGCCGGTGACGATGACGAGGGCGAGCAGCGACAGCCCGAGCGCGGGCCAGTACGAGGAGGCCGAGCCGAGTGCCGTCATGATCGGGTAGGTGCCGAGGGTGCATCCCACGGCGAAGGTGATCAGCAGCGGCCGGCGGCCGATCCGGTCGGACAGCGCGCCGGCCAGGGGCTGGAGCAGCGCGAAGACGAACAGGGCGGTGAAGCTGACCAGCGTGGCGGTGTTCTTGGCCATTCCGGCGCTGCCGATGAGGTACTTGGTGAGGTAGGTGGTGTACGTGTAGTAGGCGACGGTGCCGCCCAGGGTGAGCGCCATGACCAGCAGCGCCTGGCGCCGGTGCCGCCACAGCAGCCGCAGCGAGCCCCGGGCGCCGTCCGGCTCGCCGTCCTCCTCGGCGAAGGCGTCGGTCTCCTCGAGCCTGCGCCGGATCCAGAAGACGACGACGGCGAAGACCGCGCCCAGCACGAACGGCACGCGCCAGCCCCAGTCGTGCAGCTGGTCCGTGGTCAGCACGTGCTGGAGGGTGATCAGGATCGCCAGGCCCAGCAGCTGGCCCGCCGTCATCGACACGTACTGGAAGGACGAGCCGAGTCCGCGCCGGTTGCGGGCCGACACCTCGGTGAGGTAGGTCGCGCTGGCCGCGTACTCGCCGCCGATGCTCATGCCCTGCAGCAGCCGGGCGAGCAGCAGGATGAGCGCGCCGGTGTAACCGGCCTGTCCGTACGTCGGTGCGATCGCGATCAATAGAGCGGCGACCGACATCATGGTGACGGTGAGGCTCAGCGCGCTCTTGCGGCCGTGCCGGTCGGCGGCGCGGCCGAGCACCCAGCCGCCGACGGGGCGCATGAGGAAGCCGACCGCGAAGATGCCGGCGGTGTTCATCAGCTGGGTGGTCGGATTGCCGCCGGGGAAGAAGGAGTCGGCGAAGTAGATGGCGAAGCTGGCGTAGACGAACCAGTCGTACCACTCGACGAGATTGCCGAGCGAGCCTCCCATGAGGGCGAGGCGGCGCTTGCCGCGTTCCTCGGCGGACGGCGGCGCGGGCATGGCGGAAGTCGGCGACATCGGCGGCTCCAGTGGGAAAGGCCCTGATGGGGACGGGGCGAAGTGCCCAGAGCATGTGGGCCCGCGCCTCGCCCGGACAAGGTCCGGCGCCGAGATCTAACGTTCCGCTAAGAAACCGGTCACGGGCTCCGCGCCGCCCGGCAGCCGCGGGGGACGCCGACGAGCCGGTTGTCAGTGGCGGCGCCTACCGTGGTGGGCGTCCCGATCCGTATGGCTTCTCGGAACCGGACTCCCGGAGGGCCGGCCCTGTGGCGGGGCCGGCCTCCCTCATGGACAGGAGGCTCGATGACCGCCGCGACGGACAGCGCCGCACTGCCGTGCGCCCTCATACCGGGCGGCCACCGACCGGGCGGGGCCCGTCGCCGCGACGCGCGGGCGGTCGTTCCCGGCACACCGGGCGCCAACCGGCCCTCCAGCACATATCATGCCGATGTCACCCCTTTGCCCGGAAATGTTCACGCGGGCCCCTGGGTGTCATTCACGTTTTCCCATCAGCACTCCACGCCGAGGTGACGCACGCACCGGCGAGCAGCGCAAGTGCAGGAGGTACGGCATGTCGGACCGCTCTCCCGATCTGCGGGTGCACTCCGTCCCCGCGGGACCCGAACTCGCCGGGCAGCACGAGTCCCATACGCGCCTGACCATCCTGCTCAGTCCCCAGGGCGCCGAGCGAACCGAGGCCGTCCTGATCGGCGAGCTCGACGCCGGGACCGCCGCGGAACTGCGCCGCGCCCTCTTCGCCGCCCTGGAGGCGGGGGACGGCCTCGACCTGGACCTGCGCGACGTCACCCGCTGCGACGGCGCGGGGCTCTACGCCCTGCTGGAGCTGCGCAACCGCGCCCTGGCGGCGCACCGGACGCTGACCGTGACCGCCGCCAGCGACACCGTCCTGCGGCTGCTCGACCTCACCGGCAACCGGGGGGCGCTGACCCCGTCCCGTCCGTCGGCCCACCGGCTCGGCGCGGACGTCCGGCGCCTGTACACGGCGGTGTGCCTGGCCCTGCTGGACGCGGGTCTGCCACTCGCGCAGCACGACGGCGGCGAGGACCGCCCCGTCGTGGAGGCGGGGCCCCGGGGCGTGGTCGTGCGCTGGGACACCCTGCTCGGCCCCGGTGCGACGGCGCCGCCCCATCCGGCCGGGACGTCCCGGCGCCCGCTCCACGCGGCGGTGCTGGACGCGCTGGCCCTCGCCGGGTTCCGCACGGTCGAGGACAGCACGGCGACCCGCGAGATCATCGTCACCGCGTTGCCGGAGCGGACCCGCCGCTGATGGATCCCCGTTCTCCCGCTGCGTGCCCGGACGAAGTGGGGGTAGGCGGCAGCCAGGTAAGCGGCTTGACCCCATGACACCGCCCCACAGGAGAAGACGTGCTGCTGGCGCACCCCGCCGTGCTCGACGACCTGGTCGACAGTCACCGGACGCTGAGGATGCTCGACCCCGGGGACCCCGAGGTGCGCCGCCGGATGGCGGACGTCTCGTACACGCTGTGCGTGGCGACCGGCACGCGGGATGTGGACGCGGCAGTGGCACTGGCCGGCGGGGTCCCGCAGTCCCTGGCGGCGAGCGTGTGGAGCCGGGACCTGACCCACGTGCCTGGACCTCGCCGGCCGCCTGGACGCCGGCGAGGTCTGGCTCAACTGCCACCTGGTGCGAACGGCCGAGCTCCCGCACGGCGGCCGGGGTACCCCTCGGGGCACGGCACGGACCTGAGCACGCCGGCCCTGCACGAGTACCAGCGCCCCAAAACCGTCACCGCCCGGCTGACCGGCGGGAGCTGACGGCGGCGGCCTAGAAGAAGCCGAGCCTCTTCGGCGAGTACGAGACCAGGAGGTTCTTGGTCTGCTGGTAGTGGTCGAGCATCATCTTGTGCGTCTCGCGGCCGATGCCCGACTGCTTGTAGCCGCCGAACGCGGCGTGCGCCGGGTAGGCGTGGTAGCAGTTGGTCCAGACGCGGCCCGCCTGGATCGCGCGGCCGGCGCGGTAGGCGGTGTTGCCGTCGCGGGTCCACACGCCGGCGCCGAGGCCGTACAGCGTGTCGTTGGCGGTGGCGATGGCGTCGTCGAAGTCGCCGAAGGAGGTGACGGCGACGACCGGGCCGAAGATCTCCTCCTGGAAGACGCGCATGCGGTTGTCGCCCTCCAGGATCGTCGGACGGACGTAGTAGCCACCGGCCAGTTCGCCGCCCATCTCGGCGCGTTCGCCACCGGTGAGGACCTTGGCGCCTTCCTGCTGGCCGATGTCGAAGTAGGAGAGGATCTTCTCCAGCTGGTCGTTGGAGGCCTGGGCGCCGATCATGGTGGAGGTGTCCAGCGGATGGCCCTGGACGATCTTCTCGGTGCGGGTGACGGCCGCCTCCAGGAAGGCGTTGTAGTGGCCGCCCTGGATCAGCGCGCGGGACGGGCAGGTGCAGACCTCGCCCTGGTTGAGGGCGAACATCGTGAAGCCCTCCAGCGCCTTGTCGTAGAAGTCGTCGTCGGCGCGGGAGACGTCGTCGAAGAAGATGTTGGGGCTCTTGCCTCCCAGCTCCAGGGTGACGGGCTTCAGGTTCTGCGAGGCGTACTGCATGATCAGCCGGCCGGTGGTGGTCTCGCCGGTGAAGGCCACCTTGGCGACGCGCGCGCTGGAGGCGAGCGGCTTGCCGGCCTCGACGCCGAAGCCGTTGACGATGTTGACCACGCCGGGCGGCAGCAGGTCGGCGATCAGGCTCATCCAGAAGTGGATGGAGGCCGGGGTCTGTTCGGCCGGCTTGATGACGACGGCGTTGCCCGCGGCCAGGGCCGGGGCGAGCTTCCAGGTCGCCATCAGGATCGGGAAGTTCCAGGGGATGATCTGCGCGACGACGCCCAGGGGCTCGTGGAAGTGGTAGGCGACGGTGTCGTCGTCGATCTCGGCGAGACTGCCCTCCTGGGCGCGGATGGCGCCCGCGAAGTAGCGGAAGTGGTCGATGGCCAGCGGGATGTCGGCGGCGAGGGTCTCCCGGACCGGCTTGCCGTTCTCCCAGCTCTCGGCGACCGCCAGCTCCTCCAGGTGCGCCTCCATACGGTCCGCGATCCTGTTCAGGACGCCCGCCCGCTCGGTCACCGACGTACGGCCCCACCCCGGCGCGGCCGCGTGGGCGGCGTCGAGGGCCCGCTCGACGTCCTCGGCGGTGCCGCGGGCGACCTCCGTGAAGATCTCGCCGGTGACCGGGGTCGGGTTGCCGAAGTACTCGCCGCGGGCGGGCGGCACGTACTCGCCGCCGATCCAGTGGTCGTAGCGTGACTGGTACTTCATGATCGCGTCGTCGGAACCGGGGTTGGCGTACCGGGTCATGGGGCGGCCTCCCATTGCGAGCCGCCCGCTCCGTCGCGGACGGCGGTTGGGGGGACCGTAGGACGCGCAAGGTTGCAACAGGGTTGCGGCGGAACGCCACCACGGAACTACACTCGGCAGCACCCCACCCGGTGCCGCCGGGCACCGGTCCGTGCCTACCCGGGGACGGCCATGACTGTCTCGTACGCGGCGTCCTACGCGGCCTGGCCGCCGGGGACCGATCCGGACCTCCTGCGGCGGGACGTGGCGCGTGCGCACGAGGAGTTCCTGTCGACGGGACGCCCGCCGCGGCCGGTGCGCGATGTCGTCCTCGGCTCCTGGCAGCGCTCGCTCAACCGCGGCGTGGACCCGGAGGCCGACGGCCCCCGTTCCCCCGGGCTCGGCGCGGCGGAGTTGCGGGACTACCGGCGGCAGCACCCGATGGCGGCGGTGCTGCCCGTCGTACGCAGCCTGCTCGTCGAACCCGCCCAGGACAGCGACCAGTTGGTCGCGGTCGGCGACGAGCGCGCCCGGCTGCTGTGGGTCGAGGGCACGCCGGGGCTGGCGGCACGGGCCGAGCGGATCGGCTTCGTCGAGGGCGCGGAGTGGGCGGAGGACGCGGCCGGTACCAACGCGCCCGGCACCGCGGTCGCGCTGGGGCGGCCCCTGCAGATCTACGCGGGCGAGCACTTCATCCGCCCGGTGCACCCGTGGAGCTGCTCGGCGGCCCCGGTCCGCGACCCGGACACCGGTGCGGTGATCGGCGTGATCGACCTGACGGGCGGCGACCACATCGCGGCGCCGCACGCGCTGGCCCTGGTGCGGGCCACCGTGGCGGCGGCCGAGGCCGAACTGCGGCTGCTGCGGCTGCGCGGCGTCCTGCCGGCCGTCGCTGCTCGGGGGACGACGCCCGCCGGGGCGCGGCTGGAGGTGCTGGCACGCGACCGGGCACTGCTGACCTCCCCGTACGGGACGGTCGAACTGAGCCCCCGCCATTCCGAGATCGTCTTCCTGCTGGCCCGGCATCCGCGGGGGCTGGGCGCCGACGCGCTCGCCGCCCGGCTGCACGAGCACGAGTCGGCGCGGGTCACCACGCGGGCCGAGATGTCGCGGCTGCGCCGGCTGCTCGGTCCCCAGGTGCTGGGCTCGCGCCCGTACCGGCTGCTGCTGCCGGCCACCACGGACGCGGACGAGGTCCGCGCCCTCCTGGCCCGCGGCGCCCACCGCCGGGCCCTGGCCCGCTATCCAGGGGCCCTGCTGCCCGGCTCCGACGCCCCCGCCATCGTCGACGCGCGCGAGGAACTCCACTGGGCGCTGCGCCGCGCCCTGCGCGATCGTGGCGACGCCAGGCTGCTGCTCGACTGGCTGGACCGGCCCGGCAACCACGACGACGTCGACCTGCTCCAGGCGGCACTGCGCGCGCTGCCCCCCGAGTCGCCGCGGCGTCCGGTGCTGCGGGCACGGCTGGACCATGCCCGGCTGTGACCTGGAGCGACCTGGCGGGACCTGCCGGGGCACACTGGTGGGGTGGATGATCCGAGCATCGCGCACGTGAGCGCCGCGTCCCGGCTGGCCGGCCCGGCCGAGGGCATCGGCATGGACGAACTGGGCCTGGCGGCCCGCAACCACGCGCTCCCGCTGGAGGCCCTGCGCTACGACGTCACACCACCCGGCCTGCACTACGTGCTGGTCCACTTCGACATCCCGGCGGCCGACGCCCGGACCTGGCGGCTCACCGTCGGCGGCAAGGTCCGCGCCCCGCTGGAACTGTCCCTGGACGACCTGCGCCGGTATCCGGCCGTCACGCACCGGGTCACCATGGAGTGCGCCGGCAACGGCCGCGCCGGGCTGACCCCGCGCCCGGTCAGCCAGCCCTGGCTGAACGAGGCGGTCGGCACGGCCGACTGGACGGGCGTGCCGCTGCGCACCCTGCTGCGGGAGGCGGGCGTGGAACCCGACGCCGTCGAGGCGGTCTTCACCGGCGCCGACCACGGCGTGGAGCGCGGGGTCGAGCAGGACTACCAGCGCTCGCTCACGGTCGACGCCGCCACCGCCGCGGATCCCGAGGTCCTGGTGGCGTACGCCATGAACGGCGCGCCCCTGCCGCCGCAGCACGGCCACCCCGTCCGCCTGGTGGTCCCCGGCTGGTACGGCATGGCGCACGTGAAGTGGCTGCGTGACATCACGCTCACGGACACCCCCTTCACCGGTTTCCAGCAGTCCGTCGCCTACCGTTTCCGTCAGGAACCCGGCGAACCCGGGGAGCCCGTGACCCGCATCGCGCCGCGCGCCCTCATGGTGCCGCCCGGCTTCCCCGACTTCATGACGCGCACTCGCGTGGTGCGGCCGGGCCCGCAGCGTCTGGAGGGCCGGGCGTGGTCCGGCCGCGCGCCGGTCGTCGGTGTAGAGACGAGCACGGACGGCGGCCACACCTGGCACGCGGCCGAACTCGACGACGAGGGCCACCCCTGGGCCTGGCGGCACTGGCACACCACCTGGGAGGCGACGCCCGGCCGGCACGTGCTCAGCGTCCGCGCCACCGACGCGGAGGGCCACACCCAGCCGCTGGAACAGCCCTGGAACCGCGGCGGCTTCGCCAACAACCTCGTCCAGCGCGTCCCGGTGGTGTGCCTGGCGCCCGGCGTCTGAGGCCCGCGCGGGGCGCGGTCACCCGTCGAATGCGAGCCAGCCGACGCCGTCGTGCGGCAGGAGGCCCAGGGCACCGCGGTCGGTGGCTCCGGCCTGTACGTTGAACCGGTCCTCGCTCCAGCCTTTCGAGACGCTCAGGACGAGTCCCGGTGCCACGTGGAAACGCGTGGCCGACCCGGGCTCGAAGGGCCGGAGGGGAACCGGGCGCAGTTCCCGGGTGAGCGGCTCGACCTCCGCTCCGGTGATTCCGTGTGCCACCGCCACGTAGTCGGCGCCCGTCGCGGCCTCGTCGAGCGCGAACTGGAGGAGGAAGCCGCTGAGCGGTTCGTTCTCGGCAACCGGCGGTTCGTCGTGCACCCGGTGCCAGACGGTGGGATCGTCCTCGGGCTCGCCGGGCGTCCACAGCGTGGACCAGCGGAACCCTCCTTGGTTCTCGACACCGATGACGCGCATGTCGCCGCAGCGGTCGGTCTCCCGGCCGAGGTCTTCGACCATGCGGTTCTGGACGCCCAGGACGCCCGGACGCCGCATGGCCAGTTCGTAGAGCTGAGCGAGCCCTGCGGGCAGGTCCACGTAGCCGCCCGGTACGACCGGTGGTTCCGCGTCGTCGGCGGTGGCCGGGTACCAGCCCGTGACGAACTGCTCCAGCGCGAGGGCACGGTCGCCGTTCACATGGTCCAGCCACTCCAGGCCGGGGCGGGTCGCGGCAGGGTGCGGCGGGCGGACCCGCTGGAGCAGCGCCCGGCTGAGGGGCGTCTGTGGTCGTACCTTGCAGTCGTCGAGTTCGTACTCGGTGCCGCCGGGAGGAAGGTGCGAACCGATCTCTCCCACGTGGCCCGTGCCGAGGTAGAGCAGGCCCTCGTCCACGCGGACGAGCAGATGGAGATCGGTCCACTCCCAGAGCCGCTCCAGCACCGGGGCGGGTGCGGGGCCGAGCAGACGGATCTCCTGGGCGTTCCACACACCACTGCGCCCCGGTACGTCCCCCGCCGGGACGGTGATCAGCGTCCCGGCAGTGCCGATGATCATCGTCGCACCACCCACGGGGAGGCACTCCGCAGTGGATGCGGCGCCGATCAGCGCCAGCGCAAGCCCTTCGTCGAGCATGTCGCCGCGGGCGAGGCCGGAGTTCCCGTCAACCATGCGGGCCATCCTCCCCGACGGTCACCGCCGGGCCGAGCCTGGGGGCGTCAGGGCCGGGCACGCGGGCGGGGGCGAACTGGCGTACGGCGCATGGAGGCTGGAATGCGATAGGCGACTTCCTGCGGGCCTGACAGAGCTGGTCCGGCCCGAGGACGCCGGCCTCGACGGCGGTGGGCTGCGGCGGGAGGAGGTCGCGCTGCTCGCGGGCAGCAGCCGGACCACTGCCTCCGCCTGGAGCAGGGGCCGGACCGCAATCCGTTCGTGCAGGTCCTGGACGCGCGGGCGGGGGTGCTGCGGCCGACCGCCGGCGCCACGGCGTCCCCGGTCAGGCCGGTCGGACCGCCGGCACCGCCGGCGCGGCCGCCCGCCCCGCGGCCCCGCCGGTGCGGGCGAGGACCGGGAGCGGACGGACAAGGTAACCCTGGTCTAACCCTGCGTCCGCGGCGCGCGGACCAGCAGGAACAGGGTCCGGCGGCGGTGGCTGAAGCCGATCGACTCGTACAGCCGGAGCGCGTTGGTGTTGCTCGCGGCGGCGTGCAGCAGCGGGGTGTCCCCGCGCTCCTTGATGCCCGCGGCCACGGCGCGCACCAGGCGGGTGGCCAGACCGCGGCCACGGTGGGCGGGGTCCGTGCAGACGGCGCTGATCTCCGTCCACCCGGGCGGCTGGATGCGTTCCCCGGCCATGGCGATCAGCCGGCCGTTCTCCCGGATGCCCAGGTACGTGCCGAGTTCGAGCGTCCTCGGCAGGAACGGCCCGGGCCGCGTGCGCTCCACCAGGTCCATGACGTCGTCGATGTCGCCGGGGCCGAGCCCTACGGCCTCGGGGGCGTGCTCGGCGCGGAGCGCGCTGTCGACCATCTGCACGCCCTCGCCGCCCTCGACCACCTCCCAGCCGTCGGGGACCACGGGTGAGCCCGTGACCAGGGCGGTGCCGCCGGGGCCGAGCAGCGCGGCCAGGTCGTCCCAGGCGGCCGGGTCGGCCGGGTCGGCGAGACCCGCGAAGAGGGACATGTCGGACCGGTAGCGGGCCGCACGGCCGCGGACCTCCGCGAAGCGGGCGTGCGGGCCGGCGAGGGCGGCCCACACGGGGTTGTCCAGGACGGGGGCGACGCCGGACGGCGCGGGCTCGCCGTCGGACTCCGCGGAGTGGGCGTGATCAACAGTGGTGGACATGGGTGGTGCGGGTCTCCGTCCGTGGAGGGGCCGGCGGCTGTCGGGATGGTCAACACCGCTGTGCCCGCCCGCAATCCCGGGCGGGGCCCGGGAATCCCGGCCCGGGCGGTGTCGATCGCTGGGCACCGGCCGGGTTGCGCGGCGCGAGCCGCGTAATACCGTGGCCGGGAGGTGGGGGGCTCGCGCTACGAGGGAGATGGCGCATGGCCACACTGGTCGCCGTCAGCGTCGGTATGCCGAAGAACGTTCCGTGGCAGGGCCGGACGACGTTCACGGGCGTCTGGAAGGAGCCGGTCTCGGGCCCGCGTATGGTCCGGCGGCTCAACATCGACGGCGACGGGCAGGGAGACGTCGGCGGGCACGGCGGCGAGCAGCGGGCGGTGCTGGTGTACCAGCTGGACTCGTACCGCCACTGGCGGAAGGAGCTCGGCCGGGACGACTTCACCTTCGGCCAGTTCGGCGAGAACTTCACCGTGGACGGGCTGCCCGACGACGAAGTGTGCATCGGGGACCGGTACCGCATCGGCGGAGCGGTCTTCGAGGTCACGCAGCCGCGGGTGACCTGCTACCGGGTCGGGATGCGCATGGCGGAGCCCAGGATGGCCGCGCTGCTGGTGGCCCACCGGCGCCCCGGCTTCTACTTCCGCGTGCTGGAGGAGGGCGAGGTCACCGCGGGCGACGAGATCGTCAAGCTCGCGACCGGTCCGGAGGCGATGACCGTCGCCGAGATCGACGCGCTGCTGTACCTGCCGGGGCACCCCAGGGAGCAGGTGGAGCGTGCCCTGCGCATCCCCGCGCTGAGTCCGGGGTGGCAGGCCTCGATGCGGGCCCTGCTCGACGCCCAGGTGGGGGACGGAGGCGGCACCGCGGGCAACCCGGGGCTGACGGGGGCGGCGGCCCCTCCACCGGCGTGGCCGGGCTTCCGCCCGCTGCGGGTGACCCGGGTCCGGGAGGAGAGCAGCAGCATCTTCTCGCTGACGCTGGCCGCGCAGGACGGCAGCCCGCTGCCGGCCGGAATGCCGGGCCAGTTCCTCACCGTCCGGATCCGGCGCGACCCCGACGGGCCACCGCTGATCCGCACCTACTCCCTGTCGGGGCGGCCCGGCGCGGCGGAGTACCGGATCAGCGTCAAGCACGAACCGCACGGCCTGGGCAGCGGCCATCTGCGGCGGCACGTACGGGAGGGCGATCTGCTGGAGGCCGCCGCGCCGCGCGGCACCTTCGTGCTCGCCGAGGGCGACACGCCGGTGGTGCTGCTGTCCGCGGGGGTGGGCGCCACGCCGGTGATGGCCATGCTGCACGCGCTGGCCGACGACTGCGCCCGGCGCGAGGTGTGGTGGCTGCACATGGCGCGCGACGGCGAGAACCATCCGTTCGCCGCGGAGTCCCGGGCGCTGATGGGGCGGCTGGCGGGCGCGCACGCCTACATCGCGTACAGCAGGCCGCGGGAGAGCGACCGCGTGGGCGCCGACTACACCAGGGCGGGCCGGCTCGACGCGGCGCGGATCGCCGCGCTGGAGCTGCCGCCGGACGCGGACGCCTACGTCTGCGGGCCGCAGGGCTTCATGGACGCCATGGCGGAGGCGCTGACCGCGGGAGGCCTGGCCGCGGACCATGTCCACACGGAGACCTTCGGCACGCTGTCCTCGGTCAACCCCGGAGTGGTCGGCGCGACGGCCCGCGCCCCGCACCCGCCCGCGGCCCCGCCCGGCGAGCCGACCGGGCCGTCGGTGTCCTTCGCCCGCAGCGGGATCAGCGTGCCGTGGCACCCCGCGTACGGCACGCTCCTCGAACTCGCGGAGGCCTGCGACGTGCCGACCCGCTGGTCGTGCCGCACCGGGGTCTGCCACACCTGTGAGACCCCGGTCCTGACCGGTGGTGTCGGGTACGCACCGGAGCCCGTGGACGAACCCGCCGAGGGCAACGCCCTCATCTGCTGCTCGCAGCCGCGCACGGACCTGGTGCTCGATCTGTAGGACGCCCCCGATCAGCCGGAGGAGCAGGGGGTGGCCCGGACGGAGGCGCGCCCGGCCCCCGCCGTGCCGCCCGTCCCCGGCGACTGAGCCCGCCGCGGCGCTGGGCTGTGGCGCTCGGCTGCGGGCCGGGCGGTCAGCCGCGGACCGCGGGCTGCGGGAGGTCCTGCGACTCCAGGGCCATGAGCTCGTCCGCGGTGGGGTCGTCCAGCTCGGCGACTCGCTGCGCCTGCCGCTCGGTCATCTCCTGGAACATCTGGCGCGCGGAACGGCCGTTGCCGAAGCCCTCGCCGCGCGGGAGCAGCTCGAACAGGCGGGTGAGCTCGGCGCGGGCGGCGGGGGTGAGCTCGTACTGGTGCTCCGCGGCCTGGTACTCGACGATCGAGACCAGCTCGTCGGCGGCGTAGTCCTCGAAGAGCAGCGTGCGGCCGAAGCGGGAGGACAGGCCCGGGTTGGAGCTGATGAAGCGGTCCATGTCGCCCGGGTAGCCGGCGGCGATCACGACGACGTCGTCGCGGTGGTCCTCCATCAGCTTGACCAGGGTGGCCACGGCCTCCGTGCCGAAGTCGTTGCCGGCTCCCACCGGGGCGAGGCTGTAGGCCTCGTCGATGAAGAGCACGCCGCCCAGGGCGCGGTTGAAGGCGGCGGTGGTCTTGGGCCCGGTGTGGCCGACGTACTCGCCGACCAGGGCCGTACGGTCGACCTCCACCAGGTGACCCTCGCGCAGCAGCCCGAGGGCCTTCAGGAGCCGCCCGTACAGGCGGGCCACGGTGGTCTTGCCGGTGCCGGGGTTGCCCGCGAAGATCAGGTGACGGCTGAGCGGCGGGGCGGGCAGCCCGGCCTCCTCGCGGCGCCGGACCGTCTGCATGAGCTTCACCAGCGAGCCGACGTCGTGCTTGACGCGGTCGAGGCCGACGAGGGCGTTCAGCTCACCCAGCAGGTCGTCGAGGGTCTCCTCGGGCTCTTCCCGGTCGTCGTCGGCGGTGGACTCCGGGCGCGTTCCCCCGGGCGGGCCGGCGGGTGCGCCCGGGGCGGGCGCCGCCGGGGCCGGCGCGGGTTCGCCGTACGTCAGGGGAGCGCCGTCGACGGTGCAGTCGTCGAGTACCGGGGCCGCGCCCCCGTCCGTGCCGAGCGCGTCCGCGCAGTCCCGGATCCGGCAGTGCCGGAAGACCGGGTCCGCCCCCGCGCCGACGTGGAGCGCGGGGAAGCCGGAGCCGGACACGTCGAGGGAGGTGAAGGTGCCGCCGGCGCCCTCGGCGAGGAAGACGCCGTTCTTCGCCGGCCGCTCGACGCGCAGGTCCGCGACGGTGGGCCGGGCCCCGGTCCACACCACGACACCAGAACCACCGCAGTCCTCCACCGAGCCGCCGCTGACGGTGGCTTCGGCGCCCTTGTCGACGACGACGCCCGCCGCGCCCGCCCCGGTGACCCGTATCCCGGTGAGGACCGCGACGCCGCCGGTCGCGACCTGCACCCCGATCTCCTTGGTCCCGGTCACCGTGGTGTTCTCGACCCGGCTCTCCGAGGCCGAGCCGACCCCGATGCCCGTCGCCACGTCGTCGATGCGGCAGCCGGTGACCGAAGCCACGGCCTGTTCGGCCACCGCGACGCCGGTCATGGCGACGTTCCTGATCCCGCAGTCCGCGAGTTCGAGCCGGGCCTCGCCCGCCGCGTGCACGCCGTGCTCGGCGCCGTCGCGGACGAGGCAGTCGGTCAGCCGCCCGGTGGCCGTGCCGGACAGGTGGACGGCGCTGAAGGCGCTGCGGTCGATCCGGCAGTCCGCGAGCCGGGCCTGCGCGGCGCCGGTGAGCAGGAGACCGTTGGCGCCCGCGTCGGCGACGGCGCAGCCCTGCGCGTTGAGCACGCCGTTGTCCTGGACGACGACCCCGCTGGCGGATGCGCCGCGGATCCGGCAGTCGGTGAGGTCGGCGCGCGCCGTGCCGGTGACGTGCACACCGGCCGCGCCGGGCGACTCGATCCGCAGTTCGCCGGCCGTGGCCTCGGCGGCCTCCTCCAGCAGCAGCCCGGCCCGGCCGGTGCCGGTCAGGACGGAGTCGGCGAGGCGGAGGCGGGCGCTGCCGCGCAGCCGAACGCCGGATCCCGTCGTACGGTCCAGACGCAGCCGGGCCGCCTCCAGCCGGGCCGTGCCCGACAGCACGACACCGGTGCCGTCCACGCCCGTGACGCTGGTGTCCTCGACCCGGGCGCGGACCGCCCCCGCCATGTGCAGCCCGGCCAGGCGGGCGCGCTCCAGGCGGCAGCGCCGCAGGATCAGGGCGGTCGTCCCGCTCTCCTCGTCCTCCGGGCCGCGGGCCTGGATGCGGCCGCCCTCGACGGCGCAGTCCTCCAGCACCAGGCCGGCGCCCGGGGACACGGCGATCGCGGGAGCACCGTCGTCGGCGCCCCAGACGGTGACGCCGTGCACGGCGCAGTCCGGGCCGTCGACGGTCAGCGCGGGCCGTTCCCCCGGCGGCGCGGCCAGCACGACGCTCCCCCGGCCGTGCTCCGCCGTGAGCACGACGGCGCGGTCCAGCACCACGGCCTCGGTCCAGGTGCCCGGGGCGATCACCACCACGTCGCCGGGGGCGGCGGCGCGCACCGCGTCGGCGATCCGGTGGAAGGCCCCCCGGCCGCCTTGTCCTTTCGGGGCCACGGTGTGACGCGTCATGTTCCGGATCCTCTACTGCTTCTGCTGGGTGCCGGCCGGTGGTGCCTGGTACCAGGACGGGTTGATGCTCGCACGGTACGCACCGGTCAGGTAAACCGACTGGATCGACTTCTCGAAGATCTTGAAGGGTAGCTGGATCCAGAAGTCCGCGAAGCCCTGTCGGTGGAAGAGCCGGCTGCCGCCGCCCAGCACCACCACGTTCTTCACCAGCGCGGTGGAGGCCGAGGTGGTGAGCGCCGCAGCGGCGTTGATGCCGCCGTCCAGGAAGGCGTCGGCGCCGCTGAGCTTGACCGTGTTCCCGTTGGCGTCGCTGACACCCCACACGGCGGCGTTCATGGCGCCGTTGACCCACCCCGAGATCGTGCTGGTGCCCGCGCTGAAGGCGAAGTCGTAGATGCCGCCGCGCCAGCGGGTCGGGGTCTCGTTCCCGGCCCACTCGTTGGCCCAGGTCTTCTCGTGGTTGAACGGCCTGCGCTGCGGGTGCTTGCCGCTGTCGATGTTGGCCAGGGTCGTCTTGAGGTCGCCGAGCTCGCGGAAACCGGCGGCCCGGTTCTCGTGCACGGCGATGCCGACTCCGGTCTTGACGCCCGAGGACACCGCGGCGTTGGCGAACGCCTTCAGCACGTCGTTCCCGTTGAACTGCTTGTGCTGGGCCGCGTCGACGATGGCATTCACCACCAGGTTGGCGGCGAACTCCAGAACGAACTCCTGCCCGAACTCCACGAGCGCCTTGCCCGCCACCACCTTCCAGTACGGCCGGTACCGGGCCTCCCGAAGCGCCGCACCGGCATTGCCGGGGAGCATCGTGCCCGACCACGGCATGCGCTGGGCCTCACGGATCCGGCGGCCCCAGCCGCGGATCTCGGTCAGCGGCCCGCGGTAGTCGTACTCGTTGCCGACCAGCCTCATCTGCCCGAACGGACCGCCGCGCTCCCAGACCAGGCCGCTGTCGGTGCGCTGGGCGACGAGTTCGCCGTCGGCGTCGTAGCGGTTCCACTGGCCGCGCCAGGCGTCGGTCTCCAGGTATCCGGTGACGGTGCCCTCGGCGCCCCTCACGGCCTTGCGCTCGCGGACCACGGAGTCGTGGTCGAACTCCTGCCAGACCGCGCGGGGCTCGTCGGCCGTGAGGTCGTACTCGCGGACGCGGACCGGGCCGTCCAGGTGCGGCGGGGTTTCGCGCAGGACGACCGTGGTGCCGTCGGCGGACCGCAGTTCGTCGCGGAAGTGGCGGGCGCCGGGGCGCCACTGGTCGTCCCAGGTGCCGGTGGCCCGGTTCCACCAGGTGCGGACCTGGACGCCCTGGCCGGGTGCGGTCGCGCGTGAGCCGTCGCGCTTGAACACGGCGGTCAGCCAGCGGTCGTCCGCGGCCGGGTCGCGCCAGGCCTCCACGTAGCGGCCCTTGTCGAGCATGCGGCGCTCGCGGACGAGCCCGCGGTTCGCGTCGAAGTCCCGGAAGGAGTCGTCCCACGACAGCTTCGGGTCGTTGGAGCCGCGGAAGAACTCCCTGGAGCCGGAGCGGCCGACGGGGGTGCCCTGGGCGTTCGCCTCCCGCCACGTCCACTTCGCGGAGTCCGCCCGTCCCACGCCCTCGATGAAGCTGTTCGCGGTCCCGTTGGGGTTCGGGTACCGCATGCCGGTCAGGTTGCCGTGCGCGTCACGGGTGACCCACGTTCCGCGGCCCGAGGGATGGCCGACGACCGGCGCGTCGACGTACTCGCGTACGACACCGTTCGGCAGGCCCTCGCGCGCGACCCTCAGGCGCCCGTCCTGCCCCTGGAAGCGGTCCTGCCACAGCGCGCCGTCGGGAGAGCCTTGCTGTGGCACGCGGTAGCCGTGCCGGCCGCCGGACTCCTCCCAGGGCACGTACGAGGCGTCGGCCGGGGCGTAGCCAGGACCGCGGGCGTGGTCGCCGACCTTCAGCGTGGTGCCATCGTGCAGCTTGGTCGTGAGGCGCGCGAAGTCGCCGTTCGCCTTCAGGTCCAGGACACCGCCGTCCAGACCGACGTACCGCACGCCCGACGTGCCGGTGCCAGTGCCGACCGGCCGCTTCTCCCAGGTGAACAGCTGGTACGCGTTGTCGCCGAGCACATGGGCGTACGCACCCTCCGCGTGCCCCGCACCGGGCAGGAAGCCCTTGCGGACCCAGACGGGCGGACGCTGCTCACGCCACCGCTCGGTGACCAGCAGGTGGCCGTCGACGACCTCGGCCTTACCGACCTCCTTGCCGTGCGGCGACTGCCGCTGCCAGGTCCCGTCGGTCCTCCACCCACCGGGCGCGGCGCCGTCCGGCACGATCTTGTGCTCCTCGTACTGCCCGGCGTGTTCGGGCAGGTGGCCCATGCCCCATTTGCGCTGGACGAGGGTCCGCCCGTCGTCGGCGAGGTCCGTCCAGCCGGAGCCGAACCGGTCCGGGGTCCGCGGACCCTCGGCGAGTTCCTCGGCGGCGCCGTCGTAGCGGTGCCAGCGCAGGTCGCCGTTCTCGTTGCGGAGCGCCAGTGTGTGGCCCGTGCCGTTGCCGTGCTTCTGCAGACCGGCCTGGTACTCGTGGACGACGTTGCCGCGCCCGTCGAGGTCGCGCCAGCCGGTGCCCGCGGTGTCGTACTCGCGGATCCCCGCGCCGGACAGGGTGGCGTCGTCACCCCAGCGCGCCCAGCTCGTACGGGGGTTCGTACGGCCGAAGTCGATGGTGTCGGTGCGGCGGAAGGAGTCGAGGAGTTCGCCGCCGGGCAGCACCCGGCGTTCGAAGACGGGGACCGGCGAGCCGGTCGCGCTGAGCAGCACCACCCTGCCGTTCGCGGCGCCCGTCAGGTCCGCCTTGCCGTGGTGGAACACCCCCGTACCGGTGCCGGTGCCGGCGGGGCCTGTGCGCGCCCACACGCCGTTCGGGTGGTCCAGGACGTACTGGTAGGGAGTGGGCCTGCCCTTGTCGAGGACGTTGAAGCCCTGCTTGACCAGGGTGCCGTCGGCGCCGATCTCGATGAACTCCCCGTCCCGGGGCCCGCCGGTGTCCACGTGGGTCACCCGCAGACCGCCGGCCGTGGAGGTGACCTCCTGGCCGCGAAAATGGGCGATGCGCGTACCGGTCGCGTCCTCCAGCCAGGCGGCACCCTGCGCCGGGGTGACCAGGTTCAGACCGTCCGGCACGCCCGGCAGCGCCGGGAGCGGCCGGCCGATGGCGACGGGAGCGCCGTGCTCGTCGTACCGGGTGAAGGTCCCGTCGGCCTCGTCGATCCGGCGCGGATGGGGCTCAGTGAGCTCCGAGAAGTATCCGTGTACCGGGGGGAGCGTCCCCGTGCCGGACACCGAGTCCGCGTCCCGCGGAGACGGGGCCGAGCCCGAACCGGAGGTCCCGTCGTGCGTGTGCGGCACCAGCGGTACGGGCGCGGGCGACGCGTGTTCGGCCGCCGCCACCCTCAGTTGGGCCGCCTCAGCCTCGGCGAGCCGCAGCTCCGCCGTCACGACCTGCTCGCGCGCCGCCTCCAGCCCGGTCCTGTTCGAGGATCCCGTTCCGACCAGTTCGAGCGCCTCAAGCCGCCTGAACTCCGCGTGCGCCCGGTTCATGTCGCGACGGGCGTCCTGCACGGCCGCCTCGGCGTCCGCCGTCGACAACGGGTCGTCGGCGCGCGGGGTCAGATCCGGCCCCTCGTCCAGCGACACGGCGTCGGCGTCGGCACGCCCCTTGCCGTTGCTGGGTGCGGGT
>NZ_CBDRCM010000011.1:0-150642 GCF_965342435.1 Actinacidiphila sp. bgisy160 | reverse complement strand
AGACACCAACGAGCTGTTCAGGAGGCCCTACTCGTATGCGCCGAGCACCCCGCCACCACCCAATCGAGACTCCCGTTCGATACCCACCCCTCAAGATCGGAACGACAACAGCTACTGATGTTCGATGTGGCGAAGTTCAAGGGCAAGCACATCACCGACACCAACCTTGCCCTGTACTCGTACTACTCCTCGACCTGTTCCACCGCCGGTGCCGGCACTCAGGTCCGCCGGATCACCAGCACCTGGTCGTCCTCGACGGTGACGTGGGGTGCGCAGCCGTCGACCACGACCACGGGCGCGGTGACCAACAAGGCTGCTCTGGGCTGGGACGATTCTGCTTGCCCGGGTGGCACGATGAACTTCGACATCGACGCCATCGTGCAGGCCTGGGCCGACGGCTCGGCCAACTACGGCCTGCAGTTGCGGTCGGCGGATGAGAACGACACGCTGACCTGGCGGCGCTTCCGCTCGGCGAACTACAACTCCGGCGTCGACGGAGCCACCGAGCCGCACCTGACGGTCACCTACAACTCCTACGCCACCACCGCCTCCGCGGCGATCCAGCCCAGCGTGGTCAACGCCTACAACGGCAGCCGGTACGTCACCTCGCTGACCCCGACCCTGTCGGCGAAGGTCACCGACGCCGACGGCGGCAACGCCCAGGCCCAGTTCGAGATCACCCCGAACCCGACCAACGCCGACACCACCTACACCTACACCGCGTACGGCAAGACGGTCGCGTCCGGCTCGACCTCCACGTTGGCCATCCCGTCGGCCTCGGCCTTCCCCGCTGGCACGCACCTGCGCTACCGGGTGCGGGCCTATGACGGCACCGACTACGGCACCTGGTCCGGCTACACGAACTTCGTGCTGAACACCGCCCTGCCCGCCGCGCCGACTGTGGTGTGTGACACCTACGGGCAGAACACCTGGACGGCCAAGGCCCCGGGGGCGGTGACCTGCACCCTGGACACCACCGCCACCGACGGCCAGGGCTTCAAGTGGGGCCTGGACGACCCGTCCCTGCCCAAGCGCGTCGACGACACCACCAACGGCACCGGCGGCGACCCACTCACGATCTCCATCACCCCCGCCGACGGCTGGCACACCCTCTACGCCCAGACCATCGACTCCGGCGGCAACCTGTCCACCACCGTCACCAAGTACTCCTTCGGTGTCGGCACCGACGGCGCGGCCATCCTCTCGCCCGGCGACGGCGCCCGACCCGCCCGGCGCGTCGCCCTGTCCGCCACCGGCAAGACCACCTACACCGGTGTGACGTACCAGTACCGGCGCGGCGAGACCGATTCCTGGCACACCGTGCCGTTGGCTGACGTGTCCAAGAGCGCCGACGGCAGCCCCGTCACCGCGTGGCCCGTGGCCGCACCCAACGGCGCGCCCCCGGCGCTCACGTGGAACATCACCACCAGCCTGCCCGAGGACGGCCCGATCGACATCCATGCCGTCTTCACCGATGGCACCACCACCGGCTACTCGCAGCTGGTGACGGTGACGGTGGACCGCCAGGCCGGCGACGCACCCACGCAGGAAGTGGGGCCGGGTGAGGTGAACATGCTCACCGGTGACTTCACCTTCTCCGCCCCCGACGCCTCCGCGTTCGGCCTGTCGGTGGACCGCACCACCTCCTCGCGGCAGAGCGCAATGAGCGAGGACACCAACGGGCAGGCGGCCATCTTCGGCCCCGACTGGATATCGGGCATCACCGCGGACACCTCCGGTTCCGACTGGAGCGACATCCGCCAGACGTCGGCCACCTCGGTCGAACTGATCGACTCCCACGGCGCTGGCACCGGGTTCACCGCCACCAGCGGCGGTGGCTGGCAGCCGGAGCCAGGTTCGGAGGCCCTTACACTCATCGGTTCGCTGACCGGGTCGTTCACGCTGAAGGACACCGCCAGCACGACCACCACGTTCGTCAAGGTCGACCCCGCCGCCACCACATGGCAGGTGGCCACCAGTTATCTGTCTGCGGCGAACTCCACCACCACGGTGGTGTCCGAGAAGGTGGTCTCCGGCAGCCAGACCCTGGCCCGCCCGAAGTACGTGATCGCCCCGACCTCGGCGGTGTCCGCGGACACCTGCGCGGCCACGCCGTCCGCCAAGGGCTGCCGCCTGCTGGAGTTCGTCTACGCCACCGCCACCACCGCCACGCCCAACGCGTTCGGGGATGTGGCCGGGCAGGTCAAGGAGATCCGCCTGTGGGCCACGGAGCCGGGCGCATCGGCGGCGACGTCGAAGTCGATGCAGATGTACCTGTACGACGATGCCAAGCATCTGCGTCGGGTGTGGAATCCGCAGATCGTTCCGTCACTGTTCACTGACTACAGCTACGACACCGCTGGCCGGGTCACGCAGCTCACCGACCCCGGACAGCTGTCGTGGACCTTCACGTACGGTCGGGCCGGCAACGCCGCCACGGCCGGTGACGGCATGCTGCTGGCGGCCTCGCGGCCCGGCCTGAGGCAGGGCACCGCGGACGTCTCGGAGGGCACCGCGGCCACCAGCCTGGTCTACGACGTGCCGCTCACCGGCACCAGGGCGCCGTACGCGATGGGCACATCCGACGTCGCTGCCTGGGGGCAGAGCGATGTGCCGACCGACGCCACCGCGGTGTTCCCGCCGGATGCCGTTCCCGTCTCGCACGACGGCCAGGCGCTGACTGCGGCCGACTACACGCGCGCCGGGATCAGTTACGCAGACGCCTCGGGCCGGGAGGTGAACACCGCCACCCCGGGCGGGCACATCTCCGTAACCGAGTATGACAACCGTGGCGCCACTGTTCGCGAACTGACCGCGACAAATCGAGAGTTGGCGCTGGCCACTAGCGGCCAGCAACTGGACACCCTGGTCCGCCTGGGAATCAGCGATGTGTCGACCGCTGAGCGCGCTCAGGCGCTGTCCACCCTCCACAACTACTCCAGTGACGGGGCGCGAGAGCTGGATGTGTACGAGCCCCTGCACCTTGTCACGCTGACGAGCACCCTACAGGCTGGCACGGGCGGTACCAGCCTGCCGGCGGGCACGCAGGTGGCCGCACGACGGCACAGCGTCACCACCTACGACGAGGGTCGCCCGACGGACGGCTCTGCCACGATCCAGGACATGCCCACTACGGTCACCGTTGGGGCGCATGTCGACGGCTACCCGGTCGATGCGGACACGGTGGCCAACAAGACCACTTACGACTGGGTCAAGGGTCAGACCACCAGCACAATCGAGGATGCCGGCGGCAAGAACCTCACCAAGACCACGGTCTACGACGCCCAAGGCCGGGTGAGCAAGACCACCCTGCCGAAGTCGACCGGCGCCGACGCGGGCACGACGGTCACCACCTACTGGTCGGCAACGGGCACCGGCGCGTGCAACGGCAGGCCGGAGTGGGCGGGCCTGGTGTGCTCCACGGGACCAGGCGGTGGCATCACCGGCGCCGGTACCAACCCCACCCAACTGCCCACGAGGACAATTGAGTACGACTTCTGGGGCCAGCCGTCGAAGGTGACGGAGACCGCCAATGGCGTGACTCGCACCACTACGACGACCACCGACGTCGCCGGCAGGATCACGAACGTCAGCATGACCGGCGGGGTGGGCACTGCGGTCTCCCAGACGACTACCACCTACAACCCCGACAGCGGTCAGACCGCTACGGTCACCAGCAATGGCCAGACCATCGCCACCAGCTACGACAAGCTCGGCCGCCTGATCAGCTACAACGACGGCGCCGGGAACACCACCACAACCGAGTACGACCTCCTGGACCGGTCGGTGAAGACCACCGACTCCGTTCCGTCCACCACCACCTACACCTACGACACAACCAAGGACCCACGCGGCCTGGCCACCTCGATCACTGACTCGGTCGCCGGAACCTTCAGCGCCTCTTACGACACCGAAGGCAACCTCGCCGTTGAGCACCTGCCCGGCGGCTACACCCTCACCGTCGACGCGGACACCGCCGGCGCCGAGACCTCGGCGATCTACACACGGGACAGCGACAGCACGATCGTCCTCGCCGACACCGTCGACTACTCCATTCACGGCCGGATCGTTCACCACACCGGAACCGCCGGCGACACCACGGCACAGGACTACACCTACGACAATCCAGGCCGTCTCATCCGCACCGACGACACCGCAGCCGACGGAACCTGCACCCGACGCGCCTACACCTTCGACGGCAACA
Source organism: Actinacidiphila sp. bgisy160 (assembly GCF_965342435.1). Taxonomy (GTDB): domain Bacteria; phylum Actinomycetota; class Actinomycetes; order Streptomycetales; family Streptomycetaceae; genus Actinacidiphila. Next base: position 146,438 of record NZ_CBDRCM010000011.1, on the reverse strand, counting down.
CCAACCGCACCTCGCTCGCGACCTCGGTCAGCGCGCCCGCGGCAGGGTGCACCGACACCGGAGCCACGACGGTCACCGCCACATACGACAGCGCCGACCGGCTCATCGCCGGCGGTGTCACCTACGACGCCTTCGGCCGCACCACGACCCAGGCCAACGGCGCCACGATCGACTACTACGCCAACGACCTGGTGCGCCGACAGACCATAGGCACCACGCGCCAGACCTGGGACCTGGACGCCGCCCAACGCCTCGCTGCCTCCGCTACAGAGACGCAGGACACCGGCGGCACCTGGAGCCAGACCAGCCACAGCACCAGCCACTACGGCGACGACGGTGACAGCCCGTCGTGGATCACCCTGGACCCGGGCGGTGTCATCGCCCGCAACGTCCAAGGGCTGACGGGCAACATGGAAGCCACCACATCCGCCACCGGCGACACGGTGCTCCAGCTGAGCAACATCCACGGAGACGTCAGCGTCCAACTGCCGGTGGACATCACCCAGAACCCGGTCGTGCTCCGTGCGGACGAGTACGGCAACACAGCACCGGGCAGCCCGACAACCCGCTATGGCTGGCTCGGCGGGAAGCAGCGCTCCAGCGACACTCTCACCGGAGCCATTCTCATGGGCGTACGGCTGTACGATCCGACCCTGGGCCGCTTCCTCTCGATCGACCCGGTCCCCGGGGGCAGTGCCAACGCCTACGACTATTCGGCCGCCGATCCGGTGAACAAGGAGGACCTCAACGGTAAGTGGCACAAGTGGACCACGCTGTATCGCTACTTCGGCAAGGTCCAATGGCACCTGTGGGGGTTCTGGAAGAGCTGCTGGTGCCAGTCGGCTGGCTGGCACATGGGCGCCGCCGTCCGGGTCTACTTCAACAAGTGGGCCACCAACTGGCTGGCGGACGAAGGGCCCTACGCGGTCGGCTTCTGGAGCGTCGTCTTCGGCTTCGCGTTGAGCTGGGCTGGAGGCCAGTACGGGGCCGCAGTGGCAGCCTTGATGGCTGGCTACGCAACGTGGGTCATCTGGATGGCAAAGAGGGCCGTAAAGAGGAATAAGTGCCTCGGCGTGTATTCGGCATGGAAGTTCCGTGGCCTCTGGTGGTATCCCAAGATCTACCATTGGTACCGGAGTTGTTGAGTGCTGCCCACGGCCTAGCAGCCTGACGTACCTAAGGAAATAGATGGCTCCGGCCAGGCGACCGGGTTGGTCGCCTGGCCGGAGCTCAACCGAATTCAACCGGGGCTCCCACAGGTGGCGGCCCCGCTGAACCGTGGGATTTATAGGAGGTAGCGTGCCAAAGCTCATCTTGTTTTCCGCTGTGCAAGCCTTTGTGGCTTTCCTCTTCATTGGCTTCTACGTGGAACTGCGTGTCGAATTCGGCGATTACGCACATCAGTTCATCGAAACCGCTGCCTTTCTGCTCGCCGTCGCATGGACTTCGGCAATGTTTCAGCTTCGAAAGGCCGGCCAGTTGAAGTTCACGCGACAACTCCGCGTGCCGAAAGAGCCCGCGGGTGAAAAACCTTCGAACGATGCCTGAGTCTCACGACGAACAGAGACAAGGGCTGAACGGCTGGCCCTGAAGGACCTGGCGCTGAACGGAAGACAGTCCACGGTGGGCGACCGGTCCAAATCCTCGGTGGTCGAACCCGCCCGAACCTCGGTAAAGAAATGCGTCGATTCGCAGCACTGTGGATAGCAGCCGCCCTCGTCCTCGTGGGGTGCGGCAGCAACGCGATCCTGCGGAGCGCGTCGAACTGAATGACGTTTTCTCAGCGAAACTGCAGTCGTCGAGGCGCCGACGGAATCCTCAACGTCCAGCAGACTTGTAAAGCGGCAGCGCTCATTGGTTGGCGGAGCGGGTTTGGCCGGTGGCCTGCCTGGGCTGGGGCCGGGCATGATCAGGGGGCCGTACGCTGGTCGGTAACTCGGGCAGGCTTGTCCCTGCCCGCAATGTGTCCGAGTGGTCCCCTGGTCGTGCTCGGCGCGGGTCCCGGACCGGGGAGGTGGGTAAAGCCGTGGAGCCGACCGCCTCAGCCACAGCGGGTTTCTCCTCAACAACACCTCGCCGTCTGGCGGGCGGCCGGCGGCCGGGCCGGAGCGGGGCGAAGACTGGAGCGTCGGCCCGAGGCGCCGGGCCGCGCGCCGCCGCGCTCTGCGCGGCGGGAGCGCCTTGATGAAGGAGAGAAAGTCTTACCGCGCTCGGGCAGTCCGGCTCTGTCTGGCCTCGCCGACCACCTGGCTACTGGAGTCTCAGGCAGCCTGGGGCTCCGTCTTCGAAGATCTCGACGAGCCAGTCGAACACCGTAGGCCCTTGACGGTCGCGTGCAGCGGCCAGGTCCTGGGCTACGTAAGGTCGGTTCGTCGGATGGCATCGCGCGAGTCCGCCCGGGACCTCCAGCTCAACCGCGAAACCGCCCGCGAAGCCCTGCGAGACCAACTGACCATGGAAGGAGCCCCAGCATGAAGGAGCGATACCTCAGCGTGGACCAGGTGGCCGAGATGCTCGGCACCTCGGTGCGCTTCCCGCGCCGCCTGATCGCCGAGCGCCGCATAACGTTCGTCAAGGTCGGCCGCCATGTCCGCATCCCCGAGAGCGCGGTCGAAGCCTTCATCGCGGACCACACGGTCCAGCCGGTCACGAGCGCCACGGCGCGGCTGAAGGCGGTGGCCTGATGGCGAACTCCAAGGGGCGCCGTCGTCGCTTCGGGTCGGTGCGGAAGCTGCCTTCGGGGCGTTTCCAGGCGCGCTATCGGGGCCCGGATGGGCTGATGCGGACGGCGGACAAGACCTTCGCCAGTCAGACCGATGCGGACCGCTGGCTTGTGAAGCAAGAGGCCAAGATCCTTGACGGCGACTGGCAGAACCCCGACCTCAAGATCGCGTTCGGTGAGTACGCCGAGAGCTGGTTCAAGGATCGGGACTACGCGGCCACCACCCGCGAACGGAACGGCAGCGCGCTGAAATTGCACATCCTGCCGACCTCCGCGCGGTGCCGCTCCGGGACATCACCACCCCGCAGGTGCGGCGTTGGCGGACGACCCTCCTTGACCAGGGCGTAGGTGCGGCGACCGTCGCCAAGGCGTATCAGATCCTCCGCGCCATCATGAACACCGCTGTGGACGACGGCCTGGTCCAGCGCAATCCGTGCCGCATCAAGGGTGGCGCCACCGCACCGAGTGCCGAGCGACCGTTCCTGTCGGTGGCGGAAGTCTTCCGGCTCGCGGACGCCGTACCCGCGCGCTACCGGGTGATGATCCTGCTGGCGTCCTTTACGGCGCTGCGCTTCGGGGAGCTGGCCGGTCTCCAGCGCTGGGACGTGGACCTGGAACGCCGCACCATCTCGGTCCGCCGGTCGGTTGCCGAGACCCGGTCGGACGGGCTCACGGTCAGGCTCCCAAGTCCGCGGCCGGCGTGCGCACCGTGGCGTTCCCCGCCTCGCTCACTGCGGAGCTGGCGGCGCATCTCGCCGACTACTCCGAGCCGGGCCGCACAGGTCGGGTCTTCGTCGGGCCGCGCGGGGGAGTGCTGCGGCGGAACAACTTCCGGCGGATCTGGCTGCGGGCCATTGGCACGGCCGGCCTCGGGGACGTCCATTTCCACGATCTGCGGCACACCGGCAACACCCTGGCTGCGACGGGCGGGGCCTCCACGCGGGAGCTGATGCACCGCATGGGGCACTCCTCGGTGCGGGCCGCCCTGATCTACCAGCACCTCGTCAACGGCCGCGACCACGAGATCGCGGGGCACGTGGACGACCAGATCCGGCGGGTGAAGGGGCCCGACGCCGATCCATCTGGCACGTGAGTGGCACGGCGGCCCTCACGGACGGCAAAAGATCAAGGCCCAGGTTTCCGGACTCATACCGGACGACCTGGGCCTTTGCCATGCGCTGGGGCTGGTGGGCGTGGACGGTTTCGAACCGCCGACATCTGCCTTGTAAGGGCAGCGCTCTACCGCTGAGCTACACGCCCGCTGGACACGCGAAAGCACACCTTACCCTGCCATACCCCGTGACCAGCAAACGCACGCTCGGGGTCAGGCATAGGGCACGCGGCGGAGTTCCTTCACGCCGTTGAGCCAGGGGGAGCGGAGGCGGCGGGGGTTCGCCGGCGAGGCGGATGACGGGGAGGGTGGCGCGGGTGATGTCGAAGGTGCCGGGGCGGTGAAAACCTCGGGGTCGTGGTTCGCCCTCACGGATCTCGGCGCCTCCGAGCTCGGTGTCGTGCGTGGGTGGCGGCGCGCTGGAAGGAGGTGACGGGGTAGCCCAGCGGACGATCTCGTCGGCGGCGGTGCGGGGGCGCTCGGCGCGGAGGACCGCTGATCGGTGATCGCCAACACGATCGCGGCCGCTGATCGGCACCGGCTACGGCGTCGAGGCCATGTCACGGGAGCCGCTCGGCAGCGGCGACGAGTGGAACGTGGCCCGCCCAACCGGTTCGAGGCCGCCGAGCGCCTCGCCCGGCGCCGCGGGCCGACCCGGGAATACGTCGCCCCGCTCGGGCTGGTCTCGCGGGAGCGGGCCGGGCGGGCCTGGGCCGAGGGGCGCTTCAAGCGGGAGACCTTCGCCGCGCAGGTGCCCACGACGAAGGAGGGGCAGCTGGCCGGCCAGGCATGTGGCGGCTGGTCGACCGTGACGAGAGCTGCGCGAAACCCTGCCTGGGCCCATGTCTTCGACCAGGACCTGGAGAAGGTCGACGTCGACGGCGGCGCGATCGCCCCCGGCCGCCCCGTGGGGGCCATCGGGGCCCGTCCGATCACCACAGCGCTGCACGAACTGGAGCGCGCGGAAGCGGAGTTCGCGCTGAACGTGATGCACACCGGCGGGATGTGGACAACCCCCGGGTACGCCCGGGGGCCCACCGCATTCCGGGCGGCGGGCGTGGGCGCCGAGCATGGGCGCATGACATTCCACACCACACACCGGCGTCCTCCGCGAGCGCGGCGGAGGGCGCTCGCGGGCGCCGCCACCGTCCTCTCGACGGCCGTCGCCATCGGCGCGGTCGCGGGGCCGGTGGCGGCCGTGGCCGCCCCTCGCCCGCCCGCCGCCGCAGCCTCCGCCACATGGGCCCCCGCACCGGCGGACCGCGGGCACCTGCTCTCCGTGACCCCGCTGGCAACCCACGACCGCGCCGCGCTGTCACGCCTTCTCGCCGGCGCGGGCCTGCCCGGCGACACCGTCCGGTACGGGGTGACGGCCTACCGGCTCACGTACCGCACGGTCACTCCGCAGGGCACGCCGACCACCGCCACCGGGCTGTTCACGCTGCCCCGCGGCGGGCCGCACCGGCTCGCCGTCGTCTCCGACACCCACGGCACGCTCGCCTACCGCCACGACGCGCCCTCGGCCGCCGACGGCTGGGCCCGTAGCGCCGCCTACCTGTACGCGTCCGGTGGCCGGGCGGTCGTCTCGCCCGACTACCTGGGCCTCGGTGGCGGTCCCGGCACTCACCCGTACATGGACACCCGCTCCGCGGTCACGGCGTCCGTCGACATGCTGCGGGCCGCACGCACCGCCGCCGCGCGGCTGGACCGGCCGCTCACAGGTGACGTGCTCGCCACCGGCTTCTCGCAGGGCGGCCAGGTCGCGATGGCGCTCGGCCGCGCGCTCCACCAGGGCGCCGACCGGCACTTCGTCCTGCGGGCGCTGGCCCCGGTCAGCGGACCGTACGACGTGTCGGGGACGGAGGTCCCGGCACTGTTCGACGGCCGGGTGCAGGGCTACAGCGGGGTCTTCTACACGGCGTACTTCCTGGTTGCGCAGAACCGGCTGCACCCGCTCTACGGTTCCCCTTCCGAGGCCTTCCGCGCGCCCTACGACCGCGTCGTGGAGGGGCTGTTCGACGGGGAGCACGAGGACGAGGACGTTCTGCGGCAGCTGCCCGGGTCGGTGGACGAACTGCTCACGGACCGCTTCACGCACCGGATGCGGCACCCCACCGGAGCGCTGCGCCGGGCCATGGCGCAGGCCGACGGCACCTGCGACTGGCGGCCGGACGTGCCGGTGCGGCTGTACACCGCGAGCGGTGACCGCGACGTGCCCATCGGGAACAGCGAGAGCTGCCGCGACGACCTCGCCGCGCACGACGTGAGGGCGGTGCTGGCCGACGCCGGCGACACCGACCACTTCGGCGCGTTCCTGCGCTCGGCGCCCCGCGTCGCGCGCTGGTTCGCGGCGCCGGCACGTCAGCGCGACTGAGGCGGTACGTGGGGCGGGCGCGCGGCGCCGTCCCCGAAAGCCACCGGCGCGCCGAACGCGGCGCGCCGGGTGGCCCGGCGCAGGGCGCGCAGCACGAACGGGCCGAGGGTGAGGACCAGGACGGCGGTCAGCACGGCGCGCGGCACGTCCCAGCCGAGCGAGGTGGCCAGGCAGTACGCGGCGAAACGGGCGAGGTTGTCCGGGAGCGGGTCGCCCGGCACGAAGGAGACCCCGGAGGACAGGCCGCCGAGGTACGGCCAGCCCTGCAGGTTCATGATCGTTCCGTACGCGACCGAGGACACCGCCCCGTAGCCGGCGAGGAGGACGAGCTCGCCCCGGCCGCGCAGCCGGCCGGCGCCGGGGAGCAGGCCCGCGCCGAGCGCCACCCAGCCCATCGAGAGCATCTGGAACGGCATCCACGGCCCGACCCCGCCCGTGAGCAGGGCCGAGGCGAACATCGTCAACGCCCCCAGCGCGAAGCCGAAGCCGGGGCCGAGCACCCGGCCGGCCAGCACGACGAGGAAGAACATGGGCTCGATGCCCGCCGTGCCGCCGCCGAGCGGACGCAGGGCCGCCCCCGCGGCGGCCAGCACGCCCAGCATGGCGACGGACTTGGCGCTCAGGCCCTCCTCGTCGTCGGCGATGGTCGCCATGACGACGGCGAGCAGCAGCGGCAGCAGCAACGCGAACAGCCAGGGCGCGTCCTTGCTGTGGGCGAGACCGGAGCCCGGGTCGGCGAGCAGCGGCCAGCCGAAGGCGGCGACGCCGATCACGGAGACGAGCGTCAGGGCGACGACGGCCCGCCCGCCCAGCCGGACCGCGCGCGGCGGACGCGCGGTCACGCGGGCCCCGCCGTTTCCGCCAGGGCTGTCGCGACCTGGCCGACCGTCAGCCAGGGCAGTGGGCCGAGCACCTTGGCCACCTGCGGGGCGAAGGCGGGGGAGGAGACGACGACGTCGGCGGTGGGGCCGTCCGCGACGAGGTCGCCGTCGGCGAGGACGACGACGCGGTGGGCGAGTTCGGCGGCGAGTTCGACGTCGTGCGTGGCGAGGACGACGGCGTGGCCGTCCGCCGCGAGGGCGCGCAGGTGCGCGGCGAGCCGGGCCTTGGCGGCGTAGTCCAGGCCGCGGGTCGGTTCGTCGAGCAGGATCAGCGGGGGCCGGGCGGCCAGCACGACGGCGAGGGCGAGGGCGAGGCGCTGACCTTCGGACAGGTCGCGCGGGTGCGTGCCGTCGGCGACCCCGGGCAGCAGTTCGCCGACCAGGGCACGGCAGGTGCCCGGGGTGGCGCGGGCGTCGGTGTCGGCGGCGGCGCACTCGGCGGCGACGGTGTCGGCGTACAGCAGGTCCCTGGGGTCCTGCGGGACGAGGCCCACCCGGCGGACCAGCTCGGCGGGCCTGGTGCGCGACGGCTCCAGGCCGCCTACGGTCACGCTGCCCGAGGTGGGCGCGTGCAGGCCGGCCAGGGTGGCCAGCAGGGTGGACTTGCCCGCGCCGTTGCGGCCCATCAGGGCGACGGTCTCGCCGGGCCGTACGGTCAGGTCGACCGCCCGCAGCGCCTCGAGACGGCCGCGGCGCACGGTGAGCCCCGTGACGGTCACGACGGGCTCTCCCGCGGCGGACGAGAGCGGCGCGGGCGGGGTACGGCCGGCCAGGCGCTCGCGGAGCGGGGCGGCGGCACGGCGGGCGTCGCGCACCGACAGCGGCAGCGGCGACCAGCCGGCGAGGCGGCCGAGCGCGACGACGGGCGGCCGGACGGGCGAGACCGCCATGACTTCCGCGGGCGGCCCGGAGACCGGGGCTGCGTCCCCGCCCGGGAGGAGGACGACCTGGTCGGCGTACTGCACGACCCGCTCCAGGCGGTGCTCGGCCATCAGCACGGTCGTCCCCAGGTCGTGGACGAGCCGCTGCAGCACCGCGAGCACCTCCTCGGCCGCGGCGGGGTCCAGCGCGGACGTCGGTTCGTCCAGCACCAGCACCCGCGGGTGGACGGTGAGGACGGAGCCGATCGCGACGCGCTGCCGCTGCCCACCGGAGAGGGTGCCGATCGGGCGGTCGCGCAGGTCGGAGAGGCCGAGCAGGTCGAGGGTCTCCTCGACGCGGCGGCGCATCACGTCGGGGGCGAGGCCGATCGACTCCATGCCGTAGGCGAGTTCGTCCTCGACGGTGTCGGTGACGAAGTGCGCGAGCGGGTCCTGGCCCACGGTGCCGACGACATGGGCGAGCTCGCGCGGCTTGTGGGCGCGCGTGTCGTGCCCGGCGACGGTGACCCGGCCGGTGAGGACGCCGCCGGTGAAGTGCGGCACGAGACCGGAGACGGCGCCCAGGAGCGTGGACTTGCCGGTGCCGGAGGGCCCGACGACCAGGCAGAGTTCGCCCTCGGGGACGGTCAGGTCGACACCGGCGACGGCCGGCGCGGCGGCGCCGTCGTACGTGACGGAGACCTGCTCGAAGCGGATCACGGGCGGGCTCCCTTCAGATGCGCGGGCAGCAGCCCCAGCAGGACGGCGGCCCCGGGCCACAGCGGCAGCGACGGCGCGGTCAGCGGCACCACGGGCGGGTCCAGGTCGCCGGGGTAGGCCCCGGCGGCCCAGATCGTCAGCGCGGCGACGGCCACGCCAGAGGCGGTGATCAGCCACGCGGTCGCGTCCCAGCGGTCGGGGCGGTAGCGGGTGCGCACCGAGCGCCGCCCGCCGAGCCGCAGCCCCGCGACGGCGGCGGCGGCACCGGCCAGCAACAGGGGCAGTCCGTACGCGGCGCCCGCGGCGGCCAGCAGCGCGTAGGTGCCCGCGCACAGCCCGAGCAGCCCGCCGAGGGTGAGTGCGACGGTCGCCCGGCGCACGCGGCGCGGTACCTCGGCGGTGCGGCCGTAGCCGCGGGCGTCCATGGCGGCCGCGAGGGCGACGGAACGCTCCAGGGCGCCTTCGAGCACGGGCAGTCCGACCTGGAGCAATGCCCGTACGCCCTTCTCCGGGCGGCCCCGCAGCCTGCGGGCCGTCCGCAACCGCCGGACGTCGGCGACCAGGTGCGGCGCGAACGTCATCGCGACGACCACGGCGACTCCCGCCTCGTAGAGGGCGCCCGGCAGCGACTTCAGCAGCCGGGCCGGGTTGGCCAGGGCGTTGGCGGCGCCGAGGCACGCCAGGAGCGTGGCCAGCCGCATGCCCTCGCGGAAGGCGAACCACAGCCCCTCGGCGGTCACCCGCCCGCCGAGCCGGACGCCCTGCGCCCAGTCGGGAAGCGGGACTTCGGGGAGGGCCAGCACGGTGTGCGTACCGGGGACCGGGGAGCCCAGGACGACGGCGAAGGCGAGCCGGATGACGACGACCACCAGGCCCAGGCGGAGGAACGCGGCGTACGACCGGGACCACGGCGTGTCAGGCACCCGGCACACCGCCACGACGTACCCGGCGACGGCGGCGAGCAGCGCGAGCAGCGCCGGATTCGTCGTCCGCGACGCGGCCGTGGCGAGCCCCAGCGCCCACAGCCACCACGCCCCCGCGTGCGGCCCGCGCCCCCGGCCCGCCTGCCGCGGGTAGGCCGCGCCGGCCTGCTCGCCCCGGTCCGGCCGCCGCGGCAGGCCCCGCGAACGGCCTGAGCCGCCGCGTTCGGTGCCGCGACGGAGAGGGCGAGTGTCGCTGCCCGCGGGCGGGATGGGCCGCCGGGGTCGGACCGCCGCGCCGGAACCGTGGGTGACCGGGCCGGGCAAACCGTCCGGGGTGCGTGGTCGCGGGCGGGCGGGCGAGGCGAGGGCCGCCGATGCCGGGGCCACGGCGGCGGCCGGGTTGGCCCTGCGCGGTTTCGTGCTGAAGCCGGGGGCGGTGGCCGGGGGGACCGTGGCCGGGGGCTTGGGCCGTGCGGCGGTTGGATCGGCCGTGCGTGGTTCGTCGGCGCCGCGCAAGGGGCCCTTGGCGCGGTCGTGCCGCGGTCGTGCCGCGGGGGCGGCGTCGGTCGTGCGCCCGTCCGGGGCGAAGGAGTCCTCGCGGCTCGGCATCGCGGCCCGGCGCTCGCGCGGGCGCAGCCGAGCCGGTAGCGCGAAGGACCGCAAGGGCGTGCCCTGTTCCGCGGTTGCCAGGGCCGTTCGTGGTGCGCGGGGGGTGCGGGACGAGGCGGCGGAGTCGTCGCGGGGGCGCTTTCGCGGCCGCGGAAGCAGGGGGAAGGCCCGCGACGGCCAGGGCAGGGGCGTAGCGGTGGTCACGGGCGGTCGCCCCGGCGGCGGCGGACCTGCCAGGCGGCGGCCGCGGCGACGACGAGGACGGCGGCGGCGGCGCCGTAGGTGCCGAGGGCGGGACCTGGGGAGGGCGCTGAGGCGTCGGGCGCGGCGGCGTCGTCGGTGACCTGCTCGCCGCACCCCTTGGCGGGGTAGCCGGCGATGGCGCACACCAGGCCCGCGGAGTCGTAGCGGAGCGGGGGCGCGACGGCGGCCAGGGCGTCGGCGGAGGTGGCGTCCTCGGGGAGCCGGGCGCAGGCGGTACGGGCGGCCGGGGCGTCCGCGGCGGTGCCGAAATCCAGCAGCAGGGCGACGCGCTTGGTGCCGCGGCGGGCCGGGGTGCCGTCGCAGATCGTGGCGAACCGGGCGGTGCCGCGGGGGCGGGCGGCCGAGGCGGCGTCAGGGCTGACGCCGAAGCGCCAGCCCTCGACGGCACCGTCGTCCGGGCGGCTGAGGGAGGGCCCGGTTCGGGCGTACGTCCAGGCGTCGGTGGAGGCGTCACGCTGCCAGAAGGACCAGTACCGATAGGTGGCCGCGTGTGCGGGCGTCGCGACGAGGGCGGCCACCAGGGCCAGGAGGAGTGCCGCCGCCGCCAGGGGCGGCCGCCTCACAGCCGGTGCTTCCGGCCGGCGAGCAGCACCCCGATGCCGATGCCGGCGACCAGGCCCGCGCCGACGATCCACCACACCGAACCGCCGCCCGAGGAATCGGGCTTCTGCTGCGCCACCGGGCCGAGGGCGGTGAGCCGCGTCACGTGGTCCCGCATCGGGTTGCCGGTGGCGTACGCGGCGAGGGCGAGCTGCGCGAGGGCGGTGGGGTTGTCCTTGGCCCAGGCGGCGGAGTTGGCGGCGAGCCAGTTGTACGCGCCCTTGGCGGCGTCGAGGTGACCGCCGGCGGCGAGGGCGATGACGGCGTCGGCGGTGGTGCCGAAGTCGGGGGTCTTCTGGTCGGAGCCCGGGGTGACGGCGTCGAAGTGGCCGCCGCCGGCGGCGAGCCGGGCGCCGAGCCAGGCGGCGCCCGCGTCGGAGGCGCTGCCGCCGCACTCGGAGCGCACGGGGACGTCGCGGTCGGGGGCCTCGACGACGAAGCCCGCGCCCTCGACGGCGCGCACCGCGTCGGTGGTGGCCTTGGCGTTGGCCACGAGGGCACCGGACTTGGCGTCGGGCTGGTAGGCGAACGCGCCGCCGTCCTTCTTGCCGCAGGCCAGTTGGAGGGAGCGCAGCGCGTCGTAGGGCGAGCGGCCGTCGGTGGTCACGGACTTGACGTCGGTGCCGGCGGCCTTGAGGCCGCCGACGACGACGCCGGTGGAGTCGGCGTCGGAGGCGCCGCCGGGGTTGTAGGACCAGCCGCCGTCGCGGTTCTGCACCTTGGCGAGCCACTCGGCGGCGCGCTTGACGGCGAAGTCCTGCCCGTGGACGGCGAGCGCCTGGACGGCGATGGCGGTGGCGTTGGTGTCCTCGGTCTTCGGGTCGCAGGGCACCGCGGGGTCGGGACGGTACGAGGCGAAGCCGCCGTCCGCGCATTGCTGCTTGGCGAGCCACTCCACCGCGTCCCCGGCCGGTTCCGTGTCGGCCGCGTGCAGCGCCAGCAGCGCGTACGACTGGCGCCACACGCCGTCGTACGTCGGGTCGGCGTCCCCGTACAGCGCGGCGGGCGCCGCCGCGTGCGACGGCGAGGGCGACGGCGACGGCGACGCGGCTATGAGGAGCGTGCTGAAGGCGGCCAGGGCGGCCGCGGCGGTGCGGCGCAGGTGCATCGGATGGTGCCTTTCGGGTGAGCGGTCGCGCAGACGGATGCGGGCGCGCGTTCACGGCACCGGGCTCCGGCTCCGTGTACCTCGACGGAAGAGCCGCTCCCGTCCGCGCGGGTGTTCCGGCTGGGCCCTCCCCGGGCGGGGACGGCTCACGGTTGCGGGTCAGCGCCGGATTCGCACCGGCTTCCCCCACTCGGACGTGATTGGACTTGGTGTGTCGAGCACACCTTAGCCGGGACCGCTTGCCGTGCCGCCCCCGGTCTTGTGCGGTCTGCCTCACACCGCGGTGCACGCGACCGGTCCGAGCCGCGCCCCGGAACGGGCCGGAGGGGTCAGGACTTCGCGCGGCGCGGATCGGTGAGGTCGATCAGCCGGCACACGGTCTCGATGTCGATCTTCACCTGGGCGATCGAGGCGCGCCCGGACAGCCAGGTCACCAGGGCCGAGTGCCAGGTGTGCTCGATGACGCGCACCGCGGAGAGCAGCTCCGGCCCGGGCGGCCCGTCCAGCCGCATCGCGTCCAGGAGGATCGCGGTCGTCAGCCGCGACACGGCGTCCACCTCCGGGCTGACCGAACGGTCGGCGAAGGTCAGCGCCCGCACCATGGCGTCCGCGAGGTGAGGCTCGCGCTGCATCGCGCGGAAGGCGCGCATCAGTGTCTCCGCCACGCGGTCCGCCGGCGCGGCGGCGGAGGGCGGGCGCTTGCGCAGGGTCCCGTGGAGGTGCTCCAGCTGGTCGTGCATGGTGGCGACGAGCAGGTGGATCTTGGACGGGAAGTACCGGTAGAGGGTGCCGAGCGCGACGTTCGACTGTTCGGCGACCTCGCGCATCTGGACGGCGTCGAAGCCGCCCCGCACGGCGAGCTCGGCGCTGGCGCGCAGGATACGGCGGCGGCGGGCTTCCTGACGTTCGGTGAGCGGCACGGGGGACGGCGTCGGCTGAGGAGCTGCGGTCATCTGTCCCATCCGAATCTGTGCGCCCTGCGGAACGGGCCCCCAGCGTACTGCGGGCTGCGCCGCCGGCCGGTTGTCGTGTGCGGGTTGTCCGCGCCTGCCGCGGGCGGTCTTCGTCGTGCCCCGGATGCCGCACGACACATATGCGTCAGCGTCCAGAACGCCCACCCTCCCCCAGCCTTCGGCCGGGGTCCCCAACTCCCCAGCCGCCTTCGTCGGTTGCCCGACCAGCGGCCGGTGGATGGTTGTGGGGGCGGGCGGTCCTCCGCGGGCGTGGGGGCACCCCCAGCGGCAGCCGGGGAAGGGACGACTTCCCGCAGCCCCACCTCGTCCGGCCGTTGGCCGCCCGACGGCGTGGGCGCAGCCCCACAGCGGCGCTGCACCTGTGCGGAGCGCACACGGGTTCTTCCGCGGCCTGGCGGCTGGGAGGTACCCCCACGTGTGCACGTCGGTGGGCCCAGCCTTCCCCAGCCTCCGGCCGAGGGGACCGCCACGCGGGTGACACCTCCCAGCGGTAGCCGGGGGGCGACACACGGAGGGGGTGGCGGGGGTGCGCCAGTGAAGGCACCCCCGGCCGGGGGCTGGGGGAGTGCCCCGGCGCGGCAGCGACCCCCGACGCACACAGCGCGAGGCGGTCACCAGCCGCGCCGGACAGGGGTCCCCGGCCGGGGGCTGGGGGCAGGACGGATGGGCCGACCGCGGCCACCGCGGCGTGGCGGGAATCACCCGGACCGGCCAGGGCGGGCCGCACGGCTACCGGTATCTTCGTGCTCTCGGGCCAACTCCTGAGTAACTGATTCTGTAACTTGTTCTAGCAAGGCACAGGCGGCTACGCTCCCGCTGAAGTGCAGTGAGAAGGGGGCCGTGAGTGACCGCAGAGGCCAGGCCGCTCCGGATCGCGCTGCTCACCTACAAGGGGAACCCGTTCTGCGGGGGCCAAGGCGTCTACGTGCGCCATCTGTCCAGGGAACTCGCCCGCCTCGGCCACAGCGTCGAGGTGATCGGCGCACAGCCCTACCCCGTGCTCGACGCGGTCGGTGACGGGGTACGCCTCACCGAGCTGCCGAGCCTGGACCTCTACCGTCAGCCGGACCCGTTCCGCACCCCGAAGCGCGGAGAGTACCGCGACTGGGTGGACGCGCTCGAGGTCGGCACGATGTGGACCGGCGGCTTCCCGGAGCCGCTGACGTTCAGCCTGCGCGCCCGCCGTCACCTGGCCGCCCGGCGCGGGGCCTTCGACGTCATCCACGACAACCAGACCCTCGGCTACGGCCTCCTCGGCGGCTCCCGCGCCCTCGGCGCGCCCCTGGTGACGACCATCCACCACCCCATCACCGTCGACCGGCAGCTCGAACTCGACGCCGCGCAGGGGTGGAAGCGCCGCGCGTCCGTCCGCCGCTGGTACGGGTTCACCCGGATGCAGAAGCGGGTCTCGCGCCGGCTGCCGTCCGTGCTGACCGTCTCCGGCACCTCCCGCCAGGAGATCGTCGACCACCTCGGGGTGCGGGAGGACCGCGTGCACGTGGTGCACATCGGCGCCGACACCGGGCTTTTCTCGCCCGATCCGTCGGTGCCCGAGGTGCCGGGCCGGATCGTCACCACGTCCAGCGCCGACGTGCCGCTCAAGGGCCTGGTCCACCTCGTCGAAGGCCTGGCCAAGCTGCGCACCGAGCACCCCGACGCGCACCTCGTCGTCGTCGGCAAGCGCGCCGACGACGGCCCGGTGGCCGCCGCCATCGAGCGCTACGGCCTGGGCGGCGCCGTCGACTTCGTCAAGGGCATCAGCGACGCGGAGCTGGTCGACCTGGTGCGCAGCGCCCAGGTGGCCTGCGTGCCGTCGCTGTACGAGGGCTTCTCGCTGCCGGCCGCCGAGGCCATGGCCACGGGCACCCCGCTGGTCGCCACCACGGGGGGTGCCATCCCCGAGGTGGCCGGACCGGACGGGGAGACCTGCCTGGCCGTGCCGCCGGGGGACCAGGGCGCGCTGGCCGCGGCGCTCGGCAGGCTGCTGAGCGACTCCGAGCTGCGCCGCCGCCTCGGACTGGCCGGCCGGGAACGCGTACTGGCCCGCTTCACCTGGGAGCGGGCCGCCATCGGCACGGCCGAGCACTACCGCGCGGCGATCGAGGCCGCCGGGGGGCCGCGGCCCACTGTCCAGTCACCGTCCCGGACGAAAGCAGACTCCACGTGCTGACCGTCGACTTCTCCCGCTTCCCGCTCGCCCCGGGCGACCGCGTGCTCGACCTGGGCTGCGGTGCGGGCCGCCACGCCTTCGAGTGCTACCGGCGCGGGGCGGACGTGGTCGCCCTGGACCGGAACGGCGACGAGATCCGCGAGGTCGCCAAGTGGTTCGCCGCCATGAAGGAGGCCGGGGAGGCCCCGGCCGGCGCGACGGCCACGGCCGTGGAGGGCGACGCCCTGAGCCTGCCGTTCCCCGACGACAGCTTCGACCGCGTCATCATCTCCGAGGTCATGGAGCACATCCCGGACGACAAGGGCGTGCTCGCCGAGATGGTGCGCGTCCTGAAGCCCGGCGGGCTGATCGCGGTCACCGTGCCGCGCTACGGGCCGGAGAAGATCTGCTGGGCGCTGTCCGACGCGTACCACGAGGTCGAGGGCGGCCACATCCGCATCTACCGGGCCGACCAGCTGCTGGGCAAGATCCGCGAGGCGGGCCTGCGGCCGTACGGCAGCCACCACGCGCACGCGCTGCACTCCCCGTACTGGTGGATCAAGTGCGCCGTCGGCGTCGACAACGACAAGGCCCTGCCGGTGAAGCTGTACCACAAGCTGCTGGTCTGGGACATCATGAAGAAGCCGCTGGCCACCCGGCTCGCCGAGAGCGCGCTCAACCCGCTGATCGGCAAGAGCTTCGTCGCCTACGCCACCAAGCCGCACACCCCGAAGGCGGGCGTCGACGCGTGAGGCGGACCGAACACCTCGTCCTCCCCGGCGTCCTGACATCCGAGCAGGCCGCGCAGACCGTCTCCGGGATACTCGCCGTGCAGCGCCCCGACGGCGCCGTGCCCTGGTTCGAGGGGGGCCACCTGGACCCCTGGGACCACGTCGAGGCCGCCATGGCGCTGGACGCCGCCGGCGAGCACGAGCACGCCGAGGCCGCCTACACCTGGCTCGCCCGCCGGCAGAACCCGGACGGCTCCTGGTACGCCGCCTACGGCTACGCGGACGGAGACGAGGGCGAGCCCACCGACCTGGGCCGGGAGAGCAACTTCTGCGCCTACATCGCCGTCGGCGTGTGGCACCACTACCTCTCCACAGGCGACGACGCCTTCCTGGAGCGCATGTGGCCGGTGCTGTACGCGGCCGTCGAGTACGTCCTGGAACTCCAGCTGCCCGGCGGCCAGATCGCCTGGAAGCGCGAGGACGACGGGACGTACCCGCAGGAGGCGCTCCTGACCGGCTGCTCGTCGATGTACCAGGCGCTGCGCTGCGCGCTGGCCGTCGCCGAGCACCGCGAGGACCCGCAGCCCGACTGGGAGCTGGCCGCCGGCGCCCTCGGGCACGCCGTCGCCCACCACCCCGAGCGGTTCCTGGACAAGGACCGCTACTCCATGGACTGGTACTACCCGGTCCTCGGCGGGGTGCTGCGCGGTGAGGCCGCCCGCGAGCGCATGCGGTCCCGCTGGGACGAGTTCGTCGTGCCCGGTCTCGGGGTGCGCTGCGTCGTGCCCAATCCCTGGGTGACCGGGGGCGAGAGCGCCGAACTAGCCCTCGCCCTGTGGGCGATGGGCGAGTCCGACCGCGCGGTGGAGATCCTGGCCGCGATCCGGCACCTGCGCGCCGAGGACGGCATGTACTGGACCGGTTACGTCTTCGAGGGCGACGCGCAGGCCGGCACCGGACCCGCGGTGTGGCCCCGGGAACGCACCACGTGGACGGCCGGGGCCCTGCTGCTCGCCGTCGCCGCCCTGGGAGGGGACGAGGCGACGACGGCGGTCTTCGGCGGCGACCGGCTGCCGCTCGGGCTGGTGCCCGAGGCGGCGGGGTGCTGCGCCGGCCGGTGAACGGGCGTCAGGCCCGGTTGACGCGACCCGCCACCGCGTGCCCGACGACCAGGTAGACCGCCGCCGGCAGACCGTAGTTCAGCAGGGTGCGCGCCCACGCGGACTGGGTGGAGAAGATGTCGTGGGCCCAGCCACCGAGCCAGGACGCCATGTCGTGGATCCACTCCACGAGGTCGTTCGCCCGGTTGGCGTCGAGCATCCACAGCACGATCCACAGGATCAGGATGAAGGCCGCCACGTCCGCGGCCACCATGATGATCGTGGCCGCGAGATTGCCGCGATATCGTCTGGACATACCTGCCGTCTTGCCCCGATCGGCGCAGTGAAACGTCGTCGGCCCGCGCCCGACTGACGCCCCGTACGGCCCTGTGCGGTGGCCGGTCCGCGGGGCCCGGGCGAGGATGCGATCACGCACCGCATCCCCCGGGAGAAACCGTCATGCCCTTGCGCCGTGCCCTGACCGCCCTCCTGCTCTCCGGCGTCCTGCTGCTGGTCCCCGCCTGCGGTGGGGACTCCGGCGAGAGCGCCGGCGGTGGCACCGCGAGCCCCACCTCCTCCGTGCAGAAGCAGAAGCTCGCCAAGACGCGCTTCGTCGCCAACGCCGGACTGGCCGCGGGCGCGACCTACCAGTGGATCGTCAAGCCCTACCGCGAGGGCAAGTTCGAGAAGGACGCCGACGGCCGCAAGCTCACCCTGGTCAAGGCCGGCCTGGCGGGGGCCTTCGCCTACAACCGGCTCAAGGCCGCCGCGGAGAACGCCAAGGGCGACCCGACCCTCTCCAAACTGGTGGCGCCGCTGACCGCGGGCATCGACTCGCTCAAGGACCTGCCGAACAAGCTGCGCAGCGGTCAGGGCACGGACGACATCGTGGGCACCTTCCAGGACACCATCAGCGGCGTGAAGTCGGCCGGTGAGGACGCCGGCGCCAAGGTCACCGACAAGGTGCCCTCGCTGTCCCAGCTCAGCGGCGGATGAGCTCGGCCGGCACCCGCGGGGTGGCCGGGCCGGGCGCGGTGACGAGCAGGTCGGTCACCGGGCCCGACCGCCACACCTCCGGCCGCTCCGCGATCCGCTCCCGCGGGCCGACGAGCGAGATCTCGTCCGCGAAGGCGTCCGGCACCGCCGCCACCGCCTCCTCGCGCCGCCCGCACAGGAGCGGCTCCCGGATGCGCCGGGCCTCCTTCGTTCGGCCTCCTGCGCCAGGGACAGCCGGCCGGGAGAGGGGCCGCGCCTCCAGCAGCCGAGGGCCGGAGCGAGCCGCATGCGCACGCCTCCTGCCGTACCTGATGGAATGTCAGGGGTCGTGCCGCCCCACGCCCGGAAGGGAAACAGCCGTGCCCCGGACCGGACGGCCCGGGGCACGGCTGCCGCGTTTCGCTCGCGCGCCGGGGATCAGCCGCGCTGGATGCCGCTGACGTCCTGCAGGACGCCGCGCCGGCCGTCCTGGGTCTGCGCGACCAGGGCGCCACCGCGCTGCTCGACCGCCAGGTACCAGGTGCCGGGGGTCAGCTCGGCGATCTGCTGGCCCGAACCGTCCTCCGCGTACAGCGGCCGCGCCACGGGCACCGCGAACCAGAAGGCCGCGAACTCCGCGGACGGCTGCTGCGGCTGCTGGGGCTGCTGCTGGCCCTGCGGGTAGCCGTACTGCTCGCCGCCGAACGACTGGTCGGCCGGCATGCCGTGCCCACCGGTCTGCCCCGGGTACCCGTAGCCGCCCTGCTGCACGCCCGGGTACGGCTGGGCCTGCTGGCCGCCGTACGGCTGCGCCTGCTGGGGCTGCTGCGGCCGGGGGGCCGGCAGCAGCGGCGCCTTCAGCGCGGGCAGGCCCTGCAAGGTGAGCAGCATCGCGGCGGCGAGCGCGGCGGCGGCGACGAAGGAGAGGTACGCGCCGGCGGCCAGCCCGAAGACCTCGTTGCCCCTGAAGAGCGACCACAGGGCGTCCCAGGCGGCGGCCACGGACAGCACCGCGCCCCACTGGGCCAGGCCGATGCCGAGCACCTTGCGCCCCTCGGGCTGGAAGCGCGAGGCGACGAACAGGCCGGCGGCGATCAGGCCCAGCAGGTGCACCGAGGGCAGCAGCGGGAACAGCTCGCTCTTCCAGGCGCTGACTGCGCACCCGTCCGCGTTGCAGTCCTTCGCGGCGTAGAAGTTCAGGAACGAGGCGATCAGCAGCAGCAGCGCCGCGCCGATCACCGCGCCGTCTCCTCGGGTGAGGGAGCGGTTATTCACTAGGAGTCCTTGTCAGTCGTCTCGTTGTCGCCGTCGCCGGGCGGATCCCCATCGTATGAGGGCGGTTGCCGCCGGGTGGGACCGGTCCGCCCCTCGGTGACACGATCGGGACCCAATGCTCACCGGCCGATCACTCGTGGTCTTCCAGGAATGCGGTGATGCCGTCCGCGATGCCCTCCGCGGCCCTCTGCCGCCAGGCCGGGCTGGTCATCAGCGCCTCGTCCTTGGGGTCGCGCATGTTGCCGCACTCGATCAATACCTTAGGCACGGTGCTGAGGTTGAGTCCGCCCAGGTCGCGGCGGACGTCCAGGCCGGTGCCGTCGCCGATGTAGTTGGACGGCCGGGTGCCCGTCTCCGCCGCGAAGTGCTGCTTGAGCGTGGTGCCCAGGAGCTTCGACGGCCCGCTGATCCTGCGGGTGTCGGCGATGCCGCGGTGCAGCGAGGCGGGCATGATCACGTGGAAGCCGCGGTTGCCGGCCGCCGAGCCGTCGCCGTGCACCGACACCACCGCGTCGGCCTTCGCCTTGTTGCCGATCCGGGCCCGCTCGTCGATGCAGGGGCCGTACGCGCGGTCCCCGTCGTACGTGAACTTCACCGTGGCACCGCGGGCCTCGAGCAGTGCCCTGGCGCGCCGGGACACGTCCAGCGTGAACGCGGCCTCGGCGTACCCGGCGTTGGTCGCCGTACCCGTGGTGTCGCACTCCTTGCGGGCCGTGCCGATGTCGACCAGGCGGTTGATCTCGGCGGTGTGCCGGCTGTTGCGCGCGTTGTGCCCCGGGTCCAGGACCACGACCTTCCCCGCGAGCGGCTTGCCGGCGCCGGCGGACGGCCCGGAGGACGCCGCCGCCGAACGCTGCGGACGCACGTTCCCCGGGCGGTCGCCGTTCCGTCCGGGGTCGTCCGGTCCGCTCGTCGCGTCCCACACCAGCCACGCGGCCGCGCACGCCGGCACCAGCGCGGCCACCAGGACCACGGGGGAGCGGCCTTTCCTCTTGAACACGTCAGCGATGCTATCCGCCGTCTCAGATCCCGGCGCCCGTGCGCCGGAGGACGTGCAGTGAACCGGTCACGGACACTTCCGTGAACGCGCCCGAGTCCAGCGCCCGCCGGTAGATCCGCCAGGGCGCCTGGCCGCCGTCGGCCGGGTCCGCGAAGACGTCGTGGATGACCAGGAGGCCGTCCTGCGCCAGGTGCGGCACCCAGCCCTCGTAGTCGTTGCCGGCGTGCTCGTCGGTGTGCCCGCCGTCGATGAAGACCAGGGCGAGCGGCTTCCCCCACACCGCCGCGACCTGTGGGGAACGGCCCACGACCGCGACCACGTGCTCCTCCAGCCCGGCGGCGTGCAGGGTGCGCCGGAAGGTGGGGAGCGTGTCCATCAGGCCGACCTCGGGGTCGACGAGCGTCGTGTCGTGGTACTCCCAGCCGGGCTGCTGCTCCTCGCTGCCGCGGTGGTGGTCGACGGTGACGGCGACGGTTCCGCCCTCGCGGGCGGCGGCGGCCAGCAGGATCGTGGAGCGGCCGCAGTACGTGCCGACCTCCAGCAGGGGCAGGCCCGGGAGGCGGGTGGCGGCGTCGGCGGCGGCCGCGTGGAGGGCGAGGCCCTCGTGCGTGGGCATGAAGCCCTTCGCGGCCTCGAAGGCGGCCAGTGCGTCTGCGGGGACCTCTGCGAGGGGTGGCGTGCTCATGCCCCCCATCGTCCCCCACGCCCCCTGCGCCGCCCGCCGGGGGTGCGCGTGGTGGTGACCCCGCAGGCCCGACCCCGGCTCACCGACGCAATCGGGCAGGGGGTGGGCGGACGCTCGCCGCAGGCGCGAACAACCCGCACACGACAACCGGGCGGAAGTCAGAGCCAGCCGTTGTGGCGCGCGGCGCGCACCGCTTCCGCGCGATTCCGGGTCCCGGTCTTCCCGATGGCCGCGGACAGATAATTGCGCACCGTCGACTCCGACAGATGCACCCGCGCCGCGATGTCCGCCACCGTCGCCCCGTCCGCGGCCGCGTTGAGCACGTCCTGCTCGCGCGGCGTCAGCGGGCTGGGCCCCGTGCTGAGGGCGGCCGCCGCCAGGGCGGGGTCGATGACGCGGTGTCCGGCGAGGACGCGCCGGATCGCGGCGGCGAGGTCCTCGACGGGGCCGTCCTTGACCAGGAAGCCGGACGCCCCGGCCTCCATGGCGCGGCGCAGATAGCCGGGGCGGCCGAACGTGGTGAGGATGAGCACCTTGCACCCCGGGAGCCGCTTCCGCAGCTCCGCCGCCGCGTCGAGCCCGCTGAGCCCGGGGAGCTCGATGTCGAGCAGTGCGACGTCGGGCCGGGCCTCCAGCGCCGTGGTGACGATCTCGTCGCCCGCGGCGACCTGCGCGACGACCTCGATGTCATCCTCCAGGTTCAGCAGCAGGGAGAGCGCCCCGCGCATCATGCCCTGGTCCTCGGCCAGCAGGACCTTGATGGCGCTGCTCATGCGGTCCGTTCCTCCTCCACCGGCAGTTCGGCGACCACGCGGAACCCGCCCCGGGGCGCGGGGCCCGTACCGAGGGAGCCGCCGGCCGCGGCGAGCCGTTCGGTGAGGCCCTTCAGCCCGGAGCCGGATCCGGGGGCCGAGCCTACGCCGCCGCCGTCGTCGGTGATCCGCAGGCGCACCTGCCCGTCGGTGCCGGAGAGCTCGATGACGCAGGTGGTGGCCCGGCTGTGGCGTACAACGTTGGTCACCCCTTCCCGCACCACCCAGCCGAGGAGGGCCTCGGTCTGCGAGGGCAGCGGCGGGCCGGACTCCTTGACGACGGCCTCGATCCCGGCGGCCGCCAGGGCCGAGCGCGCGCGGTCCAGCTCGGTGGAGAGGCTGCCTTCGCGGTAGCCGGTGACGGCCTCGCGGATCTCGGTGAGGGCCTGGCGCCCCACCGCCTCGATGTCGGCGACCTGGGCGAGGGCGGCGTCCCGGTCGCGCGGGGCGAGCCGGCGGGCGGCCTCGGCCTTGACGACGACCACGGAGAGGGTGTGCCCGAGCAGGTCGTGCAGGTCGCGGGAGAAGCGCAGCCGCTCCTCGGCGACGGCGTTGCGGGCCAGCTCCTGGCGGGTGGCGCGCAGCTGGGTCACCGCGTCGAAGAGGGTGAGCATGGCCGAGGTCACCAGGCCCGAGATGAGGCTGCCGTACCCGATGGACACGCCGTCCCAGATGTCGCCGCTGCGCATCCCGGAGACGATCCCGGCGGACACCGCGAGGGCGACGAGCACGGGCCCCATCCGCCGGCCGCGCACCACGATCCCGACGGCCAGCGACAGCAGCGGGAAGAACACCAGCCAGCTGCCGCCGTAGCCGATGGCGAGGGCGTAGGTGACGGCGGCCAGGGCGAGGAGGTAGCGCCGGGGCACCTTGCCGCCGGCGGTGCGCGGGGCGAAGGAGGTGAAGACGACCCCGATGTAGAGGGAGTTGAAGGCCAGCAGGCCGAGGCCGCCGAGCCAGGGGTTGGCGGCCTCGCCCTGCAGGAGGTGGGACAGGGCGCCCACGCCCATCAGCAGCCAGGGCAGGAAGGTGAAGCGGGTGGGGGGCTTGAGGTGCTCGATCTCCTCGGAGAAGGGCCGTGTCACCCGCAGCTGCCGCCACCTGTGCCAGATCCGGGCCGGCAGCGGACGCCGGGGTTCCGTCGTGATCGCCATGGCTGGTGCCTCCTGCTCTTCCACGGGGCCGGTGGGCTTCACGGGGTGCGGGCCGAGCGGCGGTAGGCGTACACCGCGTACGCGCCGAAGACGGCCGTCCACCCGGCGAGCACGGCGACGGTACCCGCACGCGGGACCATGCCGTCCGCGATGCTCCAGCCGAGCTGCCCGAAGCGGTGCGACGGGGTCCACTCGGAGACCGCCCGCAGCCAGCCGGGGAAGACGGACGCGGGGATCCACAGCCCGCCGACGACGGACAGGGCCAGGTTGCAGGCCATGTTCACCACGCCGGTGGTCTGCCCGGACAGCCGGTAGCCGTTGCCGAGGCCGAGCAGGGTGAAGGGGGCTGTGCCGACCCACAGCAGCCCGCCGATCGCGGCCCACTGCCAGGGCTCCAGCTCGACGCCGTTGACGAGCCCGCCGGCGAGCAGGACGGCCAGGATGGCGGGCAGCACCGTGACCGAGCCGCTGATGCAGCGGCCGGTGACGACCAGCAGCGGCGACATGGGGGTGATCCGCAGCTGGCGCAGCCAGCCGAGCCCCTTGTCCTCGGCGACGCTCGACCCGGTGGACACCGCCGAGCCCAGCGCGCCGTACGCGGCCATGCCGATCATGGCGGCCAGCGAGGCGGCCTTGTCCTCCTCCGAGCCGGAGACCCCGAGGTTGGTGAAGAGCAGGTACATCATGACGGGCATGCCGACGCCGAAGATCACGAATCCGGCGTCGCGCAGGGTGCGGCGGATCTCCAGCGAGACGTAGGCGAGCAGCATCAGACCTTCTCCTCGGCGAGGGCGGCGGTGTCCTTGGCGGCGGTGTCCTTGGTGGTGGGGGCGGAGTCCTCGGCGGAGGACGGCGCGGTGAGGGAGAGGAACGCGTCCTCCAGGCTGGTGGCGGTCACCGTCAGGCCGCGGACCATGCCGCGGCCGGCCAGGGCGACGACGGTGGCGTCGGAGTCGGCGGAGCGCAGCAGGGCGCGGTCGCCGCGGATTTCCACGGACACCACCCCGGGCAGCTGCCGCAGGCCCTCGGTGGGGGCACCGGCCAGGTCGAAGGACACGAGGTTGCCGCCGACCGCGCGCTTGATGCGCTCGCCGCTGTCGTCGGCGACGACCCGGCCGCGGTCGATGACCACGATGCGGTCGGCGTTCTCGTCCGCCTCCTCCAGGTAGTGGGTGGAGAACAGCACGGTGTTGCCACGGGCCGCGTACGCGCGCATCGAGTCCCAGAAGCCGCGGCGGGCCTCGACGTCGAGGGCTGCGGTGGGCTCGTCGAGCACGATGAGCTCGGGGTTGCCTGCCAGTGCCACGGCGAAGCGGACCCGCTGCGCCTGGCCGCCGGAGAGCCGGTCGGCGCGGCGGCCGGCGACCTCGGTGAGGCCGGCCAGCTCCAGGGCCTCGGCCACGGGCAGGGGGTCGGGGTAGGTGCGCGCCACGAAGGTGATCAGCTCCCGGACGGTCACCCGGGGGATCGGCCGGCCGTCCTGCAGCATCGCGCCGACCCGGCCCGCGCGGACCGCGGTGTGCGGGGTGCCGCCGAAGAGCCGGATCTCGCCGCCGTCGGGTTCGTTGAGCCCGAGCAGCAGGCTGATCGTGGTGGACTTGCCCGCGCCGTTGCGGCCGAGCAGGGCGACGGACTCCCCCCGCCGGATCTCCAGGTCGACGCCGTCCACGGCGCGTACCGCGCCGAACGTCTTGACGGCCCTGGTGAAACTCACTGTCGTCGTCATGTCCCCGACACTACGGCCGCCGCCCCCGTGGGGTCAGTGGGGAATGTACGGACCCGGGCAGGACAAATGTCACCGGCGGGGCACTGTTCTGAGGGTGCGTCAGTTGTTTCCGGGGTCCGGGTGCCGTGATCGCCGCCGCGGGCGGCCACGCGTGGCGTACCACGGCGACGTGGCCGACTTCGGCCAGGCGCAGGATCTGGTGCGGCCGGCGGTCGGCATGTGCGGGGCGCTCGAGATCCTGGTCGACAACGCCGGCATCCTGCGGGACCGGATCGTGTTCTCGATGGCCGAGGGCGAGTGGGACACCGCGTCCGGGTCCACCTCAAGGGACACGTCGCCACCGCCGGGTTCGCCACCACCCGCGTTGCCGCCGCCCACAGGCGCGACGCGAGCGCCAAGGCGAAGCAGGCCCCGGTCTACGGCCGTCGCCCTGGGCAGGTACGGCGTACGCGTCAACGCCATCTGCCCCGGGCGCGCACGCGGATGACCGAGGACGTCTTCGCGGATCCCGGACCCGCGGACGGGCCGGACCCGCTGGGGGTGGAGCATGTCGTCCCGCTCGTCGGCTGCCAGGCGTCACCGGTGGCCGACCGGGCCAACGGCCGGCTGTTCGTCGTGCACGGCGGGATGGTGGCGGTGATGGACCGCCCCCGCTTCGCGGCGAGTTCGGCATCGCCAAGGAGGCGTTCACCCGCGACGAGCCGGACGACGTGCTCACCCCGTACTGGGCGGGCCGTGACCCCGGCGGCACCTTCGCCGCCACCGACGTCCTGGCCCCGCGCCACGAGGGCTGAGACGGGCCCGGGGCCCGTCAGACCTCCATACCGGCGGACCCGGACGGCCGGCGGTGGCGGCCGTGCGGCGGCTGGACCGCCTCGGCGTCGTTGTCGTGGGTGGAAGCCGTACCGCGGTGGCGGCCGGCGTGCAGGCCCTCGGCGTTACCGTCCTCGAAGCGGGCCTCGGCGGCGGTGTCGTGTCGGGCATCGGACATGAGGAGACTCTCCGTCGACTAGCTTGCGTGGTGCGCGGAACGCCGCAGGAGTTTACCGATTCAAGATCCCGTGGCCAGCGGCGCCTTCTGCAACGGGAGCACGGGGCTGGTCCTGCCGGTTGCCTGGGGCTCCGCGGGACCGCCCCCCGCCGCGCTCCCCACCGGGGGCGGCAGGGGCAGCGCGGGCGGCGCCTCGTACTCCACGGTGCCGCACGGGCAGTGCGCGCAGGCGTACGGCAGGCGCAACACCCCACGGGCCGACCACAGGCCGGCCCCGGCCAGCCATCCCTCCGGCGCCGACAGCCAGGTGGCGCGGCGTTCCCCGGGCCGCCAGACCGCCAGTGACGTGCCGTGCGGGCCGTCCGCGCGCAGCGCCACCGCGCACGCCTCGGGCATCAGCGCCTGACCGGGCTGCGCCGCGAACGGGGTGAGCACCGCGTCCGGCACGCGCAGGCACTCGGCGAACCGCATGGGCCGACGGCTGCCCAGGACGCCCCAGCCGATGCGGTCCTCGCCGGTGGCGTCGCTGCGCACTATCACCAGCCCGCTGTCCGGCTCCGCGAGCAGCAGCCGGTCGTTGCTCGCCTCGGTGATCTGCAGCAGCGGGCTGACCGCCCCGGCCCGCTCCAGGTCGACGGCGACCGTCTTGACCGTCCCCTCCGCCTCGCGGTCCAGCGCGAGCAGCCGGCCCGTCCGGTCCAGCCAAGCGCCGCCCCCGCAGCGGCCCGGGACCTCGGCCAGCCGGCGCGGCCGCAGGTCCCGGTCGTCGTGCACGAGCCACACCGCCGACACCTCGCGCGCCGGGTCGTAGGTGAGCGCGTACACCTCGCCCGAGGCGAGCGGAGGCAGCAGCCGCGCCTCCGCGTCCCCGCCCGGCAGCGAGCCGACGAGCAGTTCGCCGGTGCCCGGACCGGTCGGGTAGAGCAGGGCCAGGTCGTACCGGTCGGCGACCTGGCGGCGGATGAGCACCCGGCCGTCGGGCAACGGCAGGACCTCGGAGCACTGTTCCTCGGGCTGGTTGCCGGGCAGGGGCACGGTGTACGGCTCCGGCCCGCCGAGCGTCCAGCGTTCGGGGTACCAGCCGTCACCCCCGTCGGGGCCCTGGGCCAGGCAGGCGGCGTAGGAGCCGTCCGCGGTGATCGTGAACCCGGCCCGTCGCACGGTGGTGGTCTCGGTCGCGCAGGCTGTCATGGTGTGGCTCACCTCCGGGCCACGACGCTAGTTTTCGCACGCCCGGGCGTCCGACACGAGTCGGTGGTCTTCACACGTAAGGGTGGCTCTCGTCCCGTTCCGTCGGACTTCGGATGCTCGGTGTGCTCATGACCAGCCCGGGGATTCCGGCCGCCCGCCACCGGCGCGGTAACCTCGACCCGTGCCGAAACTGTCCGACGTCATCGCCGCCCTCGAAGCCCTCTGGCCCCCGGCCTGGGCCGAGCAGTGGGACGCCGTCGGCCTCGTCTGCGGGGACCCCGACGCGGAGGTCGGCCGGGTGCTGTTCGCCGTCGACCCGGTCCGGGAGGTCGTCGAGGAGGCGATCACCACCGGCGCCGACCTGCTGGTCACGCACCACCCCCTCTACCTGCGCGGGACGACGACGGTCGCGGCGACCGGCTTCAAGGGCCGCGTCGTGCACACCCTCATCAGGAACGACATCGCGCTGCACGTGGCGCACACCAACGCCGACCGGGCCGACCCCGGGGTCTCCGACGCCCTCGCCGAGGCCGTCGGCCTGCGGGTCACCGGACCGCTCGTGCCCGACCCCGCCGACCCGGCCGGCCGCCGCGGCCTCGGCCGGATCGGCGAGCTGCCCGAGCCGATGACGCTGTCGGAGTTCGCCCGCCGCGCGGCGGCCGGCCTGCCGGCCACCGCGACCGGGCTGCGCGTGGCGGGCGACCCCGGGCGCCAGGTGCGCACCGTCGCGGTGTGCGGCGGCTCCGGCGACAGCCTCTTCGACGACGTGCGCAGGGCCGGGGTGGACGTCTACCTCACGGCCGACCTGCGCCACCACCCGGCGTCCGAGGCGCAGCAGGCGGGTCCGCCGGCGCTCGTCGACGCCGCCCACTGGGCCACCGAATGGCCCTGGTGCGAGCAGGCCGCCCGCCGGCTCGACGAGGTCTCGCAGCGGCACGGCTGGGCGCTGCGCACCTCCGTGTCACGCGCCGTCACCGACCCGTGGACGGCCCATACCCCCGCACTTCCCCTTGACGAACCCACGACCTCAGGAGCCCCCCGCTGAAAGCCGCGCCCGCAGACCAGATCCGACTGCTTGAGGTCCAGGCCCTCGACGCGCGCCTCGCGCAGCTGGACCACAAGCGCAAGAACCTTCCCGAGCACGCGGAGATCGAGCGCCTGAACTCCGACGTGAGCCAGCTGCGCGACCTGCTGGTCGCCGCCCAGACCGAGGAGAGCGACACCGCCCGCGAGCAGACCAAGGCCGAGCAGGACGTGGACCAGGTGCGCAAGCGCGCCGTCCGCGACCAGGAGCGGCTGGACTCCGGCGCGGTCTCCTCCCCCAAGGACCTGGAGAACCTGCAGCGCGAGATCGCCTCGCTCGCCAAGCGGCAGAGCGACCTCGAGGACGTCGTCCTGGAGGTCATGGAGCGCCGCGAGGGCCTGCAGGAGCGGGTCCAGGAGCTGACCGGGCGCCTGGAGTCCGTGCAGGCCAAGGCCGGCGAGTCCGAGGAGCGCCGCGACACCGCGCTGCGGGAGATCGACGCCGAGGGCTCCGCGGTCGTCAAGGAGCGCGAGATCATGGCCGCCTCGGTCCCCGCCGACCTGCTGGGGCTCTACGACAAGCTGCGCGCCCAGTCCGGCGGTGTCGGCGCCGCCCGGCTCTACCAGAAGCGCTGCGAGGGCTGCCGGCTGGAGCTGAACATCACCGAACTCAACGAGGTGCGGGCGGCCGCCGCCGACGAGGTCGTGCGCTGCGAGAACTGCAGGCGCATCCTCGTCCGCACCCCCGAGTCGGGCCTGTAATGGCCCGTACGTTCGTGGTGGAGGCCGACGGAGGGTCCCGGGGCAACCCGGGGCCGGCCGGGTACGGCGCCGTCGTCCGCGACGCCGCCACGGGCGAAGTGCTGGCCGAGGCCGCCGAGTTCATCGGCACGCACACCAACAACGTCGCCGAGTACCGGGGCCTGATCGCCGGGCTGCGCGCCGCGCACGCGCTCGACCCGCAGGCCCGGGTGCGGGTGCGGATGGACTCCAAGCTGGTCGTCGAGCAGATGTCCGGCCGCTGGAAGATCAAGCACCCGGACATGCGGCCGCTGGCCGCCGAGGCGAAGGCGGTCCTGCCGGCCGAGCAGGTCAGCTACGAGTGGATCCCGCGCGAGAAGAACAAGCACGCCGACCGGCTCGCCAACGAGGCGATGGACGCCGGCAAGCGCGGCAAGCAGTGGGAGCCCGGCCGCTCCGCCGCCGCGCTGGTCACGGCGGCGACCGAGCCCGAGCCCGTGGACGAGGCCCCCAAGGCCCCGCCCGTCGGCTGGGCCGCGGCGGCCGACCTGGGCACGCCCACCACCTTCGTCCTGCTGCGGCACGGCGAGACCCCGCTCACCGCGGAGAAGCGCTTCTCAGGCAGCGGCGACGACCCGGAACTGTCCGAGAAGGGCCGCTGGCAGGCCCAGCGCGTCGCCGACGCCCTCGCCGCCCGCGGCACCGTCCAGGCCGTCGTCAGCTCGCCGCTGGCGCGCTGCCGGCAGACCGCGCGGACCGTCGCGGACCGGCTCGGCCTCGACGTACGCGTCGAAGAGGGGCTGCGCGAGACCGACTTCGGCGCGTGGGAGGGGCTGACCTTCGCCGAGGTGAAGGAGCGCCACCCGGCCGAACTCGACGCCTGGCTCGGCTCCGCGAAGGCCGCCCCGCCCGGCGGGGAGAGCTTCGCCGCCGTCGCCCGACGGGTCTCCCTCGCCCGGGACAAGCTGATCGCCCGCTACGCCGGCCGCACGGTGCTGGTGGTCACCCACGTCACCCCGATCAAAACCCTGGTCCGGCTGGCGCTGGGCGCCCCGCCGGAGTCGCTGTTCCGGATGGAACTGTCGGCGGCGGCGCTGTCGGCGGTGGCGTACTACGGGGACGGGAACGCGTCGCTGCGGCTGCTCAACGACACGTCGCACCTGCGCTGACGGCGAGGCCACGCGCAGTGCGGCCGCCTCGCGGGCGAGCCCTCCACCCGGTCCCCGTCGCGGTCCCGCGGGGTGTCCCTGCGGGACCGTCCAACTGCCGCCCGCACAGGCGACGACCGGCAGCGGGGCGGCCGGCACCCTGGGATACGCCGTGCCGCCGGCCGCCTCCGCGGGAGAGAACTTCAGCCCGCGCGAAGCCGCGTTCGGCCGGGGCGACCACCTCGGAGGCGGTCGACACCCCGGGCAGGAACGGCAGCCCGGGCGCGGTCATCGCGTCGAGCAGGCCCCCGTCCACCCCGGGCTCACCAGGAACCGCGCCCGGCCCGCGCCGCCGCCCCCACCTGCTCCGCCCGCACCACCGTCCCGGCCCCACGACCGCCTCCGGCACGGCGCGGGCCGCCGCGGTGACCGCCTCCAGCGCGGTGGGGTCCGCAGCGTGATCTCCACCGCGGTCAACCCGCCGCGGACCGGGGCCCGGACGAGCGGGGGCGCGTCGGCGGGGTCGTGCAGGGTGAGCACCGGGGACGACGGGGGCGAGGTTCAGCACCATGCGCCGCATCGTGCCGCCCCCATGCGGCCCCCACAACGGCCGTTGCGCGCAACGGAGCCGCACACGACAACGGCGAGAACGGCGCCGCACAAGGCTCAGTGAACGTTCGTCACGAGGACGTCGAGGCGGCCGGGACCGGCCACTTCCACCGTGAAGCCGAGGTCGCGCAGGGCCGCGACCAGCGCGTCGGGGTTCTTGGGGCGTGCCCCGGACCCCAGCAGGGCCCGCACGATCCGCCCCTTGGTCGCCTTGTTGAAGTGGCTGACGACCTTCCGCGTCTTCGCCTGCACCACCCGCACCGTCGCCGTTCGTCCCGCCAGCGCGCTGCGCGGGGCCGGCTTCCACGCCGCCCCGTACGCCGAGGAGCGCAGGTCCAGCAGCAGGCCGCCGCCGGCGGCCTCCGCGGCGTCCGGGAGGGCCTCGGCCAGATGCGTGCGCCAGTACGTGGCGAGAGCCCCGAGCGCCGGCAGCTTCACGGCCATCGAGCAGCGGTACGCGGGGATCGCGTCCCGGACGCCGACCGCGCCCCACAGCCCGGAGAAGACCAGCAGTGACCGGGCCGCCCGGCGCCGGGCGGCGGCGTCCAGGGTGGCCAGGCCGAGGGCGTCGTAGAGGACGCCGGTGTAGATCTCCCCCGCCGGCCGGGTCCGTGCGTCGCGCAGCCCCGCGTTGCGGGCGATCTCGCCGCGCAGTCCGGGGCTGAGCCCCAGTACTTCCGCCGCCTTGTCCTCGTCGCCGCCCGCGCAGAGCCCGACGAGCTCGTCCAGCACCGTCGCGCGGGCCGTGGTGAGCCCGGGCAGGGAGAGGGAGCCCAGGTCGACGGCGGGGCCGGTGCCGTCGGTGGCCTTGCCCTCGGACGGCGGTAGCAGGACGAGCACAGCTGTTCTCCTTCACGTTTCCCCGGTGCAGTGCAGCCTACGACCGCCCGGCTCAGGCTCGCTGCATGCCTCGTCGTCCCCTGCGCGTGACCACCGCCGACGGAGCCCGGCTGAGGTCCGCCCTCGAAGCACCGCGCACGGACCTGCACGTGCGGCGGGGCTTCCCGGCGGGCGTGCTCGCGGAGGCCGAGCAGGCCGCGCGCGACCCCCGGCTGCCCGGGTACGACGCCACCGACGCGCCGTTCTTCACGGTCGATCCGCCCGGCTCGCTCGATCTGGACCAGGCGATGCACCTTGCCGTCCGGGAGGGCGGCCGGGGCTACCGGGTGGCGTATGCCATCGCCGACGTCGCCGCCTTCGTCACCCCCGGTGGCGCGCTGGACGCCGAGGCGCACCGGCGGGTGCAGACCCTCTACTTCCCCGACCTGCGCGTGCCGCTCCACCCGCCGGTGCTCGGCGAGGGGGCGGCCAGCCTGCTGGCAGGCCAGGAGCGGCCCGCCGTGCTGTGGCGCATCGACCTCGACGCGGACGGCGCGGTCACCGACGTCGACGTACGCCGCGCCCTGCCCCTGCGGCGCCTGGTCGACCGCTACGCGGCCGAGTTCTGCGTGGCGGCCGTGGCCGGCCAGGATCCGCCCGAGTGGGTCGAGGAGGCCTTCCGCGAGCTGCCCCGGGACATGCGCGGCGGCTCGCAGTTCGCGGGCACCATCGAGAGCGCCTCGCTCGACCTCATCGAGGCAGCCCTCCTCAAGGACCGCGTCGTCGGCGAGGTCTTCGACGCCTTCGTCATCGACATCAGGGACTCCGACCCGACCTCAGGCACCGTCCACCTCCGCGACCCGGCGGTCATCGCCCACGTCCGAGGCGGCACCGCCCCGCTCCCGCTCGGCGAGCCGCTCCCGGTGCGCCTCACGCAGGCGGACCCGGGCCGCCACACGGTGCTTTTCACCCCGGCGTGATCGCCCGGTAGCATGGTCGGCACGGCAGACGAGCCGAGCGGGCGGCCGCGTCAGGACTTCGGTCCTGCCGAGGAACGTCCGGGCTCCACAGGGCAGGGTGGTGGGTAACGCCCACCCGGGGTGACCCGCGGGACAGTGCCACAGAAAACAGACCGCCGGGGCCGCGAGGCTCCCGGTAAGGGTGAAACGGTGGTGTAAGAGACCACCAGTGCCCAGGGTGACCTGGGCAGCTAGGTAAACCCCACCCGGAGCAAGGTCAAGAGGGGCCGTCGCGAGACGGCCCTGCGCGGACGATCGAGGGCTGCCCGCCCGAGTCCGCGGGTAGACCGCACGAGGCCGGCGGCAACGCCGGTCCTAGATGGATGGCCGTCGCCCGGCCGGCCGCGAGGCCGACCGGGGACAGAACCCGGCGTACAGCTCGACTCGTCTGCCTCACTCCCGCCGGCGCCGCCGCTCTCCGCCGACAGTTCCGCGCGCTTCTCGGCGGGCCGCGCCATCCCGTACTCCTCCACGACCGCGCGGCGGCGCCCGGGTGGCCGGAGGCGAGCAGGGCGCGGGCCTGCCACGGGCGGATGCGGGTGAGCTGCGGTGCGGACGTACGGGCCGGACGGCCGCCTGGGCGGGCGGCAATTCGGTCAGCACCGCGCAGTTCACCTCGGGGCCGGTACTCGCCGCGTTGGCGCGGTCGAGGTCGTGCAGCGTGGGGCGGGCCGGTCTTCGGCAACCGGGCCCCGGGACGGGAGCGGTGGCGGCCCCGGGCGGGTGGGAGACCGCGCAGGGGACGGCCGCGCACCGCTCCGGGCCGGTACCGGGCCGTGGGCCGCTCGGGAAGACTGCCGGAATCCGGCAATGCGCCCGGGCGGCGGCTCCTGCCATCCTCGCCGTGGCACCGGCGACCGACCCCGCCTCAGGCGGCACGACGCGCCCGGGAGGAGCAGGACCACGTTGCGCACAGGGGGCTCGGGTGGCGGACGGCGACGCGGCCGGAGGGCTGTTCACGGTGGCATGGGGGCTGTGGGCGACAGGCTTCGGCTGGATCGTCGCCACGGACTTCCGGGGCGCGGCGCGCCGCTTCCACGCGCTGTCCGAGTGGTCCGTGCCCTTCGGCCGGACCGGGACGCCGCGGGTGGGCGTCGGGTTCGTCCGCTTCGTGGCCGGGGTGTTCGCCCTCGTCGGACCGGTGGTCCTGGTCGGCGGTCTGCTCGAACTGGGCCGGGGGCATGTGCGGCCCGAGGGGTTCCCCCGGATGCCTGTCTCCCTCGCCGTGTTCGCCGCTCTCCTCGCCGTCCTGGGGCTGTGGATGTTCTGGCGGCCTTCCGGCTGGCTCCGCCGGGAGTGGGACGGGGGCGGCGGGGTCCGGCGCGCCGCGACCGTCGTCATCACGGTGGCGGGCACCGGCTTCCAGGCCGCGCTGGTGCTCGGCCGGCCGGTCGCCACGTTGGCCCTCTGGCTGCTGGGCGGGGCGGCGGGAATGCTCCTCCTGCCGACGCCCGCCGCCGCCCCCGGTCACGGTGACGCGCAGATCCCACGGTGACGACGGACGGCCCTCCGCCCCGGTGTTCAGCGTGCCCGCGCGGCGCGTCCGCAGGCGCGTCGGCCGTGTTTCGGGCCGCCCGCCGGCCACAGGCGCGGCCGACGCCGCGCGGCGAGGTCCTCGGTCCAGCCGACCAGCAGGACGGCCGCGCCGATGAGCGGCCAGACGACCAGGAACTGGAACCAGGTCGCGTCGAGCGGGAGACGGGCCTCGAAGAACGGCACGTCCCACATCAGGTCGATCAGCGGGACGCTGACGAAGAGCGCGACCTCGTGCCACAGGTAGACAGTCACGGCGCGGGCGTTGAGCAGCCCCACGGCTCCGTCGGCCCCGGGCACGCGGCCCATCCGGCGCGGGCGGAAGCGCAGCAGCAGGAGCACGAAACCGGCCGACCACAGCGCCTGGGCCAGCGGGATCTCACCGAGGTCGATGCCCTCGTCGGTGGGGTGGGTGTACGCGAACCAGCCGCCCGCGACGAGGCAGAGCGCGGCCGCGGCGACCACCGTGCGGGCCCGCAGGGCGTCCAGCAGGCCGTCGCGGTGCGCGAAGCCGAGCAGCCAGCAGGCGGCGAAGGTGGCGAGGTCGACCACCGGGGTGAGGGCCGGCTCGGTGAGCGGCAGCCGGTCGTACTGGGCGAGGACGGCCAGTGCGCCGCAGGCCGCCAGGCACGGGCGCGGCGCCGTCCGGAAGGCCTTGAGCAGCCACGGCGAGAGCAGGACGAGCCACAGGTAGGTGCGGATGTACCAGAGCGGGGCGATGATCTGCTCGGCCCAGGCGGTGCCGGGCGGGTCCGCCAGCGGCAGGATCCACAGCAGCATCCGGTGCCAGGAGTGCGGCCGCCAGCCGTGCAGCAGCATCAGGACGTTCACGGCCGCGGAGAACAGCCAGAAGGGCACCAGCAGCCTCCGCAGCCGGCCGCGCACCACGGACAGCGCGGGCCGCTGCAGCGAGTGCGCGGCCAGGGACCCGGCCAGGGCGAACATGATGCCGATGGACGGGAGGAGCAGGGTCAGCCAGGCCCAGCCGAAGGTGTGGTAGACGACCACCCGCACCAGGGCGAGGGCGCGCAGCAAATCGAGGTAGCGGTCCCGGCCGCCCCCGCCCCCGCCGCCGGAGGAAGCGGCGGCGGGGGCGGCGGGGCTGGAGCTCCGTGGACCCGGTATGTGCGACCCGGCGCCGTCCGCGGGCGGGGGCGGAGCCGCCGGGGCTGCCGCCTCAGGTGCTTCGGGCATGGGGCAACTCCTCGGGAAAGTACCGATGTTCAGACGCGGCCGGCGCTGCCGCTGCCGACGGTGGGCGCGCCGACCTCGCCCGTGCGCCGCAGTTTGTGCCAGCCCAGCCGCCCGCCGTTCACGGCCGTCACGCAGGACTGCAGCAGCACCAGGTACATCAACTGCCGGTACAGCACCTGCTGCAGGGGCAACGGCCACAGGTCCCGCAGCGGCTCGCCGTCCAGCCGGAAGGCGTACGCCGCGCACGCGGCCTGCACAGCGAGCACGCCCGCCCACGCGAGCGCGGTGCGAAACGGGTCCATGAAGACCAGGCCGTAGATCGCGAACACGTCGATGAGCGGCGCCAGCAGCGGCGCGAGCACCTGGAAGAGGACGACGAGCGGGAGCCCGACCCGGCCGAAGCGGCCGGAGTGCCCGCGGTCCAGGACGGCGCCGCGGTGCTTCCACATCGCCTGCATGGTGCCGTAGCTCCAGCGGTAACGCTGCTTCCACAACTGCCGCACCGAGGACGGCGCCTCGGTCCAGGCGCGGGCGTTCTCGGCGTACACCACGTGCCAGCCGGCGCGGTGCAGCGCCATGGTGACGTCGGTGTCCTCGGCGATGGTCTCGTCGCTCATGCCGCCGACGTCGCGCAGCGCGTCCCGCCGGAAGGCGCCGCACGCGCCCGGGATGGTGGGCATGCAGCGCAGCAGGTCGTACATGCGCCGGTCGAGGTTGAAGCCCATCACGTACTCGATGTGCTGCCAGCGCCCGATCATCCGGGAGCGGTTGCCGACCTTGGCGTTGCCGGCGACCGCCCCGACCCGGGGGTCGCCGAAGGGCTGCACCAGTTCGCGGACGGTGGCCGGCTCGAAGACCGTGTCGCCGTCCATCATCACGATCAGGTCGTGCCGGGCGTGCGCCACACCGTTGTTGAGCGCCGCGGGCTTGCCGCTGTTGGGCTGCCGTACGACGGTGACTGCGGGCAGGTCCAGGGCCTCGACGAGGTCGGCGGTGCCGTCGGTCGAGCCGTCGTCGACGACCACGATCTCCATGGGATGGCCGCTCGCGGCGAGGGAGCGCACGGTCTGGGTGATGCACTCCTTCTCGTTGTACGCGGGCACGATGACGCTCACCGGCTCGGTGACCGCCGGCCCCCAGCGGAAGCCGGGCGCCCGGCGCTGCCGCGCGTGGCGGCGCGCCAGCACCAGCATGGCGGCGAACCGGGCCAGCACCAGCAGGCCCACCCCGGCCAGGAGGACGGCGAGCGCCGGGACCGCGGCCTCGGAGACCTCCACCGCGGCGACGAAGACCCGCCCCTTCCACAGCTCCGAGCCGCTGACCCTGTCGTTGGTGGACGTGGCGCCGACCGCCCCGCCCACCGTGGCGAAGCGGTAGCCGCGCTCCTTGAGCCGCGGGATCAGCCGGTCCAGTGCCGCCACGGTCTGCGAGCGGTCGCCGCCGGCGTCGTGCATGAGCACGATCGCGCCCTCGCCCGGCTTCGCCGGCACGGACGCGTCCACGATCGCCTGCACGCCCGGCCGACGCCAGTCCTCGGCGTCGCGGTCGATGAAGGCTGTCACGTAGCCCTGCTTGCCGACCCGCTGGACGACCGGCCAGGACAGGTCGTCCAGCGCGTCGGCGGTCGAGGAGTAGGGCGGGCGGAAGAGGGAGGTGTGGATGCCGGCGGCCCCCGCGAGCGCCAGTTGGGTCTGGGACAGCTCCCGGTCGATCCGCCCCGGCGACTGGTACACCAGGTCGGGGTGGGAGAAGGTGTGCACCCCGATCTCGTGGCCCTCGGCGACCATCCGCCGGATCAGCCCGGGGTGCCGGGCGGCCATGCCGCCGGTCACGAAGAAGGTGGCGCGCACGTGTCGCCGCTCGAGCACGTCCAGCACCTTCGGTGTCCAGACCGGGTCGGGTCCGTCGTCGAAGGTGAGGGCGATGGTGCGGTCCGGGGTGCGGTACGAGCGGGGCCGTTCGCCGGTGGCGTCGACCACCGGGCCGCCCTCCAGCACCGCCTCCGGCACCTTGTCCGCCGAGACCGGCGGATGGACCCGGTGGTCGGCCTCGAAGTCGCCGCGTACGTAGCCGCCGAGCAGCAGGACGCACACGAGCACCACGAGGGCGAGCAGGGGTATGACGAAGCGGGGGCGCAGGGCGGTCACTGGCCGCCCTGCGGCTGCTGGTCGACGGGGCCGTCGGAGGCGCCCGGGGCGGCGGAGGCGGAACCGCTGGGCTGCGCCGACGGGGAGCCGGACGGCGCCGGTTCGGTCGCGGTCGCGCCGGCGGTAGGGGTCGGGGCGGCAGGGCTGCCCGCGGTCGCCCGCGGGGTGGCGGCGGCGCCGCCACCCTTGGCCGGGCGATCGGTCCGGGAGACGCTGGGGCTGGGGGAGGACGGGGAGCCGGCCGTCCCGGGCGGGGACGGCGCGGCCGCCGCCCCCGCCCGGAGGAAGCCCGCCGTCACCGGGGGTGCTGCGGCCTGGTCGGCCGGTACGTCGAGTTCCCCCGTCCCCGAGGAGCCCGCCTCGTCCGGCGCTGTGCTCGGCACCCCCGGCAGCGGCAGCAGCGTCTTCGGCGCGATCGGCGTCGCGCCGGAGAGACTGAGCGCCAGCGCCGCCGTGTAGACGGAGCATGCCGCGCCGACCAGCCAGCCGGCCCTGCGTACCGCGCGGGCCCGTCTCCCGCTGGAATCGACGAACACGGGACCGGGCAGCGCTATCAGCTCGGTCTCCGGTTCGGGGGCCCCGGCCTGGGACCCGACTTCGTCTGCGGGCGTTTCTGACCATACGTCGCGGTGGTGCTTGGAGAGCATGCCGCAACGTAACGCGACGCAAGCGGTCCTATGGGACGTATTTCGGACTTGACCATTTCCGTGGGTGAAGTGGTCGAATCCGGCCGTGGGTGGGTGTGGCCGGGGCGGCGGTCCCGGCCGTGCCCTCAGCCGCGGCCGATGTACGGCATCGTCGTCGCCATCACCGTCGCGAACTGCACGTTCGCCTCCAGCGGCAGCGAGGCCATGTGCGCGACGGTGCGGGCCACGTCGGTGACGTCCATCAGGGGTTCGGCCATCAGTCGTCCGTCCGCCTGCGGGGTCCCGGCCGCCATCCGCTCCGTCATCCCCGTGGCCGCGTTGCCGATGTCGATCTGGCCGCAGGCGATCCGGTACGGACGGCCGTCCAGCGACGGGGACTTCGTCCGTCCGGTGACGGCGTGCTCGGTCGCCGTGTACGCAGCGCTCCGCGGCCGCGGCGCGTGTGCGGAGATCGACCCGTTGCCGATGATCCGCCCGCCCTGCGGCCGCTGCGCGCGCATCGTCCGGAAGGCCGCCTGCGCGCACAGGAACGCGCCGTTGAGGTTGACGTCGACGACGGCACGCCACTGCTCGTACGTCAGCTCGTCCAGCGCTACGGCGGACGCCCCCGTTCCCGCGTTGTCGAACAGCAGGTCGACGCGGCCGGAGCGGGCGCCCGCGGCGGCGAACAGGGCGTCCACCGCCTCCGGGCGGGTGACGTCCGTCGGGATGACCGCCACCGCCTCGTCCGGCAGGCCGTCGGCGGTCCCGCGCAGCGCCTCCTCCCGCCGGCCGGCCGCTGCCACGACCCAGCCGCCGGCCACCAGTTCGCGAGCCACCGCCCGCCCGATGCCGGACCCGGCCCGGTGACCACCGCGACCCGGTGCGCCGCGCCCGTTCCATTTCCCGCGATCTCGGTCATGGCTCCGCAGGGTATGCGGTGCCACGATGAAACCATGTCACCCTACGCCGAGCCCCTGTCGCACAAGGAGATCGAGGACCGCCTCGCCGAGCTGCCCGGCTGGTCCCTGTCCGAGGACGGCGCGAGCCTGCTGCGCACGTACCGGCTGCCGCACATCCCGGCGGCGGTCCTCGTGATGCACATCGCGCAGATCCAGGACGAGCTGAACCACCACAGCGACCTGACGCTGGGATACCAGACGGTCGCCGTCTCCATCACCACGCACGCGGCGGGCGGCCGGCTCACGGAACGGGACTTCGGCCTGGCCCAGCGTATCGAGGGCATCGCCCCGTCCCACGGGGCCGCGTAGCCGCGGCACGAGGGGCTCCGTCGCCGCTCCGCGGTGCCCCTCCATCCGGCCGGTCCGCCGGGTGGCGGAACGCGCCGGCCGGAGTCCCCGGCCTGCCGTCCCCCAGCCGGACCGGGACGGCCGTGGGCCCACGGGTGAGCGCGCGGTACGGCCCAAAACCCCGCGCCGGGCGAGGCCCCTACCGGGCGCGGCGGCGAGCGCGCCGGTCCGGGGCGCGGCCACAGCGCACAAGTGCCCGCGTCACCGGGGTCACGGCCTGAGCGGCGGCTGATGGCGCGCGGACCCGGTTGCCGCCCTCCGGGCCGCGGTAGCCGCCCCGGGCGCCGCGCGACGGCCGGGGCCCACGTCAGTCCGCCGCCAGCAGGTGGGCGGGGGCGATACGGGAGTGGAGACGGACGGGGAAGGCGAGGGCAGCGCAGACCAGGGCGACGGCGGCCACGGTGGCGAGCAGCGCGGCACCGCCCACCGCCGGCAGACGTCCGTCCAGCATGCCCCGACCGATCGACAGGACCGTCACGAGCCCGGCGACCGCACCGCTCAGGCCGCCCAGGAGGGCGAGCAGGACTCCCTCGTAGAGGCTGAGCCGGGCGAGTTCGCGCGTCGTCCAGCCGGTGGCGCGCAGGACGGCGAGGTCGGCGGCGCGCTCGCGCATGGACAGGACCAGTACGTCCACGGCCCCGGCGGCGCCGAGCAGCAGGGACAGGGCGACGCTCAGGTAGTCGGCGGTACGGGCCTGCGCGACGACGGCGTTGCCGAGCAGCGAGCCGGCCACCTGGCCGCGGAAGCCCAGGGTGAGGGCGAGCAGAACGGTGAAGGCCGCCACGCCCAGCGCCAGTCCCGCCGCGCCGAGCACGGTCCGGCCGCGAACCCGCAGCAGGTTGCGTGTGGCCAGGCCCATGACCGAGCGGACGGGCGTCGCCCGGCCGGTGGCGGCCACCGGCGGCGTGATGGCGTCCAGCGGTGTCAGCCGGGTGGCCCGCCAGGCGGGGAACACGCCGGCGGCGACGGTCAGCAGCAGTGCGACGGGCAGTACCAGTGCCGCCCTGACGACCGCGTCGGACAGTCCGAGCAGCGAGCCCAGGAGCCAGGCGAGCACCGAACCGGCCGCGCCCGCCCCGAGGCCGATGGCCACCAGTTCGCCGAGGATCAGCCGGAGGATCTCCGCCGAGGACCACCCCAGGCCGCGCAGAGTGCCGATCTCGACGCGGCGTGACCGTACCGAGGCGAGCGCGGCCTGCGCCAGGAAGAGTCCGCACACCACCAGGACGAGCACGAACAGCACGGCGCTCTTGGTGTCGACGGCCCTGAGGATGCGCAGGGCCACGCCCTTGGCCGTCCAGTTCTCGGAGACGTTGACGCCCGACGGCAGCATGAGGGTCTGCGGCGCGGGGGAGCTGCCGACGGTGATGTCCACCTGCAGCCCGGGGTACGCGGCGCGGATCTGGCCGGCGACCGAGTTGACCCGGGCCTGGGAGGCGGGGTCGACGCCGGTGACGCCGGCCGCCCGGATGCGGATGGCGCTGATCGGCGCCTTGTCCTGCACGGAGGCCTTCTGGCGGCTGTTGGCGAGGACGGAGACCGAGTCCATCGTGGTGAGCAGGGTGGGCGGCGCGGTGAGGTAGCCGCCGAGGTTGCGGTCCGGTCGCAGCGGGCGGTCGTGCAGGGCCGCGCGGCCGGCCGCGTCGGCGCCGGTGACCTGCGGGGACCGGTAGGTCTCCAGCGGGACCTCGGACAGCGCGGAGAAGCCGGGGAGCCTGGCGGTGTCGTAGCGGCCGACGATGTCCACGAGCGGCTGCGAGGACCGCCCGAATTCCGAGTCGCCGCAGGTCCGGACGCCCCAGCAGAACCCGGACGTGCTGGGATGAGCGGTGGCCTTCCGGAACTGGGTGCCCGTGTTCTCCTCGGGGACGTCCTCGACGAACTGCTCCTCCTGGCGGGTCCGCCAGAGCTCGGGGGACTGGCCGGCGCGAGGCTGGGGAACCAGCCGGCCCCGCGAAC
This sequence comes from Actinacidiphila sp. bgisy160, assembly GCF_965342435.1. Classification (GTDB taxonomy): domain Bacteria; phylum Actinomycetota; class Actinomycetes; order Streptomycetales; family Streptomycetaceae; genus Actinacidiphila. The sequence goes on along the minus strand of NZ_CBDRCM010000011.1, from coordinate 105,375 downwards.
GGCGGTAGTCGACCGGTCCGATCGTCCAGTAGGCCTCGGTGCCGAGGTTGAACAGCGAGTCGGCGGGCGGGAATCCCTTGGCGAGGTCGGCGGTGACACGCCCGACGGGTGTCCCGTGCAGGCCGTTGACGAAGTCGTGGGCGGCCGGGCTGCCCAGCTTCGCGGGCACCGCCGCGGGGTCGCCGATGTCCAGCCGCTCCACGGTGGCGTTCAGGGTCCCCGCGGTCAGCGCCTTGCTGCTGAGCAGGGCCGGGATCAGGTAGTACGGCTCGTCCGAGTAGTTCTTCTTCGTGCCCCAGACGGGCCTGTCCCGGTCGGTGAGCATGCGGCCGGTGGTGACGGTGCTGTGCAGGCCCACCAGTTGGTCCTCGGCGGTGGGATCGATCGCCGAGAGCAGCACCGGATAGGACGCCGGGACCTCGATCGTGGCTCTGCCCCGGCCTGACTGGCAGTTGAGCTGGGAGTTCATGTCCCGCTCGAAGGGTGAGTGCTCCCGGCGGTCCTCAGGGACGGGCGTGGGCGTCAGCGGAGTGTGGTCGCCGCCGTTGATGAGGATGCCGGTCTTGTTCTCGTTGTAGTACCAGCAGACGTAGTACTTCCCGTGTCCGGTGTCCTCCTCCTGCAGGCCGTAGAAGTGGGTTCCGGTGTAGTCCTTGAACGTCTTGACGGGGTTGCGGGTCAGATAGACGTACTGGTCGGCGGCCCGGTACCTGCCCAGCCCCGCGGTCAGGGTCGGGCTGACCCGGAGTATCTGGGTGGTCGCCCCGCTGTCCAGGAACGCGGACACGTCGATCGTGAACCGCCCCGGGACCATCAGGTAGCCGACGTTGGCGACCGGCGCCGCGACCTGCACCCCGGCCATTGCCCTGATCCGGTCGTACTGGTCGAGGGTGATGCCGCCGAAGATCCCGGAAAGGAAGTTCGCCTCGACCAGACCGTCGCTGCGCTCGACCGCGGTCTGGCTCCCGCGGGGGCGCACCAGGACGTCGTACGCGGAGCGGGCGTTCTTCCGCACGGTCTCGGTGGTCCGCGCCTGACTGGTGGTCACCGTCGAGGTGAGCAGGGTGAAGCTGGTGGCCGCGACCAGGATGCCGGCGGCCAGGGCCAGCGCGCGGGCCCGATGCCGCCGCAGCTGGGACCAGATCATGGCTATCACGGACGGAACCCCCCGAGCCGGTCGAACACGTCGGCGGCCGGCGTCACGAGCTCGTCGGAGGTGATCCGGCCGTCGTGGAGCCGCACGATGCGGTCGCAGTTCGCGGCGACCTCGGCGTCGTGGGTCGCGACCAGCATCGTCATGCCGTACTGCCGGCTCAGGGCGAGCAGCAGGTCGATGATCTCCCGCCCGGTCGAGCTGTCCAGGTTGCCGGTCGGCTCGTCCGCCAGCAGCAGTCCCGGCCGGTTGATCAGCGCCCGGGCGACCGCGACCCGTTGCTGCTGGCCACCGGACAGCTCGGACGGCAGCGCACCGGCGCGGTGCGCCAGGCCGACGGCCTCCAGCAGCTCCCCGGCCCGGGCCCGCCGGTCGAAGTCCACCCGGCGGGGCAGTACCGGCGCGAGGACGTTGTCCAGCACCGTCAGGGCGGGCAGCAGGTGGAAGCGCTGGAAGACGAAGCCGGTCCGGCGGCGGTGGGCGTCCAGCCGGCCCGGCGTGAGTTCCTCGCCGTCGACCTCGACGATGCCCGAGTCCGGCCGGTCCATGCCGCCGATCAGGTGCAGCACGGTGGACTTGCCGGCGCCGGACGGGCCGGTGAGCGCGACGGACATGCCGTCGTCGATCTCCAGGTCGACGGAGTCCAGCGCGGTGATTCCGGGGTAACCCCGGGTCACTCCCCGCAGTGTCACGCCCATGGTCCTGCCCACCTCCTGCATTGTGCCAATGCAGGAGTACATTGTCACAATACATAGGGGGTGTAAAATGCCTTTGCATCATGCGGTGCTCGCGTTGCTGTCCGACGGGCCGAGCCACGGCTACGAGCTGAAGGGGCGCTTCGAGGAGGCGATCGGCCCGCAGTGGGGCGGCCTCAACATCGGCCACCTGTACCAGATCCTGGACCGCCTCGTGCGCGACGGCTACGTCACCCGGTCCCATGTGACCCAGTCGGACCGCCCGGACAAGACGCGCTACACCCTCACCCCGCAGGGGCGGGACGAGTTGCGGGACTGGGCGACCGCCGCGTGGGTACGGACCGGCGGATTCCGTGACGAACTGTTCCTCAAGCTCTTCGGTGCCGCCTCGCTGGGCCCCGAGACCCTTGGCGCCCTCGTACGGGCCCAGCGCCAGACGTACCTCTCCGAACTCGCCGGTCTGACACGGTTGCGGCGCGTCCACGCGGGCGACCCGCTGGTGGCCCTGCTGATCGACGCGGCCATCGCCCACACCAAGGCGGACCTGGAACTGGTCGACACCGCCACCCACCGGCTGGCGCCACTCGCCGGGCGCGACATCCGGGCGGGAACCCCGGCGCAGGAGGAAGGGCGGGAACCGGAGCGCCACGAGCGGGGGGCGTGACGCGTGCGGGCTTGCTCCGCGGAGCCGCCGAGGGCGTTGTGCGCGGCAGGCGGCGCTGAGCGATGGGGTGATCCCGGCTGCGGCGGAAGTCCGGATCGCGCAGACCCGAGGGCCGGCGGCGCCCCGTCACGGACGGCATCCGAGCGGACCAACGGCACCCCGACGCGCCCCGGCGGCCCGCCGGTCGTCCGGCCCGGCCGGGCCACCGCGCGCCGGGAAGAAGTCATCGCGCACGCCAGGTCATGGGCCCGTCGACCCCGCCGGCGGCCGGCGAGATCCTGCCCGCCCACGGGCCGCAGGCGTACGGCCTGGTCTCACGCCCGCCCGAGCCCGCCCGAGCCGGACGACCGCTACCGCCCCGCAGCGGGGAGAGCGGATGGGCGGCACAGCGCATGCCCCACCGCCCATGGCGCGCCGGCACGCGCGCACCGACCGATCCGACAGGGGTGCCGCCGTGGGCGCGACGGGGACGCGCCGATGGGGGCGAGCTGTCCGGCCCGGTGATCACGGAGGCTGGGCGGGCGCGGGCGTTCGGCGGGGCCGGTGCCCGGTGCGGTCAGCCGACGGCGCAGGCACGGGGACCGGAGCGGATCGGGGGCGCCCGCGGCCGACCGCGGGGAAGCGCTCCCCGGGTGGCGCCGGCCCGGCCGGCGCATGACGAGGTGTCATGTTCCGTGCGGCTTCGGGGGCCGCATGGCGGGGTCACCGGTCAGGGTGACGTTCCGGCGGTGGCGGAGGGCGGGCCGGCCGTACCCCGTGGGATCGCGGTGTTCCCGGACGGCGGTCGTCGCGTCGCGGAAGCAGGGTGTGCCGGTTACGGTGGCCGTTCCGGACCGATGAAGTGACGGTACGTCATATTCGAGGAGTGTGGCGCCGTGGGCCGAACGGGGGGTTCAGGGAAACGGTGCGCGCGGCGGCAACGACATGTCGTGTGCGCGCCAACAATGACGATCCCCCTGGCCATTGCACCGGGGCCACGCAACCCGCCGCCTCGGAGGGACACGTGACGCATCCGCAGACCCGGGGCCGCCATGACCGCACGTTGCGAGCCGCCGCCGCGCGCTTCGACCGCCGCCGCTTCCTGACCGTCACGGGCGCCGCCGCGGCACTCGCGTTCAGCACGAACCTGCCGGTCGCCGGCGCCGCCCAGGCCGCCGAGGCGCTGCCCGGGGCGCTCACCGAGTACCCGTTCACGCTGGGTGTCGCCTCCGGCGACCCCACGCCCTCGGGGGTCGTGCTGTGGACCCGGCTCGCGCCGCGCCCGTACGAGCCGGCGCCGGGCAACGGGATGGCCGACGCCCGCGTGCCCGTCCAGTGGGAGATCGCCCGGGACGACAGGTTCGCACGGGTCGTCCTCCGCGGCATCGCGCAGGCGCACCCGGAGTTCGACCACACCGTGCACGTCGACGCCCATGGCCTCGCACCGGACCGGGTGTACTACTACCGCTTCCGCGCGGGCCCCTGGATCAGCCCCCCGGGCCGGACCCGCACCGCCCCCGCGCCGGGGACCCTCCCGTACGAGATGCGGCTGGCCGCGGTGAGCTGCCAGGCCTACCACGACGGGTACTTCACCGCGCTGCGGCACCTCGCCGCCGAGGACGTCGACGCCGTCTTCCACCTGGGCGACTACCTCTACGAATACCCCGTCAGCGCCACCGGCGGCGCCCGCGCCTACACCGACCGCGTCCTGCCGTCCTGGTTCGGCAAGGAGACGGTCACGCTGGAGGACTACCGCCTGCGGTACGCCCTCTACAGGTCCGACCCCGACCTGCAGGCCGCGCACGCCGCCTTCCCCTGGTTCGTCACCTGGGACGACCACGAGACCGAGAACAACTACGCGGGCGGCTCCGACGAGAACGGCGGCCCCGGCGACGCGTTCCTGGTCCGCCGCGCCGCCGCCTACCGCGCCTACTGGGAGAACCAGCCGCTGCGCCTCCCGCAGTTCCCGCGGGGGCCGGACATGACGCTCTACCGCCGCTTCCACTACGGGCGGCTCGCGCAGTTCGACATCCTCGACACCCGTCAGTACCGCACCGACCAGGCGTACCGGGGCCGCTGGCACGACCCGGGACCGGCGTCGCGGGACCCGGCGCGCACGCTGACCGGCGCGACGCAGGAACGCTGGCTGCTGGACGGCTTCCATCGCTCGCACGCCACCTGGAACGTGATCCCGCAGCAGGTCGTGCTGTCCCGGCGGAAGAACACCACCGCCGCCTCCTCCCCGCTGAGCATGGACGCCTGGGACGGCTACCCGGCATCCCGGGACCGCGTGCTGGCCGGGGCGAGCGCCGCCGGCATCGAGAACCTGCTGGTGCTCACCGGCGACGTGCACGTCCACTACGCCCTGGACATCAAGGCCGACTGGGACGACCCCACCTCGCGCACCATCGGCACGGAGCTCGTCACCAGTTCACTCACCAGCGGCCGCGACGGCTCCCCGCGTCCGTCCAACTGGGCGAGCCTCATGGCGGCCAACCCGCACCTGCGGTTCTACGACGGGCGGCGCGGCTACGTGACCGTCCGCCTGGACGCCGAGGAGGCGCGGGCCGACTTCAAGACCGTCGACTCCGTGACCACCCCGGGGGCCGCCCTGACCACCGCCGCCTCCTTCGTGACCGAGGCCGGGGACCCCGGTCTGCGGGAGACCTGACGGGCTCAGCCCTCGCCGGGGTAGCGCACGCCGATCCGGTCCCGGACCGTGTCGAGCGTGCGCATCACGGCGAGGCTGCCCTCCAGCGGCACGAGCGGGGACTCCCGTTCGCCCGCGCGCAGGCAGCGCATGACCTCGGCCGCCTCGTGCTGCAGTCCGCGCAGGCCGTCGTCCGGGGCGCCGAACTCCTCCGGTTCGCGGCCCTCGCGGTGCAGCACGAAGCGGTCCGGGTGGAAGAAGCCGCGGGGGATCTCGATCCGCCCCGCGGAGCCGGTGACCACCGCGGTCCGGGCGGTGTCGGCGGTGAGGGAGCAGCTGAGCACAGCCACGGCGCCGCTGTCGTACCCGAGCAGCATGCCCGTGTTGTCGTCCACGCCGTCGTCGGTCAGGTGGGCCCAGGCCTGGACCTCGTCGGGCTCGCCGAGCAGCAGGTGGGCGAAGGAGACCGGGTAGACGCCCAGGTCCAGCAGGGCGCCGCCGCCGAGCGCGGGGTCGAGCAGCCGGTGGCCGGGCTCGAAGGGTCCGGCGAGGCCGAAGTCCGCGTGCACGCCGCGGACCTCGCCGACCGCCCCGTCCGCGACCAGCTCGGTCAGCCGCCGCACCACCGGGTTGCAGTACGTCCACATGGCCTCCATCAGGAAGCGTTCGTGGGTCCGGGCGAGGTCGGCCAGCTCGCGGGCCTCGACCGCGTTGACGGTGAACGGCTTCTCGCACAGCACCGACCGTCCGGCCCGCAGGCACAGGCCGGCCGCGACGCGGTGCGCCGAGTGCGGGGTGGCGACGTACACCACGTCCACACCCTCGTCGTCGGCGAGTTCGGTCCAGCTTCCGTACGCGCGCGGGATGCCGAAGCGGTCCGCGAAGTCGCGCGCGGAGTCGAGCCGGCGCGAGCCGACCGCGACGATCTCCGCGTCGTCCTTCAGTTCGCGCAGGTCCTCGGCGAAGGACGCGGCGATGCCGCCGGTGGCCAGGATGCCCCAGCGCACTTTCCTACCGGAACCGACCGATTCCGTCATGAATCTGCCCCCACCTGGCCTCGACCACCTCGTGATTGCTGAGAGCATAGAGAACGATTCACACACCACGGAGAGAGACCCATGCCGGAAGCCGGCGCGACCCCGCCCGACCAGATATCCACACCGGGGCCGTCAACCCCGGTACGACGCGCCGGAGAGGCACCAGGAGCTCGCACCAGCCTGATGGTGACGTTCCTCCTCGGCGCACTCAGCGCCCTCCCCGCGCTCTCCATGGACATGTATCTGCCGGCCCTGCCGCAGGTCACCGAGGAACTGCGCAGCCCCGCCGTCGTCGTGCAGCTGACGCTCACCGCCTGCCTGGCCGGACTCGCCCTCGGCCAGCTGGTCGTCGGCCCGATGAGCGACCGCTGGGGCCGCCGCCGTCCGCTGCTGGCCGGGATGGTGCTCTACGTCCTGGCGACCGCCGTCTGCGCCTTCGCGTCCACCACGGAACTGCTGGTCGGCTTCCGGCTGCTGCAGGGCCTCAGCGGCGCGGCCGGCATCGTGATCGCCCGCGCGATCGTCCGCGACCTGTACGACGGCATCGCGATGGCCCGCTTCTTCTCCACCCTGATGCTGATCTCCGGAGTCGCGCCGATCGTCGCGCCGCTCATCGGCGGACAGGTGCTGCGGGTCACCGACTGGCGCGGGGTCTTCGTCGTGCTGACCGTGGTGGGCGTGCTGCTCACCCTCGTGGTGTGGCGCTGTCTGCCGGAGACACTGCGCCCCGCGGACCGGCACGGCGGCGGGTTCGGCGCCACGCTGCGGGCGATGCGCGTGCTGCTCGCCGACCGCGCCTTCACCGGCTACATGCTCACCGGCGGTTTCACCTTCGCCGCGCTGTTCGCGTACGTCTCGGCTTCCTCGTTCGTCGTCCAGGAGATCTACGGGGCCTCGCCGCAGACCTACAGCCTGCTCTTCGGCCTCAACTCCGTGGGCCTGGTGGCGCTTGGCCAGGTCAACGGCAAGATCCTGGTCGGCCGGGTCGGCATGGACAAGGTGACGGGGGTGGGGCTCGCGGTGATCACCGCGGCCGCGGCCGTGCTGCTGGCGCTGACCGCGGGATGGTTCGGGCCGGTGGGGCTGCTGCCGGTCGCCGCGGGGCTCTTCGTGCTGATGGCGGCGATGAGCCTGGTCCTGCCCAACACCAACGCGCTCGCGCTGATGCGCACCCGGCACGCCGCCGGATCGGCCTCCGCGCTGCTCGGCACGACCTCCTTCCTGGTGGGTGCCGTCGCCTCGCCGCTGGTCGGGATCGCGGGGGAGCACACGGCGGTGCCGATGGCCCTGGTGCAACTGGGCAGCGCCCTGGCGGCCTGGGTCTGCTTCGCCGGGCTGTGCCGGCCGTGGCGGCGTACTGTGGATGCACGGTGATTCGTGCCGTCATTGGCGCGCCGAGTCAGGAGGCAGTGATGTCCGAGCCGATCGACGAGAGCAAGTGGGCCTGGAAGACCGCAGACAGTTGCCTGCACACCGGGTCCGAACACATGATCGATCCGGAGGACCTGGTCATGGCCTCCGGCCGCGAGCCGACGCCGGCCCTCATCGAGAAGGCCCGCAAGTTGCTGGAGGAGCATGGCCCCGCAGCTGTCGAGAGGTACCTCCCGTGAGGCGGAGCTGCGCGGCGACGAGCTGAGTCTGCTCGTCGCGGACATCACCCCATATCTGGAGCCCGTGCCCCCCTCCGCGCATCCCTGGTGCGCGGGGGCGGTGGTCCTGGCGGGTCGCGCGGGAACGGTGGCCCTGCACGAGGCCGTGGGCTGGGCGGTGCGGTACGCCTCGTACGACGAGAGCGCCGATCGCGGAGTGGAACTGCCGGGCGAGCGGTGGGTGCCGATGCGGCCGGACACGGTCTTCGACCTGGCCTCGCTGACCAAGCTGTGCACGGCCGTCGTCGCGGTGGGCCGGCTGGAACTCGGCCGTGAGGTCGCGGCCTACGTGCCCGAGTTCGCCGCGGCGGGCAAGCAGCGCATCACCGTCGGCCAGCTGCTGGACCACACCTCGGGGCTCCGCCCCGAGCTCCCCCTCTACGACCACCCCGACGCCGAGGCCCGGGCGAAGCTGCTCTGGGAGGAGGCCCCGGTGGTCGCACCGGGCACCGAGCGGATCTACTCCGACCTGAACCTCATCGCCCTGCAGCACGTCCTGGAGCGGACCACCGGCGAGGCCCTGGACGCCCTCGTGCGGGAGGACGTCACCGACCCGTTCGGGATGTACGACACCCGCTACAACCCGCCCGCCTCCTGGACCCCGCGGGTCGCCGCCACCGAGGACCAGCGCAGGCCCTGGGCCCGGCTCGACCGCGGCCCGCTCCACGGGACCGTCCACGACGAGAACGCCCACGTCATGGGCGGGGTGGCCGGGCACGCGGGGCTGTTCTCCACGGCCTGGGACCTCGCCCTGTTCTGCCGCGCGTTGCTGGACCGCGGCGGCCCCTACCCCGGCTTCGAGGTGGACCGGTCCTGGTTCATGGGCGCCCTCGCGGGGCGCGGCGCGGCCGGCCACACCGGGTTCACCGGCACCAGCCTGGTGATCGACCCCGCCACCGACGGCTTCCTGGTGCTGCTCGCCAACTCCGTGCACCCGTGCCGTACCTGGCGGGACGGGAGCGCGCCCCGGGCGGCCGCGGGCACGCGGTTCGCGAGGGCGCTCGGCGTGGCGTGAGCCGGCGAGGCCCGTGCGGCCCGTGCGGCTTGTGGGGGCGTGCCGGGCCGCGGCGGGGCGGCGGGGCGGCGGGGCGGCCGCCCGAAAGGTGCCTCATGCGGTTCATCGGGTAGTTTGGCAGCTGACGTGGGGTGACGATCCTGCCCGGCAGCCGCGTCGGCCGGCCGGCCCTCACGGCGGAACGGAGGCGCAGGAGGCGATGGTCCCCGAGCCGACCACACGACCGGGCCCGGCACCGGCCGGGGGGCGGTGAGGTCATGCCGCCGGAGCTCGCCGGTCTCGTCGCAGCCGACCCCGGTCCGGAGCTGCTGGACTCCACGCTGAGCCAGGTGGTGCGCGACACGGGCGCCTCCATTGGTCTGGTCTACCTGATGACCCCCGAGCGGGACCTGCTGCGGCTGGCCGTGGCCGTCGGCGTCTCGCGCAAGATCGACACGATCTGGGGGCGGGTCGTGCCCAGCGCCTCCAGCCCCGTCGCAGACGCGGTCCGCGAACGGCGCATGGTGCTGCTGTGCGGTCACGAGGACACCGTCCGGTCCTACCCACGGCTCGCCCTGGTCCTGCCGTACGACTTCCCGCTCGCCGCCGCCCCGATCGCCAGCGGCTCCACCACCTGGGGCGCGCTGTGCCTGGTGTGGCCGGGCGGGCACCCGGGGCGGTTCGACCGGCGGGCCCGCGAGGCGTACCGCGGGGCCTGCGACCGCATGGGACGCCTGCTGCGCAGGGCCGCCGAGGACGGCGAGCCGGTACTGCCCCCCGCCGAGCCGCGGGTGCTGCCCGTGCTCCGCACCCGCACCCACAGCCCGGACGAGGCCATGGCCGCCGCCGACCTCGCCGAGCGGTTCCCGGAGGGCGCACTCGCCCTGGACCTGGACGGCCGGATCACCTTCGTCACGGAGACGGCCGCCGCCCTGCTCGGGGCCGAGGTGCCCGACCTCCTGGGCACCGAGCCCTGGGAGTTGCTGCCCTGGCTGGACGACCCCGTCTTCGAGGACCGCTTCCGCGGCGCGATGATCAGCCGCCGTCCCGGCACGGCCACGGCGCTGCGCCCACCCGACCGGTGGCTCACCTTCGAATTCCACCCGGACGGCACCGGCGTGAGCGTCCGCGTCACCCCCGCCCCCACGCCGGAGGCCGCGCAGACACCCGCGGCGCAGCTCCCCGCGGGCCCCACGCCGGACCGGGCCATCGCCCTCTACCACCTGCTGCACATGGCCGCCACGCTCACCGAGGCCGTCGGCACCCAGGACGTCATCGACCTGGTCGCCGAGCAGATGCTCTCCGTCTTCGGCGTGCACGCCGTGGCGCTGCTGACGGTCGAGGAGGGACGGCTGCGGATCATCGGGCACCGGGGCCACCACGAGGACTACATCGAGTCCGTCGTCGCGCAGCCGCTGGACGTCGACAACGCGGCCGTACGCGTCGTCAAGACCGGGGTCCCGGGCTTCTTCGCCAACGTCGACGAGCTGCTGCGGATCTACCCGGGCACGGTCGTGCGGGACCGCAAGGCCGCCTGGGCGTTCCTGCCCCTGATCACCTCCGGCCGACCCGTCGGCTCGATGGCCCTGGCCTACGACCGCCCGCACCCGTTCTCCGCGGGCGAGCGCAGCGTGCTCATCTCGATCGCCGGACTGGTCGCGCAGGCCCTGGAACGCGCGCGCCTGTACGACGCCGAGCACAGCCTCGCCATCAGCCTGCAGGCGCGGCTGCTGCCCCGCGCCCTGCCGGACATCCCCGGCCTGGAGGTGGCCGCCCGCTACATGCCGGCCACCCGCGGCATCGACATCGGCGGCGACTTCTACGACGTGATCCGGCTCGACACGACCACCTGCGGTGTGGCGATCGGCGACGTCCAGGGGCACAACGTCAACGCCGCCGCGCTCATGGGGGAGGTCCGCACCGCCGTCCGCGCCACCGCGGGCGCCTCCCCCAGCGAGGTCCTGGCCCGCTCCAACCGGCTGCTGGTCGACCTCGATCCCGGCCTGCTCGCCAGCTGCCTCTACGCCCAGCTCGACCTGGAGCGGCACACCGCCTGCGTCGCCACCGCCGGCCACCCGCCACCGGTCCTGCGGCACCCGGACGGCACCACCGAGGTGCTGCCGCTGCCGCCCGGTCCGCTGCTGGGCGTCGACCCCGACGCCCGCTACCCGACGACGGAGATCGCGCTGCCGCCCGGCGCGGTGCTCGCGCTGTACACCGACGGCCTGGTGGAGACCCCGGGCGTCGACCTCGACGCGTCCGCCGCCGACCTGGCGGCGCACCTCGCCCGGGCCGGCCCGGACGCCACCATGGACGCCCTGGCCGCCAGCCTCCTCGGGCACGCCCAGCGGTCCGCCCCGCGCAACGACGACATCGCTCTGTTGCTCACCCACGTGACGGGACGGCCGGACCGGCCCCCCGTGTGACGCCCCTTCAGCAGGCCGACCCGACCCCGCGGAGGGCCGCGTCCTGCCATGATGTGATGCGCACGAATGACGCATCGCTGGGGGGTTACGTGACGCTGACCATCGGTGGCGCGCTGCGCGAGCTGCGCACGGCCCAGAAGTCGGCCAAGGGCGTGTCGCTCTACTCGCGCCACATCAACCGGCCGGCCGGCCGGGTGCTCGCCGCCGGCGCCTACCGGGCCGGCCTGACGCCCAATCAGGTCACCCTGGTCAGCGCCGCCTTCAGCCTGGGCGCGGTGGCGGCGCTGGCGCTGGCCCGGCCCTCCTGGCCCCTGGCCGTGGCCGTCTACCTCGGGCTCGTCGTCGGCTTCGCCTTCGATTCCGCGGACGGCCAGCTCGCCCGCCTGCTGAAGCGGGGCAACCCGGCGGGGGAGTGGCTGGACCACGTGGTCGACGCGGCGAAGATCACCGCGATCCACGCGGCCGTCCTGATCTCCTTCCACCGCTTCTTCGACCTGGCCTCCGAGGGCTGGCTGCTGTTGCCGCTCGGCTTCCAGTTCGTCGCCGTGCTGATCTTCAGCGGGGGCCTGCTGGCCGACAAGCTCAAGCCGAAGCCTGCCGCGGCCGCGGGGACGGCCCCGGCTCCCGCGCCGTCACGGCTGCGCGCGGTCGCGCTGCTGCCCGTCGACTACGGGGTGTTCTGTCTGGTCTTCCTCACCCTCGGGGCGCCGCGCGTCTTCCTCGCCGCGTACGCCGCGCTGTTCGTCGTGCACGCGTTCTTCCTCGTCGCCTTCCTCGCGAAATGGTTCCGCGAACTGAGCGCCCCGGCTGCTAGCATCGAGGCATGATCGCGAACCCGTACCACCGGCAGATGATGGCCCCCGCCCGGGGCCGCTGACACCGGACGCGTCCGCGTCTTCCGAGGCCCCCACCGGGGCCTCGATCCTTTCGCGCATCGGAGCCCCGCCCCGCCCCTCCCGGAGGTTCCGATGACCGCACCCCAGGCTTCCCGTTTCTACGTCACCACCACCATCCCGTACGTCAACGCCCGCCCCCACCTCGGCTTCGCGCTCGAACTGGTGCAGGCGGACGTGCTGGCCCGGCACCACCGCAGGCGCGGCGAACCGGTGCGCTTCCTCAGCGGCACGGATGACAACTCGCTGAAGAACGTGCTGGCCGCCGAGGCCGAGGGCATCCCCGTCCAGGACCTCGTGGACCGCAACGCGGCCGCCTTCGCCGCGCTGGACGCCCCGCTCGCGCTCTCCCTGGACGACTTCATCCGCACCAGCCGCGACCCTCGCCACCGCGCCGGCGTGGAGCGGCTCTGGCGCCGCTGCGCCGCGGCGGGCGACCTCTACCGAGAGCACTACGAGGGCCTGTACTGCGTGGGCTGCGAGCAGTTCTACACCCCGGACGACCTGGTCGACGGCCGCTGCGCCGAGCACGGCACCGAGCCGCAGACGGTCGCGGAGGAGAACTGGTTCTTCCGGCTGTCCCGGTACACCGACGAGCTGCGCGCGCTGATCGAGGACGGGCGGCTGCGCATCGAGCCCGCCGCGCGCCGCAACGAGGTGCTCGCCCTGCTCGCCCGCGGCCTGCGCGACTTCTCCGTCTCCCGCTCCCAGACCCGGGCCCGCGGCTGGGGCATCCCGGTGCCCGGCGACCCCGGCCAGGTGATCTACGTCTGGTGGGACGCGCTCGGCAACTACGTCACCAGCCTGGGCTACGGGGGCGAGGGGCAGCGCGGCGCCGCGTACGAGCAGTGGTGGGCGGGCGACGGACGGCGGGTGCACCTGGTGGGCAAGGGCGTGCTGCGCTTCCACGCCGTCTACTGGCCCGCGATGCTGCTGTCGGCCGGGCTGCCGCTGCCGACGGACATCCTCGTCCACGACTACCTGACGGTGGACGGGCGCAAGATCAGCAAGTCGGCCGGCGCGACCGTCGACCCGAAGGAACTGGTCGGCGAGCACGGTACCGACGCGGTTCGCTGGTGGCTGCTGCGCGAGGTGCCGCGGGTGGGCGACGCCGACTTCACGCGCGAACGGCTGGTCGCCCGCGCCGACGCGGACCTGGCCGGGGGGCTCGGCAACCTGGTGCACCGGGTGGTGACCATGGTCCACCGCTTCCGCGACGGCCTCGTCCCCGCGGCGGACAGGCCCGGCGAGCCCGGCACGGAAGCGCTACTGACGGCATGTCAGGAGACGCCGGACACCGTCGCGGCGGCCCTGCACGACGTGGATTTCCGGCGGGCGACGGCCGCCGTGTGGCGGATCGTCGACGAGGCCAACCGCTGCATCGACGAGACCCGGCCCTGGGAACTGGCCCGCGCCGAACGCCGCCACCGCAACGCCTTTGCCGGACACCGCCTCGACGCGGTCCTGGCCGCCCTGGTGCACGCCTGCCGCGCCCTCGCCGCCGAGCTGGAACCCTTCCTGCCGGACGCCGCCGCCCTGATCGCCCGGCGCTGCGCGCCCACCCCGGACGGCCACCTCCCGCCGCCGGCCCCGCTGTTCCCGCACTCCGCCCACCGGCAGCCCGCCGCGACGCCCGGCCCGTGAGGCCGGGCCCGCCCCCACCCTCCCGCCCGCAGTCCGCATCGGTGCGACCGAAGGGAGCCGGACACCCCGCCGGGCGCTAGGCCGGGGCCGGTTCGGGGCGGGTCTCGGGGTCGTCCGCCGGGGCGGTCTCGCGGCGGACGACGGCGATGCGGGCCCAGAGCACCAGCGCCTTGAGGGCCGAGCCGAGGGCCAGGCCCCAGGCGGCGCCGAGGACGCCGCCGAGGGCGTAGCCGCCGATCATGAAGGCGACCGAGGCCAGGGAGAAGACCACCTGGATGGGCAGGGTCGCCTTCGGCCGCAGGACGCGGAGGGTGAGCAGGGCGCTCGTTCCGGCGGCGATGGCGGCGTACTGCGTGCCCGTCGCGGGCAGCAGACGGGACGCCGCCGCCCAGGTCTCGCCGAGCAGTTCACGGCCGGCCCGGTCCGGCAAGGCCGTGAGGACGGCCGTCCAGACCGCGGCGACACCCGCGAGGACGGCGGCGAGGACGGCCGTCGCCCGGACCTGCCCGCGCATGCCCGGGACGCGGCCCAGCAGCGGGGGACCGAAGGCGGTGGCGGAGTTGAACAGCACGTTCATCGGGCCGAAGAGCGTCGTCGTACCGCGCAGCGAGCCCACCGCCAACTGGCTGGCGAACACACCGAGGCCGACCACCGCGAGCTGGCTGGAGGCGTTGCCCACGCCGTACTCGACGACGAAGCGCTGCCCGAGGTGGCCGCGGCGCACGAAGCGGCGCAGGTCGGTCCTGGCGCCGCGCAGCCGGGGGGCCAGCAGGGCCCCGCCGAGCAGCAGCGCGGGCGCCGCCGACAGGCCCCACACCGCGACCAGCCTGGCCGGGCCCGTGCCGTGCGGTTGCAGGGCGAGCGCGGGAAGCGCGACCGCCAGCCGCAAGGAGTCGCCGGCGAGGGCGAGATGGGGCAGCCGCAGGGTCGAGAAGCAGTAGCGCAGCCCGTCCTGGGTGAGGACCAGAGGCAGCACCATGCCGAGCACCGCCAGCGCCCACGCCGTCTCGCCGGGGACGAAGGCGAGCACCGCCGCCATGGCGCCGCCGGCCACCGTGGAGGCCACGGCCACGAAAGAGGCCGCCGAGCGGCAGGCGGCGGCCACCGAGGCGTCCTCGCCCCGCTCCAGCACCAGGGCCTGGCCGACGTACGAGACGCTCACGCCCAGCAGCACGGAGAAGACGGTGTAGACCATCGAGAAGACCGAGAACCCGGCGGCGCTGGACAGCCGCGCGGCGACCACGAGCACCAGGATGTTCGTGAGCGCCGCGACACCCTGGTCGAGCACGGAGCAGACGATCGCGGTCCTCGCGCCCGGCGCCGGGCGCACCGTCACCTGGTCACCGTGCGCAGCGGGATGGTGTCCGTGGTCGGCGCCGGGGTGTCGTCACCGGAGGGCAGGGGCGTCCTGGCCGTGGCGGCGTTGGTGGCCGCCGCGGCGGTGACCCCGGCGTCGGCGGAGGACGCGGCCCCGGCCGCCGGGACGGAGGCCTCGGAACGCGACGCGGCGGCGGCGTTCCGCTTGCGCGCCGCCCGCCGGGCCCGCCGGGCCCACCAGCCGCGGCCGGGCGAGGTGTGCAGGACGGCGCCGAGCACCGTACTGCCCACGCCGCTGATCAGCTGGCGGACCCGGTCGAGGTCGGCGCGGTGCACCGCGTGCGGGTCGGCGACGACCAGGACCCCGTCGATGCGGTCGGCCACCGCGAGCGCGTCGGCGTACGTGAGGACCGCCGGCGCCAGCACGATCACCGCGGCGCCCGGGGCGTCCGCCTCAGCGAACAGCCGGCTCGCCGCCGACGAGGTGAGCGCCCGCGCCACGTTGCGCACCCGGCGCCCCGGCACGAGGTCGAAGGAGCCGGACTCGCCGGCGTCGATGGGCACCTGGAGACCGGCCGGCCAGCCGCCCTCGCTCAGATGCGGGGAACGCGCCCAGCCGGGCCGGGAGCCGTCCGCCGCGCGTAGCCGCGCCGAAAGCCCGGGGGTACGCAGGTCGGCCTCGACCAGCAGCACGTCCATGCCCATCTCGGCGAAGGACGCGGACAGGTTGACGGCGACCGAGGCGGCCGTCTCGCCGGTGCCGCGCGGGGCGACGACGAGCAGCCGGCGGTGCTCGGCGAACCGCTGGTCGTAGGCGAGCCGGAAGGCGACCGAGCGGAACTCCTCGGCCAGCCGCGGGTCGGCTTGGTCGACGGCGAGCAGCGGGCCGCCCTTGGCGCGCGGCAGGGTGCCCAGCACGGGCGCGCGCAGCGCCCGCACCACGTCGCTCTCGGACCGCGCGGTGGGGTCGAAGACCAGCCGCACCCACGCGGCCAGCAGGCCGATGGCGATGCCGACGAGGGCTCCGAGGCCGAGCATCATGGGCAGCCCGGGGCCGGAGGCCGCGGACGGCGGGGAGGCGACCCGGATCCACTTGCCGGGCGTGGTGTCGAGGGTCTGCAACCTGGTGATGTTGGTGCTGAGTTCGGAGATGCGGCCGACGAGGGTGGCCTGCACCGTCGTGGCCGCGTCGAGAGTGGGCCCCTCGCCCAGCCTGGCTATCTGGTCGTCGAGTTCCTTGCGCTGCTTGACCACCGGGTCGAGCTGTTTGCGCAGGTTGTGGACGGTGTTCTTGATGGTGTTCTCGGTGGTCTCCTGGCGGGCGTCCATGAACGCCTGGGTGAGCGCGTTGGCCCGGCGGGCCGCCTCGTCCGGGTCGGTGTAGGTGTACGCGAAGCGCAGCACCAGCGTGTTGGGCGGGTTGGTGACCTGGAGGTCGGACTGGAGCGAGGAGACGGAACGTGCCGGCAGGTGCAGCTTCTTGGCGGCGCGCTTGGCGATCTCGTTGCTCATCGCCGTCTGCCGCTCGGTGCCGATGTTGATCGCCTTGTCGGGTGCCGTGCCGCCGGCCGCGAACTCGTCGACGGTGGCCGCCCGCAGTACGACCTCGCTGGTCGCGACATAGGTGTCCTTGCCGGAGACGGCCAGGTATCCGCCGCCGAGCAGCCCGATCAGCACACCGGCCACCAGCAGCGCGCGGTAGCGGACGAGCTGACGGAACTGGTCGCGCAGGAGGTCCGGTTCGTCGTGGGCCTCGGACATCTGCGATGCGTGCGGTTGATCACTCACGTGCGTGGAACCCCCCATACGTCCGATCCCTCAGGATCGACAGCTTCTACGGCCGTGTCCAGTGCCTCCGCGAGGAGCGCACTGATCCGTGACAATCCGGCCTCACGACTCAGGTGCGCCGCCACGTACACGGGTCCCCGGGCCCCGAGTTCGGCGGCGGCCTCCGGGTCCTCGGCGAGGGCGCGCACGGCCTTGAGGAACGCCCCCGGGTCCTCCGGTTCCACCAGCAGCCCGGCCTCGGACCGCAGCACCTCCTGCGCGGTGCCGCCCTCGGCGGCGACGGAGGCGACCACGGGCCGTCCGGCGGCGAAGTAGGAGGTGAGCTTCGACGGGATGCTCATGTCCAGCACCGAGGCCCGCTGGGTGACCGCCAGGACGTCGGCGGCGGCCAGCACGTCGGCGAAGTCGGCGTCGTCGGCGGGCGGCGCGAACTCCAGGTTGGGCACGTTCGCCGCGAGGTCCCGCAGGTGCTCGCGCTGGTTGCCGTCGCCCATCAGGACGATCCGCACCGAGGGGTCGAGACGGGCCGCCTCGACCAGCACCTCCAGGCCCTGCTTGAGCCCCATGTTCCCGGAGTGCAGCACCACCGTCTGCCCCCGGCCCCAGCCCAGCCGGGCCCTGGTCTCCTCGCGCGGGCGCGAAGGACGGGCCACGTGCGACCAGTTGGGGACCAGCCGGATGCGCCCGCGGTCCACGCCCATCGCGGCGACCTTGTCCACGAAGCTCTCGTGGATCACGCCGACCAGCGTGGCCCGCTTCAGCGCGTACGCCTCGACGGCCCCGGCGGCCGCCGCCGCCCGGTCACCGCCGCGGATGCCGCTCTGCGCGGCGGCGGCGCCCATCAGGTCCTGCACGATCGGCACGTACGGCACCTTGTGCCGGGCGGCGATGCGCGCGCCGATCACACCGCCGGCGAGGCTCGGCATCTGCGCCACCACCGCGTCCGGCCGGACGCGGGGCGCCGCGACCAGCCCGTGGGCGAGGATCGACGCCTCGAACAGGGCGCGCTTGACGGCCGTCTGACGTGGCGGCACGGTGTGCCGCCGGCGGTGCACGCGCACCCCGGCACGCCGCTCCTCGATCCGCCACACGCCCCTGTACGCCGGATCGAGCCGCCACGACGGGTAGTGCGGCATGCCGGCGAGCACATGGACCTCCGCGCCGCCGCCGTCCGCGGCCGCCCAGTGCTCGGCGATCTGTGTGGCGTACGGGCCGATGCCCGCGTGCTCGGGCGCGTAGTTGGTGGAGACCAATAGCAGTGTGCGGCCCTTGAACTCGGGCACGGAAGGACCCCTTCCCCCCAGAAGTGACCAGATGCTCACCTTATCCGTTCACCGGAGAAACACACTGGCTTCACGCTAATGTCTGAGACTCCGCAGCTCGCGGAATGGTTGTATTCCTGTGGGGGGATTCGCGACATGGCGCACCGTGTGGGGTATGCACCTGGTGTTTACGACCTGTTCCACGTCGGCCACCTGAACATCCTGCGGCACGCCCGCAGCCAGTGCGACTACCTGGTCGCGGGGGTGGTCTCCGACGAGATGGCCGCCCTCGCCAAGGGGCGCAGGCCGGTCGTCCCGCTCGTCGAGCGGCTGGAGATCGTCCGCAGCGTGCGCTTCGTCGACGCGGCCTTCGTCGAGACCGTCCCGGACAAACTGGAGACCTGGGAGCAGGTCCGGTTCGACGTCATCTTCAAGGGCGACGACTGGCGCGGCACCGAGAAGGGGGACCGGCTCGAGCGCGACTTCGCCACGGTCGGCGTCGAGGTCGTCTACTTCCCCTACACGGTGCACACCTCCAGCACGCAACTGCGCCGCGCGCTCGACGCGCTCACGACCCCGGCGGCGGGCGCGGCCGGACGGTAGCCCACCGGGGCGCCCCGTCAGCGCAGGTGCTTGCGCTCGTCGGATCGCAGGGTCGTGACGAGGGCGAAGCAGATCAGGGCGACCCCGATGCGGCCCGAGGCCTGGAGCAGCGGCCCGCGCAGGAGGATGAAGGAGTAGCCCGCGACGAGCGGGATGACGATCGCCATCACGTTGCCCGGGCGCGGGTCCACCGAGGTGCGCAGCGCATAGCGGCGGTCGCCCCGGGCGGCGACGTAGCCGAGGGCGGTGAACGCCACGACGACGCCGCCGGCGCCGAAGTCGATCCAGACCTCGGCCCACGTGGGAGAGGACAGGTTGACGTTCTTCATCCCCATCCACTGGCCGATCATGACGCCCGTGTCACGGGGCTTGCCCTGCCAGACCGACCGCGGCACGAAGAAGAACGCGGAGCCCGCGAGCTGGCGGCCGTAGAAGTGGCCGGGGCCGCTGTCCGAGAAGGTGATGGTGTTGGCGAACATGCCGACCTGGTCGTAGTCCTTGATCGCCAGCGGCTCGAAGACGGACGTGGTCTGCACCGGCTTGTAGCCGTCGTCGTCGTAGCGGAAGCGGTCGGCGAACGGGAAGACGACCAGCGCGGCCAGCACGCCCAGGGCCAAGGCCGTCCGGTACATCGCCGGGCTCCTGGGGAAGGCCGTGAACAGGAACGAGAAGAGCACCGTCAGGAACCAGTAACGCGGGTTGCTGATCGGGTTGTTGACCACCCCGTTGAGCAGCAGCAGGGCACTCCAGGTGGCGATCACCAGCGGCCGGCGGCGGGCTCGCCGCGAGGTCACCAGCCAGCGGGTGAAGACGAGCAGCGCCAGGAGCGCGGGGACGGTGCCGAAGCCGCGCAGGAAGGCGGAGCCGACGTTGGACTCCGCGGAGGCGGCGCCGTCGGCCCGGATCGTGTCGGTGATGGCCTGCCGGCTGCTGAAGAACACCGCCGGGCCGCCCAGTTTGACCACCAGCAGCGCGCTGCCGACGAACGCGATCGCCACCAGCAGGAACACCCGTCTGCGGTGGAAGGAGGCGGAGCGGTCCCCGCGCCGCGCCCGGCGGATCGGCCGGTGCCGCGACAGCAGGGCGCCGACGTCGAAGGCCGCGCAGCCGATCAGCACCAGCGCGACCGCGACCAGCAGGTCGGCGCGGGTGCCGACGACCGGCGTCGGCGTCTGGTCCAGCACGTCCTGCACGAGCGGGGCGACACCCATCGCCACGTACACGAAGAGCCAGAACGAACCCTGGATCAGCTTGCGGTGGGCCGTCAGCGCCATCACCGCCAGCCGGGTGCCGGAGTAGCAGGTCAGCACCATCTGCAGCCAGAAGACGCCGTCGCGCACCCCCGGGCCAGGCTGCGCCGCGACCACCGCCGGCAGGAACAGGCCCAGGCCCAGGATGAGCGGTACGGCCAGCGCGCGGGAGAGCAGCGCCCGCGGCGAGACCGCCGGGACCTCGACGTCGCCCGTCCCCGGACCGGCCGGGCCCCCCGGGCCGCCGGGCTCCCGCGGCGGGATTCCGCGCGGCTGGATTCCGTGTGCCTGAACGGCCATGCGACAGCCCCCCAACGATTCCCCTCGCGCAGTCTATAGATCCTGCCTCCCCGGTAGCGCGTCCACGGATAATCTGTGCGAACGGTGCCGGGGAGGGCACCAGGGGCGGGGGTTCTTGGGGGTGCGTCCGTGACGGCACGTGATCTGTCGGCCTTCACACTGGCCGGGTACGACAAGGGACGGGGCAAGGCCGTCCAGGCACTGTGGTTCGCGGTGATGAACACCGTGTTCTCCGCCTGGTTCTGCCCGGCGCGGCTGCGGGTGGCGATCCTGCGGGCCTTCGGCGCCACCATCGGCGAGGGCGTGCTGATCCGGCACCGGGTCCGGGTGCTGTGGCCCTGGAAGCTGACCGTCGGGGACCGCACGTGGATCGGCGAGGGTGCCTGGCTGCTCAACCTGGAGCCCATCACCATCGGCACCGACGTCTGCGTCTCCCAGGAGGCGCTGCTGTGCACCGGCAGCCACGACCACCGCACCGTCGACTTCCGCTACCGCAACGCGCCGATCACGGTGGAGGACGGCGCCTGGGTCGCCGCCCGCGCCATCGTGCTCGCCGGGGTGACGGTGGGCCGCCACGCCATCGTCGGCGCCGGCACGGTCCTGTCGAAGGACCTGCCCGAGCTCACCCTGCACGCCGCCGACGGTATCCGGACGCTCAAGGAGCCACAGTCGTGAAGGTGCTGCACGTCGTCACCCTGCACACGCCGACCAACGCCTTCGGCGGCCCGACCCGGGTCGCCCTCAACCTCGCCCGTGGGCTGCGCGGCCGCGGCGTCGACGCCGAACTGGTCACCCTGGGCGACGGCTTTCCCGAGGGCGAGCTGCCCGGCGAGGTGGAGGGCGTGCCCGCGCGAATCTTCCGGGCCCGGCACGTGCTGCCGCGCTTCGAGGTCTCCGGGATCACCTCACCGTCCCTGCTCGCGGGCGCCCGGCGGCTGGTGCGCTCGGCGGACGTCGTCCACGTCCACCTGATGCGCGACCTGATCACCCTGCCGGTCGCCGTGGCCGCGCTGCGGTGCGGGCGGCCGCTGGTGCTGCAGACGCACGGGATGGTCGACCCCAGCGACAAGCCGCTGGCCAAGGTGCTCGACGCGCTCGCCACCAAGCGGCTGCTGCGCCGCGCCGACGCCGTGCTGCACCTGACCGAGTGGGAACGCACCGACCTGGAGGCCGTCGTGGGCGCGGGCAACCTGGCCCGTCCGGTACGGCTGCCCAACGGCACCGCGCTGCACCAGCCGAGGGTCCGCAGCGGCCCGCCCACCGTGCTCTACCTGGCCCGCTTCCAGGCCCGCAAGCGCCCCAAGGTCTTCGCGGCCGCGATCCCGGAGATCCTGAGACGGTACCCGGACGCCCGGTTCGTCCTGGCCGGCCCGGACTCGGGCGAGCTGTCCGGCACCCTGGAGACCGTCCGCGCGCTGGGAGTCGAGAACGCCGTCAGGCACGTCGGACCGCTCAGCCACGCCGAGGCGCTGGAGGCCTTCCGCGCCGCAGACGTCTACGTCCTGCCGTCCGTGGACGAGCCGTTCGCGATGTCGCTGCTGGAGTCGATGTCGGTGGGCACGCCCGTGGTCGTGCGGGAGTCCAACGGCCTCGCGCCCGACATCGAGCGGGCGGGCGCCGGACGGGTCGTGTGGCGGCCCGAGGACGTCGGGAAGGCCGTCCTGGAACTGCTGGAGCCCGAGGCGAACCAGGCGGCCTCGCGGGCCGCCTGGCGCCTCATCCGGGACGAGCTGTCGCTCGACGCCGCGCTCGACGTCCTTCAAGGCGTCTACGAGACGGCTATGAAGGAACGTTCTCCCGCGTCTTCAGCCCGATCTGCCAGCGGTAGAAGCTGAGCGCGAGGGCGTAGTCGAAGCCGGCGCGGCCGTCGAGGAAGCCGCGCCGGGCCAGGTAGGTGTAACCGAAGAAGAGCAGCGGCTTGAACGGCACCCTCTGGAAGAGCCTGCCCTGCCGGGTCTTCAGCCCGCGTACCTGCTCCTTCGCCCCCGGGTGGTGCTCCAGCCAGGCCTCCCAGTCCGAGTAGCGGTTGTGCCGCTCGAACCAGGTGCGTAGCGGGTCCAGGTCGCGGTGCTCGATGCGCCCCTTGAGCCTCCCGACGGGTCCGTCCGCACGCGGCTGGTAATGGCCCTCCTGCTCGCCCATGCCGGGTGCGCCCAGGTCGTCGACCTCCGGGTACGACACCCGGGTGCGGTCCAGCAGCGACCGCTTGACGACGGTGTAGCCGCGCCGCAGCGGCCGCCCGGCGAACCAGTACAGCAGCGGGATGTCGAAGGCCGCGGGCAGGACCGGCTGCCGCGCGAAGAGCTCGCGGAGCTCGGCGATCAGCTCCGGCGTGGGCACCTCGTCCCCGTCCAGGAACAGCAGCCAGGGGATGTCCGGGTGGACGTTGTCCAGGCACCACTGCTTCTTCTTGGGGTACTTGCCGTCCCAGGTGTAGGGGACGACCTGGGCGCCCAGCGACTCGGCGATGGCGCGGGTGTCGTCGGTGCTGCCGGAGTCGACGACCACCACCGCCTCGAAGTGGTCGATGACCGAGCCGACCGTGGTGGCGATGTTCTCCGCCTCGTTCTTGGTCGGGATCGCCACCACGACGGGGAGCCTGCTCACGAGTTCGTTCACCGGCCCTCCCGTGCCCAGGCGAAGCAGCCGCGCGAGTCGAAGGTCCTCGTGCCCGCGGTGATCGTGACCTTGTGGGCCGTGCCGGTCTTCGTGCCGGCCGTCCAGGTGCAGTCCTTGGTGGGGGTCAGGGCGCGGTAGGTGCCGGGCACGACGACGCTGCCCGCCTTCGCCTTGGTGCCCACGGTGTAGGAGCCGTCGGCGAAGCCGGTCGCGGCGGCCGCCAGGATGTCCTCCTGGTCCGGGCACAGGTGGGTGACGGCGCCCTTGGCGCCGCCGATCTGCCCGGTGATGATGCCGCCGATGGCGGCGTCCTTGTCGACCTCGGCGACGCGCGCGATGCGGTCACAGGTCTCCTGGCCGAGCTGGAGCACGGCCGCGGGGTCGGTGCCCCTGGGCACCCGCCCGGACAGGTAGGCCTTCTCCTTCTTGGTGAAGGAGCCGGTCACCGGGGTCAGTTCCGCCTCGGGGACCTTCGGCCCGCTCGGGACTGCGTCGGAGGCGGGGTCGGTGGGGGCGGTCGGTTCCGCCGAGTCCGAGCCCGGGTCCGGGGCCGGTACGGAGGCGGAGGCGGAGGGCGCGGGCGCGTTCTTGGCGGCGGTGCCCTTGCCGTCGGAGCCGCTGGAACAGCCGGTGAGCAGCACCGCCGCCGCCGTCAGCAGGACGGCGGCGGCGGTGGCGACCCGGCGGGGCGGGTGGTTCATCCGTTCTTCCCCAGGTCGTAGTGCTGGGCGATCTGCGAGGCGGACAGCACGCTCGGGTAGATCGCGGTCTCGTCGATGCTCCCGGCGAAGTAGTTGCTCGACGGGCGGCTGGTCCAGCCGGAGAGGTTGTCGCCTCCGACGTGCCAGTAGCCCACGTAGTCGTTGCCGCCGGTGATCAAGGGGTTCGACGCCTGCAGCGAGCCGTCGACGTACAGCCGCATCCCGCTGGAGCCCTGCGTGGCGACGACGTGGTGCCACTCGCCGTCGTTGTAGGCCCCGAGGGTGGTGACGGTGCGGTTGCTGCCGCTGCGCACGCCGAAGATCAGGCGGCCGGCGTTGGTCATGTAGACGTGCTTGTCGGTGGTGGCGCTCGCCTCGGTCGTCCGGTCGCCGAAGCCGATGATCTTGC
Organism: Actinacidiphila sp. bgisy160; assembly: GCF_965342435.1. Taxonomy (GTDB): domain Bacteria; phylum Actinomycetota; class Actinomycetes; order Streptomycetales; family Streptomycetaceae; genus Actinacidiphila. Next base: position 81,342 of record NZ_CBDRCM010000011.1, on the reverse strand, counting down.
CGCCGGTGGTGGTGGTCGTCCGGAACCAGGTCTCGATGCTGTAGGCGGACGGCCGGTTGTGCTTGGCGTCGCTGTACGACCACTGCGTGGTGCCGTTGTAGGTCACGGCGGTGCTGCCGGAGCCGGCGATCGCGCCCGGGCTCACGCCACGGGTCGGGCCGCCGACGTGGTTGCCGCCGTCGTCGGCCGGCGAGCTGTCGGCGACGAAGGTGTTGGCGGTCTCGTTGTAGCGCCAGTACAGCGTGGCCCCGTCGGCGAGGACCTGGGTCGGGTAGGCCTCGGGCACGGTCGCCGCCGTGACCGTCTGGGTCGGCGACTTGACGGTGGTGTTGGTGCCGTCGCTCGCGGTGACCCGGTAGGTGTAGGTGGCGCCGGCCGTCACGTCGGTGTCGGTCCAGGTCAGCTGCGGCCGCACCCACGGCAGCGAGGAGGCGGTCGTGGTGTACACGGGCGTGGTGCCGCCGTTCTTGTACACGCGGTAGGTCAGCGAGCTGTCGTCCAGGTCCAGGCTGGTCTGGATGCGGACCTTGACCGAGCCCGGGGTGACGCTGGAGGCGTTGACGTTCGGGGTGGTAGGCACGCCGGTGTCCGGGCCCGAGGAGAAGCGGGTCAGCCCCTGCTGGGCGACCCCGTTGACGGTGGTGAACTCGCCGCCGACCCAGAGGTAGTCGGTGCCACCGGAGGAGGAGACGGACATGACGCGCGGGCCGATCCCCTCGCCCAGGCCGTCGTTGGTGTCGGGGAACCAGCCCAGCTTCGCGGGGTTGTCGACGGACTCCGCGAGCAGGTGCTTGCGCCGCTGGTTCGGGTACTCGCCCATGCTGCTGCAGTCGTGCGCGTGCGAGCCGCTGTACAGCACGGACTTGTACACCTCGACCGACTGGGTCGCGCCGAGGCAGGTGTCGCGCCAGCGCTGGTTGAAGTCGTCGAGGTTGAGCGCGATGCGGCCGTCGAAGACGCCGCCGCCGGTGCCCTCGTTGCCGGTGTAGACGCCGGTGGCGTCGGTCGTGAGGTCCTTGACGACCGACGTCGACGGGATGAAGGTGGATCCGTATCCCTTCACCACGGCGCCGGTCGTCGCGTCGACCACGGCCAGGGCGTGCGAGGCCGTGCCGTTGACGTGGTCGAAGTCGCCGCCGAGGACGACGTTCGCCCCGTCCGGGGTGATCTCCAGCGCGCGGCCCGGCGCGTCGCCGTCGGCGGTGAAGGAGGTGACCTCGCCGGAGGTGGTGACGGCGGCGAAGTTGGCGTGCGGCCGGCCGTCGACGGAGCCGAAGTCACCGCCCAGGTAGACGGTGTCGCCGGTGACGGCCAGCGCCCGGACGGTGGCGTTGACCGCGACGGCGAAGTTCGTCCTGACGGTGCAGGTGGCGATGTCGATCGCTGCGAGGCTGCTGACCGGGGTGCCGTTGACCGCGCCGAAGAAGCCGCCCGCGTACAGCGTGGCCCCGTCCGGCGACACCGCCAGCGCCCGCACGGTCGCCGTGCCGGAGCCGACGGTGAAGGACAGGCTGCAGTCGGTGGGTGCGCCGGTGGCCGCGTCGAAGGCGGCGAAGTTGACCGCCGCCCGTTCGTTCGGTCCGCCCGCCGCCTCTCCGGACGGACGGACCGAGGAGAAGGTGCCGCCGGTGAAGACGGTGCCGTTCGCCTGCGCCATGGCGAAGACGATGCCGTTGGTCTGCCAGGTCGGCAGGCTGTCGGCCGTCATCGCCACCGGTGGCGTCAGGGCCACCGCCGGCTGCGGCGCGATCGCTCCCGCCGCCAAGGAGCCCGCCGCCATGGTCAAGGCAGCGGATATGGATCTGAGCTTGCGCATGTGCCCCCCAAGGCCCCAATGCCCCCGAGCGTCCCACTTGGCCGCCCGTGCACCGCAGGGTATGGGCTGACATACGGCTGATGGACGGTGTTTGAAGAAAATGTGAGCACTAAGGTGCGCCGAAGGTCAGTACGAGCACGGGATGGTTGCCCGCTCCCGCCGCCTCGCTCGACCACAGCCACAGCGCGTCGCTGCCCGTGCTGGTGAGCGCGAGCGCGTAGGAGCCGCCCGGGGCCCCGGCCAGCGTGTCGGCGTTCAGCGCCGTCTCGTACGTGCTCCGGGCCGCCGTGGCCCCGGTGAGCGTGCCGCGCACCGCGGGCGGTCCCGAGGTGCCGTGGCCGGCCGACGCCGCCCATGCGGTGTCGTACGCGTCCTGCGAGACGGCGACCCTGGCCTTGGTGCCCGGCGCCGTGCCGCCTCACCCGGCGCCCAGCGTGTGGTGGCCGGCGACCTGGGAGGCGGTCAGCACCAGCGGGTAGACCGCGGTCTCGTCCAGCTGCCCGGCGAAGTAGTTGCTGGTGGGACGGTTCGGCCAGCCGCTGAGGTTGTCACCGCCGATCCGCCAGTAGCCCACGTGGTTCTGGCTGGTGGTCGTGGTGTTGGTGCCGACGAGGGCGCCGTCGACGTACAGCCGCATACCGCCGCTGCCCTGGGTGGCGACGACATGGTGCCACCGGCCGTTGTTGTAGGTGCCCCGCGTGGTGATGGTGTGGGTGCCGCTGACGTAGACCCCGAAGGCCAGGCGCCCGTTGTTCGTCATGTAGATGTGCTTGTCGTAGTTGCTGCTGAGGTTGTTGTCGACGTTGCGGTCGCCGAAGCCGATGAGCTTGCCGCCGGCCGTGGTCGTGGTCCGGAACCAGGTCTCGACACTGTAGGCCGAGGGGCGGTTGTGCCGGGCGTCGCTGTAGGCGTAGTCGTTGGTGCCGTTGAAACCCATGGCGGTGCTGCCGGGCACGGCGCCGGGGGTCCGCCGGTACAGCGGTCCGTTGAGGTAGACCGCGTTGTCGTTGCCGGGCGAGGAGTCGGCGCCGAACTGGCCGGAGGCCTCGTCGTAGCGCCAGTACAGTTTCGCGCCGTCGGCGAGCACCCGGGCCGGGTAGGCCTGGGTGGCCGAAGCGGCGGTCACCGACCGGGCGGGGGACAGTGCGCTGGTGTTGGTCCCGTCGCTCGCGGTGACCCGGTACGAGTACGTCGTGCCCGCCGTGACCGAGGTGTCGGTGAAGGCCAGCTGCGGGCGCACCCACGGCAGCGAGGAGCCGGTGGTGGTGCGGATCGGCGTGGTGGAGCCGCTGCGGTAGACGCGGTAGGTCAGCGGGCCGTCGTCCAGATCGAGGCTGGTCCGCCAGCGCACGGTGACCTGGCCCGGCCGGATGCTGGCCACGTTCACCTCGGGCACGCTCGGAGCCCCGGTGTCCGGGCCGGAGGCGAAGCGGGTCAGGCCCTGCTGGGCGGCCCCGGCGACGGTGGTGAACTCACCGCCGACCCAGAGGTAGTCGGTGCCTCCGGAGGAGGCCACCGTCATCACCCGCGGGCCCAGTCCCTCGCCGATGCCGTCGTTGGTGTCCGGGAACCACGGCAGCAGGGTCGGGTTGCCGACGGACTCGGCGAGCAGGTGCTTGCGCCGCTGGTTCGGGTAGCCGCCCATGCTGCTGCAGTCGTGCGCGTGTGAGCCGCTGTACAGCACGGTCTTGTAGACCTGCACGGACTGGGTCGCGCCGAGGCAGGTGTCCCGCCAGCGCTGGTTGAAGGTGCTGATGTCGAGGGCGATGCGGCCGTCGAAGACGCCGCCGCCGGTGCCCTCGTTGGCGGTGAAGACCCCCGTGGCGTCCGCCGTCAGGTCCTTGACGACCGAGGTCGGCGGGATGAAGCCGCCCGGGTACGCCCGGGTCAGCGCCCCCGTGCCGGTGTCGACCACGGCCAGGGCGTGGGACGCGGTGCCCCTGACGGTGTCGAAGTCGCCGCCGATCACGGCGTGGGCGCCGTCCGGGGTGAGCTGGACCGCCCGCCCGGGCTTGTCGGCGTTCGGGTTCCAGGCGCGCAGCGCTCCGGCCGTCGACAGCGCGGCGAACCGCGGCCGGGACTGTCCGGCCACGGAGGTGAAGTCGCCGCCCACGTAGAGGGTGTCGTCGGTGACGTCGATGGCCCGCACGGTGGCCGAGAAGGAGGGCCGGAAGGAGGCGATCGGCGTGCAGCTCGCGATGTCGATGGCGGCGAGGCTGCTGACCGTCACTCCGTTGACGGCGTTGAACCAGCCGCCCGCGTAGAGCGTCCGCCCGTCCGGTGAGACCTCCAGGGCGCGTACCGTCGCGGTGCCGGAGCTGATGGTGAAGGAGAGCCGACAGCCGGTGGGAGCGCCGGTGGCGGCGTTGAACGCCGCGAAGTTGACGGCGGGCTGCGTGGTGCTGCCGGACCCGGAGGACCTGATGGCCGAGAAGGTGCCGCCGGCGAAGACCGTGCCCCCCTGGTGGGCCATCGCCCACACCACGCCGTTGGTCTGCCAGGTCGGCAGCGGGTCCGCGGTGATGGCCACGGGCGGGGTCAGCGCCCCGGCGGTCGGCGCCGCCGCGACCCCCGCGCCGGCCAGTGAGGCCGCCGTCAGTACCAGCGCAGCGGACAGTCTTCCCCAAGTGCGCATGAGCCCCCCAGCCCTCGCCGCCCCCGGCGGTGCGGAAACGAACCGCCCTGCCCGGCAGCGTACGCGGTCTCGGGCGGCTGGGAGGAGACTTCGGCCTAAACTCCGGGCTCGGGTGGGGGCGGCACGAGGGGACGGGGCTCCGGCGAGGGCCGGCGCACCGCCTCTCCCGCGGCGTACGGGCACCCTCTGATAGGACAGGAGGATGCAGGAAGCAGCGGGCCAGGAGGCCATCGACACCTTCATCGCCGCGTTCAACGCCTCCCACGACGGGTACGTCCCCGCGCTGCTGTCGCGCGCGCTCACCCCGGATGTCGTCTTCTGGGGTCCGCTGGGGCGCAGCGAGGGGGTCGCGGCCGTGGAGCGTTTCATCATCGAGATGCGCGGGCACCCGGCCGGGCCCGGCGCCATGGCGCGTTCCTCGGCGGTGGACATGCCCGGGGAATGGGCGCGCTATCAGTGGGCCTTCCGCACCGCGGAGGGCGAGCGGGAGCTCACGGGGACGGACGTGGTGCACCTGCGGAACGGCAGGATCGACCAGATGATCGTGTTCGCCGGAGAGCTGCCGCCGACGGGATCGTCCGCACCGGCCGCGCCCCGGGGCGGCGAGGAGTGAGGAGGGGCCCGGCCGGGACTCGGCCGGGCCCCTCCGTCACCTGGTCAGGAGCCGAAGGTGAGCACGAGCCGCGGCCCGTTCGCGGAGGACGCGGCCTGCCGCGACCACAGCCACATCGCGTCCGTGCCGGTGCTGGTCAGCGCCAGGCTGTAGGAGCCGCCCAGCGAGCCGGTGAGCGAGGAGACGTCCAGCGGCACCGTGAACGACGTCGAGCTCGTCGTCGCACCGCTCAGCGTGCCCAGGACGGTCGAGGAGAGCGCCGGACGGCTGCCGTAGGTGACCCCGGTCTCCGTCCACGCGCCCGTGACGGGCACGACGGAGACGGTGTCGTTGGTGCCCGCCGCCGGGTCGCTGCTGGTCATGACCCGCAGCACGGCGCTCTTCAGGGTCTGGCCGGCCGGGGCCGGCGGCAGGCTGAAGCGCAGGTACGTCAGGTAAGCGGAGCTGCCGCGGACGGCCAGTGAGCCCGAGGTGCCGTAGTTGGCCGACGGTGCTCCGGCGTTGACGTAGGTGTCCTCGGCCGGGGTGAGCGTGGAGACGGTGTCGGCCGGGGCGCTCGCCAGGGCGTAGTGGTTGCCGACCTGGGCGGCCGTCAGCACGGACGGGTAGACGGCGGTCTCGTCGATCTGCCCGTTGAAGTAGCCGCTGGACGGCTGGTTCGGCCAGCCGTTGAGGTTGTCGCCGCCCGCCCGCCAGTAGCCGGTGTAGTTCTCGTTGGAGGTCTGCGGGTGGGTGCCGGCGAGGGTGCCGTCGACGTACATCTTCATGCCGTCGGCGCCCTGGGTGGCCACCACGTGGTGCCAGGCGCCGTTGTTGTAGGCGGCGCCGGTCGTGATGGTGTTGGTGGCGCCGGTGTAGACGCCGAAGACCAGCCGGCCGTCGTTGGTCATGTAGACGTGCTTGTCGTACTGGCTGCTGGTGCCGTTGGTGGTGTTCCCGAAGCCGACGATCTTGCCGCCCGAGGTCGTGGTGGTCTTGAACCACGACTCCACGCTGAAGGTGGCCGGGCGCGGGTGGCTGCGGTCGCTGTGGACCCACTGGTCCGAGCCGTTGAAGCCGACCGCCGTGCTGGAACCGCTGACCGCCCCCGGGCTCTGCCGGTACGACGGCCCGCCGACGTAGTCGCCGTTGTCGTCCGACGAAGAGGCGTCGGCGGCGAAGGTGCCGCCGCTCTCGTCGTAGCGCCAGTACAGGTTCGCGCCGTCGGAGAGCACCGCCGAGGCGTAGCTGTTGCTGCCGCCGGCCACGGTGACCGTGGCGGTCGAGGACAGCGGACTGGTGTTGGTGCCGTCACTCGCGGTGACCCGGTAGCTGTGGGTCGAGCCCACGGTCAGCCCGGTGTCGGTGAAGCTGAGCTGCGGCCGTACCCAGGGCAGCGAGCTGCCGGAGGTGGTGTACACGGGAGTGGCCACGCCGTCCCGGTAGACCTTGTACGTCAGCGCGCTGTCGTCCTTGTCCAGGCTCGCCTGCCAGCTCACCTTCACCTGGCCGGCCGCCAGGCTCGCCGCGCTCGCCTCCGGCGTGCTCGGGTTGCCGGTGTCGGGACCGTTGGAGAAGCGGGTCAGGCCCTGCTGCGGCGTGCCCTCGACGGTGGTGAACTCACCGCCCACCCACAGGTAGTCCTTGCCGCCCGCGGACGACACGGACATCACGCGCGGGCCGATGCTCTCGCCGAGGCCGTCGTTGGTGTCCGGGAACCAGCCGAGCAGCTTGGGGTCGTCCACCGACTGCGCCAGCAGGTGCTTGCGCCGTTGGTTGGGGAACTCGCCCATGCTGCTGCAGTCGTGCGCGTGCGAACCGCTGTAGAGCACCGTCTGGTAGACCGCGAGCGACTGGGTGGCGCCGAGGCAGGTGTCGCGCCAGCGCTGGTCGAAGTCGCTCAGGTCGAAGGCGGTCCGGCCGTCGAAGACACCGCCGCCGGTGCCCTCGTTGGCGACGTACAGTCCCGTCGCGTCGTCCGTGACGTCCTTGACGACGGAGGTCGCTGGGAAGAAGCCCATCGGGTACGCCTTCGTCAGCGCGCCCGTGCCGGAGTCGACGACGGCCAGGGCGTGCGAGTCGCCCCCGCCGATGGTGTCGAAGTCGCCGCCGATCATCACGTGGGAGCCGTCCCGGGCGACCTGGACGGCCCGCCCCGGCTTGTCGCCCTGCGGGTCCCAGGCCGTCAGCGCCCCCGCGGTGGACAGTGCCGCGAAGTACCGCCGGGACTGCCCGGCGACGCTGGTGAAGTCACCGCCCATGTAGACGGTGTCCGCCGTCACGTCCAGCGCCCGCACGGTCGCGGAGACCGCCGGGTGGAAGGACGCGATCGGCGTGCAGCTCGCGATGTCGATGGCGGCCAGGCTGTTGACCTGGACGCCGTTGACGGAGCTGAAGTAGCCACCCGCGTACAGCGTGTCGCCGTCCGGTGAGACGGCCAGGGCGCGCACGGTGGCCGTGCTGCCCGGGCCGATCGTGAACGACAGGTGGCAGTCGGCCGGTGCGCCGGTGGCGGCGTCGAACGCCGCGAAGTTCACCGCGGACTGCTCGTTGCTGCCCGCCGCGCTGCCGGGCGGACGGACGGTGGAGAAGGTCCCGCCCGCGAAGACGACCCCTTCCGACTGGGCCATCGCCCAGACGATGCCGTTGGTCTGCCAGGTCGGCAGTTCGTCCGCGGTCATCGCGACCGGCGGGGTGAGCGCGGTCGCCGCCGGAGCCGCGACCACCCCCAACCCCGCCAGAGTGCCGGCCACCAGTGTCCCGGCGGCGGTCATCGCCCCAAGTCTTCGCATGTGCCCCCCAAGGCCGTCTCGTACACAAGCGGCCCGATCGCCCACCTGTGGTCGGCAGCGTAGGGGCCCGTAAAGCTTCTCGCGTGAAAGTTTGACGAAATTGTGTGCACTCATGGCTTGGCTGGATGACGCCGGGGATCGACGCGACGCGGCCCCAGACGGGTTCAGCGGTCGATGCGCACGGTCACGCCGGCGAGCTGGTCCTCGACCTGCTTGCGGTCGGCGTCGACCATGATCCGGGCCAGTTCCTCGACCCGCACGGAGGGTTTCCAGCCGAGCAGTTCCTCCGCCTTGCTGGCGTCGCCGATCAGAGCGTCGACCTCGCTGGGACGCTCGTACTTGGGGTCGTAGCGGACGTACTCCGCCCAGTCGAGGCCCACGTGCCCGAAGGCGGTCTCCACGAACTGCCGCACGGTGGCCGCCTCGCCGGTGGCGACCACATAGTCGTCCGGCTCGTCGCGCTGCAGCATCCGCCACATCGCGTCGACGTACTCCGGGGCGTAGCCCCAGTCGCGGACGGCGTCGAGGTTGCCCAGGTAGAGCCGGTCCTGCAGACCGGCCTTGATGCGGGCGACGGCGCGGGTGATCTTGCGGGTCACGAAGGTCTCACCGCGGCGCGGGGACTCGTGGTTGAACAGGATGCCGTTGACCGCGAACATGTCGTACGCCTCGCGGTAGTTGACCGTCGCCCAGTAGCCGTAGACCTTGGCGCAGCCGTACGGGCTGCGGGGGTGGAAGGGCGTCCGCTCGTTCTGCGGCGGCGGGGCGGCGCCGAACATCTCGGAGGAGGAGGCCTGGTAGATCCGGGTCTCCACCCCACTGGCCCGTACCGCTTCCAGCAGCCGCATCGAGCCGAGCCCGGTGACGTCCCCGGTGTAGAGCGGGGCGTCGAAGGACACGCGGACATGGGACTGGGCGCCCAGGTTGTAGACCTCGTCGGGCCGCAGGTCGCGCAGGAGGTTCACCAGGGCCACGCCGTCGGAGAGGTCGGCGTGGTGGAGCACGAAGGAGCGGTTCGCCTCCTGCGGCCCCTGGTAGATGTGGTCGATCCGCTCGGTGTTGAAGCTGGACGACCGCCTGACGAGGCCGTGCACGGTGTACCCCTTGCCCAGCAGCAGCTCCGCCAGATAGGAGCCGTCCTGGCCGGTCACACCGGTGATCAGGGCACTCTTGCCCATGCGATCTCCCCCCTTGGGTCGGTTATGTTTCTTTTGCGTACTGATGTTTGGAATCACCCCCGGTGGGGCGAACCCTGCTGGCAGAATCCGCTTCCATGAGCGAAGCGAACGCACTGCTGCCCGACCGCGCCCGGATCTTCGTCGCGGGCCACCGTGGCCTGGTCGGATCGGCGTTGACCCGACGGCTCGCCGCCGACGGGCACGAGGTGATCACCCGTGGCCGCGGGGAACTCGATCTGCGTGACGCGGCGCGCACCGAGGCGTTCCTGAAGGAGCAGCGGCCCGACGCGGTGGTGCTGGCGGCCGCCAAGGTCGGCGGCATCATGGCCAACAGCACCTACCCGGTGCAGTTCCTCGAGGACAACCTGCGCATCCAGCTGAGCGTGATCGCCGGGGCGCACGCGGCCGGGGTGGGCCGGCTGCTCTTCCTCGGCTCCTCGTGCATCTACCCGAAGCACGCGCCGCAGCCGATCCACGAGGACGCACTGCTCACCGGCCCGCTGGAGCCGACCAACCAGGCGTACGCACTCGCCAAGATCGCCGGCATCGTCCAGGTGCAGTCCTACCGGCGGCAGTACGGCGCCTCGTTCGTGTCCGCGATGCCCACCAACCTGTACGGCCCCGGGGACAACTTCGACCTCGAGACCTCGCACGTGCTGCCCGCGCTCATCCGCCGTTTCCACGAGGCGCGCCGCGACGGCGCCCCCGAGGTGGTGCTGTGGGGCTCCGGCAGCCCGCGCCGGGAGTTCCTGCACGTCGACGACCTCGCCGCCGCGTGCGCGGTGCTGCTGCGCTGCTACGACGGCGAGGAGCCGGTCAACATCGGTTGTGGCGCCGACCTGACGATCCGTGAACTGGCCGAGATCGTACGGGAGGTCACCGGCTACGAGGGTGCCATCGCCTGGGACACCTCCAAGCCCGACGGCACCCCGCGCAAGCTGCTGGACATCTCCCGCCTCTCCGCGCTCGGCTGGAAGCCGGCGATCCCGCTGCGGGACGGGATCGCCGCCACGTACCGCTGGTGGAGGGACGATCGCGCTGCCTGACATTCAGTACGCTCCGCGGCCGTCCACGACGGCCCGGAACGTGCGGGCCATCACGTCGACGTCGCTGGTGAAGGTCCAGTTGTCGACGTACCGGAGGTCGAGCTGCAGCGTTTCGTCCCAGGAGAGGTCCGAGCGCCCGCTGACCTGCCACAGGCCCGTCAGGCCGGGCTTCACCGACAGCCGGCGCAGGGCGACCTCGTCGTAGCGGGCGACCTCGTCCGGCAGCGGGGGACGCGGGCCGACCAGCGACATCTCGCCCCGCAACACATTGATCAGTTGCGGCAGTTCGTCCAGCGAGCAGCGGCGCAGGATCCGCCCGACCCGCGTGACGCGCGGGTCGCGGCGCAGCTTGAACATCAGGCCGTCGTTCTCGTTGGCGGAGGCCAGCTCGGGCTTGCGGTCGTCGGCGTCCGTCACCATCGTGCGGAACTTCCACATGGTGAAGGGCACGCAGTCCAGCCCATGCCGGATCTGCTGGTAGAACACGGGCCCCTTGGAGCCCAGCCGGATCGCCGCCGCGATGAGGCCGAACAGCGGGGAGAGCAGCAGCAGTCCGACGGCGGCCCCGGCGCGGTCCAGCACCTCCTTCAGGCCCACCTGGAAACCGCGCCGCAGCGGCGGGCTGATGTGCAGCAGGGTGAGCCCGGCGGCGGAGGTGAGCTCCACCCTGCGTACCGCCACGTCGGTCAGGCCCGGGAGCACGGCCAGCGGGATGCCGGCGTCGTGCACGGCCCACGACAGCCGCCGCAGGCGTTCGCCGGCCATCCGCGGGCCGGGCGCGACCAGCACCAGGTCGGCGCCGAGCTCCCGGGCCGCGGTCAGCACCGCGCCGGAGTCGGCGCTCGGCCGCGCCGGTGCCAGTGACTCCAGCCGGGCGGCCACGGGCGCGCCGCACTCCAGGTTGGCCAGGCCCACCGGGATGGTGCCGACCACGACGTACTCGTGGTCGGTGCGCGCGGCCAGCTGGTCGACGACGTAGTCGGCCGCGCTCGGCTCGCCGATCACCAGGACGCGGCGCACCGCGTGCGCCTCGCGGCGGGAGGCCAGCAGATGACGGTAGGTCAGTTTGCGGCAGGCGGTGGTCAGCAGCAGACCCGGGGTGAGGGCGAGCAGCGCCACGTACGGTTCGGAGTGCTCGCCGAGCAGCGCGCGGACCACCGCGAGCACGCCGAGCAGGACCAGCCAGTCGTAGAGCACGGACAGCCCGCTGCGCGACTCGCCGAGCGCGCGCTGGCCGTACCGGCGGCGGGCGATCTGGACGGTCGGCCAGGCGGCCGCGGCGGTCACGGCGCACAGCACGGGATGTGGCTGGAGCGTGGCGTCGAAGACGACTCCCACCGGGAGCGCGACCCCCACCGCGTCCGTGACGAGCGCCGCCGGCAGGTACCAGCGGGCCTTGTCGCTCAGCCCGCGCGGGGCGGCCGTACGGCCGGGCGCGGGGGACGTATCTATCGGGACTGAATTGGGTATACCGACACGCCGCATGGACCCCCCTGGCACAACGCGACAAAAGTGGGCACACCCGCTACTTCCCCAAGTAGCCGTGCGCCGTAATAACCCGGAACGCTATGCCAAACAGTTGTGTGTTCGCTGCGGTTTACGAAATTTCGGAGGCCAGTTGTCCTGAAGTTCACATACGGCTTGATCTGTCCGCTCAGTGGCCCTGTGATGTGGTAATGCGCCGTCTGCGGAGCGTTCCTGATTGTGCGGGGTCGCGGGCGCCCTGTACACCCCCGGACGCGCTCCGGTGGGCGGTTCGTGCGCCCCCTGGCCATGGTGCGGTACGCCCCGGCACTTCGTATACGGGCGCGCGCGGGTGGAACCGCTCATTCCGGGCGGGTGGGCGGGTGACGGAGCGGGCGGACCGGGTCAGTATGGTGTGGCCATGCCAGGAAGCCGCATCGCTCCCGCCCCGAGACACATCGGCAGTCCGGTCCGGTTCCTGTGGTGGCTGGTCGTCAGCCAGCGCCGCCGCGTGGTGCTCGGGGCGCTGCTGGGCAGCACGTGGATGGCGAGCCTGGCCCTCTCGCCGTACCTGCTGTCGCGCGCGGTCGACGACGGCCTGCGCGCGCACGACCACGGTGCCCTCGCCGGCTGGGCCGCGGCCATCCTCGCCGGCAGCGCGGGCACGGCGTGGCTCGGCGTCGCGCGGCACCGGACGATGACCAAGGTCCGGATGGACGCCTCTTTCCGCACAGTCCGGGTCACCGTCGCGCACGCGACGCGCCTCGGTGCCACCCTGCCGCGCCGGGTCACGGCGGGCGAGGTCGTCGCCATCGGCATGAGCGACGTGCAGGCCATCGCGCAGTCGCTGACCGTGACCGGACCCGGGGTCGGCGCCGTCGTCGCGTACGTCGCCGTCGCGGTGCTCCTGCTGTCCATATCCCCGCTGCTCGCGGTCGTGGTGCTGGCCGGGGTGCCGCTGCTCGCCCTCACCGTCGGGCCCCTGCTGCGCCGGCTGCAGGGGGTCGGCACCGGCTACCGTGAACAACAGGGCGCGCTGACCGCGCGGTTGGTCGACGTGGTGACCGGACTGCGGGTGCTGGGCGGCCTCGGCGGCAAGGACGCGTACGCCGCGCGCTACCGCCGCGACTCCGCGGACCTGCGCGAGCAGGGGTACCGGGTCGGCGCCGTGACCAGCTGGGTCGGCGCCCTCGGCAACGGCCTCCCCGCGCTCTTCCTCGCGGTGGTGACCTGGCTGGCCGCGCGGATGGCCGCACAGGGCTCGCTCAGCGTCGGCGACCTCGTCGCCGTCTACGGCTACGTCGCCGTGCTGGTGATCCCGGTGGCGTTCTTCATCGAGGGCGGCGCCGATCTCGCCCGGGCCACCGTCGCCGCACGGCGGGTCATCCGCTTCCTCGCCCTGCGGCCCGAACACGCCGACGACCCGGACGCCCCGGGGCGGGTCACCGCCCACCTCCCGGACGGGCCCGCCGTGCTGCGCGACCCCGGCTCCGGAGTGGAGGTCCGCCCCGGGCTGCTGACCGCGCTCGCCGCCACCCGCCCCGAGGACGCCGTCGCCGTCGTCGACCGGCTCGGCCGGTTCGCCCCCTCCGACGCGACCTGGGGCGACGTCCGGCTGCACGCCGTCTGCGTGGAGGCGCTCCGCGACCGCGTCCTCGTCGCGGACAACGAGGCCGACCTCTTCGCCGGCACGGTCCGCGAGGTCGTCGCCGGACGCCACGAGCCGGCCGACGACGCGATCCGCGCGGCCGTCCACGCCGCCGTCGCCGACGACGTCGTCGACGCCCTCCCCGACGGCCTCGACTCCGCCGTCGCCGCCCAGGGCCGCAACCTCTCCGGCGGCCAGCGCCAGCGGCTGCGGCTCGCCCGCGCCCTGCACGCCGCCCCGGACACCCTGCTCGCCGTCGAACCCACCTCCGCCGTCGACGCGCACACCGAGGCCGCGATGGCCGCACGGCTGCGCGCCGCGCGGCAGGGCCGCACCACCCTGGTCACCACGACGTCGCCGCTCGTGCTCGAACAGGCCGACGTCGTCGTGTTCGTCGTCGACGGCAAGGCGGCCGCCACCGGCACGCACCACCACCTGCTGCGCGACGAGCCCGGTTACCGGGCACTGGTGGCGCGCGGCACGGGTGAGGAGGCCGGAAGGTGACGGGGGTGCTGCCGGTCGCCGACCGCGCCCGGGTCCGTCGCGCCGCGTTCGGCGAACTGCGCGCCGAACGGCGCGCGTTCGCCGGAGTGCTCGCGCTCAACGCGCTCGCCGCGGCCGCCGGACTCGCCGGGCCGCGGCTGCTCGGCGCGATCGTCGACACCGTCAAGGACGCGCCCGGCCGCGCCGCCCTCGCCGCCGTGGACCGGCTGGCGCTCGCCATCGCCGCCTGCACGGTGCTGCAGATCCTGCTCTCCCGTCAGGCCCTGCGGGCCGGCGCCCGCTTCGGCGAGCGCACCGCGGCCCGGATTCGCGAGCGCTTCCTCGACCGTACGCTCGCGCTGCCCGCCGCCACCGTCGAACGGGTCCCCACCGGCGATCTGGTCGCACGCGGCACCACCGACGTCACCGCCGTCGCCGTCACGCTGCGCGACGCGGTGCCCGAGGTCCTCATCTCCTGCGTCCAGGTGCTGTTCGTCGTCGGCGCCGTCGTCCTGCTCGACCCGCTGCTCGGACTGTGCGGCCTGGCCGGCATGACAGTGATGGCGGTCGCCCTGCGCTGGTACCTGCGCCGGGCCCGCGCCGCCTACCTGGCCGAGGGCGAGGCCAACTCGGCGCTCGCCGAGGAACTCGCGGCCACGGCGGGCGGGGCCCGCACCGTCGAGGCGCTCGGCCTGCAGGAACGCCGCGTCGCGACGGCCGAGGCCGCCGTCGCGCAGGCCCGCCGCACCCGGCTGCGCACGCTCTGGCTGCGCACGGTGCTCTTCCCCGCCGTGGACGTCTCCTACACGCTGCCGGTGGTGTGCGTCCTGCTGGCCGGCGGCGCGCTGCACGCCCGGGGTGCCGTCTCCCTCGGCACCGTGATCGCCTCCGCGATCTACCTGCGGCAGATGGCCGGGCCGCTGGACAACCTGCTGCTGTGGGTGGAGCACCTGCAGGGCAGCGCCGCCTCGTACGCCCGCGTCGAGGGCCTGGCCATGGTCCCCGGGGCCGGGCCGCCCACCACGGACGTGCCCGCCGACGACCGCATCGAGGTGGTGGACGTCCGGTACGCGTACGGCCACGGCGGCGATGTGCTGCACGGCGTCCACCTGGACGTACGGCCCGGGGAACGGCTCGCCGTGGTCGGCCCGTCCGGGGCCGGCAAGTCCACCCTCGGCCGGCTGCTCGCGGGCGTCGACCGGCCGCGCAGCGGCACCGTCACCGTCGGCGGTGTGCCGGTCGCCGACCTCGCCCCGGACGACCTGCGCCGCCAGGTCGTCCTGGTCACCCAGGAACACCACGTCTTCCACGGCACGCTCCGCGACAACCTCCTCATCGCGAAACCGGCCGCCGGCGACACCGAGCTGCGCGCCGCGCTCGCCGCCGTCGACGCCGGCTGGGCCGGTGAACTGCCCGGCGGTCTCGACACCGAACTCGGCGGTGGCGCCCACCGCCTCGACGGCGCCCAGGCGCAGCAACTCGCCCTGGCCCGGGTCGTGCTGGCCGACCCGCACACCCTGATCCTGGACGAGGCCACCGCACTGCTCGACCCCACGACGGCGCGCAGCACAGAGCGTGCCCTCGCCGGTGTCCTGCGGGGCCGTACGGTCATCGCCATCGCCCACCGGCTGCAGACCGCACACGACGCGGACCGCGTCGCCGTCATGGACCGCGGTGTGGTCACCGAGCTCGGCACCCACCACGACCTGGTGGCCGGCGGTGGGGCCTACGCCGCCCTCTGGCGTTCCTGGCACGGCACGACGGACACCCCGGACACGACGGACACGCCGGAGCGCCGGGACGGAACACCCGGCCGGCCGGCCGCTTGCGCCGGTCCACAGGGGCCACCGTGATGACACCGTCCGGCTCGCCGTCCCACTCCGACGGCAGCCCGACGGGGTTCAGGTCGTGGCGGGCTTGCCCGAGGGCTCGGCCTCCTTCCCAGCCCCTGCCCCGCCGGCGGCCGCGGAGGGCAGTGCGCGCCAGGGCAGCAGCAGGGCGCTGGCCAGGCACAGCACGCCCGCGACGACGATCGCCAGGCGGACACCTCCCACTGCGGCGACGGCGCCGCCGGCCAGCATGGACAGCGGCTGGGCCGTCCTGGATCCCACCGACCACGCGGTGACGACCCGGGTCATGACGGCGTCGTCCGTCGCGGCCATGCGGTACGTCGTGAAGGAGGGGTTGAAGACACCGGCGGCCAGCAGCAGGAAGGTGTTGGCGGTGATCAGGACGACGGGCCCGAGGGAGCCGGAAGGTGCCCAGGCGAGCAGCAGCAGCCAGGGCGTGCGCAGGACCCCGAACAGGAGCAGCACCCGGTGCGGGCCGAGCCGGCCGGTCAGCGGGGCGGTGAGGCGGGAGCCCAGGACGCCGCCGAGGCAGGGCAGTCCGAGCGCCAGGCCGTACTGCCAGGGAGCGAAGCGCAGTTCGCGGAGCATCAGGACGGTCAGCAGCGGGCTGCTCATCATGATGGCCCCGCCGAAGAGCATGGCGTTCCAGAACAGCGGCCGCAGTCCGCGGTGCCCCAGGACGTAGGTCCAGCCGGCCATCAGCTCCCGGCCGCGGCCGTGCGACCGGGACCGTGCCGGGGGCACCGGTTCGGGGCGGCGGATCCGGCGGACGCCCAGGGCGGACAGCAGGAAGGAGAACGCGTCCACGGCCAGCGAGACCGTCGTCCCGAAGGCGGTGACGAGCAGCCCGCCGATCGGCGGCCCCGCGCTCTGGCTGAGCCAGTTGGTGGTCTCCAGCCGCGAGGCCGCCCGGAGGCGCTCCGCCGGCGGGACGAGGCCCTTGAGGTGCGCGGTGCTCGCCGCGCCGAACACGATGGCCGCGGCCGACTGGAAGACACCCACCAGGCACAGCTGCGCGAAGGTGAGCACGCCGAGGGCGGCCGCGACCGGGACGCTGAGCAGCACGAGGCAGCGGACCAGATCGGCGGTGATCATGACCGGCCTTTTGCGGCGGTGCTCCACGTGGCCGCCCAGGGGGAGGGCGATGGCGGCGCCCGCGAGCGCCGACAGGGCCGCGAGGAGGGAGACCTGGAAGGTCGTGACGTCCAGCGCCAGCACGGCCACCAATGGCAGGGCCCCGGAGCCGACCGCGCTCCCCGCCGCGCTCACCGCGTAGGCGCCCCACAGCCGGCCGAAGTCTCGGCGCATGTCATCCGATTGATCATCCGGCGAGGTCATGACGGCAGAGCCTAGGGGTCACCGACGACAACGCGGCGGATGCGTGGGCCGGATGGCACGACGCCGCGAGGATCCGGACCGACGCAACCCCCGGGCCTGCCCCAGGGGTTCCGTCGGTCCCGGACGATCACCCTGGCGTGGCCGCCGAGACCGAGGCCGAGCAGGACCCGGCGGACCCGGCCGACCCGCCGCAGGACCTCATCCCCGTCCGCCGCGTCATCGACCTCCAGGTCGAGGTGGCAGCGGCCCTCGCCGGTCCAGGCGCCGGTGATCTCACCGTCGTCCCCGAACGCGGCCTCCTGCGCCTCCTCGGCCTCGTCCGGTCGAGGGGGGCAGCGGTGAGCACGATCTCCAGGAACATCGCGCGACCTCCTGCCGACCGGGTGCCGGAGCACCCTGCCGGCGACCGCGCCGGCCCGCTCCGGGCGGGCCTTACCCTTGATCCTTGTGTCCTCTCTGCAATCCGCCCTCGCCGGTCTCCTCGACGGGCTCCCGCCCGGCCGTGCCGCCCAGGCCGTCGACCGGCTGATCGCCACCTACCGGGGGCGCACCCCCAGCAGCACCCCGATCCTCCGCGACCGCTCCGACGTCGCCGCATACGCGGCGTACCGCATGCCGGCCACCCACGCCGCGGTCGGCGCGGCGCTGGCGGAGTTCCGGGCCCGGGCGGGGGAGTGGGCCCCGGCCGGCCACCTGGACGTGGGCGGCGGGACCGGCGCCGCGACCTGGGCGGTCGCCGACGCCTGGGAGGACGGCACGCACACCAGCACCGTCCTCGACTGGTCGGACGCGGCGCTCTCGCTCGGCCGTGAGCTGGCCGCGGGCTCGGAGCACGCGGCGGTGCGGGACGCGCGCTGGCAGAAGACGCCGCTGGGCGGCGGGGCCCGGCTGCCGGAGGCGGACCTGGTCACGCTGTCGTACGTCATCGGCGAGCTCACCGGACCCGACCGCGACGCGGTCGTCGCCGAGGCCGCCAGGGCGGCGCGCGGCGCCGTGCTCATCGTCGAGCCGGGCACCCCCGACGGCTACGCGCGGATCCTCGCGGCGCGCGCGAGGCTCGTCGCGGACGGCTTCCACGTTCTCGCTCCCTGCCCCCACGACGGCACGTGCCCGGTGCAGGCCCCGGACTGGTGCCACTTCGCGGCGCGGGTCGCCCGGACCTCACTGCACCGGCAGGTCAAGGGGGGCTCCCTCCCGTACGAGGACGAGAAGTTCAGCTACGTCGCCGCGGCCCGCTTCCCCGCGGCGCGGCACGGCTCACCGGACCGGGTGGTCCGGCACCCGCAGATCCGCAAGGGGCAGGTCCTCGTCGACCTGTGCACGGTCGAGGACGGCCTGCGCCGCGACACCGTCACCAAGCGGCACGGGCCGCTGTACCGCGCCGCCCGCGACGTCACCTGGGGCGACACGTGGCCGCCTCCTCCGGCGGAGCCGGAGTAACCCCGGGGCGGGCCGCCGGACAAGGCCGATGCGCCGGGTCCGGGGAGCGACCGCCTGTCGTCGGCGGGCGGTGGGCGGCGGATGGTGGCTCGCCGGACCGCGTGGTGCGGCGCCGGCAGTTGCGCGACCTCGTCCGGGACGACGTGCGGCCGGTGCCCCGGGTGCGCGGAGCGGCTCGCCTGCCGGGGAGCCGTCGCGCACCGCGCAGGCCGCACCCCGCCGTGCGTTCAGCGGCCGCCCAGCACCGCCATGGCCGCGTTGTGGCCGGGGACGCCGCTGACCCCGCCGCCGCGCACCGCGCCCGCCCCGCACAGCAGGACGTTCGCGTGCGCGGTCCCCACGCCCCAGGCGCCGCCGCCCGACTCCGCGTAGGGGAAGGCCAGGTCCCGGTGGAAGATGTGCCCGCCGGGCAGGCCGACCTCCCGCTCCAGGTCGAGCGGCGACTTCGCCTCGATGCACGGCCGCCCGTCCGCGTCCACCGCCAGGCAGTCCGCCAGCGGCTCCGCCAGCACCGCGTCCAGCTGCGCCAGGGTGGCCTTGAGCAGGGTCTCCTTCGCCTGCGCGGGGTCGTCCGTGAACAGCCGCGCCGGGGCGTGCAGCCCGAAGAGGGTCAGGGTGTGCACGCCCTGGGCGGCGAGCTCGGGGGAGAGGATCGAGGGGTCGGTCAGCGAGTGGCAGTAGATCTCGGAGGGCGGCGCCGTGGGCACCGCGCCCTCGGCCGCCTCGCGGTAGGCCCGGTCCAGCTGGGTGTACGACTCGGCGATGTGGAAGGTGCCGGCGAAGGCGTCGCGCGGGTCCACCGCCGTGTCGCGCAGCCGTGGCAGCCGCCGCAGCAGCATGTTCACCTTGAGCTGGGCGCCCTCCGGCTTGTCCGGGGGCGCCTCCCCCAGCAGTTCGGCCAGGGCGTACGGGGAGGCGTTGACCAGCACGTGGCCCGCGCCCACCAGGCCGCCCTCGAAGGACACCTCGGCCCGGGTGCCGTCGGTCTCGACGGCCGTGACCTCGGTCCCGGTCACGATCTCCGCACCGGCCGCCCGCGCCGCGTCCGCCAGCGCGTCGGTGAGGGCGCCCATGCCGCCGACGGGCACGTCCCAGTCCCCCGTGCCGCCGCCGATGACGTGGTAGAGGAAGCAGCGGTTCTGCAGCAGGGAGGGGTCGTGCGCGTGGCTGAAGGTGCCGATCAGGGCGTCGGTCAGCACCACGCCGCGCACCACGTCGTCCTCGAAGACGGACTCGACGGTCTCGCCCAGCGGCCGTTCGAACAGCGCCGACCAGGCCTCCGCGTCGTCCACGGTCCGCTCCAGCTCGGCCCGGGAGGGCAGCGGCGCGGTCAGCGTCGGAAAGACGCGCTCGGCGACCCGCTGCGTCATGCCGTAGAAGCGCTGCCAGGCCTCGAAGTCGCGGTCGGAGCCGGTCAGCCGGACGAAACTCTCGCGGGTCGCGGAGGGCGACTCGGCGTCGACGAGGAGGCCGCCGTCGCCGTGCGGGGTGTACGAGGAGATGCGGCGGCGCCGGACGGCGAAACGCAGCCCCAGGTCGTCGACGATCTTCCGGGGCAGCAGGCTCACCAGGTACGAGTAGCGGGACAGCCGTGCGTCCAGACCGGTGAACGCCCGCGTGGAGACGGCGGCGCCGCCGGTGTCCGGCAGCCGCTCCAGCAGCAGCACGGAGCGGCCGGCGCGGGCGAGGTAGGCGGCGGCGACCAGGCCGTTGTGGCCGCCGCCGACGATCACGACGTCGTACGAGGTGCGGAGGGGCAGCTGCTGCGACATGCGCCCTTTCGTATCACGGTCAGTCGCGCAGCTCCATGGTGCAGCACTTCACACTGCCTCCGGCCTTGTGCAGTTCGGACATGTCCACCGGCACCGGCTCGAAGCCGCGCTCGCGCAGCCGCCGCAGCAGCCCGGTGGCCCCGGAGGGGATCAGGACGTGCAGGCCGTCGCTGACGCTGTTCAGGCCGAAGGCCGTGGCGTCCTGGCGGGTGGCGGTCAGCGCGTCGGGGAAGAGCCGGCGGAGCACCGCGCGGCTGCCGGGGGAGAAGGCGTCCGGATAGTACATGATCTCGTCGCCGGCGAGCACGCACAGCGCCGTGTCGAGGTGGTAGAAGTGCGGGTCGGTGAGCTCCAGGCCGATGACGGGGCGGCCGAAGAACTCCTGGAGCTCGGCGTGCGACAGCGGGCTGCTGCGGAACCCCTTCCCGGCCAGCAGCCAGCTCTCGGTGACGGCGAAGTCCCCCTCGCCCTCGTTGACGTGGTGCGGGTCGTGCACCTCGCCGTAGCCGCGGCCCAGGAACCACTCGCGGTGCGCGGGCGCCTCCGCGGCCCGTTCGGCGTTGGCGAAGCGGGCCCCGAAGACCCGGCCGTCGACCACGGTGGCGCCGTTGGCGGCGAAGACCATGTCCGGCAGGCCCGGCAGCGGCTCCAGGACGTCCACCGTGTGCCCCAGCGAGCGGTAGCGGTCGCGGAGGTCCTCCCACTGGAGCAGGGCGAGCGCGGGGTCGACCGGCTTCGTGGGGTCCATCCAGGGGTTGATGGAGTACGTGACGCGGAAGTACGTGGGAGGACACATCAGATACCGGCGGTACGAGGCGGTTCGCGCTGCGCTCAATGAAGGCTCCTCGCGGTGTGGTTGAGGCCGTAGAGACATGGTGGACCCGCAGCGGACGCCACGCACCGGATTGCGGACGCAAACACCTCCCGGCGCAGCGGTCCCAGAAGCACCAGAGGGCCCCGTGCCGGGTTGCCCCAAGTTCCTCTTATGATTCGTAGGTGTTCGATTCCAGACACATCAAGACCTTCCACACCGTGGTCACGGCCGGCTCCTACTCGGCCGCGGCCGCGGCGCTGGGCTACACGCAACCCGCGGTCACCCAGCAGATGAAGGCGCTGGAGCGCTCGGTCGGCACCGCGCTCTTCGTCCGCGTCGGGCGGCGCATGCGGCTGACCGAGGCGGGCGAGGCACTGGCCCGGCACGCCGAGACCATCCTCGACAGCATGTCCGTGGCCTGGGAGCAGATAGGGGCGGTGACCCGGCTGGAGACCGGCCGGGTGAGGCTGTGCGCCTTCCCCAGCGCCAACGCCACCCTGATCCCCGAGGCGCTGGCCCTGCTGGCGGCCGAGCACCCCGGCATACGGGTCGAGCTGCTGGGGGACGAACCGCCCGAGTCGCTGGAGCGGGTCACCCGCGGCGAGTGCGACATCACCCTCGCCTTCACCTATCCCGGACTGCACGAGGCGGTGCCGGACGACCTGGTCGAGATCCCGCTGCTGGAGGACCAGCTCATGGTCC
The DNA here is from genome assembly GCF_965342435.1 of Actinacidiphila sp. bgisy160. Lineage (GTDB taxonomy): Bacteria > Actinomycetota > Actinomycetes > Streptomycetales > Streptomycetaceae > Actinacidiphila. The sequence continues at coordinate 59,772 of NZ_CBDRCM010000011.1, read as the reverse complement.
TGATGCCGACCGGGCACCGGCTGGCCAGGTCCCGCTCGGTCAGGCTCCGCGACCTGGCGGACGAACGCTGGATCGCCGGCTGCATGCGCTGCCGGGTCAACTTCCTCCACGAGTGCGCCGAGCTGGGCTTCGCCCCCGACATCGCCTTCGCCACCGACGACAACCTGGTGGTGCAGTCGCTGGTCGCGGAGGGGCTGGGGGTCGCGATGATGCCCGGGCTGGTGCTGTCCTTCATGCGGCTGGACCGGGTCACCGGGCGGCCGCTCGACCCCGTCTCCCGCCGCCGGGTCGCGGCGTACGTGCCGCGCGACCATCTGCGGATCCCGGCCGCGGCGCTGGTGCTCGACGCGCTGCGGACGGTCGCCGAGCGGCGCAGTGGCTGCTGACCCGGGCCCCTGTCCGTGCCCCATCCATAAGGAGCGGCGCGGGCAGGGTGAAGGAACTGTCAGTGGACGCGCGGGCCCGCGCGCACGGACGCTGCGGGCATGACCTCCGCGACCGTTCCGGCGCTCTCCGCGCCCACCGCCCGGCTGGCCCGCCTCGTCGACGAGGTGCGCGAGACGGTCGGCCGTGGCCTGCCGCCCGGCCCGACGGCCCATCTGGTGGGCGAACGGCTCGCGCCGTACCTCGGCGCCGCCGGCCTGCTGGCCGACCGGCACACCGAGGGCGACCCGGACCGCTACCGCCAGCACATCCTGCACGCCGAGGAGGACGGCAGCTTCTCGATCGTCGCCCTGGTCTGGCTGCCGGGGCAGCGGACGTCCATCCACGACCACGTCTCGTGGTGCGTCACGGGCGTGCACCAGGGCCAGGAGCACGAGCGCCGCTACCGGCTGGTCCCCGACGGCGACGGCTCCCGCCTCGTCCCGACCCAGGACGTCGTCAACGCCCCGGGCGACGTGTGCGGCTTCGCGCCGCCCGGCGACATCCACGAGGTGTGGAACGGCGGTACCGGCAAGGCCGTATCGCTGCACATCTACGGGGCCGACATCTCCCGTCTGGGCTCCAGCGTGCGGCGGGTCTACCGGCTGCCGGTCGGCGAACGGTGAACCTCCGCACTCACGCGCCCGCCGCCGCCCCGTCGCCCGCCCCCGCGGGAGCGACCCCGGCGGCGCCCGCCGTGACCGCCCCCGCCGGAGGCGGTGCGGGCCGCCGCCGGGCCGCCGCGGCCGTGCTGCCCGGCCTGCTGGTCGCCGCCCTCGGCGCCGCGCTCGCGACCGCGCTGCACCTGCTGCTGCCCGCCGTGCCGGTGCCCACCACCGCCGTCGTCCTCGGCATCGCCGCCGCCAACCTGCCGGGCCTGCGCGCGACCCTGCGCGGCGGGGCCCGGCCCGGACTGACCTTCGCCGGGAAACGGCTGATGCGGGTCGGCATCGTCGTCCTCGGGCTGCAACTGAGCCTCGACGACGTGCTCGGCCTCGGCTGGGCCACGGCCGGCATGGTGGTCGGCGTCGTGGCCGCCACCTTCTGGGGCACCGTCTGGCTCGGCCGCCGCATGGGCCTGCGCGGCGACCAGCCCCTGCTCATCGCCACCGGCTACTCCATCTGCGGTGCCTCCGCCATCGGCGCGGTGAGCCAGGTCACCGGCAGCGACGAGGAGGACGTCGCCGCGTCCGTCGCCCTGGTCACGCTCTGCGGCACCCTGGCCATCGGCGTGCTGCCGCTGCTGCACCACCCGCTCGGCCTGGACGACGTCCAGTTCGGACGCTGGGCCGGGGCCGGCGTGCACGACGTCGGGCAGGTCGTCGCGACGGCCCAGACCGCGGGCCCGGCGGCGCTCGGCGAGGCGGTGCTCGTCAAGCTGATGCGCGTCGCGCTCCTGGCACCGCTGGTCGCCGCGGTCGCCTACTCCCTGCGCAGGCGGCGCGCCGGCTCCGGCACCGCGGGGCCCGATGCCACCGCGTCCGCGCGGCGGACCCCGCTGCTGCCCCTGTTCGTGGTCGGCTTCCTCGTCATGATCGCCGTGCGCGGCACCGGAGTCCTGCCGGCCGACGTGCTCGACGGCGCGCAGCGGTTGCAGCAACTGCTTCTGGCCATGGCCATGGTAGGGCTCGGCAGCATGGTGCACCTGCCCGCGCTCGCGCGGACCGGGCCGCGTGTGGTGGCGGTCGGCCTGATCTCCTGGACCCTCATCGCCACCGTCTCCTACGCCGGAGTGCTCCTGACCAGCTGACGCCCGCGACCGAGCGCCCGGCACCCGCGCCGGGGCGACCTCTAAGGTGAGCGCATGCCGACACCGCACACCGACCCCGACGCCGCCCTGCTCCCCGACACCCGCCGGGCGCTGCTGCACCGCGTCGCGGTCGCCCAGTCCCAGAGCCGTACCCCCTCCCTCGTGGCGGCCGTCGTCCGGGACGGCGAGAACGTGTGGACCGGGGCGCGTTCCTGCGTGGACGGGCACGCCCCGGACGGGGACACCCAGTACCGGATCGGTTCCATCACCAAGACCTTCGTGGCCGTACTGGTGATGCGGCTGCGCGACGCCGGGCGCCTCGGCCTTGACGACCCGGTCGAGAAGCACATCGGCGGCACCCCGGCGGACGGGGTCACCGTGCGCCAACTCCTCACACACACCGCGGGACTGGCCGCGGAGACCCCCGGACCCTGGTGGGAGCGCACGCCCGGCGAGCTGCGCCCGGAGACGGCCGACCTCCTCGGCGGGACCTCGCGGCTGCACCCCGCCGGCGAACGCCACCACTACTCCAACCCCGGGTACGCTCTGCTCGGCGCCGTCGTCGAGGCGCTCCACGACGGCCGGCCCTGGGACGAGGTGCTGACCTCCGAGGTCCTCCAGCCGCTGGGGATGACCCGTACGACGCGCCGCCCGCGTGCCCCGCACGCCGGCGGCTGGGCCGTCCACCCGTACGCCGAGCTGATGATGGCCGAGGCCGTGCAGGACACCGGGCTGATGTCCCCGGCGGGCGAACTGTGGTCGACCGCCGACGACCTGTGCCGCTGGGCGGCCTTCCTCGCCGCGGGCGACGAGCGCGTGCTGGCGCCGGCGACGCTGGAGGAGATGCGGAGGCCGGCCGCGCCGGGCGGCGACCAGGGCCTCGGCGTTCAACTGGCGAAGGCCCCGGGCGACCGGGTGCTGGTGGGCCACGGCGGCTCGATGCCCGGTTTCGTGGCCGGGCTGTGGTGCGACGTCGCCGAGGGCCTCGGCGCGGTCGTCCTCGCCAACTCCACCACCGGCGCCCCGGCCACGACGATCGCCGCCGACCTGCTGCGCCTCGTCGCCGAACGCGAGCCCCGCATCCCCGAGCCCTGGCGGCCGGTCTCCGACCCCGACCCGGAACTGCTCGCCCTCACCGGCCCCTGGTACTGGGGCACCGCCTCCCACGTTCTGCGCCTGCGCACCGGCCGCGACCTGGAACTGGCCGCCCTGTCCGGCACCGCCCGCGGTGCCCGCTTCCGCGCGGAACCGGACGGCACCTGGACCGGCCTGGACGGCTACTACGACGGCGAGACCCTCCGCGCCGTGCGCACCCCCGACGGCGCGGTCAGCCATCTCGACCTCGGCTCCTTCGTCTTCACCCGCACCCCTTACGACCCGACGGCCCCCGTCCCGGGCGGAGTCGACCCCTCGGGCTGGACCTCCCCCCTGGGTTAGCAGCCCCGGTCGTCCTGGGGACCCGCACTGACGGGGACGCCGACGCCGGCGCCGCCGGACGCGAGCCCCCGCGACGCCGGCGGACAGGCTGGTCAGATGAGTCGGGGCTGCCGGGCGCGGGGAACCGTCCCTTCGGGCTCCCGCCGCCGCGCTCACCGGCGTCGGCCGGTATCTCGCCGGGGAGCGCCTGAACCGCGCGCGTGCCTGGGCCGCCCGGCCCTGGCGGAGACGGCACGGCGAGCCCTGGCCGCGGTCGTCGATGAAGACCGAGGTCTCCGCCTCGGTGTGCCGGTCGTGGCTGGCGGAGCGGATGACGGCCGAGAACGGTGCGGTCGCGGAGCCGTGGGCCGGCGTCAAGGGAATCCTCCTGCGTCGGGCCTGCAGGAATCGTCGCGACTCAGGTAGACCTGAGTCGCTGGGTTGCCGACAAGCTGTCGGAAACCCAGGCGAGCGCGGATCGACCTCCCGGGGCGGTCGACGTGCCGTTCCGCGGGTGACAGTGGTCACGGCCGGCGAGGTCGGTGCGGGCCGCGCCGAGACTGCCGCGACCAGCGGCGACGTGGAAAACATAGCTGAATGTCAGCTGAATCCCTCATATGTCATTCCAACTGTTTGCCCCGATATGCGGGGCCGAATCGGCCGGGACGGAGCCGCCCCTCCCCGGGGGACCCGTGTGCGGCCGGAATGCGGACGGGGAGCAGGACGGTTCCAACCATCCGTGGATTCCTCCAACGGCCTTTACCTCGTTACATAAGGTGGAGCAAGGGTTCACGGGCGAGGAAAGGGGCTCGATGGTCACCAAGGGCAGGTTGTCCGACTGGCTGCGCCGCAAGACGGGGGAGCGTGGTGCCGGAGTGGACGGGGCCGCGGTCCGCGCGGCCGCCGGTGGCCGGAACGGGGACGACCTGCGCCGGGACGAGCTCGTGCTGGAGGCCGCGGACGCGGGGCTGCCGCTGGCACCGGCCGCCCATCCGTCGCCCGTCTCGGGCTACCGCTGTTCCTGTGACCGGATCGGCTGTCCCACCCCGGGCACGCACCCCGTCTCGTTCGCCTGGCAGACCCAGGCCACCACGGACCCCGAGCAGGTCAGGCGCTGGCTGCGCACGCACCCGCTGGCCAACTTCATCACCGCCACCGGCATCGCCCACGACGTCCTGGACGTACCCGCAGAGGCGGGCCGGATCGCCCTGGAGCGGCTGGCCGCCGAGGGCTCCGCGGCCGGTCCCGTCGCGGTCACCGACGGGCGGATGCTGTTCTTCACCGCCACCCGTGCCACGGCCGACGAGGACGAGTGGTGGCCCTGCGAACTGGACTGCCACCCGGAGACCCTCGACGAGCACCCGGGACTGCGCTGGCACTGCCGCGCCAGCTATGTGCTGCTCCCGCCCTCGCGGCTGCCCTCCGGCGCCACCGTGGCGTGGGTCACCGGTCACGGCCCGGACCGGGCGCTGCCCGACCCGCTGCCGCTGCTCGGGGTGCTGACCGACGCCTGCGCCCAGATCGAGCCCGAGCCCGAGACGGCAGGCTGGCTGCACTGACCCCGGCCGCTCGCCCCAGCCCGCACCGCCCCCCGCCGGTCACTCCCCGCGCGCGGCGACCAGGCCCACGGTGCGGGTGAGGAAGATGACCTGACCGCCGCCGTCCTTCTTCGACGGGACGAGCACGGCCTGGCGGGCGACCCGGCCCAGCGTCACCGACGTGTCCGGGGTGCCGGTCATCAGTGCCTTGGTGTACATGTCGACCCGCGGCGTGACGCCCGCCCGCAGCATGGTGATCTTCGCCGTGTGGTGCGTGGCGAAGAAGACCAGTGCGCCGCCGTCCTTGGTGCGCAGCCCGAGCGGGGCGAAGTCCCCCTCCGTGGCGGGCTGGTCGGCGTACTGGGTGGCCGACTGGGCGGTACGGGCGCTCTTCGCCCGGCTGGTGATCAGCTCCGAGGTCGACGAGCCCGGGGCGAACACGGACGCGTCCTTGGCGTCGCCCTTGGCCAGGTAGCCGGTGTAGGCGCCGCCCAGCTCGCCGGGATCCACCACCAGCCCCGACCCCTCGGCCTGCACCGGCTCCACGTACCCCTGCGCGTCACGGGTGAACTCCGGGATGGCGGAGGCCCGTACGGAGGCGACGTACGACACGCGCCACGCTTCGCGGGCGCCGCCCCGTTCGAAGACCATCAGCCAGCGGTTCGTGCCGGAGCCGGCGCCGCCCAGCTCCGGCGCGACGTCGGCCACGAACCACTTGGGCCAGCCCACCTGGCGGGGTATCAGGAAGCGCGGGTCGCCGAGTTCGAGCGCCTTGAAGCCGTGGTTGCCGCCGGGCTCGACGGCGTGCCGGGCGCGCAGACCGGCCCCGTCGACGGCGCCGAGGGGGCCGCTCTCGACGGTGGCGATCAGTTTCGCGTCGAGGTTCTTGTTCGCCTCGTTGTTGACCTCGGTGAAGCGGTCCAGGGCCTTGGCGGCCTCAGCCTTCGTCACCGCCGGGACGAGCGCCCGCTCCCCGTGCACCGTCACGCACCCGGTCAGCGGTGTCGCCGTCAGCGCCAGCAGGGCGAGCGCCGGCAGGAATCGCGGCCTGCGGGTCATCGGTCGTGGGCTCCTTCGGGGCTGCGGCGGACGGCGCCGTAACCCTACCGGGGCGGAGGAAGAGGAACAGCGCCGGTACGAGATACAGCGCCCAGACCGTGACCTGCAGCCAGGTCGGGTCGGGCTGGAAGTTGAACACGCCCTTGAGCAGCGTCCCGTACCAGGAGTCCACCGGGATCTGCTCGGCGATGTCGAAGGCCCGCGCGCCCAGCCCGGGCAGCCAGTCGGCCTCCTGCAGGTCGTGGAAGCCGTACGCGAGCACGCCCGCCGCCACCACGACCAGCATCGCGCCGGTCCACGTGAAGAACTTGGCGAGGTTGATGCGCAGCGCGCCCCGGTAGAACAGCCAGCCCAGCACCGCCGCGGTCAGCAGGCCCAGTACCGCGCCCACCAGCGGACGCACGCCGTCGTCCGTGGCCTGCACGGCCGTCCAGATGAAGAGCGAGGTCTCCAGCCCCTCACGTCCCACGGCGAGGAAGGAGGTGGCGACCAGCGCACCGGTGCCCATGGCGACGGCCGCGTCCAGCTTGCCGTGCAGCTCCGCCTTCAGGTGCCGCGCGGTGCGCCGCATCCAGAAGACCATCCACGTCACCAGGCCGACCGCGACGATCGACAGCGAACCGCCCAGCGCCTCCTGCGCCTCGAAGGTGAGTGTGGAGGAGCCGAACTGCAGGGCCGCGCCGAAGGCCATGCTCACCAGGACCGCGGTGCCCACGCCCAGCCAGACCGGCGGCAGCTTCTCCTTGCGGCCGGTCTTCACCAGGTAGGCGACCAGGATGCAGACGACCAGGCTGGCCTCCAGGCCCTCCCGGAGCCCGATCAGGTAGTTGGCGAACACCGCCGTCACTTCCCTTCAGTTGGTCTGGAAGAGCTCGCGGCCCCACCAGTCGTCCGCGTCGCGGACGCCCGGCGGTACGGCGTAGACGGCCGAACCCACGTGCTGGATGTACTCGTTGAGGGAGTCGAGCTTCGCCAGCCGCATCTGCAGCGGCACGAAGCCGTCCCGGACGTCGCGCTGGTACGCGATGAAGAACAGCCCGGCGTCCAGGCGGCCCAGGCCGTCGGTGCCGTCGGTGAAGGAGTAGCCGCGGCGCAGGATCGTCACACCGCTGTTGTCGGGGTGCGCCAGCCGGACGTGCGCGTCCGGGAGCATCGCCTTGAAGTCCGGTGCGTCGTGTTCGCGCTGCCTGCCGATCGGGGCCCCCTCGCCCTTCGTCCGGCCGAAGATCTGCTCCTGCTCCCGCAGCGGGGTGCGGTCCCAGGTCTCGATGTGCATCCGGATGCGGCGGGCGACCAGGTACGAGCCGCCGGCCATCCAGGACGGGCCGTCCTTCGAGGACACCCACACGTGCTTGTCCTGAGCGGCCCGATCGGAGCCCGCGACGTTGTGCGTGCCGTCCTTGAAGCCCATCAGGTTGCGCGGGGTCTGCTCCTCGGGCGTGGTCGATGAGGTCTTGCCGAAGCCGAGCTGCGACCAGCGCATCGCGACCTTGCCGAAGCCGATCCGGGCCAGGTTGCGGATGGCGTGCACCGCCACCTGCGGGTCGTCCGCGCAGGCCTGGATGCACAGGTCGCCGCCGCTGCGGTTCGGGTCGAGGGCGTCGCCGGGGAACTTGGGCAGGTCCACCAGCGCCTCGGGGCGGTGCGCCTTGAGGCCGAAGCGGTCCCCGCCGTCCTTCGTGGTGAACAGCGAGGGGCCGAAGCCTATGGTGAGGGTGAGCCGCGAGGCCTGCAGGCCCAGCGCCTCGCCGGTGTCGTCCGGCGGGGCCTCGGCGAGGCCGCCGACCGCGCCCTCGCCGACCGGCCGGCCCTGCGTCATCTTCCGGGCGGCATCGGTCCATTCCTTCAGGAGCGCGACCAGTTCCTCGCGGTCCTCGGTCTTGACGTCGAAGGACGCGAAGTGGAGCCGGTCCTGCACCGGGGTCGTGATGCCGGCCTGGTTCACCCCGTGGAAGGCGATCGCGCTGCCCGCGGCACCCGCGGGCTGCACGTCGTCCCCGGAGCGGACGGCGGCCACGGCGCCGCCGGCCGCGGCGGCCGCGGCGACGACGCCGGCACCGGTCCAGCCGAGCACCCTGCGCCGTGACGTGTATGTGACGGTCTCTTCGGACATGGTCCGCTGTCCCCTCGGATTACTTGGCGACGGCCGCGGCGAGCTTCGACAGGGGCTCGGCGAGCGCGTTGACCGCGTCCGAGAGCTCCTTGCGTCGGTCCTTGCCGACCGTGTCGTAGGAGACGAACTCCGTCGCGCTGCCGCCCTTGCGGTAGGTGTCGAGCAGCGTCGTCAGGGCCGGGAACCGCTTGTCCAGCTCGGCGGTCAGCGCCGCGTCCTTCCCGGCGGCGACCGGCTTCAGCAGCTCGTACGCCTTCAGGGCGCCCTCGACGTTGGCGTGGAAGTCCGACAGGTCGGTGTGGGAGTAGCGGTCCTCCTCACCGGTGATCTTGCCAGTGGCGACCTCGTCCAGCAGCTCCTTGGCGCCGTTGGCCATGCTGGTGGCGGTGATGTCGGCCGTGCCTACCCGGGTCCGCCAGTCCTTCAGGTCCGAGACCAGCTGGTCGGCGAGGGCGCCCTCCTCGGCCCCGGCCTTCTCGTCCTGCCACAGGGACTTCTCCAGCCGGTGCCAGCCGGTCCACTTCTGGCCGTCCTCCAGACCGTCCTCGCGGGTGTCGGTCAGCGGGTCGATGTCGCCGAAGGACTCGGCCACCGGCTCGGTGCGCTCCCAGCCGACACGGGAGGGCGCGAAGAGCGACTTGGCCTTCTCCACGTCGCCCGCCTTGACGGCGTCGGCGAACTGCTGGACCACCGGGATGGTCTGGTCGGCCTGCTCCTGGACGTACTTGCGGTACGCGGCCACGGCGGCGTCCAGGCGTGGGTCGGCCTTGGCGGCGCCCTTGCCGGTGACGGTGATCTTCTGGCGGATGCCGTCGCCCTTCATGCCGGGCTTGCAGGCGATCTCGTAAGTACCGGCCTTGATCTCGGCGGTGATGGTGGCCTTGGTGCCGGGGCCGATGTTCTCCCGCTCGGTCACGATCTTGCCGCTGGACGTGTAGACGTAGACCTCGGTGACCTTCGAGCCCTTGTTCTCCACGGCGAGCTGCACGTGGCCGGCCGGGAAACCGGTCCTGGAGACCTCGCACGCGGTGTCCGTCGCGGTGACCGTGACGGCGTCCGAGGACTTGTCGTCCGCCTTCTCCGCGCACCCGGTGACGGCCGTGACGGCGACCACTATGCCGGCGGCGGCTACTGCGGACATGCGGACGGCGGACATGCGATCTCCTGGCGGCTCAGTGGAACAGCTTAGGTAAGCCTTTCCTGTGGAAGGCTTGCCTAACCTATCCGAGGCGCTCCGCGCCTTTCCCCGTTTTTGGCAAAGGAAAGGTAATGGAAGGGTCAAGGCAGTGTCAGTACCTCCGCGCCCGTGTCCGTCACCACAAGGGTGTGCTCGAACTGCGCGGTGCGCTTGCGGTCCTTGGTGACGACCGTCCAGCCGTCGTCCCAGATCTCGTACTCGTGGGTGCCCAGGGTCAGCATCGGCTCGATGGTGAAGGTCATCCCCGGCTTCATGACCGTGGTCGCGCGGGGGTCGTCATAGTGCGGGACGATCAGGCCGGAGTGGAAGGCGGTATTGATGCCGTGGCCCGTGAAGTCGCGCACGACGCCGTAACCGAATCGCTTGGCGTAGGACTCGATGACGCGGCCGATCACATTGATCTGCCGTCCCGGCTTGACCGCCTTGATGGCGCGGTTCAGCGATTCCCGGGTGCGTTCCACCAACAGCCTTGATTCCTCGGCCACTTCACCGACGAGATAGGTGGCGTTGGTGTCCCCGTGCACCCCGTGGATGTAGGCGGTCACGTCGAGGTTGACGATGTCGCCGTCACGCAGCTCGGTGGAGTCGGGGATGCCGTGGCAGATGACCTCGTTGATCGAGGAGCACAGCGACTTGGGGAAACCCCGGTATCCGAGGTCCGAGGGGTAGGCCTGGTGGTCGCACATGTACTCGTGCGCGATCCGGTCCAGCTCGTCGGTGGCGACGCCGGGCGCGATGGCTTTGGCCGCCTCCTCCATGGCCTGCGAGGCGATCCGCGAGGCGATCCGCATCTTCTCGATCGTCTCCGCCGACTGCACCTCGGGGCCGTCGTACGGCCGCGGCGCCGGCCGGCCCACGTACTCCGGACGCGGGATCGAGGCGGGCACGGAACGGGTGGGGGAGAGCTTGCCGGGAACCAGGACAGACATGTCAGCGAGTGTATCGGCGGCCGTTCGGGCAGCATGGCGGCAGGACGTCGTACGAGGAGGGACGATGGCGCTGTTCAGGCGAGTCCGCAAGCCCGCGGGGAAACCTGGCGAGTGGTTCTACTGCATAGAGCACCACAAGGTAGAGGAAGGACCGGAGTGCCCCGCCAAGGACCGGATGGGGCCGTACCCGAGCCGGGCGGACGCGGAGCGGGCGATGGAGACGGCCGCCGAGCGGAACCTGCAGTGGGAGAACGACCCGCGGTGGAAGGACCGCGGGCGGGAGGACGGGGAGGAGTGACCCGGCCGGGGGCCGGGTGCACGATGGAAGGGTGAAGCTCGGGCTGGCCGGCGACACGATGCTCGGCCGCATGGTCGCCGCGCGGCTGGCCGAGGCCCCTCCGGAGGCGTTGTTCTCCGAGGAGGTCGTGGCCGTCGCGCGGGAGGCGGACCTCTTCGTCCTCAACCTGGAGTGCGCGATCTCCGACCGCGGCGAGCCCTGGCCCGACCCCTTCAAGTCCTTCTTCTTCCGCGCCCCGCCGGTCGCCGTGCGCGCCCTCCGGCACCTCGGTGTGAGCTGCGTCAACCTGGCCAACAACCACGCCCTGGACTACGGGAGGGCGGCGTTGCTGGACACGCTGGAGCACCTGGCCGCGGCCGGGATCGCCACCGTCGGGGCCGGCCCGGACGTGACCGCGGCGCGCGCCCCGGCGCTGCTGGGCGGACGGCCGGGTGCCGCGGACGCCACGGGCCTGGGCGTCCTCGGCGTCACCGACCACCCGGCCGAGTACGCCGCGGGACCGGACCGCCCCGGGGTGGCCTACGCCGATCTGGGCGAGGGCGTCCCGCGCTGGCTGACCGACGCCGTCACGACCCTGCGCGCCCGGACCGCGGCTGTGCTCGTCACCCCGCACTGGGGGCCCAACATGACCACCGCGCCGGCCCGCTACATCCGCGACGCCGCCGCGGCCCTGCGCACGGCGGGCGCCACGCTCGTGGCGGGCAGTTCCGCGCACGTCTTCCACGGCGTGACGGACGGGGTGCTCTACGACCTCGGCGACTTCGTCGACGACTACGCGACCGATCCGCGGCTGCGCAACGACCGCGGCCTGCTGTTCCTCGTCACCTTCGACCCCGCCGGCCACCGTCCCGTCCGGCTGGAGGCGGTGCCGATCGCCCTCGACTACTGCTTCACCCGCCTGGCCGACCGCGGTGAACGGGCCTGGATCGCCCGGCGGTTCCGGCGCGCCTGTGCCGCGTTCGGGCACGGGGTGGCGGAGGAGGGCGGGAGGCTGGTGGTTCGCTGGGACGGCGAGGCTACCCGCCCGTAGCACACGGTCCCTCTTCCTGTCCGGGATTCCGAACGGATTGAGGTCCAGACCAACGACGATCCGTTTCCAAGGGCACGTGGACCGGATCCGACCGACGGCCGGTCGGAGGAAAGGGGCCCCATGTCCAGGAAACGCACGATGAGCACCAAGCAGAAGATCGCGCTCGTGACCGGCGCGGCCACCCTGGCCGGCGGCTTCGCCGTGGTGACGATGAGCATGGGTCACGCTTCGGTGGTGTGCGACGGACTCGACCAGGCGCTGCGCAACAACGAGAGCTTCATCGCGGGTCAACGTGCCAACCCCGACGCCCAGTCGGCGGCCCGGATCGCCAATCGTGAGGCCGTGATCAAGCAGATCAACGTGCAGCGGGAGGCCTCCGGTTGCGGGGCCGCCCAGGCGGCGCCCGCGGCCCCCGCCGGACAGGGCCAGGGCCAGAACCAGGGGCAGAACCAGAACCAGGGCCAGAACCAGGGCCAGGCCGCGCCGCCGGCGGGCGGCGCCGGCGGTCAGGTCGTCTGTGCGGGCTCGACGGTCACCCTCTCCGGCGAGGCCGGCGCGCCCGCCGCCTCCAGCAACCAGTTCCCGCTCGGTACCAAGCTCAAGGTGACCAACCTGGACAACAACAAGTCGACCACGGTGTCGGTGACCTCGACCTCAGGGAGTTGCGCGCTGCTGAACAACGCGGCCTTCGAGCAGGTCAGGGAACCCGGCAAGTTCCTGATCAGGAAGGCACGCATCGAGCGCGTGGGCTGACCGGAACCCCGCGGCCGGTCCGGGCCGCTGCCGTGCCGGGAAGCGGCGGTGGTCCGGACCTCTTGACGGGAGCACGACACTTCGCTTCAATCCGCGATGACAGGTCCAGACCAACGGTCCAGACCACTCGCCCAGCGCAGCCCCCCGCCCCCCTCACAGGGAGGTCACGTGCTCTTCCGTCGTCATGTCCCCCGTACCGGATCGCGCAGATCCCGCAGATCCCGCATCCTGGCCGGCCTCACCGCCGCGTTCCTCGCGGCCGCCGGCAGCCTGATCGCCCTGCCAGGCACCGCCCAGGCAGCCAACCTCGTCGCCAACCCGGGCTTCGAGAGCGGCAGCCTCTCCGGCTGGTCCTGCTCGGGCGGATCGGTCGTCGGCAGCCCCGTGCACAGCGGCACCAAGGCACTCGCCGGCGCGGTCAGCAGCAGCGACACCGCCCAGTGCACCCAGACCGTCTCCGTGCAGCCGAACACCGCGTACTCGCTCTCCGGCTGGGTGCGCGGCGCGTACGTCTACCTCGGAGTGACCGGCGGCGCGTCCACCTGGACCCCGTCCGCCGCCTCCTACACCCAGCTGACCGTCCCCTTCACCACCGGCGCCTCGCAGACCAGCGTCCAGATCTACGTGCACGGCTGGTACGCCCAGGGCACCTACAACGCCGACGACATCAGCCTCGACGGCCCCGGCGGCGGTGACACCCAGGCGCCCACCGCGCCCAGCGGCCTCACCTCCACCGGCAAGACCTCCTCCAGCGTGTCGCTGTCCTGGAACGCCGCCACCGACAACACCGGCGTCACCAGCTACGACGTCTACCGCGGCAGCACCCTGGCCACCACCGTGACCGGCACCTCCGCCACCGTCACCGGCCTGGCCGCGAGCACCGCGTACACCTTCACCGTCAAGGCGCGCGACGCCGCGGGCAACACCTCGGCCGCCTCCAACGCGGTGTCGGTCACCACCAACGCGGGCGGCGGCGGGGGCACCGGCTTCAAGCAGGCCGCGCCCTACCTCTACCTCGGCTGGGGCGACCCGCCCAGCCCGTCCACGGTGATGAGCGCCACCGGCATCAAGTGGTTCACGATGGCCTTCATCCTCTCCTCCGGCGGCTGCAACCCCGCCTGGGACGGCTCCCGGCCGCTGACCGGCGGCACCGACCAGTCCACCATCAACGCCATCCGCGCCGCGGGCGGCGACATCGTCCCGTCCATCGGCGGCTGGAGCGGCAACAAGCTCGGGCCCAACTGCTCAACGCCCGAGGCGCTCGCCGGCGCGTACCAGAAGGTGATCGACGCCTACGGCCTCAAGGCGATCGACGTCGACATCGAGAACACCGACGAGTTCGAGAGCGAGGTCGTCCAGGACCGCGTCCTGAACGCCCTGAGGATCGTCAAGCAGAACAACCCCGGCATCCGCACCATCGTCACCTTCGGCACGTCGACGACCGGTCCCAGCTACTGGGGCAACCGCCTCGTCGAGCGGGCCAACGCGCTCGGTGCGAACATCGACGTCTTCACGATCATGCCGTTCGACTTCGGCGGCGGCGCCGACATGTACGGCAACACCGTGAACGCCGCCGAGGGCCTGAAAGCCAAGCTGAAGTCCACCTTCGGCTGGGACGACGCCACCGCCTACGCCCACCTCGGCATCTCCGGCATGAACGGGCTGAGCGACCAGCAGGAGACCACCACCCCGGCCATCTGGACCCAGATCCGGGACTGGGCCAACTCCCACCACATCGCCCGGCTCGCGTACTGGGCCGTCAACCGGGACCGCCCGTGCCCCGGCGGTGGCGTGACCAGCAACTGCTCCGGCATCAACCAGAGCACCTGGCAGTTCACCTCGATCACCGCCGGCTTCACCGGCTGATCGGACTCCCGCCCCCCACGGGTCAGGCGGCGGAGGACACCGCGTCCTCCGCCGCCTTTCTCATGCCCACCGCGTGCTCGTTGGTCCTTGCGTCGTACGTCATCAGCGTCGGCAGGCAGACGCCCAGCGCCCCGACCGCCGCCACGCACGCCAGGCCGCCGGTCCACACCGAGGTGCGCAGGCCCAGCAGCGCGGCCGATCCGCCGGCCCGCACCTGGCCGAGCTGCGGGCCGAGGGTGAAGGAGAGCAGTTCGATGCCGGCCAGCCGGCCGCGCAGTGAGTCGGGGATGGTCTGGTTCCAGATCGTGGCCCGGAACACCCCGCTGATCATGTCGAAGGCGCCGGCCAGCGCCAGGAAGGCCAGCACCAGCCACACATTGCGGGACCAGCCGGCCGCCGCCATGCACAGGCCGAAGCCCGCCGCGGCCAGCACGATCGCCCGTCCGTGCCGGTGCACCCGCGACGACCAGCCGCCGGTGAGGCTCATCAGCAGCGCACCGGCCGGCAGGGCCGCGTACATCAGGCCCAGCGACCAGGGCGCGCCCAGCTCGTCCGCCAGGAAGGGGAACACGGCGATCGGGAACGCCAGCCCGGTCGCGGCGATGTCCACCGCATAGGTGCCCAGCAACTCCTTGCGGCTCCACGCGTAGCGCGCCCCCTCCGCGATCGAGCGCAGCGACGGGCCCTTGGCGTCGTGCGAGGGCGGCGAGGGCCGCAGCCCGAGGCCCAGGACGACGGAGACGGCGAAGGTGAGGGCGTCGATGGCGTACGCCCACCGCAGGCCGGCGTACGCGATCAGCACACCCGCCAGGGAGGGCGCCGCGATCGCCCCGATCTGCCAGCGCAGCGCGTTGAGCGAGGCGGCAGCGGTCAGTTGCTCGTGCGGGACGATACGCGGCACGATCGCGTCCAGGGCCGGCCGCTGCAGCCCGCTCAGCGCGCTGGTCAGCGCGGCGACCACGTACAACGGCCAGATCAACGGCCGCGGCAGCAGGGCGTTGGCGAGCAGCACGGCCGACAGCACCCCAAGGGCCGCCTCCGTCCACAGGATGAGCTTGCGCCGGTCCAGGGCGTCCGCGAGTGCCCCTCCGTACAGCCCGCAGACGATCAGCGGCACCAGTTCGACGGCCCCGAGGGCGCCGACCGCGAGCGTCGAGCCGGTCAGCGCCTTGATCTGGACCGGGACGGCGACGAAGGTCAGGAAGCTGCCGAAGTTGGTGATGAGGCCCGCGCACCACATCAGGCGGAAGTCGCGCGAGGTCCGCCACGGTGCGAGGTCGGGAAGGATTCTGGACACGAGGTCGCATGCTCCGCGCGCGGGTCCTCCGGCGCAACCGGGTTTTTCCTCCGCCGGGCACGTCCCGGTCCGGCCGGGCACCGTCCGGAACCGTCAGGGCATCAGCCCCGCGGCCGCCAGCCGCTGCCGGACCACCGCGACGGCGGTGTCGTCCAGCGGGACCTGCGGGGGCGCCGTGGCCGCGCAGCCGATGACGCCGCGCAGCCGCAGCGCCGCCTTGAAGGCGCCCAGCGCCGAGGAACCCGGGCCCATCGGCATGGAGTCCGCCCCCGCGTCGACGATCGCGTACAGCCGCGCGAGCCGGTCCTGCTCCGCCGCGGCCTCCCGCCAGCGTCCCGCGACGGCGTACGCGTGGAGCCGTACGTATCCGTGCGGATCGACGTTGCCGAGGCCGGGGACGACGCCGTGCGCCCCCGCCAGGAGGGCGCCGTCCACGGCGAGTTCGGACCCGGTGAGCAGGGTGAAGAAGGGGTCCAGGCCGCGATGGCGCAGCTCGGTCAGCAGTCGGCGCATGGGGCCGTCGGCACCGCTGCTGTCCTTCAGGCCGGCCAGCGTGCCCTCCTCCGCCAGGGCCAGCACGGTCGCGGCGGGCAGCTTCGTGTGCACCGCCGAGGGGATGTCGTACGCGAACAGCGGCACCCCGTCCGCCCCGTCCCGCACCCGCCGGAAGTGGTCGGCGATCTCCACCGGATGCGTCGCCGCGTAGAAGGGCGCGGTCGCCACCAGGGCGTCGGCGCCGGCCGCGACGGCGGCCCGGGCGTGCTCCAGGACGCGCGGGGTGGTCATGTCGACGACACCGGCCAGCACGGGAACCCGGCCCCCGACGGCCTCCACGACCGCCGTGAGCGCGGTGCGCCGCTGCGCGTCGGTGAGGAAGGCCGTCTCGCCGCTGGAACCCAGGGCGAAGACCCCGTGCACCCCGGCCGAGAGCACATGCCCGACCAGGGCCCGCAGTCCCTCGGTGTCGACGTCCCCCGTCTCCGTGAGCGGGGTGCACAGAGGTGGCACGACCCCGCGCAGTGGGCGGAGCGGATCGGTCCCGGTTGCGGTCATGGACCGCTTCCTACCAGCTCGCCGGTGGTGGCGACACCAACTGCTCGGCGAGCCGCGCGAATCGCGGCAGCCGGTCGCGCAGCCGCACCCGGCGTCCGGCTGCCGCGCTGACCAGGTGCTGCAGCACGTCCATGCCGACCTCGGAGGGCTCCGGCGGCACGGTGAGGGCGTCGTGCGCCAGCCCGCGCAGCTCCGGGTCGCCCGCGTCCATGGCCAGCACCGTCGCGCCGGAACGCCGCGCGTCGTCCACCCGCTCCAGCAGCCCGGCGTCGGCCCGCTCGGGGGTGACCACCAGTACCGTCTCGCCCCTGCCCGCCGCCTCCAGACGGGCCGCCCCGACCGAGAGGTGCGGGGGCGCGCCCGGCGGCACGCGGTGCCGCACCAGGGTCGGTGACAGCTCGGGCAGCCCGCTCCAGGCGGCCTCGTCGTCCAGATGGGCCGCCATGTGCCAGGGCTCGTAGCCTCCGCTCCCGACGAGCAGCAGCCCGCCCGCGGCCCCCCGGCGGACGGACCCGCGCAGCGAGCCGGCGAAGCACCGGGTCAGCTCCGGCCACTCGCTCCCGGCCAGCAGTTCACGGACGACCTCCACCCGTACGGCATCCATCCCCGCATCCTCGCGGACCGCGCCGCCGCCCGGCCCCGCTTCGCGCCGTGCTCACCCGAACGGGTCAGTCCGCGCCGTCCGCGGGCAGGGCCCGGGACACCCGATCCCGCACCTCCGTGAAATGCCGCCGCATGGCGGCCCTGGCCGCGTCCGCGTCCCCGGTGCGCAGCGCGCCGACGACGGCGCGGTGGTCGGCGACGACGCGCTCGGCCGGGTCGTCGGCGGGCGCCAGGGCGGCGCCGGCCTCGTGGCAGGCGCTCCAGAACAGGTCGACGAGCTGCAGCACGAGCTCGTTGCCGCAGGAGGAGTAGAGCAGCGCGTGAAAGGCGCGGTCCGCGTCCGGGTCGTCGGCCATCCGGGCGGCGAGCGCGTCGAGTTCGTCCAGCCGCCGCGGCGGTATCGTCCCGGCCACCTCGGCTATCAGGCCGACCTCGAGCAGCTCGCGCACCGCGACGAGGTCGGCCAGGGCGCGCGCCCGGGACCGTAGCTGGAAGGTGAGCGAGGGCTTCAGCACCGCCAGCGGCGCCTCCCCGACGAACGTCCCCGTGCCGTGCCGGATCTCCACGATGCCCAGCGCCTGCAGCGCCCGCACCGCCTCGCGCACGCTGTTGCGGCTCGCACCGAGCAGGTCCATCAACTGCGGCTCGGTCGGCAGGGTGGCGCCGGGGGCGAGCCGCTGTTCGTGGATCAGCTCGATGATGCGGTCCTGGAGCCTCGGGCCGCGGCTCCTGCCGGCGGTTCTGGTCACGGGTGGCCGCCTTTCCCTGTGCTGTTCCGCGCTTTGACGTTCCGTCAGCTGTCCCGTGCGGCCCGCACGGGACAAGGGACGTCCTGCGTCCACCCCGCGGCCGCGCATCGATGTCATACCCCACATCCGTCGTCGCCCGAGCCGATACCGGTGCGTACGGGGACTTCCGCGCACCGCGGACAGCCCGCGCGGCAGCGGCGGAGCAGCGCCGGCGGGCCGGGCGCCGAGGGGCGCGTCACAGCGCCTGCGCGGGCCACGCGCCGCCCCCACCTGGCAGGATCGCGGTATGACTGTTGACAGTGGCAATGAGACCCCCGCCCCCAAGGCCCCGGCGAAGGACCCCTGGGAGCTGCCCGACGTGTCGGGCCTCGTCGTCGGCGTCCTCGGCGGCACCGGCCCGCAGGGCCGCGGCCTGGCGTACCGGCTCGCCAAGTCCGGCCAGCAGGTGATCATCGGCTCGCGCGCCGCGGACCGCGCCCAGGCCACGGCCGACCGGCTCGGCCTCGGGGTGCGGGGCGCGGACAACGCGGAGACCGCCCGCCGCAGCGACGTCGTCATCGTCGCCGTCCCGTGGGAGGGCCACGGCGAGACCCTGGAGGCGCTGCGCGACGAGCTGGCCGGCAAGCTCGTCGTCGACTGCGTCAACCCGCTGGGCTTCGACAAGCAGGGCGCCTACGCCCTGAAGCCCGAGGAGGGCAGCGCCGCGCAGCAGGCCGCCGCGCTGCTGCCGGAGTCCCGCGTCACCGCCGCCTTCCACCACCTGTCCGCCGTGACGCTCGAGGACCCGGAGATCGCCTCGATCGACACCGACGTCCTCGTCCTCGGCGACAGCCGCGCCGACACCGACCTGGTCCAGGCCCTGGCCGCGCGCATCCCCGGCGTCCGCGGCGTCTTCGCCGGCCGGCTGCGGGGCGCCCACCAGGTGGAGGCGCTGGTCGCCAACCTGATCTCGGTCAACCGCCGCTACAAGTCCCACGCCGGTCTGCGCCTGACCGACGTGTAGGGCCGCGGGGGCATGGGGGACAATGGCCGGGTTCGTGCCCGACCCGACAGGAGCCGCCCCCCATGCCCCGCCTCGCCCTCTACGCGCTCGTCCTGTGCGCGCTCGCCGTGGCCGCCGCCGTCGTCTCCTTCGTGGAGGGCAGCTGGCTCGGCGTCTTCTGGATCCTGATCGCGGGCCTCACCAGCAACATGTGCTGGTACTACCTGCGCAAGGCGCGGGCGGAGCGGGAGTCCGCCGAACAGCGGATCACTGGCTGAACGGGTCGCCCTTCCAGAACTGGAAGAAGGCGTAGCCGAGGCCCGACAGCCCGTCCGGGATGCCGAAGGCCGCCGTCACGGAGTGGATGAAGCCGAAGAACGCGGCGTTGACCTCGGGGATCCACAGCACACCGAAGACGGCCAGCAGCCCGAACTGCCCGAACGGCTCCAGCTGGCGCCGCGTCCGGTACGACAGCCAGGGCTCGATCACGCCGTAGCCGTCCAGGCCCGGCACCGGCAGCAGGTTCAGGATCGCCGCCGTGACCTGCAGCATCGCCAGGAACGCCAGGGCGGACGCGAAGGGCGCGTGGGCGCTGTCCAGCGTGATGAGGCCGAGGGTGAAGGGCAGCATCAGGGCGATCGCGAACAGCACGTTGGTCAGCGGCCCCGCGGCCGAGATGAGGCTGTGCTTCCACCGGCCTCGGATCCGGCCCCGCTCGATGAATACGGCGCCGCCGGGCAGGCCGATGCCGCCCAGGATCACGAAGATCACCGGCAGCACGATGCTCAGCAGCGCGTGCGTGTACTTCAGCGGGTTCAGGGTCAGGTAGCCCTTGGCGCCGATCGAGATGTCGCCGCCGTGCAGCGCGGTGCGGGCGTGCGCGTACTCGTGCAGGCACAGCGAGACGATCCAGCCGGACACGACGAAGAGGAACACGGCGAAGCCGGTGCTGGTGGAGAAGCCCGTCCACACCGCCCAGCCCGACACGGCCATGATCGCGACCAGGCCGAGGAAGATCGGGCTGATCTGCCGTTCACTGCGGGTTGCTGCGGTGGTCATCGTGCGGGCTCCTGCGGTGGCGGTGCGTCGTCGGTCGTGGTGCTGGCCGCCCGATCATGCCATCCGGCCGCCGCCGGGCACACCCACGGCGGGATAACGCCCCGGCAACGCCGGACGTTCCTGGGGCAAGGCGGTCCTGCGGTTCGGCGGCCCGCGGACGTCCGGGTCGCGACAGCGTTGCGATACGTCATCGATCGTGCACGTTCCGTCGCGCCGGGGCGGGGACGGAGGCACCCTGGAGGCGTCCGGGGCCGGGGGGCCTGGTAGTGCTCGGTCAGGACGGGGGAGTCATGACGTGGAAGAGGTTCGCCGTGCCGGCGCTGCTCGGCATCGCCGTGCTCGGCACATTGACCGGATGCACCGTGCCGGTGGCCGGTACCACCGGTATCTCCGTGAGCGAGGACGGCAGGCCGCTGGGGGTGATAGTGGTCTGCCACGACCACATCGACGGGGCCACGCTTTACGACTCCGACGCGGACGACGCCCCGGCTCGCCTCGGCAGGTGGAGCCGCGGCAAGCCGGCCACCGGGTTCACCACGTGGTTGCTGGAGAGCGGCGGCAGGGGCTGGAGCGCCGAGGTGCCCGCGTCCGTCCCCTTCACACCGCACCGCACCTACAGCCTGTACGGCTGGACCCGGGACAACTCCTGGTCGACGGCGCACGTGAGTTTCACGGCGGCGCAGTTCGCCGGGCTCGAGCCCGGTCAGGTCCGCTGGTACAAGGGCATGGGGGAGCCGGGCACCGACGGGGACGGCAACGCCACGACGTCGATGGGGGAGTTCCGGGCGGACGCGTGCGAAGGCAGGTGACCGGTTCTTCGTCTGCGGCGCCGCGTTAGCGCGGTTTCCCATCGCGGCCGCAACCACGACCCGGGGGCGGAGGCACCGGCCGCTCGGACAGAATGGGGGGCGTGCGCTACGGCATTCTCGGGACGACCCAGGCTCATCGCGACGACGGCACCGTCGTTCCGCTGGCCGGTGCGCGGCTGAGGGCGCTGCTCGCCGCACTGGCGCTGCGCCCCGGGCGGGTGCGGACCACCGACGCGCTGATCGGCGAGGTGTGGGAGGACGAACCGCCCTCCGACGCCACAGGGGCGCTGCAGGCACTGGTGGCCCGGTTGCGGCGGGCGATCGGGCACGAGGCGGTCGGATCGGTGGACGGCGGCTACCGCCTGGTCGCCGTGCCGGACGCCGTGGACCTGTACCGCTTCGAGCGGCTCGTGCAGGACGGCGGCCGGGCGCTGGCCGACGGTGACGCGGCCAAGGCCGTCGAGGCCCTGGACTGCGCGCTCGCGCTGTGGCGCGGCCCGGTGCTCGCCGACCTCCCGGAACGCACGTCCGTCGCGCCCCGCTACGACGCGCTGCGGCTGGACGCCCAGCGGCTGCGGATCACCGCGGAGGTGGCGCTCGGGCGTGCCGAGCAGGTGCTGCCGGAGGCCGTGGAGCTGGCCGTGGCCCATCCGCTGAACGAGGCCGTGCAGGTGCTGCGGCTGCGCGCGCTGGGCGAGGCGGGCCGGGGCGCCGACGCGCTGGTGGCGTACGAGGAGGTGCGGCGCGAGCTCGCCGAGACCCTGGGCACCGATCCGGGCCCGGAGTTGCGCGCCCTCCACGCCGAGCTGCTGAATCCTCCCGCCTCCGCCTCCGCCTCCGCCTCCGCCCCCGCCTCCGCCTCTGCCCCCGCCCCCGCCTCCGCCCTCGCCCCCGCCTCCGCCACCCCCGCCCCGGCGCCCCCGTCCGGGAGCCCGGCGCGGCTCGGCAACGCGCGCGCCCGGCTGACCAGCTTCGTGGGCCGCGAGAGCGACCTGTCCGCGATCGCCGCGGACCTGGCGGCGGCACGGCTGGTCACCATCACCGGCCCCGGCGGCACCGGCAAGACCCGCCTGTCGCAGGAGGCCGGCGACCTGGTCGCCGACCGCTGGCCGGACGGCGTCTGGTTCGCGGAGCTGGCACCCGTGGAGGACCCGCGCACCGTGGCCGTCGCCGTGGTGAACGCGCTGGGCCTGCGCGAGACGCTGCTGCACGCCGCCTCGGCGACCGAGGCGGCGCTGGCCGCCGAGGCGAAGGGGGGCGCGGCCAAGGACCCGCTGCTGCAGCTCGCCGAGTACTGCGCGGAACGCCGCATGCTGCTGGTCCTGGACAACTGCGAGCACGTGATCGGCGCCGCCGCCGAGCTCGCGGAGCGGCTGCTCGCGCACTGCCCCGGGGTGGCGGTGCTGGCCACCAGCCGGGAACCGCTGGGTGTGCCCGGCGAGTTGATCCGGCCGCTGGACCCGCTGCCGCAGACCCCCGCCCTGCGGCTGCTCGCCGACCGCGGCGCGGCGGCGCGACCCGGCTTCACCTCGGACGAGGACCCGGAGGCCTGCGCCGAGCTGTGCCGCCGCCTCGACGGGCTGCCGCTCGCCATCGAACTGGCCGCGGCCCGGCTGCGGATGATGACGCCCCGTCAGCTCGCGGGCCGGCTCGACGACCGCTTCCGCATCCTGACCGCCGGCAGTCGCACCGTGCTGCCCCGCCAGCAGACGCTGCGCGCGGTGGTCGACTGGAGCTGGGGCCTGCTCAGCGAGGCCGAGCGGATCGTGTTGCGGCGTTTCGCGGTGTTCGCCGGCGGCTGGGACCTGGCCGCCGCCGAGGCGGTGTGCGGCGAGGACGGCGGCGCCGTGGACGCCCGTGACATCGCCTCCGTTCTGGCCTCGCTCGTCGACAAGTCGCTGGTCGTCGCCGACCTGGCCGAGGACGGCGCGCGTTACCGGATGCTGGAGACGATCGGCGAGTACGCCGCCGAACGCCTCGACGAGGCCGGTGAGCGCGACACCGTGGGGCGCCGCCACACCACGTACTTCCGTGAGTACGCCCGCACCGCCGACCCGGAGCTGCGCGGACCGCGCCAACTGCTCTGGCTGGACCGGCTGGAGCGCGAGCACGAGAACCTGCGGGCCGCGATCCGCCGGGCGGTGGACACCGGGGACGAGCAGGAGGCGCTCTGCCTCGTTCTGTCCTGCAGCTGGTTCTGGGAGATGCGCAACTATCGCAGCGAGATCGGGCATTGGCCCGCCGTGGTGGTCGCGATGAGCCCGGTGGACGCCTTCGCCGAGCCGCTGCGGCTCCCGCCGCTGGACCGCGGGCCACTGGAGGACCCGCCGCCGATGACGCCGCAGCAACTCACCGAGGCCCGGCGCTGGGTGCGCACCGGCGAGGTGTTCGCGTACATGGGCGAGCACGACGTGTGGAACGACCCGAGGCTGATCGAGCTGGGCGAGGCGATCATCGAGGCCTACCCGCCGGAGCTGCCGCAGTCCAGCCTTCGGCCCGGGCTCTTCCGCATGCTCGGTGGCGTCCTGAGCGGGCGCTTGGATCGCGTGCCCGAGCTCATCGACGGCACGGTGGAGAGCTGCCGGTCGCACGGCCGCGTGTGGGAGCTGGCGTTCGCGCTGCAGTTCCGCGCCAAGGTGATGAACGACATGCAGGGCCGGCTCGACGCCTCCATGGACGACATCCGCGAGGCCAGGGAGCTGTTCGGCCGGGTCGGCGACGACTGGGGGATGGCCGAGGCGCTGGCGGCGGAGGCCGAGGCGACCGCCAACGCCGGCGACTGGGCGCGTGCCGCGGAGAGCTGCCGCGAGGCCATCGAGCTCGCCCGCAAACTCGGTGCGTACCAGCACGTGCCGATCATGATGGTCCGCCTCGGCGACGCCCTCGCCAACGCCGGCGACCTCGAGGAGGGCGAGCGGCTGATCCGCGCGGGAGTCGCCGAGGCCGCGCGTTTCCGGCCGGTGGGCGACGACGCGGACTACTACGGCAAGGTACTCCTCATCGCCCTGCTCGCCCGGCGCGGTGAACTGGACGAGGCCTTCGGGCTGCTCGACGTCATGCAGTCCGACCCACCGCGCGGCATGCCCTCGTTCATCGTCGGACTGCTCGCGGCCATCCGCGGCTGGCTCACCGGCATGGCCGGTGACCCGCACGGCGGCCTGCCTCATCTCGTCGAGGCGGTCGCCTCCATGGAGGGGCACCCGCTCAGCCAGGTCATCGGGCCGCGCATGGGCGTGCTGCTCTTCCCGCCGGGCGTCGCGCTCTTCACCGCCATCGCGGGTCTGCGGAACGGCGACGACGTCCGCGGCCCCGCGCGCCGCGCCGCGGTGTTGCTGGGCGCGCACGACGCGCTGCGGCAGACCGCCTGCACCCCGTGGGAGCGGATGAGTCTGGACGAGGACGCGGTACGCCTGCGCGGGTACCTGGGCGAGGAGGACTTCGCGGCGGCCCGCCGCGAGGGCGGGGGGCTCACCTTCCCCGAGGCGGTCGAGCTGCTGCGCGAGCCCGTCTGAGGCCCCCTCAGCCGGCCTTCTTGCGGGGCGCCGCCTTCTTCGCCGCGGTCTTCTTGGCCGCCGCCTTCTTCGCGGGGGTCTTCTTGGCGGCCGTCTTCTTCGCCGGGGCCTTGCCGGCCGCCGTCTTCTTCGCGCCGGTCTTCTCCGCGCCGCGGGCGTCGATACTGGCCTGCAGCGCGGCCATCAGGTCCACCACGTTGTCGGGGGCGGCGGTGACCTCGCCCATCTCGGGTACGGGCTCGCCCTCCAGACGGGCGGCGACGAGCTCGTCCAGCGCGTGCTGGTACTCGTCGTGCATCGACTCCAGGTCGAAGTCCTCGGAAAGGGTGTCCATCAGGCTCCGCGCCATCTTCAGTTCCTGCGGCCGCACGGTGACCTTCTCCGGCGGCGCCAGCCCCTCGGCCGCGCGGACCTCGTCGGGCCAGTACATCGTGTGCAGCACCAGCACGTCCTGGTGGACGCGCAGCAGCGCCAGCGACTCGCGGGTACGCAGCGCGATCTTGGTGACGGCGGCCTTGCCGCTGCTGCTCAGGGCCTCACGGAGCAGGACGTACGGCTTGGCGGCGGCGGTCTCGGCGCCGACGTAGTAGGCCCGGGACAAGGAGAGCGGGTCGATCTCGTCGGCGTCGACGAAGGCGAGCACGTCGATCAGCTTCTTGCTGGGCAGGGGGAGGGCGGTCAGGTCCTCGTCGGTGAGCACCACCGTGCGGCCGGTCTCGTCCTCGTACCCCTTGGCGATCTCCGCGTAGGGGACCTCCTTCCCCTCCTTCTCGCAGAACCGCTTCATGCGGATGCGGCCGCCGTTCTCCGGGGGTTGGGAGTCCGTCGCGTGACGTGGTGCCGAGGGCCGTCGTTGAGGATGCCGCGACGGTTCTCCGGGGGTGTGGCTCTGCGTTGGATCGTTGCGCACGGCTGTGAAGTGAGGGGTTCTTGGTGCAAGCGTTTCGTGTGCGGATGCCATCCGGTGCCGCCTACTGGACGGTGGTCGATGGCGATCTCCAGGTGGTGAAGGAGGCAGACCGGTTCCTGCTGGGCCTGCGGCTGGGCAGGGACCGTGCGGAGTCGACGACGAAGTCCTACGCGGGTGGGATCGCGTTGTTCCTGCGCTGGTGTGCGGCGACCGGCCGGGACTGGCGTACGGCCGCCCGCGACCTCAGCTCCTTCATCCTCTGGCTGAAGTGGCAGCCCTGCAGGTCTGAAAGGCGGCCGACGGTGGTGCCCGGGCCAGGGGCGGAGCCGGTCCGCAAGGCTCGCCGGATCAACGGGGTACTGGCGGCGGTTCGGGGGTTCCTGGCCCATGCGGTGGCGGAGAAGGCCGTGCCGGGCTGGGTCCTGGAACGGCTCTATGAGTTGGGCGACACGCGCGATCTCCCGGTCCAGGCGCAAGGTGAGGACGGGGCCATGCGTTACCGGCTGCGGGCTCAGCACCGGTTGCCGGAGTCGGAGCCGGAGGTCGACCGGGCGAGCGACGAGGAGATCGTGGCGATGTTCCGGGCCTGCCGTTCGGCCCGAGACCGGCTCCTGGTGCTGCTGCTGTCCCGGGTCGGGCTGCGTCGGGGCCAGGCCGCGGGCCTGCGTCGCAGCGACGTCCATCTGCTGATGGACTCCGCTGCCCTGGGATGCCCGGTCGGGGGCGCCCATCTTCACATCGTGCGGCGGCAGAACCAGAATCAGGCGTGGTCGAAGTCGCGACGCTCGGTCGTGCTGCCGGTGGACTTCCTGGTGGTGCAGGCCTTTGACCAGTACGCGCTGGAACGCCACGAGCGGCTGGGAGCCGCGGGCGGCGACTTCGTCCTGGTGAACCTCTTCCGGGAACCGCTGGGCTCACCGGTCACGCCGGACGCCATCGGCGAGACGGTGGAGAGCCTGGCACGGCGGGCAGGCCTGGAACGGAAGATCGCGCCGCACATGATGCGGCACGCGATGGCCAGCAACGTCGCCGACGCGGGCGGCACCCTGGACGAGATCCAGATGCTCCTGGGCCACAGGCACCCGGAGTCCGCCCGCCCCTACCTGCACCCGGCGGATGCCCGGTTGAGGAAGGCGATCGATCGTGTTCCCTCACCGCGTGAACTGACCGAGGAGGGCCTTCGATGACCCTCAGGGCTGTCCCGGCCCCGGGTCCCGAGCACGGGCAGGACCCCGGCGGCGTCTCGGCATTGTGGGCGGCGATCGACCCCGACTTCCTGGCCGTCCTCGGGTGGTCGCCCACGGTCCGCGTGCTGTTCTTCCCGGCCGACCACGCTCAACTCGGCACGCCGCTCTGCCGGGTGAAGGGCTGCTCGCAGACGAGCTACAGCAGGGAGCTCTGCTCGGGCTGCCGACTGCGGTGGAGAGAACTGGGCAAACCCGCGCTGGACGAGTTCGTCGAAATGGGCCGCGGTGACGGGCGTCGGGTCGGCGTCGAGACCTGCTCGGTGTCCGGATGCGAGCGGCCGTTCCGCTCGTGGCGGCGGCCGCTTTGCTCGACACACATGAGTCAACTTGACCGCAGGAAAGTGACGGTGGAGGAGTTCCTCGCGCTCGACGACATCGTCGCACTGCCCGGTTTCGGGCCCTGCGAGGTCGTGTCCTGCCACCGGGACAGGGACGGAAAGTCGCCCTACTGCCACGCCCACCGTGTTCGCCTCTCCGACGCGATCCGGCGAGGACGGCTCACGGCCGATGATGAGGAGCGTTGGCGGCGTACGACCGCCCCGGTCACGGCGAACAACGAGGTGAGCCTGCGAGGGCTGCCCGACCGGGTGGTCGCCGAGATCCTTTACGGCATCCAGGCCCGAACCAGCGAGGGTTTTCACACCACCCAGTTCCAGCTCCGCAACCTCACCAACCGGCTGCGCGAACTCGAACTTCCCTCGCTGTGCGCTGTGGAACCCGATCACGTCTCCCGCGGCGTCCGGGGGCTGTGCAGCAGCCTGGTCACCCTCGTCGGCCGGGTCGGCCTCACCCCCGATGGCGAGCGGATCAAGGATGTATGGAACGGCGCCGTGTTCGGCCACTCCGGCCAGGTGCGCTTCACCGCGATCCATCAGCCGTGGCTGCGGGACGCGCTCAAGGAGTGGGCCTTCTTCTCGCTGCCTCAGCGTCGCGGAAAGGCTCTCAGTAGCGTTCAGCAGATCGTCAATGCCTTCGCGCTCCTCTCCGAGAGCCTGCGGCTGCAGCGGGAGGATCACGGCGACGACGTCCGCGAGGTGGGCCGACGTGACATCGTCGCGTTCACCAACCGCCTGGCCTACCTGCACCACACGGGGGAGATCTCTGCCCACCAGTGGCTGGTGACCTGCCGCTTCGTCCACCGCAACCTGGTCCGGATGCGGTCGCTTGGACTCGCTCGCCCGGGACAACCTCTGCACGGGCTGCCGGACGACTTCGCACTTGTCGCCGAGGACATCCCCGACGATCCGGAGGACTCCGAGGCGGGCAAGGATCTGCCTGCCGAGGTGATGCGGCAGCTCTGCGACCACCTGCCGTCCCTTGTCGGTCACCGCCGCAACGGCCAGGAGAACCGGGTGGCCGTGGAACTGCTGATCGACACCGGTCGGAGGCCGCAGGAGATCTGCCAGCTACGCTGGGACTGCCTCAAGCAGGATGCCGACGGCCAGTTCCTGCTGATCTACGACAACTACAAGGCCAACCGCAAGGGACGCCGGCTGCCGATCTCCAAGACCACGGCTGGAGTGATCACCCAGCAGCAGGAGCGGATCCGTGCCGACTACCCCCTGACACCGACCGCAGAATTGATGCTTCTGCCGACCAGGGTCGGCAATCCGTGGGGGCGGAAGCCGATCGGGCCCGGCTGGCTGTCCGGCCGTCACCGTGAGTGGGTTCGCTCGCTGCCGGACTTCCTGGTCCCCACGCGTCTCGAGGTCGAGGGGCAACCGGTGACCAAAATGCTGCCGTTCGACAAGTCCAGGATCTTCCTCTACGCCTACCGGCATACCTACTGCCAGCGGCACGCGGATGCGGGGGTTCCTGTTGATGTCCTGCGCGTCTTGATGGACCACCGGCGGATGGACACCACGCAGGCCTACTACCGCATCAGCGAGGAACGGCGGCGCGAGGCCGTCGACCGGGTCACGGAGATGCAGTTCGACCGGCACGGCAACCGCGTCTGGCGCCAGGCCAAGGCCCTGCTCGACTCCGAGCACGCCCGCCGCGCGGTCGGCGAGGTCGCGGTCCCTTACGGCGTCTGCACCGAACCGTCCAACGTCGCCGCCGGCGGTCAGGACTGCCCGGTCAGATTCCGTTGCGTCGGCTGCGGCCACTTCCGCACCGACGTTTCCTACCTGCCCGACCTGGAGGCCTACCTCGCCGACCTGTTGCGCAATCGCGAACGACTGGCCGCTGCACTGGACGCCGACGACTGGGCGAAAGCCGAAGCGATGCCGTCGGACGAGGAGATCCGGCGGGTGAGACGGCTGATCAAACGTGTGAAGGACGGCATGGACGACCTGGACGAGAAACAGCGCACCGAGATCGAGGACGCCGTCG
This sequence comes from Actinacidiphila sp. bgisy160, assembly GCF_965342435.1. Lineage (GTDB taxonomy): Bacteria > Actinomycetota > Actinomycetes > Streptomycetales > Streptomycetaceae > Actinacidiphila. The sequence continues at coordinate 30,844 of NZ_CBDRCM010000011.1, read as the reverse complement.
CCGTCGTCCGCCGCGGACGACAGAGCGTCCTGCTGGGTATGCCCCGCGTCCGCCAGCCGCTACCCGACCTGCGCCCCGAGAGGACCCCATGACCAGCACGGACCCTATGGCCGAGGGCAGGCGGGCCGACGCGGCCAGACGCCGGCAGCGCGTACTGAAGGCGATCGAGGCAGCCACCAAGGGGGGCGAGGAGATCACCGCCGCCGGCATCGCCAGGGCCGCTGGAGTGGACCGCTCGTTCCTCTACCGTCACCGCGACCTGCTGCAACATCTCCACACAGCCGCCGGCAACCCAGCCTCCTTCGATGGACAGACCCCCGTGAGCAGGGCATCGCTGCAGGCAGACCTCGCGAACGCCCTCGAACGCAACACACGGCTGGCGACCCGCGTCCGGCAACTGGAGAAGCGGCTGTCAGAAATGCTCGGCGACCAGGCCTGGCGCGAGTCGGGGCTGGGTGCCAGCGCAGACCTCGACCAGCTCCAGCGACAGGTCACGACCCTCGAACAGCGGGTCGTCGACCTCCAGAGCCAACTGGAGGAGCGCACCGAGGACCTCGACGCCGCACGGGCGGCGAACCGCGAGCTGACCCGGACGCTGAACCAAAGCCAGAGGTGACCTCGTGGCACCGCCGAGATGCGATCACTGCAGAGCCGGGGTCCGATGGTTCTGGAGAGATCAAGGAAGGCGGATCACGATGGCACGCGCAGTCTGGAGCGGCGTACTGACCTTCGGCTTGGTGTCCGTGCCCGTGCAGCTCTTCACGGCGACCGAGAGTCACACGATCCGTTTCAACCAGATCCAACGCGGCACCTCTGACCGGGTGCGCAACAAGCGTGTGAATGAGCGCACCGGTGAAGAAGTCCCCGTCGACGAGATCGTCAAGGGTTTCGACATGGGGGACGAGTACGTGGTCGTCGAACCCCAAGAGCTCGACGAGATCGCCCCGGGACGTTCCAAGGCGCTGGACATCACGGGGTTCGTCGGCCTGGAGAACGTCGACCCCATCTACTTCGACAAGAGCTACTACCTGGCCCCACGCGGCCAGGAGTACTCGAAGGTCTACACCCTCCTGCACCAGGCGTTGGCGCGGTCCGGCAAGGTGGGGATCGCCACCGTCGTCATGCGCAACCGCGAATACCTCGTCGCCGTGAAAGCAGAAGAGGACGTCCTGGCTCTCCACACCCTGCACTGGGCCGACGAGGTCCGCGACCCGCGACGCGAGATCGGGAACATTCCCGAGGCGAAGGAAGTGGTCGACCGCGAGTTGCAGACCGCCGTGCAACTCGTCGACGCGTTGAGCATCGACTGGGATCCGCACAGCTACCACGACACATATCAGGAGAAGGTGCGGGAACTCGTCGAGGCCAAACGTTCCGGAGCGGTAGTGGAGAAGGGCGAGGCGCCGCCGTCGTCCACCAACGTCATCGACCTGATGGAGGCCCTGCAGGCCAGCGTCGACCGGGCCAAGACCGCCAAGGGCGGTGCTGCCGGGAAGGCTGAATCCACGGAAGGGCGACCGCCCACCCAGTTGCGGAAGGCCGCCGAGAAGCGGCAGGCAACGCGTGCGGCAAAGAAGACGGAGAAGAAAACCGCGAAGGCCTCGGAGCTGGAATCCCTGAGCAAGGCGGACCTCTACAAGCGGGCATCAGACGCCGACATCCCGGGACGCTCGACAATGACCCGGGAGGATCTGATCAAAGCTCTCGCCGGCACAGGCGGACGACGCAGGACCCGAGCGTCTTGACGCCCCTACCTCAGGTCCAGGCTGCTTGACGCAGGAACCAATCCCCTCGACATGGCGCTGACCGGCTGGCAAGCTGCGCACATGACCTACGGAATCGAGTCCCACTTCACCCTGTGAGCGCCCAGGAAGAGCGCAAGGCGCTCACTCCCCCGACTGCTCTGTATGACCACGCCCTACGTCTGTTGCGCGAGTCCCCCGAGGGTGTCCCGCTCCGACGCGGCTATTCGCTGCCGCAGAAGAACGCAGCGGGCGAGGATCTGCTTCCTCGAGAAGAGGCGAAGAGCGCCATCTTGAAAGCGCTGAGCCCACTCCCGGATGACCCCGCCACCCTGCATCGCCGCTTCGAGCGACTTGGCATTCAGGATCGCCACAGGCACCTGATCAAGTCCAGCGTCGCCGGCCTGGCACTGCCAGCCGAACAGGTTGGTGCGGCCCGGGCCTTGGGGCGGCGGCTGATCCGGACCGGTACGACCGCGTCCGCCGTCACCGTGGGTATCGCCCTTCTGGGTCGCCTCGGCGAGCCCGAGGACGTCCCGTATCTCTCTGTTCTCGGCCTGTTCCGGGATCTCACCGGCGCAGCTGTCAACGCGCTCGACAACCTCGATCGCCAATCCGCGGCTGTCGTGTGGCTCGTGGTCTACGCCCGCCGCGACGAGCTGCAGTCGCTCGTCCACGCCCTATGGACAGCTGACCGGCAGGCCGTGCGCCCGGAGCTGGTCGCGCTTCCTGACTCACCACGCCTCGTCAGCAGCGCGGTCGCCCGCCGGATCGCGGAGGCTTCCCACCTGCCCGACCTACTCGATCACCATCCCTCCGACACCCGCCTGCTCGCTCGTGCGGGCAGGCTGCTCGTCCGGATGGGATGCTCACGCGATGATCCGACCGACCTCCTGGCCTACCGTGACGCGCTCCGTGTGTACGACAGGGTCGTCACTCGGTCCGATCTGCTGCCGCCCACCCTCGACAACGCAGCCATGCTGCTATCGCTCGCCCTGGACCTGAGCAGCGGCACCGGCGTGCTGCTGGACTGGGCGCCCGGACGGCGAGCGGCACTGCTGGAATCGCTTGGGCGGCTGCTGGCCGAGCCCCGATGGGCGGTGGCGGGCGCGACCGGAGGCGAAGAGGACAAGCGGCGACGATCCGACTGGATCCGCCGCACCGGACGGCAGCCGTTCACACGTCCGGCGACGCCCGACAAGTTCCGCATCGAGGTGGTGGCCGGCGACCCTGCGGACCGAAATCCCGTTGAGACACGAGTGCTCATCGATGGCCGGCCGGTGGTCCCGGCAGCGTTTGGCCGCGGTCCCGTCCACAGCCCCGAGTATCTACTGGACGATGGCCGCCTGCGCGCCGGTGAGGAGCCCCGCGAAGTGCAACTCGCGGAAGCCTCCTGCACCGAGGGGTGCTGCGGCGCGCTCTACGTCACCATCCGGCGAGACGCGGACCAGGTGGTGTGGGAGAAGTGGCGGCAGACACTGCCGGGCTCTCGCGAGCCCGCGCCCGAGCTGCCCACGTACTGGTTCGACGCCTCCGAGTACGACACTGCGATCGCCAGGGCGGAGACCGACAGCTCCTGGTCTTGGCGGGCACGAACCATCGCCCGCCTGATCAAGGCGGGGCTGATCGAGGAGCCGGACTTGTTGAGCCAATGGGATGCAAGCCGAGGCTGGATCAGCAGCGGCTTCGATGACCCCGACACCGCCGAGGTGACCTTCTGGTATGTGCCGGGGCTGGCGTCCGGCAGACCGGAACGAGCCGACAGTCCCCTCCAGTTCCGCTGGGTCATTCCGGACGACGGCACAACGCCCGAGGCGCAGGCCGCCGCCGCCTTGCGCCGGCTGGGCGAAGAGGACCCGAAGTCCTACGCACGAGTGTGCGGCGGCAGCCGCGAGCGAGCCGAGGAGCTCGGGTTCCCCTGGCCTGACAGCGTCTGACCAACCGCCTTCGACCCATCGATACGCGGCCCTGAACCGCGTCATCTCACGGACGACCTTGGCGCGTGCTGGCCAAGGTCGTCCGATGCGTGGCGGCGCTGCAACCGAGCGTTGTGAGCGACCACCCCCAAGGGTGATGGCGCCACAGGTGTCGCACGCGATAGTTTCGGCTACGCCGGTGCTGAGCTGCACAGATTCGGCCCGTCATTCGCCGGAACAGCCCGCACCCCCAGAGAACCGCCGTCCTCGGCGTGCACCTGGTGCAGCGAGACGCCGTGCTCCTCGGTGGCCGCGTAGAGCTTGACGGGAATGGAGACCAGTCCGAAGCCGATCGCACCTTTCCACATGGATCGCATACTTTCGTCCCTTTCCGGGGACTTTCCAGACTATGCCCGCCCCCTCAGCCTCGCCCGACCGGCAGACGGTCGAGGTGGACGGCCGCCGCGTCGTCCTCACCCACCTGGACAAGGTCGTCTTCCCGGTCACCGGTCACACCAAGGCACAGCTGCTGCGGTACTACGCCGGCATCGCCCCGGTGCTGGTGCCGCACGCCACCGGGCGCCTGGCCTCCTTCGTCCGCGCTCCGGAGGGCCCGCACGCCCAGCGCTGGTTCGCCAAACGCCCGCCCGCCGGCACGCCCGACTGGGTGACCACCGCCGGGGAGGCCGACGAGCCGCACGTCGTCGTCGACTCCACCCCCGCCCTGGTCGCCATGGCCAATCTCGGCGGCTGGGAGGTCCACGTCCCCCAGTGGACCGTGGCGGGCGGGCGCGACGCCCACGACCGGCTCGTCCTCGACCTCGACCCCGGCGAGGGCGCCGACCTCGTCCTGTGCTGCCGGGTCGCCGAACGTCTGCGGCAGATGATGGAGGACGACGGGCTCACCACCTCCCCCGTCACCTCCGGCAGCAAGGGGCTGCACCTGTACGCGCCGCTGCGGCCCGTCAGCGAGGCCGCCGCCACGGGCTACGCCAGGGCGCTCGCCGTTCGTATGCGCGACGAGCACCCCGGCCTCGTCGTCTTCTCCATGACCCGCAGCCTGCGCGCCGGGAAGATCTTCATCGACTGGTCCCAGAACGCCTCCGCGAAGACCACCGCCTGCCCGTACACCCTGCGGCTGCGCGACCGCCCCGGCGTCGCGACCCCGGTCACGTGGGAGGAGATCGCCTCGTGCCGGAAGGCCGAGGACCTCGCCTTCACCCCGGAGGAGGTCCTGGAACGCGCCGCCCACCGCGGCGACCTGCTCGCCGCCCTGGACGACGCCGCCGGGCGGGGCACCCTGCCGTGACGGGCGGCCCCCTCGTGACCGATCCCCTCCCGCTCCCCGTCCGCGTCGCCCTGGCCCGCCGCGTCGACGCCGTCCCCGCGGCCGACGCCCTCCCCGGCGGCTGCGCCTACGAGCCCAAGTTCGACGGCCACCGCATGGTCGTGCTCACCGGCCCCGTGCGCCTGCAGACCCGCTCCGGCCGGCTCGTGACGGCCACCTTCCCCGAGATCGCCGAGGCCGCCAGGGCCCTGCCAGCCGGTACCGTCCTCGACGGCGAGGTCGTCATCTGGCGGGACGGCCGCATCGACTTCGGCGCCCTCCAGCGCCGCGCCCTGCGCGGCTCCACCCGCGGCCCCGTCCTCCCCGCCAACTACGCGGCCTTCGACCTGCTCGCCGCCGGCGGCACCGACCTGCGCGGCCGCCCCTACGACGAGCGCCGCGCCGCCCTCGTCGCCCTGCTGGAGCCGCTCGGGCCGCCGCTGCAGGCCGTTCCCATGACGACCGACCGCGACGAGGCGCTCCAGTGGTACGCCTCGCTCGCCCCGGCCGGCATCGAGGGCCTCGTCGTCAAGGGCCGCGGCCAGCGCTACCGCCCCGACCGCCGTGACTGGCTCAAGCTCCGCCACGCCGTTCCGCAGGACGCCGAGGCCATCGGTTTCACCGGCACTCCCCGGGCCCCCCGCGCCCTCGTTCTCGACCTCGGCGACGGCCCCTTCGCCTCCGCACCTCTCGACGCCTCCCTGCGCACCCAGCTCGCGGCGCTCCTGGTCCCCCCGCCGCCTCCGCTCGGCCCGGCCCTCGACGACGGCACCCCCTACCGCCCGCTGCCCGCCCCCCTCCCCGTCGAGATCCTCCAGGGCGAGGGCCGCCACGCCCTCACCACGGTGCTGCGGCTGCGGCCCGACGCGTGACCGGCGAGGCGGCCACCACCCGGCGCCCGAAAGGCCGTTGAACGGCTGCCTGCGCGCCCGGACCGGGCAGCGGCTCAGCCCTGGGACGCCGCGGCCGGTACCTCGCGGGTGCGGGCCCAGCGGAGCAGGGTCTCCGCGTCCCAGGTGTTGACGACGCGCTCCGGGGGGACGCCGCACTCCTCGGCGCGGGCGCAGCCGAGGATCTGCCAGTCCAGCTGGCCGGGGGCGTGGGCGTCGCTGTCGATGCCGAAGAGCACCCCGGCTTCCACGGCCTTGCGCAGCAGCCGGCGCGGCGGGTCGAGGCGGTCCGGGCGGCTGTTGATCTCCACGGCCACCCCGAAGCGCTCGCACGCGGCGAAGACCAGGTCCGCGTCGAACTCCGACTCCGGGCGCGGCTTGCCGGCCACCAGCCGCCCCGTGCAGTGGCCCAGCACGTCCACCAGCGGATTGCTGATCGCGGAGATCATGCGCCGGGTCATCTCGTCCCGGTCCATCCGCAGCTTGGAGTGGGCGGACGCCACGACCACGTCCAGCCGGTCCAGCAGCTCCGCGTTCTGGTCGAGCGCGCCGTCCGCGAGGATGTCGCACTCGATGCCGGTCAGCAGCCGGAAGGACGGCGGCAGCCGCTCGTTCAGCTCGGCCACCGCCTCCAGCTGGGCGCGCAGCCGTTCGGCGGTCAGCCCGCGGGCGACGGTCAGCCGGGGGGAGTGGTCGGTGAGCGCCGCCCACTCGTGGCCCAGCTCCATCGCGGTGCGGGCCATCGTCTCGATGGGGCTGCCGCCGTCGGACCAGTCGGAGTGCAGATGGCAGTCGCCGCGCAGCGCGGCCCGCATCCGCTGCCCCGCGTCGCCGCCGGGCCGCGGGAACGCGTCCGCCGTGTCCTGCGCCAGCCGGGTCAGGTAGGCGGGGCGGTCGCCCGCCAGCGCCTCCCGGACGACGGCGGCGGTCTTCGGGCCGAGGCCCTTGACCTCCTCCAGGCCGCCCGGCCGTTCCGCGCGCCGCCGGAGCTCCTCCGGCGGCATCGCGGCGACCGCGGCGGAGGCGCCGCGGAAGGCACGGACCCGGTAGGTCGGGGCGCCGTCCCGCTCCAGCAGGAAGGCGATCCGGTCCAGCGCCTCGACGGGGTCCATGCCTCCAGGATCAGGTCTTGTCGCGGAACCTCGCCACCGCCAGGGGCGCGCTGATCACCGTGATGCCCACGGCCCACATCACCGTCATCATCACCGAGTGCGCGACGGCACCACCGTTGATCAGGTTGCGGGAGGCGTCGGCGAGGTTGGACAGCGGGTTGTAGCGGGTGAACGCCTCCAGCCAGCCCGGCATGGTGGTCGGCTTGGCGAAGATCGAGCTCCCGAACTGCAGCGGCAGGACGACGATCACGGCGAGTCCCTGGACGGACTGGGGGGTCCGGGCGACCAGACCCAGGAGGATGAAGACCCACATCAGGGAGGCCCCGAACGCGAGCGACAGCACCACCGCGCCCAGCAGCCCGAACACACCGTTGTCCACGTGCAGCCCGAGGATGAACCCCATGACGAGGAGGATCACCGTGGCGACCAGCGCACGGCCGATCTCCACCACGATCTTCGCGATCAGCACGGAGGAGCGGGCGATCGGCATCGTCCGGAAGCGGTCCATCACCCCGGTCTTGAAGTCCGAGTTGACGCCCGTGCCGACGGCCATGGCGATGTTCATGCCCATCATGGCCATCAGGCCGGGCACCATGTAGTTGACGTACTTCTCCTGGCTGCCCTCGAGCGCGCCCCCGAAGACGTACACGAACAGCAGCGTGAAGACGATCGGCATGAGCAGCGCGTCGAACATCGACTCCGGGTCCTGCCGGATCTGCAGGACGTTGCGCCGCACGAGTGCGCCGATGTGCCGCAGGTTGGCCCGCAGCCCGATCCGCGGATCGGCGGCCGCGGCCTTGGTGCTCCCCGAGGGGACGGTGACGGCGGTCATGCCGCGAGCTCCTCTCGGTCCCGGGTGCCGCTGCCGCGCGTGACGGCCAGGAACACCTCGTCCAGGCTGGGCAGATGGGTGTCGATGCCGGCGATCGCGAAACCGTGCGCGCCCAGCACGCCCACGATCTCCGTCAGCTGTCCGTCGCTGAGGATCGGCACGTTGAGCACCCCGTTCGCGTGGTCCGGCACGGCCTGCGCCCCTGTACCGAGCGCCGCCGCCATCGCGTCCAGCGCCCCCGGATCCACCGGGCGCACCTGCAGCGTCCGGCCACCGACCTTCGCCTTCAGTTCCTCGACCCGGCCCCCGGCGATCACCCGGCCGCGGTCGATGACCGTGAGCTCGTGCGCGAGCTTCTCGGCCTCCTCCATGTACTGCGTGGTCAGCAGCACGGTCGAGCCGTCGGCGACCATGTTCTGCACCTCGTCCCACACCTCGTTGCGGGTGCGGGGGTCGAGACCCGTGGTCGGCTCGTCCAGGTACAGCACCGCCGGGCGTCCGATCATCGACGCCGCCAGGTCCAGCCGGCGGCGCATGCCGCCGGAGTACTCCTTGGCGGGCTTGCGGGCGGCGTCCGTCAGCGAGAACCGCTCCAGCAGCTCGTCCGCCCTGCTCCGGGCGTCGCGGCGGGCCAGGTCCAGCAGCCGGCCGATCATGTAGAGGTTCTCGCGGCCCGACAGCGACTCGTCGACCGACGCGTACTGCCCGGTCAGCCCGATCACCCGGCGCAGCTGCCGGGGCTGCGCCATGACGTCGTAGCCGGCCACCGTCGCCGTGCCGGCGTCCGGCCGGATCAGTGTGGACAGGATCCGCACCAGCGTCGTCTTCCCGGCGCCGTTCGGCCCCAGCACGCCCAGCACGGTCCCCTGCCGCACGTCCAGGTCCACCCCGTCGAGGGCCTTCGTCTCCCCGTAGCGCTTCACGAGCCCGCGCACCCTGACGGCGGCGTCCGCGCTCTTGGCATCTCGTTGTGTCATGCCGCCACGGTCGCGCACCCCACCGACACGGCGCCGACATATCGCTGACGCCTCACCGACATCCGGCCGACGCCTGGCGAGGGTGGTGGCACTCGGTGCCAGGACTGCCGGATCCGGACATGTCCTATACAGGTCAAGCCGTGCGGCCCGTCCGTGGGTCGCGCTAGGACACCGTCTACTCGGCCAAGGCCCTGGGACGGGTCGACTTCGCCTCCGCCGAGCGCTGCCTCACCGTCCGCGTGCACGTGTGTCCGGAGGGCTACTCCGTAGGGTGAAGTCGGTACCCGATGGCCGGGGACGGCCCTATGCTGCCTTGAGGAAGCACACTGGACGGAACGCGGAGGTCGCCATGAGCACGAGCAGCGCTGACCATCCTGTGATCCCGCCGCGCCGGCCCCGGCTGTCGGTCGAGGAACTGGTCCGGGCCAAGAACGCCAAGCCGATCCAGTCGCTCGCCGACCTGGAGGCCATGTCCGCCGACATCTTCGAGTCGGACGAGGAACTGGACGAGTTCCTGGCGTTCACGTACGCCGAGCGCCGCCGCGACGTGGCCTGAGCTGAGCAGCGAGCATGCGCACGGTCGTTCCGACGTCTCCTCCCTGATCATCAAGAAGCGTCTGCCGATTGCGCTGGCGACCAGGCTGGTGAACACGCAGCCGATCATCACGTTCGTCACGCGCGCAGAGCTGGCCAAGTGGGCTGAGGTTCGCCACTGGGGGCCGGGAAACCGCACCATTCTCGCCGAATGGCTGGCAGGAGTGCGATGCTGCCCGGTGACGAGGACGTGGCCGACACCTACGGAGCCCTCTCAGCCGCCGGGTTGCTTCGAGGCCGGCCCCGGCCGATGAACGACATGTGGATCGCCGCCTGCTGCCTCACACACGGCCTCCCGCTGGCGACGTTGAACGTCAAGGACTTCGACGACTTCCGTATGCACCACGGCCTGGAACTCATCACCGCGTAGCTCGCACGGTCGCAGCCCCCGAAAGGCAAGGTCTAGACCTTTGACGGCAGCGCTGACGGCAACAATGGCGGACGTCAGCGGACTTCTACGGACTCAGCGGACCGATAGATTGCCGCCCACCTGCGAAAAGGACCCCACCGGACGCAGTTCCGGTGGGGCCCCCGGCACGAGAACGGCGGGAAGGGGACGCGCATCGCGCGTCCCCTTGCGTTTCGGTGCCCCCGCAGGGCTCAAGTGGTGACCGACACCAGCCGCTGCCCCTGGGACGTGACGACGTCGAAGCGGGAGATGTCGTCCGGCTGCATCCCCGCCGACCCGTCCAGCGTGAGCGGATTGGGCTGGTCGGAGGTACCGTAGCCGGCCGTCGGGACACTCCAGGTGCCGACCGTCTGCTGGGAGCCGTCCTTGCCGACGACGACCAGGCGGCAGGTGAGCGGTCCCTGGACCCCGGCGAGGGTGAGGCCGACCTCGCTGCCCCACTTCTTCTCGTTGACGCCGACCGTCGCCTTGACGCCCGTGGAGTTGTCGGTGCCCTTGAACTGCTCCGCGTAGGCCCTGGCCTGGGTGCCCTCCGAGCCGCCGGAGGCGAGCACCGCGACGGTCGGGCCCGCCACGATCAGCGCCACCGAGGCGGCGAGCGCGAACATCCTGCGCCGGGCGCGGGTCTTGCGCTCGCCGGAGACCTTGCCGAGGAGACTCCCGAGCACCTTGTCGCCGCTGGGCGGGACGGGCACTCCGGCGCCGGCGGGGGCGAGTTCGGCGAGCACCGGCACGAGGCCGCTCAGCTCGTCGAGCTGCTGTCCGCACTGGTGGCAGATGGCGAGGTGCTGCTCGAAGCGCGCCATGTCGGCGTCGTCGAGCACGCCGAGGACGTAGGCCCCGACGTCGACGTGCGGGTCGTGGGGGGTACCTGCCCCGGAGCCGTAACCGTAGACCGTCACGAGGTGGTCACACCCCTTTCCTCAAGAGCGATTTTCAGGGAGCGGAGCGCGTAGAAGACGCGCGAGCGCACAGTGCCGGGCGGTACCCCCAGCGTCGCCGCGGCCTCGTTGACCGTCCGGCCCTTGAAGTACGTTTCGATCAGCACCTGGCGGTGGGCCTCGGTGAGATCATCCAGTGCGTCGGAGATCGTCATCAGCCTCAGGGAGCGTTCGAGTTCGTCCTCGGCCGGGAGCTGGTCGAGGGCGGCCGGGGAGGCCTCCGGGGGCCGTGCCTGACGGCTGCGGTGGCCGTCGATCACGATCCGCCGTGCGACCGTCACCAACCAGGGCCGCAGGGAACGGGCGCCCGGGTCGAGCCGGGACGCGCTCTTCCACGCGCGCAGGAGGGTCTCCTGCACGACGTCCTCCGCCAGGTAGCGGTCCCCGCCGACCAGCCGAAGAACGTATGCGAAGAGCGCGCCCGCGTGTTCGCGGTAGAGCGCCCGCATGAGGTCCTCTTCGGGGACCCCACCTGAGCGATGGTCGGCCACGAGCGCATCCTGCCCTACTGATCGCCGGGGGTCGAGTCCTCTCAATGCCTGCTGTCCCATCAGTACCCGTCTGACCCGGTCTCGGTGGAGGCGCTCTTCGGCTGCGCGGGCGTCCTGGCCTTCGCGCCGTCCGGGGTGGCCGCGTACCAGGAGCGGTCGGCGCCCTGGCCCTTGGTGTCGCCCGGGTTCTGGTCGCCCGTGAAGTGGTAGAGCGGCATGCCGTTGAGCGTGAGCTGCATGGTCCCGTCGGGACGCTTGACGCTGCCGACCAGGTTCTGGTCGACGCCCTGCACCTGCGTGTCCGAGACCGCGGCGGCCGGCTGCCACCGGGTCGCGCACTCGCCGGTGCAGTTCGAGGTCGGCGGGTTGGGCTCGTCCTTCTCGAAGCGGTACAGCACCCAGCCCTTCTCGTCGGTGACCAGCTTGCCGAGCTGGGCGTTGTCGACGGTCCGGAGGCCGGGCGCCGGTGCGGGCTGCGACGCCTGGATCGCGCCCACCGGGGGACTGGCATGGTCGACGCCCGCGTTGCAGGCGGTGGCGACGATCAGGGCGGCGGAGGCGAGTGCCCCCGCCCCCACTGATCGGCGCAACTTCTGAACGTTCATGCCAAGGCCCCCGGCATTGTCTCGTCGGTGCTCCGCCCCTGGTGGGCGGTTGCCCACACATACGGGGGTGGGGGCCGGTGTGCTCAACGTCCCCGGAAAAAACTTCCGCCCCGGGGAGGGGGTTCCCGGGGCGGAAGCCGGCGGTGGTTCGCACCGCCTCAGGGGGAAGTCGCGCGCGGCGCCGCGACGGGTCGTCGGAGGGTCAGTGGAAGCTGTGCTCCGGGGCCGGGTAGGCACCCCCCACGACGTCCTCGGCGAAGGCCTTCGCCGCACCGCCGAGGGTCTCGCGCAGTGCCGCGTACTGCTTGACGAAGCGCGGCACCCGGCCGCCGGTCATCCCGGCGAAGTCGGTCCAGACCAGCACCTGGGCGTCGCACTCCACGCCCGCGCCGATGCCGACCGTCGGGATGTGCAGGATGCGGGTGACCTCCGCGGCCAGCTCGGCCGGGACGAGCTCCAGCACGACGGCGAAGGCGCCGGCGTTCTGCACGGCCTTGGCGTCGCGCAGCAGCTGCTGGGCGGCCTCCTCGCCGCGGCCCTGGACCGGGTAGCCGCCGAAGGCGTTGACCGACTGCGGGGTGAGGCCGATGTGGGCCATCACGGGGATGCCGGCCTGGACCAGCAGGTCGATCTGCTGGGCGGAGCGCTCGCCACCCTCCAGTTTCACGGCACCCACCCCGGCCTCCTTGACCAGCCGGGTCGCGCTGCGCAGCGCCTGCGTCGGGCCCTCCTGGTACGAACCGAACGGCAGGTCGCCGATGACCATCGCGCGCTTGGTCCCGCGCACGACGGCGGCGGAGAGCATCGTCATCTCGTCCAGCGTGACGGGGACGGTGCTCTCGTAGCCGAGGTGACAGTTGCCCATCGAGTCGCCGACCAGCAGTACGGGGATGCCGGCCTCGTCGAAGACCGAGGCGGTCATGGCGTCGTAGGCGGTGAGCATGGGCCACTTCTCGCCGCGCTCCTTGGCGGCGGCGATGTCCCGGACGGTGATCCGCCGTGTCCCCTTGCCTCCGTACAGCGCCTTGCTGCTGTCGGGAGCGGGCTGAGCGGGCGTCTGGGCAGCCGGAACGGCATGCGTCATTGCAACGGCTCCTTGTGTCATCTCGAGGCGCCCTGACGGCGTCCCCGGACCGCTTCCATGCTGACACGCGCCGCCGTGCGCGCAAAGGGGGGGAGTCCGTCACTCCCCCTTTTGCCGAGCTTTTACAATACGAGACGGTCCCGTATCGGAAATCGGGATTACGTTGGCCGCATGCCCGCCGACATAGCGAAGCCGCAGAGCCTCAGCGTTCCCGAGGCGGTCCACCGCCGCCGCTGGGCGATCCTGACCGTCCTGCTGTTCAGCCTCCTCGTGGTGGTGCTGGACAACTCGATCCTCAACGTCGCGATGAAGACCATCGCCGAGCCCGCCCCGACCGGCCTGGGTGCCACCCAGAGCCAGCTGGAGTGGGCGATCAACTCCTACACGCTGGTCTTCGCCGGCCTGCTGTTCACCGCGGGCCTGCTCGGCGACCGCATCGGCCGCAAGAAAGTGCTCCTGTTCGGCATGGCCGTGTTCGGCGTCGGATCGGTGCTGTCGGCCTTCGCCGGCTCCTCCGCCGAGCTCATCGGCTTCCGCGCGGTGATGGGCTTGGGCGGTGCCTTCGTGATGCCCGCCACCCTCGCCATCATCATCAACGTCTTCGAGCGCGAGGAGCAGCCCAAGGCGATCGGCATCTGGACCGGTGCCGTGGGCCTCGCGATAGCCATCGGCCCGGTCACCGGCGGACTGCTCCTCGACCACTTCTGGTGGGGCTCGGTCTTCCTGGTCAACGTACCGATCATCGCCGTCGCCCTGGTCGCGATGGTGCTCATCGTCCCCGACTCCCGCGACCCGCGGCCGGGCCGGCTCGATCCCGTCGGCGTCCTGCTCTCCATCGTCGGCCTGGTGCTGCTGGTGTACGGCATCATCAAGGGCGGCCAGCTCGCCGACTTCACCGCCGCCACGCCTCTGACGACCATCGTCGGCGGTCTCGTGGTGCTCGGCGCCTTCGTCTGGCACGAGGCCCGCAGCAGCCACCCCGCCTTCGATGTCTCCTACTTCCGCAACCCGACCTTCTCGGCCTCGGTCTCCGCGATCGGCCTGGTCTTCTTCGCGCTCATGGGCGTGACGTTCTTCATGGTCTTCTACACCCAGAGCGTCCGGGGCTACAGCGCCCTGGAGTCCGGTCTGCTGCTGCTCCCGCTCGCCGTCGCCCAGCTCGTCTTCGCGCCCCGCGCCCGGCTGGTCGTCGACCGCATCGGCGCCCGCGCCACCTGCGCCGCCGGGCTCGCGCTGATAGCGCTCAGCTTCGTCGGCTTCCAGCTGCTCGACGCCGACACCCCGATCTGGCAGCTGGAGGTGCTGTTCTTCCTCATGGGCACGGCCATGGCCCACGTGATGCCGCCCGCGACCGTCGCCATCATGTCCTCCCTGCCGCGCGAGAAGGCCGGCTCCGGCTCCGCCGTCAACAACACCTTCCGGCAGGTCGGCGGCGCGCTCGGCGTTGCGGTCCTGGGCTCGCTGATGTCGACGGTCTACCGTGACGGCATCGCGGACCACCTGACCGGCCTCCCCGCCGGTGTGCAGCACCAGGCCGGCGAGTCCATCGAGGCCACGCGCGCCGTGGCCGAGGGCATGGGCCCCACGGGCAAGGCGCTGATCGCCCCGGCCACGGACGCCTTCCTCGACGCCATGCACGTCACCGCCTACGTCGCGAGCGGTGTCGCGCTGCTCGGCATGCTCGTCGTCCTGGTCTTCCTGCCCGGCAAGGCCCCCGGGGCGCGCCCCGCCGGCGGAGACGAACGCGAGGCCAGCCCGGTGGGGGCGGAGCGGTGACCGGGACCCGGGCGGCGGCGGAGCCGGAGGACGTCACGGTCTCCGGGCCCGCCCTGCGCCTCCCGCGCGGCCGCCCGCGCAACGCCGCCGCCGACACCGCGATCATCGAGGCCGTCCTCAGCCTGCTGGAGGAGGGCGCCACGATCGGGGAGCTGTCGATGGAGCGCATCGCCCGCGCCGCCGGGGTCGGCAAGGCCACCGTCTACCGGCGCTGGGCGGGCAAGAACGCGCTGATGCTCGACGTGATGAAGTCCGTCGACGAGCAGACCCCGCGGCTCACCGGCCGCTCGGTCCGCGACGACCTGGTCACCTGCGTCGAGTTCATACGGCGCAGGGCCCTGGTCAAGCGTTCCTCCGCCCTGCTGCGCAACGTCCTCGCGCAGGCCCAGAACGAGCCGGAGCTGTGGGCCGCTTACCATGACACCGTCATCGCGGCCCGGCGCGCCCAGGTGCGCGAGGTCCTGCGGCAGGGCATCCGCACCGGCGAACTCCGCGACGACATCGACCCCGAACTCCTCGGGGACCTCTTCATCGGCCCCATGCTGTCGCGCTCGATGCTGCGGCCGGACGCGGCGCTGCCGGAGGGGCTGTCGGAGCTGATCGTCGACTCGGTGCTGCAGGGCGTCCGCACCGGACGCTGAACCCGTCGGCGAACAGGGGGGAATGTCCTGATTCTGTCACAGGGCGCGTTTTCGCCGGGGCGGTGGGGAACCGTCGCCCGGCGAGTCCCGTCCTCCGGTCGTCGATCCCCTATGGTCGACTGAGCACCTGGCAAAACAGTGAGGACTCCCCCCATGGCTCAGGCGTACGACGCGGACGTGACCACCGACGGCGGTACCAGGCCGCAGGGTTCGGGTGCGAACGGGCGTTTCGGACGCTTCCGGCGGTTCCGGGTCTTCGGTGACGGAATGTGGCGGCGGGGCATCGTCACGGCCGTACTGGCCGTCGTCGTCGCCCTGCTGATGGCGTTTCACGGCGCGGTGCCCAACCGGGTCGGCAACCTCGGCAGCCTGCTGGAGACCTTCCTGCCGTGGCTCGGGCTCCTGCTCCCGGTGCTGCTGGTGGCCGGTGTGCTGCGGCGCTCGGCGACCGCGCTGATCGCCGTTCTGCTGCCGATCGTGGTGTGGCTGCACTTCTTCGGCGGGCTCCTCACGAACAAGGACACCGGCGGAGGCGACCTCACGGTGCTGACCCACAACGTCAACGCCGAGAACCCCGACCCCGCGCGCACCGCCCAGGCTCTCGTCGGTTCCGGGGCCGACCTCGTCGCGCTGGAGGAGATCCCCGCCGGGAAGGTCTCCGTCTACGAGTCCGGACTCAAGGCCCGCTACCCGTACCACGCCAGGCTGGGCACCGTCGGCCTGTGGAGCAGGTACCCGCTCAGCCAGGTCCGGCCGGTGGACATCCGGCTCGGCTGGACCCGTGCCCTGCGCGCCACCGCCACCACGCCGCAGGGGAAGGTCGCGGTCTACGTCGCCCACCTGCCCTCGGTGCGGGTCAAGTTCAACGCGGGCTTCACCGCCGGCGAGCGCGACCGCAGCGCCGACGCGCTCGGCGAGGCCGTCGCGGACGAGAAGCTCCCCGACGTGATCCTCATGGGCGACCTCAACGGCACGATGAACGACCGCGCGCTCGCCAACGTCACCTCCCAGATGCGCTCCACGCAGGGCGCCGCGGGCGACGGCTTCGGCTTCAGCTGGCCGGCCGGCTTCCCGACCGCCCGCATCGACCAGATCCTCGTCAGGGGAGCGGAGCCGACCGCCTCGTGGGTGCTGCCCGCGACGGGCAGCGACCACCGGCCGGTGGCGGCGAAGGTAGCACTCCCGTAACGAGTTCTGCGCCACGGGAAGAAAGGGCCGGGCAGGTTTTGTTCCGTAGCTAAACTAATAGCTGCTCCCGACCCTGCCCCGGAAAGGCCTGTCATGCCTCTCGCCCTGCTCGCACTGGCGATCAGCGCATTCGGCATCGGTACCACGGAGTTCGTGATGATGGGCCTGCTGCCTGACGTCGCGGACGACCTGCACACCTCCATCCCGACCGCCGGTCACCTCGTCTCCGGCTACGCCCTCGGCGTCGTCATCGGCGCCCCACTGCTCGCCGCGGTCACCACGCGGATGCCGCGCAAGGCGCTGCTCCTCGCCCTCATGGGCCTGTTCACCGTCGGCAACACGCTCTCCGCCCTCGCCCCCGGCTTCGGCTGGCTGCTCGCCGGACGCGTGCTGGCCGGGCTCCCGCACGGCGCCTTCTTCGGTGTCGGCGCGGTCGTCGCCGCGGGCATGGTCGACCCCGCGCGCAAGGCCCGCGCCGTCTCCCTGATGATCGCGGGGCTCACCGTCGCCAACATCGTGGGCGTCCCCGCCGCCACCCTCCTGGGCCAGCACCTCGGCTGGCGCGCCACCTTCCTCGCCGTCGGCCTCATCGGCCTCGCCGCCATCGCCGGCATCGCCCTGCTCGTGCCCCGCATCCCCCTCGCCCCAGGCGGTGGACTGCGCCGGGAACTGTCGGCGTTCCGCAGCGGACATGTCTGGCTGGCGCTGGGTACCACGATCTTCGGTTTCGCCGCCGTCTTCGCGGTCTACAGCTACATCACGCCACTGCTCACCGAGGTCGCCGGTTTCGGGGCGAGCAGCGTCACGCTGGTACTCGCCCTCTTCGGCGTCGGCGCGACGATCGGCAACCTCCTCGGCGGCCGCCTCGCCGACCGCGCCCTGCGGCCATCCCTGATCGGCGGGCTCGGCGCGCTCACGGTCGTCCTGCTGCTGTTCACGGTCACCGCGCACGCCCGGTGGAGCGCGGCGCTGACGGTCGTCCTGCTCGGGGTCGCGGCCTTCGCGACGGGGTCGCCCATGATGATGCTCGTCATGGAGAAGGCACGGCACGCTCCCGCGCTGGCCTCCTCCGCGAACCAGGCCGCGTTCAACCTGGCCAACGCGGGGGGCGCCTGGCTCGGCGGGGTCGTGCTCGCGCACGGCCTCGGGTACACCGCCCCGGCGGTGGCGGGTGCGGGGCTGGCGGTCGCGGGGCTGGCGATCGCCACGGTCGCGGGCCTGTGGGAGCGGCGTGCGGCGAGGGTGCCGGCCGCGGGGTCGTCCTCGTCCCGGGTCGTCGTGGCGTCCGATGCCGTGGTGCGGTCCGCGGAGCCGGTGGGCTGACGGCGGCGCGGTGCCGTTCGCGGTGCGGGGTGGGCTGACGGCGGCTCCGCCGGTCCGCCGCCGTCGGCTGTCGCGCCGTCCCGCGTCCCGCGGGCGCACGGATGCCGGCTGCGGTGTGCGGGTGGTTCGTGGTGGGGGTTCAGGCGCCGGAGCGGGCCACCTTTCCGGTGACCTTGGGTCTCGTTGCCGTCCGCGGATGCGAACGGCAACGAGACCGGAGCCGTACGGACAACCGGCCCTGCTCCGCGCCTGAACGGGGCATCATTCCCCCGGCGCCGCCCCGAGGCGGGCCCGACCCGGGGCCTCAGCCCCCTGAAGCCCGGGTTCGGGCAGGCCGCCCCGGCGCACCACGAACGCGCGAGGCGGTCACCGATCGCGCCGGCTGGGGGAGGGCCGGTGGGGCATGCCCGCCGCAGGCACGAACAACCCGCACCCGACAACGGGCCGCGAGGGGCACCCCCGCACTGTCAGGCGACGTCACACGTGTTCGCGCCAGCGGTTGGTGATGGGCAGCCTCCGGTCCTTGCCGAACCCCTTCGCCGAGATCTTCGTCCCCGGCGGATACTGCCTCCGCTTGTACTCCGCCGTGTCCACCATCCGCAGCACCTTCGCCACGAGCTCCCCGTCGAACCCGGCGGCGACGATCGCGTCGCGCCCCTTGTCCTGGTCGACGTACATCGCCAGCACCTGGTCCAGCACGTCGTAGTCCGGCAGGGAGTCCGTGTCGACCTGGCCGGGCCGCAGCTCCGCGCTCGGCGGCTTGGCGATGGAGTTCTCGGGGATGGGCGGGGTCTGGCCCCGCTCCGCCGCGGCCTGGTTGCGCCACTTCGCGAGACGGAAGACGGTCGTCTTGTAGACGTCCTTGATGGGCCCGTACGCGCCGACCGAGTCCCCGTACAGCGTGGAGTAGCCGACCGCCAGCTCGCTCTTGTTGCCCGGGGCGAGGACGATGTGCCCCTCCTGGTTGGAGATGGCCATGAGCATCGTGCCGCGCAGCCGGGACTGCAGGTTCTCCTCCGCCAGCCCGGTCAGCCCCAGGGAGCCCATGTAGGCGTCGAACATCGGGGCGATCGGCACGGTGCGGAAATTCAGCCCGGTGCGCCGGGCCAGCTCTGCGGCGTCGTCCTTGGAGTGGTCCGAGGAGTACTGCGACGGCATGGAGACGCCGTACACGTTGGCCGCCCCGACCGCGTCGCAGGCGAGGGCCGCGACCAGCGCCGAGTCGATGCCGCCGGAGAGGCCGATCAGCACGGAGCGGAAGCCGTTCTTGGCGACGTACGCCCGCAGGCCGACGACCAGCGCGGTGTAGATCTCCTCGTCGTCGCCCAGCCGCGGGGCCTCCCCGCCGCGCACCTCGGGCTCGTACGCGGGGAGCGGCTCGGCCGAGAGGGTGACGTGCTCGATCTCCAGGCCGTCGTCGGCGAGACCGCCCGGCACCTTCGTGGTGTCCGCGGCGGGCAGGTCGAGGTCGACCAGGACGCAGCCCTCCTCGAACTGCGGGGCGCGCGCGATCACCTCGCCGTCCTCGGAGACGACGATCGAGTCGCCGTCGAAGACCAGCTCGTCCTGCCCGCCGATCATGGCGAGGTAGGCGAGGGTGCAGCCGGCCTCCTGGGCGCGCTTGCGCACCAGGTCCAGGCGGGTGTCGTCCTTGGCGACCTCGTACGGGGAGGCGTTGACGGAGAGCAGCAGCCCGGCGCCGGCGGTGCGGGTGGCGGGCACGCGGCCGCCGTCCTGCCACAGGTCCTCGCAGATGGCGAGGGCGACGTCGACCCCGTGCACCCGGATCACCGGGAGGGTGTCGCCGGGCACGAAGTAGCGGAACTCGTCGAAGACGCCGTAGTTCGGCAGGTGGTGCTTGGCGAACTTCAGGACGACCTTCCCGCCGTGCAGCACGGCGGCGGCGTTGCGCGGCGAGCCGGCGGGCTGGCCGTAGCGGGGCTGGGCCTTCTCGCTGCGGTCGAGGTAGCCGATGACCACCGGCAGCTCCCCGAAGCCCTCGGCCGCCAGACGCCCGGCGAGCGCCTCCAGGGCGGCGCGGCTGGCTTCGACGAAGGAGGAGCGCAGGGCGAGGTCCTCCACGGGGTACCCGGTCAGCGCCATCTCCGGGAATGCCACGAGGTGGGCTCCCTGTTCGGCCGCGTGCCGGGTCCAGCGCACTACCGACTCCGCGTTCCCGGCGAGGTCGCCGACGGTGGAGTCGATCTGATTCAGGGCGAGGCGAAGTTGAGGCACGCCGCTCAGTGTAATCGTCAAAGCGACGCGATGTCGTGGGTGGCGCCTGTGGGGTCGCGCACTCGGCCCGGGAAGCCGGGGCGGACGGGCCTTTCCGGGTCGGCCCCCTATGTCAAGATCGCAAGGGTGCATCACAATGGTGGCGAGGGGTGTCCGGCGGTCCCGGCCGCCGCCGAAACAGACCGGTAACCCCCTCGCGCGATACTGGTCTGGCCCTCGCTCGAGCCGGCACGGACAACAGGCCCCATGACCTGTGAGGTTGGATAGCTATGGATAAGCAGCAGGAGTTCGTGCTCCGCACCCTCGAGGAGCGCGACATCCGATTTGTGCGGCTGTGGTTCACCGACGTGCTGGGTTATCTCAAGTCGGTCGCCGTGGCGCCGGCCGAGCTGGAGCAGGCCTTCGACGAGGGCATCGGCTTCGACGGGTCCGCGATCGAGGGCTTCGCCCGGGTGTACGAGTCGGACATGATCGCCAAGCCCGACCCCGGCACGTTCCAGATCCTGCCGTGGCGCGCCGAGGCCCCCGGCACCGCACGGATGTTCTGCGACATCCTCATGCCGGACGGCTCCCCGTCGTACGCGGACCCCCGCTTCGTCCTCAAGCGGTCCCTGGCCAAGGCCTCCGACCTCGGGTTCACCTTCTACACGCACCCCGAGATCGAGTTCTTCCTGCTGAAGACCCTGCCGCTGGACGGCACCGTGCCGGTGCCCGCCGACAACTCCGGCTACTTCGACCACACCCCGCAGAACGTGGGCCAGGACTTCCGCCGCCAGGCCATCACGATGCTGGAGTCCATGGGCATCTCGGTGGAGTTCTCCCACCACGAGGGCGCCCCCGGCCAGCAGGAGATCGACCTGCGCTACGCGGACGCGCTGTCCACCGCCGACAACATCATGACCTTCCGCCTGGTCATGAAGCAGGTCGCGCTGGAGCAGGGCGTGAACGCCACGTTCATGCCCAAGCCCTTCAGCCAGCACCCCGGCTCCGGCATGCACACGCACCTGTCCCTCTTCGAGGGCGACCGCAACGCCTTCCACGAGTCCGGCGCCGAGTACCAGCTCTCCAAGGTCGGCCGCTCCTTCATCGCGGGCCTGCTCCGGCACGCCGACGAGATCTCCGCGGTCACCAACCAGTGGGTCAACTCGTACAAGCGCATCTGGGGCGGCGCCAACCGCACCGCCGGCGCCGGCGGCGAGGCCCCGTCGTACATCTGCTGGGGCCACAACAACCGGTCCGCGCTCATCCGCGTCCCGATGTACAAGCCCGGCAAGACCGGCTCCACCCGGGTCGAAGTCCGCTCCCTCGACTCCGGTGCCAACCCTTACCTCGCCTACGCCGTCCTCCTGGCCGCGGGCCTCAAGGGCATCGAGGAGGGCTACGAGCTCCCGCCCGGAGCCGACGACGACGTCTGGGCCCTCTCCGACGGTGAGCGCCGCGCCCTGGGGATCCAGCCCCTCCCGCAGAACCTCGGCGAGGCCATCACGCTCATGGAACGCAGCGAGCTGGTCGCCGAGACGCTGGGGGAGCACGTCTTCGACTTCTT
Source organism: Actinacidiphila sp. bgisy160 (assembly GCF_965342435.1). GTDB lineage: Bacteria > Actinomycetota > Actinomycetes > Streptomycetales > Streptomycetaceae > Actinacidiphila. The sequence continues at coordinate 9,215 of NZ_CBDRCM010000011.1, read as the reverse complement.
CCTGCGCAACAAGAAGCAGGAGTGGGAGGAGTACCGGAGCGAGGTCACCGCGTTCGAGCTCCGCAAGAACCTCCCGAACCTGTAGGCGCAGGTCAGCGGGGTCTTCCCCGGACGACGCGATCCGGGCCGGCAGCACGATGCTGGCGGCCCGGCGGATCGCGCCACTTCCACTTGGTATCAGCTGCAGTGTCAGGTCATCGCGCTACCGTCGGCCCATGGCGTTTGACGATGTAGGGGCCAGGCGGTTTCGCCCCAGGGCCGAGGGCGGTGATCCGTGGCGGGGTGATGAGCGTCATCGCGCAATGGCCGAGGCGTTGAACCGCTACGGGTTGTGGGATCATCTGCCGGCGGAACTGCGTGAGTCGGCGATGACCGAGGTTGCGACCGGCTGCTATCCGCTGCATCTCGACCTTCTCGAGGAACTGGCGGAGGGCGGGGTCGAGAGGTTCCTTCGAGAGCTGGCTCCGGCACTGGCGCGATACGGCGTGGTGCTGGAGATCGAGACGGTCCCGGATGCCGACGACTACACGGTTTCGATCAATGGGATTCGTTGCGTGGTCGCGAGGCCTGAGGACTGGGAGGGCGGGGATCCGTGGGCGTTGTCGACCGTCCGTCCCCTGGCTGTCGTCAACCAGCTGCTCGCCGCTGCCGGGCGTAGCGCGCTGCGTGCTCACACCCTCTGCGCAGGCGGCAATGAGGGACTCGTCTTCCTGATGGACCCGCGGGCCGCCGAGGCGATGCGGGCCAGCGGCTTGTTCCCTGAGCATGAGGTGCCGGCGCTGGCCGACGGGGAGTGAGTCGGGTTCGTGGATCGCTGACGTCGGTCAGATACGCATCGGAAGCCGGACATGCCCGACCCGGCCTGGCGGTTGCGCTTCAATTGATCTACCGCGAGGCTCCGCCCGTGGAACCTTTGAGGCTGCTTGAGCTGTCCCCCGGCGAATACTCCCTGTTGCTGGATGCCGGAACCACGGATGTGGACGAAGTGGTCGAAGCACTGGGGCACGAACCCAACGGCTACTTCTGGGAAGGCATTGCCCAAGTGCTCGTCAGCACTGAGGCCCCGGCTCTGGAAGGGCGTTTCTCCTACGACCCGGAGGGAGGCATGTTCTGCGCCTACGGTTCGGAGCGGAGTGCTCTTGAGGACTTGGGTATGCGCATGAGCGCTGTCGCGACGGATGGCGACCGTATGCGGCAGTTGGTGACGTCAGCGGAAGCGAACGGCTTCGAATTCGACGACTGACGTAGGCGGCAACGCCGCAGATGACAATCCGCGCTCTTGCCGGCTGTCACGAAGGGTCGAGGCCCAGCGCGTCCGGAAGCCATCGGATCCTGGTGGCTCGGGTGGTGACGTCCCTTGTCGTGGGCGACGGGACTGTCCCGCCGGGTGCCGTGGTGGACGTCCCCGTCATGGACGACCCCGCGGAGTTCACGGGTTACTTCGTGCTGGGCATCGACCGGGCGTCGGCCGTCGTGCAGGACTTCGTACGGACGGGGGCGCCTTGTGAAGCGGGCGGGTGGTGCGAGCTCTGGCCATGGGCGCACCCGTCACGGCGCCGGGGTGACCCGGATGATGGGGGTGGCCTGGGAACCTCTCCCGACGTACGGACCCGGGCCGCCGCGCGCCTGTTCGCCCGCTACCGCGAGAAGTGCTCCGTCAGCGCGTCGAGGACGGCCTGGAGCGCGGGGGAGGTCCAGCGTCCGCGCCGGCGGACGAGCTGGACGGGCACGTCGGGGAGGTGGGGCCCCGGCACGGCGGTGAGGGTGCCCTCGCGTAGGGCGGTGCGGACGGTGGCGCGGGGGAGGACACCGAGGCCGAGGCCCGCGGCCACGCAGGTGCGGGCGGCCTCGCTGCTGCCGAACCGGGTCAGCCGCGGCCGGGCGTCACGGACGCCGAGGAGCTCGCGCGCGACGCGGTCGCTGTAGGAGCAGCCCTCCTCGTGCAGGAAGAACGTCTCCCGGGCGAGTTCCTCCCAGGTGACGGGCCGGCCCAGCGCGGCCAGCGGGTGGCCGGGGGAGGCGATGAGGACCAGCGGTTCGGCGGCGAGCGGCCGGGCGGTCATGTCGGGCAGCGCGACCTGGTCCTCCAGCAGCAGGGCGACGTCGAGTCGCCCGGCCCGCAGGCCCTCCACGGCCGCGTCGGTGCCCGCCGGATGGAGGTGGACGTCGATGCCGGGGTGGGTGCGGCGCAGGGCGGCGACGATCCGGGGCGCGTGCGTCGAGCAGAGCGTGTCACCGGCGCCGAGGGCGACGGTCCCGCCGGAGCGTGCGTCCCCGGCCGCCGTGCCGCGCAGGCGCGTCTCCGCATCGAGGACGTCCTCGGCCTCCGCCATCAGGCGCCGACCGGCCCCGGTGAGCTGCGCGCCGCGCGGCATGCGGTCGAAGAGCCGTACGCCCAGCTCCTTCTCCAGGGACTTGATCTGCGCCGTCACGGTGGACTGCGACATGTGCAGCTCGGCGGCCGCGCTGGTGAAGTTCCCCCTCCTGGCCAGGGTGAGGAAGGTGGTGAGCAGTCGGGTGTCCACGGCACGACCGTATCCGCTGCGATCGGTTGCATCAATCGCATCCATGAAGAACCATCGTTTCTATGAATGATGCCTGGTGTGACAGCGTGGACGGCATGACACCTGGAACCCGCACCGACGTGCTGCGCTACACCGCCTTCAGCTCTGACCCCGCGGGCGGCAATCCGGCCGGCGTCGTCCTCGACGCGTCGGACCTCGACGAGGAGCGCATGCTCGCCCTCGCCGCGGAGGTCGGCTACTCCGAGACGGCGTTCGTCACGGCCGCGGATCCCGCCCGCCGGCGGTTCGCGCTGCGCTACTTCAGCCCCCTCGCCGAGGTCGACTTCTGCGGTCACGCGACCGTCGCGACGGCCGTCGCGCTGGCGGAGCGCATCGGGCCCGGCGAGCTGGTCTTCGACACCCCGGCGGGGGAGATCCCGGTGCTGACGGCCGGCGACGGCGAGGGGGCGCTGCACGCCACCCTCACCAGCGTGCCGACCCGGTCCCGCCCGGCCACGGACGCCGAGCTGGACGCGGCCCTCGCCGCGCTGGGCTGGGTGCGGGGCGAGCTGGACCCCGCGCTGCCGCCGCACGTGGCCTTCGGTGGGGTCCACCACCTGGTGCTGGCCGCCGCCGACCGGGCCCGGCTGGCGGACCTCGTCTACGACTTCGACGCCCTCGCCGCGGTGATGCGCCGCCACGGCTGGACCACGGTGCACCTCGTGTGGCGGGAGGCCCCGGACCTCTTCCACGCCCGCGACCCCTTCCCGGTGGGCGGGGTCGTCGAGGACCCGGCGACCGGCGCGGCCGCGGCGGCGTTCGGCGGTTACCTGCGGGAGCTCGGGCTGGTGCCGGAGGCGGCCCGGGTGGTCGTCCGGCAGGGCGAGGACATGGGGCGCCCGAGCGAGCTGGTCGTGGGCGTCGGCCCGCGGGACCCGCGGGTACGGGTGACCGGCCGGGCGGTGTCCTTGGTCCCGCCCCTGGTCACGCCGTAGGTCACGGGGCCCCGGGCTGTCTGATCCAGCCGATGGAGCGCTCGACGGCGCGCTGCCAGTTCTCGTACTCGGCGGCGCGGCGCTCCGGGTCCATGTCGGGCAGCCACTGCGCGGCTCGGTGCCAGTTGTTGCGCAGCACCTTCAGGTCCGGCCAGTAGCCGGAGGCGAGGCCGGCGGCGTAGGCGGCGCCGAGTGACACCGTCTCGGCGACCATGGGGCGGACCACGGGGACGTCGAGGACGTCGGCGATGAACTGCATGAGCAGGTTGTCCGCGGTCATGCCGCCGTCGACCTTGAGCTCCTTCAGCCTGAGCGAGGAGTCGGCGTTCATGGCGTCGACGACCTCGCGGGTCTGCCAGCCGGTGGCCTCCAGCACGGCCCGGGCGAGGTGCCCCTTGGTGATGTACGAGGTGAGGCCGACGATGACGCCGCGGGCGTCGCTGCGCCAGTGCGGGGCGAAGAGACCGGAGAAGGCGGGCACGATGTAGCAGCCGCCGTTGTCCTCGACGGTGCGGGCGAGGGTCTCGATCTCCGGGGCGCTGCTGATCAGTCCGAGGCGGTCGCGGAACCACTGCACCAACGACCCGGTGACGGCGATCGAGCCCTCCAGGGCGTAGACCGCCGGCTGGTCGTCGATCTTGTACGCGACCGTGGAGAGCAGCCCGTGCCGCGACCTGATCATCTTGGACCCGGTGTTGAGCAGGAGGAAGCTGCCGGTCCCGTAGGTGCACTTCGCCTCGCCGGGGGAGAAGCAGGTCTGGCCGAAGAGCGCCGCCTGCTGGTCGCCCAGGGCGGCGGTGATACGGACGCCGGGCAGGACCGTCCGGGCCGCGCCGTAGTTCTCGGCGGAGGCGTGGATCTCCGGGAGCATCGCGCGGGGGACGCCGAAGAAGTCCAGCAGGTCCTGGTCCCAGGTCAGGGAGCGGATGTTCATCAGCATGGTGCGGCTGGCGTTGGTGGCGTCGGTGATGTGCAGGCCCCCGTCGACCCCGCCCGTCAGGTTCCAGATCAGCCAGGTCTCCATCGTCCCGAAGAGCAGTTCGCCGTCGCGGGCGCGCTGCCGCAGTCCGGGCACCTCGTCGAAGAGCCAGCGGATCCGCGGCGCCGAGAAGTAGGTGGACGGCGGCAGGCAGCAGCGGTCCAGGAAGAAGTCGTCGCCGGGGTCCTTGCGCAGCCGCTCGACGAGCGGCGCGGTGCGGGTGTCCTGCCAGACGATCGCCCGGCCCAGCGGAACGCCCGTGCTCCGGTCCCACAGCACGGTCGTCTCCCGCTGGTTGGCGATGCCGATCGCGGCGACCTCGTCCGCCGCGATCTCGGCCGACGACAGCGCCTGCGGCACGATGCGCTCGAGGTTGCGCCAGATCTCCAGGGCGTCGTGCTCGACCCAGCCGGGCTTGGGGAAGTGCTGCTGGTGCTCGCGCTGGGCGACCGACACCAGGCGCCCCCGGTGGTCGAACAGGATGCATCGGGTGGAGGTGGTGCCCTGGTCGATGGACATCACATACCGTTCAACCATGATCGGGGCCTGCTTTCCGATGCTTTCTCATGCTTTCCTCGCGTTCACGCTCTCCGGCGTCCCCGGCGTCTCCGGTGTGCGGGCCGGCTTCACCAGCGGGCGGCGCCGAGGTCTCTGGAGATCGCCCGCGCGGCCTCGCGGAGCAGCGTGACCAGGGACGGCAGGGGACGGCCCTTGGTGTCGCAGACCCGCTCGACCGGACCGGTCAGGCCGATCGCGCCCACGACGAGGCCACCCGACCCGCGGATCGGCGCCGAGACCCCCGCCTCGCCCATCGACATCTCCTGCACCTCCGCCGCCCAGCCCTGTTCGCGGACCTCGGACAGGGCCCGGGTCAGCTCCTCCGGGACCACCAGGGTGTGCCGGGTGTACGCCTCCAGCTCCTCCTTCAGCAGCGGCTCCAGCGGTGCCGCCCCGTACGCCAGCAGGATCTTGCCGAGTGAGGAGGCGTGCAGCGGCAGCAGGGCGCCGACGTCGAGCGTCTGCAGACTGTCGTCGGGACGGAAGACGTGGTGGACGACGAGGACCTGGCCCTCCAGCGGGGTGCCGAGGCGGACCGCCTCGCCACTGCGGGCGGCCAGCGCGTCGGCCCAGTTGATCGACCGGGACCGCAGCTCGTTGACGTCCAGGTAACTGGTGCCGAGGTGCAGCAGTGCGGCCCCGAGGTGGTACTTCCCGGTCGCCGGGTCCTGCTCGACGAAGTCCACGTGCTGGAGGGTGCGCAGAATGCCGTGGGCGGTGCCCTTCGCCAGCCCGAGCGAGGCGGCCACTTCGCCCAGCCCGAGGCGGCGGGGACCGCCGGCCAGGAGCCTGAGGATCGCCGCCGCCCGTTCGATGGACTGGAGCGGGCCGGCCATACGTCGATGCTATCTCCGGCAACGGCGATGGGCATCAGCGCGTTTGCGCAGATCGTTCGGCCTCTGAGGAGGGCGTTCGATAATGACGACCCCTATTCATTGACCCGCGATGTCCGGTCTCGGAAGCTTTCGTCCAGGTCCGGGAGTCCACCCAGCAGGGCTCCCCCCGGAGGAGGACACCATGGCGGCACAGCCCGAGACGATGCCGCAGCGCGAGGACGTGCACGTCTGCGCGCTGTCGCAGATCCCCGGTGCCCTGTCCGTCGTGCGCCGGCGAGTGCGGGGCGTGCTGGCGGAGTGGGAGCTGGGCCCGGAGGTCGCCGAGGACGCGCTGCTGGTGATCTCGGAGCTGACCACGAACGCGATCGTGCACGCCGACGGCCCCGCCTCGCTGCGCATCTGCTGGACCGAGGTCGACGGGCGCAGCGCCCTGCACATAGAAGTGACCGACTCCGGCCCGTCGGCCCGACCATGCATGCCGGGGGGATCCAGCGACCCCGACGAGCACGGCCGGGGTCTTGGCATCGTCAAGGCCCTGTCCACACGGCACGGCATCCGTGCCGACCGCGCCGGGTTCACCCGCTGGGCGGACCTCGTCACCGCCTGAGCCGCCGGCGGTGGGCTGGACCGCCGCCCGGGCCCGGGGCGGGCGGCGGGTCGTTCCGCGCGGCGCGCCGGAGGCGGCCTTACGTTGCCGCACATGGCACTGACCATTCGCAACCAGATCGACGGCAAGGTCGCCTCGGTGGTCCCGGGCGAGGTGATGGCCGTGGTCACGGTCCGTCTCGACGGCGGCGGACCCGACTTCACGGCGGCCGTGACGGCCGAGGCCGTGCGTGAACTCGGCATCATCCCCGGCGGCGGGGTGACCGTGCTGATCGAGGCGACGAAGGTCTCCCTCGCCACGGCCCCGGTGCAGGGCATCAGCATCCGCAACCGGATCCCGGGCACCGTCACCGCCGTCACACGCGGCGAGGCCATGGCGACCGCGCGGATCGGCTTCGCGGGCGGCCGCGAGCTGACCGCCGTGATCACCCGGGAGGCCCTCGACGAGCTGGGCGTCGCCGAGGGCGCCGAGGTCGTCGCGCTGGTCGAGGCGACCGACGTGGCGCTGGAGACCTGAGCGGACGGCCCCGGCCGCGCCCTATCCGAGGTACGCCGGGGCCAGGGCCGCCGTCATCATGCGGCGGGCCGTGCCGGTGCCGTCGGCGGGCACCGTCCACAGGTCCGCGCCGAAGTCCCCGGCGAGGGCGTAGACGACCGTGTGGTCGTCGCGCCAGACGACCTGGTCGTCCACGCTGCGCCGCTCCGCGAGCGGGGTCTCGCGCAAGGTGGCCAGGTCCAGGACGTACAGCCGCCAGGGCGCGTCGGGGGACAGGCCCTCGACGCGTTTCTTGAACACCAGCCGGGTGCCGTCGGGCGAGAGCGAGGGGCACTCGACGTTGCTGCGCAGCGTGCGGACGGAGCGGGCCGCGACGTCGCCGCGGACGAGGTAGGTGCGGCCGCCGGTGCCGAGCGTGGCGTAGAAGTGGGTGTCGTCGGAGAAGGTCACGCCCCAGAAGTTGACGTCGGCGGCGCGGTAGGGCCGGCCGTCCTTGGTGATCCGGAAGTCCTCGAGGTTCTTGACGAGGGTCCAGGTACGGGTGTCCAGGACGGAGGTGCGGGTGGAGAAGTCGGTACCCGCGTAGGAGTCGCCCCCGACGAACACCGTCCAGGCGGCCATGTGCCCGCTGGGCGAGACCCGGGCCCGGGTCGGGATGCCCGCGAGGGGGAAGTGGCGCAGCTCGCGCAGCCGGGCGTCGAGCACCACGGCGCGGTAGCCGTCCTGGACGGCGCCCTTGACCGACCGCAGGCAGATGCCGGTGCCCGCGGCCGCGTGAAAGCGCAGGCACGTGACGTCCGAGGCGGTGCGCGCGGCGCCGGGGCTGCCGGCCGGGACGGTGGCCAGCTCGTCCCGGTGCGGGCCCCACGCCATGTTGCGGAACACCATGCGGGGCGCGTCCGGTGCCAGCGTCACCGTCCCGGCCGTGACCGCGGGGCCGCCGGCCTGCGGGCGGTCCTTCTCCGCCGCGCGGTCGGCGGCGCGCAGCACGGACACGGCGGCGACGGCGGCCAGCGCCGCCATGGCGGCGAGCAGCACGAACAGACGGCTGCGGGTGTTCATGGGAGGCCTTTCCTCGGTGGTCAAGTGCGCTGCGCCGGACGCAGGAACACGGCGCAGACCGCGCACGCCGTCAGCGCCAGCGCGGCGGCGGTCAGCGCGGTGCGGTCGCCCCAGGCGGTCCAGGCCGCGCCGAAGGCCAGGGAGGCGGCGAAGCGCGCCACGGCCTGCCCGGTCTGGACGAGGGCGAGCCCGGCACCGCGCAGCTCGTCGGGGACGGTGGTGGAGGCGGCCGCCATCAGCACCCCGTCGGTGGCGGCGTAGAAGGCGCCGTGCAGCAGCAGGACGAGGTATGCGGGGCCGTGTGCGAGCAGCAGCCCGTACGCGGCGAGCAGCGCCAGGTGACCCGCCAGGAACATCCGCCAGCGGCCCATGCGGTCGGCCAGCCGCCCCAGCGGCATCGCCAGCAGCAGGAAGGCCGCCGCGGTGCCCAGGGGAAGCAGCGCGAACCAGCGGTCGGGGACGCCGAGACGATGCTGCAGCAGCAGGTAGACGAAGGAATCGCTGACCGTCGACAGGCCCAGCAGTGTCGCGCAGACCGTCAGCCGCCGTACGTCCCGGCGGCGCAGCAGCGCCAGGGAGGCCCGCAGCGAGGGCGCGTGCGCGGGCACAGGGGCGGGAACGCCGCCGCGGCCGCCCGGCACGAAGAGGAGCAGCACCAGCACGCCCACGAGGGCCACGCAGAAGCTCACCGTGAAGACGGCGTCGTACCCCTCGGCGGCCTTCCGCAGGATGAGGAACGCCACCAGCGGTCCCAGCAGCGCCCCGGCGGTGTCCATGGCGCGGTGCACGCCGAAGGCCCGCCCACGGGTCTCCGGCGCGGACGACAGCGAGATCAGCGCGTCCCGCGGCGCGGTGCGCAGCCCCTTACCGGTGCGGTCGACGGCGAGGACGGCACCGATCAGGGGCAGGCTGTGGACCAGGAGCAGCGCGGGCTTGCACAGCGCGGACAGGCCGTAGCCGACGGCCGCGACGGCCTTGTGCCGCCCGCCGCCCCGGTCGGCGAGGTGGCCGCCGGCCAGCCGTACGAGCGCGCTGAAGCCGTTGTAGACGCCGTCCAGCAGGCCGAAGCCGAGCGGGGAGAGCCCGAGCCCGGCGACCAGGTAGAGCGGGAGCACGGCGGTGACCATCTCCGACGAGACGTCGGTGATCAGGCTGACGGTGCCCAGGACGAGGACCGTG
>NZ_CBDRCM010000010.1:0-153445 GCF_965342435.1 Actinacidiphila sp. bgisy160 | reverse complement strand
ATGGCCCACTTGCGGGCGGTGTCCTGCCGCTGCCGCGCCACCTTCTTGTGCAGCTTCGCCGCCTGCGCCCGCGCCGTGCGGTAGCCCCTGGACGCGCCCTGCCCACGGGCGGGCTTACGCCGGGCCATCATCCGCTGATACCGCGCCAGACGCTGCGCCGCGGTCTTCCCGTGCTGCGGGTGCGGCAGGTCGTGGGCGTCGCTGGTCGTGGTCGCGGTCTCAAGCACGCCCCAGTCCACGCCGATCACGGCGCCGGTGGCGGGCAGCGGCTGCGGGGCAGTGGCCACCACGAACGAGGCGTACCAGTGGCCGAGGCTGTCCCGGCACACCCGCACCGACGTGGGCCGGCTGGACAGGTCGCGGGAACACACCACGGTCACGACGATGCCGCCGGCCAGGTGCAGGCGTCCGTCCTTGAGCCGAAAGCCGCGGGTGGTGTAGTTCAGTGTCGGTGCGGCCTCGCGCTTGCGCTTGATCCGGGGCATCCCGGCCCGCTGCCTCACCGGCAGCCGCGCCGCGATGTCCCGCAACGCTTTGGCCCGGGATTTCGCGAAGTCACGGATGACCTGCTGCTGCGGCACCGAGCTGCCCTCCCGCAGCCACGCCATCGACCGCCGCGCCTGGGTCAGCATCCTGTCGAGCTGCGCGGGGCCGCACGTGGCCTTCTGCCCGGCGGTCCTGTTCAGGCCATGAACCTTCCGGGACACCGCCACGCATTCGTTCCACACCCACCGGCACCGCGCCCACTCCGCCTCCAGACCGGCACCCGCCGACGACGACACACGCAGCCGATAGGTGAACCGGGCATGCCCCGACCCCTGCCCGGCCACCACGGTCGTCGTCATGCCCGGGAACCTAACAGCCCCCACCGACAACGAAGGAGAGCGCAGGTCACAACGGACACGCACAGAACTCCGCCGCTTCGCGGCCACGACTCAAGAACCCATTCCCCCCGGCCCGAAGGCCAGGGCGTCCTAGAAGAAATCGGTGACCCGCCCGGGGGACCGTCACGACGCGGACCCCGGCCGCCTCCAGCGCCGCCCGTCCTGGCACATCGCCGCTCAACTCGCCCTGCAGGAAGGTGCGTGGGACGGGCGAGGAGAGCAACAGTTCGCGCATCACCGGATCGCTCCCCTGCACCAGTGAGGAGGCGCTGCGATGCAGGGCGACCGGGTCGGCCAGACGCATCGTCGCGGCCCACCGCCGTCCGACCCGCTCCAGGAAGCGGGCGAAGCCCCCACCATCCGATGCGGACGGTCCAGAGGAACTCGCGCCCGTCGAAGCGGAGGCGACGGCGCCGTTTCCTCACGGGCGGACGCCCTGGTGGGCGCGGGAGTTGGCCATGACGTCAGCGTAGGAGCCCGGCGATCTCGCGACCGAGCGGTTTTCCACAGGGCGCGCCCCGGTCTCGACGCGGGTGTTACCCGGTGGTTAGGGTGCGCCCACCACTGAGAACTCACTGGAGAGGGGATGCCCGTGTCCGCGACGGACGACGACGCGCTGTTCGTGCTCACGGCGGCGATGCTGACGCCCGCGCAGTTCCCGAGCGTCCTGGCCGACGACTATCCGGCGGCGTGCGCCGAACTCGGGCTGGAAGCGGTGGACGAGGGCTACGGCCTCGTCTTCGGCCAGGACGGGACGGGCGCCCGGTGGACGGTGGCGATCAGCGACACGGCGCTGGTGGCGTGCGCCCTCGCCGCGTGGGACTGCGGGCTGGAGTACGACCTCTCCCCCGACGAGCGCTCCGTCGTCGCCGCGCTGCCCGGCTGGCCGCTGCCGGTCGCGGTGGCCGCGCCCGGCGTCCCCGCCCCGCACGATCCGCCGGAGGCCGACGGCGGCCCGCCGCTCTCGCCGCCGGACACCGGGACGTGGGGGCCGGCGCAGCGGCGCCTGGGGGCCGACGAGATAGCCCTCCGGTGGCGGATCTGGCGGGAACAGCTCGACGCCGGGAACGAGTCCGACGCCTCGGGCGACGCCGGCGGCTCCGGCAGCTCGGACGCGCCCGCGCAAGCCGGCCAACCGGGCGGGGCGGAAGAGGAGCCCACCGGGAAGGCGCCCTCGGATGTGCGGTCCACGGAGGAGAAGTCCACGGAGGAGAAGTCCGCGGAGGTGCGGTCCGCGGAGGAAAAGCCCGGGGAGAACAGGTCCGGCGAAGCGAGCGGAGCCTCGGATCCCGTCGTCCACGGCATCCATCCCGGGGTACGGCGTGCGCTGGAGGCCGCCCAGGGGTATCTGCGCACGCCCCCGCCACCCGGCCGCATACGCTCGACCGCCGCGGGCGAGGGCGTTCGCACCCTGCGCGTGGACGGCGAAAACTGGAGCCTGGTGGCCCGCACGGACGACATCGCCTTTGTGCTGCTTGACGAGGAGCCCGGGCAGGTGCTGCCCGTCGGCCGTGGGCCGGAGCTCCCCGGCCTGCTGGAGGCCCTGGAGAAGCTGGCCGTACGGCCCGCCTGAACCCAGGCAAGAGGCGGGACCGCGTACGGCTCAGGCGTCAGGGCCGTCCGCGCGGACCTTGCTGTCGACCTTGCGCGCGGCGATCAAAACCGGGTCCCACACCGGTGAGAACGGCGGGGCGTAGCCCAGGTCGAGACCGGTCATCTGCTCGGCGGTCATCCTCGCGGTGAGCGCCACCGCTCCGATGTCCACGCGCTTGGCCGCGCCCTCACGGCCGACGATCTGCAGCCCGAGCAGCCGTCCGGTGTGCCGCTCGGCGATGGCCTTGACCGTCATCGGGGCGGCGCCGGGGTAGTAGCCGGCCCTGCTGGTGGACTCGATGACCGCGCTGACGTACTGCAGCCCCGCGGCCCGCGCCTGGGACTCCTTCAGTCCCGTACGGGCGATCTCCAGGTCGCAGACCTTGCTGACGGCCGTGCCCACCACGCCGGGGAAGGTGGCGTAGCCGCCGCCGATGTTCGTCCCGATGACCCGGCCCTGCTTGTTGGCGTGGGTGCCCAGCGGAATGTGCTGCATCCCGCCGGAGACCAGGTTGAGGACCTCCACGCAGTCCCCGCCCGCCCAGATCACCTCTTCGCCGCGCACGCGCATCGCGCGGTCGGTGAGCAGCCCGCCGTGGGCGCCGACCGGCAGCCCCGCGTCACGGGCGAGGCCGGTGTTGGGCGTGACGCCGAGACCGAGCACGACGACGTCCGCGGGGTACTCGCCCCGGTCGGTGGCCACGGCGCGCACCCGGCCGTCCGCCCCGGTGAGCACCTCGCGCACCGGGGCTCCGGTGACGACGGTGATACCGAGGCCCTCCATGGCCTCCCGTACGAGCCGGCCCATGTCCGGGTCCAGGGTCGCCATGGGCTGCTCGGAGCGTTCGACGAGGGTGACCCGGAGCCCGTGCCGCAGCATGGCCTCGGCCATCTCCACGCCGATGTAGCCGCCGCCGACCACGACGGCGTTCCGCACGGGCCTGCTGTCGAGGGCGTCCAGGATGTCCTCGCCGTCGTCGAGGATCTGCACGCCGTGCACGCCCTCGGCGTCGATCCCGGGGATCGGGGGGCGCTTGGGAACGGCGCCGGTGGCGATGACGAGCTGGTCGTACCCCGTCCAGTCCTCCGCCCCGAAGACGTCGCGGGTGCGCACCCGCCCGCGGTCCCGGTCGATCTCCACGACCTCGGTGCCCAGCCGCACGTCGATGTCGCGGGCGCGGTGCTTCTCGGGCGTGCGGGCGATCAGCTTGTCGGGGCCGGTGGCGTCCCCGGCGATCCAGTACGGGATCCCGCAGGCGGAGTAGGAGGTGCGGCGGCCGCGTTCGAACGCGACGACCTCCAGTTCGTCCGGGCCCTTCCTCCTGCGCGCCTGCGACGCCGCCGACATCCCCGCGGCGTCCCCACCGATGACCACCAGCCGTTCCCTCATGCCCCGCAGCGTATGCGCCGCCCCGGTGTCCCGCGCGATCACCCTGGTGCCGCAGACTGGGCGCCATGGACCTGCAGATCACCGCGACCTCCCCCGACCATCCGGCGACCCTCCTCGACCTGCCGTGGAACGTGCCGCTGGAGGAGTGGCCGGAGGAGTACCTGGTGGCGCTGCCGCGCGGCATCTCACGGCACGTCGTCCGGTTCGCCCTGGCCGGCGACGAGGTCGTGGCGGTCAAGGAGGTCGGCGAGTGGGCCGCCGTCCGCGAGTACGGGCTGCTGCGCGACCTGGACCGCATGGGCATACCCGCGGTCGACGCCCTCGCCGTCGTCACCGGCCGCACCGACGGCCGCGGCGAGCCGCTGGAGCCGGTGCTGATCACCCGCCACCTGGGCGGCTCGCAGCCGTACCGGTCCATGTTCGAGACGACGATGCGCCCGGGCACGGTCAACCGGCTCCTGGACGCGCTCGCCGTGCTGCTTGTCCGGCTGCACCTGGCGGGCTTCGCCTGGGGCGACTGCTCGCTGTCGAACACCCTCTTCCGGCGCGACGCGGGCGCCTACGCCGCCTACCTGGTGGACGCCGAGACCGGGCAGATCCAGCCCAGCCTCTCGCGCGGTCAGCGGGAGTACGACATCGAGGTGGCCCGGGTGAACATCGCGGGTGAGTTGATGGACCTGGAGGCGGGCGGCTCGCTGCACCCGTCCGTGGACCCGGTCACCTTCGGCCAGGCCATCGCCGACCGGTACGGCGAGCTGTGGCACGAGCTCACCCGCGAGTCGGTGTACCCGGTGGCCAAGCGGCACTACATCGACCGGCGTATCCGGCGGCTGAACGACCTCGGTTTCGACGTCGCGGAGATGCAGATACAGAGGTCGCCCGACGGAGACGCCGTCACCTTCCTGCCCAAGGTCGTGGACGCCGGGCACCACCAGCGCCAACTGCTCCGCCTCACCGGCCTGGACGCCGAGGAGAACCAGGCCCGCAGCCTCCTCAACGACCTCGAGACGTGGATGGCCTCCCAGGAGGACTACGCCCCCGGCGACCCGCTGGGCGCCCGCCCCGAGGTGCTCGCCCACCGCTGGGTCCGCGACGTCTTCCGGCCGACGGTCCGCGCCGTGCCGCGCGAGCTGCGCGGCTCGCTGGACACCGCGCAGATCTACCACGAGCTGCTGGAGCACCGCTGGTTCATGTCCGAGCGGGCGCAGCGCGACGTGGGCCTGGACGCGGCGGTCGAGGACTACATCCACAACGTGCTCCTCCAGTCGCCGCAGGGACCCGCCGTTCCGCTGCCGCCGGAGTAGGGCCGGGCACTACTCTCGGCGGATGACCGACCGGATGACCGACCGGACCTCGCTGAGGGCCGTCTTCGACGAGGACGCCGAGCTGTACGACCGGGTCCGCCCCGGGTATCCCGCCGTGCTCTTCGACGACCTGGCCGGGGTCGCCGGACTCGGCGCCGGCGCGCGCGTGCTGGAGATCGGCTGCGGAACCGGACAAGCCACCGTGCCACTCGCGGAGCGCGGGTTGCGCGTCACGGCCGTAGAGCTGGGAATGTCGATGGCGGCGGTCGCCCGGCGCAGGCTGGCCAGGTTCCCCGACGCCGAGGTGGTCGTCTCCGCCTTCGAGGACTGGCCGCTCCCGGACGAGCCGTTCGACTCCGTCGTCTCGGCCACGGCGTTCCACTGGATCGACCCCGCCGTGGCCGTCGTGAAGTCCGCCGACGCGCTGCGGGCCGGCGGGGTGCTGGCCGTCATCGGCACCCATCACGTGGACGGCGGCACCCGGGCCTTCTTCGCGGACGTGCAGGAGTGCTACGAGCGCTTCGACCCGGCGACGCCCCCGGGCCTGCGGCCGCGCGCGGCGGCCCTCGTCCCCGCCGACAGCGAGGAGACCGACCGCTCCGGGCGCTTCGGGCCGGCCGTCTTCCACCGCTACGAGCGCGAAGTGCCGTACACCACCGCCGAGTACCTCGGCCTGCTGCTGAGCTACTCCAACCATCGCGCCCTGCCCGCGGCGCGGCGCGAAGCCCTGCTGTCCTGCATCCGGGCACTGGCCGACGGCCGCTACGGCAGCCGCATCGTCAAGCGGTACCTGACGGAACTGCGGATCACGCGGCGGCTGTGACGGACCGCCGCCGGTACGCGGGTCATCCGGGCGTGCCCGCGGGGCCGCGCGTCGCCGAGACCGTCAGTCGTACGTAGTCCACGACCGGCTCCGGCAGGCGTTGGGCGACCGCCCGGACGAAGGCCTCGTGCTCCCGGCGGGGAAGGCGTTCCAACTGGCCGCCGAGGACGACGACGGCCAGGTAGGACAGCAGTTGCGGGCCCGGTTCGAGACGGGCGGGGTCGGGCATGAGGGTGACCTGGACGTCAGTGAACCCGGCGTCTGTCAGGCGCCGTTCGGTCTCCTCGACGCCCGCGAAGTTCCACACGCCGGGCTGCGGGCCGAGGACGTCGTCGACGGCTGCCGAGACGCCCGCGATGTTGCCGAGTCCGCCGCATTCGGCGACCAGGCGTCCGCCGGGGCTCAGGACGCGTGCGATACCGCGGAAGAGCGCGGCGTGGTCAGGGATCCAGTGGAAGGTGGCGACGCTGGTGACGGCGTCCACGGTCCCGGTCACGGGGAGCGGGCCGGTGATGTCGGCGTGCACGACCTCGACGCGCTCCAGACGTCCGGCCAGGCGCCGGCGGAGCTGCTCCAGCATGCGCTGTGAGCCGTCGAGGGCGACGACGCGGCCGTGCGGGAGCAGGCCGAGCAGCGCCTCCGTGTCGCGTCCGGTGCCGCAGCCCAGGTCGAGCACGCGCTCGTCGCCGCGCGGCGCGAGGCGGTCCAGGGTCCTGCGGCCCCACTGCGCGTGGGGCAGCGGCAGGCTGTCGTACGTGGTGGCGTCCCATTCCCGCGTCATGACCTCCACGCTAGCCACAAGCGTCCACCAAGTGATACCCATATCTCGCATTGTGATCAGCCCGCAAGGGATGCACCGGCAGCATCGGAGGAGCGAGCATGACGGGGATCGGGGTACGGCCCGTGGGATGGGTGACCGGAGGCCGGGTACCGGTCGAGGACGACGACTAGGGCGGCGTCGAGGCGGTGATCCGGCTGGACGGGGAGCGGTTCGGGCCCGAGGCGCTGTACGGCCTGGACGCCTTCTCCCACCTCGAGGTCGTCTTCCACTTCGACCGGGTTCCCGAGGAGCGGGTCGAGACCGGCGCGCGCCGTCCGCGGGGCAACGAGCAGTGGCCGCTGATCGGCATCTTCGCCCAGCGCGGCAAGAACCGGCCCAACCGCCTGGGGGTGTCGCGTTGCAGGATCTCGCGTGTCGACGGGCTGGACGTCCACGTCGTGGGGCTCGACGCGGTGGACGGGACGCCGGTACTCGACCTCAAGCCGTGGATGGCCGAGTTCGGCCCGAGGGAGACGGCGTTTCAGCCCGCGTGGGCCACCGAGTTGATGCGCGACTACTACTGAGCGCCCCTGAGGTGAGCGGCGGCGCCACGTTCACCGGCGTCCCCGACGGCACGTACAAGGACGCGGCGACCGGCGCGGTGTGAACCCTGACCGGCGGGAGCCTGTCGGTCGACGCACCCGGCAAGGGCAACCTGCGCGTGCACGTACTCGACCTGGGCGGGGACAACGCCGCGCCGGACAAGGTCGGCGCGGACGGCCGTACCTGCGCCCGCGCCCGCGGGACGTACCCGCGGGCGTGGGCCGGGGAACACGGGCTCGGGCCGGGGAACACGGGCGGGCGCGGGGACGCGGAGAAGGCATCCGGGTGAGGCCGACGGCTCGCCCGGCGTGTCCGCTCCACGCAATCCGGTCATATGAGCTGATGTTCATTTCATGGGTTCACACCGTGCGGCCAAGCACGCGCGTCGCCGCGTGGCCGGAGCTCCACGGCGTGCCGCCCGCGTCTGGGCGACGGCCGCCGGGACGGCCGGTGTCGTCGCCGTGGCCGCCCTCGGGGTGCACAGCGCGATCATCCACACCGACCCGCCCTCCGTCCACGCCCGCCCCGCGCCGAGCCCCCAGCTCATGCCCTTCCCCGACCTGGCCGCCCGGGCCAGGCTGCAGCGCGTCCCGCTCTACCCGGCCCACGAGCCGGCCATCGTCTCACGCGAGAGCTGGGGGGCCGACGAGTCGCTGCGCACCGAGCCCCCGCACTACAGCACCACGGTCAAGGCGGTGTTCCTGCACCACACCGACAGCGACAACGACTACACGTGCGCGGACGTGCCCGAGATCATCCGCGACATCTACTCCGGCCACATCCAGAGCCGCCACTGGGACGACGTCGCCTACAACTTCTTCGTCGACAAGTGCGGCACGATCTACGAGGGGCGCGCCGGCGGCTCCGACCGCCCCGTCACCGGGGCGCACTCGATCGGCTTCAACAAGGACACCATGGGCATCGCCGCGATCGGCACCTACGACGCCAAAGGCAGCGTGCCGCAGGCGATGACCGAGGCGATCGCCCGGGTCGCCGCCTGGAAGCTCGGGCTGTCCGACATCGATCCCCGGGGCAAGGTGACCCTGGTGTCCAGCAGCAGCAAGAGCCGCTTCAAGAAGGGCAAGCGGGCGGTCTTCCACGTCGTCGCGGGCCACCGCGACGCCTACATGACCGACTGTCCCGGCAAGGAGTTGTACGCCAAGCTCCCGGAGATCCGGACCGAGGCCGCCAGGCTCCAGGGCCGCCCCCCGCTGCGCGCCGCGAAGACCAAGGGCTGACTCCTCCGACCCCCGCTGCGCGCCGCGAGGAGCAAGGGCTCCGACCCGTTCCGCCGCCGGGTCAGCGGGGCGCGAGCGCCAGCAGCGCGACGTCGTCGCCCACCGCGCCCGCGTACCGGCGCAGGTCCTCCCAGACCGCGTCCACGACCGCCTCCGGGGAGGGGTCGGCGCCCTCGGCGAGCCGGGCGGCGAGGCGTTCGGCGAGCGGGTAGAAGGTGCCCGAGGCGTCGCGCGCCTCGGTGACGCCGTCGGTGTACGCGAGGATCACGTCCCCCGGCAGCAGGGGCACCACCGCCGGCAGGGCCGGTGCCTGTCCGGACAGCCCGACGCCGAGCGGCGGACCGGGTTCGCACTCCAGCTCCAGCACCTCGCGGCCGCGCAGCAGCAGGGCGGGCGGGTGCCCCTGGCAGACCAGCCGCACCCATGACCCGTCGTCGGGGAACTCCAGCAGCAGGGCGGTGGCGAACAGCTCGGCGTCCCCGGCGGCGTCCAGGCACAGCCGCCGTTCGAGGCGCCCCGCCACACCGCACAGCTCCCGCTGGTCGAGGACGGCCTCACGGAAGGCGCCGAGCAGCGCCGCGACCGTGCCGACCGCGGCGAGGCCGTGCCCCTGGACGTCGGCGACCAGCGCCCGTACGCCGTGGGGCCCTGGCCGCACGTCGTACAGGTCGCCGCCCACCAGGGTGCCGCGCTGCGCGGCCCGGTACAGGCCCGCGCAGCGCACCTCCCCCACTCTGCCGGGCACGGGGGCGAGGACGGCGAGCTGCGCCGCCTCGGCCACCGACCGGGCCAGCACCAGGCGGCCCCGGAAGCGCTGCTGCAGCGCGGCGATGACCACGCTCAGGGCACCGATGAGCACGACAGCGCCGAGTTCCGCGCCGACCAGTGTCCCCGAGCCCACCACGGGGAGCTCCATGACGGCCACGACCGCGGCGGCCACGACCGCGGTGCCCGCCACCCCGTAGGTGAGCGCGGCAAGGGGGGCGACCGCCGCGTAGTAGGCGCCGAGTTCCACGTTGCCGGGGGTGACGCCCTGGGCCAGGATCAGCGCGGCGAGCAGGACGACCGGCAGCAGGCGCAGCCAGCGCGGCGGTGCACCGATCCGCAGTGTGCCGTCCTCGGCCGTGGCCGTGCCCATGCAGGCACCGTAACCGCGCGTGGCACGGGCCGCGCGTCTCAGCCGGTGGCCGCCGCCGCGACGAGCTCCGGGTGGTGCTTGCGGGCGACCTCGGGGTGGGCGCGCAACCAGCCCTTGAGCTCGTTGCGGCCGTACTCGGCGAAGAGCGGGTTGGCCGGGTCCCGGGTGGCGCCGGGTGCGCGGTGGGCGTGCTCGAACGGGAGCGGGGCCACGCGCGCGTCGAGGCGGGGGTTGTAGAAGAAGGGCACGGAGTAGCGCTCGCGGGCGCCGGCCGGGCTGACCACGCGGTGGTTGGTCGCCTTGAGATAGCCGTCGGTGGCGACCTCCAGCAGCTCGCCCAGGTTGACGACGAAGGCACCGGGCAGCGGCGGCACGTCGTGGAAGCGGCCGTCGAAGCGCTCCACCTGCAGGCCGCCGACCTCGTCCTGGAGCAGCAGGGTGAGGAAGCCGTAGTCCTTGTGCGCGCCGACGCCCTGGTCGTCGCCGGAGGGGGCGGTCCCCGGGTAGCGGACGAGCTTCAGGTGCAGGTGCGGCTCGTCGGCGAAGGCCCCGTCGTAGAAGTCCTCGGGGGCGCCGATGGAGGCGAGCAGTTCGTGCAGCAGCCGGTGGGCGACGCCGCTGAGCCGGTCGATCCAGGCCAGCGAGAGTTCGCGGAGCTCGGGCAGGGCGGCGGGCCACTGGTTCGGACCCTCCAGCCACCAGTACGGGGGCTCTCCGGCGGCCGGGACGTGCTGCGGGCGTTCGGCGCCGATGTCGAGCTGGTCGCGCCAGTCCTGGCTGCCGCCGGTGCGCTCGTCGCCGGTGCGGGTGTAGCCGCGGAAGTGCGGGGAGTTCAGGTTGCCGATGGCGAGCCGGTCGGCCTCGGGCAGGGCGAAGAACGCGCGGATCACCCGCATCAGGGCGGCGGTCTCCTCGGCGGTCACGCCGTGACCGGTGAGCTGGAAGAAGCCGACCTCGTGCGCGGCCGAGTGCAGTTCGCGGTGGAGCCGGGCGCGCGCCTCGGGGCCGCGGTCCGCGGCGGAGAAGTCGATCACGGGAAGCTGGAGCGTCATGGTGTGTTGTCCGCAGGGTGAGGACCCGGCACACGCCGGGGGGGCGGCCGGACGCCGCGGACGGGGTCCTGGTGGGACGGCGTCGCGGGGCCGAGTGGGAGGAAGAAGGCGGGGGGGTCAGCCGCTGCGGCGACAGGACATGCTCGTGACGCGGACGAAGTCCACATGCCGGCGGCGCACGAGCAAGAGCATGGGCCAAGGGTACTGCGCAGCGTCGTCGCCGACGGTGACGCATGTCACGCCGCCCCATGACCCGGCCGGTACGGGCGTGGGGCGACGCCATGGTCGCGCCGGGCGCGGGCGGCAACGATGTGGCGGCAGCCATCCCCGACGTGCAAATGGAGGCTCCCCATGCGCCCCTGGAGGGGCGTCCCCCTGCTCGCCGCCGCCGTGCTCGGGCTCGGCGCCGCAGCGGTCCCCGCCGGTGCGGAGGCGGCCGCGGGCACGGCCGGGCACTGCGCCCGGCTGGACCGGGTCACCGTGCCCGGCGCCGAGCACCAGCAGAAGGCCTGCCTGCCCGACATGACGACCACCGCGCTGGCGGGCACCGCGTACACCGACACCGCCGACCAGGCGGGGCTGGCGGCGGCCGGCACCACCCGCCCGTCCGGCGTCCCGGGCGTGCAGGTCGACGGCTACTTCCCGGACACGTCGGGTTTCAACACCACGCACGGCTGGCAGCACGACGCCCAGTTCGTGCTGCGGCTGCCGGACCGCTGGAACGGCGGCCTGATCGTCACCGGCGCGCCGGGCACCCGCAAGCAGTACTCGCTCGACGTGCTGATCTCCGACTGGGCGATCGCGCGGGGCTACGCCTTCGCCTCCACGGACAAGGGCAACAGCGGCCCGGACTTCTACACCGACGGCCGCCGCCCGGGTGACGCCATGGCCGAGTGGAACCGGCGCACGACCCAGCTCACGGTGGCCGCGAAGGCGGCGGTGGCCTCGCGCTACGGCCGCACGCCGCACCGTACCTACATGACCGGCATCTCCAACGGGGGCTACCTCACCCGCTGGCAGCTGGAGCATCACCCGGCCCTCTACGACGGCGGAGTGGACTGGGAGGGCACGCTCTGGACCGCGGACGGTCCCAATCTGCTGACCTCGCTGCCGGTCACGGTGGCCCGCGCCCAGGGCCGGGCCACCGACGCCGACCTGCTGGCGGCCGGGTTCGCGCCCGGCTCGCAGTTCCTGTGGGCCTACCACCAGCAGGCGTACTGGGGCCTGACCCAGAAGGTCTACCGGGCCGAGTTCGACCCCTCCTACGACGCGGCCTGCCCGGGCGCGAGAGCGGGTGCGACCGTGCCGGAGATCCTCGCGCCCTGCGCGTCGGACGCCGACTACGACTACGCCGCGCGTCCGGCCGCCGTGCACCGGGCCGTGGGCCGGGTGTCGCTCACCGGACGCATCGGGAAGCCGATGATCACGCTGCACGGCACCCTGGACACGCTGCTGCCGATCGCCACCGATTCGGACGTCTACACCCGCATGATCGACTCCGCGGGCCGGGGCGCGCTGCACCGCTACTACACGATCGAGGGCGGCAACCACGTCGACGGCCTCTATGACACGTACCCGGACCGGCTGCGCCCGATCCTGCCCTGCTACCGGGCCGCGTTCGACGCGCTGACCTCGTGGGTGGAGCGGGGCCGGACACCGCCCGCGGACCGCACGGTGCCCCGGCCGGCGAGCGGGGACGTGGTCAACTCCTGC
Source organism: Actinacidiphila sp. bgisy160 (assembly GCF_965342435.1). GTDB lineage: Bacteria > Actinomycetota > Actinomycetes > Streptomycetales > Streptomycetaceae > Actinacidiphila. The sequence goes on along the minus strand of NZ_CBDRCM010000010.1, from coordinate 140,947 downwards.
GCGCTGTCCTGAGGTCAGACCCGCTCGAGCGGACGGTGCGGCCCTTCGGGCAGCTCGACGGCGATCGGGTCGCCGGGCCGCACCTCTCCACCGCGCAGGACCACGCCCATGATCCCGCCCTTGCGGACGATCGCGCCGTCCTCGCCCCGCCCGACGACCTGCTTGAGCAGGCCCTGCTGGAAGCCGTCGATCTGCAGGCAGGGGTTGCGCAGCCCGGTCACCTCGACGACGGCGTCCGCGCCGAGCCGCAGCCGCGTCCCGACGGGCAGGCCCAGCAGGTCGACGCCGCGCGTGGTGACGTTCTCGCCGAGCTCGCCCGGGGCGACCTCGAAGCCGGCCGTGCGCAGCTCGTCGTGGAGCTCGCCGTGGATGAGGTGGACCTGGCGCAGGTTGGGCTGCGTCGGGTCCTGGGCCACCCGTGAGCGGTGCTGCACCGTCACCCCGAGGTGTGCGTCGCCCTCCACGCCGAGCCCGGTCAGCAACCGGATCCTGTCGCGGGCGGGCTTGCTGAAGTGGTGTCCCTCGTCGCGGCTGACGGCGGTGACGGTCGCGGTCATGGGCGGCCTGCTCCCCCTCGGTCGGTCGGTCGGTCGTGCGATCATTCCAACGAGAAGATTCATTGAACTTTCAATTTATGGCGTACTCTGAGGTCATGTCTGTTCGCCGTCTGAACCATGCCGTGCTCTACATCCGCGACGTCGCGCGGTCCGTCGAGTTCTACACCGCCGTACTCGGCTTCGAGGTCGCCGCGGAGATCCCCGGCCGCGCCGCCTTCCTCAGCGCCCAGGGCACGCTCAACGACCACGACCTCGGCCTGTTCGCCATCGGCCCGGACGCGCCCGGCCCCGAGCAGGGCCGCGTCGGGCTCTACCACCTGGCCTGGGAGGTCGGCACACTCCGTGAACTGGCCGATACCGCCCGGCTGCTCACCGAGCGGGGCGCGCTCGTCGGCTCCAGCGACCACGTCGTGTCGAAGTCGCTGTACGCCAAGGACCCGGACGGCAACGAGTTCGAGGTCATGTGGCGCGTCCCCCGAGAGGACTGGCCCGAGGGGCAGGAACTCACCGGCCCGCTCCCTCTCGACATGCAAGCGGCGCTGGAGCATTGGGGCCCCGACCTCAGGACCGGCGCCGCCGCGGGCTCCGTCACCTGAGCGGCGGTGGGCCGCAGCCCGCGCGCCGTCACTTGCCGATCTGACGCCTGCCGGCACGGCGCAGCCTGCGCCGCTGGGAAGGGTCCAGGGTCAGGTAGGCGGCCACGGGGACACCCACGATGACCAGCAGCGCCAGCCACGCGGGCAGGACCCACAACAGGATCAGGCCGACGGCCACGCCGCCGACGGCGACCTTCGCGCGATTGGACATCTTCCCGCCTCCGTCTGCGGCGCGTGCCGCACTCACTGGAGTAAACGCGGCATCGCGGGCCGCGGTTCCCGGTACGGCGCGCCCTGCCCGGCCTCACGGGCAGGGCGCGGCCGTCGGGCCTCACTCGTGGTGGCGTTCGGTCAGTTCCCTCGGTTCCTGTGGGGGCGCGTCCGGCCCCGTCGTGCGCTCGGGGGCGGCCTCCGGCGGGTCGGCGGGGGCCGTCGGCCGCTCGCGGTGGCGGGCCGCCTCGGCGCGAACGAGCGCGCCCAGGGCTGCGTAGATGTCCACGGGCATGGTGGGGTCCCTCCTGCGGGTTTCTGTCCTCTGACGGGCATCGCTGCGGTCCGCCGCGCGGGCGGCGGCGGCCGGGAGCCGTCAGCAGCGCAGGACGAGGTACAGGTGGTCGGGTCTGCCCGCGGGGGCGACGTGCCGGGCGGGACCGCGGAGCGCGGCACCGACGGGATCCGGGGGGAGGGTGTCGTGGACGACGTCGGCGGCGTGCCCCTGGACGGTTCCGGCACGCTGCTGGGGGCCCGCCTGCGGGGCGGCACGCCGCCCGACGCTCGCCGGGAGGTGGTGTGTCTGGGTGCCGGGTTCGTCCGTGGCGACGGCGACGGCCGCCGCCGACGCCGGCGACTGCAGGGCCGCGGTCGTCGGTGCGCACATCGCGTGGAGCAGACAGACCAGTGCCGCGAAAAGCCCGACCGCGGCCCCTGCCGGGGCCCGACGGGGACGTCCCGCTGCGGCATGCGGCATGCGCTGCTCCTCCGGATGCGTACCCCCCACTCTTAACCGGGCACGCGCCCGGCCCACCTGACGCACTACGCCGATCGACGCGCACGTTCACTCGGCGGGCGCAATGCGCGACGCTACCGGGGCTGGGCCGGGCCGGTGCGGTGCGGGTGGGCTGCGGTCGCCAGTCCAGGACGTCCAGCCCCGCAGGCCTCACCCCCGGCCCGCCCTCGCACCCCCTGCAGGCCCGCCCCCCGCGCGGGACACCCGGGTGGGGGATCCGCCGCAGGCGCGGGTACTCGCAGGCGACGAGGGGGCGCGCCGGGGGGCCTCGGGGGGGCGGCGTGCCCCACCCGGTACGATCGAGCCCGGCACGCCGCCCGGAACCTCGCGGACGTGCCCCCGCCCCCCGCGTGCCCGACCAGGACGGGGCGGCGGCCGGGTCGCCGCCGGGAACCGCCACAGCGGAGAGGTGGCGCTCGGCAACTCGCCCCCGCTCAGGCTCCCCGGTACCGGGTGAAGGCGGGGAACGCCGCCGCGAGACCGAGCATCACGACCACGACCAGCACACCGCCCACGGCGACCGCGCCGCGCGTCCCGAAGGCGGAGCCGGCCGTGCCGTGCAGGAGGTCGGCCAGCCGGGGACCGCCCGCGACAACCACGGTGAAGACGCCCTGCATACGCCCGCGCATGTCGTCGGTCGCGACCGACTGCAGGATGGCGCTGCGGAACACCATCGAGACCATGTCCGCGAATCCGGCCAGTGCCAGGAAGCCCGCGGCCCACCACAGGCTGCCGCTGAGCCCGAGACCGGCGATCGCCACGCCCCAGCCGCAGACCGCGATGACGACCATCAGGCCGTGGCGCTTCGCGCGCGAGAAGGTGCCCGAGAACAGTCCCCCGGCGACGGCGCCGATGGGAATGGCCGCGTACAGCAGGCCGAGGGCGAAGCCCTCGTTCCAGGAGGCGTACGTGGTGTCGGCGAGCTGCGGGAACAGGGCACGCGGCATGCCGAAGACCATGGCGACGATGTCGGCGAGGAAGGACAGCAGCAGGATCCGCTGCACGGTGATGTAGCGGAAGCCGGCGCCGACCTCGCGCCAGCCGCCGCGCCGGGCGACGGGCGCCCCGTTCGCCTCCAGGGGCGGCAGCGCGGGCAGTCGCCACACCGCCCACACGGTCACGGTGAGGGCGATCGCGTCGATGAGGTAGAGGTCGGCCAGGCCGATGACGGGTATCAGCACGCCGGCAAGCAGCGGGCCGACGATCAGGCCGGTCTGCATGACGGTCGAGCCGAGCGCGATGGCGGCGGGCAGTTCCCCGGCGGGCACCAGGCGGGCGATGGCGGCACTGCGCGCGGGGGCATTCATGCCGGCCGCGGCCTGCTGGGCGGCGAGCAGCACCATGAGCAGCCAGACGGAGTGCGCGCCCGCGAACGCCTGCACCCAGAACAGCAGCGAGGTGGCGGCGATGGCGATGTTCGTGAACAGCATCAGCTTGCGTCGGTCCACGCTGTCGGCGACGGCCCCGCCCCACAGGGCGAAGACCACCAGCGGGACCAGCCCGGCGAGGCTGGAGTAGCCGACCCACGCGGACGAGCCGGTGATGTCGTAGATCTGCTTGGGCACGGCGACGGCGGTGAGTTGGCTGCCCACCGCGGTCACGGTGGTGGAACTCCACAGGCGGCGGTAGGCGGGGTGGCGCAGGGGACGCGTGTCCATGAGCCAGCGCCCCCGGCGGGCGCCTCGGTCGTCGGTGCCCGGGTCGGCCGCCGTGACGCGGTCCGCGGTGGGTTCGTCGGCGGGGGCGTCCTCGGAGGTCTTCTTGGTGCTGTCCACGGGTGCTGTTGCTTCCTCGTACAACTATCGCTGACTTGCTGACACTACCCGCCCTCCCTCGCCGGGTGTGAGGGCGGACGGGCAGGCCCTGGTCAGCGCCCCGCGGGCGCGGTCCGCGCGTTGTGGCGCGGGGAGAGCGGGACGTCGGCGGCGCGCCGCGCGACGGACGCGTGCGGGGTCGTGGCGGCCAGGACGGCGCGTTCACGCGTTCGGACCAGCCCGGCGGTCCCCCGTGCACGATCTGTGATGACCTGGTTACGCAGCTGAGGGCGACGGCGTGACCGCTCCCTGCCGGGGCGCGGCACTCGGTCCCGCCCCCGCGGCCGCTCACCGATGCCGACCAGCCCCGCGTCTCGCAACGGGCGGAAACGAAGGCGTGGCGATGAAAGCTGTCCCGGCCACCGGCCGAATACCCGGGCGCGGACTGCTCTGCGCGCTCGCCGTACTGGTCGCCTTCGGGCTGCTGCTCGCCACGTGCACGGCCGCGACGCACACGCGCCGGACCGCCGGGCCCCTCCCCACCCAGGCGGCCTCCGCGAACGCGGTGGCCGGCGCGATCCGCGTGGACCTGCGGCGCTACTACACGCAGAAGCTGCGCTGGAGGCCCTGCCACGACCGGGCGTTCCAGTGCGCGAATCTCAGGGTGCCGCGGGACTACGCGCACCCGGCGGCGGGCGACATCGCCCTGGCCGCGATCCGCAGGCCGGCGAGCGGTCGCGGTGCCGCCCGCATCGGCGCCCTCCAGATCAACCCCGGCGGGCCCGGCCTGTCCGCCGTCGACGATCTGCGCTCCTACGCCGACACGTACTCCCCCGCCCTGCGCGCCGCGTACGACCTGGTCGCGGTCGACCCGCGCGGTGTCGGGCACAGCACACCGGTGGACTGCGGCGCCGCCAGACCCCCGGGCGCCGGGACACGGGGAACGCCCGCTTCGGACGAGGCCGGGCTCATCGACACCTGGGCCGCCTACCACGCGGAGGTCGCCGCGGACTGCGCCCGGCACGCCGGGCGGCTGCTGCCGCACGTGGGCACCCTCGACGCGGCCCGGGACATGGACGTCGTACGCGCCGCGCTGGGCGAGGAGCGCCTGCACTTCCTGGGGTTCTCCTACGGCACCTATCTGGGCGCCACGTACGCCGACCTCTTCCCCTCCCGCGTCGGCCGTGTCGTCCTGGACGGCGCCGTCGACCCGGCCATGGACGGCTACCACGCCTACCTCAACCAGGCCCGCGGCTACCAGATCGCCTGGGAGTCCTTCGCCGCCGACTGCGCCCGCCGCGGGCACTGCCCGGTCGGCCGTTCCGTCAAGGAGGCGGGCCGCACCCTGGACGCCCTCGTGGCCGCACTCGACCGCGCGCCCGTGCGGCAGGGCAAGGACGACCGCCTCGACGGCGAGACCTTGCTCGGGGCGGTCGTCACCGCGTTGCGCGCGCCCGACTGGAGGACGCTGCGCGCGGTGCTCGACGGAGTGCGGGCCGGTGACACCACCATGCTGCGGGAGCTCGTGGGCTCCGTGGACGACACCGCGCCCGGTGACGAGTCCATGACGGCGGTCAACTGCCTGAGCTCCGCGCTCGAATCGCGGTCGACCCCCGCCCAGGCGCTGGCGGCGCTGCCCGAATTCCTGCGGGCCTCAGCCCAGTTCGGAGCCTTCTACAACGAGGACCTGTCGACGTGCGCGCATTGGCCGGCGCGGCCGACGCAGGTCCCGCGCCGCGTCAGCGCCCGTGGCGCCGGCCCGATCCTCGTGATCGGCACCACCCGCGACCCGGCCACCCCCTACGACCAGGCCCAAGCGCTGGCCGCCCAGCTCACCTCGGGACGGCTCCTCACCTGGGACGGCGACGGGCACACCGCCTACCAGCGCGGCAGCCGCTGCGTCGACACGACCGTCGACGACTACCTGCTGCACGGTCTGCTCCCGCCCGCCGGCGCGGTCTGCCGCTGACGCGACCACCCGCACCGCCTTCCGCGCGGCGCACAGAAAGGTGTGGCCATGAACGGACCCCGACGCAGGCTCCGCGGCTTCCTCGCCGTGCTCGGCAGCTGCGGGCTGCTGCTCACGGCGTGCGCGGCGGGCGACCTCCGGCGGACGCCCGCCCGGGCGCTGGCCGAGGGCGCCGCCACCGCCGTACCGGCGGAGCTGGGGCGCTATTACGGGCAGCGGCCGGACTGGAAGGCCTGTACCGCGGTGCCGTCGTTCCAGTGCGCCACCATCAGGGTGCCGCTGGACTACGAGCGCCCCGCGGGGGGCGACATCACGCTGGCGGCGATACGGCAGAGGGCCACCGGGAACGGCGCCGCGCGCGTCGGATCGCTGCAGATGAACCCCGGCGGACCGGGCTCGTCCGCGATCGCCTACCTCCTCGGCAACGTCGGCTCCTTCTCCCCCGCGGTGCGCGCCGCGTACGACCTGGTGGCGGTCGACCCGCGCGGTGTCGGGAACAGCACACCGGTGGACTGCGCCACCGACGCCCCCACGGCCGCCCCGGACGCCGGCGCGCGCAGGGCGGACATCGCCGCCTGGGCCGCGGACTTCGCGGAGATCGCGGCCGCATGCCGGCGGCACGCGAGCCGGTTGCTGCCGCACGTGGGCACCCTGGACGCCGCGCGCGACATGGATGTCGTGCGCGCCGTACTGGGCGACGAGCGGCTCCACTACCTGGGCTTCTCCTACGGCACCTACCTCGGCGCCACCTACGCCGAGCTCTTCCCCTCCCGCGTGGGCCGCATGGTCCTCGACGGCGCCGTCGACCCCGCCCTCGACGGGTACGACTTCACGATCGGCCAGGCCCGGGGCTACGAGGTCGCCTGGAAGTCCTTCGCCACCGAGTGCGCCACCCGGCCCGACTGTCCCGTGGGCCACTCGGTCCAGGAGGCCGGCCGCATCCTCAACGCCCTAGTGGCCATGCTGAACCGCACCCCCCTGCGGCAGGGCAAGGACATCACCGTCACGGGAGACGCCCTCCTCGGCGCGGTCATCCTCGGGCTCAGGTTGCCGGCCTGGGAGGCGCTGCGCGCCGCGCTGGCGGGGGTGCGGGCCGGTGACACCACGGCCGTGCAGGCACTCCTTGGCGTCGACGAGGAGACCGAGGCGGGCGACCAGTCGTACTACGCGGCGTCGTGCCTGAGCGCCACGCTGGGCACGTGGTCGACCGTCGCGCAGGCGCGGGCGGCGCTGCCCGCATTCCGCCGCGCCGCTCCGCAGTTCGGCGAGTACTACGCCGGGACCCTGCCGATGTGCACCCAGTGGCCCGTCCCTCCGAACCAGTCCGCGCACCGCGTCACCGCGGCGGGCGCCGCACCGATCCTGGTCGTGGGCACCCTCCGCGACCCGGCCACCCCGTACTCCTGGGCCCAGGCGCTCGCCCGGCAGCTCTCCTCCGGGCGGCTGCTCACCTGGGACAGCGACGGGCACACCGCGTACCACCGGGGCAGCACCTGCGTCGAGAGCGCCGTCGACGACTACCTGACACGAGGTCAGCTCCCACCCGCCGGCACGGTCTGCGTCTGACGGGCGGTGGCCGCCGTGCGGGCCACGGGTACGCGGTCCGGCCGGCGCGGGCGCATCGCGGCAGGGCTGCTGAGCGCCTGCCTGGTGCTGACCGCCTGTTCGTCCCAGCGCCCGCATCGGCCGGCGGCCGCGGACCGGTCCCCGTCGCCGTCCGCGTCCGCCCCGGCCGCTCCGGTCGCCTCCGCAGCCTCGGCGGCGGCGTCGGTGGCGGCCTCGGCTGCACCACCGGACGTGTCCCGCTACTCCCGGCAAGAGCTCGACTGGCGGCCCTGCCGGGAGGCGGCGTCGTTCCAGTGCACCACGGTGAGGGTGCCCCTGGACTACGGCCGTCCGCGGGCGGGCGACCTCCGGCTGGCGGTCGTCCGCCACAGGGCCACCGGTCCGCCCGCGGACCGCATCGGCTCGCTGCTGCTCAATCCCGGCGGACCCGGGGTGTCGGCGGTCGACGACCTGATGTCCTTCGGCGACGGCTTCTCCCCCGCGATACGTGCCGCGTACGACCTGGTAGGCGTCGACCCCCGGGGCGTGGGGCGCAGCGCCCCGGTCGACTGCGGGACCGGCACCCCGCTCCCCGGGACCCACGGCCCCGAGCCGGGCTTCGCGCTGATCGCCGACGCGTGCGCACGGCACGCGGGCCGGCTCCTGCCCCACGTCGGCACCACCGACGCCGCCCGGGACATGGACGTCGTACGGGCGCTGCTCGGCGACGACCGGCTGAACTTCCTCGGCTACTCCTACGGCAGTTACCTGGGCGCCACCTACGCCGAACTCTTCCCCTCCCGTGTCGGCCGCATGGTCCTCGACGGCGCCATCGACCCGGGCATGGGCGCCTACCACGCCACCCTCGGCATGGCACGCGGCTACCAGGCGGCCTGGGATGCCTTCGCCGCCGACTGCGTCGCCCGGCCCGGTTGCCCGGTCGGCCACTCGCTCCCGAAGGCGGGCCACGTCCTGGACGACCTGGTCGCGCGATTCGACGAAGCCTCCCGGGCAGAGGGCGGCCACGGCACCTCCCCCACCGGTGACGATCTGCTCACCGCGGTCACCTCGGCACTCGCGGCTCAGGCGTGGGGCGGACTGCGCTCCCTGCTCCGGGAGGTGATGGCAGGTGACCCCGCCGCCTGGCGACGGCTGCTCGGCACGGACGGCGACGGAGCACCGGGTGAGCAGTCCCTCACCGCGATCAACTGCCTGAGCTCCGCGCTGGGGCCACGGGCGACCGCCGAGCAGACACGTGCGGCGCTGCCGGAGTTCCGCCGCGCGGCTCCCCAGTTCGGCGTGTACTACGCCGGGTTCCTCCCGATGTGCACCCACTGGCCGGCCCGGCCGACCCAGGTGCCGCACCGCGTCACCGCGCGCGGCGCCGGGCCCATCCTCGTGATCGGCACCACCCGTGACCCCGCCACCCCCTACGACCAGGCCCGGGCGCTGGCCGCCCAGCTCTCCTCCGGACGACTCCTCACCTGGGACGGCGACGGGCACACCGCCTACCGGCGCGGCAGCCGCTGCGTGGACGCCGCGGTCGACCGGTACCTGCTGAACGGCCGGCTCCCGCCCGTCGGCACCGTCTGCCGCTGAGAGAACGCCGAAGCGCGCTCCCCCGGACCCTCGGGGAGAGCGCGCCTCACGCGGGGAGATCAGCCCCGGCGGCCGTTGCCTCCGCCGAGGCCCTTGTCCAGACCGGCGCGGCGCAGGGCGTCGGCCATGGCCCCGCCGGGGGCCGGGCGGTCGCGGTCACCGCGGGACTGGCGGGGCGGGTTGCCGCCCCGGCGGTCGGGACGCGGACCGCGTTCCTGGCGGCCGCCGCCGGCGTTGCCCTTGGGCGCGCCCGCCTCGTCCTCCAGGCGGAGGGTCAGGGAGATGCGCTTGCGCGGGATGTCGACGTCGAGAACCTTGACGCGGACGATGTCGCCTGGCTTGACCACCTCGCGCGGGTCGCTCACGAAGTTCCTGGACATCGCCGAGACGTGCACGAGCCCGTCCTGGTGGACGCCGATGTCCACGAAGGCGCCGAAGGCCGCGACATTGGTGACGACACCCTCGAGGACCATGCCGGACTCGAGGTCCTTGAGCTCCTCGACCCCCTCCTTGAAGGCGGCGGTCTTGAAGGCGGGCCGCGGGTCGCGTCCCGGCTTCTCGAGTTCGGAGAGGATGTCGGTGATCGTCGGCAGACCGAAGGTGTCGTCGACGAACTCCTGCGGCCTCAGCCCGCGCAGCACCGTGCCGTTGCCGATGAGCGCCTTGATGTCGGTGCCCGCCGCCGTGCTCATGCGTCGTACGACGGGGTAGGCCTCGGGGTGCACGCTGGAGGCGTCCAGCGGGTCGTCGCCGTCGGGGATCCGCAGGAAGCCGGCGCACTGCTCGTACGCCTTCGGGCCGAGCCGGGCCACGTCCTTCAGAGCAGTGCGCCGCCGGAACGGGCCGTTGGCGTCACGGTGGGCGACGATGTTGGCGGCCAGGCCCTCGGTGATGCCGGAGACGCGGCGCAGCAGCGGCACGGAGGCCGTGTTGACGTCGACGCCGACACCGTTCACGCAGTCCTCGACGACCGCGTCGAGGGAGCGCGAGAGCTTCACCTCGGACAGGTCGTGCTGGTACTGGCCGACGCCGATCGACTTGGGGTCGATCTTGACGAGTTCGGCGAGCGGGTCCTGGAGGCGGCGGGCGATGGAGACGGCGCCGCGCAGCGACACGTCGAGCTCGGGGAGCTCCGCGGAGGCGTAGGCGGACGCGGAGTAGACCGAGGCGCCTGCCTCGGACACCACGGCCTTGGTCAACCGCAGTTCCGGGTGCCGCTTGATGAGGTCGGCGGCGAGCTTGTCGGTCTCACGGGAGGCGGTTCCGTTGCCGATGGCGACGAGGTCGACCTTGTGGGCGGCGGCGAGCCGGGCGAGGGTCGCGATGGAGGCGTCCCACTGGTTGCGCGGCACGTGCGGGTAGATCGTGTCGGTGGCGACGACCTTGCCCGTCGCGTCGACCACGGCCACCTTGACACCGGTGCGGAAGCCCGGGTCCAGGCCCATGGTGGCGCGCGTGCCGGCAGGGGCGGCGAGCAGCAGGTCGCGCAGGTTGGCGGCGAAGACCCGGACCGCCTCGTCCTCGGCTTCCTGGCGCAGCTGGACGCGCAGGTCAAGGCCGAGCCGGACGAGGAAGCGGGTGCGCCAGGCCCAGCGCACGGTGTCGCCGAGCCACTTGTCGGCGGGGCGGCCGCGGTCGGTGATGCCGAAGTGGTGGGCGATCTTGCGCTCGAAGGTCGAGGGGCCCTCCTCGGCCGGCTCCTCGGGCTCCATGGTGAGGTCGAGGACCTCCTCCTTCTCGCCGCGCAGCATGGCGAGCACGCGGTGCGAGGGGAGCTTGGTGAACGGCTCGGCGAAGTCGAAGTAGTCCGCGAACTTCGCGCCCGCCTCCTCCTTGCCCTCGCGCACCTTGGCGACCAGCCGCCCCCGCTCCCACATCCGGGTGCGGAGTTCGCCGACGAGGTCGGCGTCCTCGGACCACCGCTCGGTGAGGATCGCGCGGGCGCCTTCCAGTGCCGCCGCGGCGTCGGCGACGCCCTTGTCGGCGTCGACGAACCCGGCGGCCTCGGCCTGCGGGTCCAGGGACGGGTCGCCGAGGAGGCGGTCGGCGAGCGGCTCCAGGCCGGCCTCGCGGGCGATCTGCGCCTTGGTGCGCCGCTTGGGCTTGTAGGGCAGGTAGATGTCCTCGAGGCGGGCCTTGGAGTCCGCGGCGAGGATCTGCGCCTTCAGGGCGTCGTCGAGCTTGCCCTGGGAGTCGATGGACTCCAGGATCGCGGCACGCCGCTCGTCCAGTTCGCGCAGGTAGCGCAGGCGCTCCTCCAGCGTCCGCAGCTGGGCGTCGTCGAGGCCGTCCGTCGCCTCCTTGCGGTACCGCGCCACGAACGGCACGGTCGCGCCGCCGTCGAGCAGCTCGACCGCCGATCTGACCTGACCTTCCCGTACGCCGAGTTCCTCGGCGATCCTGCGCTCGACCGAGACCGTTGTCGTCACGATGTGCGACCTGCTTTCTGGCTGGACTACCGGTGCATTATGGCGGAGCCCGGCCGCGCGGCCGCGAGCCTGGGCCTATGCCGCGCCGGAGTCCTGGCCGAACCGCTTCTCGAACCAGTGGTCGGCGTAGCGTTCGCCGTTGTAGTCGGCGATCTCCCGGTACCCCAGCTTCGCGTACAGGGCCCGTGCCTCGACCAGGTCGGCCCGGGTGTCGAGGCGGATCACGGAGGCGCCCAGGTGTTCGCGGGCCGCCCGTTCGGCGGCCGTGACCAGCAGCGCGGCGCCGCCGGTGCGGCGGGCGCCGGGGACGACCCAGACGCGGCGCAGCTCGGCGACACCGGGGGCGAGGAGGCGGACGCCCGCGCAGCCGGCCGCACGGCCCTCGTAGCGGCCGACGAGGAAGCGTCCCGAGGCGCCGGAAAGGTCGTCACTGGTGTGCTCGGTGAGCAGGTCGTCGATCTCCCGCGGGGTCATCGGCCTGCCGTAGTGGCGGCTGACGATGTCGTCGTAGTACCTCCACAGCAGGTCCTTCGACACCGGGTCGTCAACGGCGAGAGGTGCGATCTCCCATACGGGCGAAGCGTGGACGTTCGGTCGCGGTACGGTCACGCGGCCCATCGTGGCAGCACCCGGCGTCGATATCCTCCGAATATTCGTTGGCACGTCAACGACATTCGGGGGCACGACATGACGCGGCACGCCGCGCGGAAGAGTCATCCCATCGCCACCGCCGACCAGTCCTGCAACGGCGTCCTGGTCTTCGACCCCGATGCCCGGGACTGGTCGGGGCCCTCGGCCGTGACCTGGCGCTGGAGCGCGCCGGGCGGGTCCGGCACGAGCTGGCAGCACCTGTCGGACGTGCGGCTGCGCAGGACGCGGGCGTACGGACGGGTCGTGCTCGTGGCCGCGTCCGGCGGCCGGGCGGCGATGGTGCGCGAGGACACGGGTGCCGTCGTGTGGCAGACGGTGACCCCGGCCGACACCCCGTACGCCATCGAGCGCATCCCGGGCGGGGTGATCGTGGTGGCCTCCGGGGCGCCCGGCCGGCTGCGGCTGTACGCGGACACGGAGCAGTCCGCGCCGTTCCGCACCGTGCCGCTGCCGAAGGCGCGCGGTGTGCTGTACGACCCGGAGCACGGGGCGTTGTGGGCGATCGGCGCCGGGCGGCTGGTGCGCTACGCGGTGTCGGGCCGGGGCACGGCGACGACGCTGACGGAGCACAGCGCCGTGCGTTTCGAGGGCGAGGGCCGTGACCTGCAGCCGGTGTACGGCGACCCGGGGGCGCTGTGGTTCACCGACACGTACGGGGTCTACCGGCTGGACGTCGCCACCCGCAGGTACCGGCAGGTGGACGGGGCGAGCGGGGTGAGCGCGTACACGAGCCAGCCGACGGGGACACGCGTGCGGGCCCGGTCGGAGGCGACCGGGCCCCGTGGCTGGGGCGGGCCGACGATCGAGTTCCTCGACGCCGACGGGACCCACGCTTACGCGCGCACCCGTCCCGGCGCGGAGTTCGCCACAGTGCGCCTGTGGACCCCGGACTTCCGCTGAGTCCGGACACGTCGGGGACAGCCGGGGACAGCCGCGGACAGGGGGACGGGGGACGGGGGGACCGGCCCGCGCGCCACTACCGGAACATGTAATGATCAGATGTATTTGCCCCTGCCACCTTTCCCGCGGCCGGCGCCCGACCGGGCGCCGCGCCCCCGGCGGCCCCGGTGCGTCCGGACCCGGCCGGCCGGTTTTCACGGACACGCCAACGGAGGCTTCGCTCCCATGGAATACCGCCATCTCGGCCGTAGCGGCCTGGTCATCAGCGAGATCGCGTACGGCAACTGGCTCACCCACGGCTCGCAGGTGGAGGCGGACGCCGCCACGGCCTGCGTGCGCGCGGCGCTGGACGCCGGCATCACCAGCTTCGACACCGCCGACGTCTACGCGGGCACGCGTGCCGAGTCCGTCCTCGGTGAGGCGCTGAAGGGCGAGCGCCGCGAGGGCCTCGAGATCTTCACCAAGGTCTTCTGGCCGACCGGTCCGGGCCGCAACGACCGCGGGCTGTCGCGCAAGCACATCATGGAGTCGATCGTCGGCTCGCTGCGCCGCCTGCAGACCGACTACGTCGACCTCTACCAGGCGCACCGGTACGACGTGGACACCCCGCTCGAGGAGACGATGGAGGCGTTCGCCGACGTCGTCCACTCGGGCAAGGCCCTGTACATCGGCGTCTCCGAGTGGCCCGCGGAGCAGATCCGGCGTGCCCACGCCATGGCCCGGGAGCTGCGCGTCCCGCTGGTGTCGAACCAGCCGCAGTACAACGCCCTGTGGCGGGTCATCGAGGGCGAGGTCGTCCCGGCCTGCGAGGAGCTGGGCATGGGCCAGGTGGTCTTCTCGCCCATCGCGCAGGGTGTGCTGACGGGCAAGTACCGCCCGGGGCAGGAGCCCCCGGCGGGCTCGCGGGCCACCGACGACAAGGGCGGCGCCGGCATGATCTCGCGGTGGATGCGCGACGACGTGCTCGACGCCGTCCAGCGGCTCCAGCCGCTCGCCGCGGAGGCCGGGCTGTCCCTGGCCCAGCTGGCGGTCGCCTGGGTGCTGCAGAACTCCAACGTCTCGGCGGCCATCGTCGGCGCCTCTCGTCCCGAGCAGGTCGCGGAGAACGCCAAGGCGGCGGGCGTCGTCCTGGAGAAGGAGCTGATGGCGCGCATCGAGGAGATCCTGGAGCCGGTCGCCGAGACCGACCCCAAGCGGGTGCACGACAACGTCCCTCCGCACCGGGCCTGAGTGCCGCGCGGCGGCGCCCGCGGTCCGAGCGGACCGCGGGCGCCGGGGCGCCGGCGCGCGTCAGGCCGGGTGGCAGTGGCCGTCGCCGCGCGGGGCCTCCTTGGGGAGGTCGAGGGAGGGGTTGCGGTCGAAGAAGCCGGTCGGCTTGAGGCTGAACCCGCTGTGGTCGACGGGCATGACCGGCCATTCCTCCAGCCGCGGCAGGTGGGTGGGACCGAAGGTGTGCCAGACGGTCAGCTCGGTGTCCTCCAGCGACTCGCCCGCCGCGGTCCAGCGGGGCAGTCCGGCGCCGCCCGCGTTCTGGTTGGGGTAGTCGCCCGCGGGGAAGCGCCGCTCGGGGCGGTAGCGGGTGACCCACACGTGCCTGGTGCCGTAGGCCATCCGCCGGGCGACCGCCGAGTCCGGCTGGGCCAGGACGACCGGGCCGGGCTGGGGCACGAGGGTGTACGCCACGGGCTTGCCCATGCGGTTGAGGGAACCGGGGTTGGTGATCCGCCAGCGGCGGCCGGCCAGCGGGTCGGCGAGGCGGCCGCCCTCGGCGCTGTCGGCGACGGTGGTCACCCGGGTGGTGAAGACGTTCCCGTTGGGGTTGTCCGGCCCGTTCGGGACCGGGACGACGTCCACCTCCTCGACGGTGTTGGCGTGGCCGTCGACCGCCGCGTCCAGCCGTACGCAGAACAGGTGCTGGTGGAACGGGGCGAGCAGGCCGGGCGCGACCTCCGTGCCGACCGCGTCGGCGGTGCCGGGCTCGACGGCGGAGGTCTGCACGATGCCGGTGGACTTGGCCTCGAAGCCGATCGTGCCGTCCTGGTAGAAGTACCAGTAGAAGCCGTAGTCGTAGTTACCGACGGTGGCGATGTAGGAG
Organism: Actinacidiphila sp. bgisy160; assembly: GCF_965342435.1. Classification (GTDB taxonomy): domain Bacteria; phylum Actinomycetota; class Actinomycetes; order Streptomycetales; family Streptomycetaceae; genus Actinacidiphila. The sequence goes on along the minus strand of NZ_CBDRCM010000010.1, from coordinate 125,846 downwards.
ACGACCAGACGGCGGGAGCGGCGGCTGTCGGCGGCCATCTCGTTGAAGATGTCGGTGTGCTTCCACAGGAGGCCGTAGTCCTCCTCGTGGACGCAGATGGCGTTGGGCAGCGTCTCGGGGTTGCCGAGGTCGTCGGAGAGGACGGCGTCGAGGTAGGCGATCTCGCCGAGGCAGTCGCAGCCCAGCTTCAGCGCGTTGGCGTTGCGGCCGAGGGAGTACTCGCCCGCGTCGAGGAAGGCGACCCAGTTGCGGTCGTCGCCGGGTTCGGCGTAGGCGACGGCCATCTCGGCGAGCGAGGCGCGGTGCAGGACGGGCCGGACGCGGTCGCCGTCCTCGTAGCCGATCTGGTGCAGGACCAGGCCCTCGCGGCCGTTGAAGTCGATGCGGAAACGCCACTTCTGCCACCGCATCAGCCGGCCGCTGAGGGTGAAGGACGGCCCCTCCGGCTGGGTGATCTCCAGCGGGCGCAGGCCGGTGCGGGCCGGGCCGTTGAACTCGGCCTCGTAGCGGCCGCATTCGGCCGGGATCGGCACGGCGCCGGTGTCGATGAGGCGGACGACCTTCCGCTCGATGACGTCGACGTCGGCGACGAGCCCGGCCACGGGGTGCGCCCAGGGGCTGTCGGAGGCGTTGCAGCGCAGCCAGGTGAGGGAGCGCATGAGGCGGGCGCCGGGGCGGTCCTCGAAGCGCAGCGGTCCCGCGCCCAGGGGGGCGGCGACGGCGAGGTCCAGGTCGGTGACGCCGCGTTCGGCCATGGCCTTGCGCCAGCCGGGGTCGGCCTTCACGACCTGCTCGACGATCTCGTACTCCTCGAAGGTGACCGGGGGCTGGCCCTCCTGCCCGGTGTCGAGTTCGCGGTACGCGACGACGGCGCCCGCGGTGACGTCGACCAGGGCCTCGGCGGCGGCGCCGGTGGCCGAGTCGAGCAGGGTGACGCGCAGCCGGCGGACCACGGGGTCCCCGTCGCGGTGGGCGTCGGCGGTGTGCCGGTCGGGCTCGTCGAGCAGGACGAGCGGGAAACGGGTCGCGTCGGTGACCCGGCCCTCCTCGGCGAGGATGCGGCGGGCGGCGGATATCTCGTCGGCGGTCAGCGGGTCTAGGGGGTGGGGTGCGGCGGGCGCGGCGTCTGCGTCGCTGGGGCAGCAGGAGGACATCGGGACAACCCTCTTGTGGACGTTGGTCGTTGAGCTGGCGGGTACTACGGACATGGAACGGGCCCGCCGCTCCCCCGGCCAGAGGGGCGACGGGCCGGACGGGGTCAGGAGGCCGTGGTCTCCGCATCGGTGCCGGCCGCCTTCTCGCGCGCCTGCTCGATCCGGAACGCCTCGTTGCCGAGACCGATCCGGGCGTGCATCTCGGGACGAGTGGCCCGCAGGACCGCGCCGTACACCAAACCGCCGACGACGGTGACGCCGATGATGGCCGGCAGGATCCAGGAGACGGCGGAGCCGTCGCCGGCGACCAGGACGTCGAAGTCCTTGACGGCGTAGACGGCGATGCCGGCCAGCGCGATGCCCGCGAGGGCGGAGGCGGCGATCCGCGGTGCCTGGGTGCGCAGCGCACCGCGCCGGACGAAGTAGCCGATGACGGCGAAGGACGCGGTCGCCAGCAGCACGATGACGCCCAGGGCGCCGACGTTGCCGAACCAGGTGAAGAGCTTGAGCACGGGCGCGGTCGGGTCGTGGTCGGCCGCCGCGCTGCCGTCGGTGACGGCGAAGGCGACGACGAAGCCGAGGGACACCAGCGTCTGCAGCAGCGAGCCGAAGGCGGGGGCGCCGCTGTTGGGGTTGGTGCGGCCGAAGGCGGAGGGCAGCAGGCCCTCACGGCCCATGGCGAAGGCGTAGCGGGCCACGACGTTGTGGAAGCTGAGGAGGCAGGCGAACATGCCGGTCACGTACAGGACGTGCAGGACGTCGGTGAAGGCGCCCCCGATGATCGACTCGCTGAGGCCGAAGAGCAGCCCCGGTCCCTGCTTCTGGGACTCCGCCACGATCTGGGACGGGCCGGCCGCGATGCTCAGCGCCCAGGAGCTGATGGCGAAGAAGACCGCGACGAAGGTGACGGCGAGGAACATGACGCGGGCGACCACGACCTGCGGCCTGGTGGTCTCCTCGGCATACACCGGCGACTGCTCGAAGCCGACGAAACTGGCGATGCAGAAGCACAGGGCGGTGCCCAGGCCCGCGCCGCTGAGCGTGCTCGGGTCGAAGGCGTGCAGCGACAGGCCCTCCTTGGCGGGGCTGCCGACGGCGGCGACGTCGAAGATGACGACGAGGGCGATCTCGATCACCAGCAGGACGCCGAGCACCTTGGCGTTGACGTCGATCTTGAGCCAGCCGAGCGCGCCGACCAGGAGAACGCCCAGGACGGCCGGGATCCACCAGGCGATCGTGGTGTCGAGGTAGGTCTGGAACAGCCCGGAGATCTCGAAGCCGAAGAGGCCGAAGACCGCGAACTGCATGGCGCTGTACGACACCAGGGCGACGAGCGACGCCGCGGTGCCCGCGGTGCCGCCGAGCCCGCGGGCGATGTAGGCGTAGAAGGCGCCCGCGTTGTGGACATGGCGGCTCATCTCGGCGTACCCGACGCTGAAGAGGATGAGCACCACGCCGAGGATCACGAAGAGCAGCGGCTGCCCGACGATGCCCATCACGCCGTACGTGGTGGGCATGACGCCCGCGACCACCATCAGCGGCGCGCTGGCGGCGACCACGGAGAGGAGCAGGCCGGACATGCCGAGGCGGTCGGCCCGCAGGGCTCTCTCCTCGCCTTTGAACGTGCTGATCCCGCTGTTGCCCGTCAGCATGGCGGTTCCTTCCTGGGAGGGGTTGGGGTTTGCTGGTACGTCATGTGGGGCGGGCCCTACGCCGAGCCGGGGCCGAGCACGGCCTCCCGCGCGGCGCGGAAGGCCTTCTTGGGGTCACGGTCGGGATAGGCCCACGGGACGCGGGTGGCGTGACCGCCGATCCGGTTGAACAGGGCCGCGGCCTCGGCGGTGCGGCCCTGCAGGAACTGCGCGTGGACGAGGAAGTTGAGGTCGAGATGGAGGCGCGGGTGGTCGTGCCCGTCGCCGTCGAACTCCAGCCACCAGTCGAAACCCCGCTTGAGCGCCTGCCGGGCGCGCCATCCGTCCCAGTGCCCGGAGGCGGCGGGGTCGGCCGGCAGGGTCCCGGCGGTGGCGAGGACGCGGTACAGCTCGGCGTGGGCGACGACGGGCAGGACGGCCAGCGGCGAGCCGGCGGGCGCCTCGCCCGCGGCCCAGTCGGCGAATTCGTACACCTCGTGGAAGGGCCCGCCGTCGGCGGCGGCTTGGGGACGTTCGGCAAGGCAGGCGGCCATCAGGTGGTGCCCGTGGTGGTGGCTGCGGTGGCGGCCGCGGACCTGGTCGAAGGCGCGCATCTGCTCGTCGTCGGTGCCGGTGTGGCGGGCCAGGATCAGCAGGCAGAGCCACGGGGTGGGATCGGCCGGGGTGAGCGCGGCGGCGGCGAGGCAGGCCTCGCGGGCCCGTTCGGGCTTCTCCTTGCCGGCGATGGCGCGGAACACCATGGCGCAGGCCAGCAGCGCGGCCGCGTCGGTGCTGCCGGGTTCGGCCAGTTGCCACTCGCGGGCCCAGGTCGCACTGGCGCCGCCCTCCCCGAGGACGACCAGGCGGTGACCGCGGCGGTCCCAGTCGTCGCCGGTCTCGGCGAGCAGGCTGCGGGCGGTGGTCCAGCGCCCCTGGGCGAGCGCGGCGCGGGCATCGGCCAGTGGCTGGTCGTCCAGGGCAGGGTCGAACCGCAGGTCGTCCCTGGAGCGGGAGAAACCGAACGGGGGTGGAGGGGTCATCCTCGGGGTGCCTCCACGGCGCGCACGTGAGGTCCGGCCCGGGGCGGGGCTTCCCGTTCGGCGTCCGGTGATCGCTTGATCACACAAAGCCAACCGGTATGAGCAGGTCCACTTCAAGTCCGGACCTGTTGTCTCGATGTAGTCCCGCACACGCGTCCGAGCACGGGGGCGGCACCGGACGGTGCGGGGACACGGATCGGGACGGATCGCGGTGATCGCCTGCGCCACACCGGCCGCGCCTGATATTCGAACGTACGAATATGAGACGAAGGAGCATCGCCGTGGCGGACGACACCGCGCCGGCACCGTCCCATCCCCTGGCGTCCGTCCGGCGCAGCCACGGCTGGAGCTACCAGGACCTCGCCCGGGTCGTCGCCGACAACGCCCGTGCCCTCGGTGTGCCCATGGCGGCCCGCCGGGAGAAGGTGTGGCGCTGGGAGCACTGGGGCGTGGTGCCGGAGAGGGACAGCCAGCGGGCCCTGGCCCGGGCCCTGGGCGTGGCGCTGCGGGAGGTGGACGCCCGCCCGTGGCCCGGCTGGTTACCCTCGTTCGACGGCATCCCCGACGGGCTGCCGTGGACCCGGGCGGGCGGTCTCGACGCGCTGGACGCCCTGCTCGACGGCGGCGGACGCGACCCACGGGGCCATCCCGTGCTGGAGGGACCGGCCTTCGGTGCGGCCGTCGCCGACTGGACGGCCGTGACGGACCGCGGGGGGAACGGGCCGCCTCCCGATGACGCGGATCTGCTCGCCGCCCGGGAGGGTTCGGCGGCCGACGAGGAGACCGTGGCGTGGCTGGAGCGCGGCGTCCTCGGCCTGCGCCGGCTGGACGACCGGCTCGGCGGCGCTGCCGTACGCCACCGGGTCGAGGCCGACCTGCGGATCGCGCTCGACCTGCTGCGCCGGGGCCCGTACCGGGGTGGGGTGGACGCGCGTCTGCTGCGCGTCGCCGCCGGGCTGGCCCAGTTGGGCGGCTGGGCGGCGACGGACTGCGGACGGCACGGGGCGGCCCAGCGGCACTACCTCACCGGACTGCGCCTCGCGCACGGCGCGGAGGACCGCGCGCAGGCCGCCAACCTGTGGGCGGGGCTGAGCCTCCAGGCGGTGTTCGCCGGCCGCCACGACGACGCCCTCGCGGCGTCCCGGGCCGCGGAGTCCGCCGCGGCAGGGGCGACCTCGCGCACCCGGGCGATGCTCGCCACCCGCCGGGCCCGGGCGTACGCCGGGCTCGGCGAGGACGCGGCGTGCCGGCGGTCGCTGGAGGAGGCGGAGCTGCTGCTGGACACCGCGCCAGGCGACGACGACCCGTCGTGGATCTACTGGTTCGACGGGGCGGAGTTGTGCGCGCAGAGCGGGATCGCGCTGCTGGACCTCGGATGCGCGCAGGAGGCGGCCCCGCTGCTGGAGAAGGCACTGGCGATGCAGGACCCCCTCTACCGGCGCGACCGTACCCTCTACACCGCGCGCGCCGCCCTCGCCCGGGCCCGGACCGGTGACCTCGACGCCGCCCGCACCCTGACCGAGGACGCCGTGGACCTCGCCCGGGACTGCGGGTCGCCCCGGGTCGCCATCGCCGTCGAGCAGGCCAGGACTTCGCTGTCGCAGGCCCGTTGACGATCCCGCCCCGGCGCGGCGGCGGTCGGCGTCGCGGCCGCGGGTCCCGGGTCCTGGCGGCGCATCGCGTCGCCGGCCCAAGGGCCCCGGGCGCCCCGCGGGCGCCGCCGTCGTCGCGGGCCTGGCGCAACGCGTCGTCAGGGGCAGGGGCGACGTGCCCGAGGGCCCGCGCAACAAGCGGCTGGTCGCGGTGGACCTGGGCGCGGTGGTGGTCAGCCGCGGCCCGCGTGACGTGTGGCCGGCGGCCGGCGGGGCGGCCCAGGCCCGCGTCCTGCACTCCCGCGACCGGGGGCTGCCCTGGACCGTGACGGCTCCACGCTGCCCGCGGGCGACCCGGCGCGAAGGGGGTGTTCGCGCCGGCCTTCCGCGACCCTCGGCACGGGATCGCCGTGGGCGGGGAGCACCGCCCGGACCAGGCCTCCCCCGAGGCGGCCGCGGTGTCCCGCGACGGCGGCGCGACCTGGACCGGCTCCGCACGCCCCCCGGCCGCCTACCGCTCGGGCGCGGCCTGGCTGCCGTACTCCTCCCGCGCGGCGATCGCGACGGGCCCGTCCGGCAGCGACCTGACACCGGACGGCGGCCGGACCTGGCGGCCGTTCGACTCCGGGTCCCACGACCCCGTCGACTGCGCCCCGGACCCGGGCCGCCGGTGAGCAGGGCCGCGTCGCACGCCTGGGGATCGGCTCCGGCGGGGCGGCCGTCTCGTAACCTGTCCCGGTGAACCGCAGACGCCGCAAGAAGCTGAGCCGGGCCCTGGTGACCGCCGCGCGGTGCGGCGCCCTCCGGACCGCCGGGGAGCTGCTGCGCCGGGGGGCGTCCCCCGAACGCGCCGACCCGGACGGCACGACCCCGCTCTACGCGGCGTCGGTCAACGGCGCGGCGGCCGTGGCCGCGCTGCTCCTGGCGGCGGGGGCGCGGCCGGACACCGAGAGCGGCCACGGCGACGAGGGCACACCCTTGTGCGCCGCCGCCTGCTGGGGCCATGAGGAGACGGTGCGTCAGCTCCTGGCCCACGGGGCCGATCCCGGTCTGCGCGAGGACGACGGCACGGGACTCACTCCGCTGGAATGGGCGGAACGCGGTCCGCACCCGGGGACGGCTGCGCTGCTGCGCGCGGCGGCGCGCAGGGCGGCCTCCGCGGAGCGGTGAACGCGGACGCGCCGGTACGGAGCCGCCACGGCTCCCTACCGGCGCGTCACCGGGTCCCTCGGTTACGCGACCGGACGGCCGCGTCCCCGTCCGCGGGTGAGGCTGTAGCCGGCGATGCCCGCGAGCGCGCCGAGCACGCCCCCGGCCGCGGTCCAGATCCAGCGGTCGGACCACCAGCCGCCGCCCCAGCCGTCCTCGGGCTGGGCCAGCCCGGCCGGGACCGGCGACGCGCTCGGACCGGCCTCATCGTCGGCCCCCTCGCCGGACTCCTCCGTGGCGGAGGCGGACGGCACGGCGTTGGGGTCCAGGGTGGCCCCGGCCTTGGCGACGGGGGTGAGCGGGGCGGCGAGTTCGCCGTCGACGGCCTTGGAGCCGCCCGCGTCCGCCGAGGTGGTGCCGACCTGCGCCTGGACCGGCAGGCCGAGGTCCTGGTCCGGGAGCCGCAGCACGGTCAGGCGGATGTAGTACGCGCCCGGCAGCGGGTCGTTGGCCCACGCCTCGGACCACGCGCGGACGGTGCGCAGCCGGCAGCTCAGCTCCAGCTGGGTGTCCTGCGCCGACGCCGTCCTGGTGGGCTTGCCCGCCGCGCACGCCTGACGGCGGCGAAGGCCGTCGTAGACGTCGAGCTGCCAGGTCTGGTTGCCGTGCCGGGTCGCGGGCTCCGGCAGGGTGACGGTCGCGGAGACCGTGGGCACCTCGCCCGCTGCGGCGGGAAACACCCAGTACAGGTAGTCACCGGTGGAGGCGCCGGCCGGTACGGTCCGCACCCCCGGCCGGAGGTTCCCGGCGGTGCGGAAGCCGGTACCGGGCTGGACGGTCTCCTCGGTGGCCCCCGTGCCACTCGCGCCCGGGCTGGGCGTGGCGTCGTCGGCGGCCGCGGTGCCCGCCCCGGCGGCGAGCAGGGCCGCGCCCGCGAGCAGTACGGCGGCCGCCCGGCGTGCCGTTCGGATGGTACGCATCAGTTGGTCCTCCAGACGGCGACGCGCCAGCGCGAGATCCAGCCCCACAGCACACCGGCGAGCAGGCCGGTCACGACCAGCAGGGCCAGCAGCCACCAGCCGCGGCCGAGACCGAAGGAGGCGACGTCGGACGGCTCGTCGGGCGAGGAGACCAGGTCGACGCTGAGTTCGAGCGGCAGGCCCGGGGCGCGCTTGACGGCCTCCGGGGCGGAGAAGGAGTTGCTGACCTCGATGCACACGGTGCGTGCGGTCGCTGCGGCGTCGTCGTCGCGCTCCGGCCAGGCGTAGCGCAGACCGGACGAGACGACGTCGGTGCGTCCGCTGTCCGCGTCGGAACCGCGGACGAGTTCCCGTCCGCCGGTGGTGACGGCCCGTACGAGGACACCGTAGTCGCGGTTGACGGCCCGGTCGGCGCCGACGCTGACGGAGGCGCGCAGTTCCTGGCCGTCGGTGACGCTCACCCGGTACCAGCGGTGCTCGGCGAACGTCTCGCGGTCGCTGTAGACGCCGGCCCCGAGCAGCGGGGCGTCGGCGCAACGGTCGGCGCCCTGGGTCACGGTGGGGGTGACGACCACGTTGTCGGCGGAGCGGTCGACGAGTTGCTTGATGCGGTCGGAGAGCTGGTCGGCGTGGTCGACGGCGGTGTAAGTGCCGCCGGTGGCCTCGGCGATGCAGCTCAGCTGCTCACGGATCTTGGTGTTGGGCACCAGGCCGAGGGTGTCGACGACCAGGTGGGTGCCCTCGGCGGCGAGTTCGCGCGCGACCTCGCACGGGTCGAGCGGCTGGCAGGTGTCCTCGCCGTCGGTGATGAGCACGATGCGGCGGGTGCCCTCACCGCCCGCGAGGTCCTTGCCCGCGGCCTGCAGGGCGGGGCCGATCGGCGTCCATCCGGTGGGGGCGAGGGTGGCGACCGCGGTCTTGGCCTCGGTGCGGTCGACGGTGCCGACCGGGTAGAGGGCCTCGGTGTCCCTGCAGCCGACCGTCTTGTCCTTGCCGGGATAGTTGGCGCCGAGGGTGCGTATACCGAGCCGTACCTCGTCCGGGACCGCGTCGATGACCTCGTTGAACGCCTGCTTGGCCGCCGACATGCGGGACCTGCCGTCGATGTCGTTGGCCCGCATCGAGCCGCTGACGTCGAGCACGAGCTCGACCTTCGGGGCCTCGTGCGCGGTCTGCGGCCCGTCGTCCGCGGCGGCCGGCGCCGCGGCCGGGAAGAGCGCGGTGGCGAGGGCGGCCGCGAGGCCGCACAGCCCCGCCGCCAGCCGTTTGCTTATGATCATTGGCGGATCCTATGGAAGATCCGCCTCCGCACCCAACTCGGGGCTGACGTACCGTCAGACTGCTGCGGTTCCCTTCCGCCCGGCCACCGCGGGACCCCCGCGCGTCCGCGGGAACACTCCACAGGAGGACGCGACTCCGCTACGATGCGGGCCTCCGGAACGCTGTGGCACGGTGCGGCACGGTGCGTTCCAACATCGCAAAGCGTCCCCCACATGCTTTGCCGCGACCTGACGTCATGACAAACTACGCGGGCAACAGCGGTGCTGGAGGAGATGGACGGTGACTGACGCGCGGGCGGCAAGCGCTCCCACCGTGCTGCGGGTGGTGCTCGGCAGACGCCTCCAGGACCTCCGCGAAAGGGCCGGCGTCTCCTACGAGCAGGCGGCCCGCGCCCTGGACGTCACCCACGCCACGGTCCGCCGCATCGAGAAGGCCGAGGTGGGCCTGCGCATCCCGTACGTGGAGAAGTTGCTCCTGACCTACGGCGTCACCGAGCCCGCCGAGATCGCCAACTTCCTGGAGCTGGCCCGCGAGGCCAACCGCCCCGGCTGGTGGCACCGCTTCCGTGACGTGCTCCCCGAGTGGTTCAGCGCCTTCGTCAGCCTGGAGGGCGCCGCCGAGCTCATCCGCGCCTACGAGCCGCACTACGTCCCGGGCCTGCTGCAGACCCCGCAGTACGCGGAGGCCGTGCTGCGCGCGGGCCGGCCGCACGCCTCGCAGGAGGAGATCGAGCGCGGCGTCGCGCTGCGCATGGAGCGGCAGGCGCTGCTCACCCGCGACGACCCGCCCCTGCTGTGGGTGGTGATGGACGAGACGGTGCTGCGCCGCCCCATCGGCGGGCCCGAGGTGATGCGCCTGCAGATCGACCACCTGATCGAGGCGTGCGCGATGCCCCACGTACGGCTGCAGGTGATGCCCTTCACCGCGGGGCCGCACCCGGCGATGTACGGGCCGTTCCACATCTTCCGCTTCCCGCTGCCGGAGCTGCCGGACATCGCGTACGCGGAGAGCCTGATCGGCGCCGTCTACCTCGACGAACGCGAGGACGTCTCGCAGTTCCGCGAGGCCCTGGACCGGATGAGCGCCCAGGCGCTGCCCGCGGGGCCCACCCGGGAGTTCCTGGAGGAGGCACGGGGCCGGCTGTGAGGCCGGGCGCCGTGCCGTCCACCGGTCAGCGGGGCATCGCGGCCAGCTTCGCCGCGAGGCTCTCCACGCGGTCCCGCCATACGTCCAGCGCGAGGGCGGCGGGCACCTCGGGGACGCCGGTCTGGGTGAGGACCAGCCGGGCGCCGTGCCCGGTGCCCCGGGTCAGCTCCCAGCGCACGGTCCCCTCGTGGCGGCCGCCCAGGTCCCACGGGTAGGCGAGTGCCTCCTGCGGGCGCACTTCGCTCACCGGCCCGGCGGCGAAGTCCCCCACGACGAAGCCCCGCGGCACGGGTCCGCCGACCTCGGGCGCGGCCACCCCGCCGAGCAGGGTCTTCCACACGGTCGCCACGGGCTGGGTCAGCTGCCGCTCGAAGCGGACCTTCCAGCCGACGGGCAGCTCCTCCGCGGTGCCCCGGTCGAGGCCGAACTCCTTGACGTAGCGCTCATGGGCCGCCTTCATGTCGCCGGGGGCGGGCACGGGCTCGCCCGCCAGCTCGGGATCGATGCCGGCGACGCAGGCGTCCCAGCCGGCGGCGAAACTGGCGGCACCGGGGCGGTCGGCGAAGGTGTGGGTCAGGGTCAGCACGGAGCCCAGGGACTCCGGCACCAGTTCCCAGCGCAGCAGGTCCTCGCCCCAGGTGTAGGCGACGACGTGCGGCGGGTCCCACTCGGTGACCTCGCCGTCCGTCGCCTCGCCCTCGCCGCGCCGGTACAGGAAGCGCACCTTGCCGCCCACCCGCGGCTCCACCTCCACGTCGGCAGGGAACCACTTCGACAGGTGCCCGGGCTCGGTCAGGGCCCGCCACACCTTCTCCGGCGGGTGTGCGAGCCGCCGCTCCATCCGCAGCGCGGTCCGGCCGTCCGCGGTGGTCAGCGTCTCGCCGGTGTCCGTGGTCATGGCTCCTCCATCTCGTCGGGCATGGCGTCCAGATGCCACTCCAGCGCGCCCAGGCCGGTGCCCCACAGCCTGCGGTACGGCGCGAGCCAGGCGTCGACCTCCCGCAGGGGCTCGGGGCGCAGCTCGTACCAGCGGCGCTGCGCCTCGGCGCGCACCCGGACCAGGCCCGCCTCGCGGAGCACCCGCAGATGTTTGGACGTACCGGGCTGGCTGAGGCCGAGGTGCTCGGTGAGCTCGCCGACGAGACGGGGGCGTTCCAGGAGTAGATCGAGGATCCGCCGCCGCGTCGGCTCGGCCAGCACGTCGAAGGGTATGGACACGTCTTCCAACATACTCCCGAAGCTATATACTCGCAACGGCATGTAAGCGCACATGCGTGACGGGGTCCGTCGCGCCCTGGTGTACGCCCCCGACGGTGGGTCAGAATGTCCGCCGTGACGATCACCACCGCCGAGGCGGACAAGGTCCTGGCCGACAACTTCGCGCCCTGGGTGCAGGACCTGGGGCTCCTTGTCGAGGAGACCGGGGAGCGGCACGCCGTGCTGCGGCTGCCCTGGTCGGACCGGCTGACCCGGGAGGGCGGCGCACTGTCGGGCCAGGCATTGATGGCGGCCGCCGACACGGCGACCGTGATCGCGGTGTCCGCCGCCCGCGGCGGCTACGGGCCGATGACGACCATCCAGCAGTCCACGACCTTCCAACGGGCGGTCATGGGCACCGACGTGCTGGTCACGGCACGTGTCACCAAGCTCGGGCGACGGCTGGCGTTCATCGACGTCGAGCTCACCCCCGAAGGCGCCGGCGAGCCCGCGGCGCACGCGACCACGGTCTACGCCTTCCCCGGCTGAGGCGGCCGGCACCGGTCCGGCAGCTCCCTTACAGCCCGCTCATCACCGTATCGCTGAATTCCCCGCCGTGCGCGGCGTGGTGGTGCGACAACCCGGCCGGGCCCGGCAACCATTGACCTCCCGTCAGATAATCGGTTTTTTTCGGGCTGGAGCGACGTGACTCGACGACCCCGCCGGGTGCGCCTGGCGATCTCGGTGGTGCTGGCGTGGAGCGCCCTGCTCGGCGGCGCGAGCGGTGCCGCCGCCGCGGTCGCCGGGGACGGACTGCGTTACGGCGCGATCAGCGTCCTCGCCTCGGGTGTGAACTACCGGACCTTCACCTACCGGGGAGCCCACGGCACGGTCCGCGGGCACCTGCTGACGGTGGATCTGCGCACGCCCGGCGTCGCGGTGGACCTGCTGCATCCCGGCGTCGTCGCCGGACGCGACAAGGTCTCGAAGCTCGCCGACGCCGCGGGCGCCGTGGCCGGCATCAACGCCGACTTCTTCAACATGAGCGAGAGCCAGCACCCCGGGGTGCCCGCGACCGGCGCCCCGGTCGGCCCGGCGGTCGCCGCGGGACGGGCCTTGAAATCGGCGGTGCCGCTGGGCCAGCGCTTCGGGCCCAAGCTGCCGCCGGGCGCGTCCACCGAGGACGTTCTCGCGGTCGGCACCGACGGGGTCGCGCGGCTCGACCGGCTCGGGCTGGCCGGTTCGGTCAGCTTCGCCGAGGGCACGGTGCCCCTCGGCGGCCTGAACCAGTACGCGCTCCCGGTCGGCGGCGTGGGCGTGTACACCCCGGACTGGGGCAGCGCCTCCCGGCTCCGCGCCGCCTGCGGCAACGACACCAAGCGCGCGGCGCCGTGCAGCGGCGACACCTACGAGGTCACGGTCAGCCAGGGCGAGGTCGTGGACGTCGGCGAGAGCCCGGGAGGGGGCGAGATCCCGCCCGGCACGGTGGTCCTCGTCGGCCGGGAGGCGGGCGCGGAGGCGCTGCGCCTGCTGGAGCCCGGCGACGCGGTCGACGTGCGGCAGCGGCTGGTGGCCTCCGCGTACGGCGGCGGCTACCGCTTCGCCGTCGGGGGCTGCCCGATCCTGCACGACGGCTACCCGCCGGCCGGCCTGGACGACGGCGTCGCGGCGACCCGCACCGCGGCGGGCTTCGGGGACGACGGGCACGTGATGTACCTCCTGGCCCTGGACGGCAGGGCCGAGTCCGGCGCCGGCCTCACGGTCCTCGAACTCGCGTCCGTGATGTCCGGCATCGGCGCCCAAGCCGCCGTCAACCTCGACGGCGGCGGCTCCTCCACCCTCGTCACGCGCGATCCCGGCGCGCCCCGCGTCAAGGTCCGCAACCATCCGTCGGGCGGCACGGAACGTCTCGTCGCCAACGGCATCGGCGTCTTCGCCGGCGGCTGAGTCCGCCCGCCACGGACGGCCACCCGGGGCGTCAGCCCCCCAGGCCCGGCGCGCCCCAGAGCGGGAACCAGCGGCCGAGGTCCTCCTCGAGGCGGAGGTCGTCGCCGAGCAGGGCCTTGACCTGGAGCTCCAGGGGGTTGTCGCGCTTCTCCCCCGGAAGCGGTGCGAACGGGTAGAACGAGCCGCGTTTGTAGAGGTAGACCAGCGCCAGGGTGCGCCCCGCGTCGTCGCGGAAGGCGGCCAGGGAGCAGAGCAACTGGGGGCCGTAGCCGTGCCCCTCCAGTGCCGAGTTGACCGCGTGGAGGTCCCCCACCAGAACCGGCAGGTCCTGCGCCGGGCGCCGGACGACCAGCCAGGTGTACCCGTACGCGTCGCGGACCGGCTCCACCGGGACGGCGCCCTGGCCGGTGTCCATGTCCAGGAGCGCCCGCACGTCCTGCTGCACCTCGGCGAACGCACCGCCCTCGACCGCGGCGAAGCACACCGAGCCCACACCGGTGGGCCGGAAGCCGGCCGCGGCCTCAAGGGTCACGGCCGCCGAGGGGAGCCCGAACAGCTGGTCGAGGTCGGGTCTGACGGGCTTGCTGCGGCCGAGCAGCGCGTCCAGGAACCCCATCAGCGCCGCCCCAGGTCGACGGAGATCCGGCCGAGCTGCTGCAGCCGCTGCTCCAGGGTGGGGTGCGTGGACAGCAACTGGGCCAGGCTCTGGCCACCGGCGAAGGCGGGGACGAAGTAGAAGGCGTTGAACGGCTCGGCCTTGCGCAGGTCCTCGGTGGGGATGCGCGCCATCTGGCCGGAGACCTTGGTCAGTGCCGAGGCCAGGACGGAGGGCCGCCCGGTGAGCAGTGCGGCGGAGCGGTCGGCGGACAGCTCGCGGTAGCGGGACAGCATCCGGGTCAGCAGGAAGCTGACGCAGTAGACGAGCGCGCTGACCAGCGGGATGAGGACGACCACGATCGCGGTGCCGGGGTCGCGGCTGTTGCGCCCGAGGCCGCCCCACAGGCCGATGCGGGTGACCACGCCGGCGAGAACGCCCAGGAAGGAGGCGATCGTCATGACCGCCACGTCCCGGTGCGCGACGTGGGAGAGTTCGTGGGCGATGACGCCCTCCAGCTCCTCGGGCTCCAGCCGGCGCAGCAGACCGGTCGTGGCGCACACCAGCGCCGCCTTCTCGTTGCGCCCGGTGGCGAAGGCGTTGGGGACGTCGCTGTCGGCGATGGCGACGCGGGGTTTGGGCATGTCGGCCAGGGCGCAGATCCGGTCGACGACGCCGTGCAGTTCGGGGGCCTGCTCGGGCGTGACCTCGCGGGCGCCCATGCTGAAGGCGGCGATCCTGTCGCTGAACCAGAACTGGGCGACGAACAGCCCGCCCGCGACGATCAGGATCAGCGGCCAGGCCCCACGCAGCAGTGCCAGCAGGACACCCACGAAGACGACGTAGAGCAGCCCGATCATGAACATGGTGACCACCATGCGGGTGGTCAGCCCCCGGTCGGGGGCGAAGCGGGTCCTGTCCATGGCCCCTCCCGTTCCTCCGGGCCGCCGGCCGCGGCTTCGTGCTCCGCTGTCGATTGTGCCTCCGCGCGGACGCGAACGGCGGCGGCGCGGACGCGGCCGGGCCCGTAGAGGTCAGCCTGCCGGGTCGAGCGTGAGCTTGCCGTAAGTACGGCGGGCACGCAGGTCCTCGTGGGCGCGGGTGACCTCGGACAGCGGGTACCTGACGCCCTCCTGGGGCCTCAGCCGGCCGTCGGCGGTCATGTCCAGCAGCTCGGCCATCGGCTCCCGGTACATGCCGGGGCGCCCCAGGCAGTGCATCAGCCAGAAACCGACGACGGCGCGGGAGCGGCCCATGAGCTGCGCCGCCTGGACCGGGGCCGGGGGAACGCGGGAGGCGAGTCCGTACGTCACCAGGCGGCCGAAGGGGGCGAGCGCGGCCAGCGAGGCGTCGAAGACCGGGCCGCCGGTCATCTCCAGCACGATGTCGACCTTCCTGCCGCCGTTGGCCTCGACGAGCCGCTCCTTCAGCCCCGCGGCGTCCGTGGGGTCCGCCTCGATCGCGACGTCCGCGCCGAGCTCCAGCGCGAGGTCGCGCTTCTCCTTGGAGGAGGCGGTGGCGATGACCCGTCCCGCGCCGAACTCCTTGGCGAGCTGCACGGCGAGCGAGCCGGTGCCGCCCGCGGCGGCGTGCACGACCACCGACTCGCCCTCCGCCATGCGGGCGCAGGTGCGCAGCAGGTGCCAGGCGGTGAGGCCCTGGACGACCAGGGCGAGCGCCTGGCCGTCGGTGACCCCCTCGGGCACGTCGTGGGCCAGGTACTCCTCGACGACGGCCCGCTCGGCGTAGCCGCCGTTGTCGGTGAGCGCGACAACGCGGCGGCCGCCGGCGGTGCGGCCGACCACCTCGGCGCCGGGCACGAGGGGCAGGGTCGCCTTGGCGAGATAGGAGTTCTCCACCATGTGCGTGTCGGCGTAGTTGACCCCCGCCGAGGAGACCTCGACCAGCAGTTGCCCCGGCCCCGGCACGGGTTCGGGCAGCTCGGCCTGCCGCAGCACCTCCGGCCCGCCGAACTCGGTGATCTGGATCGCGCGCACCGCGACTCCCTCCGCGTACGTACCTACGTCGTCCGGGCCACGATATCCCGTAACACCGACCAGTCGGTATGTGACTTTCCCCGGAGCACCGGGAGAATGTGGGGCACCCGCGCACCGCACGTCGTCCTCCGTCCCTCGTCCGGCATCGCAGGGAGAGCCCATGCTCAGGCGCACCAAACTGTTCGGCCGCAAGACGCGGATCACCTTCGCCCTCCCCGCCGGCCACCCGCCCGGCACCGTCAGCGTGGTCGGCGACTTCAACGGCTGGGAGCCCGGCCGGCACACCCTCGTCCCCCGCCGGGACGGCACCCGCACGGTGTCGGTGATCCTCCCGGCGGGTGTGCACCGCTTCCGCTACCTCGCCACTGGAGCGGTGTGGTTCGACGACGAGTCGGCCGACCGCGTGGACGGCCGGGGCAGCCTCCTGGAGCTGTAGTCCCGGCCCGCCCCGGGGGCGCGTCCGCACCCCGCCACCACGTGACGGCCGGATGCGCCGCCGGATGAGCGGTACGAGTCGCCGCACCGTATACGCATGGTCGCGCGTAGGTACGGCAGGGGTTGCGCCAGGGAGCGCCGCACGGCAGCGCGGGCGACCGCGGCGGAAGGGCACGAACGGCATGTGGCGGCGCCTTTCAGCGCGTCAGATCCTCGGTGCGGAACCGCTGTTGGCGGTCGCCCTGATCGTCCTGCGGCAGTGGCCGATGACGGACGCCGGTACCGGCCGGCTGGGTTCCGCCGACGCCGGGTGGCTGCTGGCGGCCGGGGCGGCGACGCTGCTCGCCCGAGTGTGCTCGGCGGCCGCCCGGCAAGGCGCGGTGCCGGAGCAACTGCCCGCGGGACGGCCTGGTCTTCTGCCGGCCACCCTTCGCCGCGCCCGCGGCCAACCACATCCTCCCGGCGGGCGTCTGCGGCGACGCCGTCAACCTGCGTTTCCCGTCGCCGGCGGGCGCGGCGCCGGCGTTACGGTACTCGTCATGTCCAGCAGCCCCGGCCCGGCAGCCGTCACCCGCCCCGCGCGACCCGCCGACCTGCCGTACCTGCTGCGGTGGGAACGCGAGTACATCCGTACCGTCGAACCGGCCGCCGAGGCGGCCTGGACCGGGGCGATCGACCGCAACCTGGCCCTGTGGGTGGACTGCCTGGACCGGACCCTGGTCCTGGAGGCCGACGGAGAACCGGGCGGCTCCATGATGTGGCTGCCCGCGGACGGCAGGGCGACGCTGGTCGGCATCCATGTGGTGCCCGCCCTGCGGCGCCGCGGCTTCGGCCGCCTGCTCCTCGACGCGTTCGCCACCCAGGCCCGCGCGGCCGGCCACGGGACGCTGGCGCTCGGCGTCCACCGGGACAATCCCGCCCTCCACCTCTACAAGGGCGCCGGCTACCACCGCACGGGCGAGGACGGCGACTACCTCCTGCTGGAACGCCCCGCGGCGCCCTGACCGGTCCGCGCGGCGGTCCGCGGCGTCACGCCGCGGGCACCGGCTGGGGCGGCACGGGGCCGACGTAGCGGGCCGCCGGGCGGATGATCTTGCTGTCCTCGGCCTGCTCCAGGACGTTGGCGCACCAGCCCACGACGCGGGCGCAGGCGAAGGTGGGGGTGAACATCTCGCGCGGCAGGCCGCACAGTTCCATGACGACGCCCGCGTAGAACTCGACGTTGGTGTGGAGTTCGCGGCCCGGCTTCAGCTCGGCGAGGATCGCCTCGACCCGCGCCTCGACCTGGACGGCGAGGTCGACGAGCGGCCCGCCGAAGGAGCGGGCGATCCCCTTGAGCATGCGGGAACGGGGGTCCTCGGTGCGGTAGACGGGGTGACCGAACCCCATGATGCGGTCGCCGGCCAGGACGCGTTCGCGGATCCACGGGTCGATGCGGTCCGGGGTGCCGATGGCGTCCAGGGTGTCCAGAGCGCGACTGGGGGCGCCGCCGTGGAGCGGGCCGGACAGCGCGCCGACGGCACCGGTGAGGCAGGCGGCGAGGTCGGCGCCGGTCGAGGCGATGACGCGGGCGGTGAAGGTGGACGCGTTGAAGCCGTGGTCGACGGTGGAGATCAGGTAGCGCTCGACGGCCCTGGCGCGGGCCGGGTCGGGCTCCTCGCCGGTGAGCATGTGCAGGTAGTTGGCCGCGTACGGCAGGTCGTCGCGTGGTTCGACCGGCTCCAGGCCCTGGCCGAGCCGGTACAGGGCGGTGAGCAGCGTGGGCACCGCGGCGGTCGCGGCGAGGGCGTCGGACAGCCGCCGCTCGGGGCCGACGTCGTACAGCGGGCGGAAGCCTTCGGCCGCCCCCAGCAGGGACAGTGCGGAGCGCAGCCCCGCGAGGGGGCCGCTGAGCGCGCCGGACCGGGCGACGGCCGGCAGCGCGTCGCGGACGGCGCCCGGGAGCCGGCGCAGCGGGGCGACACGCCGGGCGAAGGCTTCGCGCCCGGCCGCGTCGGGCAGCGTGCCGAGCAGCATCAGGTGCCAGACGTCCTCGAAGGTGCGGCTTCGCGCCAGGTCCACGGCCGAGTACTGGCGGTAGTGGTAGAAGCCCTCGGTGCCGCGCACGTCACCCAGCGCGGTCTCGGTGACGACGACTCCCTTCAGGCCGCGGGGTACGTCGGGGGTGACGGGCGTGACGGTCACGGTGGTCCTCCGGTCCTGCTGCGAACAACTCGACATTGATCAGACCATCCACCATTGATTCAATCCTCGTCAATATTGATTGGATCAATATGTGATGGGATGGAGTCATGACGACGGAGGAACGGCTGAGCACGCGCGCGGCGGCCGAACGGCTCGGGGTCAAGCCGGAGACGGTGTACGCCTACGTGAGCCGCGGCCTGCTGAGCAGCCGGCGCGCCCCCGGCGGCCGGGGCAGCACCTTCGACCCCGGCGAGGTCGACGCCCTGGCACGCCGCAACCGGCGCGCCGCGCAGCAGCCCGCCGAGGACGCCGGCACGGCCGCGGTGCGCACGGCGATCACCCTCATCGAGGCGGACCGCTACTACTTCCGCGGGGTCGACGCCACGGCCCTGGCCGGGCGGTACGGCTACGAGGAGGTGACGGAGTGGCTGTGGACCGGCGTCCTGCGCCACGGGGTGCGCTTCACCGCGCCGCCGGAGGCGCTGAAGGCCGCCCGGCGGGCGGTCGCGGCGCTGCCCGCGCACAGCGGCCCGATGGACCGCTTGCGGGCGACCGCCGTCGCGGCGGCCGTGGCTGACCCGCTGCGCTTCGACCTCTCCCCCGGGGCCGTGCTCGGCGCCGCCCGCGGCCTGATCCCCACACTCGTCCGCGCTCTGCCCGCGGCCGGGATCCCGCACCCGGGCGAGGGCCGGCTGGCCTGGCGGCTGTGGTCGCGGCTGTCCGGCCGGCCCTGCGACGAGGCGTCACTGCGGGTGCTGGACGCGGCACTCGTCCTGCTCATCGACCACGACCTGGCCGCCTCGACGCTCGCCGTGCGCATCGCCGCCTCCGCCCGCGCGCACCCGTACGCCGTCGTCTCGGCCGGCCTCGGGGCCCTCGACGGCCCGCTGCACGGCGCCGCCAGCGGCCTCGCCCACCGCATGCTGGCCGAGGTGCTCGACCGCGGCAGCGCGGCCGCCGTCGTCGCCGACCATCTGCGCGCCGGCCGCGGTGTCCCGGGGCTGGGCCACCGCCTCTACCGGGGCGAGGACCCGCGCGCCGTCATGCTCTTCCGGCTGCTCGAGGACGTCCCGTACGCGGAGCAGGCCCTGGCCGCCGCGCGCGAGGTGGCCGCCACGACGGCCCGCCACACCCCGCTCCACCCCAACGTCGACCTCGCCCTCGCCGTGCTCTCCGTCTCCGCCGGCATGGTCCCCGAGGCCGGCGAGACGGTGTTCTCCGTCGCCCGGACCGCGGGCTGGATCGCCCACGCCCTGGAGGAGTACGGGGAACCCCCGCTGCGTATGCGCCCGAGCGGCCACTATGTGGGGCCCCGCCCACCGGTGCCGGTGCCCTAGCCGTTCTCGTCCGGCCGGGGCTGGTGCGGTGCCCGTCAGCCGGCTGCCCGCCGCTTTGCGCCCGGAGGGCGCGAGACGGCCGGACATCTGACCCTCCGCCCGCGCCCACTCGCAGGGCCGACAGCGCGGGACCGGTCAAGGCGCCTGCGGCAGACGCACCTCGTACGTCAGGCCGTCACCCGGTGCCGTGCGGCGATCCACCGCCGCCGCGCGGGCGGCGGCGCGGACGTCGTCCTCGGCCAGGGCGAAGAGCGCCAGCTCCGGGGCCGGACCGGTGACGACGAGCCGGCCGCTCTCCGCCCGCATCGACAGCCGCGCCTCGGACTTGGCCCTGCGGACGGCGGTGATCGCGTCGCGGGCGGTGGCCAGCACGCGCGGGTCGCCGTCGCCGGCGAGGACCCGCAGCGCGTCCGCCTCGGGCCACTCGGCGCGGTGGACGGAGCCGTCCCGCCACCAGGACCAGACCTCCTCGGTGACGAAGGGGAGGAAGGGCGCGAACAGCCGCAGCAGGACGGACAGGGCGGTGCCCAGCGTGGCGAGGGCGGAGGTCTCGCCGTCGTACGCGCGGGACTTGACCAGCTCGACGTAGTCGTCGCAGAAGTCCCAGAAGAAGGTCTCCACGCGTTCCAGGGCGCGCGCGTGGTCGAAGTCCTCCAGGGCGTCCGTGGCGGCGGCGACGGTGGACGCGAGAGCCGCCAGGAGCGCGCGGTCCAGCGGCGCCGTGATCGCCGGGGCGTCGGCGTCCGCGGCGGCGCCGGAGGTGAGCACGAAGCGGCCGACGTTGAGGACCTTCATGGCGAGGCGGCGGCCGATCTTCATCTGGCCGGTGTCGAAGGCGGTGTCCGTGCCGGGCCGGGCGGCGGCCGCCCAGTAGCGGACGGCGTCGGAGCCGTGCTGCTCCAGCAGGTCGCCCGGGGTGACCGCCTTGCCCCGGGACTTGGACATCTTCTTGCGGTCCGGGTCCAGGATCCAGCCGGAGATCGCGGCGTGCCGCCACGGCAGGACGTCCTGCTCGGCATGGGCGCGGACGACGCTGCCGAACAGCCAGGTGCGGATGATCTCGTGGGCCTGGGGCCGCAGGTCCATCGGGAAGACCTTGGCGAACAGCTCGTCGTCGCTGCCCCATCCGGCGGCGATCTGCGGGGTGAGCGACGAGGTCGCCCAGGTGTCCATGACGTCCGGGTCGCCGGTGAAGCCGCCGGGCGCGCCGCGCTGCTCCTCGCGGTAGCCGGCGGGGACGTCGGTGCCGGGGTCGACGGGCAGCGCCGACTCCTCGGGGACCAGCGGCTTGTCGTGGACGGGCTCACCGGCGTCGTCCAGCGGGTACCAGACGGGGACGGGGACGCCGAACCACCGCTGCCGGCTGATCAGCCAGTCGCCGTTGAGCCCCCCGACCCAGCTCTCGTAGCGGACCCGCATGTGCTCCGGGTGCCAGCGCAGTTCGCGGCCGCGCTCCAGCAGCCGGTCCCGCAGGGCCTCGTCGCGGCCGCCGTTGCGCAGGTACCACTGGCGGGTGGTGACGATCTCCAGCGGCCGGTCGCCCTTCTCGTAGAACTTGACGGCGTGGACGACCGGTTCGGGCTCGCCCTCCAGTTCGCCGCGTTCGCGCAGCATCCTCACCAGCCGCTCGCGGCCGGTGTGCGCGGTGGCACCGGCCAGCTCCCCGTACGCCTCGCGGGCCCGCGCCGTGTCCAGGGCGGGCGGCGGCGCCGGCAGGAAGCGCCCGTCGCGGCCGAGGACCGGACGGGTGGGCAGCCGGAGTTCGCGCCACCAGGTGACGTCGGTGGTGTCGCCGAAGGTGCAGATCATGGCGATGCCGGTGCCCTTGGCCGGGTCGGCCAGCCGGTGGGCGTGGACGGGGACCGCGACACCGAAGACGGGGGTCGTGACACTGGTGCCGATCAGCCCGCGGTAGCGCTCGTCGTCGGGATGCGCGACCAGGGCGACGCAGGCGGGGAGGAGTTCGGGCCGGGTGGTGGCGACGACGACCCGGCCGCCGTCGGGGCGGTGGAAGGCCAGCCGGTGGTAGGCGCCGGGCCGTTCGCGGTCCTCCAGCTCCGCCTGGGCGACGGCGGTGCGGAAGGTGGTGTCCCACAGGGTGGGCGCCTCGGCGGAATAGGCCTCGCCGCGCGCCAGGTTGCGCAGGAAGGCGCGCTGGGAGGCGGCGCGCGAACGGGCGTCGACGGTCTGGTAGGTGAGCGTCCAGTCGACCGACAGGCCCAGGCGGCGCCACAGGTGCTCGAAGGTCTTCTCGTCCTCGGCGGTGAGGGCCTCGCACAGTTCGATGAAATTCCGCCGTGAGACGGGCTCCTGGTGCCTGCCCGGGCGCTCGGGCGGGGTGAAGCCGGGGTCGTACGGGAGCGAGGGGTCGCAGGCGACCCCGTAGTGGTTCTGGACCCGGCGCTCGGTGGGCAGGCCGTTGTCGTCCCAGCCCATGGGGTAGAAGACGGTCTGCCCGCGCATGCGCCGGTAGCGGGCGACGGTGTCGGTGTGGGTGTACGAGAAGACGTGGCCGATGTGGAGCGATCCGCTGGCCGTGGGCGGCGGGGTGTCGATGGAGAAGATCTCCTCGCGCGGCCGTGACCGGTCGAAGCGGTGTACCCCCGTCTCGTCCCAGCGCCGCGACCATTTCGCTTCGAGCCCGTCGAGGGAGGGCTTGCCGGGGACGTCGTGATGAAGAGACGGGGGGTTCATGCCCCCTCATGGTAGGCAGGCGGGCCCGCGCGGCCGAACGATTTATCCGCCGGATCATTCGTGCCACCGACGATTCGGTAACGGACCTTTTTGCTAGGCTCGGACCATGGGTCCCACGGCATCCGCGCCCGACTTCACCGGGCTGCTGCAATACGCCAGCCACGCCATGACGAACCGGCTGGCGGCCGCGCTGGCCGAGGTCGGGCTCACCCCCCGCGGGTACTGCGTGCTGCTGCACGCGCTCCCCGGGCAGCTGACACAGGCTCAACTCGCCGAGATCTCCCAGCAGGACAAGACCACGATGGTGGTCACCGTGGACGAGCTGGAGCGGGCCGGCCTCGCCGAGCGGCACCCCTCCCCCACGGACCGCCGGGCCCGCATCATCACCGTGACCGAGGCGGGCCGGGAGCTCGTCGCCCGCGGCAGGGAGATCACCGCGCGCGTCCACGGCGACCTGCTGGGAGCCCTTCCCGAGGACGAACGGGCGGTCTTCGCCTCCGCGCTGCAGCGGCTGGTGGACGGGCATCTCGCCGCCGCCGTGGATTCGCCGCGCCCGGTGCGGCGCGCGCGGCAGTCGCGCAAGTAGGCTCGGAACGTGAGCGACAAGGCGGCTTTCGAGCGGGGCACGGACGGTCCCAAGGTGATCGTGGCGGGACTGGACGGCTCGGAGTCCTCGTGGCGCGCCGTGGCGTACGCGGCGGGGCTGGCGCGCCGCCAGAATGCGCTGCTGGCGATCGTGTACGTGCAGCCGGTCCTGGCGGCGGGGGCCGCCTTCGGCGCCCCGGTCGCGGAGGCGACCGCCGAGATCGCGGACCAGCTCAAGGCGGAGATAGAGAAGGCCGCCGCCCGCTTCCAGGCGGTGTCCAGCCTGCGCTGGGAGTTCCACACCTTCACGGGCGACCCGTTCGGCGGGCTGTCGCAGGCCTCGAACGAGCTCAAGGCCGACGCGGTCGTCGTCGGCGCCTCCGAGAAGGCCGGGCACCGGATCGTGGGCTCGGTCGCGGTGCGGCTGGTCAAGGCGGGCCGCTGGCCGGTGACGGTCGTCCCGTAGGCTCCGCCCCGTCCCGGCCCGGGCGGTCAGACCCCGTCGGCGACGTGGATGACGACCTTGCCCCGGCGGTGCTCGTGCTCCAGTGCCTCATAGGCGGCGCGGGTCTCGGCGAGCGGGACCACGCGGTCGACCCGCGGGGTGAGCTTGCCGCCGTCGATGAGCCGGGAGACCGCCTCCAGGCCCGCCCGGTCCGGCTCGACGACGAAGAAGACACCGCGGGCGCCGTGTGCGCGGGCGCTCTCCGGGTCGGGCGGGGACACGATGCTGACCAGCAGTCCGCCGGGTCGCAGCACCGACCAGGAGCGGTCCTGCGTGTCCCCGCCGACGGCGTCGAAGACGACGTCCACGTCCGTCACCTCGTCCTCGAAGCGGCTGCCGGCGTAGTCGACGACCCGCTCCGCGCCGAGTGCGGCGACGAAGCCCGCGTCGCGCGCGGCGGCGGTCGCCGTGACCCGCGCGCCGAGCGCGGCGGCGATCTGGACGGCGAAGGAACCGACGCCTCCCGCCGCGCCGTGGACGAGGACGTGCCGACCCGGGGTGACTCCGGCGTGCCGGGCCAGCGCCTGCCAGACGGTGAGCGCGGCGAGCGGTACCGAGGCGGCGGCGTCGTGGTCGATCCGCCGGGGCTTGGGGGCCAGGATGCCCGCGGGGAGGGTGACGAACTCGGCGGCGGCGCCGTCGTGGACGAAGGGGATCAGCGCGTAGACGGCGTCCCCGACCCTCGGGGTGATGACGCCCGGGCCCACCTCGGCGACCACTCCGGAGACCTCGTGCGAGGGGATGGTGGGGGTGCGGTCGCGGCCCGAGCCGTCGAAGCTGTCGGTCCAGGTCGCGTCCCAGTAGAGCTCCCCGGCGGTCACGGAGGCGGCCCGCACCGCCACCAGCGCCTCGCCCGGGTCCGGCACGGGGCGGGGCGCGAGCTCGTAGTGGAGCTGTTCGGGTCCACCGCGCCGATGGGCCCGTACGGCGTGCATCGTCGTCACCATCGGCCGCTCCCGTGGTTCGCTCCCGCGCCTGCCCGGCGGGGGCGCATCGTGTCCCCGCTCCTTCCAGCATCCGGCCCCGGACGGCTCCCGGCATCCCGTTCAGCGGGGCGGCCCGGGGGGACGCGCCGGGGGACGCGCCGGGGACGGCGTCCGGAATAGCGCAGCGCTGCCTTCGGTTACGGTCAGTGGGTCCCGACCGACGGCACCCGGAAGCAGGTAAGGGAAACATGAGCACTGTTGAGCTCACCAAGGACAACTTCGACGAGGTCGTGGGCAACAACGATTTCGTACTGATCGACTTCTGGGCGTCCTGGTGCGGCCCGTGCCGGATGTTCGCCCCCGTCTACGAGGCTGCCGCGGAGAAGAACACCGACCTCGTGTTCGGCAAGATCGACACGGAGGCGCAGCCCGAGCTGGCCGCCGCGTTCCAGATCCAGTCCATCCCGACGTTGATGATCATCCGCGACAAGGTGGCCGTCTTCTCCCAGCCCGGCGCGCTGCCCGCGCCCGCGTTCGAGGACCTGATCAAGCAGGCCCGCGACCTGGACATGGACGAGGTCCGCAAGTCCATCGCCGAGCAGGGTGCGGGCCAGGAGGCCCCGAAGGGCTGACCTCGCACGAGGCACCAGCTGTGGTGCGACCGTATGGCGCGCACCGTCGCGGAGTCCGTCCAGCGCCAGTGAGGTGATCGGCGCCCCGGGCCGCCGTACGGGGCGCGCGGGCTCAGCCGCCATGACGTGGCAGCGGCTTCCGCCGCCCGCACGGCGCTCCTGGGCCCGCTGCCGCCCGGCGCCGAACCGCACGCGGGTACTCCTGGGCAACGTCCCGGAGTTCCCGCTCCGGCCCCGGCGCCGCGGCGTGTGCGGGGGCCTGGGCGGCCCGTCCCGGCGCGGTGCGGAGCCGGCCCGGGACATCACGCGCGCCTCATGCTCGCCGCGGGTCCCCGGTCGCGCGCACCTTTCGTCGCCGCGCGGACATCGCGCTCTCGCTGCCCGGGAACGGATCCTGGCCGTGGACGACCCGGCGTGTGCGGCCCAGCTCCGCCCGTACCAGGTCGCCGGTCCGCCGCGCGGCCGCGGACATCTCGTCGGCGAGGTTCCGCATCCGCCCCTTACCTGGGCAGACGCTCTCTGGAGATGCGCGCCGCCGGGTGGCGGTCCACTCTTGATTCGGACCGGACGGCAGAGGCCCCCCTCGACTCGGGTGTCACCTGCCGTCCCTCGCCCGTTCGTATGGGGCGCTCTTGAGCGGCCCGCACCGAAGGGCTTAGGTGGTACGGACACCGCCCGGCCGCGGCCGGGCGGATACGGAGAACCGCCTTCGACGGGAGGTCCCGCCCATGCCCGGCACCAGTCAGCGGATGGAGACATCCGAACCGATCAGCGAGACAGCGGCGGAGGATCATATACAGGGCATCTGTTTCAAGACCGGCCCGCCCCGCCGCATAGGCGTGGAACTGGAATGGTTCCTCCACGACCCGCACGACCCGGCCCGCCCGGTGGGCCCCGCACGGCTCGGCGCCGCCGTCGCCGGACTGCGTGACCTGTACCTCCGCTCCCGGCTCACGACCGAGCCCGGCGGACAGCTGGAGCTCAGCTCGCTGCCCGCCCCCTCACTGACCGCGTGCGTCAATGCCGCGGCCGCCGACCTCCACTCCGTACGCCACCGGCTCCGCCGGGAGGGCCTGGCCCTGGCGGGCCACGGCCACGATCCCTGGCGGCGGCCCCGCCGGCTGCTGGACGAGCCCCGGTACGCGGCGATGGAGGCGTATTTCGACCGCTCCGGACCCGCGGGCCGGGCCATGATGTGCTCCACGGCCTCCGTCCAGGTCTGCCTGGACTCGGGCACGGAGGAGCCCGGGCCCTTCGGGCTCGGCAGACGCTGGCTGCTGGCCCACCTGCTGGGCGCCGTCCTGGTGGCCGCGTTCGCCAACTCCCCGCTCAGCGAAGGCCGTCCGACCGGCTGGCGGTCCACGCGGCAGGCGGTGTGGAGCGCACTGGACCCGGGGCGCACCCTCGCCCCGCCCGCCGGGACCGACCCGCGGACGGCCTGGACGGCCTACGCCCTGGACGCCCCGGTGCTGTGCATCCGCGGCGACGAGGCACCCTGGACGGTGCCCGACGGGCTCACCTTCCGCGACTGGATCCGTGACGGGTCGCACCGGCGCCCGACCCTCGCGGACCTGGACTACCACCTGTCGACGCTGTTCCCGCCGGTGCGACCGCGCGGATACCTGGAGCTGCGCATGATCGACGCGCAGCCTGGGCGGGACGGCTGGATCGTGCCGCTGGCCGTCGCCGTGGCGCTCTTCGACGACGCCGCCGCCTCGGAGGTCGCCTACCGGGCGGTGAAGCCGCTCGCCGACGCGGCGGGCGGGGACCCGGCCCCCCGCAACCCGCTGTGGCGGCGCGCCGCCCGGTACGGCCTGGCCGACCCCGAACTCCACGCCATCGCCATGACCTGCTTCGCCGCGGCCCGCGAGGCCCTGCCCCGGCTCGGCGCGGACCGGGCAGTGCTGCGGGCGGTGGACGACTTCACCGAGCGCTATGTCGAGCGCGGTCGATGTCCCGCCGACGACCTGCTCGACACCTTTCGACGCAAGGAGAGCCGCACGTGACCGCACCCGCGCTCGACCCCGAAGTCCTGCGCCGGCGTGCGCTGGACGCCCTGACCACCGCCCGTGACCGCACCCGGGGACTCACCACCTGCGTCGACGATCATGAACTGACCGCGCAGCACTCCCCGTTGATGTCCCCCCTGGTCTGGGACCTGGCGCACATCGGCAACCAGGAGGAGCAGTGGCTTCTGCGCAACGTCGGCGGCCGTGAGGCACTGCGGCCCGACATCGACCCCATCTACGACGCCTTCGAGCACCCGCGCTCGGAGCGGCCCACGCTGCCGCTGCTGCCGCCCGCGGAGGCGCACGCCTACGCGGCGCAGGTGCGCGGCCGGGTGCTGGACATCCTGGAGCGGGCGCCCCTGCACGGCACCCCGCTGACCGACGCGGCCTTCGCCTTCGGAATGATCGCCCAGCACGAACAGCAGCACGACGAGACGATGCTGATCACCCATCAGCTGCGGCGCGGACCGGCGGCCCTGACCGCGCCCCCGCCGCCACCCGCACCCGCGGACGCGGCGCTGCTGCCGGCCGAGGTCCTGGTCCCCGGCGGTCTGTTCACCATGGGCACCTCGACCGAGCCGTGGGCGCTGGACAACGAACGTCCCTCGCACGTACGCGAGGTGGCGCCGTTCTTCATCGACACCGTGCCGGTGAGCAACGGCGCGTACCTCGCCTTCCTCGAGGACGGCGGCTACGAGGACGAGCGCTGGTGGACCGCGGCCGGCTGGGCGCACATCCGCGAGCACGGTCTGTTCGCCCCGCTGTTCTGGCGCCGGGAGGGCGGTGTGTGGCTGCGCCGCCGCTTCGGGGTGACCGAGCCGGTGCCGCACGAGGAGCCCGTGCTGCACGTGTGCTGGTACGAGGCCGACGCGTACGCCCGCTGGGCCGGGCGCCGGCTGCCCACCGAGACGGAGTGGGAGAAGGCCGCCCGGCACGACCCGGCGACCGGCCGCTCCCGCCGTTACCCGTGGGGCGACGCGGATCCCGGCCCCCAGCACGCCAACCTCGGACAGCGGCACCTGCGGCCGGCCCCGGTGGGCAGCTACCCGGCCGGTGCGTCACCGCTGGGCGTTCGGCAGCTGGTCGGCGACGTGTGGGAGTGGACGGCGAGCGACTTCCTGCCCTACCCGGGCTTCGCCCCCTTCCCGTACAAGGAGTACTCGGAGGTCTTCTTCGGCCCCGACCACAAGGTGCTGCGCGGCGGCTCCTTCGCCGTGGACGCCGTGGCCTGCCGGGGCACGTTCCGCAACTGGGACTACCCGATCCGGCGGCAGATCTTCTCCGGCTTCCGCACCGCCCGCGACGCCCGCCCGGAGCAGGTGTGAGCGCCGCGACGAGAGGGGGGCGCGGCTGATGTGCCGGCACCTGGCGTACGTCGGCCCGCCCGTCGCGCTCCGCGAACTCGTCATCGACCCGCCGCACTCGCTGTACCGCCAGTCGTGGGCGCCGCGCCGGCAGAAGTACGGCACGGTCAACGCCGACGGCTTCGGTGTCGGCTGGTACGCGGACGGGGATCCGCTGCCCGCGCGCTACCGGCGCTCCGGGCCGGTCTGGGACGACCCGTCCTTCGCGGACGTGTGCCGGGTGACGCGTTCGGGAGCGCTGCTCGGGGCGGTCCGCGACATCACCGAGGGCTCGGTCGCCGACGAGTCCGCCGCCGCCCCGTACACGGCGGGCCGCTGGCTGTTCAGCCACAACGGCGCGCTGCGCGGCTGGCCGCACTCCGTCGCCGAGGCGGCCCGCGCGCTGCCCGCGGAGGAGCTGCTGGCCCTGGAGGCGCGCTGCGACTCGGCCCTTGCCTGGGCGCTGACCCTGCACCGGCTGCGGGCCGGCGCCCCGGCGGACGAGGCACTCGCCGACACCGTCGGCCGGCTGGCCGCGCTGACCCCCGACTCACGTCTCAACTTCCTGCTGACCGACGGCCGGGCGATCGCCGCCACCGCCTGGGGCGACACGCTCTGGTACCTGGAGGTGCCCGGCCGCTCCCTCGTCGTGGCCTCCGAGCCGTACGACGACAGTCCGCGCTGGACCGAGGTCCCCGACCGCCACCTGCTGTACGGCGATCCCACCGAGGTCCTGCTGATCCCGCTCAAGGAGCCGCACCTGTGAGCCCGTTCACCCTCACCCGCACCCTGCCCGCCGACGCCACCGCGGCCGCGTTGCGCGCCGACGTGGCCCACGGGCTGACCCGCGCCCCCAAGCAGCTCCCGCCCAAGTGGTTCTACGACGCCCGCGGCAGCGAGCTGTTCGAGGAGATCACCCGGCTGCCCGAGTACTACCCGACCCGCGCCGAGCGGGAGATCCTGCAGGCGAGGGCGCCGGAGATCGCCGAGGCGACCGGCGCCCGCACCCTGGTCGAGCTGGGCTCCGGTTCCTCGGAGAAGACCCGGCTGCTGATCGGCGCGCTGGGCGCGCCGCTGACGTACGTGCCGGTCGACGTCAGCGAGTCCGCGCTCACCGGCGCGGGCGAGGCCCTCCTGGCCGACCACCGGGACCTGACCGTGCACGCGCTCGTCGCCGACTTCGAGCACGGGCCGGCCCTGCCCGAGACGCCCGGCCCACGGCTGGTCGCCTTCCTCGGCGGCACGATCGGCAATCTGCTGCCGCAGGAGCGGGCGCGCTTCCTCGCCTCGGTCCGCGCGCTGCTCTCCCAGGGCGACGCGCTGCTGCTCGGCACCGACCTGGTCAAGGACGAGGCGACGCTGGTGGCGGCCTACGACGACGCGCAGGGCGTCACGGCCGCCTTCAACAAGAACGTCCTGTCGGTCATCGACCGCGAGCTCGGCGCGGACTTCCAACCGGACGACTTCGACCACATGGCCGTGTGGGACCGCGAGGAGGAGTGGATCGAGATGCGCCTGCGGGCGCGCGCCGACGTGACCGTGAAGGTCCCCGCGCTCGACCTGTCCGTGGACTTCGCCCGTGGCGAGGAGATGCGCACCGAGGTCTCCGCCAAGTTCCGCGAGGAGGGCGTGCGGGCCGAGCTGGCCGCCGCCGGTCTCACCCTGCGGCACTGGTGGACCGACGCCGAGGGCCGGTTCGCGCTGTCGCTGGCTTTCCCCGCCTGATCCGTGCGAAGCGGTGGCCGGTCCCGGAACGGGGGGCCGGCCGCCGCGTTCGCGGGCGCGTGGCCGGCCGGCCGCCGGCTGGACACCCTCGTCGGCGCCGCGGCGGACCTGCCGGCCTTCGCCGTGCCGAACCGCCGGGCGGGGCACCGGGCGGGTGCCGCGCTGCGGCGCCTGGCGGAGGATCTCGCCGCTTTCGTCACCCGCGAGGCCGGCTCACGACGGCCCTGCTGGAGCTGCGCGAGGGCCGCCGGCACCGCCTCCGGCGAGTGGCGGACCCGGGCCCTGCCCCAGCGCCGGATCGCCGCCGCGGAGGAGCGCGGGCGCCTGCTGCCGGCAGGTCGGCGCGGGGACGACTGGTCCGTCACCGTGCCGTGACGACGCGTACGATCATGCGGACGCCGCCGGAGCCGCCGGCGTACGGAGGAAGGACGACGCGCGTGGAGGACGCCCTCGCGACGGTGCTGCGCCAGTGGCAGGACGTCTACCCGGACCTGGACTTCGGGCCGGTCGCCGTCATCGGCAGGCTGACCCGCTGTGCCGCCCTGCTGCAGCAGGTCACCGAGACGCCCCTGGGTCGCGAGGGCCTCACCCGCCCGGAGTACGACATCCTCATCGCCCTGCGCCGCGTCGGCGGCGAGCTGACACCGGGCCGGCTCGCCCGGGAGACCTTCGCCTCGGGTGCCGCGGTCACCAAGCGGATCAAGCTGCTCGAGGAGCGCGGCCTGGTCGCCCGCCGCCCGGACGGCCGCGACCGCCGGGTCTCCCACCTGCGACTGACCGAGGAGGGGAGGGCGCTCGTCGACCGCGTACTGCCCGAGCAGCTGGCCTACGAGACGGGGCTGCTGTCCGGGCTCCCGGAGGGCCGCCGCGAGGAGCTGGCGGACATCCTCGGCGAGCTCCTGCTGCTGCTCGAAGGCCACCTGGGCGCGCTTTCCGGGTGAAGCGGGCGGCCGGTGGACCCACGGCACCGGCACTTCAGCGAGCGCACATCTGCGCGCTCCGCCAAGGACACGCCAAGGCAAGGCCGCGACGGGACAGATAGGGGTGTCCCCCTCCCCCTGACCAGGGAATCGCGCCATGACCGCTTCGTACGAACTCGCTCCCGTCGTCGACACCCCTACCGACCGTCCCCGCTACTCGGTGAGCCTCGCCCAGGACGAGGCGGAGGTGCGGGCCGCGCAGCGTCTGCGGCACCAGGTGTTCGCCGGGGAGATGGGGGCCGTGCTGGACACGCCCGAGCCGGGCCTGGACGTCGACGCCCTCGACGCCTCCTGCGACCACCTGCTGGTGAAGGAGGACGCGACCGGCGAGGTCGTCGGCACCTACCGGCTACTCACCCCCGCCAACGCCCGCCGCGCGGGCCGCACTTACTCCGAGTCCGAGTTCGACCTGAGCCGGCTCGCGCCGATCCGGCACGACATGGTCGAGGTGGGCCGCTCCTGCGTGCACGCCGCCCACCGTGACGGGGCCGTCGTGGCGCTCATGTGGGGCGGCATCACCCGCTACATGGCGACCACCGGCCACAAGTGGCTCGCCGGCTGCTGCTCGGTGGGACTGGCCGACGGCGGCGCGACGGCGGCCGGCGTGTGGGACCGGGTCTCCGCGAGGAACCTGGCCCCTGAGGAGTACCGGGTCAACCCGCACCGCCCCTGGGACCCGACGGGCACAGCCCGCCCGGCCCGCACCGTACTGCCCCCGCTGCTCCGCGGCTACCTGCGGCTGGGCGCCTGGGTGTGCGGCGAGCCCGCCCATGACCCGGACTTCGGCGTCGCCGACCTGTTCATCCTGCTCTCGCTGGAGCGCACCGACGAGCGCTACCTGCGCCACTTCGGCGCCCTCGGCTCGCCCGGGTCGCTCGGGTCGGTCTGAGATGGCCGCTGCGTGGTGGTCGCCGGTCGCGCCCTGCACCCCGCGGGCGTGCATGACCGGCGACGGGCCGGAGGTGGGCCGGGTCCGGCGGCTGCTGCGGTACGCCGCCGCGCTGGTGGTGCTGCTCACCGGCGTCCTGCTGTCCGTGCCGCTCGGCGCGCTGTGCGGCACGGCGGGGCGCGAGCGGCTGATCCGGCGGTGGACCCGCTCGGTGGTGGCGGCCTTCGGCGTCCGGGTGCGGCTGCCCGAGCCGGCGCCGCGTGAGCCGGGCCGCGGCCTGCTGGTGGTCTCCAACCACGTGTCGTGGCTGGACGTCCCGCTGATCGCCGCGGTCTTCCCGGGCCGCAACGTCGCCAAGCGGGAGATCCGCGACTGGCCGGTGATCGGACGGCTGTGCGTGCGCGGCCGAACGATCTTCATCGACCGGGAGCGGATCCGCTCGCTGCCGGACACGGTGGCGGAGATCGCGCAGGCGCTGCGCTCGGGCGCGACGGTCGTGGCCTTCCCTGAAGGCAGCACCTGGTGCGGCCGTGAGGAAGGCCGTTACCGCCGGGCGCTGTTCCAGGCCGCGCTGGACGCGGGCGCCGACGTGCAGCCGCTTCTCATCCGCTACCGGCACGCCGACGGGACGCCCAGCACCGAGGCGGCGTTCCTCGGCGAGGACACCCTGATGGACTCGGTGCGCCGGGTGGTCGCGGCCCGCGGCCTGAGCGCGGAGGTGGCGGCGTTCCCGCGCATCGCGGCGAACGCGCTGCCTGACCGGCGTTCGCTCGCGGCCGCCGCCCGTCACGCCTGCGTCGTCCCCGCGCCGCGCGCGGCCGTACCGCTCCAGGCCGGTCCCCACCAGGGCGGGACGGGCGGCCGGACCGGCGCTCCGCCCGCCGGCCGGACGAGCGGGAAACGGGAGCGGGCTGCGCCCCGGTCGTCCACAGCGCGAAGTCGAACGGCGTCCACTCGTACCGGGCGCGCGACATGATCCCCAGCCGGTCCCCGAAGGCACCCGTACGCGAGCGGCCCCCTGGCCAGGGCCGTCACCTCGGCGCGGAACTCGGCCGCGGTCACGTCCCGCCGGCGGCCGTCCTCCTGGCGGCCCAGCCGCGCCCCGTCCGGGGCCTGCGCCGCGGTCTCGAACACCACGTCGGCGAGGCCGCCGGCGAGGGTGGCGGGGACCGGCGCG
This sequence comes from Actinacidiphila sp. bgisy160, assembly GCF_965342435.1. GTDB lineage: Bacteria > Actinomycetota > Actinomycetes > Streptomycetales > Streptomycetaceae > Actinacidiphila. Next base: position 92,716 of record NZ_CBDRCM010000010.1, on the reverse strand, counting down.
GGCAGACTGGATTCGCGCACGCGGGCACCTCGTGGGAGCCGGCGGGCGGAGAAACGTGACGTAACGGATCTCTCACGCACTGTCGGCCCGGGGTCGGTCACCGTCCTCCTTCTTCACCAAACCTCCCCCGGCGAGAGATCATGGATACAGGAGGTGACCTCCATGACCACCAGGATCCGACTCCACGGCGGCCCCGGGGACGGTCTCACCCTCGGCATCGCCCTGCGAGCCGGGGGGCAGCCCCCCGAGGGCATCCTGTACGACCCGCTGGCCATCAGCGTGCAGGACGCCGGGGCGCATCAGGCGTGGCCCGACAGCGCCGCGTACTACAAGCGCCTCGAGCACATGGCCGACGAGCCGTGGGACTACGAGTACGAGAGCGAGGCCACCGCTCCCCTGGAGTGACCCACCGGCACGCCGCGGACCGCCCCGGTGGCGCCCCGGGGAGCCGCCTGCGGCCGCCGGACACCGCACGGGCGAAAGCCGCCGTTTTGGCCGGGCGCCGATGCCTCCGTAGAGTTCCGCAGGACACCAGTGGGAACACACGATCCAGGGAACGACGGCGGGCATGACGGCGACCGAGAACGAGCAGAGCACGGCCACGGCATGGGACGGCGTCCCCGGCATAGACCCGGTACGCCTCGAACTGTGCCTCAGCGTGCTCAGGGAACTCGACGAGCTGCCGCTGGACCACCCCGACGCGATCACCGTGCGCAAGGCCACGGCCGGCATCTACCGGACCGTGAAGCAGCGCCGCCGCCAGGAGCGCCGGTCCGCCAAGACCGCCCACGACAAGTCCGTCACCGAGGCCACGGCCACCGGCTCCGCGGAACGCATCGACGACGAGACCCAGGGGCTGCTGCCGTCCTCGTCGACGATCGGCGAGATCGCCGGCATCCTGCAGCGGCCGCGCTCCTGCTACGTGTGCAAGAGCCGCTACGTCGAGGTCGACGCCTTCTACCACCAGTTGTGCCGGGACTGCGCGGCCTTCAACCGCGCCCGGCGGGACGCGCGCACCGACCTGACCGGCCGGCGCGCCCTGCTCACCGGCGGCCGGGCCAAGATCGGCATGTACATCGCGCTGCGGCTGCTGCGCGACGGTGCCCACACCACCATCACCACGCGCTTCCCCGCGGACGCCATCCGCCGTTTCAAGGCGATGCCGGACAGCGACGAGTGGATCGGCCGTCTCAAGATCGTCGGGATCGACCTCCGCGACCCGGCCCAGGTGGTGGCGCTCGCCGACTCGGTGGCCGCGCAGGGCCCCCTCGACATCCTGATCAACAACGCGGCGCAGACCGTGCGCCGCTCCCCCGCCGCGTACGCGGAACTGGTGGCCGCCGAGTCCGCGCCGCTCCCGGCCGGGGCTTTGCCGGCCTCCGAGGTCTTCGGCGCCTTCGGCAGCGGTGCCCAGCCCGCGCTGCCCGCCCCGCGTGCGGAGCTGTCGGCCCGGGCCCGGGAGGTCACGGACCTGGCTCTGGTGAGCGGTTCGGCCTCGCTCGCCCGGATCGAGGCCGGCACGGCGATCGACGCCGGCGGGCTGATCCCCGACCTGGACGCGGCGAACAGCTGGACCCGGGCCGTGGGCGAGGTCGACCCGGTCGAGATGCTCGAAGTGCAGCTGTGCAACGAGACCGCGCCGTTCATCCTGGTCAGCAGGCTGCGCCCGGCGATGGCCGCCGCCGCTGCGCGCCGCAAGTACGTGGTGAACGTCTCCGCGATGGAGGGCAAGTTCAGCCGCGGCTACAAGGGCGCGGGCCACCCGCACACCAACATGGCGAAGGCCGCGCTCAACATGCTGACCCGCACCAGCGCGCGGGAGATGCTGGAGACCGACGGCATCCTGATGACCAGCGTCGACACCGGCTGGATCACCGACGAGCGCCCGCACCCCGACAAGGTCCGCATGGCCGAGGCCGGCTTCCACGCCCCGCTGGACCTCATCGACGGCGCGGCCCGCGTCTACGACCCGATCGTCCGCGGCGAGCAGGGCGAGGACCTGGCCGGGGTGTTCCTCAAGGACTACGCGCCGACCGAGTGGTGAGGGCACCGGCACCGTCCCCCGGGGCCATGTGACGGCCCGTCGCGGGACGGACGGGACAGGCGGGGCGGCCGGTCCGCGGCTACGATCGAAGCGTGGCCGAGCGAGGTTTCGCGCCCACGGCGCCCAAGCTCGTGCTCGAGACCGACGGGGACACCCTGATCCTGGTCCCGGGTCGGGACTACCACGTCGGTCGCGACCCCGACGGGGACGTCGTCCTCGACGACCCCCGGGTGTCGTGGCACCACGCGGTGATCCGGCCCGCGGGGGACAGCTGGATGCTGAACGACATGGGCAGCACCAACGGCACCTTCGTCGGCGGCAGGCAGGTCCGGCAGTGGGGTGTGGGTCCGGGCAGCGTCATCCGCTTCGGGCACGCCGAGCAGGGACCCTGCGCCCGGCTGAGCAGCGCCGAGGCCCCCACCGGCGTCTACCGGGCGCCGCCGATGGCATCCCCCGCGGCGACCGGCACCTTCCGCCGGCCGACGTCGGTGCGGTCGCTGCCGCACCGCACGATCCACATCGGGCGCGCCGCCGACAACGATCTGGTCGTCTCGGACCTGCTGGTCTCGCGGCACCACGCCGAACTGCGGTCGCTGCCGGACGGCGGCTACGAGATCGTCGACCTGCACAGCCACAACGGCACCTACCTGGACGGCCGGCGCGTCGAGCGGGCGCCCGTGCACCAGGGCGACATCATCGACGTCGGCCACGCGGTGTTCCGGCTGGTCGGCGACAAGCTGCAGGAGTTCACCGACACCGGCGAGGTCTCGCTCAACGTCCGCGACCTTTCGGTGCGGGTGGGCGACGGCGGCAAGGTGCTGCTGGACGACATCAGCTTCCCCGTCGGCGAGAAGTGCCTGCTGGCGGTGGTCGGGCCGAGCGGCTCCGGCAAGTCGACGCTGCTGAACGCGCTGACCGGGCTGCGTCCCGCGAACGAGGGCACGGTGCTCTACGACGGGCGCGATTTGTACCGCGAGTACGCGGACCTGCGCCAGCGCATCGGCCTGGTCCCGCAGGACGACATCCTGCACCAGCAGCTCCCCGTGGGCCGCGCCCTGTCGTACGCCGCCGAACTCCGCTTCCCCGGCGACACCGCCAAGGAGGAGCGGCAGGCCCGGGTGGACGAGGTGATCGCCGAACTGGGCCTGGAGGCCCGGGTGAAGCAGCCGGTCCACACGCTCTCCGGTGGCCAGCGCAAGCGGGTGAGCGTTGCCCTGGAACTGCTGACCAAGCCCTCGCTGCTCTTCCTGGACGAGCCGACCTCGGGCCTGGACCCGGGGATGGACCGTTCGGTGATGACGATGCTGCGAGAGCTCGCCGACGACGGCCGCACGGTCATCGTGGTGACGCACAGCGTGCTCAGCCTGGAGGTGTGCGACCGCTTGCTGGTGATGGCCCCCGGCGGTCGCATGGCCTACTACGGGCCGCCCAGCAAGACGCTCCCCTTCTTCGGCTTCCGGCAGTGGCCGGAAGCCTTCGAGGCGTTCGAGAACGAGGAGAACCGCGACTGGGCCGGCCAGTATGAGGCCTCCCCGCTCTACGACGAATACATCGCGGCGGCACTGGAGCCCGCCGGCCCGGGGACCCCGGCGGAACTCGAACCGCTCGAGCCGCCCAAGCCACAGAGCTGGGGCGGCCAGTTGTGGACGCTGGTGCGCCGCTACACGGCGTCGCTGGCCGCCGACCGCACCTTCCTGGCGATCATGGTGGCGCTGCCCTTCGTGATGGGCGGGATGGCGCGGGCCCTGGCCGGCGGTTCGCTGGGCCGGAACAACGCGCTCAACGTGCTGCTGATCCTGTGCGTCGGCTCGGTGCTCACCGGGGCCGCGAACGCGGTCCGCGAGCTGGTCAAGGAACGCGTCATCTACCAGCGGGAGCGGGCGGTGGGCCTGTCCCGCTCGGCGTATCTGGCGTCCAAGGTCGTGGTGCTGGGGCTGGTCACCGTCGCCCAGGCAGTGGCCCTGACGATGGTCGCCCTCGTCGGCGTGCGTCTGAGACCCCAGGGCGGCAGCGGGGTCCTGATGCCGCCGCTGCTGGAGATCACCCTGGCGGTGGCGCTGCTGGCGTTCACCTCGATGATGCTCGGGCTGCTCATCTCCGCCCTGGTGCGCAAGGAGGAGGTGACCATGCCGCTGCTGGTGCTGCTCGCCATCGTGCAGGTGGTCTTCTGCGGTGCGCTGCTCCCCCTGCACGGGGTCCCGGGCCTGGAACAGCTGGCCTGGCTGGTGCCCTCGCGCTGGGCGCTGGGTGCGATGGCCGCCACACTGGACCTGCATGCCATCACGCCGAGCACCGTGACGTCGGACCCGCTCTTCCGGTCCGTCCCCTCGATGTGGCTCCTGGACATGGGCATGCTCGTGGTGCTGTCGGCGGTCTTCGGTCTCGTCGTCACCAGGCTGCTGCGGCGCCAGGAACCGGCCGTCATGCGGAGGTAGCCCGTGATGTACGAGCCGGAGTTCGTCCCGACCCACGTCGCACCCGCCGCGGGGCTGCCCACCTGGCGGGCGCCGGACGACTCCAGCCCGTCCGCCGGGCTGGACCCACTGCTTCCGGTGCGCGTCACCGAGCACCGGGGCGACTGGGCGCGGATCGTGTGCTCCAACGGCTGGTCCGCGTGGGTGGACGGGCGCCTGCTGATCACGGTGCCGCAGAGCCCCCCGGCGGTGGGCGGCTCCCCGGCGCGCACCGCCGACGCCCGCCCGCTGCTGGGCAGGCTCGTGGAGGCGCTCGACTCGTACCGGGCCATGGTGCAGGACCTCGCGGCCGGGAGGATCGACCTGGAGACCTTCGACCGGGTGACCAGCGGGATACGGATCGGCGCCGTCGTCGACGGCGACGCCGTCTGGCTCTTCGACGCCGAGCACGACCGCTGGTGCTACTGCGACGGCGCCCGCATGGCGACGTACGCCTCCGCCGAACCACCCGCCATACGGCCCGGCGACGCCCCGACCCCGGCGGAGCCGCCGCCCGCCAGCGACTCGTCCCCGACCCAGACCCATCCCATCACCTGGACGCACGAGCCCTGAGAACTCGCGAGCGGGCAGGCCGCGCCGCCCACCGCCGCGCGAAGCCGAACGCGGGCGACATGCCTCCGAGACCGGCCGCCGGCGCCCGTGCGCCGGCACCTGGACCGCGACCGGTCCGACCTGGCGGAGGGCCGACGCCCCAGGCACGTGCACGCGGCGGCGGGCGGGGGGGAGCCCTGAGGACGGCCGCCGCGAGGCGGCGTCAGCGGGGTGGGCGGGATCGTGCCAGGAGGCGGGTGGCCATGCTGCCCAGCAGGCCGGCCGCCACGCCCCACAGCGCGGCGATGCCGATCGCGGGGAGCAGGTTGGGGAGCAGGACGATCGAGCCGCCGAGGCCACCGGTGTCGGAGGGGTCGCCGATGCCGAACAGCGACAGGCCGTAGTGCGCGTCGATCCGGGTGAGCACGCCGATCAGCAGCATCGCCACCGCGGACGCCGCGGCCAGATGGAGGGCGTTGCGCACGTGCCCCGTGCCGGGCGGCGCGCGCCGGGCGGTGGCCCAGCCGGCGCCCAGCATCGCGACGACGGCGGCGACCACCAGCCACCACGCCCTGCCGTCGCGCTCGGACAGCGACGCGAGGTCCAGCGTGACGTCACCGTCCCCGCTGCGCAGGACGGCGGCCAGCGCCTCCGGCATCGGCACACCGAGCGCCCCCTGCACGCTGCCGTGCCAGGAGGCGCCCATGCCGATACCGAGGGCGAGCCAGGCCACGTTGGGCAGGCCGAGGAAGACGACGGCGAAGCTGTCGGCGGGCTCCGCGCGGGTGAAGGCGGTGACCACCGCGATCACGGCGCCGACGGCCACGTAGACGAGCAGCACGCCCACCATGGCGCGGGCGGCCGGCCGGACGACGCTGTGCACGGGCACCAGCCGGGAGGGCAGCGGCGCCCTCCGCGACACGGCGAAGGCCAGCAGGAGGACGATGGCCAGCCAGAGCAGCCCGGCGACGACCGTGACCGGGACGTCGGCGCGGAAACCGACGGTGGGCGTGATCCCGAGCAGATCGCCGAGGTCGCCCAGGAAGTCCTCGCCCGTGGAGACGGTGAAGGTGTGGCGCGCGCCGAGGGCGATCAGCAGCGTGACGAGGGCCCACAGCACACCCGTGCGGACGAAGAGCCACAGCAGCCGGTCCCCGGAGACCACCGCGTGCCGGCGCAGCGGGCGCACGACCACGTAGGCGGTGACGAGCGCGCCGGCGAGGGCGACGGACAGCGGGACGGCGGTCACCGCCGCGTCCGACTGGGCGATGGCTCCCGCGCCGCCCTCCAGGCCGATGCGGCCCCCGACGGCCATGACCACGGTGGCCGCGATGACGGGCAGGAAGGCGCCCTGCGGCAGCTCGGAGGCCCCCGCGAGCCAGAGGCCCAGGGCCGCCAGGACCACCATGACGGCGTACCCGGCCACCACCGCCGCCAGGGCGTGCAGCCAGCCGTGGGTGAGCCCCGGGGCGGGGTGCGGGGCGGGGGCCGGATGCCGGGTCACGGTGTCAGGCTAAGCAGCCCGGCGACAGCCCGCCCGTCCGGATTGCCCCGGCTTGCGGTCCCGTCGGAGCGTGGACGGAGAATGCGGGAGTGACGTCGCCCCCGCCCCAGGAGCCCCCCGGCGCGCCCGGCCCCGGCCAGGACCCGCCCGCGCACGCGCGCCGACGCTGGTGGACGTCGAGTGCCGGGCTGTCGGCGCTCGCGGCGCTGGGGGCCGCCGCGCTCGTCCTGGCGGTCTTCCTGGCCACACGGGGCGGGGACGGGGGCTCGGCCGCGCCGGAGCGGAGCCCGTCACCCACCCGGCCGCAGATCGTCCTCCAGCCGGCGCAGGCGGCGGGCCTCGACGCCTTCACCACGGGCACGGCCAGGGAGTTCCTCCCCCCGGACGCACCGGCGCCCACCCTGACCCCCAAGCCCTCCGCCACCTACGGGGCGCCGAGCGTCTCCGGGGGAACGCGCGCCCTGTACGGCGGCACCAAGGGCAAGGCGCCCTGCGCGGTCACCGAGCAGGCCGAGCACCTGACCGCGGACCCCGGCAAGGCGGCCGCCTTCGCCCGGGTGGCGGGCGTCCACGCCGACGGGATCGGGCGGTACCTGAAGTCGCTCACCCCCGCGCTGCTGCGCGCCGACACCCGGGTCACCGACCACGGCTTCGCGGACGGCTCCGCGACCTCCTTCGCCGCGGTGCTGGAGGCGGGCACGGCGGTGCTCGTCGACGACCGCGGGGTGCCCCGGGTGCGCTGCGCGGGCGGCAATCCGCTGTCGGCGCCGAAGGCGATCGCCGGTGCCGGCCACACCGGCCAGCCGTGGCCCGGCTTCCGGGCCTCGGAGGTGGTCGCGGTGCGCCCCGCCCCCGCGGCGCACCGGTCGTTCGTCCTGTACGACGCGGGACGCGACGAGCTGTTCCGCCGCCCGGTGGGAACCAGGGGCGCCGACGACACCTGGGTGAGGTGAGCCCCGGCTCCGGGGCTTGAGCCTCCAGCCGCTGGAAGGTCCAGACTCGTCGCCGGCCGTGCGGAGCGCTACCGGCAGTTGCCGGCGGTGCTCGCCGGTGAGCCGCCGCGTCCCACACGTGGCCGAATTCCGATGGCTGGCCGAGGCCCTCAGGTCGCGCCCCTGACGGCCGGCGGTGCCCTCAGGAGTGCTCCTGCAGGCGCGGCCCGTACATGTCGAGCATCCGCGCCCGGGCCGCCGCGAGCCGCTGGGAGATGGTCTGGGCCGCGGCCAGCACGATGGCCTGGCCCAGCACCGGGTCGTCCCGGCACAGGTCGCGGATCTCGGCCGCGTTGAACTCGTACGCGCCCACGGAGCCCAGCGCGTGGGCGCCGACCTGCCAGCGGTAGGGAGGGAACAGCCAGGACCAGCCGATGAGTTCGCCGGGACCCAGGGTCTCGACGGAGACCGCACCGCGGCCCGGCACGTCCATGTCGATGGAGACGGCGCCCGACTCGACCACCCAGAACCGGTCGGCGAATCTGCCCTCGCCGCAGATGCGCCAGCTCTGCGGGAAGCTGACCTTCCTGGCGTGTTCCAGGAAGGTCCTGCGGTGGGCCGGCGGGAGTGAGTCCAGCATGGTCACCGTGCTGCTCATCGGCGCATCCTCCTACTCCCGTCCGCACCCCTGACCTCAGGGTACGGTCATGGACCGGCCGTCGCAGGGAGGTGCCCGGCCAACCAGTCGCGGGCCAGGTGCGCCACCTCGTCGAGCGCTCCGGGCTCCTCGAACAGGTGGGTGGCGCCGGGCACCACGTGGAGCAGGCTGGGGCAGCTGAGCGCTTCCTGGGCACGCTGGTTCAGCTCCAGGACGGTGGTGTCCCGGCCGCCGACGATGAGCAGGGTGGGCGCCCTGACCTCGCCGAGCCGGGGCATGGCCAGATCGGGACGGCCGCCCCGGGACACCACCGAGGAGACGTACGGGGCGGCCCGGGGGTCGGCCGCGGCCCACAGCGCGGCGGCCGCGCCCGTACTGGCCCCGAAGTAGGCGAGCGGCAGGTTCTCCCCGCGGGCCCATTCGGTGACGTCGACCAGGCGGGCGGCGAGCAGTTCGATGTCGAAGACGTTGGCCCGGTCCGCCTCCTCGGCGGTGGTGAGGAGGTCGAACAGCAAGGTGCCGAGGCCGGCCTGGTTGAGGGCGGCGGCCACGGCCCGGTTGCGCGGGCTGTGGCGGCTGCTGCCGCTGCCATGGGCGAAGATCACCAGGGCCCGCGCGTCGGCGGGCATGGTCAGCGTCCCGGCGAGCCGCGCCCCTGTCTCGCCGCCCACGGCCAGATCCACCTCGGTGGTCCGCGGTCCCCGGGCGGCGGCCTGCTTGAGCAGCCCGGACACCTCGTCGTCGGCGGTCTGGGAGAAGTCGTCAAACCACTCCCCCACCGCGAAGAAGGCGCTCGGCGCCGACAGGCACACCACGTCGTCGGCGGCGTGCCGCAGGGCGGGCAGCGCCTGCGGCGAGGCCACGGGCACGGCGAGCACGACCCGGGCGGCGCCCTGGGCGCGGGCCACCTCGCAGGCGGCGAGGGCGGTGGCGCCGGTGGCGACGCCGTCGTCGACGAGGAGCACCGTGCGGCCGGCCAGTGGCGTGCGCGGGCGCCCCTCGCGGAAGCGGTGCGCCTGCCGGGCCAGCTCGGCCTCCTCGCGGTGCTCGACGGTGTCGATGTCGGCGCGCGAGACGTGGCTCATGCGGACGATGTCGTCACTGAGCACCTTGGCGCCGCCCTCACCGATGGCGCCGAAGCCCAGTTCCCGGTGGTACGGGACGCCCAGCTTGCGGACGACGATCACGTCCAGGGGGGCGTGCAGGGCCTGCGCCACCTCGTAGGCGACGACCACGCCGCCGCGCGGCAGGCCCAGCACGATGGGGTTGTCGAGGTCCAGATGCCGTAGCCGCTCGGCGAGCTGCCGTCCGGCATCCGCGCGGTCTGTGAAGTGCATGGTTCCACCCCCGCGAGCGGGGAGATGCGCGACTCCTTACGTCCTACCCTGAATAGGGACCAGCAAGCAACCGGCAGGGACCACGCGATGTCCGTGCTCGTGGGAACCTCGGGGTGGCAGTACCGGGACTGGCGCGGCGTGCTGTACCCGCCCCAGGTGCCGCAGCGGCTGTGGCTGGAGGTGTACGCGCGCCGGTTCGGCACGGTCGAGTGCAACAACGCGTTCTACCGGCTGCCGTCCCGGGAGACCTTCGCGAGCTGGCGCGAGCACACGCCCGAGGGCTTCGTGATGGCGGTCAAGGCCAGCCGCTACCTGACCCATATGAAGCGGCTGCGCGACCCCGAGGAGCCGGTGCGGCGGCTGCTGTCCCACGCGGCGGGCCTCGGCGACCGGCTGGGCCCGGTCCTGCTGCAGCTGCCGCCGAACCTCAGGGCCGACGCCCGCGTCCTGGAGACGTGCCTGCGCTGCTTCCCGCAGGGCGTGCGGGTGGCCGTCGAGCCGCGGCACGCTTCCTGGTGGACCCCCGAGATCCGCGCCCTGCTGAAGCGCCGCGGCGCCGCGCTCTGCTGGGCCGACCGGCGGGCACGCCCGGTGACCCCGTTGTGGCGTACCGCGGACTGGGGCTACGTACGCTTCCATGAGGGCATCGCCCGGCCGTGGCCCCGCTACGGCTCCCGGGCGCTGACCACCTGGGCACACCGCATCGCGGACACCTGGCCGGAGGGCTCCGACGTGTTTGTGTACTTCAACAACGACCCCGGCGGAGCGGCCGTCCTGGACGCCGACGCCTTCCGCGACGCGGTCCGCCAGGTGCGGCCGTCGTGATCCGGCGGCGGGTGGTCGTGTCGGGTGACGTGCAGGGGGTGTACTTCCGGGACACCTGCCGCACGACGGCGGCCGACACCGGTGCCGCGGGGTGGGTCCGCAACCGGCCGGACGGCACGGTCGAGGCGGTCTTCGAGGGCCCACCGGAGGCGGTGGAGCGGATGGTGGCGTGGTCACACGAGGGCTCTCGGCTGTCCATCGTGGACCGTGTGGAGGTCGTCGAGGAGGAGCCGGAGGGGCTCACCGGCTTCGAGATCCGTCCCACCCCGTGGCGCGGCTGAGGGCCTGCGCGACGAGGGCGTCCAGCCGCCCGTGGTGGGCGCCGGGCCAGTAGATCCGGGCGCAGTCGGCGCAGCGCGCGAAGGCGTCCTGGGTCCTGCGGGTGCCCGGTTGCAGCAGGTGGGCGATCTCGTCCTTGGCCACCGGCGCCAGGACGCCGTTGCAGGCGGTGCAGCGGGTCCACGGCGCCAGCGGGGGCGCGAACCGGTCCAGGACGTCGGCCAGTTGCTCGTCGGCGCGGTCACCGCGCACATAGGCCCCGCGGCGCAGGGCGCGGCGCGCCAGCAGGCCGCGGTCGCGGGTCAGCAGCACCCGCCCCTCGGCGTTGGCCCTGGCGACCAGTGTCGCGTCGTCGAGGTCGTTGCCGTACGCGGTGTCCAGGCCGAGGATCCGCATGCGCCGGGCGAGCTTGCCCAGGTGCACGTCGAGCAGGTAGCGGGCGGCGGCGGGCTGGGGCCTGGTCGCGGCGGCGACCTCCACCAGTTCCCCGCCCCGCGGCCGGTACGCCGGCCCGGCCGGACGCCCGTCCGCCGCCATCGCGCCGACCTCGGTCAGCGGCACCCCCAGCGACTGCACGACGTGCCCGAGCGTGGACACCCCGTCGGCCGCCACCCGCACCTCCCGTCCGCGCCGGGGCGCGGAGAGGAACGTCCCCAGTTCCGCGGCGAACCGCAGCCGCAGCCGGCTCCGGGGCGTGCGGCCGGGGCCGTCACCGGACATGGCGCAGGCTCTCGAGGTCGACCGGGGGCAGGTACTCGCGCACCAGGCTCCGCTCCCACCAGGCCCCCGTGGCGCGCAGGGTGCGCCAGTCGGTGAAGCGGTAGTGGTAGAGGCGGGCACGGACGTAGGTCGGCGGGGCGTGCGGGAAGGGGTTGCTGCGCAGCAGGCGGAGCGTGCGGGGATCGTTCTCCAGGAGCTTGACGACGAACGGGATGAACCAGCCCCACGCGTAGGCCGAGGAGATCCCGGCGAACCACATCAGCCAGTCCAGCCTCAGGTGGTACGGGGCGAACTGGCGCGGCATCCGGTGCCGGTCGGTGGGCTTGCCCTTGAAGCCGTACTCCTTCCACACGGCCTCGGGGCCGGGTTCGGCGGCGTCGGTGCCCTCGACGACGACCTCCAGGCGCATCCGGTTGATGCTGCCGAAGGCGCCGTAGGAGTTGACCAGGTGCAGCCGGTTGAAGGACACGTTCATCATCTGGCCGCGGGAGACCAGGTTGCGGGCCGGCCAGTAGCTGAGGACGGCGACGAGGACGGTGGCGGCGATCACCAGGGCCGCGTACCAGGCGGGCGGGGGGGCGGACGCGGCGGGCGGCGGCGCGGCGAGGTACGAGCCGTCGAGCGCGGCGACGGCGAGGACGATCGTCAGCCAGTTCAGCCAGGCGAAGTTGCCCGAGAGCACCAGCCACAGCTGGGTGACGATGACGACGCAGGCGGCGAGGCTCGCCACCGGTTGCGGGGTGAACAGGGCGACGGGCACCACCAGCTGGGCGAAGTGGTTGGCGGCGGTCTCCACCCGGTGGGCTCCGCGCGGCAGGTGGTGGAAGAACCAGCTGAGCGGGCCGGGCATGGGCTGCGTCTCGTGGTGGTAGTACAGGCAGGTCAGGTCGCGCCAGCAGGCGTCGCCGCGCATCTTGATCAGTCCGGCGCCGAACTCGACGCGGAAGAGCAGCCAGCGCATCAGCCACAGGACCAGCACCGGCGGCCCGGTGTCGCCGTTGCCGAGGAACACCGCCAGGAAGCCGGCTTCCAGCAGCAGGGACTCCCAGCCGAACGCGTACCAGGTCTGGCCGACGTTGACGATCGACAGGTAGAGCAGCCACAGCGCCGTCCAGATCACCATGGCGGCCCACAGCGGCACGAGGTCGGTCGCGCCCGCGACGACGGCGGCGGCCAGCGCGACACCGCCCCACGCGACGGCGGCGAAGAGGCGGTCGGAGTAGCGGAGGTGGAACAGGCTCGGCGCGTGGCGGAACGGCACTCGCCGCAGGAAATGCGGGACGGGCAGCAGTCCGTGCTCGCCGATGAGGGCGCGGAACTGGTTCGCGGCGGCGAGGAAGGCGACCAGGTAGAGCACGCCGAGACCGCGCTGGACGACGACGCGGCTCAGCCAGTGATCGGGTGCCGTGAACCAGTCCATGGCCGCTGCTTCTCCATTGCCCCGCCGGGGTGTCCGCGACCCGGCGGGACGCCGGCGGGGGGAGGTTCATCCGATGGGACGCGGGCGGGCGCGGGCTACTGGTGGTCGGCGACGAGGGAGAGCAGTCCGCCTTCCGGGTCACGGATGCCCGCGACCCTGCCGTAGGCACTGTCGAGCGGTTCGCCGGTGACCTCGCCGCCGAGGTCCTTGGCGCGCCGGACGGCCTCGTCGACGTCGGTGACGGTGAAGAAGACGTGCCACCGCGGGCGGACCTTGGGGTCGGCGGCCGCCTCGACGCCGCCGCCGCGGATGCCCGCGACGCTGTGCCCGTCGACGTAGAGGACGACGCGGTCGTTCTCCCATTCCACGACGTAGCGGGGGCCGCGCCGGTCCCAGTGGAAGACCTCGCCGTAGAACAGCGCCGCGGCGAAGGCGTCGCGGGTGCGCAACTCGATCCAGGAGGGGGCGCCGTGCAGCCGCAGTTTGCGGGCGGGGCCCTGCTCGCCCTCCCAGAGGCCGAAGGAGGCGCCCATCGGATCGGCGACCAGGGCGAGGCGCCCCGCGTCGAAGTCGAGCGGGCCGACGGCCACCGTGCCGCCGCGGTCGCGGATGTCCGAGGCGGTGGCGTCGGCGCTCTCGACCCCGAAGTACGTGGTCCAGGACACCGAGGTCTCCCAGTCCCTGGCGATGGCCCCGATGCCGGCGACCTCCGTGCCGTTCACCAGCGCGCGTTCGTACGCGCCCCAGCGCGAGGGCCCGGGTTCGAACTCCCAGCCGAGCAGTGGTCCGTAGAACGCCTTCGCCACGTCCAGGTCGCGTGCCATCAGGCTGACCCAGCACGGGGCGCCCGCCACACAGCAGATCTTCGTGGTGGACACGTACCGGCCTCCTTGTCCTGCCCCGTTCCCAGAATGGCGGCAGCAGGTCCCCGAGGCATCTTCGGCGGGTCCGTCGCACGAACGTCGTACGTACTGGTGGGCGGGTGCCACGTACTCCGGCCCGGTGGGTCAGTGGCCGAACAGGTGCATGCCACGGCGGCGGCCCGAGGCCGTGGGGGTCTTCTGGGCGGTGTCCGTCTCGTCGTCGGTCCTGGCGGTACCCGCGGCGGTCGTGGTACCGGTGGTGCCAGTGGTCGCGGTGGTACCGGTGGTGGCGGCCCGGCGGCGCAGCCGGCGCAGCTCCGCACGGCGGCTGCGCTCGCGTCCCGCGCCGGCCAGGGCGATGACCGAGGCCAGACAGAACACCAGGGCGAGCGCGAGACCGGCGAGGAACGCGCCGAGGGTGTCGACGGTGGCGACGTCCGAGCCGAACAGCGTCACGGTGTAGTCGGGACCTCCGCCGAGGTTCTCGGCGATCAGGAGTCCGGTGAAAGCGGCGGTGGCGCCCATGAGCACGAATCCCAGCAGCAGCATCGTGTCCTCCTCGATGTCGGGCGTGGTACGGGCCCTCACTGCCGCGCCTACCCCGGGCACGGTCACGGATGCGTACGGCTGCCCTTGCGCAGGAAGCGCCGCAGCCGGGTGAGCGGCCAGGCGTTGACGACGTCCTCCTCGGTGAGCCAGCCCCGCTGGGCCGTTCCGACGCCGTAGCGCATGAAGTCCAGGTGGACGGTGGAGTGCGCGTCACTGTCGACGGCGAACTTCACGCCGTACCGGCGGGCCCGCAGGATCAGCTCGTCGCCGAGGTCCAGCCGGTCGGGCTGGGCGTTGACCTCCAGCGCGGTGCCGGTGCGGGCGCAGGCGGCGAAGACCTCGTCGAAGTCGGCGTCTACGCCCGGGCGCCTGCCCAGCAGCCGGGCGGTGGGGTGGCCGATGATGTTGACGTAGGGGTTCTCGGCGGCCCGCACCAGGCGCCGGGTGAGGGCCTCGCGGTCCTGGTTGAAGTGCGAGTGGATCGAGGCGACGCACAGGTCGAAGCCGGCCAGGAACTCGTCCGGCCAGTCCACGCCGCCGTCGGGGTCGATGTTGAGCTCGGTGCCGTGCAGGACGCGCATGCCCTCGTGCGCGCGGTCCAGGCGGCGGGCCTCCTCGCGCTGGGCGAGGATCTTCTCGTCGGTCATGCGCTGCATGTACAGGTTGGGCGCGTGGTCGGTGACCGCGTAGTAGGCGTAGCCGCGCGCGGCCGCCGCGGCCACCATCTCCTCCAGGCCGGCGAGACCGTCGGTGAGGTCGGTGTGGGTGTGCAGGTCGCCGCGGACGGCGCGCGGGGCCAGCGGCTCGGGGAGCTCCCCGGCCAGCCCCGCCTGGATCTCGCCCCGGTCCTCGCGCAGGGTGGGCGGTATCCAGGGCAGGCCGAGCCGGGCGTAGACCTCCTCCTCGGTCCGGGAGACGACGCGCTCGCCGGTCCCGGTGTCGAAGAGCCCGTACTCGGAGAGCTTGAGGCCGTGGTGGACGGCCATTTCGCGGGTGCGGATGTTGTGGGCCTTGGAGCCGGTGAAGTACTGCAGCGCGGCGCCCCAGGATTCGGGCGGCACCACCCGCAGGTCGACCTGGAGGCCCTTGGTGGTACGGATCGAGGTCTTCTTGGCGCCCCGCACGATGACCTCGGCGGTGGTCGGCATCCGGGTGAACGCCTCCATGAAGGGCCCGGACCGCTCGGCGGCGACGAGGACGTCGACGTCGCCGACGGTCTCCCGCATGCGACGCAGCGAGCCGGCGTAGGTGCAGCGTTCGCAGCCGGGGAGCGCGGAGAGTTCGGCGACGACCTCCTCGGCGACCTCGGTGGCGACGTTCAGCGGGACCCGGCCGCCCGAGGACTGCATCAGGCCGATGCCGTGCAGGATGTTCTCCTCGGTGCGGGCACCGAAGCCGGGCAGGTCGCGCAGGCGTTCGGCATGGATGGCGTCGGCGAGTTCCCGCACCGAGGCGATGTGCAGCTCCTCGTAGAGCATCATGGCCCGTTTGGGGCCGAGCGACGGGATCGCGGTCATCTCCCGCACGCCCGCGGGGATGCGGGCACGTAGCTCCTCGACGGCGGGGACGGTGCCGGTGCGCAGGTACTCGGTGACCTTCTCGGCCACGGACTTCCCCACGTTGGGGATCTTCCGCAGCTCCTTGTCGTCGAGCCGGGAGACGTCCTCGTGGTAGCCGCCGATGGCGCGGGCGGCCTTCTCGTAGGCGCGCGCCTTGTAGGCGTCGCCGCCGGTGATCTGGATGAGGTCGGCGTACTCGCGGAGCAGGGCTTCGACCTCGTCGTTGGCCCTGGCCATGTGGAGCCCCTTCCCGTGACACGCCGTGGGCTAACGCCCCGGGGCGTCCTTCCCCTCGCGGCCCGACGGGCGGTGAGGCACCGTGGAGGAGCGGCGTCACCGCCCGTCCCACCGATGAGGGAGGCCCCATGACCGACCACACCTACCGGGTGACCGAGATCGTCGGCTCCTCCAGCGAGGGCCTGGACGCCGCCATCCGCAACGGGATCAGCCGCGCCTCGGAGACCCTGCGCAACCTCGACTGGTTCGAGGTGACGCAGATCCGCGGTCACCTGGAAGGCGGACGGGTCGGGCACTACCAGGTCGGGCTGAAGGTCGGCTTCAGGATCGAGGAGAGCGGCTGAGCGACTGTCGTACCCGTCGGGCAGCATGGGCCCCACCGGTGCAGGCACCGGGCGGGCCACTTCGACGGAGGCACACCATGGTCGCGTTCCAGCTCACGATCGACTGCGCGGATCCGGAGGTGCAGGCGCGCTTCTGGGCGGACGCGCTACGTTACCGGCTCGAGGACGCGCCGGACGGCTTCCCCACCTGGCGGGAGTACTGGCTCTCCATCGGTGTGCCCGAGGAGGAGCTCGGCGACGGGGACTGCTGCGACTCCATCGTGGACCCGGCCGGTGACGGGCCCCGGATCTGGTTCCAGCGGGTGCCCGAGGGCAAGGTGGTCAAGAACCGGCTCCACCTCGACGTCAAGGTGGGCGGCGACCGGGCCGAGGTCCCCCTGGAGACCCGCAGGGAACGGGTCGAGGCCGAGGCCGGCCGGCTGGTCGCGGCGGGGGCCTCCCGGCTGCGCGTGCTCGCCGAACCGGGCGTGGACCACTACGGGGTGGTGATGCGGGACCCGGAGGGCAACGAGTTCTGCGTGGTGTAGCCGGCGGGCCGGGGAGGGACCATCGGCGACGAGCCGCGCCGGCCGCGCTCAGGAGCCGGCGTCGCGGCGGCGCGGACGGCGGCGGATGTGGCGGGCGGTCAGGACGGCGGCGAGGAGGGCCACGGCGATCAGGGCGTAGAGCTGGAAACGGGTGAGCCAGGCGTAGAGGGCTCCGATCCGGGTTCCGGCGGCGTAGCCGAGGGCGGCCCAGACGCCGACCCAGAGGATCGCGCCGAGGGTGTTGCAGAGCAGGAAGCGCCACCAGGGCATGCCGGCGGTGCCGGCGATGATGCCGTTGGTCTGGCGCAGGACGTCGACGAAGCGGGCGAGGAGGACGACGAGGTCGCCGCGCCGGGCGAAGAACTCCTCGCCCCGCCGGAAGCGTTCGGGGGTCAGCAGGACGTAGCGACCCCAGCGGTGGACGAAGGCGCGGCCGCCGCTGCGGCCGATGAGGTAGCCGAGGCAGTCGCCCGCGACGGCCGCGGCGACGGCGACCGCGACGACGCCGGCGAGGTCCGTCCGCCCCGTGCCCGCGTAGGCTGCCGCGACGACGAGGATGGTCTGGCCGGGCACGGGGATGCCGCAGTTGTCGAGCACGACGAGGACGCCGACGGCCAGGTAGCCCCCGGCGTCGAGGAGCGGGGCCAGGTCCGCGAGGGGGCCGGGGAGGGGTGATGGGGCGGTGGCCGGGGCCATGCGCTCAGCCCGCGGTCGTGTCGCGTGGGCGTCCGGGAAGCGTGAGGTTGTCGCCGGTGGCCGGGTCGAAGACATGGGCCTGTGCGGTGTCCAGCCACAGCCGCAGGCGTTCGCCCTCGCGGGCCCGGGTCCTGGTGGAGAGCCGGGCGACGACCTCGGGCCCGCCGGCGCCGGTGTCGGCGAGGCCGGAGTCGGCGGCGAGCTCGGCCAGTTGCTCCGCGGCGGCCGCGCCGCCCTCCTGGGCGAGGTGGACGTAGACGTCGGAGCCGAGGGACTCGCGGACGTCGACGGTGGCGGTGAACGTGGCGCCGCCGCGGTCCCGGCCGACGAGCGCGGCGTCCTCGAAGTGCTCGGGCCGGAGGCCCACGACGACCTCGCGCGGCCCGGCGCGGCGGGCCAGGGCGGCGCGGAGGCGGTCGTCGAGGGGCAGCTCGCCGAGCGGGGTGCGCAGTCGGTCCTCCTCCACCACGGCGGGCAGGAAGTTCATCGCAGGCGAGCCGATGAACCCGGCGACGAAGAGGTTGCGCGGGCGGTCGTACAGCTCCTGCGGCGAGCCGCTCTGCTGGACGACCCCGCCGCGCATGACGACGACCCGGTCGCCGAGGGTCATGGCCTCGGTCTGGTCGTGCGTGACGTACACCGTGGTGGTGCCCAGGCGCCGCTGCAGCCGGGCGATCTGGGTGCGCATCTGGACCCGCAGCTTGGCGTCGAGGTTGGACAGCGGCTCGTCCATCAGGAAGGCCTTGGGCTCCCGGACGATGGCGCGGCCCATCGCGACGCGCTGGCGCTGCCCGCCGGAGAGGTTGGCGGGTTTGCGGTCGAGGTGGCCGGTGAGGTCGAGGACCCGGGCGGCCTCCTCGACCTTCTCCTTGATGACGGCCTTGTCCACGTGGGCCAGCCGCAGGGCGAAGCCCATGTTCTGGCGGACGGTCATGTGGGGGTAGAGGGCGTAGCTCTGGAAGACCATGGCGATGTCACGGTCCTTGGGGGCCTTGTCGTTGACCACCCGGCCGCCGATGCGGAGGGTGCCCTCGGTGATGTCCTCCAGCCCGGCGATCATGTTGAGGGTGGTGGACTTGCCGCAGCCGGACGGCCCCACCAGGATCACGAACTCGCCGTCGGCGATGGCGAGGCTGACGTCGCGGACGGCGACTGCGCCGTCGGGGTAGCGCTTGGTGACGCCTTCGAGGGTGATCTCGGCCATGTGCGGTCCTTCAGCCCTTCACTGCGCCGGAGGTCAGCC
This sequence comes from Actinacidiphila sp. bgisy160, assembly GCF_965342435.1. Lineage (GTDB taxonomy): Bacteria > Actinomycetota > Actinomycetes > Streptomycetales > Streptomycetaceae > Actinacidiphila. The sequence goes on along the minus strand of NZ_CBDRCM010000010.1, from coordinate 73,974 downwards.
CGGCCACGATGCGCCGCTGGAACAGCAGCACGAAGACGACGATCGGGACGGTGATGACCACGGCGGCCGCCGCGATCGAGCCGGTGGGCTGCTGGAACTGGGAGCTGCCGGTGAAGAAGGCGATCGCCGCCGGGACGGTGCGCGCGGCGGTGGTGGAGGTCAGCGAGATCGCGAACAGGAAGTCGTTCCAGCAGAAGATGAAGACCAGGATGGCCGTGGTGAACACCCCGGGCGCGGCGAGCGGTGCGATGACCAGCCGGAAGGCCTGGGCGGGGGTGGCCCCGTCGACCTTGGCCGCCTTCTCCAGGTCCCAGGGGATCTCGCGGAAGAACGCCGAGAGCGTGTAGATCGCCAGCGGCAGCGAGAAGGTCATGTACGGGATGATCAGCCCGGCCCAGGTGTCGAACAGCCCGAGGAAGCGCTCGATGTCGAACAGCGGCGACACCAGGGAGATCGGCGGGAACATCGCGATCAGCAGCGAGGTGCCGATCAGCAGGCCCTTGCCGGGGAAGCGCAGCCGGGCCACGGCGTAGGCGGCCATGGTGCCCAGCGTGACGGCGACGACGGTGGAGATCAGGGCGATCCCGATGGAGTTGACCAGCGCGCGGGTGAACTCGGAGGTCGCGAAGATGCCCCGGTAGTTCTCCAGCGTCCAGGCGCGGGGGACGAAGCTGCCGTCGGAGAGCGTGGCGGGGTCCTTGAAGGACAGGGCGACGATCCACCACACCGGGAACAGCGCGTACAGCACCACGACGGTGTTGACCACGCTCCACCGGGCGATCCGCCGCCGCTGCGCCGGGCTCGTGCTCATCGACCGGTGTCCTCCGATCCCGGGGCGGCCGTGCCGAACAGCCGGATGAAGGCGAAGGCGATGACCGCCACGCAGAGGAAGATCAGCACGGAGATCGCCGAGCCGATGCCGAGGTTCAGGGCCGTGAAGAGATTGTCGTAGCCGAGGATCGACACGGAACCGGTGCCGTTGGAGCCCTGGGTGAGCACGTAGATGTTGTCGAAGATCCGGAACGCGTCGAGGGTGCGGAACAGCAGCGCCACCAGGATGGCGGGTTTCATCAGCGGCAGCGTGACCAGCCGGAAGCGCTGCCACCGGCCGGCGCCGTCGACCATGGCCGCGCGCAGGGTCTCCTCGGGCACCAGCGCCAGCCCGGCGAGCAGCAGCAGCGCCATGAAGGGCGTGGTCTTCCAGACCTCGGCCAGGATGATCAGCCCGATGGCCTTCCACTGGTCGGTCAGCGGGGCCTCCCCCGCCGCGTCGACGAGGTAGCCGATTCCGGGGGTCCAGGCGTACTGCCAGGAGAAGGCGGCGACGACGGTCACGATGCCGTACGGCAGCAGGACCGCGGTGCGCACCGCGGAGCGGCCGAGGATCGCCCGGTGCATGACGACGGCCAGGCCCATGCCGAGGGCCAGTTCCACCGCGACGGAGACGACGGTGATCAGGCAGGTCACCCAGAAGGCCTCCCACCAGAAACCGGAGCTCAGGACCGCGGCGTAGTTGTCCAGGCCCACGAAGCGGGCGAGCTGCGGGAAGCGCAGGTCGTAGCGGTGCAGGGACAGGTAGACGGCATAGAGGACGGGGTAGGCGGTCACGGTGAGCATGACGAGCACGGCGGGGGCGCAGAGCAGCAGGCCGAGCCGCCGCTCCTGCCGGGCACCCTCCGAGCGCCGCGTCACGGGACCAGCCCCTTGGACTGCAGGGCGTCCTCGATCTGCTCCCGCAGGTCCCGGATGGACTCGGCCGGCCGGATCGCGGCGGGCGGTGACAGGGTGTGGGACACCGCGATGGACACGTTCTGGTACGCCGGGGTCTGCGGGCGCAGGGCGGCGTTCTCCAGCTCGGCGAGGATGTCCTGGGCGAAGGGATAGCTGCGCTCGATCTCGGGATCGGCGTACAGGGGGCGCAGGGTCGGCGGCAGGCCGCCCCGCAGCGCGGCGGTCCGCTGGTTGTCCCGGTCGCGCAGGCACAGCGCCGCCTCGAAGGCCAGCTCGGGCCGCCGGCTGTAGGAGCCGACGGCGAGGTCGATCCCGCCGATGGTGACCCGCGCGGGGCGGCCGGCGTCGACCCGCGGGTAGCGGGCCCACCGGAAGTGCCGGAACAGCTGTGGGTTGTCGGCCTTCATCGCCGGATACACGAAGGGGTAGTTCAGCTCGAAGGCGGCGCTGCCGGACTCCATGGCCAGCCGGTTCTGGTCCTCCATCTGGTTGGGCAGCGACGGGTCGGCTGCCGGTGAGACGGCCAGGTCCCGCATGACGCCCGCGGCCCGGACCGCGGGCGGGCCGAGCGAGGGCGCGGTCGCTCCGGCGTCGAGGATCGATCCGCCGGCGCTGGCGACGAGCGTGTTGAACCAGACGGTGAGCCCCTCGTACTGGGCGCCCTGGACCTCGATCCGGTGGGGCTTGCCGGCCTTCGCCAGGGCGCGTGCCGCGTCGAGCATCCCGGCCCACGTCGTGGGTGGCTCCGGCACGAGGTCCGCGCGGTACCACAGCAACTGGACGTTGGTGTTGTACGGGACGGCGTAGAGGCGGCCCTTCCACATGGCCGTGCGCAGCGGGGCGGAGAGGGTGTCCCGGACGGCCTCGGCACGCCGGGTGCCCGTCCACGGGCGGATCCAGCCGGCCTCGGCGAATTCCGGGGCCCAGGTGACGTCCAGGCCGAGGATGTCGAGCGCGGGGTCGTGCGCGGCCAGCCGGCGTACGAGCTGCTGCCGTTGGCCGTCGGCCGTCCGGGGGAGTTTGTTGTAGCGGATGACGTAGCGTCCGCCGGAGGCACGGCTGCAGCGGTCGGCCGCCTGCTGCAGCGCGCCGGAGTCGTCGGGGAAGTTGTACCAGTCGAGTGTCGCCCGTCCGGAGGTCCGCGACGCACCGCCGGCGCACGCGACCGCGGCGGCCGCGAGGACGAGGACCGCGGCAAGGGCCCGGGAGCGCCGCACCGCGCACGCCATAGGCACCTCGCTCCCCTGCTCGGACACACTCCGGCCCCAGGCCATGAAGCCCCCGCCGGGGCCGCCGACGGCGTCTCAGAGGCGTGTCGGCGCCGGGTATTCACGCGGTCGGCGCAACCGTCCCCGCTGCCCCGGTGCCGACGTCCCGCCCCCGGGGAGACTGGCAGGGTGCCCGGCGTCCTCCCCGCCCCGCTCGCCGACCTCCTGCGGCGCAACAGCGACCCGATCGTCGTGCAGACGGTGCGCTCCACCGTGGCCGCGGTGCTGTCGTACGCCGTGGCCGTCTGGCTGCTGCCCAACCCCGCGCCCCTGACAGCGCCGCTGACGGCCCTGCTCGTGGTGCAGGTGACGCTCTACACGACGGTGACCACGGGCATCCGACGGGTGGTCAGCGTGGTGGCGGGCGTCCTCATCGCGGTGGGTTTCGCGGAGCTCATCGGGCTGACCTGGTGGAGCCTCGGGCTGATCATTTTGGCGTCGCTGGTGGTCGGTCACTGCATCCGCGTGGACGAGTTCGTGGCCGAGGTCGCGATCAGCGCCATGCTCATCCTGGCCGTCCCCGCCCCCTCCGGTGAGGCGGTGGACCGCATCCTGGAGACCCTGGTCGGAGCGGTCGTCGGGGTGCTGCTGAACGTCGTCGTGCCGCCCCCCGCCTTCGTGGAGCCGGCCGGAGACGCGGTGCGCGAGCTGGCCGAGCACATGCGGGCGCTGATGCTCCGTATGGGCCGGGAGGTGCGTGGCGGCGCCACCGCCGGGCAGGCCCGCTCCTGGCTGATGGACGCACGCCGGCTGGACAACGAGATCGCGCGGTTCGACGCCTCGCTGCGCAGGGCGGAGGAGGGGACCCGGCTCAACCCGCGGGTGAAACCGGCGGAGGGCGCGATGGCCCGGCTCCTGCTGCGCAGCGGGCTGGACACCTTGGAGGTGTCGACCGTGCTGCTGCGGACGCTGTGCCGCTCGCTGACGGAGCTGGACCGCGAGCGCGGTGTCCGGGAGCCGCTGTTCACCGGCGGGCTGGCCGTCGGCGTCGACGAGTTGTTCGCCGACATGGCCGACGCCGTCGACAGTTTCGGCCGGCTGATCGCGGCCCAGGTCACGGAGGGCGCGGACCAGGCGGAGGCCCGGCTGGAGGACGCGCTGCGGCGCGGCCGGGAGGAGCGGGACCGGATCGCGGCGCTGCTGCGGGCGGAGGCGGAACGGCGCTGGGAGAGCTGGGACCTGTACGGGGCGCTGCTGGCCAACATCGACCGACTGCTGGACGAGCTGGACCTCGAGAAGCGCTCGCTGTGGCTTTCGGAACAGCTCGTCGCCGCCGCGCCGCGCCCGCCGACGCTGTCCGGCCGGATACGCCGTCAGGCCCGCTCCGCCGCCGCCCGGCTGCGCCGCAGGTCACCCGGGGGGACCGGTTCCGGGCGGGACGGTCACTGATCATGCGTCATGCTGGAGGGATGGACCTGCTGAACGTGTGCGTCGCCGGGGCGACCGGCTGGACCGGGGAAGCGGTCGCGCGTGCCGTCCTGGAGTCCGCGGACCTGCGGCTGCGGACGGCGGTCGCGCGGTCGGCCGCCGGCGCGGACCTCGGGGCGGTGTGGGGCGGTCCGGAACTCGGGGTGCCGGTCTTCAGCACGGTCGACGACGCGCTGGACGGCGTGGACGTGTTGATCGACTACACCTCGCACACCGCGGTCGGGCGTCACGTGCGCAGCGCCGTGGTCCGGGGGGTCAACGTCGTGGTCGGCTCGTCGGGCCTGTCCGGCACCGACTACGAGGAGATCGCCGCGCTGGCCGAGGAGCACGGGGTCGGTGTCGTGGCCTCGGGGAACTTCTCGCTGACCGCCGCGCTGGCGCAGGCGGCGGCCCGGCTGGCGGCCCGTCACCTGCCGCACTGGGAGATCATCGACTACGCCTCCGCGACCAAGCCCGACGCCCCCAGCGGCACCGCGCGTGAACTCGCCGAACAACTGGCCGCCGTACGGCGGCCCGAGTACGCCGTGGACCCACAGCACACGGCCGGGCACCCCGAGGCCCGCGGCGCGTCGATCGCGGGCACGCAGGTCCACTCGCTGCGGCTGCCGGGCTACACCCTTGCCGTCGAGGCGCAGTTCGGGCTGCCGGACGAGCGTCTGGTGATCCGGCACGAGGCGGGCGCCTCCCCCGCCCCCTACGTCGCGGGGACCCTGCTCGCCGCTCGCGCGGCCGCGGCACACCGGGGTCTGGTGCGCGGTCTCGACGCGCTGTTGCTCAGCGGGGACTGACGTTCCGTAGCTCGTGGCACTGCGTCACTTCCTTGGCCACGTTGTCGCCCGGACGCTCCGCTCGACGGGCGGCCGTTTGCCGCGCGACGTACGACTGGATCGCGGGGCGGCGTCCGCCGCCCGCCACGCGTCCGAAGGAAGGACCCTCATGCGAACCAGTCTGATGCGCCGCAGCGCTCTCGGCGTCGCGACCGGACTTCTTGCAACCAGTCTATTGGCTGCCTCGACCGGCAGCGCCGTCGCCGCGCCGGGCAGTGACGACAGCAGGAACGGCTCCCACAGCAAGGGCAGTGACGACTACGGCGACGACGACAACGGCTACGGCGGCGGGGACAACGGCTACGGCGGCGGGGACAACGGCTACGGCGGCGGGGACAACGGGGACAACGGCTACGGCGACAACGGGGACAACGGCCGCGGCGGCGGGAACGGCCGCGGCGGTGGCGGGGGCAACGGGGACGACGACGGCGGGTACGGCGGCGGAAAGGGCGGCAACGGCCGCGGCGGTGGCGGGGGCGATGGCGGGTACGGCGGCGGGGGGAACGGCCGCGGCGGTGGCGGGGGCAACGGGGACGACGACGGCGGGTACGGCGGCGGCGGGGGCGATGGCGGGTACGGCGGCGGCGGAAAGGGCGGCAACGGCCGTGGCGGCGACGACGAAGACGACTGGGGCGACTACGGCTCCCGGGGTGGCGGCGGCGGCAAGGGCGGCAAGGGCGGGGGCGGCAACAACGACAACGGCGACAAGGCGACGTACAAGGACAAGGACGAGGACCACGGGAAGGGCGACAGCAAGGGAAAGGGCAGCAAGGGCAAGGGCAATAAGGGCAACAACAAGGGCGGCAAGGGGAGCAAGGGCCACGACAAGGGCCACCACAAGAAGCACAAGAAGCACAAGAAGCAGTGCAACGAGCACTTCCGGTTCAACTTCAGCTACCACTACAGCGTGAGCTATGGCTATGGCATCGGGTTCGGCAAGGGCGTCCGCACCCTCGGTCTCGGCAAGAGCCACGGCGGCCACGGAAAGGATGCCCGCTACGACGACCTCGGCTACGGGTTCGGCGACAAGTTCGGCCGCGGCTACGGCGGCCTGTACGACTACGGTCTGCTGAACGTGCTGATCTGACGCGGGGCTGCCGCCGGACACGACGAGGGCCGGGAGGAACGCTGTGTTCCTCCCGGCCCCGCGTATGTGCGGCCCTCCAGCCTCAGTTGAGGTCGGAGGCCTTGATGTAACCGCTGTCGACAAGCAACTTCTTGTAGTTGGACTTGTCGACGCCGACCGGGTCGAGGAGGTACGCCGGCACGATCTTGTTGCCGTTGTCGTTGGTCTGGTTGTCGTTGATCTCGGGCCGCTTGCCGCTGAGGATGTCCTGGGCCATCTTGACCGCGACGGCGGCGAGCTTGCGGGTGTCCTTGTAGACCGTCATCGACTGATCGCCGGCGATGATCTCCTTCACCGATTCGGTCTCGGCGTCCTGACCCGTGACGATCGGCATCGGCTTGGCGCTGGTGCCGTAGCCGGCCTTCTTCAGCGCCTTGATGACACCGCGCGCGATGCCGTCGTTGGGGGACAGGACGGCGTCCACGGTGGAGCCGCCCTTGTAGTGGTCCTTGAGCCGGGTCGACATCGTCTCGGTGGCGATGTCCGCTTCCCACTTGTAGGTGGTGACCTGGCTCAGCCGGGTCTGACCGCTCTTGACGACCAGCTGGCCGTCCCTGAGGTAAGGGGCCAGCGTGTCCATCGCGCCGTTGAAGAAGCCCAGGACGTTGTTGTCGTTGGCGTCGCCGGCGAACACCTCGAGGTTGAAGGGGCCGGCCTGGCCGCCCTTCTTCAGCCCGAGCTCCTTGATGATGTACTCGGCCTGGAGCTCCCCGACCTTGTAGTTGTTGAAGCTCGCGTAGTAGTCGACGTTGCTGGAGCCCAGCAGCAGCCGGTCGTAGGCGATGACCTTGACACCCGCCCGGTTCGCCTTCTGGAGGGCGTCACCCAGCTCGAACCCGTCGACCGCGCCAATGATCAGGAGCTTGTCGCCGCGGTCGATCATGTCCTCGACCTGCTGGACCTGCTTGTCGACGCTGTCCTCGGCGTACTGTTTGTCGGTCTTGTACCCCTGCTCCTTGAACAGCTTTTCCATGTTGTCGCCGTCGGCGATCCACCGGGTCTGCGCCCGGGTGGGGAGGGCGATGCCCACTGTGACTTCGCCACCCTGCCCACCCGAATCGTTGCCGCAGCCGGTGGCCGCGGCCGTCAGGGAGAGCGTGAGGACTGCCAGGGTCACGGTGCGCAGTCTGGCAGTGCCGCCAGCGTGCATGGGACTCAGTTCCTTTCGGGCCGAACAAAAGTGTGCTCTCATCGCCCACCCCCGAGAGCGACAGTGTCCGGGCCCGTCACGGAGGTCCGTGGCAGCCCAGCGATCCGCCGGAGCCCGGTGAACTGCTGATGCGTCAGGCCCGAGGAGTGCTGTGGGAGGACGACGGCAGCACGCCGCGCTCCCGGTGAGGTCCGTGACCACCGGACCTCACCTGGACGGATACCTCGAAGTTGGATCCGGACAATAGCACAGCCGCTCGTATGGACGTTCAGCCGACCGGCACCGCGTTCGGGCTCGCCTGGGTGGAGCTCCCGGGGACCGGCTCGGAGGCGTCGTCGCCCAGGGCGACGATCCGGTTGTCCGCGTCGACGTGCACCACCCGCGGCCGCAGCGCACGGGCCTCGGCGTCGTCGACCTGCGCGTAGCTGATGAGGATGACCAGGTCCCCGGGGTGCACCAGATGGGCGGCGGCACCGTTGATGCCGATCACCCCGGAACCGCGGCGGCCCTCGATGACGTAGGTCTCCAGGCGGGCACCGTTGGTGATGTCCACGATGTGGACCAGCTCGCCGGGCAGCAGGTCGGCGGCGTCCATCAGGTCGGCGTCCACGGTGACGGAACCGACGTAGTGGAGGTCGGCCTCGGTCACGGTCGCACGGTGGATCTTGGACTTGAACATTGTACGCATCATCGAGGCACTCCTGGATATAGGCTCCCTGCCTACGTTTTTGCAGGTCAAGGGCGGTTTCCTTACCCTACAACGAGTCGCATGCCCGGGCAGCATTCCCCAGGTTCTCCAGGATCCACGCTGCCCATTTGCCGACCTTCCTGATGCTTCGCCAGGCAACGGCAGGAGGGCTTCGCCCGCTCCGCCTGACCCACCGCGACAACGGCACAAGCCTACGCAGCACTCACCAATGGCGTCCGTGAGCGCCGTCACTCCGGCGGTCCGGGTGGCAGTCGGGAACGAGGACGGTCGACCGGGAGTCGGGTCGCGTACCGCCATGGATCGGCTGGCACCACACGGTCCTGCAAGCCTCGGCCTCCAGGCAACTCCCACCGAGATCACCGTCCATCGTGCCGGACGCGACCGCTCCCTGCCCGTGGGCCTGCCACGGGCAGGAAATCACCGTCCTGGACTGCGAATGACCGCCGACAACGAGGCCGGGTCAGCGGCTCTCGGGGGCGGCGATCTGCCGCTTGAGGATCTTGCCGGTGGGCCCCTTGGGCAGAGCGTCGACGAACCAGACCTCGCGCGGGTACTTGTAGGCCGCCACCCGTTCGCGGACGAACTCCCGCAACTCGTCCGCGTCCGCCACGGCGCCCGGGCGCAGGGCGACCGCCGCGGCCACCTCCTCGCCGAGGGAAGGCCGCGCGACGCCGATCACCGCGGCCTCGGCCACCGCGGGGTGCTCGTACAGCACCTCCTCGATCTCGCGCGGGTAGACGTTGTAGCCGCCGCGGATGATGAGGTCCTTCTTGCGGTCGACGATGTAGTAGTAGCCGTCCTCGTCGACGCGGGCCAGGTCGCCGGTGCGCAGCCAGCCGTCGACGATGGTCTCGGCGGTCGCCTCGGGACGGTTCCAGTAGCCGGCCATCACATTGTGGCCCCGGACGCAGAGCTCGCCGACACCGTCCTGCGGGTCGAAAAGACGCATCTCGACGCCCTCGACGGGTGTGCCGACGGAGCCGGGCTTGCGGGGCCGGCCGGGGTGGTTGAAGGAGGCGATCGGGGAGGTCTCGGACATGCCGAAGCCCTCCAGGATCGGACATCCGAAGGCGGCCTCGAAGGCGTGCAGCACCTCGACCGGGAGGGAGGCGGCGCCGGAGACGCACATGCGCAGCGAGCTCGTGTCGCGCTGCTCCGTACTGCGCTCGTGTTCGGCCAGTATGGCGGCGTACATGGTGGGCACGCCCTCGAAGACGGTGACGCCGCGCTCGTCGATGGTGCGCAGTGCCTCACCCGGGTCGAAGCGGGCGAGCAGGGTGAGTCGGGCACCCACCGCCACGGCGGCGTTCATGGCGCAGGACTGTCCGAAGGCGTGGAAGAGAGGCAGGCAGCCCATCACCACGTCGTCGGGGGTGAGCCGGAGCAGGGCGCGCCCGCCGATCTCGGCGTTGCGGGCCAGCCCGGCGTGGGTGAGCATGGCGCCCTTGGGCGTGCCCGTGGTGCCGGATGTGTAGAGGATGACGGCGAGGTCGTCGTCCTTCCGCGGGACGGCCGCTGCCGGGTCCGGGTGCCCGGCCAGCAGCGTCTCCAGCCCACCGGGCACGATCGGCACCACCGGGGTACCGGTGTCGTCGGCGCCGGCCCGGGCCTGGTCGGCGACGCCTTCCCAGGCCAGGAGCAGCGCCATGCCGGAGTCGCTCACCTGGTGGGCGATCTCACGCGGCTTGAGCAGGGGGTTCATCGGCACCACGACGGCACCGGCGCCCAGTACGCCGTAGTAGAGGGCGGGGAACTCGGGCAGGTTGGGCAGCATCAGGCCGACCCGGTCACCGGGGCCGACCCCATGAGCGGCGAGGAGTGCGGTGGTACGACCGGCAAGGGTGGCCAGCTCGGCGAAGCTCAGTCCCTGGTCGCCGAGTTCGACGGCACGGCGGTGGCCGTGCTCGGCGGCGGCGCGGACGAGGAAGTCGTTGAGGTTCATGAGAGGATCGGTTTCTGGTCAGCCGCGGAGTGCGGAGGCGAACACGGCGGGCAGTTGGCTGACGCCGGGTGCGGTGGTGAAGCCGGTGACGCGTTGCAGGGTGGTGCGCCCGGTGCGGTTGGTGACGAAGTACGGGGGGCGGGGCGAGAGCGACGGCGAGCCGGTGAACAGGCCACGCGGGGCGGGCGCGAAGGGCGCGCGCACCACGGTCTTCTCGACGTCCTCGAGCATGAAGGCGTTGTTGACGAAGCCGATGCCGCTGCCGACCGCCTGCCGGGTGTTGCCCGGGTAGGCGCCCCAGGGCGTGTAGCCGAGCAGGAAGCCTACGGCGGACCAGCAGTTGACGCCCAGGGTGCCGTAGCGCAGCTCGGCGATGGCCGCCTCCACCGCGGCCCGGTGGGCCCGCTCGGTGGCCGGGTGGACGATCAGGGTCGCGCCGAGGGTGCCCGGCAGGGTGCCGTTGGCGAAGTCGACGGCGTTGCCCAGGAACTCGGCCGGCGTCTCGCCGGACAGGCGCACCACGCCGAGGGCGCTGGCGAACACCTCACCGCTGAGCAGCACGTCATCGTGGTCGGCGATGTCCGGCACCAGCAGCCGACCGCCGTCGCCGTAGCTCTCGGCGTCCGGATGTGCCGCGCGGACCGCGGCCAGCCGCCGGTCGGCGCCCGGGTAGTAGTCGCTGCGGGCCGGCAGGGTGCGCAGCACCTCGCGGATCTCGTCGAGCAGCCGCTCGGTGCCGTCCCAGGCGCGGGGCAGCACCAGCACCTGGCTGGCGATGCAGTTGTGGCCGGAGTTGTTCATCTTGCTGGTGACGATGTGCTCGGCCTGGAAGCGGAAGTCCGCCGCGCTCCACTGCCCCGGCACCACGATGCACGGGCTGACTCCGCCCAGCTCGCTGGTGAACGGCTTGTCGACCAACGGCCGGTCGTCGCGGCGGCGCTGCTCGGACTGGTCGTCGGTGCCCCACAAGATGGCGTCGTGGGTGCGCTCGCTGCCGGTGACGTGGATGGAGTCCACGCCGTCGTGGGTGGTGAGGTACGCGCCCTCGGCAGGGCCGCCGTCGACGAACCGCAGCCAGCCGCGCTCGGCGAACTCGGCGAAGATGCGCTCGAAGTGGGGCCTCAGATAGGCGTTGACCGGGTTCATCTTGGCGACGACGACCTGGCCCTCGGCGTACAGCTTGTGCAGGATGTCCACGGCGGTCATGGCGGCGACGTTGCCCGCGCCGAGCACCAGCGCCACCCCGGCCGGCTCCGGGCGGCCGCGGTGCAGTGCGGCCGCCCGGTGGCGCACCTGCTCGGCGGTGGTGCCCGCCCCCATCCGGACCTGGGCCGAGTAGCCACTGAGCAGCAGCCGGTCCCAACCGGTGGCGGGGAAGACGTCCACCCGGGTACGGCCGCCGTGTTCGTGGACGGCCCGCGCGGGTAGCGGGTCCTGGCCGGCGGCGATCCGCCGCAGTACGTGGAGGCGTGCGCTGACGTTCTGAGCCAGCGCCCATGGGCCGCCCGCCCAGTCCTCGGCGGCCCAGGGAGAGTCAGGGCTGTACCCCTTGGCGGCGGCGCCGGCCGCGGCCAGCCCGGCCGCGGCGGCGCGGATCCGCGGCATCAGCCGCTCCAGCAGGCCGATCCGTTCGGCGAGCGGTGCCGCGGCCCATGAGGCGGCGTTCTCCCGCAGTTCGTGCAGGGCGCGGTCGAAGGCGGCGGCGTCGAGGGGGGTGCTGTTCACGTCACTCCTTGGGTGGCGAACAGAGGGAACGGAGTGCGTCATGCGGCCAGGCGGCGTGCGTCGCGGGCCGGGTCGATCAGGGTGACGGCAGCGGTGCCGCCGAGCAGCAGGAGCGCGCCCACGAGCAGGACGGCGTGCCGGTAGCCGGCCGGGCCCTGGGTGTCGACGAGGTGCCCGGTCAGGACGGGGGCCACCAGGCCGGCCGTCGTGACCACGGCGGTCATCAGGCCCAGGGCGCCCCCGCGGCGCCGGCCGGGGACGAGTTCGGCCACCGAGGTCACCGCCACACTCACCATGAGTCCGGGCAGTCCGAACCCGGCGAGCAGGAGCACGACGGCGAATGCGCCGCCCGCCAGTTGGGACAGGCCGAGACAGCACAGGGCACAGGCGATCAGCGTGATGCCGCCGACGCGGGCGCGGGCCCAGCGGCTGCTCACGCCGCGGCGCAGCAGCCATCCGGTCAGTCCGGCCTGGCCCAGCATGGCGACGCCGTTGACGGCCCAGAGCCCGGCGACCAGGTTCGCCGCGGTGGTGTCCGAATAGCCCAGCCCGTCGCGCAGGTAGGAGGGCACCCACACCAGCGCCAGCGCGGTCAGCCAGTAGGTGCTGAAGAAGGCGACCGTGCTGCCGATCCAGCTACCGGTGCGGAGGATGCGCAGGTAGGGGGCATCGGGGGCGGGGCTCGGGCCGCCGTCCTCCGTACCGGCATGCGCGGGGGTGTCCGCCGCGTGGCCGCCGTCCCGTCCGAGGACGACCCAGATCGCGGCCCAGACCACGCCCACTGCCGCGACCACGCCGAAGGCGGAGCGCCAGCCGTGCTGGTGGATCACCCAGGTCAGCCCGGGGGCCGCCACCACGACGCCCAGGGTGGTGCCGACGGTGATCAGGGAGCCGGGCAGGTTGCGCTTGCGGTCGGGGAACCAGGACAGGGCGCTGTGCTGGGCGACGGGGAAAGCCGGCCCCTCCGCGGCCCCGAGGAGGATCCGGGAGGCGACCAGCACGGCCACTCCGCCGCCCAGTGCCATGGGCAGCTGGGCGACCGACCACAGCAGCGCCATCCCCAGCAGCAGCCACCGCGGCCGTACCCGGTCCGCCAGCAGCCCGATCGCGGCGCCGCAGACGGAGAACAGCAGGAAGAACGCGCCGTTGGCCAGTCCGAAGGACGTCGCCGACAGGTAGAGGTCACGGCGGATCGAGTCGGCCGCGAGTCCCATGACCGACTTGTCGGCGAAATTGATCATCATGAAGACCACGAGCAACCCGGTGACGATCCACGCCCGTCGCCTGGAGTGGGGTGCCGCTGGGGAGGGGTCGGCGGTTCTGACGGGGACGACGTCGTTGTCGGTCACGATGGCTCCGGGAAGTCGGCTGTTGCGGACAGGGATCGAACGGGGCTCGGGGGGCGGGACGCCGGCGATCGCGATGCGCTCCACGACGCGCCGCTGCGGGTGGTGACGGCTGATGGCGTAGCGCTGGACGGCGATGTCGTCCCGGATGACGGTGGGGTCGGGCGGCCGGCGGAAGCGGACCTGGGACTCGGGAACGCGGGCTTGCGGGCCTGCGGGCCGGGCTCGTGCAGCAGCTCCCGGCACTCCCCGTCGGACAGCCCCACGGTGCTGGGTGATGAACGGCTGCGGTGTGCGTCCCCGCAGCACGCCGATCACCGGGACTACTGCACGGACACCATGGCCTGTGCCTCACCCGCCGGGTCCTCGCAGAGGTCGTCGCCGGCCTCCAGGACGACGTTCTCGATCCGCCCGCTGAACCGGCCGCCCGGGGTGCCGTAGTCGGTCACGGGTACGCCGTTGTCCTCGCCGACATCCAGCCAGTCGGTGGCGTGGTAGATGAACGGAACGGTGTGGTTCAGCCGCACCGACCCGGCCGGCTTGCCGTCGACGAACAGCTGACCAAGGCCTCCCTTGCCCACGCCGCCGCCGTCGTACGTGAAGCGGTAGCGCAGGGTGTGCCTGCCGGGGCCCAGTGGCTCGGGCGCGCTGATGTCGTAGTGCTCGCGGTCCACCCAGCTGTAGTGGAACGCCGGGGCGCCCTCGCGCAGGAACAGGGCCCAGCCGGCGAACCGGCCGCCTTGTGCGACCACCGCGCCGCGCGCCGGCTCGTCGCCGACCTCGATCTGCGCGGTCACCGTCCAGGACCGGTTCTTGGTGTCCGGCAGCACGCTCTCGTTGAGATGGCGCATTCCCGGGTAGAGGGTGACCGAGCGGCCGTTGCCGAGCCGCGGGCGGCCCACCAACTCGCTGTCCATCCGCACCACCTTGCGGTCGTCCAGCGGGAAGACGTCGTACTTGGCGGCCTCGATCAGGAACAGGTCCTGCAGCTTGCGCAACCGCTCCGGCTGCTCGGCCGCGAGGTCGAGGCACTGCGCGTGGTCGTCCGGCGCGTACAGCTCCCACACGTCCTCGGCGAACGGCCCCGGCCTGCCGGCGAGTTCCCACGGCACCTCGTGCTTGGTGCACGCCGACCAGCCGTTGTGGTAAATGCCGCGGTTGCCGAAGATCTCGAAATACTGGGTGGTGTGCCGCTCCGGGGCGTCCGCCTCGTCGAAGGCGTAGGCCATGGAGACGCCTTCCATGGGCTTCTGGGACACGCCGTTGACCGAGGTGGGCTCGGGGATGCCGGCGAGTTCGAGGATGGTCGGCGCCACATCGTTCATGTGGGTGAACTGGTGGCGGACCTCGCCGCGGGCCCGGATGCCGGCCGGCCAGTGCACGATGGTGCCGACCCGGGTACCGCCCCAGTGGGAGGCCATCTGCTTCGTCCACTGGAACGGGGCGTTCATGGCGTGGGCCCAGGCCACCGGGTACTGGGCCAGCGTGTCGGGGCCGCCCAGCTCGTCTACGCGCGCGAGCATCTCGGGGACGGTCTCCTTGACCCCGTTGTAGGACGCGTACTCGTTGATGCACCCGTGCGGGCCGGCCTCGGCGCTGGCGCCGTTGTCGCCCATGATGTACAGGATGATCGTGTCGTCGAGGACGCCCATCTTCTCGAGCGCGTCCACGACCCGCCCGACCTGCTCGTCGGTATGGGTGGCGAAGCCCGCGTAGCTCTCCATCATCCGTGCGTACAGCCGGCGGGCGTCCTCCGGCTGGTCCTCCCAGGCGCCGATCTCCGCCGGGCGCGGGCTGAGCTCGGTGTGCTGCGGGACGATCCCCAGCTCCTTCTGCCGGGCAAGGGTCCGCTCCCGCTGGTCGTCCCAGCCGTGGTCGAACTCGCCGCGGTAGGCGTCGATGGACTCCCGGGGCGCCTGCAGTGGCGCGTGGCAGGCACCGAAGGACAGATAGCTGAAGAACGGCTGGTCCGGACTGAGCGCCTGCTGCTCGCGGAGGTCGGCGATCAGCCGGTCGACCAGGTCCTCGCTCAGGTGGTAGCCGGGCCGGTCCGGGGTGGGGATGGGGCTGGTGCCCTCGAAGAGGGTGGGGCGCCACTGGTCGGTCTCGGCGCCCATGAATCCGTAGAAGCGCTCGAAGCCCTCACCGGTCGGCCAGCGGTCGAACGGGCCGGTCCGGCTGGTCTCCCAGGTCGGCGTCTGATGCCACTTGCCGAAGCAGGACGTGTTGTAGCCGTTCATCCGCAGGATCTCCGGCAGCGTCGCGCAGGACGCCGGGCGCGAGGAGGTGTAGCCGGGCTGGCTGGTGGCGATCTCGGTGATGCCGCCGGCTCCCACCGTGTGGTGGTTGCGGCCCGAGAGCAGGCTGGCGCGGCTCGGCGAGCACATCGCGGTGGTGTGGAAGCGCGCCAGGCGCAGGCCGTTCTCGGCGAGCCGGTCGGCCACAGGCATCCGGCAGGGGCCACCGAACGAGGACGAGGCTCCGTAACCCATGTCGTCGATGAGGATCAGGAGCACGTTGGGTGCGCCCTTCGGCGGTCGCAACCTGGTGACGGGCTCGGGCCTCCCGGCATCGCGCACGTCCATCGGCGTGGCCATCGGCCGCCTCGGCTCGTTGATGGGGAGTGTGGCGCGGTAGGCCGGATTGACCACGGGATGGTTCCTTTCCGAGTGCTGGGTGGCACGAATCACAAGCGGGGACGGAGCGTCGGCACGTGCCCGCGAGGTACGCCCGCCATCACCATCGCGAAGAACCCCGCGATCGGTCTTGCCTTCGGATGCCGACAATTTGGCTTCGCGCGACACCGTGCACCGGTGGTGCTGCCCAGTGCGGGGTGGATCGGGCGGAAGGGACGGACGGCACAACCGATGTGCGGCGGCACGGTCCGCCGCTCCGGTGTTGTGCGCGCGCACAGTGTCGCTCCCCGGTCGGCTGTCTAAGCTTTTCCGAAATGCACCGGCGACGACGTTCCGGGCCGGTCGGGGCCGCCTCCCCGGGCTGTCCACAGCGGCCACGGCGGCGGCGCCCGGCACCCCAGCAGCCGATACGGGCCGGGGGCCGGTGCCGGTGGGCCCGATGAGGAGGTACGGTCGCCGATGAGCCGAGAAGCAGCGGTCGCGCAGGACCTCAGGCAGGGTCGCTCCACCGGCGGGCATCGCGAGAGCCGGACCCGCCGGCCGGACCGCCCGCACGCCGCCACAGGACACGGGCTGGTCCGCGGGTCCGCGCTGAGCGGATTCCGTGAGCTGGTCACGGAGTTGGGCGGCGCGCCGGACGACCTGCTCCACTCCGCCGGGATCGAACCCGCGATGGCGGGCCGGTACGAGGAGTACCTGCCTTTTCGGCGTGTCATGGAGTTGCTGGAGGCCGCCGCCGAGAGCACCGGCACACCGGATCTGGGGCGCAGGCTGGGCCGGCGGCAGAGTGCGGACATCCTCGGACCCGTGGTACCCGCCGCGCGTACCGCCCGTACCCTCGCGGAGGCGGTCGAGGTCTTCAGCCGCTACCTCGGAACCTTCTCCACGGCCTGCTCGCTCTGGCTGGTCCCCCGACCCGCCGAAGGCCTGGCGTTCGTGGAGTTCCGCAGCGCCCTCGGCCGGCGGTGGCTCTATCCCCAGGGAGCCGAGGCGGTCCTGTCACGTGCGCTGACGGTGCTCAGGTTGCTGGCCGGTTCGCCCTTTCTTCCTGTCGACGTCCACGTTCCGCACCGCCCACTGACGTCTCAGGCCGACTATGAGAGCGACTACTGCACCACCGTGCTCTTCGACCAGCTCCGGCCGGGCTTCACCATCAGCGCCGCAGACCTGGACCGCCCCCTGGCCCACGACCCGGTCGCCCACCGCGTGCTCGTGGAGCATCTCAGCGAGACCACCCCGCGGCACAGCGCCTGCCTCGTACGCCCGGTCACGGAGCTCGCGGAGCAGATGCTGCCCATGGGAGTACCCACCGTCGAGGACATCGCCGCCCGCCTGGGGCTGCACTCGCGCGCCCTGCAACGGCGCCTCTCAGCAGAGGGGTTGTCCGTCACGGACCTGGTCGACGTGGTGCGCAGGGACACCGCCGAGCGGCTGCTCGCGGAGACGGACATGGCGTTGGGCCGGATCGCCCGCCGACTGGGCTACGCCGAGCAGAGCGCCCTGTCCCGTGCCTGCCGGCGCTGGTTCGGCATGACGCCCTCCGGCGTACGGCGCACGGCGCGGCAGAGCGGGACATCCGAGGCGGCCGCAGCGCACGCCTGACGTGGTTTGGACGCGCCGGCACAGTCTCGGTCGTGGTCCGTCCGGAGAACGAGCAAGCAGCAAAGGAATTCGCATGGGCCACCCCGACTCGCAGCTCCGCAGCTGCTGCCAGCCGCCACGCGCATCCGTGCCGGGCTCCGCGGAGTCCGTGGAACTGGTGCCCGGCTCGCGCAGGGCCGGTGGTGAGAGCGGATCAGTGGCGCTGCCAGGAGGCGAGTTCCTCATGGGGAGCGACAGCTCGGAGGGTTTCCCGGAAGACGGCGAGGGCCCGGTGCGCAGGGTGCGCGTCAACCCGTTCCGTATGGCCGTCCACACGGTGACCAACGCCGAATTCGCCCGGTTCGTCGAGCAGACCGGTCATGTCACCGAAGCCGAGCGGTTCGGCTGGTCGTACGTCTTCGCCTCCTTTCTGCCTGGCGCCCTGCGCAGGACCTCGCGCCGGCTGGGGGGCACCCCCTGGTGGTGCAGTGTCGAAGGGGCTTGCTGGCACGCGCCGGAGGGGCCGGGCAGCGACGTGGCGAGCCGGCGCGGGCATCCCGTCGTACATGTCTCCTGGAACGACGCCGACGCCTACTGCCGCTGGGCGGGTGGCCGACTGCCCACCGAGGCGGAGTGGGAGTACGCGGCACGCGGCGGGCTCGAGCAGCGTCGCTACCCGTGGGGGGACGAGCTGACTCCCGGCGGGGAGCACATGTGCAACATCTGGCAGGGCCACTTCCCCACGAAGAACACCGCCGAGGACGGCTACCGGGGTACGGCTCCGGTGGACGCGTACCAGCCGAACGGCTTCGGCCTGTACAACGTGGCCGGGAACGTCTGGGAGTGGTGCGCGGACGGGTGGACCACCGGCCACGGGGACCGTCCGCGCACCGATCCGGCCGCCCCTCGCACGGGCTCGGCGAAGGTCATCCGCGGCGGCTCCTATCTGTGCCACCGCTCGTACTGCAACCGCTACCGGGTGGCGGCCCGCACCTCCAACACTCCTGACAGCACCACAGGACACATGGGCTTCCGCTGCGCCTTCGACATCTGAGCCCACTCGTGTCTCTTCAGCTCGGGGCGGGCAGCCGACCGCCCGAACGACGAGAACCACCGGGTCGGCGACGAAGCGGGCGTCGCTGATCAGGAACGGTACTCACCGCGGCAGCGCCCGGCTGCCGAGGCGGTGCAGGAGCTCCAGGGCGAGGGACACGGCCAGGCGGCGCTCGGCGACCCGATACCCCAGCAGCGTCTCGGCGCGAGCGACCCGGTGGAGCACGGTGTTGCGATGGGTGTGCAGTCGCTCGGCTGTCCGCGGGGCGTTTCCGCCTTCGTCGAGGTAGACCCGCAGGGTCGACCGCAGGGTGAGGTGCGCCGGGTCGGCACCGCACAAAGGCCCCAGGGTGGAGGTGATGAACTCGGCCATGCGCTCCTCGTTCTGGCTGACGAGGGCGACGGCTTCGATCTCGTGGTAGGCGGTGAGCTGCTCTCCGTCGGGTGTGCCGGCGAGCAACCGCTGGGCGGCGAGCGCCGCGGCGTGGCTGCGCCTGAACCCGGTGATGCCGTCGCGGAGCGGTCCGAGGACCACACGAACCCTGGGAGCCGTGTGGGCCATGGCGTCGCGGAGTTCCTGCCAGTCCGGTTCGTGGCGGACGGGAAACCAGGCCCACAGCGTGCGCGTGCCGGCAGGAAGGGTGAGGGGCGGCCGGGAGCGGGCCGCTGTGGAGAGGGTTCCGGCAGCTTGCTCGAGCATTCCGTGGACCTCGCCCGGCGGATCGGACCACAGCACCGCGGCGACGTGTCTTGCGGTGAGGTCGTAGTTGAGCTGTCGGCCGGCTCGTTCGGCGCTGACGGGGGCTCCGTCAAGGAGAAGCCGGATCGTCTCGGCTCTCCGGGCCAGTGCCCCGGAGAGCAGGTCCTGGCGTTCCTGCTGCATCCGCGTGATGACCGTGTCCAGTACACGGTCGACGTATTCGTACATCAGGGCCGAAGACACCTGGAGCACCTCGACCAGGTCACCGCGGGACGGGACGGTCGCGGCTGCGAGGTCCATCCACCGCCGCCATGCCACGTTCTGGCCCCTGCGATAGGACTGCACGAGGGCGTCGAGCTCGGCGCCACGGCGCACCAGCGTCCGGGCCAGGTCGAGGGTCTCCAAAGGTGCGTCCCGGGAGACCGGCTCGCCGGGACGCATCTGCATGGCGGTCAGCCAGCGCAGCACGTTCGCCCGGCTGCTGGCCCGGCTCTCCGCGGCCAGCGTCGGGTCCTCGGCCAGGACCGGGGCCACCTCGAAGATGGCCGCGTCAATGTCCAGGAGGAGGGCGTCGACCTCGTCGAGGAGCCGTCCGGCGACCAGCTTGATCAAGGACGCGATGTCCGGGGCGGTCGACTCCATACCCTCAAGCTAACCACGCTGGTGCAGTGGCACAACGGACACCGCCGGTGCTGGGCAGCCGCACATCCTTCCGGCCGGCCGTTCCGACTTAACGTATGGCCACACCTGTCGCGGGAGGCGCACAGCGGTCGGCAGTGACGACCGCTCGCGGACGAATCCCGTGGGGCGGACTCCCGAAGTGGGCCCCCTCTCCCCGGACGGTGGCCGCCCTTGTCCCGCCCCTCGGAGGCTGACCATGACAACTCCCGCCGCCCCCCGTGACCACGGCCGGCCGCCGGAGGAGCACGAGCTCGCCTACGACGTCGTCGTGGTCGGCTCCGGCTTCGGCGGTTCGGTCGCCGCGCTGCGCCTGACCGAGAAGGGCTACCGTGTCGCCGTCCTGGAGGCCGGCCGCCGCTTCACCGCCGCCGACCTGCCGAGGAACTCGTGGGACCTGCGCAACTACCTGTGGGCTCCGGCTCTGCGCCTCTACGGCATCCAGCGCATCCACCTGCTGCGCAATGTGCTCGTCCTGGCCGGCGCGGGCGTCGGTGGCGGCTCCCTCAACTACGCCAACACCCTGTACGTGCCCCCGAAGGCGTTCTTCGACGATCCCCAGTGGGGCCACATCACCGACTGGCAGAAGGAGCTGGCACCCTTCTACGACCAGGCGCAGCGCATGCTCGGGGTGCGTCTCAACCCCACGCTCACCCCTTCCGACGTCCACCTGAAGACGGTTGCCGAGAAGATGGGGGTGGGGTCCAGCTTCCATATGGCGCCGGTCGGCGTGTTCTTCGGCGACGGCGAGGACGCGGGCTGCGGCCGCCGGACGCAGCCGGGTGAGGAGGTCGACGACCCGTACTTCGGCGGCGCGGGACCTGCTCGCCGGGCCTGCACCGAGTGCGGCGAGTGCATGACCGGCTGCCGCCACGGCGCCAAGAACATGCTCACCGAGAACTACCTGCACCTCGCCGAGCGCGGCGGCGCCGAGATCCACCCGCTCACCACCGTCACCCGGATCAGGGAGGAGGGCGACGGCTACGTCATCGACACCCGGCGCACCGACTCCCGCAGGCGCGGGCAGCGCAGCTTCACCGCCCGCCGTGTCGTGGTGGCCGCAGGCACCTACGGCACCCAGACCCTGCTGCACACCCTCAAGGCACGCCGCGACCTTCCGCACATCTCCGACCGGCTGGGCCACCTCAGCCGGACCAACTCCGAGGCCATCGTCACCGCACAGACCACGGACCGCCGCTACGGACGCCACGCCGACTTCACCAAGGGCGTGGCGATCACCTCCTCCATCCACCCGGACGAGAACACCCACATCGAGCCGGTCCGCTACGGCAGGGGCTCCAACTCCATGGGCCTGCTGGCCATACTCCAGGCCCCGGGTGGCGGCCGCGGGCCGCGATGGCTGAGCTTCCTCGCCACCTCTGTCCGGCACCCGGCCCTCTTCCTCCGCTCGCTGAGCAAACGCCGCTGGTCGGAGCGGACCATCATCGGTCTGGTCATGCAGTCCCTGGACAACTCCCTCACCGTCTCCCTCAAGCGCGTACGCAGGGGCAAGGGCGTGCTGACCTCTCGTCAGGGGCACGGAGCCCCCAACCCGACCTGGATCCCCGCCGCCGAGCAGGCCGCCGGCCTGCTCGCCGACGAGATCAACGGCTTCCCGGGCCACACCGTCGGTGAACTCCTCGACATCCCCTTGACCGCGCACTTCATCGGCGGCTGCCCCATCGGCGACAGCCCGGAAACCGGCGTGGTCGACCCTTACCACCGCCTCTACGGGCACCCGGGGGTCACCGTCGTCGACGGCTCCACCGTCTCCGCCAACCTGGGCGTCAACCCCTCCCTCACCATCACCGCCCAGACCGAGCGCGCCATGTCCATGTGGCCCAACAAGGGCGAATCCGACTCCCGGCCCACCCAGGGCGAGTCCTACCGCTACACCCCTCCGGTCAAGCCGAACCGTCCCGTCGTGCCCGACACCGCCTTCGCGGCCCTGCGCCTCCCGCTCCTCCCCATCCCCACCGTCCGCACGGAGACCGCCGACGGCCCCCAGCACGACGACTGAGCCGGCGGACCGGAGTTTCCGGTGCCGTCGAACCGCCACACGGACGGGGCCAGGTGGTCCGTGGCACCATCGAAGCGCTGGGCATGTGGCTCGCCAGGCGCGAGAGCGTCGCCCCGATGAACTCACCTTCGATCAGGTCCGCGACATGTGAGCGACTGCAGCTCCACCGACCATCACCCTTGCGGATCGCTCGGCTCCCACCGCGGCACGGCCGCGAACAATGCCACGACGTCCCACGGCGCGCACGGCCGATCACCGTGTGCGGGACGCCTGAGCCCTATTGATCACCCACCAGCCGAAAGCAGGAGTCTTGAACGCGAGCGAACTCGACTGGAACGACCCCACCGACCTGGAGAACGCCACCCGGGGCCTGGTCGGACGTCTCGACCCGTGCATCATCCGTGATGCGACCGGCAGTGTCGTCTGGGACAACGAGCGGTGGTCGTTCCTGGAGCAGAACTGCCCGGAGACCGCCCACCCCAGCCTGTGGCGGCAGGCCCGGCTGAACGCCCTCGACGGCCTCTTCGAGGTCGTGCCGGGCGTGTACCAGATCCGCGGCTTCGACATCTCCAACATGACCCTGGTCGAGGGTGACACCGGAGTGGTCGTCATCGACCCGCTGATCAGCGAGGAGTGCGCCGCCGCCGGGCTCGCCCTCTACCGCAGCCACCGCGGTGAGCGGCCGGTCAGCGCCGTCGTCTACACCCACAGCCACCTCGACCACTTCGGCGGCGTGGGCGGCGTGGTGGACCGTGCGGACGTCACCGCCGGCCGCGTCCCGGTGATCGCCCCGGAGGGCTTCATGGAGCACGCGGTCGGCGAGAACGTCATCGCCGGCCCCGCCATGCTCGTCCGTGCCGGCTACATGTACGGCAGGTCGCTGCCGGCCGATCCTGGCGGAATGATCGGTTTCGGCCTGGGCCAGGCCACCTCCAGCGGACGCATGGGCCTGATCGCCCCCACCGCGCTGATCGCCCGCACCGGGGAGGAGCTGGTCGTCGACGGCGTCCGGCTGGTCTTCCAGCTGACGCCGGGCACCGAGGCGCCCAGCGAGATGAACTTCCTGCTGCCCGACCACCGCGTCCTGCTGGTGGCCGAGAACGCCAACCACACACTCCACAACGTGCTGACCCTGCGCGGCGCCGAGGTCCGCGACGCGCAGGCCTGGGCCGGATACCTGACGGAGACCGTCCAGCTCTTCGCCGACCGCGCCGAAGTGCTGATCGGCTCCCACCACTGGCCCACCTGGGGCCGCGCGGAACTCACCACGCTCCTCTCCGAGCAACGGGACGCCTACGCCTACCTGCACGACCAGACCGTACGGCTGATGAACCGCGGCCTGACCGCGACGGAGATCGCCGAGGAGCTGCGGGAGTTCCCGGGAGACCTGGGCAGTGCCTGGCACGCCCGGGGCTACTACGGCACGCTCAGCCACAACAGCAAGGCCGTGTACCAGCGCTACATGGGCTGGTACGACGGCAACCCGGCCCATCTGTGGCAGCTCCCGCCCGAGGAGGCGGGCCGGCGCTACGTCGATCTCATGGGCGGCGCCGAGGCCGTGGTGAAGAAGGCCCGCGAGTCCTTCGACGCCGGGGACCTGCGCTGGGTCGCGGAGGTGCTCAACCACGTGCTGTTCGCCGAGCCCGACCACGCCGAGGCCCGAGAACTGCAAGCCGCGACCTTCGAACGGCTCGCCCACGGCGCGGAGAGCGGCATCTGGCGCAACTTCTACCTCTGCGGCGCCCACGAACTCCGCCGGCCCGCCGAGGCCCGGCGCGTCACGGCGGGCAACTCCGGCGCGGACATGATCCCGGCTCTCTCCACGCTGCAGATCTTCCAGTCCTGGGCGGTGCGCCTCGACGGTCCCGCGGCCGCGGCCCATCGGCTGCTGCTTCGGTGGGAGTTCACCGACACTGCGGAGACCTGGACGCTGCTGCTGGCCAACGGGGTGCTCACCCCGATGCGCGGCAACGTCCCCGGCGACGGGCAGCCGGACGCCGTACTCCGGCTGACCAGAGCCGAGTTCAACCGGGCGCTCCTGGGTGCGACGGACTTCGCCTCGGCCGAGGCCGCCGGAACGATCAGCGTCGAGGGCGACCGGCGCGCACTGCTCACCTTGCTGGGGCTGCTGGAGGAACCCGCCCTCACCTTCCCGGTCGCCCTGCCCTAGCAGTGCTTGTCCAGGTCGATATCGAGGTGGGCATGGCGCGGTGGCAGGTTGGGCAGGCGCCGGTCCAGGCAGCCAGGAGGATCTGCAGGTCGCACACGACCTGGCAGAGGCTCAGGCCGGCGCCGCGTCTTGGGCTCGGGCCCGTCGCTGCAGGGCAGAGAAGGCATGGGCGACGGATCACCCACGCCGTCGCTTCGGTCGGCGGCAGCATCCGCTCCCGGATGCGCCGCTGGCACCGGCCCGGGATTCCAGCGCTCGCGTCAGTCTCTGCCGCTTCCGCCCCGGCTCTAGGCACGTGGACCAAACGCCGGATATCTTCCGTCCCTGCCGCCCCTTGGAGCGGCACGGCACTGCTCGGGGAAGGGGGCGCCGTGCGCGAGTTCAGCCTTCCCCCCCGAGCGGAGCAGCTGCGGTCGGGGGGACTCGCCGACTCGGTGTACGAGGCGGCCGACAAGCGCCCGCACGCCGCTGTTCTGTCCCGGCGCGAGGGGCATGAAGGCGGCGTCTGGCAGGAGGTCGGGGCCGCGGCCTTCCGCGACGAGGTGGCCGAACTGGCCCGCGGTCTGGTGGCGGAGGGGATCCGCTTCGGCGAGCCGGTCGCGGTGATGGCCCGTACCCGGTACGAGTGGACGCTGTTCTCCTACGCGCTCTGGTCGGTGGGCGCCCGGATCGTCCCCGTCTATCCGACGTCCTCGGCGGAGCAGGTCCGCTGGATCCTCGCGGACTCCGGGGCGGTCGCGATCGTCGTCGAGCATGAGGACCACGCCATGACCGTGGGCGCCGTGTGCGACACGCTGCCCGCGCTGCGCCGGATCTGGCAGCTCGACGCGGGGTGCGTGCCGTGGCTGGCCGCGCGGGGCCGGCAGGTCCACCCGGTGCTGCTGAACCAGTTCCGCTGGGCGGTCGAGCCGCAGTCGGTGGCGGTGATCGCCTACACCTCGGGCACCACGGGGCCGCCCAGGGGCTGCCTGATCACCCACGCCAACCTCGCCGCCGAGTGCGACACCCTGCTGGCCGGGTACGGCTCGATCTTCGCCCCTCCGGGGGTGCGGCCCTCGGTACTGGCGTTCCTGCCCATGGCGCACATCTACGGGCTGATGGTGACCACCTGCGCGGTACGCGGGGGCGTGCTGCTGGGTCACCAGCCCGACCTGGCGCCGGGCGAACTCCTCCCGGCGTTCCGCTCCTTCCGGCCGACGATCCTGCTCGCCGTCCCGTACGTCTATGAGAAGATCATCCAGGGCGCGCGCAACGCCGCCGCCCGCGGCGGCAAGGCCCATGTCTTCGACCGGGCCGCGGACGTGGCGGTGCGGTACGCCGAGGCCGTGGAGCGGCACGCGCTGGGATCAGGGCCGGGGCCCGGACCGCTGCTGCGGGCGGCGCACTCGGCGTTCGAGCGGCTGGTGTACGCGCGGATCCGGGAGGTGCTGGGCGGCCGCGTGCACTACACCGTCTCGGGCGGGTCCCCGCTCAGCCGGGAGCTGTCGCTGCTGTTCGCGGGCGCCGGGCTCACCATCCACGACGGGTACGGGCTGACCGAGACCACCGCCGCGGTGACCGCGCAGCCGCTGGGGAAGGTGCGGTTCGGCACCGTGGGCCGACCGCTGCCGGGCAGCGCGGTACGGATCGCGCCGGACGGCGAGGTGCTGGTCCGGGGGACGACGGTCTTCGCCGGCTACCACGCCGACCCGGTAGCCAACCACGAGGTGTGGCGCCGCGGCGGCTGGATGGCGACCGGGGACATGGGCTCGCTCGACCCGGACGGGTACCTGACGATCACCGGACGCAAGAAGGACATCATCATCACCAGCGGCGGCAAGAGCGTGGCGCCGCTGGTGCTGGAGGAGCGGCTGCGGGCGCATCCGCTGGTCTCGCAGTGCATCGTGATCGGCGACAACAGGCCCTTCGTCGCCGCGCTGATCACCCTGGACCGGGAGGCCGTCCAGCTGCGGACCGCGATGACCGAGCCGGACGTGCACGCCGAGGTCCAGCGCGCGGTGTCGATGGCCAACGCGGCGGTCTCGCGCGCCGAGTCGATCCGGGCGTTCCGCATCCTGCCGCACGAGTTCTCGGTGGAGAACGGGATGCTCACGCCCTCGCTCAAGCTCCGCAGGATCAGGATCGTCAGCGAGTACGCGGCGCAGATCGAGTCGATCTACGCCTCGCCGGCCTCCTGAGCGGCCCCGCCCGCGCCGCCCCCGTCCAGCAGCCGGCCCAGCCGGTCGAGGAAGGTCCGTTGCGCGGAGAGGATCCTCCCGTGGGCTGCGGGGCCGAGCGGGAACCAGGCGGCCCGGTCGACCTCGGGGAACTCCCGGACCCGGCCGGAACCGCGGGGCCACTCCATGGAGAAGGTCCCGGGCACCACGAGGCCGGTGTCGAGGTCGCCCTCCAGTGCCCAGACGGTGACGATCTTCCCGTTGGGCTGCCGGTTCTCGCCGAGCGGCAGCAGCTCGCCCGCGGGCACCGGCAGGCCCAGCTCCTCCAGGAACTCGCGCCGGGCGGCCGCCTCGGCGGTCTCGTCGGGCTCGTACTCGCCCTTGGGGATGGTCCACGCCCCCTCGTCCCTGGACGCCCAGAAGGGGCCGCCCATGTGGGCCAGCAGCACCTCGGGCGCGCCGCCCGAGGTGCCGCGGAAGAGCAGGATCCCCGCGCTGCGCTTGACCGCCTTGTCCGCCATCCGACCAGTGTGGCCGGTCAGTCGTGGGCCAGCCACAGGTCGGGGCCGAAGACCTCGTAGTGCACCGCCGAGGCGGGCACACCCCGCTCGAGGAGCTGGGCCCGCACGGCGCGCATGAAGGGCAGCGGCCCGCACAGGTAGGCCCGCAGGCCGTCCGGCAGCGCGACGCCGGACAGGTCGACCCGGCCGGCGCGGTCGCCGGGGGCGGCGTCGGTGCCCGGGTCCTCGTACCAGAAGTGGGCTGCGCCCCCGGGGAGCTTCTCGGCCAGGGCGCGGTGGTCGGCGGCGTGGGCATGATGCCCCGGGGTCCGGTCGCCGTGGACCACGGTGACGGGCGCCTCGTAGCCGTCGCCGGCGAGCCGGTGCAGCATGGCGAGCATCGGGGTGCAGCCGATGCCGGCCGAGGCGAGCAGCAGCGGGCCGCCGTCGTCGGCGAGGACGATGTCGCCGTAGGGGGCCGACAGTTCGACGCGGGCACCCTCGCCGACGTGGTCGTGGAGGTGGCTGGAGACCTCGCCGTCGGGGCTCGCGGCGACGCCGCGCTCGCGCTTGACGGTGATCTGCCGGGTGCTGTCGCCGGGGGCGCCGGAGAGGCTGTACTGCCGGATCTGCCGGGCGCCGTCGGGGAGTTCGACGCGGACCGAGACGTACTGGCCGGGGCCGAAGTCGGGCAGCGGCGCTCCGTCCGCGGGACGGAGCCGGAAGGAGACGACGTCCTCGGTCTCCCGCACCTTCTCGGCGACCTCCCAGGGGCGCCAGGTGTCCCCGGCCAGGACGCCGCGCTCGGCGTACAGCCGCTGCTCGATGGCGATGAGGGCGTTCGCCATCAGCCAGTACACCTCGTCCCAGGCGGCGGCGACCTCCTCGGTGACCGCGTCGCCCAGCACTTCCGCGATGGCGGCGAAGAGGTGCTTCTGCACGATGTGGTACTGGCCGGGGGTGATGCCGAGCGACGCGTGCTTGTGGGCGATGCGGGCGAGCATCGCGTCGGGGCGCTGTCCGGGGTGCTCGACCAGGGCGGTGGCGAAGTGGGCGAAGGCTCCGGCGAGGGCCTCGCGCTGGGTGCCGGCCGCCTGGTTGCCACGGTTGAACAGGTCCCTCAGCAACTCGGGGTGCGCGGCGAAGAGCCGGTCGTAGAAGAGCGCGGTGATCTCGGAGATCGCGCCGCCGACGGCGGGCAGGGTGGCGCGGACGGTCGCTGCGGACTTCTCGCTGAGCATGAACGGCTCCCTAATTGGTATCTGAAAATCGCATTAAAGGGCGTGCGAAGGCCCGCCCTCGACGGGTGGTGGTCAGGTGGATCGGATCAGTCCAGCGGGCCGGGCGGACCGGAGCCGATCAGCCCCACCAGAACGGGTCCGGTGGGTGCGGCGGTCAGGTCGGTGACGGTCAGCGGGTCCAGGGAGGCGTAGAAGGCCTCCTGCGCCTGGCGCAGCGCGCCGCGGAGCCGGCAGGCACCGGCCAGCGGGCAGGGCGTATCGCCCTCGCAGTCCACGACATCGCCGACCCCCTCCAGCTCGCGCACCAGCCGGCCGACCGAGGCCGTCCGTCCGGCGGCGGTGAGCTCCAGGCCACCGCCGCGCCCGCGGCGGGTCTCGACGACCCCCAGGTGCTGCAGCCGGGCCACGACCTTGGCCAGGTGCGAGTACGGGACCCGCATCGCCTCGGCCACGTCCCGGGCGGTGGACGGCTCGTCCTTGACGGCGAGGGCCATCACCGCACGGAGCGCGAGGTCTGTGGACTTCGTCAGGCGCATGCCTTGAGGCTAGATAATACGAATCCGGGATTCAAGTTAAGACGGGGCCGTGCGGTCCACGTCACACGTACTCCGCGGCGGCGTCCAGCAGCCAGTCGGCGAGGTAGCCGGCGAAGGAGGAACGGACCAGCACCCAGAAGCCCGCCCTCGCCTCCTCCCGGGCCACCAGCACCACCTGGGCGCGGGCCAGGGTGGTCTGCGCGCAACTGCCGGGGGTGAACACCCGCGGGTCCAGGTCGAGCGAGCAGCCGTGCGCCAGCAGGTCGCGGGCGCGGGGGCCGGAGACCAGCAGGGTGGTGCGCTGGGCGGAGACGTCGGTGACGGAGACGTGCGCCTCGCCCGCGGCCTTGCGCAGCCGGGCCTCCAGGTCCTCCTGGGTACCGGGCGAACCGACGACGAGCCACTGGTCGGGACCGAGCCACAGGACCGCCAGGTCCCCGGTGCGAACGGCGGTGCACGGCTCCAGGGGCAGCGGCGCGCCCAGGGCGAGCCCGGTGGGCTCGGCGGCCGGGCCCCCGGGGTCCAGGCGCAGGTCGATCTGCGTCAGGAAAGGCAGTTCGGCCAGGTGCAGGGCGCCTCCCGACGCGCGGCTCACGGCGGCGAGCCGGCCGGCCGCGGCCGACAGCGGACTGAGGTGGGTGACGGTGTCAGCCATCGCGGCGGGCCCCCTCGGGGTCGTAGAGGACGGGGGAGGCGACGGTCACGGGCACCGGACGGCCGTCGACGGGTGCGTACAGCCGCTCCCCGACCCGTTCCCGGCCGCCCTTGACCAGGGCGAGCGCGAACGTGCGGCCGAGGGCGGCGCTGCGGTAGCTGGAGCTGACGTGGCCGAGGGCCGGGACGGGCGGCGCGGGCGGCACCGGTTCCGCGACGAGGTGGGTGCCCTCCGGGAGCAGCAGGCCCGGGTCCTCCGGCAGCAGGCCGACGAGCTGCTTGCGGTCGGGGCGGGCGGTGTCGGTGCGGGCGTGCGACCGCTTGCCGATGAAGTCGCGCTTCTTCTTCGACACGACCCAGCCCATGCCTAGGTCCTGCGGGGTGACCGTGCCGTCGGTGTCCTGGCCGACGATCGGATAGCCCTTCTCGGCGCGCAGCACGTGCATGGTCTCGGTGCCGTACGGGGTGGCTCCGGTGGCCCGCACCGCCTCCCAGAGGACCGTCGCCCGCCAGGGCGACACGTTGATCTCGTACGCGAGCTCCCCGGAGAAGCTGATCCGGCACACCCGGGCCGACAGCCCCGCCACCACGGCGTCGCGCCAGGCCATGAAGGGGAACTCGGCCTTGCTTACAGCCAGTTGGGGGGCGAGTGCGCCCAGCACCTCGCGGGAGCGCGGGCCCACGAGGGCGACGGTGGCCCACTGCTCGGTCACCGAGGTGCAGTGGACACGCAGTTCCGGCCACTCGGTCTGCAGCCACTCCTCCATCCAGTCCAGGACCGCCGCGGCATTGCCCGTGGTGGTGGTCACCAGGAAGCGGTCCTCCGCGAGCCGGATGACGGTGCCGTCGTCGAAGACCATGCCGTCCTGGCGGCACATGACGCCGTAGCGGATCATGCCCGGACGGAGGGTGGACATCAGGTTGGTGTACATCCGGTCCAGGAACTCCGCGGCGTCCGGGCCCTGGACGTCGATCTTGCCGAGGGTCGAGGCGTCCATGAAGGCCACGTCCTCGCGTGCGGCCCGGCACTCGCGCAGGACGGCGGCCGCCATGTCCTCGCCGGGGCGCGGGTAGTACCGGGGGCGCTTCCACTGCCCGACGTCCTCGAGGACCGCGCCGCCGGCGAGGTGGCGGCCGTGCAGCGCCGTCACGCGGACCGGGTCGTGGAGCGCGCCCCGGTCGCGGCCCGCGAGCGCGGCGAAGGACACCGGCGCGTACGGGGGGCGGTACGTCGTCGTGCCGAGGGCGGACACCTCCACGCCGAGCAGGCCGGCGACGACGCCCGAGGCCAGGACGCCGGAGGTCTTCCCCTGGTCGTTCGCGGTGCCCGCGGTGGTGTATCGCTTGGTGTGCTCCACCGAGCGCATCCCGGCCCCGGTGGCGCGCCGCAGGTCGGCCACGGTGACGTCGCGCTGCAGGTCGACGAAGCGCGGACCGGGGGCCGGTACGGGCACGTCGAAGAGGGTGAGCGGCAGGCGGCGGGGGTCCGGCTGCGCCGGCGGGACGCCGGGCCGGCCCGGCGTGAAGCCCTCGGCCGCGAGCGCCCGGGCGGCGGCCGCGACGCCCTCGGCGGGTGTGGCGGCGAACTCCACAGCCTGGTGCGTCGATCCGGGAACCGGGACGAAGGTGCCGCGGGCCTCGTCGTACCGCACGGCCCCGCCGGCCTGGCCGAAGAGGTGGCCGACGGGGTTCCAGCCGCCCGAGACCAGCAGCAGGTCGGCCGCGATCCGCCGGTCGCCGAGGAGCACGGCCGTCAGCCGGCCGGTCCCCTCCGTGCCGGTGACGTACACGCCGTCGCGCGCGTCGGCGACCGCCGCGATCTCCACGCCGGCGGCGGCCAGGTCGCGGGCGACGGCACCGGTGCTGTCGTTGGTGGTGAACACGACCGCCCGGCGGCCGGGGACGACCCCGTACCGGCGGACGTAGGCGCGGGCCGCGCCGGCCAGCATGACGCCGGGGCGGTCGTTGTCGGGGAACGCCAGGGAGCGCTCGTGCGCGCCGGTGGCCAGCACGACCCGCCGGGCGCGCACCCGGTGGACGCGTTCGCGGGAGACGTGGGCGGGGGCGGCGGCGCCGAGGTGGTTGGTGCGGCGCTCCAGGGCGAGGACGTGGTTGTCGTCGTAGTGGCCGAAGACAGTCGTCCGGCGCAGGACGCGGATCCCGGGTTCGGCGGCGAGGAGGGCCTCGGTCTCCGCGACCCACTCCAGGTGCTGTCCGCTGCCCAGCAGGCTGCCGCCCGGTTCCGGCTGGTCGTCGGCGACGATCACCCGCGCCCCGCTGCCGGCCGCCGTGGCCGCGGCCGCGAGCCCGGTGGGGCCCGCGCCGACCACGAGCAGGTCGCAGTGGGCGTGGACGGCGTCGTAGCGGGCCGGGTCGGGACCGGTGGCGAGCCTGCCCTGACCGGGCAGGCTCGTGGCGACGAGGCCGTCGTACAGCTCGACGGTCGTCGCGGGCAGCATCGGTTCGGGGAAGGGGGCCTCGATCTGCACCACGGCGTTGGGCTCCTCCACCCCGGCGGAGAAGATGCCGCGCGGACGCCCCAGTCTGATGCCGGTGCCGGTGGCGATGACCCCGCCCGCGAGCAGCGCGGAGGCAAGGGTGTCCCCGCGGTAGCCGGTGTACGTGACGCCGTCGAAGGTGAACGTCAGGGGCGTTGCGCGGTCGATCCGCCCGCCCTCGGCGAGCCGGAAGGGCTGCGCGGGGTCGCGGGCGGGCCGTAGGGACGGGACCGGGACCGCCTGCGCGCGCGGCACGGAGGGGCCGGGCGGGCGTTCCGGTACGGCGGCCGGGGCCGGGGCCGGGGAGGCGCCGCCGGCGAAGCGGTTCGTCGCCGTGTCGCGCACCGCGTCGAACCAGCGGCGGCATCCCGCGGCGTGCATCCAGCGCTCGGCAAAGGGGCCCTTGGGGTTGTCGCGGAAGAAGAGGTGGCGGGCCCACTCCTCGTCCGTCAGGGCCGCCGGGTCCGGCGGGTAGGCGAGGTGCGCCTGACCGCCGTAGTGGAACTCGGCCTCGTCTCGGGGCCCGCACCACGGGCAGGGGATGAGCAGCATCGATCGGGCTCCTCAGTGGGCGACCGCGGCCGCGCCGTGCTCGTCGACGAGCGCGCCGGTGGTGAATCGTTCGAGCGAGAAGGGCGCGGCCAGGGCGTGCGGGGTGTCGTGGGCGATGGTGTGCGCGTAGACCGAGCCCACACCGGGGGTGGCCTTGAAACCGCCGGTGCCCCAGCCGCAGTTGAGGTAGAGACCGCGCACGGGGGTGA
Organism: Actinacidiphila sp. bgisy160; assembly: GCF_965342435.1. Lineage (GTDB taxonomy): Bacteria > Actinomycetota > Actinomycetes > Streptomycetales > Streptomycetaceae > Actinacidiphila. Next base: position 41,538 of record NZ_CBDRCM010000010.1, on the reverse strand, counting down.
GACCGACGATCGGTGACGCGTCCGGGCTGACGTCGACGATGCCGCCCCAGGTGCGCAGCAGGTGGGCACGGGCGAAGACCGGGAAGAGCTCCAGCACGGCGGCCATCTGCCGCTCGATCACGTGGAACGCGCCGCGCTGGGTGTAGGAGTTGTAGGCGTCGATACCCGCGCCCATGACCAGTTCGCCCTTGTGGGCCTGGCTGACGTACACGTGCACGGCGTTGGACATGACGACCGTGGGGTGCACTGGCTCCAGCAGCTCGCTCACCAGCGCCTGCAGTGGGTGGCTCTGCAGGGGCAGGTCGAAACCGGCCATTCGCGCCAGCACCGAGGAGTGTCCTGCCGCGCAGAGCGCCACCTTCCCCGCCGCGATGGGCCCGAGGTTCGTCCGTACCCCGGTGACCCGGCCGTCGCTGACGTCGATGCCGGTCACCTCGCAGTTCTGGATCAGGTCGATCCCCGCGGCGTCGGCCGACCGGGCCAGGCCCCACGCGACATGGTCGTGCTTGGCGATGCCCGCGCGCGGCTGGTAGGTCGCGCCCAGCACCGGGTAGCGGACGTCGGGGGAGGTGTTGACGATCGGGCAGACCTCCTTCACCTGCGCGGGGTCGAGCCACTGGGCGTCGACCCCGTTCAGCCGGTTGGCCTCGACCCTGCGGACGCCTTCCCGCACGTCCTGGAGGCTGTGGGCGAGGTTGAGCACCCCGCGCTGGGAGAAGAGGATCGGGTAGTCCAGCTCCTCCTCCAGGCCCTCCCACAGCTTCAGGGCGTGCTCGTAGATGCCCGCGCTCTCGTCCCACAGGTAGTTGGAGCGGATGATCGTGGTGTTGCGGGCCATGTTGCCGCCCGCGAGCCAGCCCTTCTCCAGCACGGCCACGTCGGTGATGCCGTGGTTGCGCGCCAGGTAGTGCGCGGTGGCCAGGCCGTGCCCGCCCGCGCCGACGACGACCACGTCGTAGGAGCGCTTGGGCTCGGGCGTGCGCCACAGGAAGTCGGGGTGCTCGGGAAGGCCGGCGCCCGGGGTGAGGGGGGTCATCGGGCGCCGTCTCCGTCCTGCGGCAGGCGCGGGTGGAGCGGGTGCGCGGCGGCGAGGGCCTCGGTACGGGCGCGCGGCGCGGGCAGGTCGGGGCCGGGGCACAGGGCGAGCGCGACGATGTCGGCGACCTCGGCGAAGGCGTCCTCGGTGAAGCCGCGCGTGGCCGGCGCGGGCGTGCCGATCCGCAGCCCCGAGGTGACCATGGGCGGCCGCGGTCCGAAGCGGACGGCGTTGCGGTCGACGGTGGCGCCGACGGGGTGCAGGAGGTCCTCGGCCTGCCGGCCGTCGAGGGCCATCTCCAGGGTGGAGCGCCGGCGGGCCGGTCCGGCCCGCAGCGCGGCGTGCGCCTCGGGGCCGAGCTCGGACAGGCGGGCGGTGAGCGGGTTCATGCGCGGGGCTTCCTCTCAGCGGCGGCGTCGGAGGTCTCGCGGTGGTGCCGTCCGCGGGGTGTCAGCCGCGGAGGCGGGACATGGCCGGGTCGAACAACGGCTCCGCGGCGACCCGCGCCTCCACGCGCCGGTCGAAGTACCCGATGCCGAGGGCGCACCCCGGCACGGCGAGCTCCGCCGGCAGCCACGCGTAGGCGATGCCCTTGCCGATCGTGTAGCCGTAGGCGGCGCTGGTGACGTAGCCGACGGGACGGTCGCCGTCGAACACCGGCTCCTTGCCCATCACCACGGCGCGGGGGTCGTCCACGGTGAGGCAGGTGAGCCTGCGCCGCACCTCCTCCCGGCGCCGGGCGAGCGCCGCCTTGCCGGTGAAGTCGTTCTTGTCCTCCTTGACGGCGAAGGCGAGGCCGGCCTCGTACGGGTCGTGCTCGAAGGTCATGTCGGTACCGAAGGAGCGGTAGCCCTTCTCCAGACGCAGGCTGTTGAAGGCCCCGCGCCCGGCGGGAACGCCGCCCAGCGGCCGGGCGGCGGCCAGCAGGGTGTCCCAGAGCTTGAGGCCCAGGTCCGCCGTGGTGTAGAGCTCCCAGCCCAGTTCACCGACGTAGGACAACCGCATCGCCGTGACGGGCACGGCCCCGACGTGCGCCCGCTTGGCGCGGAAGTACGTGAGCCCGGCGTCGGAGAAGTCTGCGTCCGCGAGCGGCTGCAGGACCTCGCGGGCGAGCGGTCCCCACAGGCCGACACAGCAGGTGCCCGCGGTGATGTCGCGGACCGCGACGGTGCCGTCGGCGGGCAGGTGCCGGGTGAGCCAGTCCAGGTCGAGGTTGCCGTTGACGCCGACCTGGAACAGGTCATGGGCGAGGCGGGCCACCGTGATGTCGCTGCGGATGCCGCCGTCGTGGTCCAGGAGCAGGGTGTAGGTCACCGACCCGACCGACTTGTCGACGTTGCCGGTGGTGAGCCGCTGCAGGAAGGCGGCGGCGCCGCCCCCGCCGACCTCCAGGCGCTTGAGCGCGGTCATGTCGTACAGCGCGACGGTCTCCCGGGTGGCCTGGGCCTCCGCGCCGACGACCGGCGACCAGTAGCGGGCCGCCCAGTCGCCGGGGGTGGGGATGGAACGGCCCGCCACCGCTGCGGCGTTGGCCTCGTACCACTGCGGCCGTTCCCAGCCGTTCGCCTCCAGGAAGAACGCCCCGAGTTCCTGCTGGCGGGGATGGAAGGGGCTGGTGCGGATCGGGCGCGGGGCGCCGGTGGGCTGGAGCGGGTGGATGATGTCGTAGACCTCGGCGAAGTTCCGGCAGCCGCGGGCGAGCACGTAGTCGGGGGCGAGCTGATGCGGCTCGAAGCGGTTGACGTCGCATTCGTGGAGGTCGAAGGACGAGCAGTGGCCGTCCACCAGCCATTCGGCCATCGCCCGGCCGACGCCGGCCGAGTGGGTGACCCAGACGGCCTCGGCGACCCAGAACCCCTTCACCTGCGGCGACTCGCCGAGCAGCGGCATACCGTCGGTGGTGAAGGAGAAGAGGCCGTTGATGCCCTCCTCCACTTTGGCGTCGCGGGTGGCGGGCAGCAGGGAGCGCGTCTCGGTCCAGGCGCCGGCGAAGTCGTCCTCGGTGAACTCCACGACGGACGGCATCCCGTCCGAGGCGCCGAACGCGGCGATGTCGTCGGCGTGGACCGGCATGGGGCGGTGACCGTAGGAGCCGATGCCGATGCGGTCGTGGCGGTCGCGGTAGTAGAGGCCGGCGTCCTGGTGGCGCAGGATCGGGCGGACGGCCTCGGCGGCCTGGCCCGCCAGGGCGGGGACGGGGCCGGTCCACGCGAACTGGTGGGCGAGCGGGGTGAGCGGCAGCTCCATGCCCGCCATCCGGGCGACCCTGGGGCCCCAGATCCCGGCGCAGCAGACGACCACGTCCGCCGCGAGCTCGCCGCCGCGGTCGGTGACCACCCCGGTGACACGGCCGTCGTCCTGCGTGACGGCGAGGACTTCGTGGCGCTCGAGGAAGCGCACGCCGCGCGCGGCGGCGCGCCGGGTCTGCGCCTCGACGGCGAGGACGGCCTTGGCGAGGCCGTCGGTGGGGACGAACAGCCCTCCCAGGACGCGTGAACGGTCCAGCAGGGGGTGGAGCGCGGCGCACTCGTCGGGCCCGGCGACCCGGCCTTGGACGCCCCACGACGTCAGCCAGCCGAGCCTGCGGTGCAGTTCGGTCAGGCGCTCCGGAGTGGTGGCCACCTCCAGGCCGCCGACCTGGAGGAAGCAGGGCTGTCCGTCGACGTCGAGGGAGCAGAGCTTCTCGACGGTGTAGCGGGCGAGTCCGGTCATGGTCTTGGAGGGGTTGGCCTGGAAGACCAGGCCGGGGGCGTGGGACGAGGAACCGCCGGTGGCGGGGAGCGGGCCCTGGTCGACGACCGTGATGTCGGTCCAGCCGGCGGAGGACAGCTCGTCGGCCAGCGCCGCCCCCACGACGCCCGCTCCGATGATGACCACGCGGGGTCCCGTCATCGCCACACCTCCCAGTTGCTGTCAGCGCAACATGATTCAGGTTGCGCAACTCAATGTGCCGGGCGCCGGAGAGGGTGTCAAGAGGCCCGCCAGGGGCGGGAGAAGGGCGGCCGCAGGCCCCCTCGGGGCCTGCGCGACGGCAGGGCGACGCCCGGGAACGACGGTGCCCGGCGGGCTGTCGGAACAGCCCGCCGGGCACGGGAACGACGCGATGGGGTGGTGGGGTGCGAAACGCTGCGGGGCTACTTGACCCAGGCGTCGACCTTGCCGGGGTTCGCCTTCACCCACTTCTCGGCGGCGGCTTCGGGGGTCATCTTGTCCACGGCGATGTACTTGGCGACGAGGTTCTGGTCCTCGTTCGTCCAGTTGAAGTTCCTCACCAGGTCGTAGGCCGGGCTGCCGGAGCCCGCGAACTTCTTGCTGACGATCTTGTCCAGGTCGTAGACCGGGTAGTCGCAGGCGACCTTCTCCGCGTCGGCGTCGCAGCCGGCCTCGTACGGCGGCAGTTCCACCTTGGCGAGCGGGACCTCCGACAGGAACCACTGCGGCTCGTAGAAGTAGCCGAGCAGCCACTGCTTCTTGGCCTCGGCCTGCCGGAAGGCCTGGATCAGCGCGGTCTCACTGCCCGCGTACACGACCTTGAAGTCCAGCTTGAGGTTCTTCACCAGGGCGGCGTCGTTGGTGACGTACGACGGGTCGCCGTCCAGGAGCTGGCCCTTGCCGCCGGACTCCGAGGTGCGGAACTTGTCGGCGTACTTGCCGAGGTTCTCCCAGTTCGTGATGTCCGGGTACTTCTCCGCCAGCCACGGCGGCACGTACCAGCCGATCACGCCCTTGTTGCCGGTCGGGCCGGCCTCGACGGCGGTCTTCTGCTGCTCTATGTACTTCTTCTTCAGGTCGTCGTGGCCCCAGTTCTCCAGGATCGCGTCGACCTCGCCGGTGCCGAAGCCCTGCCAGGCGATCTCCTCCTTGAGGTCCTTCTTCCTGACCGTGCAGCCCAGCTTCTCCTCGGCGACGTACGCCACGACCGCCGCGTCCGCCTCGTAGCCGACCCACGGGTTGACCGCCAGGTTGAAGGTGCCGCACTTGCCGGAGGAGCTGCCGGAACCGGCGTCCGACTCGCCGACCTTGGCACCGCCGCATCCGGTCAGGACGAGCCCGAGCACCGCGGCTCCGGCCGCCCCGGCACGCCATCGCACGGACCGGCCGTCCGCCGTCGGGGGGTGTGTTGTCATGTGTCTTCCGCCTCCTGCCTAGCGCCCGCCGGGCACCCTGGTGGTGCGCCCGGCCGCGGCCTGGGTGATCCGGTCGGACATCACGCCGAGCAAGACGATGGCGAGCCCCGCCGCCAGCCCCTTGCCGTAGAGCTCGCCCTGTGAGAAGCCGGCCACGACGTCGTAGCCGAGGGCGCCCGCACCGACCAGGCCGCCCACCACGACCATCGACAGCACGTAGATCAGGCCCTGGTTGGTCGCGAGAACCAGGGCGCCGCGCGACATCGGCAGCTGGACCTTGGTGACGAGCTGCCAGGTGCCGGACCCGGCGGCCGTCGCCGCCTCCACGGTCGTCTCCGGCACGCCCCGTACGCCGTCGGCGACGATCTTCATCGTCACGGGCGCGGCGTACACGACGGCCGCCACGATCGCGGTGAAGCGGCTCGCGCCGAACAGCGCGAGGAAGGGCACGAGGTAGACGAAGGGCGGCATGACCTGCGCCGCGTCCAGGCCGGGCCGGACGATCCGGTCGGCGAGCGCGCTGCGGCCCATCCACACGCCCACCGTGATCCCGAGCAGCATCACCAGCAGCGTCGCCACGACGGTCGAGGCGAGCGTGGTCATCGCGTCCTGCCACAGGCCGGTGCCCAGCAGCAGCCCCACGCACACCGCGGCGGTGGCGCCGGCGCCGAGTCCGCCGAGGACCGCGCCCAAAGCCACGAGCACGAGGCCGGTGAGCCACCACGGGGAGTCGGTGAGCAGTGTCTGGAAGGGGTTGAGGAGGGCGGTGGTGAGCGCGTCGCGGATGCCGTTGGTGGCCCCGGACAGATGGTCCTGTGCCCAGGTGGTCACGGTGTCGGCGGCGCTCGCCAGCCGGAGTCCCGCCGCGCCCTCGCCGGGGAACTCCGCGGCCCAGACGTAGGTGTGGGACAGCCAGGCGGCGACCGCCGCGGCCACGGCGCCCGCCGCCGTCAGCGGCCCGCGCCACCGCCGCAGCCGGCCGCCCGGGCGCCGCGCCCGCTCCGTCCCGGCGGCGGCCGCGGTGGTGACCCGGTCCAGGACGATGGCCATGACGACGATGGCGAGGCCGGCGTTGAAGGCGGTGCCGACGTCGAGCGACTGCAGTGCCTGGACGACGGTCTTGCCGAGGCCGGGGGCGTCGATGAGGGCCGCGATGGTCACCATGGACAGGGCCGCCATGATCGTCTGGTTGACGCCCATCACCACGGTGCGCCGGGACATCGGCAGCAGCACCTTGGTGAGGGTCTGCGCCCTGGTGGAACCGAGCGACTCCGCCGCCTCCACGGTGGTGGCTGGGACCGAGCGGATCGCGTGCGCGGTGATGCGGACGGCGGGCGGCGCAGCGTAGATCAGGGTGGCGATGGTGGCGGAGGCCGGCCCGATGAGGAAGAAGAGGGTGAGCGGGGCCAGGTAGACGAAGGCCGGCATCGTCTGCATGAAGTCGAGCACCGGTGTCACCACGCGGTTCACCCGCGACGACAACCCGGCCCACACGCCCAGCGGGATGCCGAACAGCAGCGCCACCAGCACCGCGGACAAGGTGAGCGCGAGGGTGTCCATGCTCTCCTGCCACAGGCCCTGGAGCCCGAGGAAGGTGAAGCCCGCCACGGCCAGCAGCGCCACGCGCCAGTTGCCCATCGCCCAGGAGACGTAGCCGGCGATGGCGACGACGCCGAGCCATCCGGTCTGCGGCACCGGGCGGCCGTCGGCCGGCTGCGAGATCAGGGTCTGGACGAAGGTCACCAGGGTGTCGATGACCAGCCGGATCTCGTTGAAGAAGTAGAGGAAGAGCGGATTGCTGTTGCGGTCCGCCCCGATGGTGTCGTTGACGTCGTTGAACCAGCGGTGCAGCGAGGTCAGGTCGGCGGCCGCGAGGGCGAGCGTGTGCCGGCCGCGCAGGAGTGCGAAGAGCACCAGCCACAGCACGACGATGCCCGCCACGACCACCCGGCGGCGCAGCCGGACGGGCGCGAGCCGTTCCCGCGCCCCCGAGGCGACGACCGCCATCACGCGCCGCCTTCCCCGCCCGCGACGACGGCGAGGATCTCCTCGTCGCCGACGACGCCGAGCAGCCGTCCGTCCTCGACGACCCTGACCGGCTTCTCGGCGGCGAGCACGGCCCGGGTCGCCTCGCGGACGACGACGCCCGGGCCGAGTTCGGGGCCGTCGAGGGCGTCGTCGGGCCGGGGGTCGCGCATGATCCAGCGGAGCGTCAGCACGTCGGCCCGCGGTACGTCCTTGACGAAGTCGCGCACGTAGTCGTCGGCCGGGGCGCCGACCAGTTCGTCGCCCGTGCCGCACTGCACGGTCCTGCCGTCGCGCATGATGAGGATGCGGTCGCCGAGTTTGAGGGCCTCGGACAGGTCGTGGGTGATGAAGACCATCGTCTTGCCGACCTCGCGGTGCAGCCGGATGACCTCGTTCTGCATGTCGCGCCGGATCAGTGGGTCGAGCGCGGAGAACGGTTCGTCGAAGAAGAGGATGCCGGGGTCCCCGGCCAGCGCCCGGGCGAGGCCGACGCGTTGCTGCATGCCGCCGGAGAGCTGGTCGGGGTAGGAGTTCTCGTAGCCCGCCAGGCCCACAAGTGCGACGACCTCCAGGGCCCGCTTCGTGCGCTCGGCCCTGCCCATGCCGCGGATCTCCAGACCGTACGCGACGTTGTCGACGACCCGGCGGTGCGGCAGCAGGCCGAAGTGCTGGAAGACCATCGAGAACCTGTTGCGGCGCAGTTCGCGCAGCCGTTTGGCGTCGGCGGCGCGGATGTCCTCGCCCTCCAGGACGACCTCGCCCGCGGTGGGTTCGACGAGCCGGGTCAGGCAGCGCACCAGCGTCGACTTGCCGGAGCCGGACAGGCCCATCACGACGAAGACCTCGCCGGGCGCGACGTCGAAGTGCACGTCGCGCACGGCCGCGGTGCAGCCGGTGCGCTCCATCAGCTCGCGGCGGCCGAGCCCGCACAGTTCCTGCGACCCCGGTACCCGGTCGGCCTTCGGCCCGAACACCTTCCACAGCCCGCGCACGGAGATGACCGCGTTCCGGTCCCGGTCCTGGTCCTGAGCCTCGTCGTGGGACGCGCCGCGCCGCTGCGGCACATCGGTCGGTGCTGGGGTCACGGTCGGCCTCTCTTCGGCGTTCAGCCGCGGAACCAGTGCTGCGGCCTGGGTCGGATGTTCTGCCAGATGTGCTTGGGCTCGCGGTACTCGTCCAGGCCGGTCGGTCCCAGCTCCCGGCCCACGCCCGAGTGCCCGAAGCCGCCCCATTCCGCCTGCGGTACGTAGGGGTGGTAGTCGTTGATCCACACGGTGCCGTGGCGCAGCCGGCGGGCGACCCGCTGCGCGCGCCCGGCGTCCCGCGTCCAGACGGCGCCGGCGAGGCCGTACTCGGTGTCGTTGGCGATGCGTACGGCGTCGTCCTCGTCGGTGAAGCGCTCGACGGTCAGCACCGGCCCGAAGGACTCCTCGTGGACGACGCTCATCCCCTGGTCGCAGTCGTCGAGGACGGTCGGCGGGTAGTAGAAGCCGTCCTGGAGTGCCGGGTCCGCGGGGCGGGCGCCGCCGCAGCGCAGCACGGCGCCCTCGGAGATCCCGGCGGCGACGTACGCCTCGACCTTGTCGCGGTGCGCGGCGGAGATCAGCGGGCCGGTCTCGGCCGCGGGGTCGAAGGGGCCGCCGAGGCGGATCGCCGAGGCGCGCCGTACGACCTCGCCGACGAAGGCGTCGTGCACCGTGTCCTGCACGATCAGCCGGGCCCCGGCGGAGCAGACCTGCCCGGAGTGCAGGAAGACGGCCGTGAGCGCGAAGTCCACGGCCGTCTCGAAGTCGGCGTCGGCGAAGACCACGTTGGGGTTCTTGCCGCCGAGTTCGAGGGCGACCCTCTTGACCGTGGCGGCGGCCGCGGCCATCACGCGTCTGCCGGTCTCCAGGCCGCCGGTGAAGGAGACCATGTCGACGCCGGGGTGCTCGGTGAGCGGGGCGCCGGCCTCCGGCCCCGCGCCGAGGACGAGGTTGGCGGCCCCGGCCGGGAGTCCGGCCTCCTCCAGGGCCCGCATCAGCAGCACGGAGGTGGAGGGGGTCAGCTCGCTGGGCTTGAGGACGACCGTGTTGCCCGCGACGAGCGCGGGCGCGACCTTCCAGGACGCCTGTAGCAGCGGGTAGTTCCAGGGGGTGATCAGGGCGCAGACGCCGACCGGCTCGTACTCGACGCGGCTGACGGCGTCGTCGCGGCCGGTGTCGACGACGCGTCCGGCACCGGTGCCCGCGATCCCGCCGTAGTGGCGCAGGCAGGCGACGACGTCGGCGATGTCGTACTCGCTCTCCGCGAGCCGCTTGCCGGTGTCGAGGGATTCGGCGCGGGCGAAGTCCTTGGCGTCCCGTTCGATGATGGCGGCGGTGCGGAGCAGGAGGGCGCCGCGCTCGCGTTCCGGGGTGCGCGGCCAGGGGCCGTGGTCGAAGGCGGCGCGGGCCGCGGCGACCGCGGCCTCCGCGTCGGCGCGGGTCGCCTCGGAGACCGTCGCGACCAGGGCTCCGTCGGCGGGGCAGCGGATCTCCCGGCGGCCTCCGGCCGCCGCTTCGCGCCACTCTCCGTCCAGATACAGGTCTGCCACGCGCGGAGTCCTCGCTTCGTTGCACATAGCGCATCGAATTGCTTGTGATGGAACACCCTGTCCGAACGCCCACCGGCCGTCAAGGGGTCGCACGGCGCGTACGGCATCTCTGGATCCGGTGAACGCCGCACCGGGCGAGGTCAGTTGGCGGCGGCGTCGCGGTGCCGGTAGTACTGCGCCTTCGAGGGCGGCAGCGGCTCCCGGCCGAGGATCAGATCGGCCGCCTTCTCGGCGATCATCATCACGGGCGCGTAGATGTTCCCGTTGGTCACGTAGGGCATCACGGACGCGTCGACCACGCGGAGCCCGTCCACACCGTGCACCCGCAGGCCGGCGGGGTCTACCACGGCCATCTCGTCGGTGCCCATCCTGCAGGTGCAGGACGGGTGGAGGGCGGTCTCGCCCTCCTTGGCCACCCACGCCAGGATCTCCTGGTCGGTCTCGACGCCAGGGCCGGGCGAGATCTCGCCGCCGTTGAAGGGGGCGAGCGCGGGCCGGCCGAGGATGTCGCGGGCGACACGTACCGCCTCGACCCACTCGCGGCGGTCCTGTTCGGTGGAGAGGTAGTTGAAGCGCAGCGCGGGCTTCTCGCGCGGGTCGGCGCTCCTGATCTTCACCGAGCCGCGCGCGTCGGAGTACATCGGCCCCACGTGCACCTGGTAGCCGTGGCCGCCGGCCGGGGCGGAGCCGTCGTAGCGCACCGCAATGGGCAGGAAGTGGAACATCAGGTTGGGGTAGTCCACGTCCTCGTTGCCGCGCACGAAGCCGCCGGCCTCGAAGTGGTTGGTGGCGGCGGGACCCTTGCGGAAGAGCCACTGCAGGCCGATGAACGGGTAGCGCCACTTGGCCAGGTACGGCTGCATGGAGACCGGCTGCGTGCAGGCGTACTGGACGTAGACCTCCAGGTGGTCCTGAAGGTTCTCGCCGACGCCGGGCAGGTCGTGGACGACGTCGATGCCGAGCGCGGCCAGTTCCGCCGCGTTGCCGACGCCCGACAGCTGCAGCAACTGGGGCGAGTTGATCGCGCCGCCGCAGAGGACCACCTCGCGGGCGCGCACCTGCCCGCGGGCGCCCCCGCGGCGTTCGTACTCCACGCCGACGGCCCGCTTGCCCTCGAACAGGACCCGGGTGACCAGGGTCCGGGTCCGCACCGTGAGGTTGGGACGCCGGCGCACGGGGTCCAGGTAGGCCCGGGCGGCGGAGAGCCGGCGGCCGCGGTGGACGTTGCGGTCGAAGGGCGCGAAGCCCTCCTGGCGGTAGCCGTTGACGTCGTCGGTGAGCGGGTGGCCCGCCTCCCGGACCGCCTTGAGGAAGGCGGGGAAGAGCGGGCTGGAGGCGGGACCGCGCTCCAGGACGAGCGGACCGTCGTGGCCACGGAACTCGTCGTCGGCATCGGCGGCGAGGCAGTTCTCCATGCGCTGGAAGTACGGCAGGCAGTGGGCGTAGTCCCACTGCTCCATGCCGGGGACCTGGGCCCAGCGCTCGTAGTCCATGGGGTTGCCGCGCTGGAAGATCATGCCGTTGATGCTGCTGGAGCCGCCGAGCACCTTGCCCCGGGCGTGGTAGATCCGCCGTCCGCCCATGTGGGGCTCGGGCTCCGACTCGTAGCCCCAGTCGTAGAAGCGGCTGCCGATGGGGAAGGTGAGCGCCGCCGGCATGTGGATGAACACGTCCCACGGATAGTCCGGACGGCCGGCCTCCAGCACCAGGACGCGGTTGCCGGGATCGGCGGAGAGCCGGTTCGCGAGGGCGCAGCCGGCGGATCCCCCACCGACGATGACGAAGTCGTACTGAACGGGAGCCATGTCAGCCTCGTCTCACTGGTCTCGCGTGTCTCGCCGGTCTCACCTGTCTCGCTGGTGTCGTTGGCGCGGTCGACGGGTGGACTGGCGCAGCATGCTAGTACGGTGCCGCTATGCGCACCAGGTTGCGAACCGCGCAACTTGCCACCGGGGTTTCGGTCTTGTTTCTCCCCGGGCTCCGTCCGCGGGACCCTCACGCCGTTGTTTACCGCGCGTATAGTTTCGCTGTGAGCAACCTCAGCGCGGATACCGAAACAAGCGGTGCGCAGCCGGGCGGAGTCCAGTCCGTCGACCGGGCCATCAGCGTGCTGGAGATCCTGGCGCGGCGCGGCGAGGCGGGCGTGAGCGAGGTGGCCGCCGAGATCGAGGTCCACAAGTCCACGGCGTTCCGGCTGCTCGGCGCGCTGGAGGCGCGCGGACTGGTGGAGCAGGCGGGCGAGCGCGGCAAGTACCGGCTGGGCTTCGGCATCGTACGGCTGGCCGGCGCGGTGACCGGCCGCATCGACATCACGCAGCAGGGCCGGCCGGTGTGCGAGCGGCTCGCCGAGGAGATCGGCGAGACCGTCAACATCGCCGTGATGGAGAAGCACTTCGCCATCAACCTGTATCAGGTGCGCGGACCGGCGGCGGTCACCGCGCACGACTGGGTGGGCCGGCTCACGCCGTTGCACGCGACCTCCAGCGGCAAGATCCTGCTCGCCCACCTTCCCGCGGCGCGGCGCGCGGAACTCCTCACCGAGGCGGGCCTGGAGAAGCTGACCCCGCACACCCTCACCTCGCGGACGAGGCTGGAGAAGAACCTCGCCGAGGCGAGGGAGCGCGGGTACGCCTGGACGCTGGAGGAACTGGAGATCGGACTGCACGCGATGGCCGCCCCGGTCCGCTCCCACGACGGCGAGGTCATCGCCGCCGTCAGCGCCTCCGGCCCCTCGTACCGCTTCACGCCGGAGCGCATGCACGAGCTCGCGCCGCTGCTGGTCGCCGGGGCCGCCGAGATCAGCCATCGCATGGGTTACCTGGGCTGAGGCGTGCCGAGGCGCTCGTGCACCCAGTCGTGGAAGCCGGCGATGTGGTGCTCGCTGGGGACCAGGACCCCGCCCTTGGCGTAGAGCCGGGAGCCCATCGCGGGCTGGCAGCGCTCGCAGGCCTCGAAGTCCTGGCGGTTGACCCGGTCGAAGAGCTCCACCGAGCGGCTGACGTCCTTGCCCGCGGTGACGACGTCCTCCAGGTAGAGCCAGTCGCACTCGACGACCGTGCGGTCGGCGGCGACCGGGTACATGCGGTGGAAGATCACGTGGTCGGGCACCAGGTTGACGAAGACCTGGGGCTTGATGGTGATCGCGTAGTAGCGCCGGTCCTGGGCCGCGGAGACCCCGGGTATGCGATCCAGTCCCGGCGAGCCGTCCACCGTGAAGCCCTGCACGTCCGCGGCGAACTCGGCGCCGTGGCCGACGTAGTACTGCGCGGCGTAGCCGTCGGCGAACTCCGGCAGCACCTCCGTCAGTTCGGGGTGGATCGTGGCGCAGTGGTAGCACTCCATGAAGTTCTCGACGATGAGCTTCCAGTTGGCCCTGACGTCGTAGACGATCCGCCGGCCGACCCTCAGGTCCTGGATGCCGTAGCGGTCCAGGGACTCCGCGTCCCCCAGGCGGGTGACGACCTCGCCGACCACCTGCTCCTCGAAGGAGGGCGGGTCCTCGGCCAGGCAGACCCAGACGTAGCCCAGCCATTCGCGGACGTGGACGGGGACGAGCCCGTACTCGGTGCGGCCAACGTCCGGCATCTTGGTGAGGTTGGGCGCCGCCACGAGCCTGCCGTCCAGGTCGTACGTCCAGGCGTGGTACGGGCATTGGAAAGCCCGCCTGACCTCGCCGGCCTTCTCGGTGAGCAGCCGGGCGCCCCGGTGCCGGCACACGTTGTAGAAGGCGCGCACCGCGTGGTCCCGGGACCGGGTCACCAGGACGCTCTCGCGGCCGACGTCCACCGCCTTGAAGGCGCCCGGCCTGCCGAGTTCGCAGGAGCGCGCCACACAGAACCACATCGCCTCGAAGATGCGCTCCTGCTCCTGGACGAAGATCCCGGGGTCCGTGTAGTAGGAGCCGGGGAGGGTGGCGATCAGGCTGTCCGGCAGACCGGTCGGGGTCACGGGCACTCCTTGCGAATGTTGTGTAATGAGCAACGGAGTGTGCACTGCGCAACTGCAGGATGTGGCGCCGGACCGGCGCTGTCAAGACGCCGCGGCGGCCAGCCGCTTGCGCCAACGGGTGAACGAGCGGGGCCGGTTCATCCCCAGTACGGCGACCGGCACCCCGCCCCTGCGGTAGACCGCGAGGACGTCGCGCTCCTCCGGGGCGCCCTCCTCGACGGCGACGGTGTCGGCCCCCTCGGCACGGCCCACGAACTGGATGCGCACGCCGTACTGGTCGGACCAGAAGTACGGCGGCCGCGGGGCCCGTGGCGCACCCGCACCGCCGGTCAGCAGCGCGGCGACGGCGACGGCCGGACGCTCCAGGGCGCCCGTCCAGTGCTCCACGCGGTGGTGCGTGCCGGCGGCCGGGTCGTACCAGGCGGCGCAGTCGCCGACGGCGACGACATCCGGCAGGCTCGTCCGCCCGTCCGTCCCGCAGCGGACACCGTCGCCGAGCCCGATCCCGGACCCGGCGAGCCAGTCCACGCAGGGGCGCGCCCCGATGCCGACGACCACCGTGTCCGCGGGCAGCCTGCGGCCGTCGGCCAGGAGCACGGCCGCCACCCGCCCGGCGCCGTCCGCCTCGGTCCCCCGCACCCCCGTGCCGCACAACAGCCGTACGCCGTGGTCGCCGTGGAGGCCCGAAACGACACCGCCCATGGTCTCGCCGAGCGGCCCCGACAGCGGGGTGGGCGCCGCCTCGACGACGGTGACGTCCAGGCCGAGGGCGTAGGCGGTCGAGGCGACCTCGGCCCCGACGAAGCCGCCGCCGATGACGACGAGCCGCCCACCGCGCGCCAGATCGGCGCGCAGCGCGCGGGCGTCGTCCAGGGTGCGCAGGGTGTGCACACCGGACCGTGCCGCAGCGCCGGGCAGCGTACGGGCCGCGGCCCCGGTGGCGATGACGACGCCGTCGGCGGTGACGGCGCGGCCGTCCGCGAGCCTGACGCCCCGTGCGCCCGGGTCGAGCGCCACGGCCCGGGCGCCCAGCAGCCATTCGGCCCCCAGGTCCTCGCCGTCCGCCTCCAGGCCCAGGGCCGCCTCGTCGGCCCGTCCGGCGAGGAACTCCTTGGACAGCGGTGGCCGGTCGTAGGGCCGGTGCGGTTCATCCCCCACGACCACCAGCCGACCGTCGTACCCCTGGGCGCGCAGCGCCCGCGCCGCCGACAGCCCCGCCAGCGAGGCGCCGACCACGAGGACCGCTCTCACCCGGCTCCCCCGGCGAGCCGGGTGGCCGCGCACGGCGGGGAGCCGGGGCCGGGGACCGACAGGCGTACGTGGATCACGCCGTCCTCGACCACGACCTCGTGCGTCCGCACGGGTCGCCTGGCCGGGGGCGCGTCCACCGCGCCCGTCCGCAGGTCGAACTTCGAGGCGTGCAGCGGGCACTCGACCTCGCACCCCTCCAGCCAGCCGTCCGCGAGCGACGCGTCCTGGTGGGTGCAGGTGTCGTCGACGGCGTAGAGCTCGCCCTCATCGGTGTGGAACACCGCGACGGGCGGGTCGGTTTCGAGCCGGAAAGCCTCGCCACGCGGGAGATCCGCGAGCCGGCACACGGGAATCATCATGACACCTCGGTGCGTATGGCGGAACTGATTGCGGTTGACGCAACATCAGTGTGGAGGTGCCCCCCACCCCTGTCAAGGCATCCCCCGCACCCCCGGACGCCCATCTGACGGGCGATCACCCGCCGCCCGCCGGGAGCCCGCCGGGAGCCCGCCGGGCGCGGGCTGCGCGCGGGCTGGGTCCAGCCGGACGCGGACACCCACGAGGTGTGGCGGCGCGGCGGGCCGGTCCAGGTCTCGGTGACCGAGTTCGCGCGCTGCTCCGCTTCCTGCTGGAGAACCCGGACCGGTGGCGTCCAAGGGCCAGACCCTCGACGCCGTGTGGAGCTGCGGCTTCCAGGGCGAGTCCGGGATCGTGGGGACCTGCGTCTCCTACCTGCGCCGCAAGCTCGGCGACACCGACCAGTCGCTCATCCGCACCGTGCGAGGGGGCGCGCCACCTGCTGAGAGCCGCCCAGGCCATCGATACGGCTTCGCGCTGACGGTGCCCGCGCCCGGCGCTATGTTGGCCTTCGGAGGAAGAGCCGAAGAGAAGAGGGCATGATCCCGAACGAAGCCGCCGCCCAGGAGCCTGAAGCGCCGCTCGAGCAGCCGGGAGCGGAGCGGCTCGGGCTGCTCCGGTCCTCGGGCGACGAACAGGGCGAGCGCGAGGCGCTGCGACTGGGGTTGCAACAGGCCGTGGCGGCGCTGAACGGCTTGGGCGGACTGGTCCACCTGCGCGGGCAGGAGGCCCGGGGCGGAGTGTCCCTGCGCCTGGCCGCGAGCAGTGGCCTGCCCCGGAACCTCACCCGGGGCTGGCTCTTCCTCCCCCCGCAGGACGGCACCGCGCCCGGGCGCGCGGCGACCGGCGGCGAACCGGTGTGGCTGCCCACGACGGAGACGACCCCCGGCCCGCTGCCCGGCAGGTCCGGACTCGCCTCCGTACCGCTCCCCGGCCCCGAGGACTCGCTCGGCGCGCTCTCGGTGGTGACCGCGAACGCCGCGCCACCGGGACCCGGCGAGTGGGAGCTGCTGGGCGAGATCGCCGCGTGGGTGTCGGAGCGGCTGGGCCGGACGGCGGCTGTCGAGTCGCGCGAGCGCTGGCGCCTGGCGGAGGGCGGCTCGGGCTCCCGGCCCCGGGAGACCCCTTCCGACGTGGGCATCGGCACCTGGGAGTGGAACGTCCGCACCGGCGAGGCCTACCTCGACGAGACCGCGCGCTCCGTCTTCGGGATGTCCCCGCAGATGTACGACGGGCGGCTGGAGACCTGGGTGGAACTGGTCCACCCCGAGGACCTTCCCTGGGTGATCGCCGACGCCGAGGAAGCCGCCCGCGCCGCCGGCGGCTTCGCCTGGGAGTACCGGGTCCGCCGGCCCGACGGGAGCTTCCGCTGGGTGCAGGCCCGCGGCCGCAGCGTGCTCGGCGAGGACGGCAAGGCCGTCCGGCTCGCCGGTGTGCTGTGGGACAGCACCGAGACCCGGGTCGCGATGGACGCCGTCGGCCGGGCCCTGCGCCACATGAGCGACGGTTTCCTGGCGGTCGACGACGACGGCCGCATAGCCTTCGCCAACCCCCAGGCGGAGCGGTTGCTCGGGGCGAGGCGGCCGCTGGTCGGCGAGGTGCTGTGGGGCCTGCCCGGGGTGCCCGGCTCGGGGCTCGAGAGGCACTGCAGGCGGGCGGCCGAGGGCGACGCGACCGTCAGCGTGGACGTCGAGTGGGACGGCGGCGAGCGCCGCTACCACCTGCGTGTCATGCCGGTGCCCGACGGCCTGACCCTCTACCTCACCGACGTCACCGAGCGCCGGCTGGCGGAGGAGGCCCGCGCCGAAGCCGCACGCGCCGCGGCCGACCGCGCCGCGCACATCGGCCGGCTCACCACCGCGCTCGCCGAGGCCGTCACCGTCAAGGACGTCGTCGCCGCGGTCGCCGACCGCGTGCTGCCGCTGTTCGACGCCACCGGGCTGATCATCAAGACGCTGGAGGGCGACCTGCTCCGGGTGGCCGGCTTCGTCGGCTACCCCCCGGGCCTGATGGAACGCCTCAGCCGGACCCGGCTCACCGAGGACAGCCCCGGCGCCGACGCCATCCGTGACCGCGTGCCCCGCTACATCACCTCCGCGAAGGAGTTCCGGGAGAGATACCCGCACCGGATCGCCTTCCAGGAGTGGTCCCAGAAACACGCCTGGGCCTTCCTCCCGCTGATCGTCTCCGGGAAGGCGGTCGGCTCCTGCGTCGTCTCCTTCTCCGAGCCGCGCCCGTTCAGCGAGGAGGAGCGCACCCTGCTGACCGCGCTCAGCGGACTGGTCGCCCAGGCCCTGGAGCGGGCCCGGCTGTACGACGCCGAGCACGGGCGGGCACAGGAGCTGCAGCGCGGCCTGCTGCCGCGTCTGCTGCCCGAACTGCCGGCGGTCAGCGCCGCGGCGCGCTATCTGCCCGCCGTCGAGGGGACGACGGTCGGCGGGGACTGGTACGACGTCATCCCGCTCTCCGCCGACCGGGTCGCGCTGGTCATCGGCGACGTGATGGGGCACGGGATCTCCGAGGCCGTGACGATGGGGCGGCTGCGCACCGCGGTGCACACGCTCGCCGGTCTCGAACTGTCCCCCGACGAACTGCTGGCGCACCTCAACGACCTGGTCAGCGACCTGGGGGACGACTTCTACGCGACCTGCCTGTACGCGGTGTACGACCCGGCCGGCCGCACTTGCACCTTCTCCCGGGCCGGGCACCCGCCGCCCGCGCTGGTGCTGCCCGACGGGACCGTCCACTTCGCCGGGCACTCGCCGGACGCCCCGCTGGGCGCGGCCACACCGCCGTTCGCGACCGTGGAGCTGGAGATCCCGGAGGGCAGTCTGCTGGTGCTCTACACCGACGGACTGGTCGAGTCCTCCCGCCGGGACATCGACACCGGCATGGCCGGGCTGGCCAAGGCCCTCACCGGCGCGCGGGCCGCGGCGCCCACTCGGCCCGCGGAGGGCCGCCGGGGCGAGGCCGAACGGCTCGGGAGGCTCTGCGACGAGGTGGCCGCGGCCCTCGACCCGCACCAGCAGCACGCCGGGGACGACGCGGCCCTGCTCATCGCCCGCACGCACGCCCTGGCGCCGGGTGACGTCGCCACCTGGTCCCTGCCCGAGGACCCGCTCGCCGCGGGCGAGGCGCGCGAGCACGTCCGCCGCCGACTGGACGCCTGGGGCCTGGACGAACTGGTCACCACGACCGAGCTGATCGCCAGCGAGCTGGTGGGCAACGTGGTGCGGCACGCCAAGGGCCCCATCAACCTGCGGCTGATCCGCAGCCGTACCCTCGTCTGCGAGGTGTCGGACGGCAGTCTGAGCACCCCGCGGATCCGGCACGCCGGCGACACCGACGAGGGCGGTCGCGGGCTGCAGCTGGTGGCCGCGCTGTGCCAGCGCTGGGGCACCCGCTACGTCCCCGGTGGCAAGTGCATCTGGACCGAGCAGGCGATGCCGGAGCGCTCGTGGCCTGGGGCGATCCCCAGCGCCGACTCTGATGGCGCTGTGATGTGACTTTGCTGCGCCGAGCGGGGCCACCGGCGCAGCCGGCGCCGCCTGCCGGGTGTCTCCCCGTGCCCACCCCTCGTTCGGTTCCGGCCGCTTCCGAGCAGATACTGGGACAGGCCCTGGACACACCCGTTCGACCGATCGAGCCGAGGAGCACGCACCATGCGCATCGCCGTCCTGGACGACTATCAGAAGGCTGCGCACCGGTTCGCCGACTGGGACGCGCTGGGAGCGAAGGTGGTCTTTTTCCACGATCACATCGCGGGCACGGCCGAGCTGGCCGAGGCGCTGGACGGCTTCGACGTGGTGGTCGCCATGCGCGAGCGCACGCCCTTCACCGAGGAGCGCTTCGCGGCGCTGCCGGCGCTGCGCCTGCTGGTGACCACCGGGATGGCGAACGCGTCCATCGACCTGGACGCCGCCCGTCGGCACGGTGTGACGGTGTGCGGCACGCAGAGCGTCCCGCACGCCACGGCCGAACTGACCTGGGGGCTCGTCCTGTCGCTGGTCCGGCACATCCCCGAGGAGACGGCCGGGATGCGGCACGGGAAGTGGCAGCACACGATCGGCGGGGACCTGCACGGCCGGACGCTCGGGGTGGTGGGGCTGGGCCGGCTGGGCGCGCGGGTCGCCGCGATCGGCGCCGCCTTCGGGATGCGCGTCCTGGCCTGGAGCGCCAATCTCGACCCGGAGCACGCCACCGCGTGCGGCGCACGGGCGGTCGGCAAGCGGGAGCTGTTCTCGCGGTCCGACGTCGTCACCGTGCACTACAAGCTCAGCGGGCGCAGCACCGGTCTGGTCGGCGCCGAGGAGCTGGGCTGGATGAAGCCCACGGCGCTGCTGGTCAACACCTCGCGCGGGCCGCTCGTCGACACCCCGGCGCTGGTCGCCGCGCTGCGCGAGCGCCGGATCGCCGGTGCGGCACTGGACGTGTACGACACCGAGCCGCTGCCCGCCGGGGACGTGCTGCGGACCCTGCCCGGCACACTGCTCACGCCGCACCTGGGCTACGTCACGGAGGCGACGTACGAGGTCTTCTACCGGCACGCGGTCGAGGACATCACGGCCTTCCGTGACGGCACACCGCTGCGGGTGCTCACGGCCTGAGCGGCGCGGCGTTTTCCGGCCGAACCGGCGTCCCGGCTCCCCGCGGGGCGCCGGTCCGCGTTTTCCGGGCCGGGTGGTGGGCAGAAGCTCCGTGTACAACTGTTCACTAAACGCCGGAATCGGAGCACAGGGAAGGACCGGCATGCTGTTCCTGGTGGTCGCACTGGCCCTGTTCGGGCTGCTGCTCGGACCGGTCGCGCATCTGCCGCTGCCCGTGAGCGTCGCCCTCGCCGCCGTCATCGTCGTGTGGCTCGCGCTGTACGCGGTGCGGCGGCGCGTGGCGCGCCGCAGGGAGGGGTGAGGGATGCCCGGGACACCCGCCGCGCCGCGCCGCGCGCACTCGGACGGCGTCGCGGCGGCGTCGTTCGTCCTCGGACTGGTGGGCCTGCTGGTCTTCAGCGTGGTCCTCGGCCCCGCCGCCCTGGCGCTGGGCTCGATGGCACTGTTCCAGGGCACCGCCCGCCGGGGACGGGCCGTACTGGGGCTCGCGCTCGGGGTGGCCGATCTGGTGGTGCTCGCGGTCGTGACCGCGGCCGACCACGCCTACGTGTGGTCGCTCTGACCGCCGCCGAACCGCGCGGGGACCGGAGCCGTCCGGCTCCGGTCCCCGCGGGCACGGCGGTCGCGAGGGCTCAGTGGCCGCGGGCGATCCACTCGTCCAGATGAGGGGCCTCGGCGCCGATGGTGGTGCTGTCGCCGTGGCCGGTACGTACGACGGTCTGCGGCGGCAGGGTCAGCAGCCGGTCGCGGATGGAGCCGATGATGGTCGGGAAGTCCGAGAAGGACCGCCCCGTGGCGCCCGGTCCGCCCTGGAAGAGGGTGTCGCCGGTGAAGACGGTGCCGAGGGCGGGCGCGTACAGGCAGACGGCCCCCGGCGCGTGGCCCGGGGTGTGCAGCACCGTGAGCTCGGTGCCGGCCACCGAGATGACCTGACCGTCCGTCAGCTCGCCGTCCGGGGACCGCTCGGGGTGGGTCTGCTTCCACAGCGGCAGGTCGTCGCCGTGCAGCAGGATGGGCGCGCCGGAGCGCGCCGCGAGCGCGGGCGCGGCGTCGATGTGGTCGTTGTGGGCGTGGGTGCTGACGATCGCGATCAGGCGGCGGCCGCCCAGCGCCTCGGCGATGGCTTCGGCGTCGTGGGCGGCGTCGACGACGATCGCCTCTGTGTCGTCGCCGACGATCCAGACGTTGTTGTCGACGTCCCAGGTGCCGCCGTCCAGCGAGAAGGTGCCCGAGGTGACGAGGTGGTCGATGCGTGCGGCCATCAGAAGACCACCACCGAGCGCAGCACGTCGCCGCGGTGCATCCGCTCGAAGGCCTTCTCCACCTCGTCCAGGGCGATGGTCTCGGTGACGAAGGTGTCCAGGTCCAGCCGGCCCTGCTGGTGGAGGTCGATGAGCATGGGGAAGTCACGGGAGGGCAGGCAGTCGCCGTACCAGGAGGACTTCAGCGCGCCGCCGCGGCCGAACACGTCCAGCAGCGGGAGTTCCAGCTTCATCTCGGGCGTGGGCACACCGACCAGCACGACGGTCCCGGCCAGGTCGCGGGCGTAGAAGGCCTGCTTGTACGTCTCGGGACGGCCGACCGCGTCGATGACGACGTCGGCGCCGAAGCCGCCGGTGAGCTCGCGGATGGCCTCGACGGGGTCGGTCTCCTTGGAGTTCACGGTGTGCGTGGCACCAAGCTTCTTCGCCGTCTCCAGCTTCCGGCCGTCGATGTCCACGGCAATGATCTTCGCGGCGCCCGCGAGCCGGGAGCCCGCGATCGCGGCGCCGCCGACGCCGCCGACGCCGATGACGGCGACGGAGTCGCCGCGGCCGACCTGGCCGGTGTTGATGGCCGCGCCGAGACCGGCCATGACGCCGCAGCCCAGCAGCCCGGCCACGGCCGGGGAGACGGCCGGGTCCACCTTGGTGCACTGGCCGGCGTGGACGAGGGTCTTCTCGGCGAAGGCGCCGATGCCGAGGGCCGGGGAGAGCTCGGTGCCCCCGAGCAGTGTCATCTTCTGCTCGGCGTTGTGGGTGTTGAAGCAGTACCACGGGCGGCCGCGCAGACAGGCACGGCACTGACCGCACACCGCACGCCAGTTGAGGACGACGAAGTCCCCGGGGGCGACGTCGGTGACGCCCTCGCCGACCGACTCCACGACGCCGGCCGCCTCGTGGCCGAGCAGGAACGGGAAGTCGTCGCTGATGCCGCCCTCGCGGTAGTGCAGGTCGGTGTGGCAGACCCCGCAGGCCT
Source organism: Actinacidiphila sp. bgisy160 (assembly GCF_965342435.1). Classification (GTDB taxonomy): domain Bacteria; phylum Actinomycetota; class Actinomycetes; order Streptomycetales; family Streptomycetaceae; genus Actinacidiphila. The sequence goes on along the minus strand of NZ_CBDRCM010000010.1, from coordinate 19,371 downwards.
GGATCCGCACCAGCGCCTCCCCCGGCCCCGGGTCGGGCACGACGATCGTTTCCAGGCTGACGGGGGAACCCTTCTCCCGGGCGACGACGGCACGGACCTGGTGAGCCATGGGGCACTCCTCGGCTGGTTGTCGTTTCTCATTACGGCACATTCCGCACGTAACGCAACGCAAGCATTGACGACGGCCGACAGAGCGGTCAAGAACCGCGCCGCCGGGCCGGCGGGCATGCTTCATTCTTACCGAGGATCATGCCCGGCGCCCCCGTTCGGCGGGCCACGGCGCCCGGTGTCCTCCCGCCGCCGCGCGTTCCCCGTCACTGCGCGTTGAGCAGCATCCGCGGATTGCGGTCGCCCGCAGCCCGGGACGCGGGCAGCAGCGAGACCGCCACCGCGACCGCGACGCACACGCCGACGATCAGGACCAGCACGGCTCCCGGTGGGGACTGGGCGATGCCCGCGCCGACGCCGCTGGAGCTGCCCTGCAGGTCGATCAGCCAGTCGGAGGCGAACATCCCCGCGGTGACCCCCGCCGCGGCGGCGGTCAGGACGAGCAGGCCGACGCCGGTGACGACGGTCGCCACGGTCTGCTGGGGCGTCAGGCCCACCGCGCGGTAGGCGCGCATGTCGCGGGCGTGGTCGCGGATGCCGCTGCCGACGGCCGTGGACAGTTCGGCCAGGGCGATCAGCGCGAGCACGCTGACCAGTCCGATGATCACGCCGCGCACCGGGGAGAGTTCGGCGCCGGGGCCGGTGACCTCGCGCACCTCCAGGGCGCCGTGCGACGCGTCGGAGAGGGCGCCGCGCACCGCGCTGCGGTCCGCGCCGGGCCGCACCATCAGGCTGTAGTACGAGGGACCGACGGAGGCGTCCTGGGCCCGCAGTACGTCGAGCGGCGCGGAGATCACCCGTCCGCCGTGCCCGGTCTCGATGCTGCGGCCGACGATGTGCAGGATGTGCGGGGTGCCGCCGACGGTGATCCGGACCCACTGGCCGACCTCGACGTGGAGCGCGTCGAGCAGGCCCTGTCCGGCGAGTGCCTCGTCGGGTCCGGCGGGGCGCCGGCCCTCCGCGACGGCGAAGGGGTAGGGGTCGGCGGTGGTCCCGATGCCCCGCAGGGTGACGGACTGCGACTGGCCCGGGGCGAGCGCGGGGAGTTCGACGCCCGGGTGGACCGCGGCGATCTCCGGTCGCGCGGCGAGCAGTCGCCGGACGGCGTCGTCGGTGAGCCCGTTGGGGCGAGCGGTGAGGGCGCCGGCCTGGCCGAGCTGCTCCGGGTGGTGCTCGAAGCGGTCCAGGGTGGCCCAGGTGCCCAGCGCCACGGTGACCATCAGGACCGGCAGGGCGAGCCGGGCCACGGCGGCCGCGGAGCGGGCGGGCCGGTGCAGGACGCCACGGCAGCCGAGCACCAGGGCGGGCGGGGTCCCCAGGCGCAGCGCGACCCGGGCCGCCCCGGACATCCTCCGGCGGCCCGGAACGGTCCCCCGGGCGGCCGGGATCGGCGGCACACGGCCGGCCCGCCAGGCGGCGAGCACCGTGGCCAGGGCGATGACCAGCACGGTCGCCGCGGCCGTGCCGGGGAGCGCCCAGGTGTGCTGCGGCAGTCCCTGCCATAGCCCCATGGCATCCCCCATGGGCCCGGGGATGCCCGGCGCGAGCGCCTCCGCGGCCACCGATCCGAGCACCACGCCCGCGATGGCCAGCACCGCGTGCTGCACGAGGAACATCCGCACCACCTGGGCCGGGGTGAAGCCGACCGCCTTCAGGACCGAGATGTCGCGGACGTACGCCAGGACGCGGGTGGCGATGCCCCCGGTCACCGCGATCGCGGCGGCCAGCAGCGCGGCCAGCCCGAACAGGCCGAGCAGCAGCCCGAGAAGGTGGTTGTCCCCCTCGGCGTCGGCACGGGCCTCCCGCCAGGTGGCGACACTGGTGACGCGGTCCGAACCGACGGCGGTGACGGCCCGCTGGACGACGAAGGCGGTGTCCGCCGGATCCTTAAGCCGCAGGCCCACCGTCTGGCCCGCTCGCGCCGGGCCGGTGGTGAGGCCGTTCACGAGCGTGGGCGAGGCCCAGGCGACACCGGGGTTGTCGCCCGGGGAGTAGAGGGGTTCGGCGGTCCCGGCGACACCGACCACGCGGACGGTGCTCCGCTGTCCGTCGCGGGTCACGCTGATCTCGTCCCCCGGCTCGGCCCACAGCGCGGACGCCACCGACCGTTCCAGCACGACGCCGTCGCCCGCGCCGCCGTCCAGCCAGCGCCCGCGGTCCATCAGCGGCCGGCCCACCGACGGCGGGTTCGTGCCCGCCGCCCGCAGGTCGAGGGCGGCCTTCTCCCGGCCGTGCTGCGCGGTGACGGTGAGGGTACGGAAAGGACCGGAGACCGCGGCGACCCCGTCGATGCGGGACAGCGCACCGGTGTCGGCGCCGCCGTCCGTGCGCAGCCAGACGTGGGCGCCCTCGGTGGCGGTGAACATCCGCTGCCATGGGTTGGCCGCGTACACCAGCAGGGCGACGGAGAGCAGCAGCGCCACGGTGATGCCCGCGGTGGCCAGGACGATGGACAGGGCCTGGCCGCGGTGGGTGCGCAGATCGGCGAGGGCCCAGCGGACGGTGGCGCGCACGGCGGTCAGCCCTGCAGCTTCACGACGTCGGCGGCGGCGCGGGAGGGACGCGAGGCGTACGGCGCGGCGTCGAGGGTGACGTCGTCGACGACCTCGCCGTCGAAGAGGCTGATCACCCGGTCCGCGGCGCTGGCCACCTTGGCGTCGTGTGTGACGAGCAGGATGGTCTGGCCGCGTTCGTGGCAGCGGGTCAGCAGCCGCAGCACCTCGCGGGTGCCCTTGCTGTCGAGGCTGCCGGTGGGCTCGTCGGCCAGCAGCAGGGCCGGGCGGTTGACCAGGGCCCGGGCGAGGGCGACCCGCTGCTGCTCACCGCCGGACAGGTCCGCGGGGGTGCTGTCCTCCTTGCCCGTCAGGCCGAGTTCGGCCAGCAGTTCCCGGCGTGCGGCGCGCACCTGGCGGGGGGAGCGGCCGGCGAGCAGGCCGGGCAGTTCGATGTTGTCGGCGACGGTGAGGGTGGAGACGAGGTTGAAGAACTGGAAGACGATGCCGACGCCGCGCCGGCGCAGTACCGCCCAGCGCGCCTCGCCGAGCTGGTCGACCCGCTGCCCGTCCAGCCATATCCGCCCCCGGTCGGGACGTTCGAGGCCGCCGAGCAGATGCAGGAGGGTGGACTTGCCGGCGCCGGAGGGGCCGGTGACGGCGACGAACTCGCCCGGCCGCACCTCCAGGTCGACCCCGCGCACGGCCCTGACCTCGCCGCCGTCCACGCGGTGCGTCTTGACCAGGCCCTCGACCCGGAGCATGTGCGGCGCCGCGGGGGGCGGCTCGGCCCTTCTCATTCCAGCTCCTCCTGGCAGCGCTCGAGCCAGTCGAGGTCCGCCTGCAGATGCAGCGTCGCGCCCTCGATCAGCAGCTGCGCGACGGTGTTGTCCCGGTCCTCCCCCGCGGCGAGCCGGGACATGGCGCGCATGAGGTTGAGGTAGTGGCGGCGCTGCATGTTGATCAGGGAGACCTGATCGGCCATGCCCGTGGCCGGGGCGAGGGCGAGTTTCATGAAGAACTCGTCGCGCACCCGCGGTTCGCTGGACGGCTCGTCGAACCAGGCGGCGACCGCCTCCCGCCCGGCGTCGGTGAGTTCGTAGATCCGCTTGTTGGGCCGGCCGGACTGGGTGACGTCCTCGCCCCGGATCAGCCCCGACTTCTCCAGGCGCGCCAGCGTCACGTAGATCTGGCCGATGTTCGGCTGAGGATAGGCAGCACCGAAAAGCTTCTCAAGTGCCGTTTTGAGCTCGTAACCATGGGCGGGCCCCTTGGCGAGGAGCGCCATGAGAGGAAGGCGCACGCTCGTCCTCCCTCCTCCCCGGCTACCTGCTTGTTAGGGGCCGCTCACCGGCCCGATCATCGATGAGCAGGCCATCTTGCCGCAATGGCTAGTATCGCGCATGTCCAACAGGTATACATGTCCCTTCGGACGACGACGCCGTCTCCGGAAGCGGGACCTGGAGGATCGTATGCGCTGGGCGCGGGCCGCGGGCAGGGCTCTGCTCGCCGCTGCCCTGCTGCTGACCGGGTACGCCTCCGCGGGCGCCCGCGCCGCCGACGGCCCGCCCGGCACGACGGGCCGGGGCCCGGTGACCCTGGCGACCGGACGCGACCTGACCGGGTACCTCCAGCACGTGCTGGACGGCTGGAACCGTGCCCACCCACTGGAGAAGGCGACCCTTGTCGAATTGCCCGAGGCGGCCGACGAGGTGCGGGCGCAGATGGCCGAAAGCCTGCGCTCCGGCAGCGACCGCTTCGACGTGCTCAACATCGACGTGGCCTGGACCTCGGAGTTCGCGGGCGCGGGCTGGATCGCGCCGGTCGACCCCCGCGGCCTGCCGATGGACCGGCTGCTGGACTCGGTGAAGAGCGCCGCCACCTTCCGCGGGCGGCTGTACGCGGTCCCGTACGTCACCAACGCCGGGCTGCTCTACTACCGCAAGGACATCCTCGACCGGGAGCATGTGGCCCCGCCGCGCACCTGGGCGGAGCTGGAGCGGCAGGCGAAGACCCTCGCCCCGAAGTACGGAATCGACGGCTATGCCGGGCAGTTCCTGCCCTACGAGGGGCTGACCGTCAACGTGACCGAGGCCGTGCAGTCGGCCGGGGGCGGCATCCTCGGCGGCGAGGGCAGCCGGGTCACCGTGGACTCCGCCGCCGCCCGCGAAGGTCTGGGCTTCCTGGTGCGCGGGGTGCGCGAGGGCTGGATCCCGCGCGAGGCGCTGCGCTTCAAGGAGGAGGAGTCCCGCCGGGCCTTCCAGGACGGCCGGCTGCTCTTCCTGCGCAACTGGCCCTACGTCTACGACCTCGCTTCGGCGCCGGGCTCGCGGGTGGCGGGACGCTTCGGCGCGGTGCCGCTGCCCGGCCCCGACGGGCCGGGGGCGAGCGTGTTGGGCGGGTCCAACCTGGCGGTCAACACGCACTCGCGGCATCCCCGGACGGCCGCCGACCTCATGGCCTACATGACGGGTGAGTCCGTGCAGCGGCAGGTGCTCACGGAGGGCTCGCTGCCGCCGGTGTGGGCCGATCTCTACCGGGACCCGGGGCTGGTGCGCCGCTACCCGTACCTGCCGGTGCTGGAACAGAGCCTGCGGGCCGCCAAGCCCCGCCCGAAGAGCGCCCGTTACGAGCAGGTGAGCCTGGCGGTGGCGGCGGTGGGCCGGGACGCGCTGGCGCTGCACACCACTCCGGAGCAGGCCGTCGCGCGGCTGGACCGCGAGCTGCGGGAGATCGTGCGGGACCGCTGATCCCGCGGTGCCCTTCGGTGGATGTCCACCACCACCTACTCACATGTTAAGTATCGGCCGTGATGCTCACGCGCCTGAGTCACTGCATTTACCCTCACAAATCAGTCCAGTAAGCGCCGTCTATCAGCAGTTCCGTTGACACCTTCCTGACATTGCTACTTAACATGCATGCATAACGAGCCACCCCGCGCGGCGCGCACTGTCGTGTTCGTCCGCGCGCCCGCAGTCAGGATGGTGACGGGTGTTCACAGCCCCTCTGGAGGACGGTTCCTCCACCGCCGCCGCCCCCTCCCCCGCACTCACCGCCGTACGCCCCTGGTGGCGCGACGCGGTGGTCTACCAGGTCTACGTGCGCAGCTTCCTGGACAGCACCGGCGACGGTGTCGGGGACCTGGCCGGCGTCCGGGCCGGTCTGCCCTACCTGCGCAAGCTGGGAGTCGACGGGATCTGGCTGAGCCCCTTCTACCCCTCGCCGCAGCACGACCACGGCTACGACGTCGCCGACTACACCGCCGTCGACCCGCTCTACGGCGACCTCGCGGAGTTCGACCGCCTCGTCGCCGACGCGCACCGGCTGGGTCTGCGCACCGTCCTCGACGTCGTGCCCAACCACTGCTCCACCGCCCACCCGTGGTTCCGCGATGCGCTGGGGCAAGGGCCGGGCGGCCCCGCCCGGTCGTTGTTCCACTTCGCCGACGGACGCGGCGAGCACGGCGAACTGCCGCCCAACAACTGGCGGGCGATGTTCGGCGGACCCGCGTGGACCCGGGTGTCCGAACCGGACGGCCGGCCCGGCCAGTGGTACCTGCACCTGTTCACCCCGGAGCAGCCCGACCTCAACTGGCGCGACCCGCGGGTCGGCGAGCACTTCGAGCACGTGCTGCGCTTCTGGCTGGACCGGGGCGTCGACGGCTTCCGCATCGACGTGGCGGCCGGCCTGTACAAGCACCCCGGCCTCCCCGACTCCCCCGACCCCGCGGCCGACGAGCGGTCCCGCGACTCCGTCAACCCGCTGGCCTGGAACCGCCCCGAGGTGCACGGCGTGTGGCGGCGGTGGCGCGAAATCTGCGAGGAGTACACCGCCCGCGACGGACGCGAACGCCTGCTGGTCGGCGAGGTCTCCGTCCCCACCCCGGCCGAACAGGCCCGCTACGTCCGCCCCGACGAGCTCCACCAGGCCTTCTTCTTCCACCTGCTGAGCGCGCCCTGGAGCGCGCGGGCGTTCCGCACGGCCATCGCCGAGGCGCTGCGCGACATCGCCGGGACCGGGTCCACCGTCACCTGGGTGCTCAACAACCACGATCAGGTCAGGACCGTCACCCGGTACGCTGGCGGCCCTGCCGGGCACTTCGGTGCCGCCCGGGCGCGGGCCGCGGCACTGCTGATGCTGGCGCTGCCGGGGGCCGCGTACATCTACCAGGGCGAGGAACTGGGGCTGCCCGAGGTCGTCGACCTGCCGGACGAGGTGCTGACCGACCCGATCTTCCACCGCACCGGCAGCCGCCGTTTCGTCCGGGACGGCTGCCGGGTGCCGCTGCCCTGGTCGGGCCACGCATCGCCGTTCGGCTTCACCGCCGAGGGCAGCACGGCCCGGCCCTGGCTGCCGCAGCCGGACTGGTTCGCCGAGCACAGTGCCGACCGCGCGCTGCTGGACACCGGTTCCTTCTGGCACCTGTACCGGGACGCGCTCGGCCTGCGGGCCCGGCTGCCCCAGCTCGGCGAGGGGACGCTGCGCTGGCTGGAGGCCCCGCCCGGAGTGCTCGCCTTCATCCGCGGCGAGGGCCTGGTCTGCGCCGTGAACTTCGGCGACGAACCGGTCCCCGCCCCGGTGCCCGGCCGGCCGCTGCTGTCCAGTGCCCCCTGCCCGCCCGGGGTTCTCCCCGGCAACGCCGCTGCCTGGTGGGTCCACGACCCGGCGCACACCTGACCGTTCCGCACCACCACACCACCCCACCGAAGAAGGGACACCACCTCTATGAAGCGCACCCTCGTCGCGGCCACCGCCATATGCGGTCTGGCGCTGGCGACCACCGCCTGCGGCGGTGACACCAAGGCCTCCTCCGACTCCGGCCCGGGAGCCGGCGGCCAGAAACTCAAGGGCCAGACGGTGACCGTCGCGGCCGTCTGGACCGGCGTCGAGCAGCAGAACTTCCAGAAGGTCCTGGACGGCTTCACCGCCAGGACCGGGGCGAAGGTGGCGTACGTCTCCACCGGCGACAACTTCGCGACCGTCCTGGGCAGCAAGATCGAGGGCGGGGACTCGCCCGACGTCGCGATGGTCCCGCAGCCCGGCGTGCTCAAGGAGTTCGCGGGCAAGGGCTGGCTGCAGCCGCTGTCGCCGGACGTGAAGGGCGCCGCGGAGAAGAACTACGCCAAGATCTGGCAGACCTTCGGCACGGTCGACGGCACCTACTACGGCCTGTACTTCAAGACGTCCGACAAGTCGACGGTCTGGTACAGCCCGCAGGCGCTGGAGACGGCGGGCGTGCAGCCGCCCAAGACCTTCGCGGAGATGCTGGACGCCGCCCGCGCCGTCTCCGACTCGGGCCTGCCCGCCTTCGCCGTCGGCGGCTCGGACGGCTGGACGCTCACCGACTGGTTCGAGAACGTCTACCTCTCCCAGGCCGGGCCGGAGAACTACGACAAGCTGACCCGGCACGAGATCCCCTGGAGCGACCCCACCGTCGTCAAGGCGCTCACCACCTTGTCCCAGCTGTTCGGCGAGGACGACCTGCTCGCGGGCGGCCGCAAGGGCGCCCTGGCCACCAGCTTCCCGGACTCCGTCGCGCACGTCTTCGGCAAGAGCCCCAAGGCCGGCCTGGTCTACGAGGGCGACTTCGTCGGCGGCGTCATCTCGGGTGACCTGGGCGGCAAGGTCGGCGAGGACGCCAAGTTCTTCCCGTTCCCCTCCGTCGACGGCGGCCCGGCGCCGGTGGTCGGCGGCGGCGAGGCCGCCGTGGCGCTGAAGTCCGGCAAGAACGCCAAGGCGGCCATGGAGCTGATCTCCTATCTGGCCACTCCCGAGGCCGCGGAGATCTGGGCGAAGGCGGGCGGCTTCCTGTCCCCCAACACCAAGCTGGACCCCGCCGCCTACGCGGACGACACGCTGCGCACGGCCGCCAAGTCCCTGGTCGACGCCGGTGACACGGTGCGCTTCGACATGTCCGACCAGACCCCGCCGGCCTTCGGTGGCACGCCCGGCAAGGGCGAGTGGAAGATCCTCCAGGACTTCCTGCGCGACCCGTCGGACCCCAAGGCCACCGCGGCGAAGCTCGAGGCCGCGGCCGCCAAGGCGTACAAGGGCTGAGGCCGGGTCATGTCCGCCCTCACCCGCAAGGTGCCGTCCGCTCCGGCGGGCGGCACCGCCCCGGCCTCCGTCCGGCGGCGATCGCGCCGGGCCAAGATCACGGCGATCGCCTTCGCGCTCCCGGCGCTCGCCCTGCTCGGCGCCCTCGTCGGCTATCCCATCCTCTTCTCGGTCGGCCGCAGCCTGTTCGACGCGAGCGGCGACCGCTTCGTGGGGCTGGCCAACTACCAGGAGATGTTCAGCGACCCGGCCACCTTGAAGGCCGTCCGCAACACCGCGATCTGGGTCGTGGCCGCGCCGGCGCTGCTCACCGGCGTCGGCCTGGTGCTGGCCGTGCTCACCGAGAAGATCCGCTGGGCCACCGCCTTCAAGCTGCTGATCTTCATGCCGATGGCGGTCTCCTTCCTCGCCGCGGGCATCACCTTCCGGTTGGTGTACGACCAGGACCCGCAGCGCGGCGTCATGAACGCGGTCGCCGTCACCGTCCACGACACCTTCACCGACTCCTCCGCCTACCCCGGCGCCCGCCCCCGCGGCACGGACGTGCTGAAGGGATCCGGCGACGGCGGCTACCGGGCGGTCGCGCAGGTGGAGCCCGGCAAGGACGTCACGCTGGGCCTGGTCGGCCTGCCGCCCACGTCCCTCCCCGCGAGGGCCCGTCCGGCCGCGCCGGCGCAGGCCTCCGACGACGCCGTCACCGGCGTGGTCTACCTCGACTTCGTCCCGGGCGGCGGGGGCACGCCCGGCACCGTCGACCCCCAGGAACGCGGCCTGCCGCACATGACCGTCGAGCTGACCAAGGGCGATGCCGTGGTCGCCACCACGACCACCGGCGACGACGGCTCCTTCCGCTTCCCGGACGCGCGAGGCGGCCCCTACGGCGTCCGGCTGCCCGGGAAGAACTTCGCGGAGCCGTACGCGGGCATCGACTGGCTCGGCCCGACACTGATCACGCCGGCGATCATCGGCGCCTACCTGTGGATCTGGACCGGCTTCTCGATGGTGCTGATCGGCGCGGGACTGTCCTCACTGCCGCGCGAGACGCTGGAGGCCGCCCGGATGGACGGCGCGAGCGAGTGGCAGATCTTCCGCAGGATCACCGTGCCGCTGCTCGCGCCCGTGCTGAGCGTGGTCTTCGTGACGCTGGTGATCAACGTGATGAAGGTCTTCGACCTCGTCTACATCATCGCGCCGGGCCCGGTGCTGGAGGACGCCAACGTCCTGGCGCTGCAGATGTGGCTGGTCTCCTTCGGCGGCGGCAACAACCAGGGCCTGGGCAGCGCGATCGGCGTCGTCCTGCTGCTGCTGGTACTGCCCGCCATGGCCCTCAACATCCGACGCTTCCGCAGGAGCAACCGATGACCGTGCAGACCGCCGCTCCGCGCCCCGCTCCGCCCGCCCCGCCGGCCGGCCGGGCCCCCGGGCGTCCCTCCGTGGCGGCACGGCTGGTCCAGGTGCTGCGCGGAGGGCTCGTCCAGGTGCTGCTGACGGTCGTCGCGCTGGTCTGGCTCACCCCGACCGCCGGACTGTTCGTCTCCTCGCTGCGGAACTCCGACGACAACGCCGGATCCGGCTGGTGGACCGCGCTCCTTCATCCCGGGTCGCTGACCTTCGACAACTACTCCGCGATCCTCGGGGACAGCGGGATCACCCAGGCGTTCTGGAACACCGTGCTGATCTCGGTGCCCGCCACGGCGGCCGTGGTGGTCCTCGCGGCACTGGCCGGGTACGCCTTCGCCTGGCTGGAGTTCCCGGGGCGCGACTGGGTCTTCCTGGTCGTCGTGGGGATGCTCGTGGTGCCGGTGCAGATCGGGCTGCTGCCGGTGGCCAGGCTGTTCCGGGAGGTCGGCCTGTTCGGCACGACAGCGGGCGTGGTCCTCTTCCACGTGGCGTACGGGCTGCCGTTCGCGATCTTCCTGCTGCGCAACTACTTCGCCGAGATCCCGCGCGAGATGCTGGAGGCCGCCCGCATGGACGGCGGATCGGAATGGATGATCTTCCGGAAGCTGGTGCTGCCGGTGGGCCGTCCGGCGATCGCGAGCCTGGCCATCTTCCAGTTCCTGTGGGTCTGGAACGACATGCTGGTCGCGCTGATCTTCGCCGACGCCGGTTCGCAGCCGCTCACGGTCGCCCTGCAGTCGCAGATGCGGCAGTTCGGCGCCAACATCGACGTGCTGGCGCCGGGCGCCTTCCTGTCGCTGATCGTGCCGCTGGTGGTCTTCTTCGCCTTCCAGCGGCACTTCGTGGAGGGGGTCATGGCCGGATCGGTGAAGTAGCGGCCGGGACGCCGCGAGGGCGGCGCGCGGCACGTGCGGCGAGTGCGGCACGTCACCGACGGAGCCGTTCGAGTGCCGCGTCGGTGAGGACGGCCTCACGGGTCTCGGCGCCCATGGCGAGGACGGTACGGGGACGGTGGTGCGCACCGGTCACATGACGGCTCCCGCTGTGAGACCTGGGAACAGGTTGAACGGGCGCCATCATTCGCACGGGGCCGGGTGACGTCAAGGGCGGACCCGGCCCGGTCGATCCGGACGAAGGACACGCTCACGGAGCGCTCACGGACCGCTCGCCGGACGCTCGCCGCGCGCGGGCGGCGCCGGCAGGGGGTACCGGGCCGGGAGCCGAGCCGGCCCGGTACCCCCATCCTCGGTCAGCGGCCCGCGGTGAGCACCTGCTCGTAGCCCGGCAGGACGACGTCGCGGATGATCGCGTTCCGCTCGTCGAAGGGAACGAACGCGCTCTTGAGCGCGTTGACGGTGACCTCGCGCAGGTCCTTCGCCGTCCAGCCGGCCTCGGTGACGAGCAGTTCCATCTCGCGGGTCATGGTGGTCGCCGAGACCAGCCGGTTGTCGGTGTTGAGGGTGACGCGGAAGCCGAGGTCGCGCAGGAGGGTGACGGGGTGCTCCGCGATCGAGGTGGCGGCGCCGGTCTGCAGGTTGGAGGTCGGGCAGATCTCCAGCGCGATGCGGCGGTCGCGTATCCAGCCCGCGAGGCGGCCGAGCTTGCCGTCGACGATGTCCTCGGTGAGGCGGACGCCGTGGCCGATCCGCAGCGCGCCGCAGACCTGCACCGCCTGGTGGATGCTGGGCAGGCCGTGGGCCTCGCCCGCGTGGATGGTGAAGGGCACGTTCTCGCGGCGCAGGTACTCGAAGGCGGCGAGGTGGTCGGCGGGCGGGAAGCCGTCCTCGGCGCCCGCGATGTCGAAGCCGACGACGCCCGAGCCGCGGTGGGCGACGGCGAGGCCGGCCACCTCGCGGCTGCGGTCGGTCATGCGCATCGCGCACAGCAGGGTCCCCACGCGGACCGGCGTGCCCGCGGCGGCGGCCTTCGCCATGCCGGCGGCCAGGCCCTCCTGGACGGTCTCGACGACCTCGGCGAGGGTGAGGCCGCGGTGCACCAGCAGCTCGGGGGCGTAGCGCACCTCTCCGTAGACGACGCCGTCGGCGGCGAGGTCCAGGACGTACTCCTCCGCGACGCGCAGCAGGCCCTCGCGGGTGCCCATCACGGCGATGGTGTGCTCGAAGGTGGCGATGTAGCGGACCAGGTCGCCGGAGTTGGCGGCGTCGTAGTACCAGGCGGCCAGCTCGCCGGGGTCGGTGGCGGGCAGCACGTGGCCGATCCCGGCGGCCAGTTCGAGCAGGGTGGCCGGGCGCAGGCCGCCGTCCAGGTGGTCGTGGAGGACGGCCTTGGGGAGCCGGCGTATCAGGTCGGTGTCGAGGGCGGTCACGCGGTGTGCTCCTGGTCGGTGGGGGCGGTGGCGGCGGGCTGGAGGAGGTCCCAGCGGTTCCCGTACGGGTCCTGGAAGACGACGACCGAGCCGTACACCTCATGGCGGGGCTCCTCCAGGAAGGTCACCCCCGCGGCGCGCATCCGCGCGTGGTCGCCCGCGAAGTCCTCGGTGTGCAGGAAGAAGCCGACCCGTCCGCCGGTCTGGTCGCCGACCCGTGACAGCTCCGCGTCGTTCTTGGCGCGGGCGAGCAGCAGCCCGCTGCCCGCGGCGCCACCGGGCGGACGCACGACGACCCAACGGCTGCCGCCGGGGCGCGGCTCGTCCTCGACGAGCTCGAAGCCGAGGGCGCCGGTGTAGAAGGCGATGGCCTCGTCGTAGTCGCGGACGACGAGGGTGACCAGGGCGATACGGGACATGCGCGCACGTTATACGTAACACCACGACCCGGGCAAGACGCCTCCGGGCGCGTGCGGGCGCCCGCCTCCCTCCGGACCGCCCGCAGCGCTCACGCTCCGCACGCCCGCGGCGTCGTGCCGGGTACGGGTGCGGCGCACACCCCGTGCGGACCGGTCCGGCACCGGCACGCCACCGCCCAGCCGGGCCCCGCCCGCGACATGACGGCGTGGCCGAGCCCGGCCGCCGTCACGCACAGCACCGCGAACACCGCCGCGAACACCCGGCGCGTACGGGGCGGAAAGCGGGCCCGAAGGTCATGGCCAGCCATGGCGCCCAAAGCACCGCACCGGGGCCACACGTCCCGAACTCCCTCTCCCCCAGGGCCGCGTGATTCCCGTGAATCACTTTCATGGGTGCGGGGCCGCGGCGAAGGCCCCGCCGACCCGTTGGCGCTCCTCCTGGCCGGGGTCTGTTCCTCGCGGCGGGTGTGTGGCTCCTGACCGCGACGGCCAGGGACACCCTGGCCGTGCGCTCCGGCTTGCCGGCCGGCATCAAGGGAAGGCCGCTGGGCCACTGTTGCCACGGTGGTACCGAGTATGGTTCCGAGGGGCGATGATCCGACCGGTCACAGCGCGTCGTCACCGTGCCGTCAGGCGAGGAGGGGGACACGTGTGCGATCACGTCATGACATGAGCGTAGTCTGTGTGACCCTCACCGCTCCGCGGTGACCTGGTCGACCACTCGCAACACTGTTACGGGCATCGAGAACGGGGGGCATGGTGCCGGGCTTCGTCTTGCTGCGCCTGCGCGCGCACCGGCTGCTGCTCGCTGCCGCACTGCTGTCTGTCGTCCTGACCACGTGCGCCGTGGCCGCGCTCGCCGCGTTCAGCGGCGCGGTGGGGGACGCGGGGCTGCGGCGCGCGCTTCAGGGGCCATCAGCCGCCAGGAGCCTGATCGACGTGACCTCCGAAGTGGCGGAGCAGGACGCGGGGCGGCTCGACTCCACGGTGCGCAAGACCCTGGCGGGGGCCTACGACGGGCTGCCGGTGCGGGTCTGGTCCAGCACCCGCTCCGGCGCGTACGGGCTGCCGCGGAGCCTGCGCCCGGCGGACGCGCCGCGGTCGGACAACCCCGACCTCACCCTGCTCGCCACGTTCGACCGCTCCCGGGTCACCATGGTCGGCGGGACCTTCCCGGGCGCGCCGAAGGCCGCGGGTCCGGTGCCGGTCGCGCTGCCCGACACGGCCGCACAGGCCCTCGGTGTGACGCCCGGCGACGTGATCACGCTCGCCGACCGGCGCAACGGACCGTCGCTGCGCGTGCGGCTGACCGGCCTGTACCGGCCCGCGGACCCGGCCGCGCTGTACTGGCGGCTCGACCCGCTGGAGGGACGCGGCGTGCGGACGCTGTCGTTCACCACCTACGGCCCGATGCTCGTGGACCCGCGGGCGTTCACCGCGGACGCGGTCCCGGCCGCCGAGGTCCAGTGGACGGCAGGCGCCGACTTCTCCGCGATGACCACCGCCCGCCTCGACCGCGTCGGCCAGGACGTCCGGCGGACGGTGGGGCGGCTCGACGGCACGGTGCTGAACGGGGACACGACGGCCGACAGCGAGCTGCCCGCCCTGGCGGACGACCTGAGCCGCAATCTGCTGGTCAGCCGCTCCACCCTGCTCATCAGCGCGTTGCAGCTGGCCGTGCTCGCGGGTCTGGCCCTGATGCTCGTCGCGGGTCTGCTCGCCACCGAACGCTCCGAGGAGACCGCCCAGCTGCGGGCCCGCGGCGGTTCCCGGTCCCGCGTCGCGGGCCTGGCCGCCACCGAGGCGCTGCTGCTGGCGCTGCCGGCGGCGGTGCTGGCACCGCCGCTGGCCGGACCGCTGGTGCGGCTGCTCGCCGGACACGGGGCCCTGGCGCGGGCGGACGTGCACCTGGACGTACCGACCGCGACGGCCTGGTGGGCGGGCTTGCTGGCCGCGCTCGCGTGTGCCGTCGCGGTGGCCTCGCCGGCGCTGCGCCGCACGGGCACGTACGCGGGCGAGCGGGAGGCACGCTCCCGCAAGGGCGCGCTGCCGGGTGCCGTGCAGTCGGGCACCGACCTCGCACTGCTGCTCGTAGCGGGCCTGGGTTACTGGCAGCTGTCCCGGCGCGACGGCGGGACGGGCGCGCTGTCGACCGACACCGCCGGCAAGCTCAGCCTCGATCCGGTCCTGATCGTGGCCCCCGCGATCTGCCTGCTGGCCGGAGCGGTACTCGCGCTGCGCCTGCTGCCGGCGGCCGCCCGCCTCGGCGAGCGGCTGGCTTCCGGGTCCCGCGGCCTGCCCACCGCACTGGCCGGATGGCAGCTGGCCCGGCGGACCGGCCGCGGCGCCGTCCCGGCCCTGCTGCTGGTCCTCGCGGTGTCGATCAGCATGTTCGCGATCGGCGAGAACGCGAGCTGGGAGCGGTCCCAGCGCGACCAGGCCGATTTCACCGTCGGCGCGGACGTCCGCGTCGCCGCCACCTCCACCCTGCCCTTCGGTCAGGGCGGCGTGTACGACCACATCCCCGGGATCGCCGCGGTGACCCCGGCGAACCGCAGCACCGTGCCGCTGCCCCGGGGCCGCGAGGCCACCGTGCTCTCGCTGGACGCCGCCACGGCCGCCAAGGTCACCGACCTGCGCGACGACCTCTCCGACCGGCCGTTCCGGGACCTGCTGCGCTCCCTGAGCCCACAGGACGCCGCCTCGCGAGAAGCCGGATTCACGCTGCCCAAGAGCACGGCCCGCCTTCTCCTGACGGTCCGCCTGCAAGCCTTGGACTTCCGCGGCCGACCCACCGTGAGTGGCGTCACCACCCGCCTTTCGGCGACATTCACGGACCGCTTCGGCGTCCCCTACACGATCGCCCTGGGCAAGGTCCCCGCCGACGGCGGACGGCACGTCGTGGTGGCGGACATCGCCGCCGAGGCCGGCCGGGCCGCCGGGGCCGGCCCGGCCGGTCCGCTGCGGCTGACCGGGCTCAAGGCCGAGTACGCGGTGCCCCAGGGCACCGAGCACCACCGCTTGTCCCTCGTGCGCCTGCAGGCGGAGTCCGACGACGGCTCCGCGCAGGCCGTCCCAGTGCCGGGGGACTCGTCGTGGCAGGCACGCGCCACCATGGGCAACCCGGACTTCGCCGAGGACGCGAACCACCGCGTCGCCACAGCGGACACCCCTCGCTCCGACGCGCGGACGCCGCTCACCATCGAGTACGACACCGGACAGATGCTCCCCGGGGGCTATTTCGCGGCCGGCTTCGACGAGGCGTCCGTGACCGTGACCTCGGGCCCGAAGGCCCCGGCCGCGTTGACGGGAGTCGCCACCGACTCCTTCCTGCGGGCGGTCGGCGCCGAGGTGGGCGACTCGGTGCAGATCCAGCTGGCCGGCGTGACCGTGCCGGTCCGCGTCACCGCCGCCGTGCGTGCCCTGCCCACCGCCACGGCCACGACCTCGGACACCGACGGCGGGGCGCTGCTGCTGGACCTGCGCTCGGTGAACACCCTGCTGAACAGCACCGGCCGCGGCTCACTGGTGCCCGGCGAGTGGTGGCTGGCGGCCGAGCCCGGCGCGACCGCCCACGTCGCCTCCGCCCTGCGGGCCCGCGGCGACATCACCTCGCTCCTGGTCCGCGACGAGCAGCGGACCGAACTGCAACGGGACCCGCTCGGCGCCGGGCCGCTGTCCGCGCTGCCCGCCGCCGTGGCGACCGCCGCGGTGCTGGCCGCGGTCGGCTACGTCGTCGCGGCGGCCGGCGCACTGCGCGAACGCTCCCAGGAATTCGCGATGCTGCGGGCCCTGGGCACCCCGCGCCGCTGGCTCGCCCGGGTGATCGCCGCCGAACAGGGCCTGCTGGTCCTGGTCGCCGTCGGCGTCGGCGCCGTACTCGGCGGGCTGCTGACCCGCCTGGTCGTCCCCCTGATCATCCTGACGGCGCACGCGGAGAACCCGGTACCCGGCGTCCGGGTGGAACTGCCGTCCGGCCCGCTGGCCCTGCTGCTGATCACCGTCACCGCGCTGCCCCTGCTCGGCGTCATGCTGACGGCATCGCGGTCCGCCGACCCGGCCCAGGCGCTGCGGCGCCAAGGAGGTGAATGACGTGGCCGAGCCCCATACCCAGCGCAGCGGTGACGTCTCCTGGATCCGCGCCCGGCTGCGCGCCGCCCCCGGCGGGACGCTCGCCCTGGCCGCACTGGTGCTGGTGACCGCGTTCCTGGTGGCCGCGCTGCCACGAGCCGTCGACGGCTACGAGGACACCGCACTGCGCGACACGGTGTCACACGCGCCGCTGCCGGGGCGAAGCGTCACCATGTCGCTCCAGGTGTCACGGCTGTCCGTCCCCTTCGACCCCGAGGCCCTGCTGACCTCCACGTCGCTGAAGGAGACGGAGAAGGAGTTCCAGAAACTCGTACGGCCCCCGCTGACCCTGGAACGGGACCAGACCGTCTACGGCGTGAGCTCCGTGGACACGTCCGCCACCGACCCCGGCCTGCCCCGGATACCCGGTGACACCCCGCTCCCCCCGAAGGGCACCCTCGTGGCCCAGCCGGACCTGGCGGCGAACACCCGCCTGGTCGAGGGACGCCTGCCGCACCCCCGCGCCGACGACCGAAGCGTCGAAGCGGTGATCACCGACCGCACGGCCAAGGTCATGAAGCTGCGCACCGGCTCGGCGTTCCACCTCCAGGACCCCCTCGGATCCGTCATGACCGTCCGGGTCACCGGCATCGTCGCACCCCGGACAGCCGGCGCGGCCTGGTGGAACGCGGAGCCCGACCTGCGCAGGCCCAGTCTGGCCGTGCTGCCGAACCCGAAGCAGGGCGGCGATCCCATCCAGTACTGGCACTTCACCGCCCTCATCCACGAGAGCTCCACGAACGTCCTGCTCGGCCTGCAGGACGGCGCGCGGGCCTACTGGCACCACCCTGCCGACATCGGCGCGCTCACCGCGCACGACGTCCCCGCGCTGCGCGACCGGCTCTCCGCGCTGACGGCGGGCCCGGCCGCGGCACATCTGCAGACCAAGCAGCGCGGCCTGCACGTCGAGGAGCAGGGACTCGCCGAACGCCTCGGTCCCTTCGCCGACGAGCGCGCCGCCGCCCAGCCGCTGGTGCTGGTCGCCGCCGTCGGCGTGGGCACCGTGGCCGTCGTGGTCCTGCTGATGGCGGCGGGCCTGTCGGCGAACCGGCGCAGGGCCGAGTTCACACTGCTGCGGGCCCGCGGCATCAGCATGACCTCGCTGACCGGCCGGCTGCTGGCGGAGAGCGCCGCGGTCGCGGTGCCCTCCGCGGCGGCGGGGCTGGCCCTGGCCCTGCTCCTGCTGCCGGCCGAACGCGCGGCGCTCGCCGTCTTGTCCTCCGCCGCCGTGGCCCTCGTGGCCTCGGTGAGCCTGCCGCTGCGCGCGGCGGCCACGGCCCGCCGGCCGCGCCCCGGACAGCGTGAGGACATCGTCGCGGCCCGGCCCTCCCGGCGCCGCACGGTGGCCGAGCTGGCGGTGGTGGCCGTCGTCACCGGCTCCGTGGTGGCGCTGCGACAGCGCGGCACGGCCGACGGCGGCGCGGACGTGCTGACCGCCGCGGCGCCGGTGCTGCTGGCCGCGGTCACCGCGCTGATCATGCTGCGGCTCTACCCCTGGCCGGTACGGCTGCTGGCGCGGCCCTTCGCACGGCTCGACGGGGCCGTGCTGCACCTGGGCCTGGCCCGGGCCGGACGCGCCCCCTCCACGACGGCACTGCCCCTGCTGGCCGTACTGGTCGCGCTCACCGTCACCTCCTTCGGCGGGGCCGTCCTCGCCGGCGTGGAGTCGGGACGCGACCACGCCGCGGTGACCTCGGTCGGCGCGGACGCCCGCGTGCAGACCCTCGGCGCCCTGCCGCGAGGACTCGACGCCCAGGTCCGGAAGATCGCGGGGGTCCGCGAGGTCACCGGCGTCCGGATCGAACCCGGGCAGCAGATCATGAGCAGCCGTACCCGGTTCGACCTGCTGGTCGTCGATCCGAAGCCGTACGCCCGGCTCGTGGCGGCCACCGGACTGGGCTCCTCGTTCCCCGCCGGCAAGCTCGACTCGGGCACGTCGCAAGCCCTCCCCGCCATCGCCTCCCCCGCGGTCGCGCGAACCTTCGGGAACGGCGTCGGCGACCCGGAGACCGTCAGGTCCTCGGTCGGGCGGATCATGGTGCACATCGTGGCCACGCAGGACGCCACCCCGGCAGCCCCCAACCACGAGTTCCTCATCGTGTCGAGGGCCGCCCTGGCGAAGGCGGCACCCGCGACCAAGGAACCGGCGCACGGCCCCTCGGCGCTGTACGCGACGGGCACCGGCATCGACGTACGGGCGCTGCGCGCCGTCGTCACCAAGACCGCGCCCGGGGCGCAGGTCACGCTGCGGACCGAGCTGCGCGCCTCCTACGGCAGGACCTCGGCCCTGCAATCGGGCGCGCGACGGGTGTACGTGGCGGCGGTGGCCACCAGCGCCGGCTACAGCGTGCTGGCGTTGCTGCTCTCGCTGCTGCACAACGCGCCGCAGCGCAAGGCGCTGCTGGCGCGGCTGCGCACGATGGGCATGACGGGCCGG
>NZ_CBDRCM010000009.1:0-186664 GCF_965342435.1 Actinacidiphila sp. bgisy160 | reverse complement strand
TGTCTGCTCGTCTGTTCTCCCTCCCCCCCCCCCCCCCCCACCCCGCACCCCGGACCGGGTCAGGACTCCGCGATGACCACCGCGGACGCGACCCCCGCGTCGTGGCTGAGCGAGATGTGAAACGCCCGCACCCCCAACTGCTCGGCCCGCGCCGCCACCGTCCCCCGGACGATGAGCCGCGGCTGCCCCGAATCCTCCGTGACGACCTCCGCGTCCGACCAGTGCAGCCCTCCGGGCGCCCCCAGCGCCTTCGCGACCGCCTCCTTCGCGGCGAACCGCGCCGCGAGGGAGGCGCTGCCCCGGCGGGCCCCACTGGGGAGGTGGAGCTCGCCGGGCAGGAAGAGCCGCTCGGCCAGGCCGGGGGTGCGCTCCAGAGACTGCTCGAAGCGGTCGATCTCGGCGACGTCGATACCCACCCCGATGATCACGGCGTGATCACTCGACCGTGACGGACTTCGCGAGGTTCCGCGGCTGGTCGACCTCGTTGCCGCGGGCCGTGGCCAGTTCGCACGCGAAGACCTGCAGCGGCACGGTCGCGACCAGCGGCTGCAGCAGCGTCGGGGTCTGCGGCACCCGCACCAGGTGGTCGGCGTAGGGGACGACGGACTCGTCGCCCTCCTCCGCGATGACGATGGTGCGCGCGCCGCGGGCCCGGATCTCCTGGATGTTGGAGACGATCTTGTCGTGCAGCACCGAGCGCCCGCGCGGCGACGGCACGACCACGACGACCGGGAGGTCCTCCTCGATCAGCGCGATGGGGCCGTGCTTGAGTTCGCCGGCGGCGAAGCCCTCGGCATGCATGTAGGCGAGCTCCTTGAGCTTGAGCGCGCCCTCCAGGGCCACGGGGTAGCCCACGTGGCGGCCGAGGAAGAGGACGGTGTTCTTGTCCTTGAGGGAGCGGGCCAGCTCGCGCACCGGCTCCATGGTCTTCAGGACCTGCTCGACCTGACGGGAGATCTGGGAGAGCTCGCGGATGACGGCGAGGATCTCGTCGCCCCACTTCGTGCCGCGCACCTGGCCCAGGTAGAGGGCGACGAGGTAGCAGGCGACGACCTGGGTGAGGAACGCCTTCGTGGAGGCGACGGCGACCTCGGGGCCGGCGTGCGTGTAGAGCACCGCGTCGGACTCTCGGGGGATGGTGGAGCCGTTGGTGTTGCAGATGGCCAGCACCTTGGACCCCTGTTCGCGGGCGTGCCGCAGGGCCATGAGGGTGTCCATGGTCTCGCCGGACTGGCTGATGGCGACCACCAGGGTGCGCGGGGCCAGGATCGGGTCGCGGTAGCGGAACTCGCTGGCGAGCTCGACCTCGCAGGGGATGCGGGTCCAGTGCTCGATCGCGTACTTGGCGATCATGCCCGCGTGGAAGGCGGTGCCGCAGGCGACGATGACGATCTTGTCGACCTCGCGCAGCACGGAGGCGGGGATGCGCACCTCGTCAAGGGTCAGCAGGCCGCTCGCGTCGATCCGGCCCAGCAGCGTGTCGGCGACGGCCTTGGGCTGCTCGGCGATCTCCTTGAGCATGAAGTAGTCGTAGCCGCCCTTCTCGGCGGCGGAGGCGTCCCAGTCGATGTGGTACGGCCGGACGTCGGCGGGCTTGCCCTCGAAGTCCGTCACGGTGACGCCCTCGCGGCGCAGTTCGACGACCTGGTCCTGGCCGAGCTCGATGGCCTCGCGGGTGTGCGCGATGAACGCCGAGACGTCGGAGGCGAGGAAGTTCTCGCCGTCGCCGACGCCCACGACGAGCGGGGAGTTGCGGCGGGCGCCGACCACGACGTCCGGCTCGTCGGCGTGGACGGCCACCAGGGTGAAGGCGCCCTCCAGGCGGCTGCAGACCTGGCGCATGGCCTCGGCGAGGTCCCCGGTGGAGGAGTACGCCTCGGCCAGGAGGTGGGAGACGACCTCGGTGTCGGTCTCGGAGAGCAGGTCGTGGCCGCGCTCGGCCAGTTCGGTGCGCAGGGCGGCGAAGTTCTCGATGATGCCGTTGTGGACGACGGCGACCCGGCCCGCGTTGTCCAGGTGCGGATGCGCGTTGGCGTCCGTGGGGGCGCCGTGGGTGGCCCAGCGGGTGTGCCCGAGGCCGGCGGGACCGGCCGGCAGCGGCCGTTCGTCCAGCAGCTTCTCCAGGTTGACGAGCTTCCCGGCCTTCTTGGCCGCGGCCAGGCCGCCGTCGGCGAGGACGGCGACGCCCGCCGAGTCGTACCCCCGGTACTCCAGACGCTTCAGACCCGCGATGACGACGTCGAGGGCGGACTGACCGCCCACGTATCCAACGATTCCGCACATGTGCCGTAGCCTACGGTCCGACCGGCGCCCGGACCTGACGGATCCTGCCCGACATCGGAATTTCCCACGGACACCAGCCCCTGGCGAGCCGTAGCCCAGAGCAGGAGTCGAGGGCCGGCGGCCGCCGGCCGCGACTGGGGCCGCGGCGTGACGCACCCCACTCCACCGTCCCGTTCGGACTCCGTTAACAATGGACTGTGATCTCACCGGTCTCCTCGATGCCCCAAAGCGCCCACAGACCCAGGTCGGAGGCGACTCCCTACGTCGACCTGACCCGGGCGGAGTGGAGCGCGCTGCGCGACCGTACGCCGCTGCCGCTGACCGCGGAGGAGGTCGAGCGGCTGCGCGGTCTGGGCGACGTCATCGACCTGGACGAGGTGATCGACGTCTACCTGCCGCTGTCGCGGCTGCTCAACCTCTACGTCGGCGCCACCCACGGCCTGCGCGGCGCGGTCAACACCTTCCTCGACGACACCGGGGAGGGCCACGGCTCGCAGGCCGGCACGCCCTTCGTCATCGGGGTCGCCGGCAGCGTCGCGGTCGGCAAGTCGACCACCGCGCGCATCCTGAAGGCGCTGCTCGCCCGCTGGCCCGAGCACCCGCGGGTGGAACTGGTCACCACCGACGGCTTCCTGTTGCCCAAGGCCGAACTCCAGCGCCGCGGGCTGATGTCCCGCAAGGGCTTCCCCGAGTCGTACGACCGGCGCGCCCTGACCCGCTTCGTGGCCGACGTGAAGGCCGGCAAGGACGAGGTGCGCGCGCCCGTCTACTCGCACCTGATCTACGACATCGTGCCGGACGAGGAACTGGTCGTCCGGCGGCCGGACATCCTCATCGTCGAGGGCCTGAACGTCCTGCAGCCCGCCCTGCC
Organism: Actinacidiphila sp. bgisy160; assembly: GCF_965342435.1. Taxonomy (GTDB): domain Bacteria; phylum Actinomycetota; class Actinomycetes; order Streptomycetales; family Streptomycetaceae; genus Actinacidiphila. Next base: position 183,510 of record NZ_CBDRCM010000009.1, on the reverse strand, counting down.
GGGCCAGGACGGCCGCACCCGGGTCGCGCTCGCCGACTACTTCGACTTCAGCGTGTACGTGGACGCGCGCACCGAGGACATCGAGCAGTGGTACCTGGCGCGCTTCCGCAAGTTGCGCGAGACCGCCTTCCAGAACCCGCTGTCGTACTTCCACCGCTACACCGAGGTCTCCGAGGAGGAGGCCATGGAGTACGGCCGGCACACCTGGCGCGCCATCAACCAGCCCAATCTGCTGGAGAACGTGCTGCCGACCCGCGGCCGGGCCACCCTGGTCCTGCGCAAGGGCCCCGACCACAAGGTGCGGAGGCTCTCGCTGCGCAAGCTGTAGTCCGCGGACCCCCGGGGTAGCCTGCCCCGCATGCTGCATCTTCGGATGATCGTCCCGCAGGGGAGCACCGACGAGGTCGTGTCCCTCGTCGAGGGGACCGTCGGCGCCACCCACGTCGCCGTGCTGCCAGGAGCGGCCCGCAAGCCGCGTGGGGACATCGTCATGTGCGACGTGGCGCGCGAGGCGGGTGACGAACTGCTGCGGGCGCTGCGGCACATGGGCGTCGCCGACACGGGCTCGATCGCGGTGGAGCACATCGACCTGTCGCTGTCGGCTCGCGCCGCCAAGGCCGAGGAGGAAGCGCCCGGGGAGGGCGCGGACGCCGTGCTGTGGGAGTCGCTGACCGACGCGACCCACGAGGAGTCCACCCTCACCGTCACCTACCTGGCGTTCCTGGCCCTGGCGACGATGCTGGCGGCCTGCGGCGTGATGCTGGACAGCGCGATCCTGATCGTCGGCGCGATGGTCGTCGGCCCCGAGTTCGGCCCGCTGGCGGGTGTGTGCACCGGTCTGGTCCAGCGCCACGGGCGGCTGGCCCGGCGCTCCCTGACGGCGCTGCTGGTGGGCTTCCCAGTGGCGATGGTGCTCACCGGCGGCTTCAACTACCTGATGGACGCCCTCGGCGTCTTCAGCGTGACCGACTTCACGGCCCCGCATCCGTCGACCGCGTTCATCTGGCAGCCGGACGCCAGTTCCTTCGTGGTGGCGTTCCTCGCCGGGATCGCCGGGATCCTCTCGCTGACCTCCGCCAAGTCCGGCGCCCTTGTCGGCGTGGCCATCTCGGTGACCACCGTCCCGGCGGCCGCCAACGCCGCCCTCGCGCTGTCCTACGGCGACTACCGCGAGCTGTGGGGCTCCTCGGCGCAGCTGGGCGTCAACCTGGCCGGCATCGTCGTCGCGGGCGTCCTGACGCTGCTCGCCCAGAAGGGCTTCTGGGCGATGCAGCGCAGGCGGCGTTCGGTGTCGCGCCCGGTCTAGCCGGGTCTAGTCCATGATGCCGACCGAGAATGCCCGGCTCGGCCTTGCACTCGGAGTTGCCGAGACTGACAACAAGCTGGCCCGCGCCTACCGTCAGGTCAACACCACCTCAGCCAGATCGGCCAGGGAATCCAGCATTTGCCGGCAGCATACCGACGGACCGGCCACGTCAAGCATTGATCGTCACGCTTGAGCCGTTCCCCGTCGCCAATGCCAACCTGCCTCACCTGAGCCTGCCCGCCGCCGACATTCCGATCGCCGTCGTCGGAGCCCAGGAAATCGAACGCCTGGTGACGTTGGCCGACACCACCCCCAGCTCTCTCCTCCTGGAGCGAGGGGCCGATCCCCAATGCTCCACGCGGGCGCTCGACGAATGCCTCAATGGGCATGAAAGGGACCGCAACCCGATCCTCGATCAGCGATGGGCGTCCTACCCCTGGGCGACAGCCCGGCTGCCTCCCGTCTCGGATGCGGCGTAGCCGTGCGGCGCTCCTTCACCCAGGCAGCTCTCACTCGGCCCGGATTTCAGCGAGACACCCATCGGGAGGCTTGGCGGTAGGATACGTAGCATGAGTGAGCCCACCGGCAAGTACTCGATCACCATGCCACGCGACATCGCCGAGGCCGCCAAGGCCCGCAGCGGTCCCTCCGGCCTGTCCGCCTACGTCGCCGCTGCCGTAGCCCGGCAGATCGAACGCGACAACCTCAACGAGCTCATCCAGGTCTCCGAGGCTGAGCACGGGCCCGTCACAGACGAGGAGATCCAGGCGTTGCGCGACCAGCTTCACCAGGCCCGGCAGCATCAGACACAGGGCGGGGCGAACGCCGCGTGACCCGCTCTCCCGCCCTTCCCGGCGGCACGTTGGTCCTGGACAGTGAGGGTCTTGCCAAGGCTGTGCAGCGTGACCGGTCCGTCACGGGATGGCTCGCGCTGGCCCGAGCCGACGACCTGCGCGTGATCACGTCCGCGGCAACCCTGGTAGAGGTGGCCCACCCCCGGATCAACCGCCCAGCGCTGGAGTGGACGCTGTCTCGCCTGGTCGTCGAGCCAGTCAGCGAACCGATCGCCCGCCACGCCGCCGCTCTCCTCGCCGACGCGGGGTTGCATGGCCACAAGTACGCCATCGACGCCATGCTCAGCGCCACCGCCCTCGCGGCCCCCGGCCCCGTCACGATCCTCACCTCGGACCCCGAAGACCTGACCGCGCTGTGCGGCGGACAGGCCACCGTGATCAAGATCTGACGCGGCCCCTCACCGATGAGGCAGTTCCTCTCGGCCGACCGCTACTGAGCTGCAGGAGGCGGGCAAGCCCGCCGACCCGTCCGGCTACCGGTGACGGGCACCCTTCCGGGGCCGGCACTGACGGCGGTCAGTGCCAGCCCGTTCGGACCAATGGGCCACCGCGCCGCGGAGCGGACGCACCGGCCCGGGAGCGGGCTTCCGGGCCCCTGGACACACCGAGTGGCTGCCGCCCAGGGGCCCGGGGCCGCGAGGCCGGCAGCCCGACTGCCCGGTCCCCCTTATGACGGAGGGGTGCCGGGCAGCGGGCGCGCGCCGGACGGGATCAGGAGCCGGACGCCGGGTCTAGCGTTGGTCTAGCCGAGCGCGGACTTCACGGCGTCGGCGAGCCGGCCGGCCACGGAGCGGGCGTGGTCGATGTCGGCGGCCTCGACCATGACGCGGACCACCGGCTCGGTGCCGGAGGGGCGCAGCAGCACCCGGCCGGTGGTGCCGAGCTCGGCCTCCGCCTCGGCGACGGCGGCGGACAGCTCGGTGGAGGACCCGACGCGGCTCCTGTCGACGTCCCGGACGTTGATCAGGACCTGCGGCAGCCGCTCCATGACGGCGGCCAGCTCGGCCAGCGAACGGCCGGTGGAGGCGACCCGGGCGGCCAGCATGAGGCCGGTGAGGGTGCCGTCGCCGGTGGTGGCGTGGTCGAGGATGATCACGTGGCCGGACTGCTCGCCGCCGAGCGCGTAACCGTGCTCCTTCATCGACTCCAGCACGTAGCGGTCGCCGACGGCGGTCTGGATCAGGTCGATGCCCTCGCGCTCCATGGCGAGCTTGAAGCCCAGGTTGGACATGACGGTGCCGACGACGGTGTTCTTCCGCAGCCGGTCCGCCTCGCGCATGGCGAGGGCCAGCACGGCCAGGATCTGGTCGCCGTCGACCTCGTTGCCCCGGTGGTCCACGGCCAGGCAGCGGTCGGCGTCGCCGTCGTGGGCGATGCCGAGGTCCGCGCCGTGGTCGATGACGGCGGCCTTGATCAGGTCCAGGTGCGTCGAGCCGCAGCCGTCGTTGATGTTGAGGCCGTCCGGCTGGGCGCCGATGGTGACCACCTCGGCGCCGGCCCGGGCGAAGGCCTCGGGCGAGACGCGGGCGGCGGCGCCATGGGCCTCGTCCAGGACGATCTTCAGGCCGTCCAGGCGGTTCGGCAGGACGCCGATCAGGTGGGCGACGTACTGGTCGAAGCCCTCGTCGTACTCGCGCACACGGCCCACGCCGGCGCCGGTGGGGCGGTCCCAAGGGGCGCCGGTGCGGTGCTCGTCGTAGACGGACTCGATGCGGTCCTCGAGCTCGTCCGCGAGCTTGTGGCCGCCGCGGGCGAAGAACTTGATGCCGTTGTCGGGCATCGGGTTGTGGCTCGCGGAGAGCATCACGCCCAGGTCCGCGCCGAGCGCACCGGTGAGGTAGGCCACGGCCGGGGTCGGCAGCACGCCCACCCGCAGCACGTCGACGCCGGCGCTGGCGAGCCCGGCCACCACCGCGGCCTCCAGGAACTCTCCGGACGCGCGCGGATCCCGTCCCACCACGGCCACCGGCTTGTGGCCCGCGAACGTGCCCGCCTCGGCGAGCACATGCGCCGCAGCGACCGACAGTCCGAGCGCGAGCTCGGCCGTCAGATCCGCGTTCGCGACACCGCGCACACCGTCCGTACCGAAGAGTCGTCCCACGTCTTTCCTCCGAGATGTTGCCGTGCTCCGCCCCGTACCCGTCGGGCGTTCATCCGGTTATACGCCCATACCCCCCGGAATGCGTACGCCCCGGAGACGCACAGAGTGCCTCCGGGGCGTACGTGCAGTGCAGCACGCGCGATGATCAGCGCTTGCTGTACTGCGGCGCCTTGCGGGCCTTCTTCAGACCGGCCTTCTTGCGCTCGATCTCGCGGGCGTCGCGGGTCAGGAAGCCGGCCTTCTTGAGCGGGCCGCGGTTGTTGTCCACGTCCGCCTCATTCAGCGCACGGGCGACGCCCAGGCGCAGCGCACCGGCCTGGCCGGAGATGCCGCCGCCGTTGATGCGGGCGATGACGTCGTAACGGCCGTCGAGCTCGAGGATCTTGAACGGCTCGTTGACTTCCTGCTGGTGCACCTTGTTGGGGAAGTACTCCTCAAGGGTGCGACCGTTGATCGTCCACTTGCCGGAGCCCGGGACGATCCGGACGCGGGCGACGGACTCCTTGCGGCGGCCCGTACCGGCGGCCGGCTGGGGCTCGCCGAAGCGGGAGGCGAGGGACTCGGAGGTGTACTCCTCCGGGATCTCGATGGTCTCCACGATCTCGCCGTCCTCGACGAGAGGGGTCTCAGGGGTGGTCTCGGCCACGATGCTCCTCAGATGCTTTCTGTGTCGGTGGTGGCCGGGACTAGCCCTGCGCGACCTGGCTGATCTCGAACGGAACCGGCTGCTGGGCGCCGTGCGGGTGCTCGGCACCCGCGTACACCTTCAGCTTGGAGAGCATCTGGCGGCCCAGGCTGTTCTTGGGCAGCATGCCCTTGACGGCCTTCTCGATGGCCTTCTCGGGGTTCTTGTCGAGCAGCTCGTCGTAGCGGACGGAACGCAGACCGCCCGGGAAGCCCGAGTGGCGGTAGGCGAGCTTCTGCTGCTTCTTGTTGCCGGAGAGGTGCACCTTGTCGGCGTTGATGATGATGACGAAGTCACCGGTGTCGACGTGAGGCGCATAAATCGGCTTGTGCTTGCCCCTCAGGAGGGACGCTGCCTGGGACGCCAGACGGCCCAGGACGACGTCCTGCGCGTCAATGACGTGCCACTGGCGCTGGACATCGCCGGGCTTGGGGCTGAACGTACGCACGGTCGTAGCCTTCGCTTCTTCAGTGAGTGGGTACTGACAAGGCCACCCGGACGATCACGACAGCCCAATCGCCTGCGGCGACGCATACCGCAGGGCGAACGCTGGTCATCGGCCCGGTGGACCGGCGTAGCGGCCTCTCACGTGAGAACGAGCAAGCCAATACGCATAACGAACCTGCAGAATACCCGCGGCTGCCCGTTCGGGTCAAAACAGCCCGTGCGAGGGCGCGCCCGGACCCCGGTCACCCCCGCTCCCGCACCACCCGTGTCTCGTCCCACACCGGCTCCGGCACCTCCCGGACGACCCCGTCCGCACCGAAGACCAGGTACCGGTCGAAGCTGCGGGCGAACCAGCGGTCGTGCGTGACCGCGAGCACGGTCCCGTCGAACGCCTCCAGCCCCTCCTGCAGCGCCTCCGCCGACTCCAGGTCCAGGTTGTCGGTCGGCTCGTCCAGCAGCAGCGCCGTCGACCCGGCCAGCTCCAGCAGCAGGATCTGGAAGCGCGCCTGCTGCCCGCCCGACAGCTGGTCGAAGCGCTGGTCGCCCTGGCGGTCGAGCTCGTAGCGCCGCAGGGCGGACATCGCCTTGCCGCGGTCGCGCGCGTGCTCGGTCCACAGGATGTCGACCAGGGTGCGCCCCATCAGCTCCGGGTGCGCGTGTGTCTGCGCGAAGTGCCCCGGCACGACCCGCGCGCCCAGCTTCCACTCCCCCGTGTGCCGCACCCCGGGATCACCGGCCAGCAGCCGCAGGAAGTGCGACTTGCCCGAGCCGTTCGAACCGAGGACGGCCACCCGCTCCCCGTAGAAGACCTCCAGGTCGAACGGCTTCATCAGCCCGGTCAGCTCCAGCCGCCCGCAGGTGACGGCGCGCAGCCCGGTGCGCCCGCCGGACAGCCGCATGCGGATGTCCTGCTCGCGCGGCGGCTCCTGCGGCGGCCCCGCCTCCTCGAACTTCCGCAGCCGGGTCTGCGCGGCCCGGTAGCGGGAGGCCATGTCGGGGCTGATGGCCGCCTGCTGACGGAGGGTCAGTACGAGTTTCCTCAGCCGGGCGTGCTCCTCCTCCCAGCGCCGCCGCAGTTCCTCGAAGCGGGCGAAGCGTTCACGGCGCGCCTCGTGGTACGTGGCGAAGCCGCCGCCGTGCACCCACACGTCCGAGCCGGCCGGTCCCGGCTCCACGCTGACGATCTTCTCGGCGGAACGGGCCAGCAGCTCACGGTCGTGGGAGACGAACAGCACCGTCTTCCTGGTCTGCCGCAGCTGCTCCTCCAGCCAGCGCTTGCCGGGGACGTCGAGGTAGTTGTCCGGCTCGTCCAGCAGCAGCACCTGGTCGGTGCCGCGCAGCAGCGCCTCCAGCACCAGCCGCTTCTGCTCGCCGCCTGACAGCGTCCGCACCTCGCGCCACTGGGCCCGCTCGTACGGGACGCCCAGCGCGGCCGTGGTGCACATGTCCCAGACCGTCTCGGCCTCGTAGCCTCGGGCCTCGGCCCAGTCGCTGAGCGCCTGCGCGTAGGCGAGCTGGGCGGCCTCGTCGTCCTGCGCCATGATCTCCAGCTCGGCGGCGTCGACGGCCGCCGCCGCCTCGCGGATGCGCGGCGGCGCGACGGACACCAGCAGGTCCCGCACGGTCCGGTCGTCCCGCACCGAGCCGACGAACTGCGGCATGACACCCAGTCCGCCGCTCACCGCGACCGTGCCGCCGTGCGGCTTCAACTCACCGGAGATCAGCCGCAGGAGGGTCGTCTTGCCGGCGCCGTTCGCCCCGACGAGGGCCACCGCGGCGCCCTCGCCCACCCGGAACGAGACGTCGCCCAGCAACACCCGGCCGTCCGGCAGGTAGTACTCCAGATGCGCAACGTCCACATGTCCCATGCCGTGGATTCTCGTAGCCCGGCCGCCCGCCGCCAAACGGGTTTTCTCCTCTATAGAATCCGCGCCATGACTGACGGGCCGCAGCAGCCGTACAACCCGAACGAAGGATGGACCGCACCGCCGGGACAGCGAGGCGTCCCGGGTGACCCCGGGGAGGAGCGCCAGGTGCTCCGCGGCCAGGTTGTCGGCGGCCCCGACCACCACCCCCAGCAGCCCGCCTGGACCCCGCCCGCCGACTGGGCGCCGCCGGTACCCGGTCAGGGCACCCGGGGCCCCTCGCAGCCGCAGGTCCCGCCGCGCGCGGCGCACGAGCCCGACTGGTCGGCGCTCGCCGAGGAGGCGGCAGCCGGCGCCAGGCGCCGCCGGCTGTTCCTCATAGGCGGCGGCGTCCTCGCCGCCGCGGCCGTCGCCGGGATCGTCACGGTGGCCGTGGTCAGCTCCGGGAGCCCGGGGCCCTCCCCCACCGAGACCGCCTCGGCCCCCGCCTCCGAGGTCCCCCTGCCGCCCGAGCCCTCCTTCTCCGAGGTCTCCCCCGGCCCGACCTACGGTCCGCTGGACTTCCTCTCCACCGCTGCCAAGGACACCGCCCCGCTCAACGTGGGCACCCTCTTCCCCGGCAGCAAGCTGGACTTCTCCGGCGGCCGCTCGTACGTGAAGACCTCCGCCAAGGAGAACGGCGACTGCGCCGGCGCCGCGACCGGCTCGCTGGCCGCGGCCCTCACCCGCAACGGCTGCACCCGCATGATGCGGGTGACGTACACGCGCGGCCGATCCGCGGTCACCATCGGCGTGGCCGTGTTCAAGGACACGGCCTCCGCCAAGAAGCTGGCCAGGACCAACAAGTTCGTGCGCCCGCTGAACGGCGGCGGCGTGACCGACTTCTGCCACGACGTGGCGTGCTGGTCCAAGTCCGGCGCCGTGGGCCGCTACGCGTACTTCACCATCTCCGGTCCCAGGAACGGCGCCGCGGCCACCAGCTCCGACACCGCCTCCCGGCAGGCCGGCCAGGACGGCTTCGACTACGCCTTCAACCGCATCGTCCAGCGCGGCAGGGACCAGGCCGACGCCGCGATGGCCTCCGAGGCCGCCTCGCCGGCCGGCTGACCCCGCCCGACCCGGACCAGAACGGCATGCCCTCCCTGCGTACGCTGCTGACCCTGCCCCGCATGCTCCGCCACGGCGCCGCCGTCGGGGCCGGCCTGCCGCCGGACGAGGCCGTCGTCCTGGACGTCCCCGGCGTCCCGCTGCGCGGCGCGCTCGCCGCGGCGCGCAGCGGCGACCACGGGCCCGCCCGGGAGCTGCTGTCCGCGACCCGGCTGGGATGCCAGTGGGAACTGCGCGACACCTACGTCTCGGAGCTGGCACGGTTCGCCCTGCACAACCCCGGGTGGCTGGACGCCTGGCTGGACGCCGCGCCCGAGGACCCGGACGCGGCGCTGGTCAAGGCCGACCTGTGCGTCCACCAGGCCTGGGAGATACGCAGCGGCGCCCGCGCATCGGAGGTCCCGCCCGAGCAGTTCAAGGCGTTCTTCGCGCTGCTCAAGGACGCGGTGCCGGTGATCGGCGCCGCCGCCGAGCTCAACCCCGCCGACCCTGTGCCGTGGCGCGTCGCACTCACCCACGCGCGGGGCACGCAGTCCTCGCGGGAGATCTTCGACGCGTACTGGGCCGAGGCGGTCGAGCGCGCCCCGCACCACTACGGCTGTCACGCCTCCGCCCTGCAGTACCTGTGCGCCAAGTGGTACGGCACGCACCGCGAGATGTTCGACTTCGCCGAGCAGGCCGCCGAGGAGGCGCTGCCCGGCTCGAAGATCAACGCGTTGCCGCTGCTCGCCGCCGTCGAGTACGACCTCGTGGCGGGCGGGCCCGCCGCCGACGACGCGTCCGGCGCGGACGAGGTCGAGCCGGCCCGCATCGCCGCCGCCGTCGACCGCGCCCTGGAGCTGTCCCGCTGGTACGACCCCGGCGACCCGGAGGCGGCGGAGATCCGCAACCACCTGGCGCTGATGCTGATGCGCGCGAGCCGCTGGGAGGAGGCGCTGGGCGTCTTCCGCGACATCGGCGTGCACGCCACCAGCCTCCCCTGGGCCTACCTGGGCGCGGATCCCCGTCAGGAGTTCCTGGACTTCCGTACCGGGGTGCGCATGCGGGTCGCCACCCGCACCCCGTTCTTCGGCACCCCGCCCCAGGTCCCCGTCCCGGCAGTCGGGCACGAGTGGACGCCGCGCGCCCTGGCGGTGGCCTCCGCACCGCTCACCGCCGTCGCGCAGGCGGCACTGCTGTGCCGGACCGGGCTGCGGCTGGCCCCGGCGGGAGCGGGCTTCACCCATGTCGAGCTGACCGGGGAGGGCAGCCTGGCGGGGGCGGTCGACCTGTTCACGGCGGGCGAGAAGTGGCCCGCCGTCGTCCTGCAGCGCTCGGGCGACCGGTACGGGATCACGTTGTACGCCCGGGGCAGGAAGGTCGCCGCGCACGAATGGGCACCGGGGGCGCCCGTCCCGTCCCTGGAGACCGCCGGAGCCACGGCCGGCGCCCTCGCCGCGGCGTACGGCGTCCGCGACGCACGGCCCCTCACGGCGCTGCTGCGCGGCATGGACGCCCCCGGGCGGCGGCTCGCGGACACGGTGGCGGCACTGGGCCTGCCGGCGCTGCCCGAGGGCTTCGGGGAGCGTCCCACGACGCTCGACGGGGTGCCCGGTGCCCGGGTACTCGCCCCGCGCGGCTTCCTCTCCGGGGTCAGGGGCACCCTGACCACGGAAGACGGCGCGATGCCGCTGCCCCCGCGGGGCGCCGCGGTGCGCCTGCCCGCCCGCTGGTGGGCGACGCGCGCCCTGTACCTGCTGCTGCTCGTCCCGGCCGCCTGCTTCTCCTGGTGGGGTGCCTTCCACGACCGCCTGCGCCCGGTCCCGCTGGTGCTGACGTCCCTGGGCTCGGGCTACGTCCTCACCCAGGTGGTCACGGCACTGCGGCGCCGTGGATGAGCGCGCGGGCAGGCGGCGGACCGGCGCCCGCCGGCCGCGCCCCTCAGGCGCGAGGCAGCGGCAGGGTGCGCATGTTGCGGGCCTCGCGGTTGCGCGCGGCCAGCAGCTCGTCCGCCGGGTAGCCGACCTCCTCCAGGGTCAGCCCGTGCGGCCGCACCACGTTGACCGCCGAGTGCCGCACCCGTCCCGCCAGGACCTCGGCGGGGAAGCCGGCCGACCGGTGGCCGTCGCCGACCAGCAGCATCGACCCGACCAGGGCACGCACCATGTTGTGACAGAAGGCGTCCGCACGGACGGTCGCCACGGCCAGCCCGGAGGCGTCCCGCTCCCAGTGCAGCTCCAGGAGGGTGCGGATGGTCGTCGCGCCCTCCCGCTTCTTGCAGTAGGCCGCGAAGTCGTGCTCGCCGAGCAGCTTGCGCGCCGCTTCGTTCATCAGGTCCACGTCCACCGGCCGGTCGTGCCACAGCACGTGCCCCCGCAGCAGGGGATCGACCCCTCCCTGGTGGTCGCCGACCCGGTAGGCGTAGCGGCGCCAGATCGCGGAGAAGCGCGCGTTGAAGCCGGCCGGGGCCCGCGAGACCTTCCACACCCGTACGTCCCAGGGCAGCCGTCCCGCCAGCCGGCGCAGCAGCTTGCCGCCCTCCAGCGCCCACACGTCCTCCGGCAGGTCGACGTGCGCGACCTGCCCCCGGGCGTGCACACCGGCGTCCGTACGCCCGGCGACGGTCAGCTCGACCGGGTCCGGCAGCCGCAGCACCGTCTGGAGAGCCGACTCCAGCTCCCCCTGCACCGTCCTCCTGCTGCGCTGCTTCGCCCACCCGGAGAACTCGGTTCCGTCGTACGCCAGGTCCAGCCGCACCCGGACGTACCCGGGCTCCACCTCATCGCTTGCCACACTCACCCGCAGATCCTCTCAAACACACGGACGGGCCCGCCCCAGCGATCTGGGTGCGGGCCCGTCCGGTCGGGACGTCAGGCGTCCTTGGACTCCTCGGCCGGAGCCTCGGTGGCCTCGGCCTTGTCCTCGACCTCGGCCGGAGCCTCGGTCTTGGCCTCGGCCTCCTTGACCGCGCGCTTGGTCGCGGCCTCCGCCTCGCCCGTGGCCTGCTGGGCCACGGTCAGCGCCTCCACCAGCTCGATGACGGCCATCGGCGCGTTGTCGCCGCGACGGTTACCGATCTTGGTGATGCGGGTGTAACCACCCGGGCGGTTCTCGTACCGCGGGGCGATCTCGGTGAAGAGCGTGTGGACGACGCTCTTGTCCGTGATCGTCTGCAGCACCAGGCGACGGTTGTGGATGTCGCCCTTCTTCGCCTTGGTGATCAGGCGCTCCGCGACCGGACGCAGACGGCGCGCCTTGGCCTCGGTGGTGGTGATGCGGCCGTGCTCGAACAGCGACTTCGCGAGGTTCGCGAGAAGCAGACGCTCGTGCGCGGCGCTGCCGCCCAGACGGGCACCCTTGGCGGGCTTCGGCATGGTGTTTCTCCTCAATCTCTGCACCGGCCGTGTCAGGTACCGGTGTCAGGGCCCCCCGGGCGGATGCCCGGGGGCAGTCAGATCAGTACTGCTCGGTCTCGACGAAGCCGGCATCGACGTCGTCGTCCGCACCGAAGGTGTCGGCGGCGGAGGTCGGGTCGAATCCGGGCGGGCTGTCCTTGAGGGCCAGGCCCATGCCGGCCAGCTTCGCCTTGACCTCGTCGATCGACTTCGCACCGAAGTTGCGGATGTCGAGCAGGTCCGCCTCGGAGCGCGCCACGAGCTCACCCACCGAGTGGATGCCCTCACGCTTGAGGCAGTTGTAGGAACGGACGGTGAGCTCGAGCTCCTCGATCGGCAGCGCGAGGTCCGCCGCCAGGGCGGCGTCCGTCGGGGACGGGCCCATGTCGATGCCCTCGGCGTCGACGTTCAGCTCGCGGGCGAGACCGAACAGCTCGACGAGGGTCTTGCCGGCCGAGGCCACGGCGTCACGGGGACGCATCGCGGGCTTGGTCTCGACGTCGACGATCAGCTTGTCGAAGTCGGTGCGCTGCTCGACACGGGTCGCCTCGACCTTGTAGCTGACCTTGAGCACCGGGCTGTAGATGGAGTCGACCGGGATACGGCCGATCTCCTGGCCCTGCTGCTTGTTCTGGACGGCGGAGACGTAGCCGCGACCGCGCTCGACGGTCAGCTCCATCTCCAGCTTGCCCTTGCCGTTCAGCGTGGCCAGGACGAGGTCGGGGTTGTGCACCTCGACACCGGCCGGGGGCGCGATGTCGGCGGCGGTGACCACACCCGGGCCCTGCTTGCGCAGGTACATCACGACCGGCTCGTCGTGCTCCGAGGAGACGACCAGCGACTTGATGTTGAGGATGAGGTCGGTGACGTCCTCCTTGACACCCGGCACGGTGGTGAACTCGTGCAGGACGCCGTCGATCCGGATCGAGGTGACGGCGGCACCCGGGATCGAGGAGAGGAGCGTGCGGCGGAGCGAGTTGCCGAGGGTGTAGCCGAAGCCCGGCTCCAGCGGCTCGATCACGAACCGGGAGCGGAACTCGTCGACGACCTCTTCGGTCAACGAGGGGCGCTGAGCGATCAGCATGAGGTATTGCCTCCAGTCTTCGGCACCCACCATTTGATGCCGAGGCTTCAAGGGTACGGGCGGCGCGGCGCGAAAAGCGCCGCACCGCCCGGGACCGTGAGCCCTGCTACTTCGAGTAGAGCTCGACGATCAGCTGCTCCTGCACCTGGGTGTCGATCACCGGGCGCTCGGGCAGGTTGTGCACGAGGATCCGCAGACGCGAGGGGATCGCCTCCAGCCAGGCCGGGACGGTCCTCTCGCCCGCCTCCCCCTGAGCCACCTGGAAGGGGGTCAGGCTACGGGAGGACTGACGGACCTCGACGATGTCGTTCGCGACGACACGGGCCGACGGGATGTCGGTCTTGACGCCGTTCACGAGGAAGTGGCCGTGACGGACCAGCTGCCGCGCATGATCACGCGACTTGGCGAAGCCCGCCCGGTAGACCACGTTGTCCAGCCGGGACTCCAGGATGCGGAGCAGGTTCTCACCGGTCTTGCCGGACCTGCGGTTCGCCTCCTCGTAGTACCCGCGGAACTGCTTCTCAAGGACACCGTAGATACGCGCGCACTTCTGCTTCTCGCGCATCTGCAACAGGTACTCGCTGTCCTTGGTGCGCCCGCGTCCGTGCTCACCCGGGGGGTAAGGACGGATCTCGATCGGGCACTTCGCGCTCTCGCACTTGCTCCCCTTGAGGAAGAGCTTCTGCTTCTCCCGACGGCAACGCTTGCAGTCGGCCCCGGTGTAACGCGCCATTCCTGTTTTTCTCCTACCTGCTCAGCGGATTGCTGATCAGACGCGCCGGCGCTTCGGCGGGCGGCATCCGTTGTGCGGGGTCGGAGTGACGTCCTGGATCGAGCCGACCTCGAGGCCGGTGGCCTGGAGGGAGCGGATCGCGGTCTCACGGCCGGAGCCGGGGCCCTTGACGAACACATCGACCTTGCGCATGCCGTGCTCCTGCGCGCGGCGGGCGGCCGACTCGGCGGCCATCTGCGCGGCGAACGGGGTCGACTTGCGCGAGCCCTTGAAGCCGACGTGGCCGGCGGAGGCCCAGGAGATCACGTTGCCGGACGGGTCCGTGATCGAAACGATGGTGTTGTTGAACGTGCTCTTGATGTGGGCGTGCCCATGAGCGACGTTCTTCTTCTCCTTGCGGCGCACCTTCTTGGCGCCGGCCTGACGGCCCTTCGGAGGCATATGTGGTTACTCCCGGTGGAGGTGGTCGGTCCTACAGCGAAGACCGCTGACGAGCGTCCGCTGAGGACTACTTCTTGCCCGGCTTCTTCTTGCCGGCGATGGCGCGACGCGGGCCCTTGCGGGTGCGGGCGTTGGTGTGGGTCCGCTGACCGTGGACCGGCAGGCCGCGGCGGTGGCGCAGGCCCTGGTAGCAGCCGATCTCCACCTTGCGGCGGATGTCCGCCTGGATCTCGCGACGGAGGTCACCCTCGGTCTTGATGTTGGCGTCCACGTACTCGCGGATCTTGACGAGGTCCTCTTCGTCCAGGTCGCGAACGCGGGTGTTCGGGTTCACGCCGGTGGCGGCGAGGGTCTCCTTGGCCAGGGTGCGGCCAATGCCGAAGACGTAGGTGAGGGCGACTTCCACACGCTTTTCGCGCGGGATGTCAACACCTGAAACGCGTGCCATTCAATGGCTCCTGTTGGTGTTGGGGGTCTTCCGCAGCGCCGCTCCTGGCCGCCGTACGAGGTACGGACCAGGTCCCCGGCCCCCGCCGGAGGTGTCGTCAGCCGGACGGATCCGGCCCGACGGGCGCTGCGTATGTACATGTGTTGCTCGCGTCGCGGGAAGAACTGCGAGGTGCAGGTCGGCGTGCGTCAGCCCTGGCGCTGCTTGTGGCGCAGGTTGTCGCAGATGACCATGACCCGGCCGTGACGGCGGATCACCTTGCACTTGTCGCAGATCTTCTTGACGCTCGGCTTGACCTTCATGGAATTCAGGTTCTCCGGGTCGTGAGATCTACTTGTAGCGGTAGACGATCCGTCCGCGCGTGAGGTCGTAGGGGGACAACTCCACAACGACCCGGTCATCGGGAAGGATGCGGATGTAGTGCATGCGCATCTTGCCACTGATGTGCGCGAGGACCTTGTGACCGTTCTGCAGCTCCACCTTGAACATAGCGTTCGGCAGAGACTCGATCACGGTGCCCTCGATTTCGATGGCGCCTTGCTTCTTGGCCATGTCCTGCTTTCGGGATCGGCTACCTTGATCGGCTTTTGGCATGCCTGAAGGCATACGCGAGCCGACGTGACAGTCTACGTCAGCCGTTCCTGAAAGACGAATCCGGGGTGTATGCCCGCGAAAGATGATCGATAAGCGGGCCGGAGGGGGCGCTCAGGCGAGCGGGTCCGGCGCGGCCGTGATCCCGTACTCCGCCAGCTTGGCCTTGCCGCCGTCACGGGCGGTCAGGACCAGCGGGCCCTCCTCGGTGAGCGCGACGGAGTGCTCCCAGTGGGAGGACCAGGTGCCGTCGTCGGTCCTGACCGTCCACTCGTCCTCGAGAACGTGGGTGAGCGGGGTGCCGAGGCTGACCATCGGCTCGATGGCCAGGCACATGCCCGCCACCAGACGGGGGCCCTTGCCGCGCTTGCGCGAGACGTAGTTCAGCAGGTGGGGGTCCATGTGCATCTGCGAACCGATGCCGTGGCCGCCGTACTCCTCGATGATCCCGTACTTGCCGCCGCCGGGCTTGGGCTGCCGGCGGATGTACGTCTCGATGGCACGGGAGATGTCGACCAGCCGGTCGCCCTTGCGGAAGGCGGCGATGCCGGCCCACATGGACTCCTCGGTCACCCGGCTGAGCTCGATGAGCTCCGGAGCGTGACCGCCGCCCACGAAGGCGGTGTAGGCGGCGTCGCCGTGCCATCCGTCGACGATGGCACCGCAGTCGATCGAGATGATGTCGCCGTCCTTCAGGACGGTCGCGGTGTCCGGGATGCCGTGGACGACGACATCGTTCACGGAAGTGCAGATCGTGGCGGGGAAACCGCCGTAGCCGAGGAAGTTCGGCTTGGCGCCGTGGTCGGCGAGGACCTTGCGGGCCACGTCGTCCAGGTCCTTGGTGGTGGCCCCGGGGACGGCCGCCTCACGGGTGGCCTCGTGGATCGCGGCGACGACCAGGCCCGCCGCGCGCATCTTCGCGATCTGCTCGGGGGTCTTGATCTCCACCATCGGTCCTGGCCTTCCTTCGTCCCACGGGATACCTCAACGGTACGGCCGCGGGGTCCTGGGGGACACCGCGGCCGCAACGGTCACGCATGTGTTCAGGCGGCGCTGTCGCCCGTGTCCTTCTTGCCCTGCAGCGCGTCCATCGCCCGCTTGGTCACCTCGGCGACCTTGCCCAGGGCCGAGATCGTGCGCACCAGGCCCTGCTGCTTGTAGTAGTCGATGATCGGCTCGGTCTTGCTGTGGTACTCCTCCAGCCGGACCCGCACCTTCTCCTCGGTGTCGTCCGAACGCTGGTACAGCTCACCACCGCACTCGTCGCACACGCCCTCGACGGCCGGAGGCCGGTAGACCACATGGAAGACGTGGCCGCCGTCTTTGCGGCACAGTCGGCGGCCGGCGATCCGCTTGACGACCTCCTCCTCGGGGACCTCGAGGTCCAGGACGGCGTCCAGCGCTATCCCGGTCTCGGCGAGGATCTTGTCGAGCGCCTGGGCCTGGCCCACGTTCCGCGGGAAGCCGTCGAGCAGGAAGCCGCCCGCGGCGTCCGGCTGCAGCATGCGGTCCTTGGCCATGCCGATGGTGATCTCGTCGGGGACCAGCCGGCCGGCATCGGTGTACTCGCGGGCCCTGAGGCCCAGCTCCGTGCCCTGGCTGATGTTCGCCCGGAAGAGGTCGCCCGTGGAGATGTGCGGGATCGACAAGTTCCTGGCAAGGTACGCAGCCTGCGTACCCTTGCCGGCCCCGGGGGGCCCGACGAGGACGATGCGCATCAGCGGAGGAACCCTTCGTAGTTACGCTGCTGAAGCTGGCTCTCGATCTGCTTCACCGTCTCCAGGCCGACACCCACGATGATCAGGATGCTCGTCCCGCCGAACGGGAAGTTCTGGTTCGCGTTGAACAGCACCAGCGCCACAGTGGGCACCAAGGCGATCAGACCCAGGTACATAGCGCCCGGCCACGTGATGCGGTTGAGCACGTAGCTGAGGTACTCCGCGGTGGGACGACCAGCCCGGATGCCCGGGATGAACCCACCATACTTCTTCATGTTGTCCGCGACTTCTTCGGGGTTGAAGGAGATGGCCACGTAGAAGAAGGCAAAGAAGACAATCAGCAGGAAGTACGCGGTGATGTAGATCGGGTGATCGCCCTTGACCAGGTTGTCCCTGACCCAGTTTGCCCAGGTAGAGGTGGATCCACTGAACTGGACGACCAGTGACGGGATGTACAGGAGCGATGACGCGAAGATGACGGGAATCACACCCGCCTGGTTCACCTTCAGCGGGATGTAGGTGGAGGTTCCACCGTACGAACGACGCCCGATCATGCGCTTCGCGTACTGCACGGGGATGCGGCGCTGCGCCTGCTCGACGAAGACGACGAGGGCGACCATCGCCAGACCCACCAGGATGACGGCCCCGAACTCGACCCAGCCGTCCGCGATGTTCCCGGACTTCTTGATCGCCCAGAGGGCGCCGGGGAAGCCGGCCGCGATCGACAGGAACATCAGGATCGACATGCCGTTGCCGATGCCGCGGTCGGTGATGAGCTCACCCAGCCACATGATGAGGGCGGTGCCCGCGGTCATCGTGATGACCATCGTGATCGTGGTGAAGATCGACTGGTCCGGGACGATGTTGAAGCGGTCGGGACACTGCTGGAAGAGGCTGCCGGAGCGGGCGGTGGCCACCAGACCGGTGCCCTGCAGGATCGCGAGCGCCACGGTGAGGTAGCGCGTGTACTGCGTGATCTTCGTCTGGCCGGCCTGGCCCTCCTTCTTGAGGGCTTCCAGGCGCGGGATGACCACGGTGAGCAGCTGCAGGATGATGCTCGCGGTGATGTACGGCATGATGCCGAGCGCGAAGATCGTGAGCTGCAGAAGCGCGCCGCCGCTGAAGAGGTTCACCAGGCCGAAGAGGCCCTGATTCCCGCCGACCGCCTTGATGCAGGAGTTGACCACCTGGTAGTCGACCCCAGGGATCGGGATGTGCGCCCCCAGCCGGAACAGCACCATGATGCCCAGCGTGAACAGCAGCTTCTTGCGCAGGTCGGGCGTCCTGAACGCCCGGGCGAACGCGGTGAGCACGGTGCCTCCTGCGCCTCCCGCGTCTTCGGCGGGAGGTGACGGTGTTGAAAGCTACGAATGGTGGAACTGCAAAACGTTTGGGCTTGCCTGACCCGCTTCAGTGCACAGGCCCCGCAAGACTAGCCCGGCCCACCTTACCGGCGGGCATCCGTCCCCGGAATGACCAACCGGGGATGCCCCGCACGAAAGTGCGGAACATCCCCGGATGGATGTGGCATCACTCTCAGACGAGCTCGGTGACCGAGCCGCCCGCAGCGGTGATCTTCTCCTTGGCGGAGCCGGAGACCGCGTCGACGGTCACCTGCAGCGCCACGGAGACCTCGCCGGTGCCCAGCACCTTGACGAGCTGGTTCTTCCGCACGGCACCCTTGGCGACCAGGTCGGCCACCGTGACCTCGCCACCCTCGGGGTAGAGCGCGGCCAGCTTGTCCAGGTTCACGACCTGGAACTCGGTGCGGAACGGGTTCTTGAAGCCCTTCAGCTTCGGAAGACGCATGTGGAGGGGCATCTGCCCACCCTCGAAGCGCTCCGGAACCTGGTAGCGGGCCTTCGTGCCCTTGGTACCACGACCGGCCGTCTTGCCCTTGGAGGCCTCACCGCGACCGACACGGGTCTTGGCGGTCTTGGCGCCCGGGGCCGGACGGAGGTTGTGGACCTTCAGCGGAGACTGCTCTCCCATGTCAGTCGACCTCCTCGACCGTGACGAGGTGGCGGACGGTGTGGACCATGCCGCGGATCTCCGGGCGGTCCTCCTTGACCACGACGTCGTTCAGCCGCTTCAGGCCGAGCGAACGCAGGGTGTCACGGTGGTTCTGCTTGCTGCCGATGTAGGACTTGACCTGCGTGACCTTGAGGCGAGCCATTACGCACCCACCCCTGCACGCGCCCGGAGCAGAGCAGCCGGGGCCACGTCCTCGAGCGGCAGACCACGACGGGCGGCGATCTCCTCGGGGCGCTGCAGGCCCTTCAGCGCCTCCACCGTGGCGTGCACGATGTTGATCGCGTTGTCGGAGCCGAGCGACTTCGACAGCACGTCGTGAATGCCGGCGCACTCCAGGACGGCGCGCACCGGACCACCGGCGATCACACCCGTACCGGGGGAAGCAGGCTTGAGCAGGACGACGCCCGCGGCCTTCTCGCCCTGGATGGGGTGCGGGATGGTGCCCTGGATACGGGGGACCTTGAAGAAGTGCTTCTTGGCCTCCTCAACGCCCTTGGCGATGGCGGCCGGCACCTCCTTGGCCTTGCCGTAGCCGACACCCACGGTGCCGTCACCGTCGCCCACCACGACCAGCGCGGTGAAGCTGAAGCGACGACCACCCTTCACAACCTTGGCGACGCGGTTGATCGCGACAACGCGCTCAACGTACGCGGTCTTCTCGGCGGCAGCTGCGCCGCCGTCACGGCCCTTCCGGTCCCGCCGCTCGCCGCCACCGGCACCGCCACCGCGGCGCTGGGGTCCAGCCATTGGATTTACCTCTCTCTGTTTCCGCTAGCTACGGAACCGGCTCAGAAACCGAGCCCGGCTTCGCGGGCGGCGTCGGCCAGGGCAGCGATGCGACCGGCGTACCGGTTGCCACCGCGGTCGAACACAACGGTCCCGACACCGGCCGCCTTGGCCCGCTCGGCGACCAGCTGGCCGACCTTCTTCGCCTGCTCGGTCTTGTCGCCCTCGGCACCCCGGATCGAGGTGTCCAGGTGCGACGCCGAGGCCAGGGTGTGGCCCTTGAGGTCGTCGATGACCTGCGCCGTGATGCCCCGGTTGGAACGGGTCACGACCAGGCGCGGACGCTCCTCGGTGCCCGAGATCCGCTTGCGGACGCGGATGTGGCGACGCTTCTTGGCAGCGCCCTTGTAAGCGTCGCCCTTGGCGATCTTCACGCCGTATGCCATGGCTTACTTACCAGCCTTTCCGACCTTGCGGCGGATGACTTCGCCCTCGTACTTGACGCCCTTGGCCTTGTACGGGTCGGGCTTCCGCAGCTTGCGGATGTTCGCGGCGACCTCGCCGACCTTCTGCTTGTCGATGCCCTCGACCGAGAACTTGGTGGGGCTCTCGACCTTGAAGGAGATGCCCTCGGGGGCCTCGACGAGGATCGGGTGGCTGTAGCCCAGGGCGAACTCCAGGTTGGAGCCCTTCGCCTGGACGCGGTAGCCGACACCGCTGATCTCGAGCTTCTTCACGTAGCCCGCGGTCACGCCGGTGATCATGTTCGCCACCAGCGTGCGGGACAGGCCGTGCAGGGCCTTGTTCTGACGCTCGTCGTTCGGACGCGACACCTGCAAGGTGCCGTCCTCGCTCTTGACGATGTCGATCGGCGCGGCAACGGTGTGGGTCAGGGAACCCTTGGGGCCCTTCACCGAGACCGTCCGGCCATCGATGGTGACGTCCACGCCGGCGGGAACCGGGATGGGCAGCCGTCCAATACGCGACATGGCTATACCTCCGTTTCCCGACTACCAGACGTAGGCGAGGACTTCCCCACCCACGCCCTTCTTGTTGGCCTGCTTGTCGGTGAGGAGCCCGTGGGAGGTGGAGATGATCGCCACACCCAGGCCGCCGAGCACCTTCGGCAGGTTGGTGGACTTTGCGTAGACCCGCAGACCGGGCTTGCTGATGCGCTTGATGCCGGCGATCGAGCGCTCGCGGTTCGGACCGAACTTCAGGTCGATGGTGAGGTTCTTGCCGACCTCGGCGTCCTCGACCTTCCAGCCCTGGATGTAACCCTCCTGCTGGAGGATCTCCGCGATGTGCGACTTGATCTTGCTGAACGGCATGGTGACCTCGTCGTGGTACGCGGAGTTCGCGTTCCGCAGACGCGTCAGCATGTCTGCGATCGGGTCAGTCATGGTCATGTGATGGCCTTAGGCCTCTCTCGCCGGGGTTTCCTATATGCGCCATCCCTCTCCCCCATGAGGCTGGGGACGGGTGCGGCGCGGGGACCTACGGCGTAGTAAGACGGTCATGGGCGGCGGGCGCCCAACCCTTCTACCTTACGGTACTCAGGGCCGGGCTCCCGCCACTCATCTGCTTACCGAGAGCCCTGGTGGTTACCAGGAACTCTTGGTCACGCCCGGCAGTTCACCGCGGTGCGCCATCTCGCGAAGGCACACGCGGCACAGGCCGAACTTGCGGTACACGGAGTGCGGACGGCCGCAGCGCTGGCAGCGCGTGTAGGAACGCACGCCGAACTTGGGCTTGCGGGCGGCCTTCGCGATAAGAGCCTTCTTCGCCACGGCTCACGCCTCCTTGAACGGGAAGCCGAGGTGACGAAGGAGCGCGCGGCCCTCAGCGTCGTTGGTCGCCGTGGTCACCACGGTGATGTCCATACCCCGGGTGCGGTCGATCTTGTCCTGGTCGATCTCGTGGAACATGACCTGCTCCGTGAGACCGAAGGTGTAGTTGCCTCGGCCGTCGAACTGCTTCGGCGACAGACCGCGGAAGTCGCGGATGCGCGGGAGCGCGAGCGACAGCAGACGGTCCAGGAACTCCCACATGCGGTCACCGCGCAGGGTGACGTGGGCGCCGATCGGCTGACCCTCACGCAGCTTGAACTGCGCGATGGACTTCCGGGCCTTGGTGACGGCCGGCTTCTGGCCGGTGATCGTGGTGAGGTCGCGGATCGCGCCCTCGATCAGCTTGGAGTCGCGGGCGGCGTCGCCCACACCCATGTTGACCACGATCTTGGTGAGACCGGGGATCTGCATGACGTTCTCGTACTGGAACTCGTCACGCATCTTGCCCGCGATCTCCTCGCGGTAGCGCGCCTTCAGACGAGGCGAAGTGGTGGTAGTCATCAGATGTCCTCACCAGTCCGCTTGGCAACGCGGATCTTGTTGCCCTCGTCGTCGAAGCGGTAGCCGACGCGGGTCACGACCTTCTTGCCGTCCTTCTCAACGACCAGCTGGACGTTGGAGACGTGGACGGGCGCCTCGGTCGTGATGATGCCGCCGGTCTTCGAACCGCGAGCGGTCTGGCCGGCCTTGGTGTGCTTCTTGACCCGGTTGACACCCTCGACCAGGACACGGTCCTCGGCGGGGTAGGCCGCGATGACCTTGCCCTGCTTGCCCTTGTCCTTACCGGTGATGACCTGGACCAGGTCGCCCTTCTTGATCTTCATCGGTTACAGCACCTCCGGCGCGAGAGAGATGATCTTCATGAACTTCTTCTCGCGCAACTCCCGGCCCACGGGGCCGAAGATACGGGTGCCGCGGGGGTCACCGTCGTTCTTGAGGATGACGGCCGCGTTCTCGTCGAAGCGGATGTACGAACCGTCGGGACGGCGGCGCTCCTTGACGGTGCGCACGACGACCGCCTTGACGACGTCGCCCTTCTTCACGTTGCCACCGGGGATCGCGTCCTTGACGGTGGCGACGATGACGTCACCGATTCCCGCGTAGCGGCGACCGGAGCCACCGAGCACACGGATGCAAAGGATCTCCTTCGCGCCCGTGTTGTCGGCGACACGCAGTCGCGACTCCTGCTGGATCACGTCTATCTCCTGATCGTCTGCCGGTTCCCGCAGGGTCCTTGCGGATCACCCTGCGAGCCTGGCGGAACCGTCCTGCGGGGAACCCCCCGCAGGAATTACGTGCCGGCCGGGGCCGGACCGCGCGAACGGGTCACGCGGTCCGGCCGGCCGAGCGGTCTTACTTGGCCTTCTCGAGGATCTCGACGACGCGCCAGCGCTTGCTCGCGGACAGCGGCCGGGTCTCCATGAGGAGGACGCGGTCGCCGACGCCCGCGGCGTTCTGCTCGTCGTGCGCCTTGAGCTTGTTGGTACGGCGGATGACCTTGCCGTACAGGGCGTGCTTCACACGGTCCTCGACGGCGACCACGACGGTCTTGTCCATCTTGTCGCTGACCACGAGACCCTCACGGGTCTTGCGGAAGCCGCGCTGCTCGCTGCTCTCAGTCACATTCTTCTCGCTCATCAGGCGTTCTCCACCGTCTCGATGCCGAGCTCACGCTCACGCATGAGGGTGTAGATCCGGGCGATGTCCTTGCGGACAACCTTCAGCCGGGAGTTGTTCTCGAGCTGTCCGGTGGCCGCCTGGAAGCGGAGGTTGAACAGCTCCTCCTTGGCCTCACGCAGCTTGGCGACGAGCTCCTCGTCACCCAGCTGGCGCAGCTCGGTCGCCTTGGTACCGGCCGCCATTACAGCTCACCTGCCTCGCGCCGGACGATCCGGCACTTCATCGGAAGCTTGTGGGCGGCTCGGGTGAGCGCCTCACGCGCAACCTTCTCGTTCGGGAAGGACAGCTCGAACATCACCCGACCGGGCTTGACGTTCGCGACCCACCACTCCGGGGAGCCCTTACCGGAACCCATGCGGGTTTCGGCCGGCTTCTTCGTGAGCGGGCGGTCCGGGTAGATGTTGATCCAGACCTTGCCGCCACGGCGGATGTGACGGGTGATGGCGATACGAGCGGACTCGATCTGCCGGTTCGTCACGTACGCGGGGGTGACGGCCTGGATGCCGTACTCACCGAACGCCAGCTCGGTGCCACCCTTGGCCATGCCATCACGCTTCGGGTGGTGCTGCTTACGGTGCTTGACCCGACGGGGGATCAGCATGGGGGTCAGGCCTCCGTTCCGGTGGTCTCCGCAGCCGGAGCCTCAGCGGTGGTCACCTCGGCCTTGGGGGCCTGGGCGTCACCCTGGGGACGACGGCCACGGCCGCCGCGCTCGCCACCGCGGCGCTGCGGACGGTCATTGCCACCGCCACGGGCCGGGCGGTTGCCGGCGCGGGCGGCGGCGTTCTCGGCGCGGACCTCGGCGATGTTCTTGACGTCGCCCTTGTAGATCCACACCTTCACGCCGATACGGCCGAAGGTCGTACGGGCCTCGAAGAAGCCGTAGTCGACGTTGGCGCGCAGCGTGTGCAGCGGAACGCGGCCCTCGCGGTAGAACTCCGAGCGGGACATCTCGGCGCCGCCGAGACGGCCACCGCACTGGATCTTGATGCCCTTGGCGCCGGCCTTCATCGTGCTCTGCATGCTCTTGCGCATCGCACGACGGAAGGAGACGCGGGAGGACAGCTGCTCGGCGACGGCCTGGGCCACCAGCTGAGCGTCCGTCTCCGGGTTCTTGACCTCGAGGATGTTCAGCTGGACCTGCTTGCCGGTCAGCTTCTCCAGGTCGCCGCGGATACGGTCGGCCTCCGCGCCGCGGCGGCCGATGACGATGCCCGGCCGGGCGGTGTGGATGTCGACGCGGACGCGGTCGCGGGTGCGCTCGATCTCCACCTTGGAGATGCCGGCCCGCTCCATGCCCTGCGTCATCATCCGGCGGATGGCGACGTCTTCCTTGACGTAGTCCTTGTACAGCTTGTCGGCGTACCAACGGGACTTGAAGTCCGTGGTGATGCCGAGCCGGAACCCGTGCGGGTTAACCTTCTGGCCCATTACCGGGTCCCTTCCTTGCTGCTGACGACCACGGTGATGTGGCTGGTCCGCTTGCGGATCCGGTAGGCGCGGCCCTGGGCGCGCGGACGGAACCGCTTCAGGGTCGGGCCCTCGTCGACGTACGCCTCACTGATGTACAGCGACTCGGCGTCGGTGTGGTCGTAGTTGTGCGCGGCGTTGGCAATGGCGCTGTCGAGCACCTTGCCCACCGGCACGCTCGCGGCCTGCGGGGCGAAACGCAGGACCGCCTGAGCCTCCGTGGCGCTCATGCCACGGATGAGGTCCACCACGCGGCGGGCCTTCATGGGCGTGACGCGGATGTACCGCGCCTGGGCCCTGGCTTCCATGGTTGTCCCTTCGGTGTCTGTCTGTGTCGTCACTGTTCCGCTCCGCAGGTCAGCGACGACGCGACTTGCGGTCGTCCTTCTCGTGGCCGCGGAAGGTGCGGGTCGGCGCGAACTCGCCGAGCTTGTGGCCGACCATCGACTCGGTGACAAACACCGGGACGTGCTTACGGCCGTCGTGCACCGCGATCGTGTGGCCCAGCATCGCCGGGATGATCATCGAGCGGCGGGACCAGGTCTTGATGACGTTGTGGGTACCGGCCTCGTTCTGAGCGTCCACCTTCTTGATCAGGTGGTCGTCGACGAAGGGCCCCTTCTTGAGACTGCGCGGCATCTAAACCCGCTCCTAGCGCTTCTTGTTCGTCTTGCGGCGGCGGACGATGTACTTGCTGCTGGCCTTCTTCGGCGAGCGAGTACGACCCTCCTTCTGACCCCACGGGCTGACCGGGTGGCGACCACCGGAGGTCTTGCCCTCACCACCACCGTGCGGGTGGTCGACAGGGTTCATGGCCACACCGCGGACGGTCGGGCGGACGCCCTTCCAGCGCATACGGCCGGCCTTGCCCCAGTTGATGTTCGACTGCTCGGCGTTGCCGACCTCGCCGATGGTGGCGCGGCAGCGGACGTCGACCATGCGGACTTCACCGGACGGCATGCGAAGGGTGGCCATGGAGCCCTCCTTCGCCAGCAGCTGCACCGAAGAGCCCGCGGAGCGGGAGATCTTCGCGCCGCCGCCGGGACGCAGCTCGATGGCGTGAACGGTGGTACCGACGGGGATGTAGCGCAGCGGCAGGTTGTTGCCGGGCTTGATGTCCGCGCCGGGGCCGTTCTCGATCCGGTCGCCCTGGTTCAGCTTGGCCGGGGCCAGGATGTAGCGCTTCTCGCCGTCCGCGTAGTGCAGGAGCGCGATGCGCGCGGTGCGGTTGGGGTCGTACTCGATGTGCGCGACCTTGGCCGGCACGCCGTCCTTGTCGTGACGACGGAAGTCGATCACGCGGTAGGCGCGCTTGTGGCCACCACCCTGGTGGCGAACGGTCACACGACCGGCGTTGTTACGGCCGCCCTTGCTGTGCAGCGGGCGGACCAGCGACTTCTCCGGCGTGGACCGCGTGATCTCGACGAAGTCGGCGACGCTGGAGCCACGACGGCCCGGGGTCGTCGGCTTGTACTTGCGGATACCCATTTCTCAGTCCTCGGAAGATTCCGGACTTCTGAACGTTCCGGCCTCCGTTAGGAGACCGGGCCGCCGAAGATGTCGATGCGGTCGCCCTCGGCGAGGGTCACGATGGCGCGCTTGGTGTCCTTGCGCTTGCCGAAACCGGTCTTGGTGCGCTTGCGCTTACCCTGACGGTTGATCGTGTTGACCCCGGTGACCTTGACCGAGAAGACCGCTTCGACGGCCTGCTTGATCTGGGTCTTGTTGGCACGCGGGTCGACGACGAACGTGTACTTGTTCTCGTCCAGCAGCGCGTAGCTCTTCTCGGAGACCACCGGCTTGACCAGGATGTCACGGTGGTCCGTGAAGGTCCGGCTGGTGATCGCGGTCTGCTCGGCCATCAGGCGTCGCTCCCTTCGGTCTCGGCGGCGCCGTTACCGATGAAGCGGTCGAAGGCGGCCTTGGTGAAGACCACGTCGTCGGAGACGAGCACGTCGTACGTGTTCAGCTGGCCGGCCTCCAGGATGTGCACCTGGGGCAGGTTGCGGGCGGAGAGCCACGCGGCCTCTTCGGCGCGGTCGGCGACGAGCAGCACGTTCTTGCGGTCGCTGATCTTGCCCAGCAGCGTCTTGGCGGCCTTCGTCGACGGGGACTCGCCCTCGACGACGCCGGTCACGACGTGGATGCGGTTGTGACGCGCCCGGTCGGTGAGGGCACCGCGCAGGGCGGCGGCCTTCATCTTCTTCGGGGTCCGCTGCGAGTAGTCACGCGGCACGGGACCGTGCACGACGCCGCCACCGGCGAACTGCGGGGCGCGGGTCGAACCCTGACGGGCGCGGCCGGTGCCCTTCTGGCGGTACGGCTTCTTGCCACCACCGCGGACCTCGCCACGCGTCTTGACCTTGTGCGTGCCCTGACGGGCGGCGGCCAGCTGCGCCACGACGACCTGGTGGATCAGCGGGATGCTGACCTTCGCGTCGAAGATCTCGCCCGGGAGCTCTACGGTCCCGGTCTTGTCGCCGGCGGGCGACAGAATGTCAATGGTGCTCATATCCTCAGGCCCCCTTGGCCGCGGTGCGGACCAGGACGAGGCCGCCGTTCGGGCCGGGAACCGCGCCCTTGATGAGCAGCAGGCCCTTCTCCGCGTCAACAGCGTGGACGGTCAGGTTCTGGGTGGTGACCCGCTCGTTGCCCATGCGGCCCGCCATGCGCAGACCCTTGAACACACGGCCCGGGGTGGCGCAGCCACCGATGGAGCCGGGAGAGCGGTGCTTGCGCTGGGTGCCGTGACCGGCGCCGAGGCCCTTGAAGTTGTGACGCTTCATGACACCGGCGAAGCCCTTGCCCTTGCTCTTGCCGGTGACGTCCACCTTCACGCCGGCCTCGAACACCTCGGCGGTGATCTCCTGGCCGAGGGTGTACTCGGCGGCGTCCGCGGTGCGGAGCTCCACCAGGTGGCGGCGGGGGGTCACGTCGGCCTTGGCGAAGTGGCCCTTGAGGGGCTTGTTCACCTTGCGCGGGTCGATCTCGCCGAAGGCGATCTGGACCGACTCGTAGCCGTCGACGTCGTTCGTGCGGACCTGGGTCACGACGTTCGGGCCGGCCTTGACCACGGTCACGGGGACGACACGGTTGTTCTCGTCCCAGACCTGGGTCATGCCGAGCTTCTCGCCCAGGATGCCCTTGATCTGCTTAGCCATCTGTTCCGCGCCTCTCAGAGCTTGATCTCGATGTCGACGCCGGCCGGAAGGTCCAGGCGCATCAACGAGTCAACGGTCTTGGGCGTCGGGTCGAGGATGTCGATCAGGCGCTTGTGCGTGCGCATCTCGAAGTGCTCGCGCGAGTCCTTGTACTTGTGCGGCGACTTGATGACGCAGTACACGTTCTTCTCAGTGGGCAGCGGCACCGGGCCCGCGACCTGCGCACCAGTACGCGTCACCGTCTCGACGATCTTCTTCGCCGAGGAGTCGATGACCTCGTGGTCGTAGGCCTTGAGCCGGATGCGGATCTTCTGTCCCGCCATGGCTACTTCGTAGTCCTGTCTGCTAGTGAACGCTCTGGAACTCGGTGGTTCGACCGTCTTCTCCGACCCACGCGGTCGGGCGTGTCGCTTCCCTTCCCTTAAATCTCCGCATGGCGGAGACCCTCAGGGAGGGGATACGTGGGAGAAGGCACCCACCGAGCGCCTGGCGAGCACCCCGCTGACGCTTCCCGGAAGATTCCCGTACGTCCGTCCCGAGCGGGACGACGAGTACTGTGGGACTCGCTTCCGGTCCTCCCGACGGGAGGCGCGCAGCATCGGCACTCGACCGAGCAACCCGGCTAGTCTGCCATACCGGACGCGTCGGACGCCAATCGGGGCGCAGTACCTTACCCGCCGCCCCCGCTTCCCCAAACCCGGGTCACAGTCCGGATGTGTACACCAGCAACGGCGGGGTGCCGGGCGGGGCGTCGACGGGCACGCCGGGAGTGGCGTTGGCCAGCAGCCAGGAGGCGAGGAAGGGCGTGGAGACGTCCCCGTTCGTGTCCTTGTAGAGCGCCGCCACCCCCGTGACGTGCGGGGCGGCCATCGAGGTGCCGCTCATGCGGACCAGCCCCCCGCCCATGGCCGCCGAGGTGATCCCGGTGCCGGGGGCGCTGATGTCCACGCAGCCGCCCCAGTTGCTGAAGGACGCCTTGTGGTCCGACTCGTCGGTCGCGGCGACGGTGAACGCGCCCGGCGCCCCGGCCGGGGAGACACCGCAGGCGTCCTCGTCGGAGTTGCCGGCGGCGACCACCGGGAAGACCCCCGCGGCCGCCAGGCCCTCCACCGCGCGGTCGGCCGTCTCGCTGTGCGCGCCACCGGTCGACAGGTTGGCGACCGCCGGCTTCACCGCATGGGCGGCCACCCAGTTCATCCCGGCGACGACCGTGGCCACCGAGCCGCGGCCGTCACAGCCCAGCACCCGTACCGAGACCAGCTTCGTCGCCCGGGCGACCCCGGTGCCGGCGCCGCCGACCGTCCCGGCGACGTGCGTGCCGTGCCCGTTGCAGTCGGCGCCGTCCCGGCCGTCCCCCACCGCGTCGAACCCTGGCACCGCCCGCCCGCCGAACTCGGCGTGCCCGAAGTCGATGCCGGTGTCGATGATGTACGAGGTGACCGCGGCGCCCGTCGCCCGGACACTGAAGACACCGCCCTCGCGGGCCCGGCTGCCGATCCGGGCCAGGCCCCAGGACACCTCGGCGGCGGCCGCGGTCACCTGCGTCGCCGGATTCGGCGCCGCGACCTCGGTGTCCTGTTCCACGGCCTCCACCCCCGGCACCGCGCGCAGCCGGGAGACCTGGCCGTCGGTCAGCCGCGCGGCGAAGCCCACCAGCGCGCTGGTGAACGTGAACATCGCCCTCGCCTCGACGCTGCGCAGCACCGTGCCCGGATCGGTACCCGGCCGCAGCATCACCACATACTGCCCGCGGATGCCGCCCTGAGCCGCCATCCGCAGCGGGGCCCCCGGCGGCTCCGGCGTCGCGGCGGCCCCGCCGAGTGCGGGCAGGACGGCCGTCAGGACGGCGGCGACGACCACTGCCCGGCGCTGGGACAGGCGCATGGCGGGCTCCTCGGGGGACTCGTACGGGTGTGCACCGAACGTCACCAGTCGTAACATCGAGTGCTCATGGCCTGCTCGCGCAGTGCGCCGATCGGGCGAGGGGCTGCGGCGGCCGGGAAGGTGACGCCCCGATGACGTACACGCGTCGCCCAGGTGGCGCACGCCGCGCCGGAGCGCGGCAACCTCCCGGGCGGAACCGCCCTCTAGCCTGACGTGAAGATCGCTCCCACCCGTCGGCGCTTCCTGGCCGGCCTCGCCGCCGGCACCGCCGCGGTCGCCGTGGCCGGCTGCTCCCGGTCCGGGGTCGCGGCCACCGGTCCGGCGCCCGCCCCTCTCGCGTTCCGTGCGGCGGCCGGCGGGGCACGGCTGCTCCAGGTCCTGGCGCACCCCGACGACGAGCTGTACTTCATGAACCCGGACACCGTGCAGGCCGTCGAGGCGGGCGTCCCCGTGGTGTCGGTGTACGTCACCGCGGGCGAGGCGCACGGCGTCAACCGTCCACCGGGACAACCGCGTCCGGCCCCCGACAAGGCCGCCTACTCCGCCGCCCGCCACCAGGGACTGCGGCAGGCCTACGCGGCGATGCTGGGCACCGACATCTTCACCCCCTGGCGGCGCGGCACCACGCGGCTGGCCCACGGCATGACCTCCGAGGTCGACACGCTGCGGGTGGGCGACCGCGAGGCGGTGCTGGTCTTCCTCAACCTCGCCATGCACGGCAGCACCAACAGGGTCGGCCTGCCGCAGCTGTGGCAACTGCCCGGCATGACGATGCCGACCTTCACCTCGGCGGGCTCACCGAACACCGCCAGGGGCACGTACACCCACGACGTCCTGGTGGACGTGCTCACCGGCCTGCTGGAGCGCCACCGGCCGACCGTCGTCCACACCCTCGACCCCGACCCGGACATGGAGGCCAACGGGGCCACCTGGCGACGGGACATCGAGCAGCTCGGCTACAGCGACCACTGGGACCACACCGCGACCGCGCTGTTCACCTGGAAGGCGATCGCCCGCCACGCCGACACCGTCGCCCGCAGCGAGGGCGTCGTGCCCGCCTTCCTGACGACGGCCTACCGGGGCTACTACAACCACCACTGGCCCTACAACCTCCCGCCGGCACTGCTGCGCCGGAAGGCCGGCTACCTCGCCCCGTACGGCGGCGCCCCCGACTGGCCGTGCGGCGACCCCTCCGGCTGCGGCGACTACGCGGTGGGCGTGGGCAGGCCGCTGACCAACCGCAAGGGCTGGGTGCGCAGCACCCACTACCGCCACCCCGGCGCCCGCCTCGTGCCCGGGACCGACGCGCAGGGGCGACTGGTCGCCCACGGTGTGCTCGGCACCCGCGCGGTGCGCTGGCGCGAGACCGCCCCCGGCAGCGGGCGCTGGGGCCCGCCACGCGACCTGGGCGGCGGCCCGCTCGCCCCCGCGCTGAGCGTCGTGACCGACCCGGCCGGCGGCGGCCCGCTGCTGTTCGCCCTGCGGTTCGCCTCGCTGGACAGCGACCGGACGGCCAACACCCGGGACGTGGTGCTGCTGGAGGAGGGCCGTGACTGGCAGGGGCTCGGCTCGCCCGAGGACGACCCGGACCGGGGCCGCAGGATCGGCGTCCCCGTCGCGGTGACCGCCCCGGACGGCCGGGTGCACCTGTTCGTACGCAACGCCGCCAAGGGCCTGAGCACTCGCGTACGGGAGCCGGACGGCAGCTGGATCGGCTGGCAGGACCTGGGCGGCGGCCAGGTGCAGGACGGGCTGAGCGCGGTCGTGGACCGCGACGGGAGGGTGCACGTGTTCGCCGCCGGGCGCACCGCCGTGCACCACTGGTCCCAGGACGCGCCCGGCCGTCCGCCGGTCTGCCGCTTGCTGACCGCACTGCCCGTCCCCGCCGATCCCCCGGCCGCCACTGCCGAGCCCGACGGCTCCCTGTCGCTGGTCTACCGCCTGCCGGCGAGCGACGAACTGCTCGTCCACCGGCTCGGCTTCGTCCGGGCGGCGCTCGCGCCTGGCCGGCCGAGGCTCTTCGACGGTTACGGCCCCCTCGCCCAGGCCCACGGGCTGCTCGCCGGCCGCGGCGCCGACGGGTCCGTCCACGTCGCCGGCCTCGCGCACCCGGCCGGCGCGCTGCGCCGGGGCGCCCCCGCGTACGGCTTCCCGGCCCTGCACGGCCGCCCCGGCGCCCGGCCGGCCGTCGTGGGCTTCGGGACGGACGCCACGCCCTGGATCTGGCGGCCGGAGCTGCGCACCCCGGTCTAGCCGCCCCGGGCCGAAACGGCGAGGGCCCCGGCCCACCGCGTGAACGGTGGGCCGGGGCCCTCGTGCAACTCGCCTACGGCAAGCGGCGGATCGCCGGGATCCTTACTTCAGGATCTTGGTGACCTGGCCGGCGCCGACGGTCCGGCCACCCTCGCGGATGGCGAACTTCAGGCCCTCCTCCATGGCGATCGGCTGGATCAGCGCGACCGTCATGGCGGTGTTGTCGCCCGGCATGACCATCTCGGTGCCCTCGGGGAGGGTCACGACGCCGGTCACGTCCGTGGTACGGAAGTAGAACTGCGGGCGGTAGTTGTTGAAGAACGGGGTGTGACGGCCACCCTCGTCCTTCGACAGGATGTAGGCCTGGGCCTCGAACTCGGTGTGCGGGGTGACCGAGCCCGGCTTGATGATGACCTGGCCGCGCTCGACGTCCTCGCGCTTGATGCCGCGGAGCAGCAGACCGACGTTCTCACCGGCCTGGCCCTCGTCGAGCAGCTTGCGGAACATCTCGATGCCGGTGACCGTGGTGGTGGTCTTCTCCGGCTTGATGCCGATGATGTCGACGGTCTCGTTGACCTTGAGGACACCGCGCTCGATACGACCGGTGACGACGGTGCCACGACCGGTGATCGTGAAAACGTCCTCGATCGGCATCAGGAACGGCTTGTCGACGTCGCGCTCGGGGGTGGGGACGGACTCGTCCACGGCCTTCATCAGGCCGAGGAGCTTCTCGCCCCACTCCTTGTCACCCTCCAGCGCCTTCAGCGCGGAGACGCGGACGACCGGCAGGTCGTCGCCCGGGAACTCGTACTCGGAGAGCAGTTCACGGACCTCGAGCTCGACGAGCTCCAGGATCTCCTCGTCGTCCACCATGTCGGCCTTGTTCAGGGCGACGACGATGTACGGAACGCCGACCTGGCGGGCCAGGAGCACGTGCTCCTTGGTCTGCGGCATCGGGCCGTCGGTGGCCGCGACCACCAGGATCGCGCCGTCCATCTGCGCGGCACCGGTGATCATGTTCTTGATGTAGTCCGCGTGACCCGGGCAGTCGACGTGCGCGTAGTGACGCGCGTCCGTCTGGTACTCGACGTGCGCGATGGAGATGGTGATACCGCGCTGCCGCTCCTCCGGCGCCTTGTCGATCTGGTCGAACGGCGTGAAGGGGTTCAGCTCCGGGTACGCGTCGTGCAGCACCTTGGTGATCGCAGCGGTAAGAGTGGTCTTACCGTGGTCGATGTGACCGATGGTGCCGATGTTGACGTGCGGCTTAGTCCGCTCGAACTTCGCCTTCGCCACTGGGGTCCTCCTGTGGAGTTGCTGTACGCCTTACTTCATCGGCGCCAGGGTGATCTTTGCTGGGTTGCGGGCGGCCGGGGCATCCGGCGCTCCCCTTGCGGTTCGCGGCGGAATGCCCCTAAGCCTCCCGGTCAAGCCTAGTGCGAGTGCACCTACTGGGTTACTCGCCCTTGGCCTTCGCGATGATCTCCTCGGCGACGTTCTTGGGAACCTCGGCGTAGGAGTCGAACTGCATCGAGTAGCTCGCGCGACCCGACGTCTTGCTGCGGAGGTCGCCGACGTAGCCGAACATCTCCGACAGGGGCACCAGGGCCTTGACGACCCGGGCGCCAGCGCGCTCCTCCATGGCCTGGATCTGGCCACGGCGGGAGTTGATGTCACCGATGACGTCGCCCATGGACTCCTCGGGCGTGGTGACCTCGACGGCCATCATCGGCTCGAGCAGCACGGGGCCGGCCTTGCGGGCGGCCTCCTTGAAGGCCTGCGAACCGGCGATCTTGAACGCCAGCTCGGAGGAGTCGACCTCGTGGTAGGCACCGTCGAGAAGGATGACGCGGACGCCCACCATCTCGTAGCCCGCCAGGATGCCGAACTTCATGGCCTCCTGGGCACCGGCGTCCACCGACGGGATGTACTCGCGGGGGATGCGGCCACCGGTGACCTGGTTGACGAACTCGTAGGAGGCGTCGCCACCCTCGAGAGGCTCGATGGAGATCTGGACCTTCGCGAACTGGCCCGTACCACCGGTCTGCTTCTTGTGGGTGTAGTCGACCTTCTCGACCGTCTTGCGGATGGTCTCGCGGTACGCCACCTGCGGCTTGCCGACGTTGGCCTCGACCTTGAACTCACGGCGCATGCGGTCGACCAGCACCTCGAGGTGCAGCTCGCCCATACCGCCGATGATGGTCTGGCCGGTCTCCTCGTCCGAGTGGACCTGGAAGGAGGGGTCCTCCTCCGCGAGACGCTGGATGGCGACACCCAGCTTCTCCTGGTCGCCCTTGGACTTGGGCTCGATCGCGACCTGGATGACCGGCGCCGGGAAGTCCATGGACTCCAGGATCACCGGGTTCTTCTCGTCGCTCAGCGTCTCACCGGTGGTGGTCTGCTTCAGGCCCATGACGGCGACGATGTCGCCGGCGCCCACCGAGTCGATCTCCTCACGCTTGTTCGCGTGCATGCGGTAGATCTTGCCGATGCGCTCCTTGCGGCCCTTGACGGAGTTCAGCACGGCGGTGCCGGACTCCAGGCGGCCGGAGTACACGCGGACGAAGGTGAGCTTGCCGAGGTGCGGGTCGCTCATGATCTTGAACGCCAGCGCCGACAGCGGCTCGTCGTCGGAGGGCTTGCGCCTGATGATCTCCTCGGCGTCGCCGACCGCGTGGCCCTCGATGGCCTCGACGTCCAGCGGGGAGGGGAGGTAGCGCACGACGGCGTCGAGCAGGGGCTGCACGCCCTTGTTCTTGAACGCGGTGCCGCAGAAGACCGGGGTGACGGTGACGCCGTCGCCCTTGCCGGAGTTGATGGTGACGCGGCGGATGGCCGCGTACAGCTGCTCCTCGGTGGGCTCGGTGCCCTCGAGGTACAGCTCCATCATCTCCTCGTCGTTCTCCGCGACGGCCTCGAGCAGCTTGCCGCGCCACTCGTCGGCGGCCTCGGTGTGCGTGGCCGGGATGTCGACGACGTCGTACATCTCGCCCTTGGTGGCCTCGGCGGACCACACGAGGGCCTTCATGCGGACGAGGTCGATGACGCCCTTGAAGTCGGCCTCGGCACCGATCGGCAGCTGCATGACGATCGGGGTCGCGCCCAGGCGGTCCACGATCATGTCGACGCAGCGGTGGAACTCGGCACCGGTGCGGTCCAGCTTGTTGACGAAGCAGATGCGCGGGACGCCGTAGCGGTCCGCCTGACGCCACACGGTCTCGGACTGCGGCTCGACGCCGGCGACGCCGTCGAACACCGTCACGGCACCGTCGAGCACGCGCAGCGAACGCTCCACCTCGACGGTGAAGTCGACGTGACCCGGCGTGTCGATGATGTTGATGGTGTGGTCGACGTTCTCCAGCGGCCAGTGACAGGTGGTCGCGGCGGACGTGATCGTGATGCCGCGCTCCTGCTCCTGCTCCATCCAGTCCATCGTGGCAGCGCCGTCGTGGACCTCACCGATCTTGTACGAGACACCGGTGTAGAACAGGATCCGCTCGGTGGTCGTCGTCTTGCCCGCGTCGATGTGGGCCATGATCCCGATGTTGCGGACCCTGGCCAGGTCAAGTGAAGTGGTAGCCATAAGGCTTCAGTCTTCTCTCGGTTCTCGATGGGGTAGCGACTACCAGCGGTAGTGCGCGAAGGCCTTGTTGGACTCGGCCATCTTGTGGGTGTCCTCGCGGCGCTTGACCGCGGCGCCCAGACCGTTGCTGGCGTCCATCAGCTCGTTCATCAGACGCTCGGTCATGGTCTTCTCGCGGCGGGCACGGGAGTAACCCACGAGCCAGCGCAGCGCCAGGGTGTTGGCACGGCCGGGGCGGACCTCGACCGGGACCTGGTAGGTCGCACCGCCGACGCGGCGGGACTTGACCTCGAGGGAGGGCTTGACGTTCTCCAGGGCACGCTTGAGCGTGATGACCGGGTCCTGGCCGGTCTTCTCGCGCAGGCCCTCGAGGGCGCCGTACACGATGCGCTCGGCGGTGGAGCGCTTGCCGTGCAGGAGGATCTTGTTGACGAGCGAGGTCACCAGAGGAGAACCGTAAACCGGGTCGACGATGACCGGGCGCTTCGGGGCGGGGCCCTTACGAGGCATTCTTACTTCTCCTTCTTGGCGCCGTAGCGGCTGCGGGCCTGCTTGCGGTTCTTGACACCCTGGGTGTCGAGCGAGCCGCGGATGATCTTGTAGCGAACACCCGGCAGGTCCTTCACACGGCCACCACGCACGAGCACGATGGAGTGCTCCTGCAGGTTGTGACCCTCACCCGGAATGTAAGCGGTGACCTCGATGCCGCTGGTCAGACGCACACGCGCGACCTTACGCAGGGCCGAGTTCGGCTTCTTCGGGGTGGTCGTGTAGACACGCGTGCAGACGCCGCGGCGCTGAGGGGAACCCTTCAGTGCGGGCGTCTTGTTCTTCTCGACCTTGTCCTGCCGGCCCTTTCGGACCAGCTGCTGGATCGTAGGCACCGTTTCTCCGGTTTCTGTGTGCCGACTCGATACTTCTAACCTGGGGTTTCAGCGGCTCACTCCGACCCACGCGGTCGGGTGTGTCGCGCACCTCATACGATTTCCGTCGAAGCGAAAGTGCGTATTTGTCGGTGTATCGGCCTCGGTGTCCCGCGCGGACAAGTGCACGCACGAGAACCCGGGCACACCCCAGGCACAAGGTCAGAGCGTACCCAGCGCCCAGCCTTCGGTCAAAACATATGGTCTCGGCCGATGCCGCACCCTCCCGCCGGACCCCTCCGTGGGCTCGCGGGAACGCACTCAGCCGTGACTGACCGCCACTACCACCATAACGACGATCGCCGTGATCGCGACCGTGAACGCGGTCAGAAGGTAGCCCATCACCAGACCGCACACGGCGAGGACGTCGCCCCGCTCGCCCGTGCGCCGGATCTCCCGGCGCGCCATGTGCCCCAGCACCACGGCCGGTATCCCGGGGATCACCAGCCCGAACACGCCCACCGCACCGCAGACCAGCGAGGCGACCGCCTTGGCGTTGACCGGCGGCGGCGGCGTGGGGAGCCGACGGGGACGCGGGATGTCCGCGGTGAGTCCGTACAGCTCCTGGTACGTCACAGCCTGGTAGGCCAGCCCGACCCGGTCCTCGAACTCCGACTGGGTCAACCGGCCTTCGGTGAACGCCGCCTTGAGCACGTCCACCGTACGCTCGCGATCATCGTTCGCAGCCCGCATCGCTCCATTATGCCCGGAAAACCACGTTCCGCGGGCGGCTCGTCACACGGCCGGCGCGACCGCGCCGCCTCCTCCCCCGGCCGGACCGCCCAGAGGGCCCCACAGGCCCGTCCAGACCCCGTGGAAAGCCGCTGGGCGGCCACCCCGGAAGGGGTGGCCGCCCAGCGGCTTCAAGCGCACGACTCAGCCGTTGTACGGGCCGTAGTCGTAGTCCTCCAGCGGGACGGCCTGGCCGGAGCCGGTGCCGAACGGGCTGTAGTCGATGTCGTCGTAGCCGACGGCCGAGTACATCGCGGCCTTGGCCTCCTCGGTCGGCTCGACCCGGATGTTGCGGTAGCGGGACAGGCCCGTACCGGCCGGGATGAGCTTACCGATGATGACGTTCTCCTTGAGGCCCAGCAGCGAGTCGGACTTGGCGTGGATCGCCGCGTCGGTCAGGACCCGGGTCGTCTCCTGGAAGGAGGCGGCCGACAGCCAGGACTCGGTGGCCAGCGAGGCCTTGGTGATACCCATCAGCTGCGGACGGCCGGAGGCCGGGTGGCCACCCTCCGCCACGACCCGACGGTTCTCGGTCTCGAAGCGGCCGCGCTCGACCAGCTCGCCCGGCAGCAGCTCCGCGTCACCGGACTCGATGATCGTCACCCGGCGGAGCATCTGCCGGATGATGATCTCGATGTGCTTGTCGTGGATCGACACACCCTGCGAGTTGTAGACCTTCTGCACTTCCCCGACCAGGTGGACCTGGACGGCCCGCTGACCCAGGATGCGCAGCACGTCGTGCGGGTTGGTGGCACCCACGGTCAGCTTCTCGCCGACCTCGACGT
Source organism: Actinacidiphila sp. bgisy160 (assembly GCF_965342435.1). GTDB lineage: Bacteria > Actinomycetota > Actinomycetes > Streptomycetales > Streptomycetaceae > Actinacidiphila. The sequence continues at coordinate 145,675 of NZ_CBDRCM010000009.1, read as the reverse complement.
GGTCGCCCTCGCCCACCAGCAGACGGGCACGCTTGGAGATCGGGTAGGCGATCTCCTCGGCACCGTCGTCCGGGGTGATGACGATCTTCTTGGTCTTCTCGGTCTCCTCGATCCGGATGCGGCCGGCCGCCTCCGAGATCGGGGCGACACCCTTGGGGGTACGCGCCTCGAAGAGCTCGACGACACGCGGCAGACCCTGGGTGATGTCGTCACCGGCCACACCACCGGTGTGGAAGGTACGCATCGTCAGCTGGGTACCGGGCTCACCGATGGACTGGGCGGCGATGATGCCGACCGCCTCACCGATGTCCACCAGCTTGCCGGTCGCGAGCGAACGGCCGTAGCACATCGCGCAGGTGCCCACCGCGGACTCGCAGGTCAGGACCGAACGGGTCTTGACCTCCGCGACGCCGTTGTGGATGAGCTGCTCGATGAGCACGTCGCCCAGGTCGGTGCCGGCGGTGGCCAGCACCTTGCCGTCCACCACGACGTCCTCGGCGAGGCAGCGCGCGTACACGCTGGTCTCGACGTCGTCCGTCTTGCGCAGCGAACCGTCCTCGGAGCGCTCGGCGATCGCCAGCTTGAGGCCGCGCTCGGTGCCGCAGTCCTCCTCGCGGATGATGACGTCCTGCGAGACGTCCACCAGACGACGCGTCAGGTAACCGGAGTCGGCGGTACGCAGGGCGGTGTCCGCGAGACCCTTACGGGCACCGTGGGTGGAGATGAAGTACTCCAGCACGGTGAGACCCTCACGGAACGACGCCTTGATGGGCCGCGGGATGGTCTCGTTCTTCGCGTTGGACACCAGGCCACGCATACCCGCGATCTGGCGCATCTGCATCATGTTTCCGCGGGCGCCCGAGTCGACCATCATGAAGATCGGGTTGGTCTTCGGGAAGTTCGCGTTCATCGCCTCGGCGACCTCGTTGGTCGCCTTGGTCCAGATCGCGATCAGCTCCTGCGTGCGCTCGTCCTTGGTGATCAGACCGCGCTCGTACTGCTTCTGGACCTTCTCGTCCTGTGCCTCGTAGCCCGCGATGATGGCCTTCTTGGCCTCGGGCACGACGACGTCGGAGATGGCCACGGTGACACCGGAACGGGTCGCCCAGTGGAAGCCCGCCGCCTTCAGGTTGTCGAGCGTCGCCGCCACGATGACCTTCGGGTAGCGCTCGGCGAGGTCGTTGACGATCTCGGAGAGCTGCTTCTTGCCCACCGGGTAGTCCACGAACGGGTAGTCCTCGGGCAGCAGCTCGTTGAAGAGCGCGCGGCCCAGGGTCGTGTTCAGCCGGAAGGAGTCGCCGAGCTGCCAGGGCTCCTCGCCCTCCACGTCCGCCGGCGGGGTCCAGCCGCGGGGCGGGACGGTGCCGATCGGGAAGCGGATGTCGATCCTGGACTGCAGCGACAGCTCACGCGCGTCGAAGGCCATGATCGCCTCGGCGGTCGAGCCGAACGCCCGGCCCTCGCCGCGGAGCTCGCGCTCCTCCGCGTCCGTGGTGAGGAAGAACAGACCCAGGACCATGTCCTGCGTCGGCATCGTCACCGGACGGCCGTCGGCGGGCTTGAGGATGTTGTTCGAGGACAGCATCAGGATGCGGGCCTCGGCCTGTGCCTCCGCGGACAGCGGCAGGTGCACGGCCATCTGGTCGCCGTCGAAGTCCGCGTTGAACGCGGTGCAGACGAGCGGGTGGATCTGGATGGCCTTGCCCTCGACCAGCTGCGGCTCGAAGGCCTGGATGCCGAGGCGGTGCAGGGTCGGCGCACGGTTCAGCAGCACCGGGTGCTCGGCGATGACCTCTTCGAGCACGTCGTACACGACCGTGCGGCCGCGCTCGACCATGCGCTTGGCCGACTTGATGTTCTGCGCGTGGTTGAGGTCCACCAGGCGCTTCATCACGAACGGCTTGAAGAGCTCCAGCGCCATGGCCTTGGGCAGACCACACTGGTGCAGCTTGAGCTGCGGGCCGACGACGATGACCGAACGGGCCGAGTAGTCGACGCGCTTGCCGAGCAGGTTCTGACGGAACCGGCCCTGCTTGCCCTTGAGCATGTCGGACAGCGACTTCAGCGGACGGTTGCCGGGGCCCGTGACCGGGCGGCCGCGGCGGCCGTTGTCGAAGAGCGCGTCCACGGCCTCCTGAAGCATGCGCTTCTCGTTGTTCACGATGATCTCGGGGGCACCGAGGTCGAGGAGGCGCTTGAGGCGGTTGTTGCGGTTGATGACGCGGCGGTACAGGTCGTTCAGGTCGGAGGTCGCGAAGCGGCCACCGTCCAGCTGCACCATCGGACGCAGGTCCGGCGGGATCACCGGGACGCAGTCCAGCACCATGCCCTGCGGCTTGTTGGTGGTCTGCAGGAAGGCGGAGACGACCTTGAGGCGCTTGAGCGCCCGGGTCTTCTTCTGGCCCTTGCCGGTACGGATGATCTCGCGGAGCTTGGCGGCCTCCTCGTCCAGGTCGAAGGACTCCAGGCGCTTCTGCAGCGCCGCGGCACCCATCGAACCCTGGAAGTAGGTCCCGAAGCGCTCCCGCAGCTCGCGGTAGAGCAGCTCGTCCCCCTCCAGGTCCTGGACCTTGAGGTTCTTGAAGCGGGACCACACCTCGTCGAGCCGGTCGAGCTCGCGCTGGGCACGGTCGCGCAGCTGCTTCATCTCACGCTCAGCACCCTCGCGCACCTTGCGGCGCACGTCGGACTTGGCGCCCTCGGCCTCCAGCTCGCCCAGGTCGGCCTCGAGCTTCTTCTGCCGGGACTCGATGTCGGAGTCACGGCGCTGCTCGATCTGCTGACGCTCGACGGAGACCTGGGCCTCCAGCGAGGGCAGGTCGCGCGTGCGGCGCTCGTCGTCCACCCACGTGATCATGTAGGCGGCGAAGTAGATGACCTTCTCGAGGTCCTTCGGGGCGAGGTCGAGCAGGTAGCCCAGCCGCGACGGAACGCCCTTGAAGTACCAGATGTGGGTCACGGGAGCGGCCAGCTCGATGTGGCCCATCCGCTCACGACGCACCTTGGCGCGAGTGACCTCGACGCCGCAGCGCTCGCAGATGATGCCCTTGAAGCGGACACGCTTGTACTTGCCGCAGTAGCACTCCCAGTCCCGGGTGGGGCCGAAGATCTTCTCGCAGAAGAGTCCGTCCTTCTCGGGCTTGAGGGTGCGGTAGTTGATGGTCTCCGGCTTCTTCACTTCGCCGTGCGACCACTGCCGGATGTCGTCCGCGGTCGCCAGGCCGATCCGCAGCTCGTCGAAGAAGTTGACGTCGAGCACTTTGTCGTCAATCCCTCTTTCGGGGTCGAAAGTCAAACATGTCTGAACGGTCCGGGGGAGGGCGGGGAGCCGATCTCAGCGGATCGGCTCCCCGGCCGGCCCGTCAGACCTCTTCGACGCTGCTCGGCTCGCGCCGGGACAGGTCGATTCCGAGCTCTTCCGCGGCGCGGAAGACGTCCTCGTCGGTGTCGCGCATCTCGATGGACATGCCGTCCGAGGACAGCACCTCCACGTTGAGGCAGAGCGACTGCATTTCCTTGATGAGCACCTTGAAGGACTCGGGGATGCCGGGCTCGGGGATGTTCTCGCCCTTGACGATGGCCTCGTAGACCTTCACACGGCCCAGGACGTCGTCGGACTTGATGGTGAGCAGTTCCTGCAGCGCGTAGGCCGCGCCGTACGCCTCAAGGGCCCACACCTCCATCTCACCGAAACGCTGACCACCGAACTGCGCCTTACCACCCAGCGGCTGCTGGGTGATCATCGAGTACGGACCGGTGGAGCGGGCGTGCAGCTTGTCGTCCACCAGGTGGTGCAGCTTGAGGATGTACATGTAGCCGACCGAGATCGGGTCCGGGAACGGCTCGCCGGAGCGGCCGTCGAACAGCCGGGCCTTGCCGGAGGGCAGCACCAGGCGCTGGCCGTCGCGGTTCGGGATCGTGGCCTCGAAGAGACCGGCGATCTCGTCCTCGCGGGCACCGTCGAACACCGGGGTGGCGACGTTGGTGCCGGGCTCGACGCGGTCGGCGCCGATCGCCGTGAGGCGGCGCGCCCACTCGTCGCCGAGGCCGGCGACGTCCCAGCCCTGGGCGGCCAGCCAGCCGAGGTGGATCTCCAGGACCTGTCCCGGGTTCATTCGGGACGGGACACCCAGCGGGTTGAGGATGATGTCGACCGCGGTGCCGTCCTCGAGGAACGGCATGTCCTCGATCGGCAGGATCTTGGAGATGACGCCCTTGTTGCCGTGACGGCCGGCGAGCTTGTCACCGTCGGTGATCTTGCGCTTCTGCGCCACGTAGACGCGGACCAGCTGGTTCACGCCCGGCGGCAGCTCGTCGCCCTCCTCGCGGTCGAAGACGCGCACGCCGATGACCTTGCCGGTCTCGCCGTGCGGCACCTTCAGCGAGGTGTCACGGACCTCACGGGCCTTCTCACCGAAGATCGCGCGCAGCAGGCGCTCCTCCGGGGTCAGCTCGGTCTCGCCCTTCGGGGTGACCTTGCCGACCAGGATGTCGCCTGCGACGACCTCGGCGCCGATGCGGATGATGCCGCGCTCGTCGAGGTCGGCCAGGACCTCCTCGGAGACGTTCGGGATGTCCCGGGTGATCTCCTCGGGGCCGAGCTTGGTGTCACGGGCGTCGACCTCGTGCTCCTCGATGTGGATCGAGGAGAGGACGTCGTCCTGCACCAGACGCTGGCTGAGGATGATCGCGTCCTCGTAGTTGTGGCCCTCCCACGGCATGAACGCCACCAGGAGGTTCTTGCCCAGCGCCATCTCACCGCGCTCGGTGGACGGGCCGTCGGCGAGCACCTGGCCGGCGATCACGCGGGCGCCCTCGTCCACGACGACCTTCTGGTTGAAGGACGTGCCCTGGTTCGAGCGGGAGAACTTGGCGACCCGGTAGGTGTTGTAGGTGCCGTCGTCGTTGGCGACGGTGATGTAGTCCGCGGAGACCTCCTGGACCACACCGTCCTTGTCGGCCTTGATGACGTCACCGGCGTCGACCGCGCAGCGGTACTCCATGCCGGTGCCGACCAGCGGGGCCTGCGCCTTGAGCAGCGGCACCGCCTGGCGCATCATGTTCGATCCCATGAGCGCGCGGTTGGCGTCGTCGTGCTCGAGGAACGGGATCATGGCGGTCGCGACCGACACCATCTGGCGCGGCGAGACGTCCATGTAGTCCACGTCCTCGCCGGGGACGTAGTCGATCTCGCCACCACGGCGGCGCACCAGGACGCGCGACTCCGCGAAGCGGTTGTCGTCGGTCAGCGGCGCGTTCGCCTGGGCGATGACGAAGCGGTCCTCCTCGTCGGCCGTGAGGAAGTTGACCTCGTCGGTGACGACACCGTTCTCGTCGACCTTGCGGTACGGGGTCTCCACGAAGCCGAACGCGTTCACCCGGCCGTAGGAGGCCAGCGAGCCGATCAGACCGATGTTCGGGCCTTCGGGGGTCTCGATCGGGCACATGCGTCCGTAGTGGGACGGGTGCACGTCACGGACCTCGAAGCCGGCCCGCTCACGGGACAGACCACCGGGGCCCAGCGCGGACAGACGGCGCTTGTGGGTCAGGCCCGACAGCGGGTTCGTCTGGTCCATGAACTGGGACAGCTGGCTGGTGCCGAAGAACTCCTTGATGGAGGCGACGACCGGCCGGATGTTGATCAGGGTCTGCGGCGTGATCGCCTCGACGTCCTGGGTGGTCATCCGCTCGCGGACGACGCGCTCCATACGGGCCAGACCTGTGCGGACCTGGTTCTGGATGAGCTCGCCGACGTTGCGCAGACGACGGTTGCCGAAGTGGTCGATGTCGTCGACCTCGACGACCACGGACGCGCCGTTGTCACCGGTGGTCTCGGTCTCGCCCGCGTGCAGCTTGACCAGGTACTTGATCGTCGCGATGACGTCCTCGACGGTCAGCACGCCGGCGTCGAGCGGGGCGTCCGCGCCCAGCTTCTTGTTGATCTTGTAGCGGCCGACCTTGGCCAGGTCGTAGCGCTTGGGGTTGAAGTAGAGGTTCTCCAGCAGCGTCTGCGCGGCCTCACGGGTCGGCGGCTCGCCCGGACGCAGCTTGCGGTAGATGTCGAGCAGCGCGTCGTCCTGGCCCTGGGTGTGGTCCTTCTCCAGGGTGGCGCGCATCGACTCGTACTCGCCGAACTCCTCGAGGATCTGCTCGGTGGTCCAGCCGAGCGCCTTCAGGAGGACGGTGACGGACTGCTTGCGCTTGCGGTCGATGCGGACACCGACCATGTCGCGCTTGTCGATCTCCATCTCCAGCCAGGCACCACGGGAGGGGATGACCTTGGCGGAGTAGATGTCCTTGTCGGACGTCTTGTCGATCTGGCTGTCGAAGTAGACACCCGGCGAGCGCACCAGCTGGGACACCACGACACGCTCGGTGCCGTTGATGACGAAGGTGCCCTTGTTGGTCATGAGCGGGAAGTCGCCCATGAAGACCGTCTGGGACTTGATCTCGCCGGTCTCGTTGTTGGTGAACTCGGCCGTGACGAAGAGCGGGGCCGCGTACGTGAAGTCGCGCTCCTTGCACTCGTCGATCGAGTTCTTCGGAGGCTCGAAACGGTGGTCGCGGAAGGTCAGCGACATCGACCCGGAGAAGTCCTCGATCGGGGAGATCTCCTCGAAGATCTCCTCCAGACCGGACTTGGTGGGGACGTCCTGACCACTGTCCAGGGCCGCCTCGACGCGAGCCTTCCAGGCGGCGTTGCCGAGAAGCCAGTCAAAGCTCTCGGTCTGCAGCGCGAGGAGGTTCGGGACCTCGAGGGGCTCCTTGATCTTCGCGAAAGAGATGCGCAGCGGGGCGGTGCTTGCGCCGTTGTTCGAATTGGCAGTCGAGGCGTTGCGCGAGGCGGCCAAGAGGGGGTCCTTCCGAGGGCTCGGACTCACTACGCGCGTACCGGTTCCGCCCCCGGGCGCAGACAAGGATGCCCTGGTCAGGGCGGCTCCTCATGTGTGCTCAGGCTTGGGGTTGCCCCTGGTGACGGGCCAGGCGGCAGCTAACAGGCAGCGCAAAGGGTCAGTGTAGCCGCTTGGCACACTGATGTCCAGTGCAGAGTTTCGGAGACCGGCGCTGCACCAATCTCGTCCTCCGGAGGGGTCGGTAGGAGCCCCTTGTTGTGAGCCGTCATGCCCTCGTTCACGCTTGCCACGCTAGGCATTCCCGCATCGCCTTCGTTCCATGCCTCGGTCCATGGCCGATGTGACGACGCGTCCTGAGAATCGCGCGCTGCGTGCGGTTCGTCAAGGCCTCCGCCCCGCGGAGATCGTCACAGCTGAAGGAAGGCGACGGTCCCGGAACGGTGATGATCACCCTACCCGGGCCGGTCGCCGGACCGGGTGACGCACCACGCAAACGACCGAGGGCGGCCACCCGAAAGGGTGGCCGCCCCGCGGCTGATCAGCCCCCGGAAGGGGCAGAGATCACTTGACCTCGACGGACGCGCCCGCGGCCTTGAGGGACTCGGCGGCCTTGTCCGCGGCCTCCTTGTTGACCTTCTCGAGGACCGGCTTCGGGGTGCCGTCGACGAGGTCCTTGGCCTCCTTCAGGCCCAGGGAGGTCAGCTCGCGCACGACCTTGATGACCTGGATCTTCTTGTCGCCGGCGCCGGTGAGGATGACGTCGAACTCGTCCTTCTCCTCGACAGCCTCGGCGGGGGCGCCGGGGACACCGGCGGCGGCCATGGCGACCGGGGCGGCGGCGGTGACGTCGAACTTGTCCTCGAAGGCCTTCACGAACTCGGAGAGCTCGATGAGGGTCATCTCCTCGAACTGCGCGAGCAGGTCTTCCTGGCTGAGCTTCGCCATGATGGCGGTCCTTCCACTAATTCGGCAGGTGCCGGATGTACATGTCGGCGGGCGTACGGGCCCGCTAGAGCACGGGAGTGGTTACTCCGCGTCCTCGGCGGGAGCCGGCGTACCGGCACCGCCCTGCTCGGCCTTCGCACGAAGCGCTTCCACGGTGCGGACGAGCTTCGAGGGCAGGGCCTGGAAGACAGCAGCGGCCTGGCCCTGCTTGGCCTTCATGGCACCCGCCAGCTTGGCGAGCAGCACCTCGCGGGACTCGAGGTCCGCGAGCTTCTTGATCTCATCGGCGGACAGCGGCTTGCCGTCAAGCACACCGCCCTTGATGATGAGGTTCGGGTTCTCCTTGGCGAAGTCACGGAGACCCTTCGCCGACTCCACCGGGTCACCGGTGACGAAGGCGACCGCCGTCGGACCCGCGAACAGGTCGTCCAGTGCGGTGATCCCGGCCTCGTTGGCCGCGATCTTGGTCAGCGTGTTCTTCACCACGGCGTACTGGGCGTTCTCACCGAGCGAACGGCGCAGCGTCTTGAGCTGCGCCACGGTGAGACCGCGGTACTCGGTCAGCACGGCGGCGTTGGAGCTGCGGAACTTGTCCGTCAGCTCGGCAACCGAACCGGCCTTGTCGGGCCTCGCCATAGAGCCTCGGCCTCCTTCCGGGTGATTCGGACCGCACGGGAAGGGGCCGGGCAAAACAAACGCCCCGGCGCAGGCGCACGGGGCGTGACTCGACCGGATACGCGAGGAGCGAATCCAGGAGTGCATCCACTGTCACCTGCGCGGGCCGTCCGCATCAGCGGATCCTTCGGCTGCCGCGCCCTCACGGACGCGCCAGCAACCAGCGGTCTTTGGCTTCCGTTGAAGGGTACGCGAACGGATCCCTGCCCGGCAAATCCGGCGTCGGCGCCGGTCAGCCCGTGAGGCCGGTGCCCCCGGTGAGCCCGGACGCCTTCATGTCCTTCAGCATCCCGAAGAGGTCGACGGTGTCCTTCGCCGACGGGGCCTCGACCGTGGCGGCGGTGCCGTAGTCGGAGTAGCGAGCCGTCATCCGCACCGTGCCCTCGGGCATCCTCATCCCCACGACCATCTTCACCGGGTAGTGGTCCCCGTTGACCCAGATCTCGGTGTCGTACCCCTTGATGCCCGCCTTCTCGGCGTTGGCGATCACGGCCGCGCGCTGCTTCGCGGAGAGCAGGTCGGCGGCCTTGTTGGCGTCGACCATCTCCGCGAACGTCAGCGTGCCCTTGTAGTGGTCCGTCTCGGCGCCGCCGACCTTCTCCGCCCCGACGTGCTTCAGGTTGGGCGACTGGAGCAGTAGGGCGAGCTGCTCGGACGGGTCCTGGTTCAGGTTCCCCAGGCTGCCGCTCAGCTGCTTCCGAAGCGCCTCGCTGCCGCTCGCCTCGGCCGCGGCCTTGAAGTCCAGCTTCATCCAGCGCTTGCCGCCCATCTCGGCGGCCTGCATCGCCCCCAAGTCCATGTACATGACGTCGTGGACCATGATCATCCGCATCTCGGACGGGGCGTCCGGGCCGGCGGCCGCGAGGGCGGAGCCCTTCACGGTGAAGTCCATGACCGCCGGATCCCACCCCTGCACGCCGGTCACCTCCACTGTGCCGCCGCCCTCCACGCCGGGCGGCGTGCTGACCGTCATGCGGACCTTGGCGGACTTGGCCTCCGACGTCTTCCTGAAGGCTGCCTGGATGATCTCGGCGATCTTGCCCTGGGACTGAACCGCGGAGTGGGGCGCGTCGGCCTTCTTCCGCTTCTTGCCGCCCCCGTCACCGTCGTCGCAGCCCGCGAGGCCGACCACGACGGCCAAGGCCGCCAGACCGACGCCCACACGCTTCGCCGCGGACACGCTCATGAATCCCCACCCCATGCTGTTCGTCGTCTGTGACTGCGCGATGCAACCGCTTGTCACGTTAACGCACCGCGCCGACACGGTCGTACGGAAAAAACCGGCCCCGCGCCTCCGGAGAGGCGCGGGGCCGGTTTCACAGCTGCACGGGCCGAGGGGCCCGCCCCGGTCAGACGGCGGCCGGGTCCTCCTCGACGAGGAGGTTGCGGGTGCGGTTGGGGTCGACCGGGATGCCGGGGCCCATCGTGGTGCTGATGGCGGCCTTCTTGATGTAGCGACCCTTGGCGGCGGACGGCTTCAGACGGAGGATCTCGTCCAGGGCGGCGCCGTAGTTCTCGACCAGCTGCTGCTCACCGAACGAGGTCTTGCCGATGATGAAGTGCAGGTTCGAGTGCTTGTCGACGCGGAACTCGATCTTGCCGCCCTTGATGTCGGTGACGGCCTTGGCCACGTCGGGGGTGACGGTGCCGGTCTTCGGGTTCGGCATCAGACCACGGGGGCCGAGGACGCGGCCGAGGCGGCCGACCTTGCCCATGAGGTCCGGGGTGGCGACGACGGCGTCGAAGTCCAGACGGCCCTTCGCCACCTCGTCGATCAGCTCGTCGGCGCCGACGATGTCGGCCCCCGCGGCACGCGCGGCCTCGGCACGGTCACCGGTCGCGAAGACCAGGACCCGGGCGGTCTTACCGGTGCCGTGCGGAAGGTTCACGGTGCCACGGACCATCTGGTCGGCCTTGCGCGGGTCGACGCCCAGACGGAAGGCCACCTCGACGGTGCCGTCGAACTTGCTGGTGGAGGTGTCCTTGGCGAGACGGACGGCCTCGAGGGGCGCGTACAGACGCTCCCGGTCGATCTTGGCGTCCGCAGCGCGGAGAGACTTGCTGCGCTTGCTCACTACTGCTCCTGTGTGTCTTGAGGAGTCGTGGTGCGGGCCGAGCAGGCCCTGCCACGGAACTGCTGGTGGAGTGGTCAGCCCTCGACCGTGATGCCCATGGAACGCGCGGTGCCGGCGATGATCTTCTCGGCGGCGTCCAGGTCGTTCGCGTTGAGGTCGGGCAGCTTGGTCGTGGCGATCTCGCGGACCTGGTCACGCGTAAGCTTCGCGACCTTGGTCTTGTGCGGCTCGCCGGAGCCCTTCTCCACACCCGCGGCCTTGAGGATCATGCGGGAGGCCGGCGGGGTCTTGGTGATGAAGGTGAAGGAACGGTCCTCGTAGACCGTGATCTCCACCGGGATCACCCAGCCACGCTGCGACTCGGTGGCCGCGTTGTAGGCCTTGCAGAACTCCATGATGTTGACGCCGTGCTGACCCAGCGCCGGGCCCACCGGCGGGGCCGGGTTGGCCGCACCAGCGTTGATCTGGAGCTTGATAAGCCCCGTGACCTTCTTCTTCTTGGGAGGCATGTGCTCTCTCCGGGTCCTAGTGAGAGTTTTCCTGCCTGCGAGCAGGCATACCGCACCACGATAGCGGGTATCGTGCCGAGCCCCGAAACCGAGCAGGTCAGAGAAGGCCCGGCAGCACACCGGGACACTCCCGGGGACCGCCCGGGCGGCCTGCCGGCGCCCCGGCCGCAGCCACCGGCCCCTGGCCCCGGCCCCGCCGTTCGGCATCCCTCCAGGGCCGCCCAGGCCCTCGGCGCCCGCCCCTGGGACGTACACACGAAAGAGGTGTACCTAGCCTCGGACCTGGGCCAGCATGCGGGCTGTGGGCACTGACCCGGGCAAAATGCGTGATCAGTTGTTGTTGTCTGTCAACGCTGGTTCGTCTCAAGCGGCCCGTGGACGGCCCCAAGCTCCGTGCTCAAGTTCCATTGGAAGGAATCCCGCCAGGCAACCTCGCCCGCCGCCCAGCCCACCACGGCTGCAATGACCTTGTCCGCTGAGACTGTCCGTGTCTGATAGTGCTCGCTGGGACTGCGATCACGATATTCGAGCTGGTATGTGCCGTCAGGCCGGAGCCAGACTTGGGCGTAGCAGTCCGCCTCTGCGGCGCACTGCAACACGAGGTGCCCGTCACGGGGAAGGTTCAGCACCGCTGCTTCAAGTCTGGCGCCGCGTGGGCGGTTCTCCTCGGGGCGGTGGTCAGGGTGCACGACGGCGTCCGAGTCTGCGAGATCTTCCCGGACGGGCTCGCTCGCCGGCAGTCCGCAGGCATCGATCAGTTCGAAGAAGAGGTCTTCCACGAACGGGTCCGCTCTCTTGACCAGGACCATGCGCAGTGCGTCACGGTTCGCCGTGAACCCTGCCTCGGCGGCCCAGTCTGCGATCTGCTCCGTATTCTCGGGCACGTCTGCGAGCAGCCATCGGATGCTTCTGTCCCTGTCGGTCTCTCCCGGTGGCGCGTCATCCTCCGAGGGCGGCGGCCCCGACACCTCGTAGTCGGCGGCCATCACCGGGTCAAGGAAAGCCGACCAAGTCACCCCGGAGGGAGTGAGACCGCGGACGTAGCAGACATCGCTGTCCATGATGCTTGCGATCATGACCGGCGAGCCGGTCGCTGTGACCAGCCGTCGCAGCCATCGGTCGTCGTCGTTCTCCGGCAGATGGTCATTCACTTGCAGCGTCTGCCAGCCCCCGGGGCGGCGCGGCGAGCACTCATGGAAGTAATCAGCACGCTCGTCGATGCACCACTCCGGGTCGTCGAACACAGGCAGGTCCCGCAACGAAGAATCGCTGCGCGCCAGAACAAAATCGCCAGAGTAACCCATGCTTCCTCCCCAGAGACTGCCGCGATGCTAGCGACAGGGACGGACAGCGGCTGGGGTGCCCACGCGGACGGTGTGGAGAGGCTTTGGGCTGGAACTAGCCACGGGGCGAGAGATCGGGGCCCGTGAGCTTGCGGCGACTCGGGCGGTCTGCGGACCTGCCCGACGCGGCAGCACGGGTCGCGGTGGAGAGCCCCCTCCGGCTCCATGCCGTCCCCCACCTGGGCAACCGGCCACTGGCATCGTTGCCGCCATCGCACATCCGCGCGTGGGCTCGGCTACTGGAGGACACGGGCGCTGATGGCTCGTACCGGCGCGTGATCTCCGGCAACGTCTCTGCCGTACCGTCGGCGGCTGCGGACGGTACGGCCACCTGGCACGCAACCCTTGCCGTGCTGGCTCGGTTCGTCCGCCCGAACCGGCCGATCTTCGGCCTGGCGGTCGACGCCGTCTTCCGCAAGGCCCGGAGACGTTCGACGGCCCGGTGACGGCCCTCAGCACGCGAAAGAGCCCCTGCCCAACGGGAAACCGCTGGGCAGGGGCCCTTTCGGATGATCGTTTGACTAGTTCTTCTGGATCTGGTCGAAGCTGAGCTCGACCGGGGTCTCGCGGCCGAAGATCTCCACGAGGCCCTTGACCTTCTTCGAGTCCGGGTTGATCTCGTTGATCGTGGCCTGCAGCGTCGCGAAGGGGCCGTCGGTGACCGTGACCGAGTCGCCGACCTCGAAGTCCAGCACCTGGACCTCGACCTTGCGCTTCGGCACGGCGCCGCCCTCGCCGCCCTCGGCAGCGGCGGCGGCCTGCTCCTCGACCTCCGGGGCCAGCATCTTGGTGACCTCGTCCAGCGTCAGCGGGTACGGGTCGTAGGCGTTGCCGACGAAGCCGGTGACGCCGGGGGTGTTGCGGACGACGCCCCAGGACTCGTTCGTCAGGTCCATGCGGACCAGCACATAGCCGGGCAGCTTGTTCTGACGGACGGTACGGCGGTCGCCGTTCTTGATCTGGACGACCTCTTCCTGGGGCACCTCGGCCTGGTAGATGTAGTCCTCGACGTTGAGCGAGACGGCGCGCTGCTCCAGGTTGGACTTCACGCGGTTCTCGTAGCCGGCGTACGTGTGGATGACGTACCACTCGCCAGGGAGGGCGCGCAGCTCGTCGCGGAACGCGGCGACCGGGTCCACCGGGGCCTGCTCCTCCGCGGCCTCTTCCTCCTCCGCGGCCTCTTCCTCTTCCGTGGCCTCGTCCTCGTCGACGACCTGGACGGCAGCCTGCTCGGCGGGCTCGCCGGCGGCCTCGTCTGCAGCCTCCGCCTGGTCGATGTCGCCGTCGGCTGCCTCGACGATGTCGAGCGCGGTGTCGTCGCCCTCGACGGTCTCGTCGGCGTCGTACAGGTTCGGGTCAGACACGGTCGCTGCTTCTTCCTTCACGATGTGGAACAGGCGGTCGGGCGCCACGGGCACCCTCCGCGGGAGGAATCACCCGAAGACGTACGAGACGCCCTTGTTGAATCCCCAGTCAATCACGGTAACGAGCGCGATGATGACCACAACGAAGACAATCACCACGCTGGTGTAGGTGATGAGCTCGCTGCGCGTGGGCCAGACGACCTTGCGGAGTTCCGCGACGATCTGGCGGTAGAAGAGCGCGAGGCGCGCGAGGGGCCCCTTCTTGCCGCGCTTGCCGCCACGGCGGGGCTTCTTGGAGCCGGAGTCGGTGGAGTCACTGTCGGGACGACCACTCTCAGGCGTCGCGGTGGAGCCCAGGGCTTCCGTCACTCGTCCTCACCTGAATCCGGGTCGTTTGCCGAACAATCCTCAAAGCGTCTGCCTGCTTGTAGCAGGGCCGGAGGGACTCGAACCCCCAACCGCTGGTTTTGGAGACCAGTGCTCTACCAATTGAGCTACGACCCTTTGAATGCCCCCCAACGTACCGCATCCGGGCGGCTGCACGATGTGCGCAGCCAAGATCAGCTCGCGGGGGCCATCGACGGATGAGTGTACGTGTTCGCGGGCCGGGCGTCGAATGCCTACCGTGTCCGGGCGCGGTTCGGCGCGGTTGCGCGCGGTTGCGACCGGAACGTGAACTTGTGTGCTCCGCTGCCGCCGGGTCTGCGACGATGCAGACATGACCGCTGCAACTGAACGACGCGTGTCGGCCCGCATCGGGTCGATCTCCGAGTCCGCGACGCTGGCCGTGGACGCGAAGGCCAAGGCCCTCAAGGCCGCCGGGCGACCGGTCATCGGCTTCGGAGCCGGCGAGCCCGACTTCCCGACGCCGGACTACATCGTCGAGGCGGCCGTGGAGGCGTGCCGCAATCCGAAGTACCACCGCTACACCCCGGCCGGCGGCCTGCCGGAGCTGAAGGCCGCGATCGCCGCCAAGACACTGCGCGACTCCGGGTACGAGGTCGACGCCTCCCAGATCCTGGTCACCAACGGCGGCAAGCAGGCCATCTACGAGGCCTTCGCCGCGATCCTCGACCCGGGTGACGAGGTCATCGTCCCGGCGCCGTACTGGACGACCTACCCCGAGTCGATCCGGCTGGCGGGCGGCGTCCCGGTGGAGGTGGTCGCCGACGAGACCACCGGCTACCGGGTCTCCGTCGAGCAGCTGGAGGCGGCCCGCACGGAGAAGACCAAGGTCGTGCTCTTCGTGTCGCCGTCCAACCCGACCGGCGCCGTATACACCGAGGCCGAGACCGAGGCGATCGGCCGCTGGGCCGTCGAGCACGGCCTGTGGGTGCTGACCGACGAGATCTACGAGCACCTGGTCTACGGGGGCGCCGCCGCGGTCTCGCTGCCGGCGCTCTTCCCCGAGCTGCGCGACAAGTGCGTGGTCGTCAACGGCGTGGCGAAGACCTACGCCATGACCGGCTGGCGCGTGGGGTGGATCATCGGCCCCAAGGACGTCGTCAAGGCCGCCACCAATCTGCAGTCGCACGCCACCTCGAACGTGAGCAACGTCGCCCAGGTCGCCGCCCTGGCCGCCGTCTCCGGCGACCTGGTGGCCGTGGCCGAGATGCGGAAGGCCTTCGACCGCCGCCGCCAGACCATCGTGCGGATGCTCAACGAGATCCCCGGTGTCGTCTGTCCCGAGCCGGAGGGCGCGTTCTACGCGTACCCATCGGTCAAGGCGCTGCTCGGCAAGGAGATCCGGGGCAAGCGGCCGCTGAGCTCCGTGGAGCTCGCGGAGCTGATCCTGGAGGAGGCCGAGGTCGCCGTGGTCCCGGGCGAGGCCTTCGGCACCCCCGGCTACCTGCGCCTTTCGTACGCGCTCGGCGACGAGGACCTCGTCGAGGGCGTCTCCCGGCTGCAGAAGCTGCTGGGCGAGGCCAAGGCCTGAGTCCTGCGGCCCGCGGGCTCCCTGACCAGCAGGTCAGGGAGCCCGCGTGTGTGTGCGGGCAAGCGCTCGTTCGGGGAAAGGGAACGAAAGCGGTACCGGCACCCCCCGCCGGTGCGGCAGGATCTGTGGATGGCACGCGATGTATCCCTCCTCCCCAAGGCGCACCTCCACCTGCACTTCACCGGCTCGATGCGGCCCGCGACCCTGCTGGAGCTCGCCGACAAGTACGGAGTGCACCTCCCCGAGGCGCTGACCTCGGGCGAGCCGCCCAGGCTGCGCGCGACCGACGAGCGCGGCTGGTTCCGCTTCCAGCGCCTGTACGACATCGCGCGTTCCGTGCTCCGCTCCCCCGAGGACATCCGGCGTCTGGTGCGCGAGGCCGCCGAGGAGGACGCCCGCGACGGGTCTGGGTGGCTGGAGATACAGGTCGACCCGACCTCGTACGCGCCGCGCCTGGGCGGGCTGATCCCGGCGATGGAGATCATCCTGGACGCGGTGGAGACCGCCTCCCGGGACACGGGCGTGGGCATGGCCGTCCTCGTCGCCGCCAACCGCACCAAGCACCCGCTGGACGCCCGTACGCTGGCCCGTCTCGCGGTGCGCTACACCGACCGCGGGGTGGTCGGCTTCGGGCTCTCCAACGACGAGCGCCGGGGCCTGGCCAGGGACTTCGACCGGGCCTTCGCCATCGCCCGGGAGGGTGGGCTGCTGGCGGCGCCGCACGGCGGCGAGCTGGCGGGCGCGGGCAGCGTCCGCGACTGCCTGGACGACCTGCACGCCGTCCGGGTCGGGCACGGCGTGCGGGCCGCCGAGGACCCGCGGCTGATGGCCCGCCTCGCCGAGCGCGGCACGACCTGCGAGGTTTGCCCGTCGTCGAACGTCGCCCTCGGCGTCTACGACCGGCCCGAGCAGGTGCCGCTGCGCACCCTGTTCGACGCCGGGGTGCCGATGGCGCTGGGCGCCGACGACCCGCTGCTGTTCGGCTCGCGGCTCGCCGCGCAGTACGAACTGGCCCGGGACGCGCACGACTTCACCGACGAGGAGCTGGCCGAACTGGCCCGCCAGTCGGTGCGCGGCTCCGCGGCGCCGGAGGGCGTGCGCACCAAGCTCCTGGCGGGCATCGACGACTGGCTCAGCGGCTGAGCCCGGCCGGTACGGTGCGGGCGACGGTGGCGGCGAAGTCGTCCAGCGGCTGGTCGTCAGGCCCGTGGGGGGTGGGTACGGGGCGGCGCCTGCCCAGAAGTGCACGCCGTCGTCACCTGACCCGGGTGCGCCCGTTCAGCGCCGACGGCGCTAGAGGCTCACGCCGACCGTCACCGGCTCGTTGACGAGGGTGATCCCGAAGGCCGCGTGGACGCCCTCGACGACCTCGCGGGCCAGCGCGAGCAGGTCGGCGGTGGTGGCGCCGCCCCGGTTGGTGAGGGCGAGGGTGTGCTTGGTGGAGATCCGCGCGGGGCCGGTGCCGTAGCCCCTGGTGAAGCCCGCCTTGTCGATCAGCCAGGCGGCGGAGGTCTTGATGCGGCCGTCGCCCGCGGGGTAGGCGGGGGGCGCGCTGTCCGGGCCGAGCCGGTCGTGGACACGGGCCAGGAAGTCCGCGTAACCGGCTTCGGTGAGGACCGGGTTGGTGAAGAAGGAGCCCGCCGACCAGGTGTCGTGGTCCTCCGGGTCCAGCACCATGCCCTTGCCCGAGCGCAGCTTCAGCACCGTCTCGCGGGCGGTGGCCAGGGGCACCCGGTCACCGGTGCCCACGCCGAGGGCGCGGGCCACCTCGGCGTACTTCAGCGGGCCGGACATCCCGTCGGCATCCTCCAAGGCGAAGCGCACCCGCAGCACGACGTAGCGCGCGGGGTCCGCCTTGAATCGGCTGTGCCGGTAGGAGAAGGCGCACGCGGCGTTGTCCAGGACGACCGTCTCGCCGCCGGCCCGGTCGTACGCGATCACCTCGGTGATCGTGCTGGCGACCTCCTGGCCGTACGCGCCCACGTTCTGGATGGGCGTGGCCCCGGCGGAGCCCGGGATGCCGGCCAGGCACTCGACGCCCGCCAGGCCCGCCTCCACGGTACGGGCGACGGCGTCCGTCCAGACCTCGCCCGCCGCGAGCTCCAGCTCGGTGCCGTTCAGCTCGAAGCCGCCGGTGGCGATGCGCAGCGCGGTGCCCGCGAAGCCCTCGTCGCCGATCACCAGGTTGCTGCCGCCGCCGATGACCAGTAGCGGCGTCCCCGACGCGTCCGCCTCCCGTACGGCCTCGACGACCTCGGCGTCCGTGGTCGCCGTCACCAGGCGGGTGGCGGGGCCGCCGAGGCGGAAGGTGGTGAGGGGCGCGAGCGGGGCGTCGTTGAGTACGTGCACGGCATTCAGGGTACGGGGCGGGCGGCCCCGCCATGGATGCCGCGCGCCCCGTACGGATCAGAGCGCCTCGAGGACCGTCGCGTTGGCCAGTCCGCCCGCCTCGCACATGGTCTGCAGCGCGTAGCGCGCGCCCCGGGCCCGCATGGCGTGGACGAGGGTGGTCATCAGCCGGGTGCCGCTGGCGCCGAGCGGGTGGCCCAGCGCGATGGCGCCGCCGTTGACGTTCACCTTGGCCGGGTCGGCGCCGGTCTCCTGGAGCCAGGCGAGGACGACGCTGGCGAAGGCCTCGTTGACCTCGAACAGGTCGATGTCCGCCAGGTCCAGCCCGGCGCGGCGCAGCACGCGCTCGGTGGCCGGGATGACGCCCGTCAGCATCAGCAGGGGGTCGGAGCCGGTGACCGCGAAGCTGTGCAGCCGGGCGAGCGGACGCAGGCCCAGCCGCTCGGCGGTCTCGCTGCTGGTGATCAGCACAGCGGAGGCGCCGTCGTTGACCGGGCTGCTGTTGCCGGCCGTGACCGACCAGTCGATCTGCGGGAAGCGCTCGGCGTAGCCGGGGTCGGCGAAGGCGGGGCGCAGCCCGGCGAGGATCTGCGAGGTGGTCGTGGGACGGACGGACTCGTCCGTGCCGAGCCCGGCGAGCGGCGCCACCTCGGTGTCGAAGGCCCCGTCCGCCCACGCGGCGGCGGCCTTGCGGTGCGACTGCGCGGCGAAGTCGTCCATTGCCTCGCGGCTCAGCGACCACTTGGCGGCGATCAGCTCCGCGCTGATGCCCTGCGGCACGAGTCCGCCGGGGAAGCGCGCGGCGATTCCGGGGCCGAACGGGTCCGCGCCGGGCGTCACGTTGGACCACATGGGCACCCGGCTCATCGACTCCACGCCGCAGGCCACGACGACGTCGTAGGCGCCGGCGATGACGCCCTGCGCGGCGAAGTGCACGGCCTGCTGGGAGGAACCGCACTGCCGGTCGACCGTGGTGGCCGGGACGGAGTCCGGGAAGCCCGCCGAGAGCCAGGCCCAGCGGGTGGTGTTCATGGCCTGCTCGCCGACCTGGTCGACGGTGCCGCCGATGACGTCGTCGACGAGCGCCGGGTCGATCCCGCTGCGGCCGACGAGCTCCTTGAGGGTGTGGGCGAGCAGCTCCACCGGGTGCGTCCCGGCGAGCGCCCCGCCCGGCTTGCCCTTGCCGATGGGGGTGCGGACGGCTTCGACGATGACGGCGTCGCGCATGACGTTCTCGCCTCCTGCGAATGCGGTGCGGAGTTAGTTTGATTTTCCAACTCTATGCCGACGCCGAGCGTAGGACGCGTGGGTTTGGAATCACAACCCGCCGTGTGAGACTGGGGCGGTGAGCCAGACCACACCCGCGCCCCCGCTGCCGGGGCGCCCCTGCTCGGCGGCCGCGTCGCTGTACGTCGTCGGCGAGAAGTGGGCGCTGCTCGCGGTCCGCGAGATCCTCTACGGCAACCGGCGCTTCGACGCCATCGCCCGCAACACGGGCGCCCCGCGCGACCGCCTCACCGCGCGGCTGCGCGCCCTGGAGGAGGCCGGCATCGTCGAGCGGCGCGCCTACAGCGACCGGCCGCCGCGGTACGAGTACCACCTGACGGAGGCGGGGCGTGATCTCGCGCCGGTCATCAGGGCGCTGGTGGCGTGGGGCGACAAGTGGGCGGTGGAAGAACCGCCGGTCGTCCTGCGGCACCGGGACGACCATCCGGTGGACGCGGTCGAGTACTGCCGTACGTGCGGCGAGGAGGTCCACGACCGCGACCTGACGCTCGACATCCGGAGTGAGGGGTGGACGCCCGCGGGGCGTACGGGGTCCGGCTGACCGCGCCCCTCGGGACCCTGTACCGGGTGGCCGGGGCGACGGCTGCCCGCCGGGTGGGTGCCCCGGCCCGGCGCGCGTCACCACCGGTTCGGTGGTGACGCGCGCCGGATGAGGCGTCAGGATGCCGTGTCGACCAGGGGCTTGGGCGGGACGGGGAGCGTCTCGGGGGCCTTCGCGGCACGGCGGCCCGGGACGAGCAGTGCCGCCAGCGCGCCGGCCGCGACGGCGGCCGCGCCCACCCACAGGGCCGGGGTCAGGCCGTCGACGAACCTCGTCGCGGACTCGTAGCCGCCCTGGGCGGAGAAGACCGCCGCGAGGGTCGCCACGCCGAGGGCCCCGCCGACCTCGCGAAGGGCGTTGTTGGCGCCCGAGGCGATGCCCTGCTCCTCCGGCCGCACGCTGCCCATGACGATGTTGGCGCTCGGGGCGAAGTACATCGCCATACCGACACCACTCACGACCAGCGCCGGCACCTGCGCCGCGTACGACACGCCCGGCTCGAGGATCAGGGCGAACCAGCCGAGGCCCACCGCCTGCAGCGCGAGTCCGGCGGCGACGACCGGCCGGCCGCCGACGCGGTCGGACAGGAAGCCCGCGATGGGCGCGACGATCATCGGCATGCCGGTCCAGGGCAGCATGCGCAGCCCCGCCTCCGTCGGGGAGTAGCCGGCGACGCCCTGGAGGAACTGGCTGAGCAGGAAGATCGAGCCGAACATGCCGAGGAACATCAGCAGGCTGGCCGCGTTGACGGCGGCGAAGGCCCGGCTGCGGAAGAGCCGCATGGGCAGGATCGGGTTGCCGGCGCGGATGCCGTGCCGGACGAAGGCGGCCAGCAGCACACCGCCGCCGATGAGGCCGCCGAGGACCGGGCCACTGGTCCAGCCGTCGGCGTTGCCGCGGACGAGGGCGTAGACGATGCCGAACAGACCCGCGCTGGCGAGCACCGTGCCGGTCACGTCGAGCCGGGGGTCGGGGCCGTGGCTCTCGGCCAACCGCAGCCGGGCGAGCGGCAGGAGGAGCACACCGATCGGAACATTGAGCCAGAAGATCCACTGCCAGGAGATGTGCTCGGTGAGCGAGCCGCCGATGAGCGGCCCGGCCGCGACCGCCAGGCCGTTGACGGCGCCCCAGATGCCGAACACCATGCCGCGCCGCTCGGGCGGGACGGTCGCGGAGAGCAGGGTGAGGGTGAGCGGCATGAGGATCGCGGCACCGACGCCCTGGACGGCGCGGGCGGCGATGAGCTCGCCCATGCCGGGGGCGAGCGCCGCGGCGGCGGAGGCCGCGGAGAAGACGACGAGCCCCACGAGGAACATGCGCCGGCGGCCGAAGCGGTCGCCCAGGGCGGCGCCGAACATCAGCAGGACGGCGAAGGTGAGCGTGTAGGCGCTCACCGTCCACTCCAGATCCTCCAGGGCGCCGCCCAGGTCCGCGCGGATGGAGGGCAGCGCCGTGGTGACGACCAGATTGTCGAGCGCCGCCATGAACCCGGCGACGCTGGTGATGACGAGGGCCCAGACGACGCTGCCGCGCCTGGCCTCCGCCGGTTGCTGTGCCATGAACTCCCCCAGCCGATTAGTAATTGATCAATAACTTTCATGGACACGCCTGGACCCGGGGAACGCCGACGCGACCCGTCAGCCCTTCCCGGGGAAGCGGTCGGCGTAAAGGTCCTCGATCCCCGCCCAGCCGCGCTCGTGTTGTGGGACACCGAGCGCCACCAGCACGTTCACGAGCATCCCCGTGCCGAAGAACTCCGCCGTGTCGCGGTCGCCCACCCCTGTGCGCGCCCTGACGTAGTCCCACAGGCCCAGCCAGCCGCGCCGGCAGGCCTCCCGGATCTCCTCGTCGTCGACGGCGGCCACGTACATCTGCAGCTGCATCCGCAGGACGTCGCCGCCCCCGATGAGCTCCTGGTAGGAGCCGCACATCGCCTCGAACGCCTCCTCCCCCTCCAGCCCCTCGGCCGCCCTCTCGAAATGCGCCTCGATCGTCTCGACGCACCGCGCCGCGGCGGCCAGGAACAGCGCCTTCTTGTTCGGGAAGAGCCGGAAGAGATACGGCTGCGACACGCCCATGCGCTTGGCGATGACCCCGGTGGAGGTGCCGTTGTAGCCACCCGTGCCGAACTCCGTCATCGCCGCGCGGATCGCCGCCTCGCGGCGCTCCTCCGCGCTCATCCGCATGCCGTCGCCTGCCATGGCGAGTAAGTTATCAGTCAATAACAAGCGTGGGCAAGAGGAAGGCGACGGGACGTCCCCGCCGCCCTCTCCCCACCGCTACGCCAGCCGGACCACCGCGCGCGACATGCCCAGCACCTTCTGCCCGGCGCTGACGGCCGTCACATCCACCCGGACGGTGCGCTCGTCGTCGTCCAGCTTGGCCGCGACCTTGGCGCTGACCTCGATCAGCGCGCCCGCCTCGTCGTTCGGCACCACGACCGGCTTGGTGAAGCGGACCCCGTACTCCACGACCGCGCCCGGGTCGCCCGCCCAGTCCGTCACCACGCGGATCGCCGAGGCCATGGTGAACATGCCGTGCGCGATGACGTCCGGCAGACCGACCTGCCTGGCGAACTTCTCGTTCCAGTGGATCGGGTTGAAGTCACCGGAGGCGCCCGCGTACTGCACGAGTGTGGCGCGGTTCACGGGGAAGGACCGCGCCGGCAGTTCGGTGCCGACCTCGACCTCGTCGTAGGAGATCTTCGCCGTCATCGGTCACTCACCCTCCGGCGCGCGCGCCACCAGTTTCATCAGCGCCGTCACCACGTGCTCGCCGCTCTCGTCGTGGACCTCGCCGCGGACGTCGATGACGTCGTTGCCCGCGAGCGACTTGATGGCCTCGATGGTGACCGTCACCGACAGGCGGTCACCGGCCCGCACGGGGCGGGTGTAGCCGAACTTCTGGTCGCCGTGCACCACCCGGCCGTAGTCCAGTCCCAGCTCCGGGTCGAGGACGACCTGCCCCGAGGCCTTGTACGTGATCAGGAACGGGAAGGTCGGCGGCGCGATCACGTCCGGGTGGCCCAGGGCCTTGGCCGCGTCGGGGTCGGTGTAGACCGGGTTCGGGTCACCGACCGCCTCGGCGAACTCGCGGATCTTCTCCCGGCTCACCTCGTAGGGAGCGGTGGGCGGATATGTCCGCCCCACGAAGGACTGGTCCAGCGCCATCGGCACCTCCTGGAGCTGTGGTTTGCGCGTCGGCGGGTCCGCCAACGCCAAGAGGCCGCCCCCGGTGTCAGGGGCGGCCTCTTCGGTCTGGGGCCTGTGTCAGCGCGTCTCGCGGTGCGCGGTGTGCGCGTTGCAGCGCGGGCAGTGCTTCTTCATCTCAAGACGGTCCGGGTCGTTGCGCCGGTTCTTCTTGGTGATGTAGTTCCGCTCCTTGCACTCCACGCAGGCCAGCGTGATCTTCGGGCGGACGTCGGTGGCGGCCACGTGAGTGCTCCTTGACGAACGGCAATAAGGTTTGAACACGGAAAGAGTAGCCGATTGAGGGACCGATCCCACAATCGGCTACGCGGGGTAGCGGCGACCGGACTTGAACCGGTGACACAGCGATTATGAGCCGCTTGCTCTACCGACTGAGCTACGCCGCTTCGATGAACAGATCACCCGCCAGGTGGCGGGTCATCCGATCACCAGAGCCCCAATACGGAATCGAACCGTAGACCTTCTCCTTACCATGGAGACGCTCTGCCGACTGAGCTATTGGGGCGAGCGAGGAAGACATTACACGCTCCGCCGCCGAAGGTGAAATCCGTATCTTGCGGGCAGTCGCCGGACCACCACCCACCCCCGCCGCCCCAGCCGCTCGGTCCCATACGTCACTTGACGTCACCAGTACGACTAATCGCTCTTCCCGGACGGACCGGGCACCGCGCCCTAGGCTCGGAACCGCGTGATCTTGCCTCCGGCCCCGAGGAGCGCGATGACCGACAGCCAGCCGCAGCAGCCCACCGACCCACCGCTCGGCGAAGCCACCCCAGCCCCCGCCCTCCTGCTCTGCGGTGCCCGTCTCGCCGACGGCCGCACCGTCGACGTGCGCCTGGCCGGGGCCCGCATCGAGGCCGTCGGCACCGCCGGCAGCCTCCACGAGGGCACCCGTGTCGACCTCGGCGGGTACCTCCTGCTGCCCGCCCCCGCGGAACCGCACGCCCACCTCGACACCGCCCTGACCGCCGGCTCCGGCGGCCCGCCCTCGTACGACGACGAGGACGTGCAGCGCCGGGTCACCGAGGGCGCACTCCACCAGCTCGGCCACGGCGCGACCGCGGTCCGCACCCACATCCGCATCGGCGACGTACAGGGCCTGCGCGCCCTGGAGGCGGCGCTGCAGGCCCGGCGCGCCCTGCGCGGTCTGGTCGACGTGCAGACCGTGGCCGTCCCCCGGGTGCTCACCGGCCCCGCGGGCACGGACGGCCTCGCCGTGCTCCGCGACGCCCTCAAGATGGGCGCCGACGTGGTGGGCGGCTGCCCCGACCTCGACCCGGACCCGGGCGGATACGCGGAGGCCGTGCTCGCCGTGGCCGCCGAGTTCGGCCTCCCGGTCGACCTGCACACCGACGCCGCCGACCCGGCCCGGCTCTCCCGGCTCGCCGCGATGGCGGGGGGACTGCGGCCCGGCGTCACCCTCGGCCCCTGCGGCGGCCTGGCCCGGCTCCCGGACGACACCACCGTCCGCCTCGCCGGGCAGCTCGCCGCCGCCGGGGTCTCGCTGACCGCCCTCCCGCAGGGCGGCTGCGGCGCCCTGGAGTCGGTGCGCCGGGGCGGCACCGCCCCGGTGCGGACCCTGCGGGCGGCCGGTGTCCGGATCTCCGCGGGCAGCGGCGCGCTGCGCGACCTGACCAACCCCGTCGGCCGCGGCGACCCCCTGGAGGCGGCCTTCCTGCTCGCCTCGCACGGCGAGTGCGCCCCCGGGGATGCCTACGAGGCGGTGAGCCGGGACGCAAGGGCCGTCATGGGGCTGCCCGAGGTACGGGTGGAGGCGGGCTTCCCCGCCGAACTGCTCGCGGTGCGGGCCGACCGGCTGGAGAGCGCGCTGTCGCTGGCGTACAGCCGGATCGTCATCCACCGCGGCCGGGTCGTCTCCCGGACCAGCGCGGTCCGCGAGTACACCGACACCCTGGCCCTCGACCTGCCGCGTCAGTCGAGGAGTCGCCGTGACCCGGCATGAGCGGCACGCCGGGCGTAGCGTCGGTGGCATGCGCACTGTGATCGCTGGTGGACATGGACAGATCGCGCTGCGGCTGGAGCGGCTGCTCGCCGCGCGCGAGGACGAGGTGGCAGGCATCATCCGCAGGCCGGAACAGGCCGACGACCTGCGTGAGGCCGGCGCCGAACCGATCGTTCTGGACCTGGAGTCGGCGTCGCTGGACGAGGTGGCCCAAGTGCTGGCTGGCGCCGACGCGGTCGTCTTCGCGGCGGGCGCGGGGCCGGGCAGCGGCGTCGCCCGCAAGGAGACCGTCGACCGGGATGCCGCCGTGCTGCTGGCCGACGCGGCCGAGCGCGCGGGCGTACGCCGTTACCTGATGGTCTCCGCCATGGGGGCCGACGCCGAACCGCGGCCCGGCACCGACGAGGTCTTCGCCGCCTATCTGCGCGCCAAGGGCGCCGCCGACACCGAAGTGCGCCGCCGTGCCGACCTGGAGTGGACGATCGTGCGCCCCGGCCGGCTCACCGACGACCCGGGCACGGGGCGGGTCCGGCTCGCCGCCTCGACAGGACGCGGTTCGGTGACGCGCGACGACGTCGCGGCGGTCCTGGCGGAGCTGCTGGACACGCCCTCGACGGCGGGGCTCACCCTGGAACTGATCGAGGGTCACACCCCGGTGTCGGTCGCGGTGAAGGACGTCGCCGGCAACTGAACCGCGCTCCCGGGCAAGGGCGAACGCCGTCAGCAGCGGTGGCGGCCGGGCTTGTCCCTCCAGGCCTGGCAGGCCTTGGCGCCAGCTTCCGCGTGCATCTGCCGGATCTCGCTGCACCGTTGGTCGAGGGGCCTGGTGAAGCCGCGTACTGGTGGGCGTCGTCGAAGCCGATCTCCCGGGTGGCCGTGATGTCACAGCAGTCCGGTTCCCAGCCGGGCCCGCACGCGGCGCGTCCGGCTCGCGGGAATCGGCCTGGTGGTGTTCTGCCGGGCGGTGCTCATCACCGTTCTCGGTCTCCCACCACCCACCACCCACCACAGAACACTGGCCCCCGAATTCCGCGGGTGCGGGATGCGGGCACGGGCGGACGGGTAGTGGGGGAACGGCCGAGATGCGATCAGTCCGGCTCTGGGCTGCACTTGACCGTATCGGGACGGGCCAGCGCCATCCCCCTGACGTCACGGAGAGACCATGCCGATGAAGCCCCCGGCACCCCCGTTCACCCGGGAGACAGCGATCGAGAAGGTCCGCCTCGCGGAGGACGCCTGGAACAGCCGCGACCCCGAGAAGGTGTCCCTCGCCTACACGCCGGACAGCCGGTGGCGCAACCGCGGCGAGTTCGTCAACGGGCGGGAGGAGATCGTCGCGCTGCTCACCCGGAAGTGGACGAGGGAACTGGAGTACCGGCTCATCAAGGAGCTCTGGGCCTTCGACGGCAACCGCATCGCGGTGCGCTTCGCCTACGAGTGCCACGACGACTCCGGCAACTGGTACCGCTCCTATGGCAACGAGAACTGGGAGTTCGACGACGAGGGCCTGATGCGCGTACGGCTGGCCAGCATCAACGACGTCCCGATCGCCGAATCGGAGCGCAAGTACCACTGGCCGCTGGGACGGCGGCCCGACGATCACCCGGGTCTGTCCGACCTCGGGTTCTGAACGGCCCGCGCCTGCCGGCGCAGCTCCACCCGCGCCGCGGGCGAGCGGCCCGGGCCGGTGTGCCAGTACGGGTGCCAGAACAGCCGGCAGGAGAGCCACAGCAGGCGTCGTCGCAGGATCGCCGCGTGGGCGGGCTCCGCGGCGAGTTGCGCATAGGTGCGGTGCCATTCGCGCTGCGCCTGCACCAGATCGGGCGGGAACACGGTGTTGGCCATGCACGGAATTCAATCACGTGTTCGATTTTCTGCGCACGCCTCACGCGTCACTCGTAGGGGTGAGCTTGCGGCAGCGCCAGGGGCGTAGGACGTTCTACGACCCCGGGCCCCCCGGGGTCGTGGCAGTGTGCCGCCGGCATGAGGGCCGGCCCAGCTAGAGGTTCAGGACGATGATGGCCCCCAGGCCGCCCAGGCCCAGCGCGACTGCGGCATCGGCCCAGCCGCCCCTGCCCCAGCGGAAGTACCGGTCCAGCGCGAGGCGCCCGGGGCCGATGGCGGCGACACCGAGGGCGGCGACGGTGATCACCAGGTTGTACTCGATGCCGCCCTGCTCGTCCCACAGCCCGCGGGCACCGGTCACCGTGACCATGGCATTGATCATCACGCCGATCAGCGCCGCCGCGGCGAGCGGGGTGAACAGCCCCAGCGCCAGGCCCACGCCGCCCAGGAACTCCGAGGCCCCGCCGATGGCGGCGTACACCTTCCCCGGCGAGTAGCCCAGCGCCTCGAAGCCCTTGCCGGTGCCGGTGAGCCCCTGGCCGCCGAACCACCCGAAGAGCTTCTGGAGCCCGTGCCCCGCCATCAGGACACCGATGGTGAGCCGGATCAGCAGCAGACCGCAATCACCGGCGGTCACCGGCGGCCGCGCCGATACGGCTTCCTCGGTCTGCGGCGGAGGGCGCAATCGCTCAGCTATGTAGTTCATGGGGAACCCTCTTCTGCCCCCGTGCCCCCGACGTACGGCGCCGGCCGACCCCAGGGGACCGGTGGAGCGTGTTGGTGCAGTGACCGCGGATCACACAGGCATCCCTCCTCCCACTCGAGGAGGTACGCGACAGCCGCGTGCCGCGTTCAACCACTTTCCCCTCTTTCGTACACCTCATCCGTAAATGACGGAAATGCCGACCGCTGCCCCCCGGTGGTCAGGTTCCGGCCTCGCGTCGCTCAGAGCCGCAGGCGCGGGGCCTGGTCGTCCGGGGTGTCCGGACTCGCGAAGTGGAAGGGGACCGCGAGGGCGGAGGCCAGAACCCGGCCGGACCGGTCGGCGGCCTCCGCCGAGGGGTGGCGCCGGCCCGCGCCCCGCTCCTCACCCGGGTACCGCACGGCGGTACCCGGGCGGATCGTGGCCAGACGGTGCTCGCCCGCGGGATCCGCGGGGCCCGCCGGACCGCACCCTATGCCGCGGCAACCGACCGCTTCCCCCGAAAGAAGTCGCGCGACCGTGCAACCCCCCGCGCGCATTCGGGAGTACCTACGAACAGACATCCAAGCGGCGGCCACCGCATCCGGTGGCCACCGCGGGCCGGCGCGCGGGCCCACCGCGCCGGCCGTCAAGGACCGCCCGGCGCGGTGCCGGGTGGCAGCTTCAAAGGAGAAATGCTCCGTGGCTCTCAGTATTGCCAGGAAGGCGGGCGTGGCCGCCGCCGCAGCGGTCGCCATCGGCGCCGTGACGTTCGGCGCCTCCGCCATGGCGTCACCCTCTGGCCCGTCGGCTCCGTCCGCCCCGGCCGCGGACCGGGCCGGCGCACCCGCCGCCGTGGCCGCCAAGGCGGTCGCCGCGCCGAAGAAGCAGACGCCCCAGGTCGTCACGCAGCTGATCGGCAAGGGCCGGGTGGACGGTCTCCGCTGGTCGGTGGCGTTGGAGTTCCACCGGACCCTGCCGCAGGGCTACGAACTCCCCACCAGCCCCGTCGGCACCCCCGCCCGCGGCACCGCACTGCTGTGCCAGCGCATGTACATCGGCGGCGTCCGCATCGACCACCAAGGCGGCCCCTGGTCCGACTGCCAGCCCGTCAACGGCACCCAGGACCCCGCAGGCTCCGGCGACATGGGCCTGTGGGGCCTGCACGGCAAGGGAACCACCGGCTCCCGCCTCATGGTCTCCAACCCCGAGGCCGACATCGCCTACGGCATCGTCAACCTCACCGACGGCACCCACCTCAAGGCCACCACCATCACCGTCCCCGGCACCCACTACCGCGCCTGGGCCGTCGCCATACCCAACGGCAAGACCATCACCACCGTCGACCAATACGACTCCCACCACCAGCGCCTCACCCAGGACACCGAGTGGCGCTGACCCCGCAGGAGGGGATTCCTTCCGGGAACCCGCCCCATGGCCGAGTGTCACATCTCGCGTCGCCGACCTGTCCTCATGGACGAAGAGCACACCAACCGCGGAAGGCGGGGGTTCCCCTCATGGGCGTCGAGCGATCGCGGCGACCGGAAGATCACGTCCGTACCGGCCACCCGGCCCGGTACCTGAACCGACCGCGCACACACGCAGGCACGGTGGACAGCCGCTCCGGCACCCACGGAACCATCGACGTCCACCAGGCCGCACCCCGCCGCCGACACGGCGCGAAGCTCGGCATCCCCGCCGTCGTCGTACTGGCCGTCGCCGCCCACCTGGGCCTTGGCGGGCTCCTTCTGACGTCCGGCCCCTGGAAGCACTGGGCACTCGGCGCCGTCCTGGCCGTCGTCGTGTTCAAGGTCGCCTTCCTGCTCCTGCGCCGTGGCAAGGCCCGCAAGGCCCGCAAGGTCACCGAGCGCGTCCCCCACGCGTCCTGATCACGCACAGATCCCGGAGCTCCCCGCCCGCAGCCGGCCACCACCACGTCGACAGTCCCCTCCCCCATACGCGGCCACGGATGCGTCACCGCGATCACGGCCGCCGCGCTTCTCGCGGTGCCCCTGATCACCGGGTGCAGCGGCAACGGCGGCACGGAGAAGTCGGCCACCACCCCGGTTGCGTCCTCATCGACGCCCGTGCCCGGCGCCAATGGCCGTGCCTGACCAACGGCCCCGTTCCTGGGGAACTGCGGGCCGTCCTGGACACCACCGTCACCGACGACCTTGCCGATCGCATGCCGCCGATCCAGGGATGCGCGATGGCGTCTACAACGGGGACGGGCTGCCAAGCTGTCTGGATCGGATGTCCAACCGCAGGACTGCTGATGATTCGCCCCCGGTGCCCCTCGGGCCCACCGAGCGCCGGCCGGCAGGGAACGTCACGACGCGCACTCTCCGGCGGGATCTCCCGGCCTTCGCAGCAGATCCCGCCGAGAGGCGCCTGCGCTGGTTCTCATCCCGGATGCCGGCCCACACGTGGTCCAGAAAGGCTGGTAGACAGCGTGTCCGGATGAGACAACCCGGCACACCGAAATGGCTCTTTCGGGCACAACAAAACAGCCCCTGGTCTGCGTTTCCGCAGCTCAGGGGCTGTGTTTCCACTGTGGCGGCGCCAGGATTCGAACCTGGGTAGGCTAAGCCGACGGATTTACAGTCCGCTCCCATTGGCCACTCGGGCACACCGCCTGGGAAGTGTCTCCGCGGGCCGTTTGTGTGCGGTCCCCGTGGCGACGTCGTAAACAATACCCGATGCGCGGGGGTGCTTCGCCACCCTATTGATCAGCGCTCCGGGCGGGTCCGGTGGCTAGGCTTGCGGGGGCGACCCGGAGGTGGGTCGCGGACCTGACGGATCAGAGCCAAGGAGCCAACAGAAGATGGCCGACTCCAGTTTCGACATCGTCTCGAAGGTCGAGCGGCAGGAGGTCGACAACGCCCTCAACCAGGCCGCCAAGGAGATCTCGCAGCGCTACGACTTCAAGAACGTCGGCGCGTCGATCTCGTGGTCCGGGGACAAGATCCTGATGCAGGCCAACTCCGAGGAGCGGGTCAAGGCCATCCTGGACGTCTTCGAGACCAAGCTGGTCAAGCGGGGGATCTCCCTGAAGTCGCTGGACGCGGGCGAGCCCCAGCTGTCCGGCAAGGAGTACAAGATCTTCGCGACCATCGAGGAAGGCATCTCGCAGGACAACGCCAAGAAGGTCGCCAAGATCATCCGTGATGAGGGGCCCAAGGGCATCAAGGCGCAGGTCCAGGGCGACGAGCTGCGCGTCAGCTCCAAGAGCCGGGACGACCTGCAGGCCGTCATCGCACTGCTGAAGGGCAAGGACCTCGACTTCGCGCTGCAGTTCGTGAACTACCGCTGAGCGAGGTCCAGCCCGAGGTCCCGGCCGGGAGAGGCGGCCGGGGCCTTTGCCACGCGCACTTCGGGGCGCATTCGGAGGGTGCCGCCCGGGAAGCCGCCGCAGGTGCGTAGTGTCTTCCTGTTAGGTCTCCCCGGGACCGTCCCGCCGGTCGACGGCGGACCCGGGGCAGCGTCTCGAGGATGGAGCCGGGCATGCAAAGCCGCACCGCTTTGGTCGAGGACCTGATGAGCCGCTTCCCGCACGTCCCGCGCGAGGCGGTCATCAAGGAGGACCTGCTGCGCGGCGGGATCGCGTTCGACGAGTCCGCGCTGAGCGGCAACGAGGACGGCGACGTCAAACCGAAGTCGTACTTCATCTTCTCCTTCGATCACCGCACCCTCCCCGAACTGGGCGCCGCCGCGCTCAAGCGGCCGCCGGAGGAGATCGTGCTCACCGGCGGGCCGTACGACCTGCGCCGCACGGTGGTGTCGGTGCGGGTGAACCCTGCCTCGCCGTACCGCGTGCGGGCGGGCGGGCGCGGGGTGCTCGGGCTGTACCTCGACGGGGTGCGCATCGCGGACGTCGGCCTGCCGCCGATGCCGGCGTACTACCGGCACACCCTGGAGAACGGGAAGTCGGTGATGGAGGTCGCGCCGACGATCCAGTGGGGCTACCTGATCTACCTGACGGTCTTCCGTGTGTGTCAGTACTTCGGCGCCAAGGAGGAGTGCCAGTACTGCGACATCAACCACAACTGGCGCCAGCACAAGGCGGCAGGCCGCCCCTATACGGGGGTGAAGCCGGTCGAGGAGGTGCTGGAGGCGCTGGAGATCATCGACAAGTACGACGAGGCGAAGACCTCCACCGCGTACACCCTCACCGGCGGGGCGATCACCTCCAAGGTCGCCGGGCGGGACGAGGCGGACTTCTACGGCCACTACGCCAAGGCCATCGAGGAGCGTTTCCCGGGCCGCTGGATCGGCAAGGTCGTCGCGCAGGCGCTGCCCAAGGAGGACGTGCAGCGCTTCAAGGACTACGGCGTGCAGATCTACCACCCCAACTACGAGGTGTGGGACCGCCGTCTGTTCGAGCTGTACTGCCCCGGCAAGGAGCGTTACGTCGGCCGCGACGAGTGGCACCGCCGCATCCTGGACTCGGCGGAGATCTTCGGACCCCGCAACGTGATCCCCAACTTCGTGGCGGGCGTGGAGATGGCCGAGCCGTTCGGCTTCACCACCGTCGGGGAGGCGATCGACTCCACGGCGGAGGGCCTGCGCTTCTTCATGTCGCGGGGCATCACCCCGCGCTTCACCACCTGGTGCCCGGAGCCGACGACCCCCCTGGGCAAGGCGAACCCGGAGGGCGCGCCGCTGGAGTACCACATCCGCCTGCTGGACGTGTACCGCGCGACGCTGGAGGAGTACGGGCTGAGCTCGCCGCCCGGGTACGGCCCGGCCGGCCCCGGCAACGCGGTGTTCTCGGTGAGCTCGTTCATGGACAGCCTGCCGGCGTCGGCGCCCGTCGGAGTGAGCTGAGTGCCGGCCCTGCTGATCGTGCATCACACGCCGTCGCCGAATCTGCAGGCGATGTTCGAGGCGGTGGTCGCGGGCGCGACCACCGACGAGATCGAGGGGGTGGACGTCGTACGGCGGGCCGCCCTCGCGGCGACCGCCTCCGACGTGCTCGCGGCGGACGGCTACCTGCTGGGCACGACGGCGAACCTCGGCTACATGTCGGGGGCGCTCAAGCACTTCTTCGACCAGGTCTACTACCCGTGCCTGGACAGCACGCGCGGGCGCCCGTTCGGCTACTACGTGCACGGCGGCAGCGACGTGACGGGGACGGTACGGGGGATCCGGTCGATCACCACGGGCCTCGGCTGGGAGCAGGCGGCGGCCGAGGTGACGGTCACCGGGGAGCCCTCCAAGGCCGATCTGCAGGCCTGCTGGGAGCTGGGCGCGACCCTGGCCGCCGGGCTGGCGGACTGACCGCAGGGGCCCGGCGCCGACATGCCGGGCCCGTGCCCCCGTCCTACCGTGGAGGTGGAGAGAGGGGGCGGCACCGATGGCACCCCACATCCTGGACGACGCGGCCCTGGACGGCTTGCGCTCCCGCTTCGCGGGCGAGGTCGTCGCACCGGGCGACCCGTCGTACGACGAGAACCGCACGCTGTTCAACGCGATGATCGACCGGAGGCCGTCCGTGATCGCCCTGTGCGAGACGGTGGACGACGTCGCCGCGGCGATCCGGTTCGGCCGCGAGCACGGGCTGGAGGTCGCCGTCCGCGGGGGCGGGCACAGCGTCGCCGGCACGTCCCTGACCGACGGCGGCATCGTCGTCGACCTGCGGCGCATGCACGCGGTGGTCGTGGACCCGGCGGCGCGTACGGCACGGGTCGGCGGCGGCGCCACGATGAGCCACCTGGACCGGGCGACGCAGCCGTACGACCTGGTCACCACCGGGGGCCGGGTGTCGACCACGGGGGTGGGCGGTTTCACCCTCGGCGGCGGATCGGGGTGGCTGGAGCGCAGGTTCGGGCTGGCCTGCGACAATCTGCTGGAGGCCGAACTGGTCACGGCGGACGGCACCTTGGTGCGGGCCGCCGAGGACGAGAACGCGGAGCTGTTCTGGGCGCTGCACGGGGGCGGCGGCAACTTCGGCGTCGCCACCTCGCTCACGCTGAGGCTCTACCCGCTGCCCGCGGTCACCATGGCCCTGCTGCTGTGGCCGCCGGAGGCCGGCCCCGAGGTGCTGCGCGCCTACCGCAGCCTGCTGTCGTCGGCGCCGGACGAGATGGGCGGGGGCCTGATCTTCCTGACCGGGCCGCCGGAGGAGTTCGTGCCGGAGCATCTGGTGGGCGCGCTCACCTGCGCCGTCCTGGTCACGTACGCAGGCACCGGGGAGACGGCGCGCGAGGTGCTGGAGCCGCTGCTGGCACTCGGGCCGCAGGGGCGCCTGGTGACGGAGTTGCCGTACGCGGACCTGCAGTGCATGCTCGACGACCCGCCGGGCTACCGGAACTACTGGTCGGCTGAGTACCTGGACGACTTCCCGGACGAGGCCGTGGACCGCTTCTGCGCGCGCGCCCGGGACATGGTGGTCCCCTCCCCCTCCCAGCACGTGCTGTTCCCCGTGGGCGGCGCCGTGGCGCGCGCCCCCGCCGACTACCCGCTGCCCTGGCGCCGGGCGCCGTGGGTCGTGCACCCGTTCGGCCTGTGGGCGGACCCGGCGGACGACGAGCGGGCCCGGCGGTGGGCCCACGACATCCGCGCCGACCTGCGGCAGTGGTCTTCGGGGGCGGTCTACCTGAACTTCATCGGCGACGAGGGCGAGGGCCGGGTGATCTCCGGGTTCGGCGCGCACAACCTGGGGCGGCTGGCCCAGGTGAAGACGGAGTACGACCCGGAGAACGTCTTCCGGCTCAACCACAACATCGAGCCGGGCTGAGCCCCCGGCCGGGGAGCGCGGGGCGGCGGCTCAGCGGGTGGCGTAGGGGGCGTCCACGGGGACGATCTCGCGGCCGAGCGGCACCAGGGAGATCGGCACCATCTTGAAGTTCGCGATGCCGAACGGGATGCCGATGATCGTCAGGCAGAAGCCGATGCCCGCGAGCACGTGGCCGATGGCGAGCCAGATCCCCGCGAAGATCAGCCAGATGATGTTCCCGAGCAGTGACCCGACCCCCGCGTCGCGGCGTTCCACCGTGGTGCGGCCGAAGGGCCACAGCACGTAGTTGGCGATCCTCAGGGACGCGATCCCCCACGGGATGGTGATGATGAAGATGAACATCAGCAGGCCCAGCAGGGCGTAGCCGATGGCCATCCACAGGCCCCAGATGACCAGCCACACGACGTTCAGGACGATGTTGACCGCCTTCATTGGCCCAGCCTCCCATGCGCCCGGGGGCCCCGCCCGTCAGGTGGGCGGGAGCCGCAGCTCCGACAGCCGCCCCCCACGGGGCCCGTACCCGCGCGCGGGCCGGGCCGCACGTACGCGTCAGCGGCGGTAGCCGGCCATCTCCTCGAGGCGGGTGATGCGCTCGGCCATCGGGGGGTGGGTCGAGAAGAGCTTGGACACGTCGCCGGGGCGGAACGGGTTGGCGATCATGAGGTGGCTGGTGGTCTCCAGCCGGGGCTCGGGCGGCAGCGGGGCGCGCTTGGTGCCCGTCTCCAGCTTGCGCAGCGCGGAGGCGAGGGCGAGCGGGTCGCCGGTGAGGCGGGCGCCGGAGGCGTCGGCCTCGTACTCGCGGGAGCGGCTGACGGCGAGCTGGATGAGGGAGGCGGCGACAGGGCCGAGGATCATCATCAGGAGCAGGCCGAACAGGCCGGGGCCCTCGTCGTCGTCGGAACGGCCGACGGGGATCAGCCAGGCGAAGTTGACGAGGAACATCACCACGGAGGCCAGAGCGCCGGCGACGGAGGAGATGAGGATGTCGCGGTTGTAGACGTGGCTCAGCTCGTGGCCGATGACGCCGCGCAGCTCGCGCTCGTCGAGGAGGCGCAGGATGCCCTCGGTGCAGCACACCGCGGCGTTGCGCGGGTTGCGGCCGGTGGCGAAGGCGTTGGGGGCCTCGGTCGGGGAGATGTAGAGCCGCGGCATGGGCTGCCGGGCGGAGGTGGAGAGCTCGCGCACCATGCGGTAGAGCGCCGGCGCCTCGAACTCGCTGACCGGGCGGGCGCGCATGGAGCGGAGTGCGATCTTGTCGCTGTTCCAGTACGCGTAGGCGTTGGTCCCGAGGGCTACGACGAGCGCGACGATCAGTCCCGTACGGCCGAAGAAACTTCCGATGATCAGGATGAGAGCCGACATTCCGCCCAGGAGCGCGGCGGTCTTCAGGCCGTTGTGCCGGCGGTGCACGGTACACCCTCCAAGTTGTGCATCAGGAGGACCTTCTCTCCTCGTTCAAGGAGAACCTCCCGAAGGGGGCAACGCCACCGGAAGGGCGTTAGTTCCCTTGTGCACCTTCCACCGGGTGCTCAGAGCAGGGTGGCGGAGGCGAAGCGGAGGACGAGCTGGGGTGCGCCGGACAGCACGATCCCGACGACCGCGGTGAGCGCGATGGCGGCGCTGAGCGGGCGCGGCGGGCGGGACGGGCGCGCGGCGGCGGCCTGCTCGGTCGCGGGCTTGGCGAAGAGCAGGACCGTCCACCGAAGGTAGTACACGAGCGCGATGACGACGTTGACGGCCATGACGGCGGCAAGCCAGCCGAGGTCCGCGTCGACGGCCGAGGAGAAGACGGCGACCTTGGCGAACAGGCCGATGACTCCCGGCGGCAGACCGGCCAGGCAGAGCAGGAAGAAGGCCATGGCCAGTGCGGCGAGCGGGTGGCCGCTGTGGAGGCCGCGGTAGTCGGTGAGCCGGTTCTGCGGCGCGGTGCGGGCGACGAGCGCGGCGACGCCGAAGGCGCCGAGGTTCACCGCGCCGTACATCAGCGCGTACGCGAGGGTGGTGCCGATCTGGCGGTCGGGGTCGGTGTACGCGGCCGCGGCGATCGGGACCAGCAGGTAGCCCGCCTGGCCGATGGACGACCACGCCAGCAGGCGGACCGCGCTGCGCGGGCGGTCGGGGCGCTGCATCAGGGCGGCGACGTTGCCGACGGTCATGGTGAGGGCGGCCAGGACGGCGACGGCCGGGCCCCAGACGTGCGCGTACGGCCGGAAGGCCACGACCGTGACGAGGATGAGGCCGGCGAACCCGGCGGCCTTGCCGACGACCGACAGGTAGCCGGCGACCGGGAGCGGGGCGCCGGTGTAGGTGTCGGGCACCCAGAAGTGGAAGGGGGCGACGGCGAGCTTGAAGGCGAAACCGACGACGGTGAGGGCGGCGCCGGCGGCGGCGAGGGTGTCCAGGCGAGGGTCGACGCCCTGCAGCCCCTTGGCCATGGCCTCCAGGTGGAGGGTGCCGGTGGCGGCGTAGACGAAGCTGACGCCCAGCAGGGTGACGGCGGTCGCGGCGACCGAGGACAGGAAGAACTTCAGGGCAGCCTCGCTCGACAGCCGGTCGCCGCGGCGCAGGCCGACCAGGGCGAACGAGGGGAGGGTGGTGACCTCCAGGGCGATCACGAGGGTCGCCAGGTCGCGGGAGGCGGGCAGCAGGGCGGCGCCGGAGGCCGAGGAGAGCAGCAGGAACCAGAACTCGCCGGGAGGCAGCTCGTCGAGGGTGTGCACCGACAGCAGGGCGGTGACGAGCGCCCCGGCCAGGACCAGCAGTTGCACGACGAGCGTGAAGTGGTCGGCGACATAGGAGCAGTCGCCGGGGCTGCCGACCAGGCAGAAGGTCGTGCGGTCACCGTCGAGCAGCGGCAGCAGGCTCAGCCCGGCCAGCACGAGGCCGGCCAGGGTGATCCCCACCAGGCTCTGCTTGCGGCCCTCGGGCAGGAAGAGGTCGGCGACCAGGACGACGAGCGCGGCCGCCGCCACGATGCCGGGCGGGGCGATCGCGGCCCAGTCGACCGACTGGACGACGGAGGTGGCGAGGGTGCTCATCAGCTGCCTCCGAGCAGGGTGCGCACGGCCGGGTCGGTGAGGCCGAGCAAGGCGGCGGGCCACAGGCCGGCGAGGACGGTCAGGACGGCCAGCGGGGTCCAGGCCGCGAACTCGTAGCCCCGGACGTCGGCGAGCGCCGGCGCGGCCTGGACGGTGTCGCGGTCGCCCATGCAGACGCGGCGCACGACGACGAGGAGGTACGCGGCGGTGAGCAGGGTGCCGAAGGCGGCGACCGCGGTGAAGACGAGGTAGGCGCCGCGGTCCAGGCCCGGGGCGGGCTTGAAGGAGCCGAACATCGCCAGCATCTCGCCCCAGAAGCCGGCCAGGCCCGGCAGGCCGAGGGAGGCGACGGCCGCGAAGGCGAGCAGGCCGCCCATGCGGGGGGCCTTGCCGTACAGCGCGGCGCCGGTCTGCCCGGCGAGGCTGTCCAGGTCGGTGGAGCCGTAGCGGTCCTTGAGCGCGCCGACCAGGAAGAAGAGCAGGCCGGTGATGAGCCCGTGGGCGATGTTGGCGAAGAGCGCGCCGTTGACGCCGGTGGTGGTCAGGGTGGCGATGCCGAGCAGCACGAAGCCCATGTGGCCGACGGAACTGTACGCGATGAGGCGCTTGAGGTCGCCGCCGGCGCCGCGGCGGGCCAGGGCCAGGCAGGCCAGCGACCCGTAGACGATGCCGACGACCGCGAGGGCGGCCAGGTAGGGCGCGAAGGTCTGCATGCCCTCGGGTGCGGCCGGCAACAGGATCCTCACGAAGCCGTAGGTGCCCATCTTGAGCAGGACCCCGGCCAGGAGCACCGAGCCGACCGTGGGGGCGGCGGTGTGGGCGTCGGGGAGCCAGCTGTGCAGCGGCCACATCGGGGCCTTGACGGCGAGGCCGAGGCCGATGGCGAGGACGGCGATCAGTTGCGTGGAGTGACTGAGTGGCGACCCGTTGTCAGAGGCGAGTGCCACCATGTCGAATGTGCCCGCCTTCAGCCCGATGAGGAGCAGGCCGAGCAGCATGATCACGGAGCCGAGCAGTGTGTAGAGGATGAAGCGGAGGGCGGACTTCTCCCGGTTCTCGCCGCCCCAGCGGGCGATGAGGAAGTACATCGGGATGAGGACCGTCTCGAAGGCGAGGAAGAAGAGCAGCAGGTCGAGCACCGAGAAGGTGGCGAGCGTGCCCGTCTCCAGGAGGAGCAGGAGCGCCACGAAAGCCTTCGGGGAAGGGCCCGCGGGCATCTTGAAGTAGCTGTAGAGCGCGCAGAGGAAGGTCAGCAGCGCGGTCAGGACGAAGAGGGGGAGGCTGATGCCGTCGATGCCGAGGTGGATGCGGATGCCGAGCGCCGGGATCCAACTGATGTCGGTGTTCGCCTGCATCGTCGCGGGGTGGTCGTGGTCGAAGCCCGCGGCGAGGACGATGCTCAGGACGAGGACGAGACCGGTGACGGTGACGCCGTGGCGCAGCACGGCCTGGTCGGGGTTCTTCCCCTTCAGGCCGGGCGGGGCCGGCAGCAGCGCGGCCGCGGCGCCGAGCAGTGGCAGGACGACGGCGGCCGCGAGGACGTACTGGAGGACGGTGTCGTTCACGGCTCACGCTCCGACGGCGACGAGGACGGCGAGTATCACGGAGCCGGCCAGCAGCACGCTGATATAGGTCTGCACGTTGCCCGTCTGGGTTCGGCGCACGATCGCGCCGAGCAGCCGGGGCAGTCCGCCCGCACCACGGACGTAGGTCTCGACGACCTCGCGGTCCAGGAAGCGGACGAGGCCGGAGGCGGCGAGCACGGGGCGGACGAAGAGCGCCGCGTAGAGGGCGTCGAGGCGGAAGCCGTGCGAGGCCGGCCCGAAGAGCGGGCCGAGCAGCAGGCGTCCGGGGTCGGCGGGGTCCTGGGCAGCGGCGACATCCCCGTAGACCTGTTCGTGGGTCTGCAGCGCCGCGGCCTCGGTGAGCGCCGGCTCCTCCTCCGCGGCCTCGGCGGTGACGATCGCGCCGAGCGGGGTGCCGCGGCGAACCGCGGCGGCCTGCCAGGCGCCGTAGGTCGCGAGGATGCCGACGACGGCGAGGCCGACGCCGAGGATCGAGGTGACCAGGGTCGGGGCGAGCTCGTTGCCGTCGAGCCAGGCAGGGAGGTCGAGGAGGGAGGGCACGAGGGCGACGGCGCCGAAGGCGAGGGTCGGGACGGCCAGCACCCACAGCACGACGGTCATGACGGCCGGTTCCCTGCCGTGGGCCTCGGGGGCCGTGGCGCCCTGGCCGCGGAAGGCGAGGAGGAACAGGCGTGTGGCGTAGCCCGCGGTGAGCACGGCGGTGATCAGCGCGGCGACCAGGACGAGCCAGCCGACGGCCGACGGCACGCCCTCGGCGTGGCCGGAGGCGGCGTGCTCGGCCGCTCGCAGCACCGACTCCTTGGAGAAGAAGCCGGAGAAGGGGGGGATGGCGGCCAGCGCGGCCAGCGCGATGCCCATGGTCCACATGGCGTCGGGGACGCGCTTGCCGAGGTCGCCCATGCGGGACATCGCGGCCAGCGAGTTGGTGCCGGCGGCGTGGATGACGACGCCCGCGGCGAGGAAGAGGAGGGCCTTGAAGGCGCCGTGCGAGATGAGGTGGAACACGGCGGCGCCGCGGTCGCCGACGGCGAGGGCGGCGGCCATGTAGCCGAGCTGGCCGATCGTCGAGTAGGCGAGCACGCGTTTGATGTCGTCCTGGGCGAGCGCGGCCAGACCGGAGCCGATCATGGTGACGGCGGCCAGCACGCCGAGCACCGCGAGGGTGACGGTGGATGCCTCGAAGACCGGCAGCAACCGGGCGACGAGGTAGATGCCGGCCGCGACCATGGTGGCGGCGTGGATCAGCGCGGACACCGGGGTGGGACCGGCCATCGCG
The DNA here is from genome assembly GCF_965342435.1 of Actinacidiphila sp. bgisy160. Classification (GTDB taxonomy): domain Bacteria; phylum Actinomycetota; class Actinomycetes; order Streptomycetales; family Streptomycetaceae; genus Actinacidiphila. Next base: position 105,459 of record NZ_CBDRCM010000009.1, on the reverse strand, counting down.
TCGGGCAGCCAGGTGTGCAGCGGGAACTGCGCCGACTTGCCGGCGACGCCGGCGAGCAGCAGCAGGCCGACGACGGTGGGGTGCCCGATCCCGCCGTGGGTGGCCGCGGTGAGGATGCCGTTGATCCGGAACGTCCCGGCGTCGGCGGCGAGCGCGAAGACGCCGATCAGGAAAGGGACGTCGCCGAGCTTGGTGACCAGGAAGGCCTTGAGCGAGGCGGCCCGGGCGACCTCGGTCTCCCAGTAGTGGCCGACCAGGAAGTACGAGCAGATGCCCATGATCTCCCAGCCGACCAGCAGCACCATCAGGTCACCGGTGTAGACGACCAGGAACATGGCGGCGGTGAAGAGGGAGACCAGGGCGGAGTAGGAGGCGTAGCGCGGGTCGTGGCGCAGGTAGGCCGTGGAGTACAGCTGCACACAGGTGGCGACCAGGCCGACGAGGACGGCGATCAGCACCGCGAAGCCGTCGAGGTGCAGGGCGAGGTCGACGGGTACCGAGCCGGTCGGCGTGAGCCGCGTCGCGGCGTCGGTGGCCGGCCCGGTGCCCTGCCGTACGGCGACGACCACGGCCAGCACGAAGGCGGTCACGGTGGGCAGTACGGCCAGCGGCCGGACGAAGCCGGGGGCGGTGCGGCCGAGCAGCAGACCGCCGACGGCGCCGAGGAAGGGGAGGAGGGGGACGAGGACGGCGAGGGTCGTCAGGGTCACGCTGCGGCCTCGGCCTTCTCTTCGGGTGCGGAGGGCCCGGCCCCTTCGCCCTGCGGGTCGTGCGGTGCGCGCTCGGCGAGGTCGGTGAGGCGGTCGACGTCCGAGCTGCCCCGGTTGCGGTACACCAGCAGGACGATGGCGAGGCCGATGCCGATCTCGGCGGCGGCGATGACGATGACGAACAGCGTCAGCGCCTGCCCGGCGTGGAGGGTGTCGTGGAGCCAGACGTCGAAGGCGACCAGATTGAGGTTGACCGCGTTCAGCATCAGCTCGACCGACATCAGGACGAGGATCGCGTTGCGCCGGGCGAGGACGCCGTACAGGCCGACGGAGAACAGGAGGGCGGCGAGGACGGCGGGATAGACGAGATGCATCAGCGCTCTCCCGGCTGCTGACGGGACTGCTTGCGGGACAGGACGATCGCACCGACGAGCGCGGCGAGCAGGAGCACGGACAGTGCCTCGAACGGCAGCACCCAGTGCCGGAAGAGGATCTGGCCGGTGACCTTGGTGGAGCCCTGCGCGGCGCCGTCCACGTCGATCCAGGTGGCCCGGAAGGCGTCCACCACGACCCACACCAGAGTGCCCGCGGCGGCGACGGCCACGGCCAGCGCCGCGATCCGGTTGCCCGAATCGGCGTCCGGGGAACGCCCGATCGGCGCCTTGGTGAGCATCAGCCCGAACAGGACGAGCACGACGACCGACCCGACGTAGATCAGCACCTGCACCCAGGCGATGAACTCGGCGGTGAGGAGGAGGTATTCGACGGCGACGCCCCCGAGCGCGACGACCAGCCACAGCGCGGCGTGCACCAGCTGCTTGGTGGTGACGCTGACGACGGCGGCGGCGAGGGTCGCGACGCCCACGAGGACGAAGGCGGTCTCGACCCCGGCCGGGGACAGGAAACCGGGGTGGGCTGCGGCGAGGCTCACGCGTCGCCCCCCGGCTGCTCGCGCTCGGCCCCGGCGGCCCCGGCGGTCTCGGCGGCCCCGGCGGTCTCGGCGGCCCCGGCGGCGAGGGCCGCGGCGGCCGCCTTCTCCGCGGCCTTGCGGGCGGCACCGAGTTCCTTGGGCTCCTCGGCCGCCGGGTCCAGCGGCGGCGGGGCCGGCACCGTCCACATCCACTCGCGCAGCTTGTCGCGCTCGTGGGTGAGTTCGAGGATGTCGGTCTCCGCGTACTCGAACTCCGGCGACCAGAACAGTGCGTCGAAGGGGCACACCTCGATGCAGATGCCGCAGTACATGCAGAGCGAGAAGTCGATGGCGAAGCGGTCCAGCACGTTGCGGCTGCGCTCGCGGCCGCCGGGGGTGACGGCGGGCACCGTCTCCTTGTGGGAGTCGATGTAGATGCACCAGTCGGGGCACTCGCGAGCGCAGAGCATGCAGACCGTGCAGTTCTCCTCGAACAGCGCGATCACGCCGCGGGTGCGGGGCGGCAGTTCGGGCTGCACCTCGGGGTACTGCGCGGTGTGCGAGCGCCGGGTCATCGTGCGCAGGGTGACGGCGAGGCCCTTGGCCAGGCCGGAACCGGGGATGCCCATCAGGAGATCACCACCTTCACCACGCCGGTGAGCGCGATCTGGGCCAGGGCGAGCGGGATGAGGACGGTCCAGGCGAACCGCTGCAACTGGTCCTCGCGCAGCCGGGGGTACGTGACCCGGAGCCAGATGACGACGAAGGCCAGGGCCGCGGTCTTCAGCAGCGTCCACAGCCAGCCGAGATGGCCGGACCAGGGGCCGTGCCAGCCGCCGAGGAACAGGACGGTGGTCAGGCCGCACAGCACGACGATGCCGGCGTACTCGGCGAGCAGGAACAGGGCGAAGCGCAGGCCCGTGTACTCGGTGTAGGCGCCGAAGATGATCTCCGAGTCGGCCACCGGCATGTCGAAGGGCGGGCGCTGGAGTTCGGCGAGGCCCGCGGTGAAGAAGACGACGGCGCCGATCAGCTGCCACGGCGTCCACCACCAGGCGTACGCGTCGACGATGCCGGGCAGCGAGAGCGTCCCGGCCGCCATCGCGACGGACGCGGCGGCGAGCAGCATCGGCAGCTCGTACGACATCAGCTGCGCGGCGGTGCGCAGACCGCCGAGCAGGGAGAACTTGTTGGCGGAGGCCCAGCCGGCCATGAGGGAGCCGAGCACCCCGACGCCCATCACGGCGAGCACGAAGAACAGGCCCGCGTCGATGTCCTGGCCGACGAGCCCGTCGGGGCCGACCGGGATGGCGATGAGGACCAGGAGGTAGGGCAGCAGCGCGACGGCGGGCGCGAGCTGGAAGATCTTCCGGTCCGCGTCGGCCGGGACCACGTCCTCCTTCTGCGCGAACTTCACGCCGTCGGCGACGAGCTGGGCCCAGCCGTGGAAACCGCCGGCGTACATGGGTCCGAGGCGGCCCTGCATGTGGGCCATGACCTTGTGCTCGGTCTGGCCGACGGCCAGGGGCAGGACGAGGAAGGCGACGAGCACGGCGAGCAGCCGGAGGATCACGTCGAGGGCTTCGCTCACGGTGTGCTGCCTCCTTCTGCGTCGTCGTTGCGGGGGGTGTCCGGCGGGCCGCCGGGGGTCGCGTCCGGACTCGTTCCGGGGCGCCGCGCGGGTTTCTCCGCGTCGGACTGCGCTGCCGGTGCGGCGGCCGGGCCGGCAGCGGGTTCGGTGTCACGGGGGACGTCCCAGGGGGCGTCCGGGGTGCGCCTGCGGGGAGTCTCGGACGGCGCCGGGGTCGCCGGGGCCTCGGCGGCGCCCTGACTGGCGGAGCCCTCGGTGACGCTTCGGGTACGGCGCGGGGTGGCAGGGACCGCGGCGGCGCCCTGACTGGCGGAGCCCTCGGTGACGCTTCGCGTGCGCCGCGCGGGGCGCTCCGCGGCACCGGCGGGGCCGGCGGCACCGGCCGCACGCGGGGTACGGGCGGGCCGGGCCGGGGCGGGCGGCAACTGCCCCTTCAGCGGGCCCCACTCGTTGGGGTCGGGCACGCCCGGCGGCAGCATTTGGCGGCGCTTGGGCCCGCCGTGATCGGACTCCCCCGGCTCCTTCGCCCCCGGCCACGCCTTCGCGACACGCGCCGCCAGCACGAAGTCCTTGCGCAGCGGGTGCCCCTCGAAGCCGTCGGGCAGCAGCAGCGGCACCAGGTGCGGGTGGCCGGTGAAGTCCACCCCGAACATCTCGTGCGTCTCGCGCTCGTGCCAGGCGGCGCCCGCGTAGACACCGACGGCGGTCGGCAGGGCCGGCGCCTCGTGCGGGACGGTCGTACGGATCATCAGGCGCCGCACCGAGCCGACCGCGGGGGCGACGACGTGGGCGCAGACGCGGAACCCGGTGCCGCCCTCGTCGACGGCGCTGAGCCAGTCGAAGAAGGTGCAGCCGAGGGTGTCCCGGGCGGCCCGCAGGGCGTCGGTCCAGGACGCGGCGGGGACGTCGACGGTCAGCAGGCCGTACGCCTCCTCCGCCGTGGCCTGCGCGCCGAAGACCTCGGCGACGGCGTCCGGCTCGGGGAGCCGGTCGAAGGGCGTGGTCACTTCGCGGCCTCCCCGGGTGGTGGCGGGGCCTGGACGAGGCCGCTGCGCAGCGCGGCGGTGGACGCGCGCGGGGTGCCCCCGTCGCCGTAGCGCTCGCCGAGCGACTCGCGGGCGATCTTCTCCTGGAGCTTGAGGATGCCCTGCAGCAGCGCCTCGGGCCGCGGCGGGCAGCCGGGCACGTAGACGTCGACGGGGATGATCTGGTCGACGCCCTTGGTCACGGAGTAGGAGTCCCAGTAGGGGCCGCCGCAGTTGGAGCAGGCGCCGAAGGAGATGACGTACTTCGGCTCGGGCATCTGCTCGTACAGGCGCTTCACGGCCGGGGCCATCTTGTCCGTGACGGTGCCCGAGACGACCATGAGGTCGGCCTGGCGCGGGCCGGGCGCGAAGGGGATCACGCCGAGCCGGATGAAGTCGTGCCGGGCCATGGACGCGGCGATGAACTCGATGGCGCAGCAGGCGAGCCCGAAGTTGAAGACCCACAGGCTGTAGCGGCGGCCCCAGTTCAGGACCACCTTCATCGGCTCCGGCGCCAGGCGCGCCAGCGTTCCGAGGCGGCGCGGCTCCGGAAGGTACTCGGGAGTGCTCACATCGGTCACTTCGGTCACGTCCATTCCAGGACGCCCTTCTTCCAGGCGTAGAGCAGACCGACGGCGAGGAAGCCGAGGAAGACGAACATCTCGACCAGCGTCGTGCCGCCGTACCCCTCGGCGGCGAACACGGTCGCCCAGGGGAAGAGGAAGATCGCGTCGACCGCGAAGACGACGTAGAGGAAGGAGTAGACGTAGTAGCGGATCTGGGTGTGCGCCCAGCCCTCGCCGACGGGGTCGACGCCGCACTCGTACGTGAGCATCTTCTCCTGCGTCGGCACGACGGGCCGCAGCAGGCGACCGGCCCCGAAGGCCACGGTCACGAAGAGCACCCCGAGCACCGCGACCAGCCCGACGACCGAGTAGCCGTGGAAGTAGTCCACGTCCGTCCGCCCCTCGTTTCTCGTCGTAAGCGCGTTGTCCAGCGATCCCGGTGGATCTTTAGACGATCTGTACGAACGGAGTCTAGGCCCTGCCTCCCGGAGCGGAACCACCCGTCCTGACCGGTGGTACGGATAACCCCACCTTGTCCCCGCAGGCGTACCCCATGGCGGTGGCCGCCCCGTCCACGGCAGGCTTGACGTCATGACCATCACATCCCAGCGCGGTGAAGCCGCCCCGCTGCCGCCGGCGCGCTTCGCCTTCGACGCCGTGACGTGGAAGGAGATCGCGTATCTGCTGGCGAACCTGCCCGTGGACATCGTGGGCTTCGTCTTCGTCGCCGTCGTGCTCTACCTCGGCGTCGGGCTGTCCGTGACCGTGGTCGGCCTGCCGCTGCTGGCGCTGGGACTGGCCGGGTGCCGGTTGCTGGGGCGGCTGGAGCGGATACGGGCACGCGGCATGCTCGGGGTGGCCGTGGACGAGCCCCGATCGCTGCATCCGGGGCGGATGGGCTTCTTCCCCTGGCTGTGGACCTCGCTGAAGGACCCGGTGGGGTGGCGGCACGCGCTGTACTTCTTCATCCGGCTGCCATGGGGGATCGCGACCTTCACCATCGCCCTGACCTCGCTCTTCGTGGCGTGGCCCGTGCTGCCGTTCATCGCCCGGGGGCTGGCCAACGCGGACCGCGCGATGGTCCGCGGCCTGCTGTCGCCCTCCGACGAGCTGGAGCGGCGGATCGCCGAGCTGGAGTCGGACCGGGGCACGGTGGTGGACACCGCCGCCGCCGACCTGCGCCGTATCGAACGCGATCTGCACGACGGCGCCCAGGCACGGCTCGTGGCGCTCGCCATGGACCTGGGCCTGGCCAAGGAGAAGCTGCAGGAGGACCCGAAGGCGGCGGCGAGGATGGTCGACGACGCCCACGGCGAGGTGAAGCTGGCCCTCCAGGAGCTGCGCGACCTGGCCCGCGGCATCCACCCGGCCGTCCTCACCGACCGCGGCCTCGACGCGGCGCTGTCCTCGGTGTCCGCCCGGTGCACGGTGCCGGTGCAGGTGCAGGTGGACCTGGCGAGCCGGCCCGCGGCGGCGATCGAGGGCATCGCCTACTTCACCGTCTCCGAGCTGCTGCAGAACATCAGCAAGCACAGCGGGGCGCGCCTGGCCGTCGTCGAGCTGTGGCGCTCGGACGGCCGGCTGATGATCCAGGTCCGCGACGACGGGCGGGGCGGGGCGACCGCCTCGGGGGGCAGCGGGCTGGGCGGGCTCGCCGAGCGGCTGGGCTCGGTGGACGGCCTGCTGGTGATCGACTCCCCCGCGGGCGGCCCGACGACGGTGACGGCCGAGCTGCCCTGGCGGGACCGCGCCTGAGCCGCGCACAAGTAGGCCGGTGCCCTCGCGGAGGGGACCGGCCTTCTCTCGTGGCGCCAGGCGGCGAGTCAGCGCCCCGGTCCGGGCCGCCGCACAGCGGGGTGGGGTTTTCCCCAGGTCCGAGACGCCGATCCGCACCATGGGCGCGAGGGCCCCGCAGGAGGAGGCTGAAGACAACACAGGCGGCAGAGGGACGACGAAGAGGACGGACGTGACCATGGCATACGGTTTCCCGGAGCCGCGCGAGCACCGGTTGCCCGCGGCGCTGCGCGCGCCGATCGAGGCCCGCACCTGGCGCGAGCTCCTGTATCTGCTGCTGAACCTGCCGATGGGCGTCATCGGCTTCGTCTTCACGGTGACGATGCTGTCGCTCGGCGCGGGCCTGCTGGTCACCTTTCTCGGGCTGCCCGTCCTCGCCGCGATGCTGGCCGGTTGCCGGGGGCTCGGCGTCGTGGAGCGCGAGCGGGCCCGTCAGTGCCTGCGCATCGACGTGGCCGCGCCAGAGCCGCTGCGCCGACGGCCCGGTCAGGGCCTCATGTCGTGGCTCGGCGGCCAGCTGACCAGCGGCGCCTCCTGGCGGCACGTCCTGTACTTCTTCGTGCACTTCCCGTGGGGCGTGTTCACCTTCTCCGTGGCCGTCTCCTTCTTCACCTACGGCTGGGGGCTCCTCACGTACCCGCTGTGGCAGTGGGTGTTCCCGGCCTACACCGACCAGCCGGGGCTCCAGCTGTACGGGGACGGGAACGGCAACGGCTGGTGGCTGGACTCGCCGTTCGAGCTGGCCATGACCTCCGCGCTGGGCCTGCTGCTGGTCCTGGTCACCCCCTGGCTGATCCGGGGCATGGCGTACGTGGACAGGGGCCTGGTCGCGGGGCTGCTGGGGCCGTCCCGGCTGGCCAGCCGGGTCTCGGAGCTGGAGTCGGACCGGGGCACGGTGGTGGACACCGCCGCCGCCGACCTGCGCCGTATCGAACGCGATCTGCACGACGGCGCCCAGGCACGGCTCGTGGCGCTCGCCATGGACCTGGGCCTGGCCAAGGAGAAGCTGCAGGAGGACCCGAAGGCGGCCGCCACCATGGTCGAGGAGGCGCACGGCGAGGTGAAACTGGCCCTCCAGGAGCTGCGCGACCTGGCCCGCGGCATCCACCCGGCCGTCCTCACCGACCGCGGCCTCGACGCCGCCCTGTCCGCCCTCGCGGCTCGCTGCACCGTGCCGGTGCAGGTGAGCGTGGACCTGCCGGGGCGGCCGGTACCGGCGATCGAGGGCATCGCGTACTTCACCGTCTCCGAGCTGCTGCAGAACATCAGCAAGCACAGCGGGGCCTCGCGCGCCGCGGTGGACCTGTGGCGCTCGGGGGACCGGCTGATGATCCACGTCGCCGACAACGGACGCGGCGGCGCCTCCACGGCTCGCGGCTCGGGCCTGGCCGGGCTCGCCGAGCGGCTCGGGGCGGTGGACGGCGTCCTCGCGGTGGACTCCCCCGCCGGCGGCCCGACCACCGTCGCGGCCGAGCTGCCCTGGCGAACCTGACGTCACGGTGGCCGCGCAGGCGCCGGGACCGGAAGACCGCTGGACCGACCGGAACGACCGCAGGACCGCAGGACCGCAATAACCGCAAGGCCGCAATAGCCGTAGGACCGGGAAGACCGGCAGAACCGAGAGGACGCTGATCGCGCCCCCCTCCGTCCCTCCCCGCACCCCGCCCCGGTGGCAAGGCCGTGTGCCGGCCGCCGGAAGCTGGAATGCTGGGGAGGGGCACATCACGTCGACACGGGGGGCCGGTAGCGGTGGAGGACAGAGTGCGGGTGGTCATCGCCGAGGACTCGGTGCTGCTGAGGGAGGGACTGACCCGCCTGCTGACCGACCGCGGGCACGAGGTCGTCGCCGGGGTCGGGGACGCCGAGGCCCTGCTGAAGGTGATCGGCGAGCTCGCCGCCGAGGACGCGGTGCCCGACGTGGTCGTGGCCGACGTGCGGATGCCGCCGACCCACACCGACGAGGGCGTGCGCGCCGCGGTGCGGCTGCGCCGCGACCACCCGCGGCTGGGAGTGCTCGTGCTGTCGCAGTACGTGGAGGAGCGGTACGCCACCGAGCTGCTGGCCGGCAGTTCCCGGGGGGTCGGGTATCTGCTCAAGGACCGGGTGGCCGACGTGCGGGAGTTCGTCGACGCGGTCGTACGGGTGGCCGGCGGCGGTACCGCCCTGGACCCGGAGGTGGTGGCGCAGCTGCTGGGGCGCAGCCGCAAGCAGGACGTACTGGCCGGTCTCACCCCGCGGGAGCGCGAGGTGCTGGGGCTGATGGCCGAGGGCCGGACGAACTCCGCGATCGCCAAGCAGCTGGTGGTGAGCGACGGGGCCGTTGAGAAGCACGTCAGCAACATCTTCCTCAAACTGGGGCTGGCTCCCAGCGAGGGAGACCATCGGCGTGTCCTGGCCGTGCTCACGTACCTCAATACCTGATCCTCTGACGTATCGTCAGAGCAACCCGCGGAAGCCCAGAACTGAAGCGGCGCCGGAAGGCGTCCCCTATGGAGGAAGCAGGCAGCACCGGCTCCGGGGGCGGTGACCGTGACCCATCAGGGCACAAAGGGAGCTCAGCGCGGCGTTCACGATGCGGGAAGACCCGGGAAGGCGACCCTTACCCACGTACGATGGCGCGTGGGACACAAGGTCACGGCCCCGGTCGTGAGCCGCCGCCTCGAAGGAGGTCCGATTCAGTGACCAGCCAGGTCAGCAGCCCGACAACCCCCGATCGCCCCGTTCTGGGAGAGCAGCGGAAACCGGCCAAGGAGACCAAGAAGCTCGATCGGGTGGTGATCCGTTTCGCCGGGGACTCCGGCGACGGCATGCAGCTCACGGGAGACCGGTTCACCTCGGAAACGGCGTCGTTCGGCAACGATCTGTCCACCCTGCCGAACTTCCCGGCCGAGATCCGGGCCCCCGCAGGCACCCTGCCGGGCGTCTCGAGCTTCCAGCTGCACTTCGCCGACCACGACATCCTCACCCCGGGCGACGCCCCGAACGTCCTGGTCGCGATGAACCCGGCGGCACTGAAGGCGAACATCGGCGACCTGCCGCGCGGCGCGGAGGTCATCCTCAACACGGACGAGTTCACCTCGCGTGCGATGGGCAAGGTCGGCTACACGGCCTCGCCACTGGAGGACGGCTCGCTGTCGGCCTACGCGGTGCACCCGGTGCCGCTGACCACCTTGACGGTGGAGGCGCTCAAGGAGTTCCCGCTGACCCGCAAGGAGGCCGAGCGCAGCAAGAACATGTTCGCGCTCGGGCTGCTGTCGTGGATGTACCACCGGCCCACCGAGGGCACCGAGGACTTCCTGCGCAAGAAGTTCGCGAAGAAGCCCGAACTGGCCGAGGCGAACGTCGCGGCCTTCCGCGCGGGCTGGAACTTCGGCGAGACGACCGAGGACTTCGCGGTCAGCTACGAAGTGGCCCCGGCCGAAGCGGCCTTCCCGACCGGCACCTACCGCAACATCTCGGGGAACCTGGCGCTGTCGTACGGCCTGGTCACCGCGAGCCGACAGGCCGACCTGCCGCTCTTCCTGGGCTCGTACCCGATCACCCCGGCCTCGGACATCCTGCACGAGCTGAGCCGGCACAAGAACTTCGGCGTGCGCACCTTCCAGGCCGAGGACGAGATCGCCGGCATCGGCGCCGCGCTCGGCGCGGCCTTCGGCGGCTCGCTGGCCGTCACCACCACCTCCGGCCCGGGTGTCGCGCTGAAGTCGGAGACCATCGGCCTCGCGGTGTCGCTGGAGCTGCCGCTGCTGGTCGTCGACATCCAGCGCGGCGGGCCCTCGACGGGCCTGCCGACCAAGACCGAGCAGGCCGACCTGCTGCAGGCGATGTACGGGCGCAACGGCGAGGCGCCGGTCCCGATCGTGGCGCCGCGCACCCCGGGCGACTGCTTCGACGCGGCGCTGGAGGCGGCCCGCATCGCGCTGACCTACCGCACCCCGGTCCTCCTGCTCTCCGACGGCTACCTGGCCAACGGCTCCGAGCCGTGGCGGGTCCCCGAGCTGGACGAGCTGCCCGACCTGCGGGTGCAGTTCGCGACGACGCCCAACCACGTGGCGGAGGACGGCACCGAGGAGTTCTGGCCCTACCTGCGCGACCCGGGGACCCTGGCACGCCCCTGGGCGGTGCCGGGCACCCCCGGTCTGGAACACCGGATCGGCGGCATCGAGAAGCAGGACGGCACCGGGCACATCTCGTACGACCCGGCCAACCACGACCTGATGGTGCGCACCCGGCAGGCCAAGATCGACGGCATCGAGGTGCCCGACGTCGTCGTCGACGACCCGGACGGCCGGGCGCGGACGCTGGTGATCGGCTGGGGCTCGACATACGGGCCGATCACGGCGGCCGTACGGCGCATCAGGGGCGCAGGGGGCGCGGTCGCACAGGCGCATCTGCGCCATCTGAACCCCTTCCCCGGGAATCTCGGGGAGGTCCTGGGGCGTTACCAGAAGGTAGTGGTCCCGGAGATGAACCTCGGCCAGCTCGCCCACCTGCTGCGGGCGAAGTACCTGGTCGACGCCCGCTCGCACACCCAGGTCACCGGCCTGCCCTTCAAGGCCGAGCAACTCGCTGCCGCCATCCAGGAGGAGAGCGCAGATGTCTGAGGCTCCTGCCGTCGAACACCGCACGCCGGGGCTGCCGGCGCTGTCCCTGGTCCCCAAGGCCGAAGCCAGGCAGTCCATGAAGGACTTCAAGTCGGACCAGGAAGTGCGCTGGTGCCCCGGCTGCGGTGATTACGCGATCCTCGCCGCGGTGCAGGGCTTCATGCCCGAACTGGGCCTGGCCCGGGAGAACATCGTCTTCGTCTCGGGGATCGGCTGCTCCTCCCGCTTCCCGTACTACATGAACACCTACGGGATGCACTCCATCCACGGCCGCGCCCCGGCCATCGCGACCGGCCTCGCCGCCTCGCGGCGCGACCTGTCGGTGTGGGTCGTCACGGGTGACGGCGACGCGCTGTCCATCGGCGGCAACCACCTGATCCACTCGTTGCGTCGCAACGTGAACCTCAAGATCCTGCTCTTCAACAACCGGATCTACGGTCTGACCAAGGGGCAGTACAGCCCCACCTCCGAGCTCGGCAAGATCACCAAGTCGACGCCGATGGGCTCGCTGGACGCGCCCTTCAACCCGGTCTCGCTGGCGCTCGGCGCGGAGGCCTCCTTCGTGGCGCGCACCGTCGACTCCGACCGCAAGCACCTCACGAGCGTGCTGCGGGCGGCCGCCGCGCACCCGGGCACCGCCTTCGTCGAGATCTACCAGAACTGCAACATCTTCAACGACGGCGCCTTCGAGGTGCTGAAGGACCGGACCTCCGCCGAGAACGCGGTGATCCGGCTGGAGCACGGGGAGCGGATCCTCTTCGGCGCCGACAACACCAAGGGCGTCGTGCGCGACCGGGCCACCGGCGACCTGAGGGTCGTCGACGTCGACGCGTCCAACGAGGACGAGATCCTGGTGCACGACGTGCACGCCGCCTCGCCCACCACGGCCTTCGCCCTGTCCAGGCTCGCCGACCCCGACACGCTGCACCGCACGCCGATCGGCGTGTTCCGCAGCGTCGAACGGCCGGTCTACGACGCGCTGATGTCCGAGCAGCTGGAGCAGGCCGTCGAGCAGCACGGCAAGGGCGACATCGCCGCCCTGCTGGCCGGCAACGACACGTGGACGGTCGTGGGCTGACCCACCACGCCCATCACGCCGGACGTACGACGGGGCCCGGGCCTGATCGTCAGGCCCGGGCCCCGTCGTACGCCCGGCGGGCCACCATCACCTGCTCCGTGCGGTCCTCGGTCCAGCGGGCCAGGGCCCAGACCTGATCCGCGGCCTCCTTGCCGAGCGGGGTGAGGGAGTACTCCACGCGCGGCGGGATGACGGGGTGCGCCCGGCGGTGCACGAAACCGTCGCGCTCGAGGGTCTGCAGGGTCTGGGCGAGCATCTTCTCGCTGACCCCGCCGATCGTGCGGCGCAGCTCGCTGAAGCGCAGCGTCCCGTCGATCAGGGCGGCGAGCACCAGCACGCCCCAGCGGCTGGTGACGTGTTCGAGGATCACGCGCGAGGGGCAGTTGCGCGCGTTCACGTCGGGGGGCGCCTGCAGCACATCGGTCAGCTCGTCCCTTACGTCCATGCCACCAGCTTACTTTGAAGTGGGTACTTTCTGGAAGTTAGTACCGCTCGTAGGGTTAGTCCAGTCATCACGAACGGGGACAACAGCGACTGGAGTGAACCCCTCATGAGCATCGTCGTCACCGGAGCCACCGGTCAGCTGGGCCGTCTGGTCGTGGACCGACTGCTGGCCGACGGCCCGGCCGAGCGTGTGGCAGCCGTCGTACGCGACGCGGACAAGGCCGCGGACCTCGCCTCCCGGGGCGTGGAGCTCCGGGTGGCCGACTACGACGCGCCCGCGACCCTCAAGGGCGCCTTCCGGGCGGGCGACGTGGTGCTGCTGATCTCGGGCAGCGAGGTCGGCCGGCGCGTCGCGCAGCACACCGCCGTGATCGAGGCCGCCAAGGAGGCGGGGGTGGCACGGCTCGCGTACACCAGCGTCCTCGGCGGACCGGACGCCGACTTCCGGCTCGCCGGGGAGCACCAGGAAACCGAGCGGGCCCTGCTGGACTCCGGGCTGACCTACACACTGCTGCGCAACGGCTGGTACACCGAGAACTACACCGCACAGATCCCCGTCCAGCTGGAGCACGGCGTCACCGGCAGCGCGGGCGAGGGCCGCATCGGCTCCGCGAGCCGCGAGGACTACGCGGACGCCGCCGCGGCCGTGCTGACCGGAGAGGGGCACGAGAACGCGGTGTACGAACTCAGCGGGGACGAGGCCTGGACGATGGCCGAGTACGCCGCCGAGCTGGCCCGCCAGTCCGGCCGGCAGGTCACCTACACCGACCTGCCCGCCGACGCCTTCCTGGCGGTCCTGACCGGCGCAGGGCTGCCCGAGCCGGTGGCCGAGATGCACGTCGACGTGGACGTCGCCGGCATCTCCCGCGGGCTCCTCCAGGGTGGCAGCGGCGACCTCGCCCGGCTGATCGGACGTCCCACCACCGCGCTCGCGGACACGGTCGCGGCGGCGCTCAAGGGCTGACCCCACCCGCCCGCCCGAACGGCGGGGCCCCGCGGCGGATCCCCTCCGGACGCGGGGGCCCCGCCCCCTGCCCGTCCCGCGCGGACGCGCTCCCGGCCTGCGGCGAAGGTGTCATGACCGTCATGCGATACGCAGATGACGGGAGATGGCCACGCACGCTACCTTCGAGCAGTCGGCCAGCGCCCCGGGAGGAACGAGTGAACGAGCAGCGTGCCGGTCTGCTGTACGGATTCGCCGCCTACGGGCTCTGGGGGCTCTTCCCCCTGTACTGGCCGCTCCTCGAACCTTCCGGCGCGGGCGAGATCCTCGCCCACCGCATGGTCTGGTCGCTCGCCGTCGTCTCCCTCGTGCTGCTGGTGATGCGCCGCTGGGCCTGGGTCCCCGAACTCCTGCGGCAGCCGCGGCGGCTCGGGCTGCTGGCTGTGGCCGCGGCCGTCATATCCGTCAACTGGGGCCTGTACATCTGGGGCGTCAACAGCGGCCACGTGGTCGAGACCTCGCTGGGCTACTTCATCAACCCGCTCGTCACCATCGCCCTCGGCGTCCTCGTCCTGCACGAGCGGCTGCGGCCCGCGCAGTGGGCCGCGGTCGGTGTCGGCGCCGCCGCCGTCCTGGTGCTGACCCTGGGGTACGGGCGGCTGCCCTGGATCGCGCTGACCCTGGCCTGCTCCTTCGCGACCTACGGCTTCATCAAGAAGAAGGTCGGCATGGGCGGCCTGGAGTCGCTGGCGGCCGAGACGGCCCTGCAGTTCCTGCCGGCGCTCGGCTACCTGGTCTTCCTCGGCACCCGCGGCGACGCCACCTTCGCCTCGCACGGGGCCGGTCACGCCTTTCTGCTCGCCGCGTGCGGCGTCGTCACGGCGGTACCGCTGATCTGCTTCGGAGCGTCGGCCATCCGCATCCCGCTGAGCATGCTGGGGCTGCTGCAGTACCTCGCGCCGGTCTTCCAGTTCGGGCTCGGACTGCTGTGGTTCCACGAGGAGATGCCAGCTGAACGCTGGGCCGGCTTCGCCCTCGTCTGGCTCGCCCTGGCTCTGCTGACCTGGGACGCGCTGCGTGCCGCCCGGCGTGGCCGGATCGCGGTGCGCGCCGCCGCCGTGCTGCCCGACGAGGCGGCGCCGCGCGGGGCCGTCACCGGCTGAGCCGCGGCGTCGGCGCACGGACGCCGGCCTTCGGGTCCCTCGACGCCTCATGTGCCTCGTGCGCCTGACTGCGGGAGCGGTGGGCGCGGACCTTGTGGCGGTTGCCGCAGTGCTCCATGGAGCACCAGCGGCGCCGGCCGGGGCGTGAGGTGTCCACGAAGACCAGCCGGCAGTCGTGGGCGGAGCACTCACGGACGCGGTCGGCGTACGGGCCGGAGAAGAGCTCCACCGCGTCCCGCGCGACGGCCGCCAGGACCTGCGTGCCGGTGACCGGGGTGCGCCAGGCGCGGCTCCCGTCGGCGGCCAGGCGCAGCGCGGGAGGACGCCAGGCGGCCGCCTCGTTGAGGACGACGAGGTCCGCGGCGGGGAGCGGTTGCCCGTGGACGCGGGCGACGGCGACGCGCCAGAGCGCGTCGCGCAGGTACCGGGCCGTGGCGACGTCCTCCGGGGAGACCGCGAGGCCGTCGGGGTCGGGGCGCAGCCGGCACGCCGCCGCCCAGCGGACCAGGTCGGCGGGCTCGTGGAGGACCTCGTAGCCGGCGTAGGCGCCGGGACCGCCGGTGGGCAGCAGCTCGAGGCCGAGCGCGCCCGGATCGAAACGGTAGGCGACTCCTTCGGGTGAAGGGAGGACCAGACCGATTGCGGGCTCCTTCATGTAACCAATATAACTGGTTACAGACCGGCCGGGACGCCGGCAGGAGACGCGAACGAGGGGGCACGGCATGGCAGTTCACTGGAAGCTCGTGATCGACGCGGCGGATCCGCACCGGCAGGCCGCCTTCTGGGCGGAGGCCCTGGAGTACACGCTCGAGGACCACAGCGTGCTGATCGAGAAGCTGCTGGGGTTCGGCGCCGTCACGGAGGATCTTCTGACCGAGGCGGCCGGCCGGAGGGCCTGGCGGGACCTGGCCGGCGTGCGCCACCCCGAGGACCCGTACGACGAGGAGAAGGGCTCGGGCCTCGGGCGGCGCATCCTGTTCCAGCGGGTGCCCGAGGCCAAGACGGTGAAGAACCGGCTGCACATCGACCTCCACCCGGGCACCGGCCGGCTGGAGGCGGAAGTGGCCCGGCTGGAGGGGTTGGGCGCGAAGGTGCTGCGGCGGATAGCGGAGCCCTCCGGCACCTGGGTCACCATGGCAGACCCGGAGGGGAACGAGTTCGACGTCGCGTGACCCTCGGCTCCGGCACTCGCCTTGACGACGGAGGCGGAGCGATGAAAACATCTCCATGCATACGCAACTAATGCATACGCAAGGAGATGACGGGGTGTCGGACTCAGAGCGGTCGTTCCTGTTCCTGGTGGGAAGCACCCGCGCCGACGGCAACACGGAGATGCTGGCGCGGCACGCCGCCGAGCAGCTTCCGCCGACGGTGGACCGACGCTGGCTGCGGCTGAAGGATCTGCCGCTGCCGCTCTTCGAGGACCGACGGCACGACGGCGACGGCCGCTATCCCGCGCCGACAGGACACGCCGCGACGCTTCTGGAGGCCACCTTGGCGGCCACCGACATCGTGGTGGTCTCACCGCTGCACTGGTACAGCGTCTCGACCGGCACCAAGCTCTACCTGGACCACTGGTCGGGCTGGATGCGCGTGCCCGGGCTGGACTTCCTGGAGCGGATGCGTGGCAAGACCCTGTGGTCGGTGACCGTGCACGGCGGCCGGGACCCGGCGACGGCGGCCCCGCTGGTGGGGACGCTGCGGCACACGGCGGACTACGCCGGTATGCGCTGGGGCGGGGCGTTGCTGGGCTACGGCAGCAGGCCGGGTGACATCCTGCGGGACACGGCGGCGCTGGGCCGGGCGAAGACCTTCTTCAGCTGACCGCCTGGGCTCAGGCCGTGATGTCGCGAGTGGTGAAACGGGCCCAGGCCGCGGACCCGAACACGGCGACGTAAAGGGCCTGGAGCTGGAGGTTGCTGCGCATCTCGTCCCAGTAGACGGGGGCGCGGACCAGGTCGGCGAAGCTCAGCCAGTAGTGGGGGAAGAGGTAGGGCTGCACGGCGTGCAGTTGCGGGATGGTGTCGACGATCTGCACGGTGATCAGCAGGCCCACGGTCGTGGCCATGGCGGCGATGCCGCTGTTGGTGAGCGTGGAGATGAACAGGCCCAGCGCGGCGATGCCGGTGAGCGAGGCGGTCACGACCAGGGCGACCAGCAGGGCGCGCAGCAGCCCCTCGGAGAACGGAACCGTCGTGCCCGACAGCAGGGTGACGTCGCCGAGCGGGAAGAGCAACGCGCCGGTAACCAGTGCCGAGACGGCCACGACGAGCGTGCCGATCAGGCAGAAGGCCAGGACGGAGGCGTATTTGGAGACCAGCAGACGGGTGCGCCCGGCCGGGGCGACCAGCAGATAGCGCAGGGTGCCCGCGTTGGCCTCGCCGGCGATGGCGTCACCGGCCACGACACCGATCGCCATGGGGAGGAAGAACGGCAGCGTCGCGGCGAGCGAGGCGAAGACCAGGAAGAGACCGTTGTTGGTGATCAGCGCGACGAAGGCCGGGCCGTCGCCGCCGCCGCCTGCCGAGCCGCCGTCACCGGTCTCGATCCGCACCGCGATCCCGATGAGCACCGGGACCCCGGCCAGGACGGCCAGCAGGGCCACGGTGCGCCAGCGGCGCAGCACGGTCACCAGCTCGCTGCGGAACAGCCCGAGCGAGCGGATCGGCCACACCGGCCCGGTGGTCAGGGTGTCAGCCTGCGACATCGAAGCCCTCTCCGGTCAGCGCGACGAACGCGTCCTCCAGTGAAGCCCGTTCGACGCCGAAGCCGCGGACGCGGACTCCGGCGGCGACCAGTGCGGCATTGAGGTCGGCGAGTTCGGGGAGCGCCGCCGGGTCCTGGGCCAGTTCCCCCGTGACCCGGTCGCCGTCGGCGGCGAGACCTGTGACCCCGCGCTCCTTCAGGACCCGCACCGCCTCGGCGGGGTCGGGGGTGGTGACCACCAGACGGCCGGCGGAGGACAGCGCCTCCACCGGGCCCTGGGTGATCAGCTTGCCGCGGGACATCACGGCGGCGTGGGTGCAGACCTGTTCGATCTCGTCGAGGAGGTGGGAGGAGAGGAAGACCGTGGTGCCGTCCGCCGCCAGCTCGCGGACGAGCGAGCGGATCTCCCGCATGCCCTGCGGGTCCAGGCCGTTGGTGGGCTCGTCCAGCACCAGCAGCTCACGGGGCCGCAGCAGCGCCGCGGCCAGGCCGAGCCGCTGCTTCATGCCGAGCGAGTAGGCACGCGCCTTCTTGCCCGCGGCGGCGGCCAGGCCCACCCTCTCCAAGGCCGCGTCGACCCGGTCCCCGCGGGTGCGGGGACCGGCGGTCGGATCGGCCGCGTCGAAGCGCAGCAGGTTGTCCCGGCCGGAGAGGAAGCCGTAGAGGGCGGGGCCCTCGATCAGCGCGCCCACGCGCGGCAGGACGTTGCGCACCGCGCGCGGCATCGGCTCACCGAGCACCCGCACCGTACCGGAGGTCGGGTCGATGAGCCCCATGAGCATGCGGATCGTCGTCGTCTTCCCGGAGCCGTTGGGCCCCAGGAAGCCGAAGACGCTGCCCCGGGGTACGGCGAGGTCGAGGCCGTCGACGGCGAGCTGTCCGCCGCGGTACCTCTTGGTGAGTCCGCTCGTGGAGATCGCGTGCTCACCGGACTCGGCGGACGGCTCCCCCATCGGCGCTCCTTCGCTGCGTGCCGGTGCCCTGCTGCGCGCTCTACTTCGCGGCCGCGTCCGCGGCCTTGATCAGGGCGTCCTGGGTCACGGTGCCCACGTAGACCTTGCCGCTGTCGGTGATCAGTGCGTTCACCAGGCGGGTGCCCAGCACCGTGCCGGTGCCGAAGTCACCCTTGACCTCCTTGCCGAAGGTACCGAGCAGCCCCTGCCCGCCAAGGCCGGGGGCCTTGTCCCCGCCCTTGGACGGGTCGGCGTTCAGCGCCTCCCGCGGCAGCTTCAGCTCGGCGATGGAGTCCCAGCCCTTGCCGAGGACGCCCAGGCCCTCCAGACCGTCCAGGCCGCCGAGGTCACCGAGCTCCTCGTGCGCCTCGCGGGCCTCCCGCCCGGCCTTCCCGTCGGCCTTCTCCGTCGTCACCTTCGCCCCCTTGGGCGGGGTGAAGTCGAAGGTCGAGGCGGCGGGCCGGGAGAAGTCGACCTTGGTGAAGGCGACGTCGACGACGGCCTTGCCTCCGCCGCTCGGGGAGAGAGTGAACTTCAGCGGCACACCGGTGCCGGCGTCCACGCCGATCCGGATCGCCCCGACCGTGGAGTCGGCGGCCTTGGGCCTGATCACCAGCTGGTAGGCGTCCCGCCCGGCGATGCGCGCGGTGCCGTCCACCGTGACGGTGGAGCTGTCGTCCGTCGCGTCGAGGATCTTCTTCGCGGCCTCCTGCGGGGTGGCCGGCCAGCCCTCGGGCAGTTCGCGGTCGCCCTTGGCCGAGTCCTCGCCCCGCGCGTCGCGCGGGAGACCGGTCAGGTGATACGCCTGATTGCTGCCGCTGTCGTAGGCCCAGACCTCGTCACCGTTGTGGACGAGGCTGTACTCCGCGGCGTTCCGGACGATCGACACCCTCTGCTTCTGCGGGCCGTCGGCCGCGATGCGCAGGGTGTGGGAGCCGGCCAGCAACTGGGTCAGCTGCTCCCTCGGGTCGGCCGATGAGTCCCCGCGGCCGCCGGCGCCACCACCACCGCCGCCGAAGGGCCCGGCGGCTCCCGTGGCGCCGCTCAGCACGGCCGGCAGGCCGAAGTCCGTGCTGATGCGGACCGAGCCGGAGATCGTCTGGGTGTCCGAGGCCGCGACCTTCGCGATCAGCTCCTCGGCCGTGATCTTGGGCAGCTCCGGGCTGCCCGCGTTCGCGAGCGCCGGAACGAGCCCGATGGTCGCCGCGGCGACTCCCGCCGCCGCCACCGGGACCGCGTAACGTATCGCCTTGGTCCGCCGCCGGGGTTCCCGGTCGTCGTCCATGGGCTGGATGGGTGCCATTACGTGCCTACCTCCGTCGTCAACGGCGGGTTCTCGTCAGCGTCGCACTCGTCCACCTCGGGCCATTGTCGCCCGATCCGCCGTGTGGTGCTGCCTCTTATCCCATCAATCGCGCCACTCGGGCGCATCGCCCGCCGGGATCAACTCGGCGTACACCCCTGGGATGACGGTCCCTGACCACGACTCAGGGCACAGGGCGCCTCACCCGGTGGCCGCACGGGCCGCGTCGGCGCCGGGGACGGCCCGTCCCGGGCTCCTAGCCCGCGCGGTGCACCACGGCGTCGCACAGGCCCTCCAGGGCCCGCTTGGCGGCGCAGTCGGGCAGCGGTGCCAGCAGGGCCCGCGCCTCGTCCGCGTAGCGCACGGTGTCGCGCCGGGCCTGAGCCAGCGCCGGGTGGGCGCGCAGCAGCGCCAGCGCCTCGGCGTGCCGCCGGTCGTCCGTCAGATCGCCGTCCAGCAGTTCGCACAGCCGCCGGTCGTCCGCCGACGCGAAGCCGCCCGCCTTGGCCACGGCCGAACGCAGGTGCAGCACCGGCAGGGTCGGTACGCCCTCGCGCAGGTCCGTGCCCGGGGTCTTGCCGGACTCGTGCGAGTCGCTGGCGATGTCCAGCACGTCGTCGGCGAGCTGGAAGGCCGTGCCGACGCGCTCCCCGTACTGGGTGACGATGTCGACGACGCTCTCGTCCGCGCCGGACATCATCGCGCCGAAGCGGCACGAGACGGCGATCAGCGAGCTCGTCTTGCCGGCGATGACTTCCAGGTAGTGGTCGATCGGGTCGCGTCCGTCCCGCGGGCCGACGGTCTCCAGGATCTGCCCGGTGACCAGCCGCTCGAAGGCCTCGGCCTGGATGCGTACGGCCTCCGGCCCGAGGTCGGCCAGTATGTGCGAGGCCTTGGAGAACAGGAAGTCGCCGGTCAGCACGGCGACCGAGTTGTCCCAGCGGGCGTTGGCGCTCGGCACGCCGCGGCGCACCGCGGCCTCGTCCATGACGTCGTCGTGGTACAGCGTCGCCAGGTGCGTCAGCTCCACCACCACGGCCGACGGCACGATGCCCGGAGCGTGCGGGTCGCCGAACTGGGCGGCCAGCAGCACCAGCAGCGGACGGAACCGCTTCCCGCCCGCGTGCACGAGGTGGCGGGCCGCCTCTGTGATGAACCGCACATCGCTCTTGGTGGCCTCCATGAGGCCCTCCTCGACGGCGGACAGCCCGGCCCGGACCCCGGACTCGAGGTCCTCGTCCATTACGCTCAGCCCGAAGGGCCCGACGACCGTCGTCACCTGGGATTCTCCTGTCGCTGAGATCGCTTCTGCGGCGTGCGGCGTGGCGCTGTACTACACCGGCAGAGTAACCGGTCGCCTCTCGATCACTGCGAGGGCATGGCCCCCTCGGGCCACTACGCCCGGTTTTGCCCGCCTGTGCGACCGGTCTTCCCCGGGTCCGCGCCCGGTCGCGGGCCCCCACCGCCGCCTCGGACCACCCCTTGCGGGGCGCCCGGAGCGGGCTCCGCGAAGGACCTCGTGCCACTGGCGCCTTCCCCGCGAGCCGCCCGCCATGCCCGCCCGCCGTACGGCTCCCGGCGCGCACGCCGAACGGCGCGGCCCGCGCCAAGTGCGGGGAGCCACGCCGTGGATGGCCGCGCGGGCCGGGGCGCGGGACCCGCCCAGCGCCCGTACGCCTTCGTCACCGCCGCCGCCGGTCGCGGCGAGGCCCACTCCGTGCCGCACACGAGGCGCAGCACCGGCCCCGAAGGTGGCCGCGGCGGGCAGGCCGGTGAAGTACGCCCCGGAACGGAGGAGCCAAAGCCGGCGCCCAGCCGGGGGGCGAGCCGCCGGTACGGGCCGGCTCGGCACGCAGCTCGGACCCGAGGAAGTCCAGCGCCTCCAGGTCGACGCGGTAGCCGGTGGCGGCCCTCACGTGGTCGGCGCGGAACTCGGCCGCCCGGCCGCCGGGAGCGGCGGTGGACAGCACGGCCTTGCCGCCCTCGTCCAGGCAGGCGCCGCGCAGGGTGTGGTCCCCGCTGACGGTGGCCTTGCCCTCGAAGCGCTCCCGCGGCCACCAGGCATCCAGCGGCCCGGCACGCGGCGCGCGAGGTACACCCGCAGGGGCGCGGGCAGGCCCCGGACATACCGGGCGTGGTAGGTGAAGGCGTACAGGGGCCAGGCCCGCCCGAAGGGCGACTCGGGCTGCAGGCGCGGCTGCCGGTCCGGCGGGTCGCCGAAGCCCACGGAGCGCCGCCCGCGGGCCGGCAGCCGTACGGTGGCGCCCGCCTCCGCGAGCAGTACGGCGCTCTCCACCGCGGACTGCCCGGCGCCCACGGCGACCGCCTCGCGCCGGTGAGCCGGCCCAGGTCGGTGTGCTGGGAGCTGTGCGAGACGGGTCCCGTCACCGACGGTCCGTCGGGCGTGACCCGGCGCAGCACACCGGGCGTGTGCGCGAAGCCGTGCGCTCCGCCGCCGACGACGACCGCCCGGGCCCGGAACTGCTCGCCGGAACCGGGCTCGCGCTCGAAGCCGCCTGTCGCGGCCCGGTCCACGGACACCGCCTTGACCTGTCCCAGGTCGGGGACGAGCCGCTCCTGGAACCGGTGGCCGTAGCGGACGAAGGTCCCGGCGGGGATCAGGTCCCAGTCGGTGACCAGCGGCCGCTCCCCGGCGTCCAGGCAGAAGTCGCGCAGGGTGTGGCCGGGCCGGGCGGGCGGAGATGCTGGATGCGGCGGGGGTGGACTTCAGGAGTCATGGCGGAGGGCATGTTCTCGCGCCGGCTGACCATGGGGTTGCCGAAGGTGCGTAGGGCGATTCCTCGTTCGCGCAGGTGTGCGGCTGTGGACGGACCGCACGGGCCGGCGCCGATCACAGCGACGGGCGTCGTCATGGGTGTTCCCTTCGCATCGCGGTTCGACGTCGTGACCGGTACATCCGCAGCAGGTGCCGGGCGCCGGGCCGCAGGAAGCGGGCGAGCATGGTGAGGAACGGCCGCAGCCCGTCGGCGGCCGGCCAGGCCAGTTCGGTGCCGGTGGCGCGGCCGGGGGCGTGCGGCGGGCGAACGCACGCCGGAAAGACGGCTCCCGGATGGATTGGCGCGATCCGGCCGTGACGGCTCCGCGCGGCCGGGCCGCGACAGCACGGCGCCCCGTGACCGGGGAGCCGGTCACGGGGCGCTCGGGCCGTGCGAGGGGGTCAGCGGACGAAGACGCCCGCCTGGCTCGCGAGGTCCAGGAAGTACTGGGGCGCGACACCCAGCACCAGGGTGACGGCGACACCCACCGCGATGGCCGTGGACGTCAGCGGCGAGGGCACGGCGACCGTGGGACCGTCCACCTTCGGCTCGCTGAAGAACATCAGCACGATGACCCGGATGTAGAAGAACGCCGCGATCGCGGACGAGATCACACCCACGATCACCAGCGGCACCGCGCCGCCCTGCGCGGCGGCGCTGAACACCGCGAACTTCCCGGCGAACCCGGAGGTCAGCGGGATGCCGGCGAAGGCCAGCAGGAAGACCGCGAAGACCGCGGCCACCAGCGGTGAGCGCCGCCCCAGACCCGCCCAGCGCGACAGGTGCGTGGCCTCCCCGCCGGCGTCGCGCACCAGCGTGACGACCGCGAAGGCGCCCAGCGTCACGAAGGAGTACGCCGCCAGGTAGAAGAGCACCGAGGAGACGCCCTCCGGCGTGGTCGCGATGACACCGGCCAGGATGAACCCGGCGTGCGCGATGGAGGAGTACGCGAGCAGACGCTTCACGTCGGTCTGGGTGACCGCGACGATCGCGCCGACCAGCATCGTGAGGATCGCGACGCCCCACAGCACCGGCCGCCAGTCCCAGCGCAGCTCCGGGAGGACCACGTAGAGCAGCCGCAGCAGCGCGCCAAAGGCGGCGACCTTGGTGGCCGCGGCCATGAAGCCGGTGACCGGGGTCGGCGCGCCCTCGTAGACGTCCGGCGTCCACATGTGGAACGGCACGGCGCCCACCTTGAACAGCAGGCCCATGCCGACCAGCGCGGCGCCGATGAGCAGCAGCGCGTCGTTGCCCGCGGTGTCGGCGAGCGCCGGGGTGAGCTTGGCGGTGCCGTCCACGACCGACGCGATGCCGGAGTAGGAGACCGTGCCCGCGTAGCCGTACAGCAGGGCGATGCCGAAGAGCAGGAAGGCCGAGGAGAAGGCGCCCAGCAGGAAGTACTTGACCGCCGCCTCCTGCGACATCAGGCGACGCCGCCGGGCCAGGGCACAGAGCAGGTAGAGCGGGAGGGAGAAGACCTCCAGGGCCACGAAGAGCGTCAGCAGGTCGTTGGCCGCCGGGAAGATCAGCATGCCGCCGATGGCGAACATCAGCAGCGGGAAGACCTCCGTGGTGGTGAAACCGGCCCGGACGGCGTCCTTCTCCTGGTCGCTGCCGGGCACCGCGGAGCCCTGCGCGGCGAAGGAGTCGACGTTGCGGCCGTGCGCCTTGGGGTCGAGCCGGCGCTCGGCGAAGGTGAAGACCCCGACCAGAC
This sequence comes from Actinacidiphila sp. bgisy160, assembly GCF_965342435.1. Classification (GTDB taxonomy): domain Bacteria; phylum Actinomycetota; class Actinomycetes; order Streptomycetales; family Streptomycetaceae; genus Actinacidiphila. The sequence goes on along the minus strand of NZ_CBDRCM010000009.1, from coordinate 81,178 downwards.
CCACCAGCAGGATCGTGCCCTGCAGGAAGAGGGCCGGGCCGTCGACGGCGACCGCGCCCATGGCGGCGATGTGCGCCTTTGTCGTGGCGTACCCGCCCGCCGCGAGCGCCACGACCGCGGCGAAGGCGGCGGCCATGCCGATCACCGCGAGGCCGACCTGACCGGTGTAGCGCAGGCGCCGCGGCAGGAACGCCTCGATGAGGATGCCGAGGATGGCCACACCGAAGACGATCAGGACGGGAGCGAGCTGGGCGTACTCGATCTTCGGCGCGTTGATCTTGTCGGCGGCGAGCGGTGCCGCCGTTGTCCACAGGCTGTGGACAGCAACTGTGCTGCTCACTTGGATGCCTCCAGCGCCGGCTTGGGGTCGGTCTTGTGCACGTCGGAGAGCGTCTGCTGCACCGCCGGGTTGACGACGTCCGTCAGCGGCTTCGGGTACACGCCGAGCACGATCAGCAGCGCGATCAGCGGTGCCACGACGGCGAGTTCCCGGACCTTCAGGTCGGGCATCCCCTGCACCTCGGCCTTCACCGGGCCGGTCATCGTCCGCTGGTAGAGGACGAGGACGTACAGCGCGGCGAGGACGATGCCCGTGGTGGCGATGATCCCGACGGCCGGGTAGCGGCTGAACGTCCCGACGAGGACGAGGAACTCGCTGACGAAGGGCGCGAGCCCCGGCAGCGACAGCGTGGCCAGACCGCCGATCAGGAAGGTGCCGGCCAGCACCGGGGCCACCTTCTGCACCCCGCCGTAGGACGCGATGAGGCGGGAGCCGCGGCGGGAGATCAGGAAGCCGGCGACCAGCATCAGCGCGGCGGTGGAGATGCCGTGGTTGACCATGTACAGCGTCGCCCCGCCCTGGCCCTGGGAGGTCAGCGCGAAGATGCCCAGGATGATGAAGCCGAAGTGGGAGATGGACGCGTACGCGATCAGCCGCTTGATGTCGCGCTGGCCGACGGCGAGCAGGGCGCCGTAGATGATGCTGACCAGCGCCAGCACCAGGATCACTGGCGTCGCCCACTTGCTGGCCTCGGGGAAGAGCTGGAGGCAGAAGCGGAGCATCGCGAAGGTGCCGACCTTGTCGACGACCGCGGTGATGAGCACCGCGACCGGCGCCGTGGCCTCACCCATGGCGTTGGGCAGCCAGGTGTGCAGCGGGAACAGCGGGGCCTTGACCGCGAACGCGAAGAAGAAGCCCAGGAACAGGGCGCGTTCGGCGGTGGTGGACATGTCGAGCTTGCCGGACGCCCGGGACTGCAGGATTTCCTGCAGGGAGAAGGTGCCCTGGCCGAGCTGGTCGGCGGTGACGGCGTAGAGCCCGATGACCGCGGCCAGCATGATGAGCCCGCCGGCCAGGTTGTAGAGCAGGAACTTCACCGCCGCGTAGGAGCGCTGACGGGCCGCCTCCTCCTCGCCGTGCTCGTGGGCACGGTCCCCGAAGCCGCCGATGAGGAAGTACATCGGGATGAGCATGGCCTCGAAGAAGATGTAGAAGAGGAAGACGTCCGTGGCCTCGAAGGAGATGATCACCATCGCCTCGACCAGCAGGATCAGCGCGAAGAAGCCCTGGGTGGGGCGCCAGCGGCGGTCCGGGTTCTTCTCCTCCAGGGGGTCGGCGTCGTGCCAGCCCGCGGCGATGACGAACGGTACGAGCAGCGCGGTCAGCCCGATCAGCGCGACGGCGATGCCGTCCACCCCGAGTTCGTAGCGGACGCCGAAGTCGGCGATCCAGGCGTGGGACTCGGTGAGCTGGTACCGGGCCCCGCCCGGGTCGAAGCGCACGAAGACGACGGCGGCCAGCACGAGCGTCGCCACTGAGACGAGCAGCGCGAGCCACTTGGCGGCCCCGCGCCGCGCCGCCGGCACCGCGGCGGTGGCGATCGCGCCGAGCGCCGGCAGCCCGGCGGTCAGCGTGAGCAGGGGGATGGACATCAGGCAACACCCCTCATCAGCAGCGTCGCGGCGACCAGCACCGCGGTGCCCGCCAGCATCGACACGGCGTAGCTGCGCACATAACCGTTCTGGAGCCGGCGCATCCGGCCGGAGAGGCCGCCGACGGCGGCCGCGGTGCCGTTGACGACGCCGTCCACACCCTTGTGGTCCACGTAGACCAGGCCGCGCGTGAGGTACTCGCCGGGGAGCACCAGGGCGACGTGGTTGAAGTCGTCCTGGAGCAGGTCGCGCCGGGCGGCGCGGGTGAGCCAACTGGCCCGCGGGGCGACGGAGGGGACGGGGCGGCGACCGTACATGGCCCAGGCCAGGGCCACGCCGAGCACCATGACCACCATCGTGGCGCCGGTGACGGCGCCCGCGCCGATCGGCGGGTGGCCCTCCTCGTGACCGGTGACCGGCTCCAGCCACTTCACGAATGCCTCGTGGAAGCTGAACAGGAAACCGGCGAAGACCGAGCCGAAGGCCAGGACGATCATGGGGATCGTCATCGACTTCGGCGACTCGTGCGGGTGCGGCTCGTGGCCGTCCGCGTCGGGCTGCCAGCGCTTCTCGCCGAAGAAGGTCATCACCATCACGCGGGTCATGTAGAACGCGGTGATCGCCGCGCCCAGCAGGGCCGCGCCGCCGAGGATCCAGCCCTCGGTGCCGCCCTTGGCGAAGGCGGCCTCGATGATCTTGTCCTTGGAGTAGAAGCCGGACAGGCCCGGGAAGCCGATGATCGCCAGGTAGCCGAGCCCGAAGGTGGCGAAGGTGACCGGCATGTACTTCCACAGGCCGCCGAACTTGCGCATGTCCACCTCGTCGTTCATGCCGTGCATGACCGATCCGGCGCCGAGGAAAAGCCCGGCCTTGAAGAAGCCGTGGGTGACCAGGTGCATGATCGCGAAGACGTAGCCGATCGGGCCGAGGCCCGCGGCCAGCACCATGTAGCCGATCTGCGACATCGTCGAGCCGGCCAGGGCCTTCTTGATGTCGTCCTTCGCGCAACCGACGATCGCACCGAAGAGCAGCGTGACCGCGCCGACCGTCACCACGGCGATCTGGGCCGTGGGTGCGGCGTTGAAGATCACGCCGGAGCGGGTGATCAGGTAGACGCCGGCGGTCACCATCGTCGCGGCGTGGATCAGGGCCGAGACCGGGGTCGGGCCCTCCATCGCGTCGCCGAGCCAGGACTGCAGCGGGACCTGGGCCGACTTGCCACAGGCGGCGAGCAGCAACATCAGGCCGATGCCGGTCAGGACGCCCTCGCCCGCCTGGTCCACCTGGCCGAAGAGCGGCTCGAAGGTGAAGGTCCCGAAGGTGGTGAACATCAGCATGATCGCGATCGACAGGCCGACGTCGCCGACGCGGTTGACGATGAAGGCCTTCTTGGCCGCGGTCGCCGCGCTGGGCTTGTGCTGCCAGAAGCCGATCAGCAGGTACGAGGCGAGGCCCACGCCCTCCCAGCCGACGTAGAGCAGCAGGTAGTTGTCGGCGAGGACCAGCAGGAGCATCGCCGCGAGGAAGAGGTTGAGGTAGCCGAAGAAGCGGCGGCGCCGCTCGTCGTGCTCCATGTAGCCGATCGAGTAGATGTGGATGAGCGTGCCCACACCGGTGATCAGCAGAGCGAAGGTCATCGACAGCTGGTCGAGCTGGAAGGCCACGTCCGCGTGGAAGCCGCCGACCGAGAGCCAGGTGAAGGCGGTCGAGTGCAGCGCGCGGTCCTCGCCGCCGCGGCCCAGCATGTCGAAGAAGAGCACCGCCGCGACGACGAAGGACACCCCCGCGAGCGTGGTGCCGATCCAGTGGCCCGCGCGGTCCAGCCTCCGGCCGCCGGTGAGCAGCACGCCGGCCCCCAGCAGCGGCAGGAGGACGAGCCATCCGATCAAGTAGTCCACTGTCGCTACCCCTTAGAGCTTCATCAGGCTGGCGTCGTCGACCGAGGCCGAGTGGCGGGAGCGGAAGATCGTCACGATGATCGCCAGGCCCACGACGACCTCCGCGGCGGCGACGACCATCGTGAAGAAGGCGATGATCTGGCCGTCGAGGTTGCCGTGCATGCGGGAGAAGGTGACGAACGCCAGGTTGGAGGCGTTCAGCATCAGCTCGACGCACATGAAGACGATGATCGCGTTGCGCCGGATGAGCACCCCGGCCGCGCCGATCGTGAACAGCAGCGCCGACAGGTACAGGTAGTTGACCGGATTCACTTCGACGCCTCCTCGGAGCGCTGTTCCAGCTCGGCGACCTTGGCGACCGCCTCCGCGGACACGTCCCGGTACTGGCCGCGGCCGCGCAGCGTCGGGCTGACGCTGAGCTCCGAGGCCGTGCCGTCCGGCAGCAGGCCGGGGACGTCGACCGCGTTGTTGCGGGCGTAGACGCCGGGCGCGGGGGCCGGAGTGGGAAGGGGCCAGGCGGAGCCCGACGCCCCGGGCTGCCGGCCGGACGACACGGCCTCCCGCACGCGCCGTAGGCTGAGTTCGCGCTGGGTGGCGCGGGCCTCGGTGCGCTCGCGGTGGGTGAGGACCATCGCGCCGACGGCGGCGGTGATGAGCAGCGCGCCGGTGATCTCGAAGGCCCACACGTACTTGGTGAAGATCAGCGAGGCGAGTCCCTCGACGTTGCCGCCGGCATTGGCCTGGCCGACCCCCTGGAAGTTCTTGATCGAGGCGTTGGCGATGCCGGCGATCAGCAGTACGCCGAAGCCGATGCCTGCTCCGGCGGCCAGCCAGCGCTGCCCCTTCAGCGTCTCCTTGAGCGAGTCGGCAGCGGTGATGCCGACCAGCATGACGACGAAGAGGAAGAGCATCATGATCGCGCCGGTGTAGACGACGATCTGGACGACGCCGAGGAAGTACGCGCCCTGGGCCAGGTAGAAGACCGCCAGGACGAGCATCGTCCCGGCGAGCGACAGTGCACTGTGCACGGCCTTCTTCATCAGCACGGTCGCGAGCGCGCCGAGCACCGCGACGGTGCCGAGCACCCAGAACTGGACCGCCTCCCCTGTGGAGGTGGTGTACGCGGCCAGCGTCGTCAGGGTGGTCACGCCGTTCATGCCTCGCCTCCCGTCCCGGCCGGAGCGGTGCCGCCCGTCGCGGGGACCTGCACGTCCGCCGCGCCTTCGCGGTCCCGCTCGGCCCGCACCGTCTCGTCCGGCTTCTCGCCCTTGGAGACCGCGACCTGGCGCTCGGTGCCCGGGGCCGCGTGCGTCACCGCGCCGCGGTAGTAGTCGCCCTCGTCCATGCCGGGGAAGATCGCGTGCGGGGTGTCGACCATGCCCTCGTCCAGGCCCGCGAGCAGCTGCTCCTTGGTGAAGATCAGCGACTCGCGGCTGCTGTCGGCGAGCTCGTACTCGTTGGTCATCGTCAGCGCCCGGGTCGGGCAGGCCTCGATGCACAGCCCGCACAGGATGCAGCGGGCGTAGTTGATCTGGTAGACGCGGCCGTAGCGCTCGCCCGGCGAGTAGCGCTCCTCGTCGGTGTTGTCGGCGCCCTCGACGTAGATGGCGTCGGCGGGGCAGGCCCAGGCGCACAGCTCGCAGCCGACGCACTTCTCCAGCCCGTCCGGGTGCCGGTTGAGCTGGTGGCGGCCGTGGAACCGCGGCGCGGTCGGCTTCTTCTCCTCGGGGTACTGCTCGGTCAGCCGCTTCTTGAACATGGCCTTGAAGGTCACGCCGAAGCCGGCTACCGGGCCCAGGAACTCAGGCATCGTCGGCCTCCTTGCCTACGAGTTGACGCTCCGCACGGGACGGCCGCCGCGGGACGGGCGGCAGCTCCTGGCCGGGCAGCGGCGGTACGGGGAACCCGCCCGCCATGGGGTCGAACGGCTCCTGCGGCCCGGCCTGTTCGGCCGTCTCCCGGGCCTTGTCGCCGCGGTCGCGGAAGACGTCGAAGACCAGCGAGACCAGGAGCAGCAGGACCACGCCGCCGCCGACGTAGAGCACGATCGACTGGAAGTCGTAGTTCTCGTTGCGCAGCGCCCGGACGGTGGCGACCAGCATCAGCCACACCATCGAGACCGGGATCAGGACCTTCCAGCCCAGCTTCATCAGCTGGTCGTAGCGGACGCGGGGCAGCGTGCCGCGCAGCCAGATGAAGAAGAAGAGCAGCAGCTGCACCTTGATCACGAACCAGAGCAGCGGCCACCAGCCGTGGTTGGCGCCCTCCCAGAAGGTGCTGATCGGCCACGGGGCCCGCCAGCCGCCCAGGAAGAGGGTGGTGGCCACCGCCGAGACCGTCACCATGTTCACGTACTCGGCGAGCATGAAGAGCGCGAACTTGATCGAGGAGTACTCGGTGTTGAAGCCGCCGACCAGGTCGCCCTCGGACTCGGGCATGTCGAACGGCGCGCGGTTGGTCTCACCGACCATGGTGCCGATGTAGATGATGAAGGACACCGGCAGCAGCAGCACGTACCAGCGGTCCTCCTGCTGGGCGACGATCTGCGAGGTCGACATCGAGCCGGAGTAGAGGAAGACCGACGCGAAGGCGACGCCCATCGCGATCTCGTAGGAGATCATCTGCGCGCAGGAGCGCAGTCCGCCGAGCAGCGGATACGTCGAGCCGGAGGACCAGCCGGCCAGCACGATGCCGTAGATGCCGACGGACGCGGTGGCAAGGATGTAGAGGACGCCGATCGGCAGGTCGGTGAGCTGCATCGGCGTGCGGTGGCCGAAGATGGAGATCTCGTTGCCCGCCGGGCCGAAGGGGATCACCGCGACCGCCATGAAGGCCGGGATGGCCGCCACGATCGGGGCCAGCACGTAGACGACCTTGTCGGCCTTCTTGACGATGAGGTCTTCCTTGAGCATCAGCTTCACGCCGTCGGCGAGCGACTGCAGCATGCCCCAGGGACCGTGCCGGTTGGGGCCGATGCGCAGCTGCATCCACGCGACGACCTTGCGCTCCCACACGATGGAGAAGAGCACGGTCACCATCAGGAACGCGAAGCAGAAGACCGCCTTGATGGCGATCAGCCACCACGGGTCCCGCCCGAACAGGGACAGGTCCTCGGCGGCGAGCGTCGTCAGTCCCGTCACGGGGTCACCTCCGGTGCGGCAGCGGCGTCCACGGCGGCCGGGGCGATCCGGACGACCTGGCCCGGCAGGGCGCCGGTGTCCGAGGCGACTCCCCCGCCGGCCGAGTTGAGGGGCACCCACACGACCCGGTCGGCCATCGCCGTCACCTGCAGCGGCAGCCGGACCGTGCCCAGCGGACCGGACACCTCCAACGGCTCCCCTTCGGCGACGCCGATCTCCTCGGCGGTGGTCGCCGACAGGCGGGCGACCGCCGGGTGGCGGGTGCCGGCGAGGGCGTCGTCGCCCTGCTGCAGCAGGCCCTGGTCGAGGAGCAGCCGGTGGCCCGCGAGGACCGCCTCGCCGCTGCCGGGCTTCGGCAGCGGGCGGCCGGTCTCCTGCGGGCCCGCGGCGCGCGGGCCCTCGTACGGGGCGAGCCGGGCCAGCTCGGCGCGGGCCGAGCGGACGTCGGCGAGGCCGAGCGAGACGTCCATCGCGTCGGCCAGCATCGTCAGCACCCGGGCGTCCGGGTACTGGTGGCGCTGGACCTGCTGGGCCGGCTTGATCGCGGCCTCGAAGAGCCTGACCCGCCCCTCCCAGTTGAGGAAGGCGCCGGCCTTCTCGGCGACCGCGGCGACCGGCAGGACGACATCCGCCCGGTCGGTGACCTCGCCGGGGCGCTGCTCCAGGCTGACCACGAAGCCCGCCGCGTCCAGGGCCGCGCGGGCCCCGGCCGGGTCGGGCAGGTCGGCCGGTTCGACGCCACCGACCAGCAGCGCGCCGAGTTCCCCGCTCGCCGCCGCCTCCAGGATCCCGGCGGTGTCGCGGCCGTGGCGGGACGGGATCGTGGCCACGCCCCAGATCTCTGCGACCTCGTCGCGGGCCCGGGGATCGGTGACCGGGCGGCCGCCGGGCAGCAGCCCGGGCAGGGTGCCCGCCTCGACGGCGCCGCGCTCGCCCGCGCGGCGCGGGATCCACGCCAGCCGGGCGCCGGTGGCCCGGGCGAGACGTACGACCGCGGTGAGCGCGCCGGGCACGGCCGCCAGCCGCTCGCCGACCAGGACGACGGAGCCCTCGGCGCGCAGCGCCTCATGGGCGGTGGTGCCGTTGCCGTCGAGGCCCACGCCACTGGCCAGGGCGTCCAGCCACTCGGTCTCGGTGCCCGGCGCGGCGGGCAGCAGGGTGCCGCCCGCCTTCTCCAGGCCGCGGGTGGCGAACGGGGCCAGCGCGAAGGTGCGCTGCTTGTGCCTCCGCCAGGCCTTGCGGAGCCGCAGGAAGACGCCGGGCGCCTCCTCCTCGGCCTCCAGTCCGGCCAGCAGGACGGCGGGGGCCTTCTCCAGCAGGGTGTAGGTGACGCCGTCGCCGGACAGGTCCCGTCCGCGGCCCGCCACGACGGCCGCCAGGAAGTCGGCCTCCTCCGCGGAGTGGACGCGGGCCCGGAAGTCGACGTCGTTGGTGTCGAGGGCGACACGGGCGAACTTGGCGTAGGCGTACGCGTCCTCGACGGTGAGCCGGCCACCGGGCAGCACGCCGGTGCGGCCGCGGGCCGCCGCGAGTCCGCGGGCCGCGGCCTGAAGGGCCTCGGGCCAGCTCGCGGGCTCCAGTTCACCGGTGCCGGCGTTGCGGACCAGCGGGGTGGTGAGCCGCTCGGGGCGCTGCGCGTAGCGGAACCCGAAGCGGCCCTTGTCGCAGATCCACTCCTCGTTGACCTCGGGGTCGTCCTGCGCGAGCCGGCGCATGACCTTGCCGCGCCGGTGGTCGGTACGGGTGGCGCAGCCGCCCGCGCAGTGCTCGCACACGCTCGGCGAGGAGACCAGGTCGAAGGGCCGGGACCGGAAGCGGTAGGCCGCCGAGGTCAGGGCGCCGACCGGGCAGATCTGGATGGTGTTACCGGAGAAGTACGACTGGAAGGGGTCGCCCTCGCCGATGCCGACCTGCTGCAGCGCGCCGCGCTCCACCAGCTCGATCATCGGGTCGCCGGCGATCTGCTGCGAGAAGCGGGTGCAGCGCGCGCACAGCACGCAGCGCTCGCGGTCCAGCAGCACCTGGGTGGAGATCGGGACCGGCTTCTCGTAGGTCCGCTTGCGGCCCTCGAAGCGGGTGTCGGCCTGGCCGGCGGACATCGCCTGGTTCTGCAGCGGGCACTCGCCGCCCTTGTCGCAGACGGGGCAGTCCAGCGGGTGGTTGATGAGCAGCAGCTCCATCACCCCGCGCTGGGCCTTGTCCGCGACGTCGGAGGTGAGCTGGGTCCTGACGACCATCCCGTCGGTGCAGGTGATGGTGCAGGACGCCATCGGCTTGCGCTGGCCCTCGACCTCGACGATGCACTGGCGGCAGGCGCCGACGGGGTCGAGGAGGGGGTGGTCGCAAAAGCGCGGGATCTCGATGCCGATCAGTTCGGCGGCACGGATCACCAGGGTGCCCTTGGGCACGGAGATCTCGATGCCGTCGATGCTGACGGACACCAGGTCCTCGGGCGGCACCGCCGCCTCACCGGAAGCGGCGTTGGTGGTGACGGTCACGCGTTCACCTCCAGGTGAGACTTGTCGGCCCAGGCCGTGGACTTGGACGGGTCGAAGGGGCAGCCGCGGCCCTCCAGGTGCTCCACGTACTCGTCGCGGAAGTACTGGAGGGAGGAGAAGATCGGGCTGGCCGCTCCGTCGCCGAGGGCGCAGAAGGACTTTCCGTTGATGTTGTCGGCGATGTCGGCGAGCTTGTCGAGGTCCGCCAACGAGCCCGCCCCGCTTTCGATGTCCCGGAGCAGCTGGACGAGCCAGTAGGTGCCCTCACGGCAGGGGGTGCACTTGCCGCAGGACTCGTGGGCGTAGAACTCGGTCCAGCGGGTGACGGCCCGCACCACGCAGGTCGTCTCGTCGAAGCACTGCAGCGCCTTGGTGCCGAGCATGGAACCCGCGGCGCCGACGCCCTCGTAGTCCAGTGGGACGTCGAGGTGCTCGTCGGTGAACATCGGCGTCGAGGAGCCGCCCGGGGTCCAGAACTTCAGTTTGTGGCCGGGGCGCATCCCGCCGCTGAGGGTCAGCAGCTGGCGCAGCGTGACGCCCAGCGGGGCCTCGTACTGGCCGGGGTTGGCGACGTGGCCGCTGAGCGAGTAGAGCGTGAAGCCCGGGGACTTCTCGCTGCCCATGGAGCGGAACCAGTCCTTGCCCTTGTGCAGGATCGACGGCACCGAGGCGATGGACTCGACGTTGTTGACCACCGTCGGGCAGGCGTACAGACCCTCGACCGCCGGGAAGGGCGGGCGCAGCCGGGGCTGGCCGCGGCGTCCCTCCAGGGAGTCGAGCAGCGCCGTCTCCTCACCGCAGATGTAGGCGCCCGCGCCGGCGTGCACGGTCAGCTCCAGGTCGAAGCCGCTGCCCAGGATGTCCTTGCCGAGGAAGCCTGCCTTGTACGCCTCGTCCACCGCGTGGTGCAGCCGCCGCAGCACGGGGACGACCTCACCACGCAGGTAGATGAAGGCGTGGTGGGAACGGATCGCGTGGCAGGCGATCACCATGCCCTCGATGAGCGAGTGCGGATTGGCGAAGAGCAGGGGGATGTCCTTGCAGGTGCCGGGCTCCGACTCGTCCGCGTTGACGACGAGGTAGTGCGGCTTGCCGTCGCCCTGCGGGATGAACTGCCACTTCATCCCGGTGGGGAAGCCGGCGCCGCCGCGGCCGCGCAGTCCCGACTCCTTGACGAGGGCGATCACGTCGTCCGGGGGCATGGCGAGCGCCTTGCGCAGGCCCTCGTAGCCCTCGTGCCGGCGGTACGTCTTGAGCGTCCAGGACTGCGGATCGTCCCAGAAGGCCGAGAGAACGGGCGACAGCACCTTCTCCGCCGAGTCGACCATGGTCACCGCTCCTCCTCGCCTTCCGTCGGACGCTCCTGCGTGACCGGGCCCGCCGGGTGCTCCGGGTCGGAGACCGCGGAGTCCAGCGGGGCGTCGTGGGAGCTGAGGTGGGCCGCGGGCGTCTCGTCCTGCGGCGGGGCGGAGGGCTGACGGGGCACGCCCGCGCCGCTGCCCGGCAGGGACTCGCCGCGGGCGAGCCGCAGGCCCGCCAGCGAGGCGGGGCCCGCGCCGCCGCTCGCCTCGACGGCACCGGGGCGTTCGTCGGGGAACCCGGCGAGGATCCGGGACGTCTCCTTGTACGTGCACAGAGGAGCGCCGCGGGTGGGTTCGACGGTGCGGCCGGCGCGGAGTTCGTCGACGAGCCGCTTGGCCGACTCGGGGTCCTGGTTGTCGAAGAACTCCCAGTTGACCATCACCACCGGAGCGAAGTCGCACGCCGCGTTGCACTCGATGTGCTCCAGCGTGATCTTGCCGTCGTCGGTGGTCTCGCCGTTCTCGACGCCGAGGTGCCGCTTGAGCTCGTCGAAGATCGCGTCGCCGCCCATGACGGCGCACAGGGTGTTGGTGCAGACCCCGACCTGGTACTCGCCGGAGGGCCTGCGCCGGTACATCGAGTAGAACGTGGCCACCGCGGTGACCTCCGCCGTGGTCAGCCCCAGTTGCTCGGCGCAGAAGCGGACGCCGGTACGGGAGACATGGCCCTCCTCGGCCTGCACCAGGTGCAGCAGCGGCAGCAGGGCGCTGCGGCTGCCGGGGTAGCGCGCGATGATCTTCGCCGCGTCCGCGTCCAACCGCTGCCGTACGTCGGCCGGGTAGTCCGGCGCGGGCATCGCGGGGATGCCGAGTGATACCTCTGTCACCGGTCGACGCCTCCCATCACGGGGTCGATGGACGCCACCGCGACGATGACGTCGGCGACCTGGCCGCCCTCGCACATCGCCGCCATGGACTGCAGGTTGGTGAAGGACGGGTCGCGGAAGTGGACGCGGAAGGGGCGGGTGCCCCCGTCGCTGACCACGTGGACGCCGAGTTCGCCCTTGGACGACTCGACGGCGACATAGGCCTGGCCGGCCGGGACCCGGAAGCCCTCGGTCACCAGCTTGAAGTGGTGGATCAGGGCCTCCATGGAGGTGCCCATGATCTTCTTGATGTGGTCGAGCGAGTTGCCGAGCCCGTCCGGGCCGAGCGCCAGCTGCGCGGGCCAGGCGATCTTCTTGTCGGCGACCATCACCGGGCCGGGCTGCAGCCGGTCCAGGCACTGCTCGACGATGTCCAGCGACTGCCGCATCTCCTCCAGGCGGAGCAGGAACCGCCCGTAGGAGTCGCAGGTGTCGACGGTCGGGACCTCGAACTCGTAGTTCTCGTAGCCGCAGTACGGCTGGGACTTGCGCAGGTCGTGCGGCAGGCCGGTGGAGCGGAGGATCGGCCCGGTGGCGCCCAGCGCCATGCAGCCGGCCAGGTCCAGGTAACCCACGTCCTGCATGCGGGCCTTGAAGATCGGGTTGCCGGTGGCGAGCTTGTCGTACTCGGGGAGGTTCTTGCGGAACTTCTTCACGAACTCGCGGACCTGGTCCACGGCGCCGGGCGGCAGGTCCTGGGCGAGGCCGCCCGGGCGGATGTACGCGTGGTTCATCCGCAGGCCGGTGATCAGCTCGAAGACGTCCAGGATCATCTCGCGGTCGCGGAACCCGTAGATCATGATCGTGGTGGCGCCGAGCTCCATACCGCCGGTGGCGATGGCCACCAGGTGCGAGGAGATGCGATTCAGCTCCATCAGCATCACGCGGATGACCGAGGCCCGGTCCGGGACCGCGTCGGTGATGCCGAGCAGCTTCTCCACCGCCAGGCAGTACGCCGTCTCGTTGAAGAACGGCGTCAGGTAGTCCATGCGCGTCACGAACGTGGACCCCTGGGTCCAGGTCCGGAACTCCATGTTCTTCTCGATGCCGGTGTGGAGGTAGCCGATGCCGCAGCGGGCCTCGGTGACCGTCTCGCCGTCGATCTCGAGGATCAGCCGGAGCACACCGTGGGTGGAGGGGTGCTGCGGGCCCATGTTGACGACGATGCGCTCGTCGTCGGCCTTGCCGATGGTCTCGGCCAGCTCGTCCCAGTCGCCGCCGGTGACCGTGAAAACCCGGCCCTCGGTGGTCTCCCGCTCCTCGGCCTGCTGGGGTGCTTGCCTGAAGTCGTGCGTGCTCACGAGTACGACCTCCGCTGGTCCGGAGCAGGGATCTGGGCGCCCTTGTACTCGACGGGGATGCCGCCGAGGGGGTAGTCCTTGCGCTGCGGGTGGCCCTGCCAGTCGTCCGGCATCATGATCCGGATCAGGGCGGGGTGACCGTCGAAGACGATCCCGAAGAAGTCGTAGGTCTCGCGCTCGTGCCAGTCGTTGGTCGGGTAGACCTCGACGAGCGACGGGATGTGCCGGTCCGTGTCGGCGACGCTCACCTCCAGCCGGATCAGCCGGTTGTGGGTGATCGAGCGCAGGTGGTACACGGCGTGCAGCTCGCGGCCCTTGTCCTCGGGGAAGTGGACGCCGCTCACGCCCGTGCAGAGCTCGAAGCGCAGCGCGGGGTCGTCGCGCAGGGTCCTGGCGACCACGGGCAGGTGCTCGCGCACGACGTGGAAGGTGATCTCGCCGCGGTCCACGACGACCTTCTCGATCGCGTTGTCCGGGAGGAGGCCCTGCTCCTCCAGCGCGCCCTCGAGTTCGTCGGCGACGTCGTCGAACCAGCCGCCGTACGGACGGCTCGCCGCCCCGGGCAGCCGCACGGTGCGCACCAGGCCGCCGTACCCGGAGGTGTCACCGCCGCCCCGGGCGCCGAACATGCCGCGCTGGACGCGGATCGCCTCCCCGTGGTCGCCGCGCTGGCCGGGCAGCCCGGCCGCGTTGACGTCCTTGTCCGGGTTCGGGGTGTCCGGGGAATCCGTCATCGGAGGAGCCCCTTCATCTCGATCGTCGGCAGCGCCTTCAGCGCCGCTTCCTCCGCCTCGCGCGCGGCCTCTTCGCGGTTCACGCCGAGCTTGCTGTGCTGGATCTTCTGGTGGAGCTTGAGGATGGCGTCCATCAGCATTTCGGGACGCGGCGGACATCCAGGGAGATAAATGTCAACGGGCACCACATGGTCAACACCCTGCACAATTGCGTAGTTGTTGAACATCCCGCCGCTCGATGCGCAGACCCCCATCGAAATCACCCACTTGGGGTTCGGCATCTGGTCGTAGACCTGGCGCAGGACGGGGGCCATCTTCTGGCTCACCCGGCCGGCCACGATCATCAGGTCCGCCTGGCGCGGGGACCCGCGGAAGACCTCCATGCCGAAGCGGGCCAGGTCGTACCGCCCGGCCCCGGTCGTCATCATCTCGATGGCGCAGCACGCGAGACCGAACGTGGCCGGGAAGACCGATGCCTTCCGGACCCAGCCGGCCGCCGCCTCGACGGAGGTGAGCAGGAACCCGCTCGGCAGCTTCTCTTCAATACCCATGGCTATTCTCCGCCCCTAGTCCCATTCCAGGCCGCCGCGCCGCCAGACGTAGGCGTAGGCGACGAAGACGGTGAGCACGAAGAGGAGCATCTCGACGAGCCCGAAGACCCCCAGGGCGTCGAAGGTGACGGCCCAGGGGTAGAGGAAGACGATCTCGATGTCGAAGACGATGAAGAGCATCGCCGTCAGGTAGTACTTGATCGGGAAACGGCCACCCCCGGCCGGATGCGGAGTCGGCTCGATGCCGCACTCATACGCCTCCAACTTGGCCCGGTTGTACCGTTTCGGGCCGATGATGGAGGCCATGACCACGGAGAAGATCGCGAAGCCGGCCCCGAGGCCGCCCAGCACGAGGATGGGCGCGTAGGCATTCACGTCCCCGCTCCTTCCAGTCGACGATGACTGATGACGGACCGTGCCCGGACATGCGCCCCGCGCCACCTGGATCGACCCCATGTGAGGCAGTTCACAAGCCCAGACTGCCCGCATCCTATGCCTCCTGGTCTGTGATCTGCGACACGGGGTTCACTCTGGCCTTTGTGATCTCCGCCACCCGTCGAACGATCATGAACGGGGATGAGCGGTGATCTTCTCACTCAGTAATCCCAAACGATCACCAGAAGTCACATTCTCCTGTGTTTCCGCTGGTAAACAGGGGTGCCGCACTATCAGGACGCGACGAGTCGAGGCAAATTGGAGCCGGACCGGAGGACGTGGTAGCGACTCGCCACCCGTGCGGGTGAGCCGTGAAACGCCGCGCTGACGGCGGCCCGGAGCACGTGAACGCGCGCACGAGGATTTGAAGTTGAATGTCCGGAACGCCCTGAATAAGGAAGATCAAAAAAGGGACAATACCACTGGTCCGGAGCCAACTGTGGCGCATCACACTTTTGTTGAACGGAACCGACCGGGCCTGATACCCAAGTCTTCATGTCCCTTCAGACCTCGCATATACGCCGCCGGCGACGCGCCTCGCAGAGCCCCAACTGGGTGCGCCGCGCAGGAGTCGCCGGCGGCGTCATCGGAACGCTCGCCCTGACCGGAATGTCGTCTTCGGCGAACGCCGAGCCCTCGGCCACCGACCCGGCGACCACGGGGAGCATCCCCGTCATCCCCGCCCTCTCCACCACCGCCACCGCCGCGCAGGCCGCTGACGCCATCGACGAGACCGTCGTCGAGCAGCAGCTGGACGCCGCCCGCGCGCAGGCACGCACCGCGGCCATGAAGGCCGCCCAGAAGAAGAAGGCCGCCGCCGACGCGCGGGCCCGCGCCGCGGCCAAGGCCGCCAAGGCGCGCGGGACCGCGACCGCGTCCCGCTCCGCCGGGCGCACCGCGCTGGCCGCCTCCTCCTCCACCGCGACGGGCAGCGTCGCCTCCGTCATCGGCTTCCTGAAGGCCCAGGTCGGCAAGCCGTACGTCTACGGCGCCACGGGCCCCAGCGCGTACGACTGCTCCGGTCTCACCCAGGCCGCCTTCCGCACCATCGGCGTCGAGCTGCCGCGCACCTCGCAGGCGCAGTCGACCTTCGGCACCCCCGTGTCCGTGAGCGCGGTCCAGCCGGGCGACCTCGTCTTCTGGGGCGGCGTCGGCTCCGCCTACCACGTGGCCGTCTACATCGGCGGCGGGCAGTACCTGGACGCGGCGAACCCGAGCAAGGGCGTCGTCATCCAGCAGATGTCCAACTACATGCCGACGTCCGCCGTCCGCGTGCTCTGATCACGCGCCCCGTCCCCACGGAGGCCGCCGCCCCGCACCGGGCCGGCGGCCTCCTCCGTTCCGTGCCCGTGCGGTCCGCCGCCGCGAGGGGAGCCGCCGCATCGCACCCCGCGGCAGGCGGCCGCACACGAAGGTCCGGCCCCGCCGCAAGGAGAGGTACCGCACACGGGGCCGGACGACCGGGGGAGCCCCGGAGGGGGCTCACGGGCCGGAGCCCGGCTCCGCCGTGGCGGGTGGCCGGGCTCCGGGTTCATCGACGGTGGCAGTCACGGCCTCCGCCGTGCCAGACCCTGACCCAGTGGCCCGGCGTGCGGACCCATTTGACGCGGCCGTGGCTGGAGACCCGCACCAGGCGTCCGGGGCGGTACTCCAGCTTCCAGGAGCCCGAACCGAACGAGCACTGTCCCCGCCGGTCGCCCCGCCGGTCGTCGTCGTGACGGCCGTCGCCCCGCCGGTCCTCGTCACGCCGGTCGCCCCGCCGGTCGTCGCCCCGCCGGTCGTCGTCACGCCGGTCGTCGCCCCTGCGGTCGCTCGGACGGTTGTCCGTGGGTGCCGCCGAGGCCGGGCCGGCGGCGAGCACGCCCCCTCCGGCGAGCAGGACCGATGCGGCAGCGGCGGCCAGAACCTGGGTTATGCGCGTGCTCATGACTGCACCCTTCTCTTGATCACGGATCCCCGAGCAGTGATCAAAAGTATGAGCACAACGCCTCAAATCCCGCATTTCGGGCGCGAGCTGACTCCGGGGCAGACGCGCCTGACATCGATGTCAACGACATCGATGTCAGAGAATGGCGGACCGCCCCGCCCGCCTGCCTCCACCCGGGCCCGCGCGAACGTGCGGGCGGGGCACCAAAGTTCACCACCCGTCCCGGCGCACCGCGGTGCCCGGCGGAACAACGAAGGCCACGGCGCCGGGAGTTCGCTCCGGTGGCGAGCCGGCGTCCGGTCAGCCCAGGCGGGCGTCGAGCGCCCCGAGGTCGTCGACGAACCACGCGCGGTCGCCGCGGTTGCACTCGCGGACCAGGTCCCGAAAGGCCGTACTGGCCCCGGTGTACGCCGAGACGTCGCCCACGACGGCAAGCCGTATGCGGTAGTTGGCGAACTTCTGCAGGATCTCCCCCGCCAGTCCGGTGCGCAGGGCGAAGAACCGCTCGTCCAGCCTGCCGACGGGGACGGCCACCACCTCCGCCCGGTGGAAGGCGGATCCGATCACGTCGAGCGCGTCCTGGACGCCGGAGATCCGCGCGCCCTCCTCGCCGCAGACGAGGACGGGAACGCCCCGCCGCTCGGTCACCACGTCAGCCACGGTCCGCCTCCGGGTCCTCGGTCCGCTCCTCCGGGAACATGTCGTTCTCCCCTCCCAGGACGCCGTCGATGGTGCGCAGGACGTCCGCCGTCGCCGCGGCGCCGCCGAGCACCACGACCTTCAGCCGCGAGCGTTCGTCGTCGTAGACCGTCCGGACCCGGGCCAACTCGTGGGGGTCCCGCGCCATCTGGGCGCCGGCCACGAGCAGGGTGCCCAGGCGGTCGGCGGCGGCCGCCCCGATGCCTTCGACCTCGACGACGGCCGAGACCTCCACCCGGTGCCGGTCGGCGGCCGCCGGCCTGCCGGTGAGGGCGTCCAGGTCGGCCCGGGCGACGCGGTACTGCTTGCCGATGCGCACGGCCTTCAGTCGGCCGTCGCGGATGTAGCCGCGGACCGTCCGCACGTGCAGACCGAGCCGGTCCGCGACCTGCTCGACGGACAACCAGTCCCTCTCCATAAGTACGCATCCTACCCTGTAGGGGTAACGAAAGAGTTGTTCAGGTAATCCCCCGCAGCCGCGTGACGGCACAAGAAAGCCGCGCCGGCCCGTACGGAACGGGCCAGCGTGGCAAGCGGATGCCGAGGGGTCAGGAGCGCGGCGCCACCTTCGACAGACCGTTGATCACACGGTCCATCGCGTCGCCGCCCGACGGGTCGGTCAGGTTCGCCAGCAGCTTCAGCGTGAAGCGCATCAGCATCGGGTGCGTCAGGCCGCGCTGGGTCGCCAGCTTCATGACCTTCGGATTGCCGATCAGCTTCACGAAGGCCCGGCCGAGCGTGTAGTAGCCGCCGTAGGTGTCCTTGAGGATCCGCGGGTACGACTGGAGCGCCAGTTCCCGCTGGGCCGCGGTGCCGCGCGCGTGCGCCTGGACGATGACGTCGGCGGCGATCTGGCCGGACTCCATCGCGTAGGCGATGCCCTCGCCGTTGAACGGGTTGACGAGGCCGCCCGCGTCGCCGACCAGCAGCAGGCCCTTGGTGTAGTGCGGCTGGCGGTTGAAGGCCATCGGGAGCGCCGCACCGCGGATCGGCCCGGTCATGTTCTCCTCGGTGTAGCCCCAGTCCTCCGGCATCGAGGCGCACCAGGCCTTCAGCACCTCGCGCCAGTCCAGCTCCTTGAAGGAGGCGGAGGTGTTGAGGACGCCCAGGCCCACGTTGGAGGTGCCGTCCCCCATGCCGAAGATCCAGCCGTAGCCGGGCAGCAGCCGCGGGTTGCCGGGGACGCGCCGGTCCCACAGCTCCAGCCAGGACTCCAGGTAGTCGTCGTCATGCCGCGGCGAGGTGAAGTACGTGCGGACGGCCACGCCCATCGGGCGGTCCTCACGACGGTGCAGGCCCATCTGGAGGGAGAGCCGGGTGGAGTTGCCGTCCGCCGCGACCACCAGCGGCGCGTGGAAGGTGACCGGGGTCTTCTCCTCGCCCAGCTTGGCCTCGACGCCCGTGATGCGGCCGGTGCGCGCGTCGCGGATCGGGGCGCCCACGTTGCAGCGCTCGTAGAGCCGGGCGCCGGCCTTCTGCGCCTGACGGGCGAGGAGTTCGTCGAAGTCCTCGCGCTTGCGCACGAGCCCGTAGTCGGGGAACGAGGCCAGGTCCGGCCAGTCCAGCTGCAGCCGGACCCCGCCGCCGATGATGCGCAGGCCCTTGTTGCGCAGCCAGCCCGCCTCCTCGGAGATGTCGATGCCCATCGCGACCAGTTGCTTGGTCGCCCGGGGCGTCAGGCCGTCACCGCACACCTTCTCGCGCGGGAAGGCGGTCTTCTCCAGCAGCAGGACGTCGAGCCCCGCCTTCGCCAGGTAGTAGGCCGTCGTCGAACCGGCGGGCCCGGCACCTACGACGATCACATCGGCGCTGCGTTCCGAAGCGGCGGTCTCGGTCACGGTGCTCCTCGCTGCTCTGGGCTGATGCGGCCTGTCTGCGACCAGCCGGCGGCGGCCGGACCGGACCCGTGCAGTCTATGTGGCCCCCTCCGCGCGCGGACCGGGCGCCCCGCCTTCAGCGCACCGCGCGGTGCAGCGCCACGATGCCGCCCGAAAGGTTGCGCCAGGCGACCTTGGACCAGCCGGCCTTCTGCAGTCGCCCGGCGAGGCCGGGCTGGTCGGGCCAGGCGCGGATCGACTCGGCGAGGTACACGTACGCGTCGGGGTTGCTGCTGACCGCGCGGGCGACGGGCGGCAGCGCCCGCATCAGGTACTCGGTGTAGACCGTGCGGAACGGCGCCCAGGTGGGGTGGCTGAACTCGCAGATGACGACCCGGCCCCCGGGACGGGTGACCCGCAGCATCTCGCGCAGCGCGGCGTCGGTGTCGTGGACGTTGCGCAGGGCGAAGGAGATCGTGACGGCGTCGAAGACCCCGTCGGCGAACGGCAGCCGAGTCGCGTCGCCCGCGGTGAGCGGGAGGAAGGGGTGGCGGCGCTTGCCCTCGCGGAGCATGCCGAGGGAGAAGTCGCAGGGCACCACGCGGGCGCCCGCCTCGGCGAAGGGCAGGGAGGAGGTGCCCGTGCCGGCGCCCAGGTCCAGCACGCGCTCCCCGGGACGGACGGCGAGGGACTGCGCGACGACCTTGCGCCAGCGGCGGTCCTGGCCGAGCGACAGCACGTCGTTGGTCAGGTCGTAGTTGGCCGCGACGTCGTCGAACATGGCGGCGACTTCGTGCGGCTGCTTGTCCAGGGAGGCTCGGGTCACGCCCCCATTGTTCACCCGGCGGCCCCGCGCTCCGCGCAGGGGCCCCGGCTGCGGTGAGCGGCCACCCGGCCGACGAGGCGCACGGGTGGCCGCTCAGGCCCTGCGGTGCAGGAGCCGGCCGGCGACGACGGTGGCGAGGCAGGCGCCGTGCTCGTCGAAGACGGCGAAGTCCGCCCGGGCGCCCGGCTCCAGAGGCGGGGCCTGACGCGCCGGCAGCAGGCCGCTGCGGTCCAGGGCGGAACGCAGAGCGGGGTCGGCCGGGGCGGTGGCGACGGCCGTGACCCCGCGCAGCAACAGGGCGTGCACGCGTTCGCGCGGGGTGGGGGCCGGCG
This sequence comes from Actinacidiphila sp. bgisy160, assembly GCF_965342435.1. Classification (GTDB taxonomy): domain Bacteria; phylum Actinomycetota; class Actinomycetes; order Streptomycetales; family Streptomycetaceae; genus Actinacidiphila. The sequence goes on along the minus strand of NZ_CBDRCM010000009.1, from coordinate 60,861 downwards.
GGAGCTCGCCCTCGTGGGTCAGGCCCGGACGCAGCGCGCCGGGCCAGGTCCGGACGCGGGCGCCCGGGTGGTCCGCCCGTACCGCGTCGAGCGGGCCCACGGCGGCGACGAGGCCGCCGTCCACCACCACGGCCGGGCCGTCGGTCCCGGCATGGATCGTCAGCATCGGCGCTGGTCAGGAAGTGCTGAGCAGCTTCAGTTCCGGGTGCGCCGTGCCGCCCTCGATCGCCGTCGACGACAGGTGGGAGACGACGTGGTCGTCGACCGGGTCGTTCGCCGGGTCGTCGTGGACGACGAGGTGTTCGTAGGTGGTGGCGCGCTGGGCCGGGACCCGGCCCGCGGCGCGGATCAGGTGGATCAGCTCCATGCGGTTGGAGCGGTGCTTGGCACCGGCCGAGGAGACCACGTTCTCCTCCAGCATCACCGAGCCGAGGTCGTCGGCGCCGTAGTGCAGCGACAGCTGGCCGACCTCCTTGCCGGTGGTGAGCCAGGAGCCCTGGATGTGGGCCACGTTGTCCAGGAAGATCCGTGCGATGGCGATCATCCGCAGGTACTCGAAGAGCGTGGCCTGGGTCCGGCCCTTCAGGTGGTTGTTCTCGGGCTGGTAGGTGTACGGGATGAAGGCGCGGAAGCCGCCCGTACGGTCCTGCACGTCACGGATCATGCGCAGGTGCTCGATGCGCTCGGCGTTGGTCTCGCCGGTGCCCATGAGCATCGTGGACGTCGACTCCACGCCGAGCTTGTGCGCGGTCTCCATGATCTCCAGCCAGCGCTCGCCGCTCTCCTTCAGCGGGGCGATCGCCTTGCGCGGCCGCTGCGGCAGCAGTTCGGCGCCTGCGCCCGCGAAGGAGTCCAGGCCCGCGGCGTGGATACGGGCGATGGCCTCCTCCACCGGCACCTTGGAGATGCGGGCCATGTGCTCGACCTCGGAGGCACCGAGGGAGTGGATGACCAGCTGCGGGAAGGCCTGCTTGATGGCGCTGAAGTGCTTCTCGTAGTACTCGACGCCGTAGTCCGGGTGGTGGCCGCCCTGGAACATGATCTGGGTGCCGCCGAGTTCGACCGTCTCCGCGCAGCGGCGCAGGATGTCGTCGAGGTCGCGGGTCCAGCCCTTGGCCGTGTCCTTGGGCGCGGCGTAGAAGGCGCAGAACTTGCACGCCGTCACGCAGACGTTGGTGTAGTTGATGTTGCGCTCGATGATGTACGTCGCGATGTGCTCGGTACCCGCGTAGCGGCGGCGGCGCACGGCGTCGGCTGCGGCACCGAGGGCGTGCAGGGGCGCGGAGCGGTAGAGGTCGAGCGCCTCCTCGGGCGTGATGCGGCCGCCGTCGGCGGCACGGTCGAGGACGGACTGCAGGTCGGCGTTCTCGCTCACCGGGGCGTCCCTTCCGAGGGTCGTTGACGGACCCGCTCAGCCTACGCCAGGGGGTCAGCCGCCCTGCTTCCTGAGGTCCCCTTCCGGCTGACCGGCCAGGGAGTCGCCCGAGCGGTAGTGCAGCGAGCCGTCCGCGTTGAGGGCGAAACGCTCGTCGGCCGAGCCGTCCGAGCAGACCCCGGGATGCGGGTTGGTGCCGCCACTGGTGTCCAGCACGACGCTCTTCTCCGTGGCCTCGGCGAGCTTCCAGTCGCCGCTGCAGTCGTAGGACGTGCCGAGCAGGTCCAGCACGCTCTTGTCGCGGCCGACGACCGCGCCGACCTTGCCCTCGCGCAGCGTGATCTCCATCGTCCCCGGCACGCCGTGGGCGGTGACGGTGTCGCCCTTCCACGTACCGACGAAGGCCTTCGGGAGGGCGTCCAGCCGCGGCCCCGAGGCCGGCGGCGGGGAGGAGGACGCCGGGGAGGAGGATGTGGCCGAGGACGCCGTCGAGGGCCCGGAGTCCGCGTTGTGCGAGGGGCCGCGCTCACCGCCCTTGGCCTGCTCCGAGCCGTCGACGAGGCCCGGCAGCACGAGCGCCAGTGCCACGGCGGCCGCGACCAGCACGATCCCCGTGGCGGCCAGAGCGGCGGCGCGGCCGCGCCGCTGGCCCGGGGCGGGGGTGGGCGGGGGCGTGGCGGCCGGCGGCGGCGCGTCGTGAGGTTCGGTCAGCGAGGGCGGCGGGCCGAACGACCCGTACGAGGGGTGCGAACCGTACGAGCCGCGGCTGCCGCCCGGCCCGCCGGCGGTCCCGTCCGCGGTACCGGTGACCGGGCCGTTCGGGCCCGGTGGCGGAGCGGGTTCGAGGTCGAGCAACTCGACGGCCTGCCGCCCCAGGCGCTCCGTCAGCGGGGCCGGCAGCCAGCCGGACCGCACCAGCGACGCGGCGTCGCCGCCGGGGGCCAGCAGTTCGGCGAGCCCGCGGGGCGTCGGACGCACCGCGGGGTCCTTGGCCAGGCAGGACTCCGCGATCCGGCGCAGCTCGTCGGGGACTCCGTCGAGTTCGGGCTCCTCGTGGGCGACCTTGTAGAGCAGGACCGCCGCGCTGTCCCCGGTGAAGGGACCGCGGCCGGTCGCGGCGAAGGCCAGCACCGCGCCGAGGGCGAAGATGTCGGCGGCGGGGCCGGTGGGTCCGCCGGTGACCTGCTCGGGCGCCATGTAGCCGGGCGAGCCGACGACCACGCCCTTGCTGGTCAGGGCGGCCGTGGCGTCCATGGCACGGGCGATGCCGAAGTCGATCAGCACCGGGCCGTCGAGCGAGAGCAGCACGTTGGACGGTTTGATGTCGCGGTGCACCAGCCCCCGCCCGTGCACGGCCTCCAGCGCCTCGGCGAGCCCCGCGCCCAGCGCCCGTACGCCCTGCGGCGTCAGGGGCCCGAAGGTGGCGACGGCCTCGGACAGGGCGGGACCGGCGACGTAGCGGGTGGCCACCCACGGCACCGGCGAGTCGGTGTCGGCGTCCAGCACCGGCGCGCTCCACGCGCCGCCGACCCGGCGCGCCGCGTCGACCTCGCGCTGGAACCGGGTGCGGAACTCCAGGTCGTCCGCGAGCTCCGAACGCACCACCTTCACGGCCACCGTCCGGCCGCCGGGGCTGCGCCCCAGGTAGACCCGGCCCATCCCGCCGGCCCCCAGCCGGCCGAGGATGCGGTACGGGCCTATCGCCGGGGGGTCGTTCGCTTGCAGGGGCTGCATCTGCGCGCCTCTCACCGGTGCGGAAGGTCAGTGGAGTTGTACCCGTGGCCGCCGTGGTCACCCCAGCCGTCGCGGCTGCCGCCTGAGCGGGTCCGGAGGCCGTCGCCACGGCCGGGGCCGCCGACGATCGCAGTGGGCCCGCGGGCCCTGCCCGGGCCGGCGGCGGGGCGCCACCGGCCCGTACGGGTCAGCCCCCGGCGCCCAGCAGTTCGACGCGCGCCTGCGCCGGGAAGCCCACCCGGCGGGCGAACTCGGCGATGCCGGTGAGCTGCTCGGGGCCGAGCGAGAAGTCCAGGGTGGTGAAGTAGCGCTGGAGTGTGCGGGCGTCGAAGGCCTCCCAGCGGGCGGCCTGCTCGGCGACCTTCTCCACCTCCTCCATGCTCAGGTCGCGGGAGGCGAGAAAGGCCTGGTGCACTTCGTGCACCGCGTCGGGACGGGCCGCCAGGTAGTCGCGGCGGGCGGCCCAGACGGCGAAGACGAAGGGCAGCCCGGTCCACTCCTTCCACATCAGCCCGAGGTCGTGCACCTCCAGGCCGAGCCGCGGCGCGTCGTGCAGCGAGGCACGCAGCGCCGCGTCCCCGATCAGGACGGCGGCCTGGGCCTCCTGCATCATCAGCGAGAGATCGGGGGGGCACGTGTAGTAGTCGGGCTCGACCCGGTACTGCTCGGCGAGCAGCAACTGGGCCAGGCGGACCGAGGTGCGGCTGGTGGAGCCGAGGGCGACCCGGGCGCCGTCCAGCGAGCCCAGCGGGACCTGGCTGACGATCACGCAGGACATCACCGGGCCGTCGCAGCCGACGGCGATGTCCGGGAGCGCTACCAGGTCCTCGGCGTGCCGGAGGTACTCCATGAGGGTGATCGGACCGACGTCCAGGTCCCCGGCGACGAGCTGGGCGCTCAGCTTCTCCGGCGTGTCCTTGGTCAGCTCCAGGTCGAGCAGGGCACCCGTTCGGGCCAATCCCCAGTAAAGGGGTACACAATTCAGGAACTGGATGTGCCCGACGCGAGGCCGGGCCCGGCGCGCACCACCGGCGGATGGAAGAGGCGCAGATTTGTCCACATCAGGAGGCTAGACCCCCGCCCCCGGGATCTTCCGGCGGGGCCCGGTCACCCACGCCGGGCCATCGGGAGTCGGCACCGCGTTCACTCCGCGTTCGCGCCTCGCGCGGCACGGGGGAAATCCGATCTTGTCGCTCTTCCCCGCCGCAGATGCTCCGTGCTACTGTCGTCGCAAGTTGCAGTTTGGTTTCCCTTGCAGTACAGAGCCTGCGGAGCATGTGACCGCGGGCTTTTGTAGTTTTCAGACTTCTTGCAGTGAGCAGGGCAGGTTCTGGAGCAGGGCAACCCTTTGGCCCAAGGAGGGCTTATGGCTACCGGAACCGTCAAGTGGTTCAACGCCGAGAAGGGCTTCGGCTTCATCGCCCAGGACGGCGGCGGCCCCGATGTCTTCGTCCACTACTCCGCGATCAACGCCTCCGGCTTCCGTTCGCTGGAGGAGAACCAGGCGGTGACCTTCGACGTCACGCAGGGTCCGAAGGGCCCTCAGGCGGAGAACGTCACCCCCGCCTGATCGCGGACTGACGCGCAGTAACCGACGAGCAGTACCAAGGAGCCCCGCACGGTCGTGCGGGGCTCCTGCCTTTCGGGCGCCGCGGTCGGGAAACCGCGTAAAGCGGCTTCGGTCTCCCGTGCGAAGTCGGCGGCGACGACCGCGCGGCGCAGTTTCATGGACGGGTGAGATGGCCGCCGACCGCTCCGTGAATGCGAACGGGCGCACAGTGAAGCGGCGTATGGACTCGGCACGGGAAACGGTGGAATTCGCGTCGTCCACGGCCGGCTGCTGCCCGGCAGGCAGTTCCGCGCCGGAGACCGGCTCGCCCAGGGCCTCCGCCTTGTGGCCGGTCCGCTTCCCGTGCTCCAGGCCCTCGGGTCGGGGGGCGAGCGGGGCGCAGACGTACGGCCCGCCCTCGACGCGTGGGCTCCGTAGGCGGATGTTACTTACGGTAACGCATTCAGGAGGCGGGCAATGGCCCCGCCGCGCCGGGCCTCCGGCGTTCGCGGACCTGCCTCGGCACGCGCTCGCGGGCCGCCCCGGCCCCCGGGTGTCAGTTGCTCCGAGCCGCCGCGCGCGAGGCGTCGTCCGCCTCGTCCTCCTGGGCGGCGCTGGCGGCGAGGTTCGCCTTCGCGCGCTCCACGCGGGTGGAGACCTGGACGGAGGCCTCCTCGCGCACCCCGCGCAGCACGACGAAGCTGAGCGGCGCGCTGATCACCAGCGCGAGCAGCATCACCCACAGCAGGTTGGAGTCGCCGAGGCCGGCCGGCAGCACGCGGACGTAGACCAGGCCCCAGATCACCAGGAAGCAGGCCGCGAACAGGCCAAGACGCATCAGGGAGTAGCGCAGCATGGGGCTCGGTTTCCAGCTCACGGTCGTTGCCACTTCCTTCGTTTCCCTCGTTCCGGTCCGCGGGACGGACCTGACATACCCGTATCAGTGAAGCACGGGCCCGGGACCGTCAGGTCAGCGGGAGCCACATCGTGATGTCGTCACGGTCGTCACCTGCGGCGACGCGTATCGCCGCGGGAACACGCCCGACCTCCTTGTAGCCGGCCGAGGCGTAGAAGCGCTCCAGCCCCATGCCGCCGCGGCAGGTGAGCTTCAGTCCCTCCAGACCGAGGTCGCGGCCGGCCCGCTCCGCCGCCCGCAGCAGCTCCGAGCCGTTCCCGCAGCCCTGCAGGGACGGGTCGACCATGACGGTGTACAGCCACGCCCAGTGCCTCATCAGGCGGTGGGTGTTGAAGGTGAGGAAAGCCGAGGCGACCAGCCGGTCGCCGCGGAAACCCGCGACCATGTGCGCCCTGCCCTCGGACAGCGCCGCGTAGTGCCGTTCGGCTTCGAGGGCGACGTCGGCCCGGCCCACGGGCGCGACGAAGCCGACGGCGCCGCCCGCGTTGGTGACGTCGGTCCACATGCGGACGAGCCGGTCCCGCAGTCCGGGGGTGAGCTCGGGGTCGAGGGTGAAGCGCAGTGCCATGGCGCACACCCTAGGCATCGAGGCTGACAGCACTCGACGGGCGTCCGGCCGCCGGCCGACATCGGGGTTAAGTCGGAACCTCGTCCCCGGTCTCACACGCGCATCGGCTGCGGCGACTCACGGCGGGCGGCATCGGGACCGGGGTACTCGCGGATGATCTCGTACCGGGTGTTGCGCTCGACCGGACGGAAGCCCGCGTCCTGGATGAGCTCCAGCAGGTCGTCGCGGGTGAGCTTGTTGGGCGTCCCGTAGTTGTCGGCGTCGTGCGTGATCTTGTACTCGACGACCGAGCCGTCCATGTCGTCCGCACCGTGCTGCAGCGCCAGCTGGGCGGTCTGCACGCCGTGCATGACCCAGAACACCTTCACGTGCGGCACGTTGTCGAACAGCAACCGGGAGACCGCGAAGGTCTTCAGCGCCTCGGCGCCGCTGGCCATCGTGGTCCGCGCCTGGAGGGTGTTGCGGACCTTGCCGTCCTTCAGGTCGACGAAGTCGTGCTGGTAGCGCAGCGGGATGAAGACCTGGAAACCACCGGTCTCGTCCTGCAGCTCGCGCAGCCGCAGCACGTGGTCCACCCGGTGCCGGGGCTCCTCGATGTGCCCGTACAGCATGGTGCACGGGGTCTTGAGGCCCTTCTCGTGCGCCAGGCGGTGGATGCGCGACCAGTCCTCCCAGTGGGTGCGGTGGTCGACGATGTGCTGCCGCACCTCCCAGTCGAAGATCTCCGCGCCGCCGCCGGTCAGCGACTCCAGGCCGGCCTCGATCAGCTCGTCCAGGATCTCGCTCGCGCTCATCCCGGAGATGGTCTCGAAGTGGTGGATCTCGGTGGCGGTGAAGGCCTTCAGGGAGACGTTCGGCAGCGCCTCCTTGAGCGCCCTCAGCGAGCGCGGGTAGTAGCGCCACGGCAGCGTCGGGTGGAGGCCGTTGACGATGTGGAGCTCGGTGAGGTTCTCGCCCTCCATCTGCTTCGCCAGCCGGACGGCCTCCTCGATGCGCATCGTGTAGGCGTCCTTCTCCCCCGGCTTGCGCTGGAAGGAGCAGTACGCGCAGGAGGCGGTGCAGACGTTGGTCATGTTGAGGTGACGGTTGACGTTGAAATGGACGACGTCACCGTTCTTCCTCGTCCGCACGTGGTGGGCGAGCCCGCCCAGCCAAGCCAGGTCGTCGGACTCGTAGAGGGCGATGCCGTCCTCGCGGGTCAGCCGCTCACCCGCGTAGACCTTCTCCTCCAGCTCGCGCTTGAGCCCCGCGTCCATCGTCCGCCTCGCCTTCACCATCCGAATCGACCGTTCGACCTTACGCCTAGCTTGTCTCGGGGAGTTCGCCGACCCGGTTCTCCCACTTCGTGGAGAGCACGATCGTGGTGCGGGTGCGGGAGACGCCCTTGGTGCCGGACAGCCGGCGGATGGTGTGCTCCAGGCCGTCCACGTCGGGGACGCGCACCTTGAGCATGTACGAGTCGTCGCCGGCGATGAACCAGCAGTCCTCGATCTCGTCCAGGTCGCGCAGCCGGGTCGCCACGTCCTCGTGGTCGGCGGCGTCGCTGAGCTGCAGGCCCACCAGCGCGGTCACCCCGAGGCCGAGTGCGGCGGGGCGGATCGTGGCGCGGTAGCCGGTGATCACGCCGGCCTGCTCCAGCCGGTTGATCCGGTCGGTGACGCTCGGTCCGGACAGGCCCACCAGCCGGCCCAGCTCGGCGTACGAGGCCCGGCCGTTCTCACGGAGGGCCTGGATGAGCTGCCTGTCCACCGCGTCCATCAGACTGGACCCCTTCATTCGTGCCGCGACTGCGCTGCCAGGACAAGAATCTAAGGCATGTACGGGGATGTGCCCTGCGCATCAATCCGCGGCAGCCCCGTCCACCCCGGCCCCGGCGGCGCCCAGCTCGCCGTCCCAGCGCCGGTACAGCTTGTGCGGGACCCCCACGGCGTCCAGCACCCGGCCGGCGACGAAGTCCACCAGGTCCTGTATGTCCCTGGCCCCCGCGTAGAAGGCGGGCGAGGCCGGGAGTACCACGGCGCCCGCCTCGTCCAGCGCGACCAGGTGCCGGAGCGTCTGGCCGCCCAGCGGCGTCTCCCGTACGGCGACCACCAGCGGCCGGCGCTCCTTGAGGGTGACGCTCGCCACCCGCTGCAGCAGGTCCTTGGAGAGCCCGAGGGCGACGCCCGCGACGCAGGCCGTGCTCGCCGGCACGATCAGCATCCCCTTGACCTGGTACGAACCCGAGCTCGGCCCGGCCGCGAGGTCCCCGGCGGACCAGTAACGCACCCGGCTCAGATCGGTCTCGAACCGGTCCGGGGTGCCGTCCGCGCCGCGGGCCAGCCAGCGGGCCAGGTCATCGCGCCAGTGGGCGTCCCGGAAGGGCGCCCCGGTCTCGTCCAGGACGGTGAGCCGGGCGGCCCGGCTGACCACCAGGTCCACCGCCTCACCGGCGTGCAGCAGCGCCCGCAGCACCGCCGCGGCGTACGGCGTCCCGGAGGCGCCGGAGACCCCGACCACCCAGGGTGCCCCGCGCTCGCTGTCGTCCATGACGCGAGCCTATCCGGCCGCTCGCACAACCTTCCGGCCACCTCGCGGATCCTTGGCGCGCTGCCGCTGTCCGTCGGCCTCGCCCCCGACGCGGCACCCGTCGCCGCCCCGGCAGGCGCCACCCCGCTCGACCCTCAGGACGTCATGGGCGCCATGACGCAGTTCATGATGGGCGGAATGGACGAGTAGGCCCGGGAACCGCCACGGATGCCGTGGCCGTTGTCTACCGTGAGGGAAGCCTGGCCGGCCAGGCGGGCGGTGGACCACCACGAGGGGGAACCTGTGGCGTACAGACCCATCGCCGGCCGTGACGCCGGTGGCCCCCGGCGAGGCGTTCACGGTGACGCCGCGCCGGGTGCGGGCGAGCGGGCCAAGACGGCCGCCGCGATCATGTTCATCTGGGTGGGGCTGCTCTGGCTGATCGAGTGCGTCGACCTGATGACCCATCACGCGCTCGACACCTTCGGCATCGTGCCGCGCCGGATCGGCGAGCTGCGGGACATCATCCCGGCCGCGTTCATCCACTTCGGCTTCGACCACGTCGCCACCAACAGCCTGCCGCTGCTGGTGCTGGGCTTCCTCGCGGCGCTGCGCGGCACCGGCCGCCTGCTGAGCGTGGTCTTCGTCATCGTGATGACGAGCGGTGGCGGGGTCTGGCTGGTGGCCCCGCCGCACACCAACACCGCGGGCGCCTCCGGCGTGGTCTTCGGGCTGTTCGGCTACCTGCTGGTGCGCGGCTTCGTCGACCGGCGCCTGATCGACATCGCGGTCGGCCTGGTCGTCGCGGTGGCGTACGGCTCGATCCTGTGGGGTGTCCTGCCCACCGCGCAGGGCGTCTCCTGGCAGGGTCACCTCTTCGGCCTCGTCGGCGGCGTCGTGGGCGCGTTCCTCTTCCGGGACCGCCCCCGCCGACGGGTTGATCAGTTGAGGCCGTAGGATCCCGGGAACGAAGCGACGGGGGGCGGTTGTCCATGACCGATTTCAGCAAGCACGACGAGGTACCGCCGCGGGACACGGCACCACCCGTGCCGCCCCAGGGACCGGCCCAGGGCCCCCACGCCATGGCGTCGCCGCCACCGCTGCCCCCGTACGGCTACGGCTACGCCCACGGGCCGCTGCCGTACCCGCCCCCGCCGCTGCGGCCGCCCACCACTCCGGCCATGTGGGCCCATCTGGGCGCGCTGCTCACCCTGGTGGCGGGCAGCAGCGTGTGCTGCGTCGGCTGGGCGCTGGCCTGGGTGGCCCCGCTGATCGTCCGCTCCAACCAGCCCAACAAACACGACCCGTTCATCCGGCACCACGCCGCCCAGGCGATCAACTACGGCATCACCACGGCCATCGTGGGCCTGCTCGGCATCATCGGCTACGGGGGCGGCTTCGCCTGCCTGGCTGCCTACGAGGACGGCGGGCCGGTCTGGCTGCCCATCACGGCCTTCTCCCTGACGGCCGCGGCCGCGCTGTACCTGCTGACCGGGCTGGTCTTCTGCATCATCGGCAGCACCAAGGCCAACAGCGGTCAGTGGTGGAGCTACCCCAGGTTCTTCGCCCTGCCGTTCGTGCGCGGCTGACCGGTCGCGGCCCGGGCGTCAGACGCCCAGGCCGCGCACCGCGAGGTCCAGCAGGGCGCAGAGGAACAGCGCCATGCCGATGAAGCCGTTGACCGTGAAGAACGCCCGGTTGAGCCTGCTGAGGTCGCCGGGCTTCACGATGGTGTGCTCGTAGACGAAGGCGCCGCCCACGATCAGCATGCCGGCCCACCAGAAGGCCCCTGCACCCACCGCCAGTCCGTACCAGACCAGCAGCACGGTCGTCACCACGTGGCTCACCCGCGCCCCGTACAGCGCGCCGTCGATGCCGAACCGGGCCGGCACCGAGCGCACCCCGTGGGCGCGGTCGGCGGCGACGTCCTGGCACGCGAAGATCAGGTCGAAGCCGCCGATCCACACGCCCACCGCGAGGCCGAGGATCACGGCGTCCCACGACCAGGAGCCGGTGACCGCGAGCCAGGCGCCGACCGGGCCCATGGCCTGGGCGAGGCCGAGGATGGCGTGCGGGTAGTCGGTGAACCGCTTGCCGTACGGGTAGACCACCATCGGGACGACCGCGATCGGGGCCAGCGCCAGGCACAGCGGGTTGAGCAGCGCGGCGGCGCCCAGGAAGAACACGACGGCGATCAGCGCGCCGGTCCACGCCGAACGCACGGACACGGCGCCGGTGACCAGTTCGCGTCCCGCGGTGCGGGGATTGCGGGCGTCGATCTCGCGGTCGATGATCCGGTTGCAGGCCATCGCGAAGGTGCGCAGGCCGACCATGGCGACGGTGATCAGGAAGAGCTGCCACCAGTGGACGGTCCGGTCCTGCGCGAACATCGCGCTGAGCGCGGCGATGTAGGCGAAGGGCAGCGCGAAGACCGAGTGCTCGATCATCACCAGCCGCAGGAACGCCCGTACCTTGCCGTCCGGGCGCGGAGAGGGTCCGAAGAGATCCGGAGTCGCGGATTCGGCGCTCACAGGCCGTACTCCTTCCAGCGGCGGTCGACCTTCGCGGCGGTCTCCGGGTCGGAGAGCACCATCTCGGGCCAGCCGCCGTCTCGGGTGTAGCCCTCCTCGGGCAGCTTCCGGGTCGCGTCGATACCCGCCTTGCCACCCCAGAACTGCTGGTAGGAGGAGTGGTCGAGGTGGTCCACGGGACCTTCGACCACCGACAGGTCCCGGGCGTAGTCGGTGTTGCCCAGCGCCCGCCAGGCCACCTCGTGCAGGTCGTGCACGTCGCAGTCGGCGTCGACCACGACGATCAGCTTGGTCAGCGACATCATGTGCGCGCCCCAGATGGCGTGCATGACCTTCTGGGCGTGCTTGGGGTACTTCTTGTCGATCGAGACGATCGCGCAGTTGTGGAAGCCGCCGGCCTCCGGCAGGTGGTAGTCCACGATGTCCGGCACGACGACCTTCAGCAGCGGGAGGAAGAACCGCTCGGTGGCCCGGCCCAGCGGACCGTCCTCGGTGGGCGGCCGGCCCACCACGATGGACTGGAGCAGCGGGCGGCGGCGCATCGTCACGCAGTCGATGGTCAGCGCCGGGAAGGGCTCCTGCGGGGTGTAGAAGCCCGTGTGGTCGCCGAACGGCCCCTCGGGCAGCATCTTCCCGGGCTCCAGCCAGCCTTCCAGGACCACCTCGGCCTGTGCGGGCACCTGCAGCGGCACCGTCTTGCAGTCGACCATCTCGATGCGCCTGCCGCCCACGAAACCGGCGAGGAGGTACTCGTCGATGTCGCCCGGCAGCGGCGCGGTCGAGGCGTACGTCACGGCCGGCGGGCACCCGAACGCGATGGCCACCGGCAGCCGTTCGCCGCGCCGCTGGGCCACCTGGTAGTGGTTGCGGCTGTCCTTGTGGATCTGCCAGTGCATCCCGATGGTGCGGCGGTCGTGCCGCTGCAGCCGGTACAGGCCCAGATTGCGGACGCCGGTCTCGGGGTCCTTGGTGTGCGTCAGGCCGAGGTTGAAGAAGGAGCCGCCGTCCCCTGGCCAGGTGAACAGGGCGGGCAGCGCGTCGAGGTCGACGTCGTCCCCGGTGAGGACGACCTCCTGGACGGGCGCGTCCTTCACCTTCTTCGGCGGCACGTGGGTCATCCCGGCGAGTTTGCCGAAGGCCTCGCGCACGCCGACGAAGCCGTGCGGCAGTTCCGGCTTGAGCAGCCCGCCGATCCGGTCGCCGATGTCGGCGTAGGACTTCAGGCCGAGGGCCTTCAGCAGCCGGCGGTCGGTGCCGTACACGTTCATCGCCAGGGGCATCGAGGAGCCCTTGACGTTCTCGAACAGCAGCGCCGGGCCGCCCGCCTTGTTGACGCGGTCGACGATCTCACCGACCTCCAGGTACGGGTCGACCTCTGCCTTGACACGCCTCAGGTCCCCCTCCTTCTCCAGGGCCCTCAGCAGCGAGCGAAGATCGTCGTAAGCCATGCGGTCCAGTATCCGGCACGCACTACCCTGGATCCGTCACCGGGGCCCTGCCACGCCCCGCCGTCGCTGTCTGGGGGGCATGCCCGCGATGATCCGGTACATCCCGTTCCTGCTGGTGCTGGCGTTGTGGATCTACGCCTTCATCGACTGCCTCAACACGCCCGAGGAGCAGGTCCGCGGCCTCCCCAAGGTCGTGTGGGTGATCGTCATCCTGCTCTTCGGCGAGGTGCTGATCGGCCCGATCGCCTGGCTGGTGGCCGGCAAGCACCGCACGGCCCCGGCGGGCGGGAGCACGCCCTCGGAGTGGCACCGCAACCACCGCACGCAGTGGGTCGCCCCGGACGACAACCCGGAGTTCCTGCACTCGCTCCGCGAGGAGAACAAGAAGGACGAGCAGCTGCTGAAGAGCTGGGAGGCCGATCTGCGGCGCCGCGAGGAGGAGCTGCGGCAGCGCGAGAACGGCTCCGGCGACAGCCAGGACAACCAGCCGCGCGGCTGATCCTGCGGGACACTGGGCGTCATGGACGACGCGCGGGCGATGCTGGCGACGGCCGTCGCGGAGGCCCGGGCGGGCCTCGCGGAGGGCGGGATCCCCATCGGGGCGGCCCTGTACGGCCCGGACGGGCACACGGTGCTGGGCCGCGGCCGCAACCGGCGTGTGCAGGACGGCGATCCGTCCATGCACGGCGAGACGGCGGCCTTCCGCGCGGCCGGGCGGCAGCGCACCTACCGCGGCACGACGATGGTGACCACGCTGTCGCCGTGCTGGTACTGCAGCGGCCTGGTCCGGCAGTTCGGGATCTCCCGGGTCGTCATCGGTGAGGCCCGTACCTTCCACGGCGGCCACGACTGGCTGGCCGAGCACGGCGTGGAGATCGTCCTGCTGGACGACCCGGAGTGCGTCGCCCTGATGACGGACTTCGTCGCGGCCCGTCCCGACCTGTGGAACGAGGACATCGGCGCGTGATCCCCGCCATCGGCGCCGGGCCCCGGCTCACCGCGGACGCCGTCGGCCGCGCCCGCGTCGCCGCCGCCGTCGACGAGGCGCTGTGCTCGGCCGGCCTGAAGGTCACCGGGCACGGTGCCGACCCGGGACTGCGCGCGGCGATCCGGGAGGCCGCGCGCGGCTTCTTCCGGCTGCCGGCCCCCCGGACCCGGGGTCAGAGACCCGCGTAGGAGTGCTTGCCGGTGATGAAGATGTTCACGCCGTAGTAGTTGAACAGGAAGCAGGCGAAGGCGAGCAGCGCCAGGTAGGCGGCCTTGCGGCCCTTCCAGCCGGCGGTGGCGCGGGCGTGCAGGTAGGCCGCGTAGACCACCCAGGTGATGAAGGACCAGGTCTCCTTGGGGTCCCAGCCCCAGTAGCGGCCCCAGGCGGCCTCGGCCCAGATCGCGCCGGCGATGATCGTGAACGTCCACAGCGGGAAGACCATGGCGTTCACGCGGTACGCGAACTTGTCCAGGCTCGCCGCGGACGGCAGGCGGTACATGATGTTCGCCCAGGTGCCCTCGTTGCCGCCCGGGGCCGCGAGGCCGGTCTCGTAGCGGTCGCGGAAGAGGTAGAGCACGTTCGCCACCGCGCCGAGGTAGAGCACCGCGCCGGAGATGATGGCGCACGAGACGTGGATCCACAGCCAGTACGAGTGCAGGGCCGGGACCAGCTGGTCGCTGTCGGTGTAGAGGACCGAGACCGCCAGGCCGAGGTCGAGCAGCACCGTGGTGGTCAGGAAGAGCCCGATCCAGCGGACCTTCTTGCCCAGCAGGAGCAGCACCAGGTAGGCGGTGACCGCCGTGGCGCCGAAGGTGGTGGAGAACTCGTACATGTTGCCCCAGGGGGCGCGCTGCACCGAGAAGGCACGCGCCGCCACGGCAGCCACGTGCAGCGCCCACGCCAGCACGGTCAGGGACACCGCGATACGGCCGTACAGGTCGCCCTGCTCGGTGTCGCCCGCCGCGCCGGGGCCGTCGGCGATGCCGCGGTCACTGGCGGAGGCCCGGGTGACGACCTTGGGGCGGGCCAGGGTGGCGGTGCCGCCGCCCTGCTTCACGGTCACGGTGACCGGGGGCGCGGCGGCGGCGCCGGGGGCGAGCGCGGCGGAGGTCCTGGCGACCTTGCTGCGGCTGCCGAAGACCCACTCCGCGATGTACGCGAGGAAGGCGAGCGTGTAGACCGCCATCGCCGAGTAGATCAGGTAGTTGCTGGTGTGGGCGACGTTCTCGTTGACCGCGGCAGCGATGGTCACGCGCGCGCTCCTTCGTCATGGGGCAGGGGTTCTTCTGAGGCTTGGGGGGCGGCTTGCGGGTCCGCCTCGGGCAGCGGCGGGGCCTCGACCGTGAGGTCGGCGGCGAGCGCGCCGAGCTCGTCGGCGATCCGCGCCGACTCGCTGCGGCCGAGTCCGGCCAGCTCGACGACGGTGGCTCCGTCGTCGCCGCGTACCGCGCGCACCCAGATCCGGCGGCGCTGGATGAACAGCGAGGCCGCCAGGCCGGCGATCGCGGCCACGGCACTGACCAGCGCCCAGCCGTTGCCGACCTGGTGGGAGACCTGGAAGGTGGCCCAGGTCTTGATGCCGTCGAAGGTGAGCGAGCCGTCGCCGCCGGGCAGCGCAAGGGTGTCGCCCGGCCGCAGCATGTCGCTGAGGATCTCGCCGTCGGCGCCCTTGTACTGCTTCATCTTCTTGGTGTCGAGCTGGTACACGTTCTGCGGCAGACCCGCGTCCACGCCCAGGTCGCCGTGGTAGGCGGTCAGGACCAGCACCGGGTAGTCCAGCGCCGGGAAGGTCGAGTGCGGGCCCTGCTGCGCGTCCAGCGCGAAGGTCGGGGTGAACAGACCCTGGAAGCCGTACTGCGTCTTCTTGCCGGCGTGGTCGCGGACGTCCATCGCCTTGATCACGCCGGCCGAGGTCTGGTTGCCGTCCCGCGGCAGGAACGGGACCGGGCCCTGGAAGACGACGTTGCCCTGGCCGTCCTTGACGGTGACGACGGGCGCGTAGCCGTGGCCGATCAGGTAGACCTTGGAGCTGTCCACCTCCAGCGGCTTGTTGACCTCGATCGTGGACTTCGTCTGCCTGCCGCCCGGGCTCGTCCAGTAGTGGATGTTGGCGCGGAAGGTGCGCGGGGTGCCCTTCTGCGGGCCGCTGCGCGCGTACGAGGCGGTGAAGCCGTCCAGCTTGAAGCCGAAGGTGTCCAGGTCGTCCGCGTTGTAGAAGGTGCCCGGCTTGAAGTCGTCGTACTGGGTGAGCGTGTTGTTGAAGCCGTCGCCCTCGACGATCAGCTTGCCGCCCTCCGCCTTGAACAGCCCGCCCACCGCGAAGGAGATCAGCAGGCCGAACAGGGCGATGTGGAAGGCCAGGTTGCCGGCCTCGCGCAGGAAGCCCTTCTCCGAGGCGACCGCCGTGCCGGTGATCCGGGTGCGGAAGCGGCGGCCGCGCAGCGCGCGCTGCGCGGCGGCGAGCACCGCGTCCGGCTCGGCCTCGGTGCGCCAGGTCGCGTGGGCCGGGAGCCGGGTGAGATTGCGCGGGGCGGCCGGGGGCTTGGCGCGGAGCTGGCCGACGAACTGCCAGCTGCGCGGCACGATGCAGCCGGCGAGCGAGACGAACAGCAGGATGTAGATCGCCGAGAACCACACCGAGCTGTAGACGTTGAACAGCCCGAGTTTCTCGTAGAGCGGCGTCAGCGTGGTGTGGGCGGCCTTGAAGTCCTGCGCCTTGAGCTCGTCGACGGCGGTCTGCGGCACCAGCGAACCGGGGACGGCGGCCAGCGACAGCAGGAAGAGCAGGATCAGCGCCACCCGCATCGAGGTGAGCTGACGCCACGTCCAGCGCGCCCAGCCCCCGACCTCGCGGCCGGTCCAGGCGAGTGCGCCGGCCGGGCCCGGCTTGCGGACGCCGCCGAAGGAGCCGGGCACGGCCTGGCCGAGGTCCTCGACGGGCGCGGTCGACAGCTGTGCGCCGGCCGCTCCGAGATCGGCCGCACCGGCGTCCGCCGCCGCGCCGGGGGGTGCCCCCGCGGTGTCTTTGGAGCTCATGGATCAGATCCCTGGAGTGAAGCCGGACGACCAGATCTGCATCTGGTAGACGATGTGGTCCCAAACGCCGGTGACGAGCAGCAGGCCGACGGCGACGAGCATGCCACCGCCGATCCGCATCACCCACACATAGTGGCGCTTGACCCAGCCGAAGGCGCCGAGCGCGCGGCGGAAGGCGATGGCGGCCACGATGAACGGCAGGCCGAGGCCGAGACAGTAGAAGACGGTGAGCAGCGCGCCGCGGCCCGCGCTGGCCTCGTTGAAGGCGAGCGTGTTGACGGCGGCCAGGGTCGGGCCGATGCAAGGGGTCCAGCCGATGCCGAAGAGCAGCCCGAGCAGCGGCGCCCCCACCAGCCCCATCGCGGGCCTGCGGTGGAAGCGGAACTCGCGCTGGGTGATCCCGCCCACCAGGCCCATGAACGCCAGGCCCATGACGATGGTGAGCGCGCCGAGCACCTTGGTGATGACCGTCTTGTGCTCCTGCAGTGTCCAGCCGAAGTTGCCGAACAGCGCGCCGCCGGAGACGAAGACGGCGGTGAAGCCCAGGACGAACAGCGATGCGCCCGCGAGCATCCGGCCGCGCCGGGCCTCGGCCAGGTCGGTGCCGGTGACACCGGTCACGTACGACAGGTAGCCGGGGACGAGCGGCAGCACGCACGGCGAGAAGAACGAGACCAGACCGCCGAGGAGCGCGATCGGCACGGCGGCGAGCAGGGCGCCGCTGAACACGGTCTGGTTGACGTCGCCGGTCGCGGCGAGTGCGCTCACGTCACTTCTCCGCGATCACCGGGTCGAGGACCTCGTGCAGTTCGTCCGCGCTGAGCTCCTTCAGCGCCCGCACCGCGATCTTCCCCTGGCGGTCGATGATCAGCGTGGAGGGGATGGCCTGCGGGTTGACGCTGCCCTTGGGGAAGCGCAGCACCAGGTCGCCGGACGGGTCGTAGAAGCTCGGGAAGGGAATGGCGAATTCCTTCTCGAAGGCCTTGGCCTGCGCGGTCTGCAGATCCCGGGTGTTGATGCCGAGGAACTGGACGCCCTGGGACTCGGTCTCCTTCGCCACCTTGGCCAGGTGCGGCGCCTCGGCCCGGCAGGGCGGGCACCACGAGCCCCAGATGTTGAGGACGACGACCTTGCCCTTGTGGTCGGCGAGGCTGAGCGGAGCACCCTCGACGGACTTCCCGCTCAGCTCCGGCGCGGCCACCCGGTGGCCCCGCTCGACCGTGGAGATCTCACCGGTGCCGCCGACATAGTTCGTTCCGGAGCCGGTGCCGTTGGAGGACGCTGTGGAGGTCGAGCAGGCCGTGACGGCCAGCGCGAACGCGGCTGCCCCGGCGAGTGCCGCGGCACCGCGGAGCGGACGGCGTCGGAGGGCGCGCGTAGGACTCATGTGAAAAGTTTCGCATGTGGCCCGGGGCGATCTCGCGCACCCCCGACAGCTTTGCCGAAAGCGGCAAATGCCCCAAGTAAGCGACGGTTAATCGCGGCTCCCGGTCTGGTGCGCGAACTCGTCCACCAGTGCGTCCTGGAAGGCCTTGAGGTCACCGGGCCTGCGGCTGGTGACCAGGACGTTGGGGCCGTCGCAGTCGACCACGACCTCCTGGTCGATCCAGGTGCCGCCGGCGTTGGTGACGTCGGTGCACACGCTGGGCCAGGAGGTGAGGGTACGCCCGTGCACGACGCCTGCCTCCACGAGCAGCCACGGCGCATGGCAGATCGCCGCGACCGGCCGGCCCTCGGTGAAGAAGTCCCTGGTGAAGCTCACGGCGTCCGGGTCCAGCCGCAGCAGGTCGGGGCTCACGACGCCGCCGGGGAGCACCAGCGCGTCGAAGTCCGCGGCGACCACCTCGCCGAGCGTGTCGTCCACCGGGAACGTACCCGCCCGGTCGAGGTGCTCGAAGGCCTGGACGCGGCCGCGGCGGGTGGAGACCAGCCGGGGCGTCCCGCCCGCCTCGCGCACCGCCTCCCAGGGGCCGGTGAGTTCGCTCTGCTCGGCGCCCTCCGGCGCCACCAGGAAGGCGATCTTCCTCCCGTGCAGGGACGCGCGCATGACCTCCGCCCTCCTCGGCTCGGTCCTCGGGGACGTTCCCGTTCACCGCCTCGCCTGCCCGCCGCTTTCCGAATGAAACGGACGGATCGCTCAGGAAGGGGAGGGAAGGAATGAAGGGGAGGAAGGGGATGAGGTGGACTTGGAGGAACGTTCCTGCGCGAGGAAGCGGCGCCAGCCGCCCGCGGGACGCTGCCCCGGCCCGAGGGTGCGCAGCTTCGCCAGCACCGCGGGGTCCTGCCCGTCCAGCCAGTCCACGAACTGGCGGAACGACACCAGACGCACGTCCCGGTGGTCGGCTATCCGCCGGAGCGCGTCCTCGACGGCGTCCATGTAGATCCCGCCGTTCCACTGTTCGAAGTGGTTGCCGATGAACAGCGGCGCGCGGTTGGTCTCGTACGCCCGGCGGAAGCCCCCCAGGTAGGCGTCGCGCGCCTGCCGCTGCCAGGCCGGGTAATGGGCGGGGTTGCCGCGCGTGGAGTTCACCGACTGGTTGGCCAGCATGTTGTAGTCCATCGACAGCACCTCGAAGGAGCGGCCGGGGAACGGCAGCGCCTGCAGCGGCAGGTTCCACAGCCCGTGGCTCCTGCCCGGCCACACCTGCAGACCGCCGGGTGAGCTGGCGTCGTAGCGCCAGCCCAGGCGGGCGGCGGTGGGCAGCAGCGAGCGCTGGCCCAGCAGGCAGGGCGTACGGCCGCCGACCAGTTCCTTGCGGTAGTCGAAGGGCAGCGGGGGCAGGTCGGTGAAGCCTGTGTGGGTGCGCCAGTTCTCCACGAAGCCGACGGCCTGGTCTATCTCGCTGCGCCAGTCGGCCGGGCTCCAGCGGCCCACCGAGCCGGATCCCGCGCAGAAGTGGCCGTTGAAGTGCGTGCCGATCTCATGGCCCTCCAGCCAGGCCAGCCGCAGCTGCTCCAGGGTGGCGCGGACGTGGGCGTCGGTGAGGTAGCCGATGTCGGAGGCGCCGACGGGATTGCGCGGCGGCTTGTAGAGCCTTCTCTTCGACTCGGGGAGCAGGTAGATGCCGGAGAGGAAGAACGTCATCTTCGCCCCGTGCTCACCCGCGACCTTCCGGAACCGCGCGAAGAGGCCGTTGTCCAGCTCGCCCGCCCCGTCCCAGGAGAAGATCACGAACTGCGGCGGCGTCTGGCCGGGTTCCAGGCGCTCCACGGCGGGCTGGTGGGGCTGCGGCCCGGTGTCGGCCGTGGAGCCGTCGCCGATCGCCCGCACCGACGGGGAGGGGGAGGGGGTGGGCTTCCCCTGCCGGCCCGTGGACGGTGTCGGCGAAGCCGGGGACCCCCCGTTCACGTGCCGGCCACCGGGATCCTCACCGGCACAGCCCACCAGGCCGGCGGCGGCCGCTCCGGCCGCCAGGCCCAGTACCCCTCGTCGGCTGATGTCCCGCATTCCGCGCCCCAATCCCCGTGCGTCGCCCCGGCCTCACCGCGTCACCGCCCTAGATGCCGTGCGGGCGCGGCGGGTTCCGTCGCGGGGAGCTGGATTTCACCGGACGGGCACCGGATCGGGCCGGGCGGCGGCAGCCGTCACAAGGCGTGACGGAGCGCACCGGCCTCCGTGGCCGGCGCCCTCGTGAGGGACGGTCGCCGGGTCCTGTCGTCAGCGTGCGGCTCCCCCGGCCGGCTCCGCGGCGGGGGCTCCGCCGACGACAGGACCTACGCGCCGAAGCCCTTGCTGCCGCCCTTGACCGGCTTGGCCCCGGCCAGCAGATGGGCCGGGACGAGGTCACGGGCGGGCTCGGTGTAGCCGACGGAGACGATCCTGTCGTCCTCGAACGTGAAGGAGGTCAGGCTCGCCAGGGTGCACTGCCGCTTGCGCGGGTCGTGCCACAGGCGTCGCTGCTCGACGGCGCTGCGCACGATCCAGATCGGCAGTTGGTGGCTGACGCACACCGCCTCGCGGCCGCGGGCCGCGTCGCGGGCCGCCTCCAGCGCGGCCGTCATACGGACGACCTGGTCCGCGTACGGCTCGCCCCAGCTCGGCCGGAACGGGTTGACCAGGTGCTTCCAGTTGGCGGGGCGCTTGAGCGCGCCGTCGCCGACCCCGAAGGTCTTGCCCTGGAAGACGTTGTCCGCCTCGATCAGCCGCTCGTCGCTCGCGACGTCCAGGCCGAGGACGGCGCCGATCGGCGCCGCCGTCTCCTGGGCGCGCTCCAGCGGCGAGGCGACGACGTGGGTGATGTCACGGCCCGCGAGGTGCTCGGCGACCCGGTCGGCCATCTTCCGGCCGAGGTCGGACAGGTGGTAGCCGGGCAGGCGCCCGTAGAGCACGCCGGTGGGGTTCTCCACCTCGCCGTGCCGCATCAGGTGGACGACCGTGATCTCGCTCATGCCGTGGCCTCCGCGGCGGCGCGGGCGGCGGCCGGCAGGGCGGCGGCGACACGCTCGACGGCGGCGGCGTCGTGCGCCGACGACACGAACCACGACTCAAAGGCGGAGGGCGGCAGGTACACGCCCTGGGCGAGCATCGCGTGGAAGAAGGCGGTGAAGCGGAACGCCTCCTGCTTCCTGGCCTCGTCGTAGTTCGTCACCCGGTCCTCGGTGAAGAACACCGAGAACATGTTGCCCGCGGTCTGCAGGCTGTGCGCCACGCCCTCCTTGGCGAGAGCGGCGGAGACCAGGCCCGACACCTCCGCGGCGACGGAGTCGACGGTCTCGTACACCGCGTCGTCCAGCAGCCGCAGCTGGGCGAGGCCCGCGGCGGTGGCCACGGGGTTACCGGAGAGCGTGCCCGCCTGGTAGACCGGGCCGGCGGGCGCGAGGTGCGCCATCACGTCGGCACGGCCGCCGAACGCCGCGGCGGGGAAGCCGCCGCCCATCACCTTGCCGAAGGTCATCAGGTCGGGGCGGACGCCGTCGATGCCGTACCAGCCGGCCTTCGAGACGCGGAAGCCGGTCATCACCTCGTCGGAGATGTACAGCGCGCCGTTCTCCCGGCAGAGGTCCGCCAGGCCCTGGTTGAAGCCCTCGGCCGGCGGCACGACGCCCATGTTGCCGGGCGACGCCTCGGTGATCACACAGGCGATCTCGCCGCGGTGGGCGGCGAACGCGGTCCGTACGGCCTCGAGATCGTTGTACGGGAGCACGATCGTGTCTCCGGCCTGCGCGCCCGTCACCCCAGGGGTGTCCGGCAGCCCGAAAGTGGCAACCCCGGAACCCGCGGCGGCCAGCAGCGCGTCCACATGACCGTGGTAACACCCCGCGAACTTGATCACCTTGGCCCGGCCCGTGAACCCGCGCGCCAGCCGGATCGCCGACATCGTGGCCTCGGTGCCGGAGGAGACCAGCCGCACCAGCTCGACCGGCGCGACGCGCGCCACGATCTCCTCGGCCAGTTCCACCTCGCCCTCACCGGGCGTGCCGAAGGACGTACCCCGCGCAACCGCCGCCTGCACGGCGGCGATCACCTCGGGACGCGTGTGGCCGAGGATCATCGGCCCCCAGGAGCAGACGAGGTCGACGTATTCGCGACCATCCGCGTCCTTCAGGTAGGGACCCGTTCCGGACACCATGAACCGGGGCGTACCGCCCACGGCACGAAAGGCGCGCACCGGGCTGTTCACCCCACCAGGGGTCACGGCGGCCGCTCGATCGAACAAGGTCTGAGAAACTGGCGCTTCGTAGGCGTACGGATAGCTCACAAGCACATGTTCTCAAATGCCGGGCGTTGCGCGACAAGGTATCGACCGTGCATCTGAGACGATGATCGGGTTGCGCGGTTGGGTCTGCGGATGGTCGGGTAGTGGAATGCAGCGCGGTGGCGAACGCGGTGACGTGGGCGGCGGGGCGGACGACCCCGACGCGGAGCACGCCCGCCCCACCGGTCGGCGCCGCCGGCCGCCGAAAGAGCGCGACAGGGCCGTTGAGAAAAGCGGGAGCAGGGGTGGCCGAGTGGGGGTGACCTACAAGTACTTCGGCGCACCCGATGGTGCCACCGCCGCGCGGGTCCCGATCTCGATGCGACCCGAGGAACTCGGCGGTGACGAGCTGGGCCAGGGCATGTACACCAAGGTCAAGCCGGAGACGATGGCCGCCATGGTGCTGACCGGGATCGAGGGCATACCCCCGGCGAAGGTCCCGCCGCTGGAACTCGTCGTGCTCCATCCCGACTACGCCGTCGTCAAGCTGCCCCACTCCGTCGTCGAGCCGTTGCGCAAGGCCGACGAGGAGGCCCTCGGCGCCGCCGCCTTCATCTGGTCCACCGTCCCCGACCGCCGCGGTCCGCGGGACGCTTTCGTGATCTACAAGATGCTGCACGAGTGGCAGGACTTCGCCCAGCGCTGTCACGAGAGCGGGCACCAGCTGTACTGCCTGGTGTGGCCTTGACGGGCGCCGGGCGGATGCGGGTTCACTGACGGTTACAGGACCACCACGACGACGCCGTTGTCATAGCCGTAGCCGTATCCGCCGTAACCTCCGTAGCCATGGCCGTAGCCGTAGCCGTAGCCACAGTCGTCGTGGAAGCGATCGTTGTAACGCCATCCGTAACCCCAGTCGCCGTAGCCCCCACAGCCGTCCCCATGGGTGACGACGGACTGGTGCGAGGCGGGGGCGGCCTGTTGCGGAGCCGCCCCGGCCGCGCCGGCTCCGACGAGGGCGAGGATGGGTGCCGCGAGTGCCGCTGCGGCGACCCGGCGGATGGTGATGCTCGTGACGCGCATTGTCGTTCCCCTTCGAGGTGCGGAACGTGGGCGCCGGTCGCGTGCGCGACCGTGCGCGGATCGCACCGGCCGATGGGGGTGGCACTGGTGCGACAGGGGGTGCGCCTGGACCTCGGGTGCGGACGCACCATCACAGACGTGAAGTGTCGGACGGGATGCGGCTCATAGGAGTCGCCCTCTGACATGAACCTTAGGTTCCATTACTCCCCGCAGTCAATACATAGGGTGAAATACCCTAATTTCGGACCCGATTCATGCGGTGGGAACTCCTCCGGTCACGAAGGGTGACCAAACCGGTGACGTTCCGTCGTGCGCCGGTCACACGGGAGCATCGCGCAACCGGGGTTGATCCGGACGGATCGGGCACAACCTGGCAGGCGGGGCGGTTCACCGCCCTCCCCAGCGCCGTTCGCGCGGACGAAGACGAGCATGAGCGAGTCCCACGAGGTGCGGCCGGCGGAGACCAGCGGCTGCCCGCTCCGCCGGCGGCGGATCCTGCTGCGGCGGCCACCCCACCACGAACTCACCGGTCGCCCGCGGCCGTTGACCGGGCCACCCGGGCCGCCGGGTCCGGCGGCCCGGGTGGCCCGGCGCACGGGACGTGACGGCCCGCGCGGCGAAGTGCAGTTCGCTCAGCCGGGCGAGGGCGTCGCTCGCGCCGAGCAGTACCCCGCACAGCCGCCCGGGCGGCACTCGGGGCAGCGGTGGCTGCGGTGCGGGCGGCCGGCTGCGGCCCGGCATGACGCTTGCCCTCAGGCTCCTGCCCGGCGTCCCTCACTCAAGGACGCCGGTCCTGGCCTGTCAATCGGCGCCCGGGGCACGACGGGGCCCCGGGCGGGCCCGTCGGGGCCCACAGGGAGGCCGGCGACGGGCGGTGGCCGCCGGGACGCCGCGGCGCCGGCTCGCGCACGGGCTCCCGCCAGGGCCGATCGTACGACCGGCCGAGCCCCGGACCCGCCGTCTGCGGTACGTCCGGCGCCCGCGGCGCTGCGATCGCCGCGGGCGCCGGCACGCGGACATACTGGGCTACTGCACCACAAAGGGCGTGACCCACCCGGAGGCACCACGATGCCCGTGTACGAGATGCGCGCGGAGTACGACACCGAGGATGGCGGACCGGCCGGCGACGGCGCGGTGCGGGCGTGGCACATGGTCCAGGACGGCGCCGCGACGGGGCTGTGCGGTCGGGGGCTCTCCCCCGCCGCGGCCGTACAGCCGGAGGACGTGTGGGGGACGCCGCAGGCACAGCCCTTCTGCCACAGTTGCGGCGCGCTGTATCTGCGTCAAACCGCCTGAGGCGGCGGAGGATAGCCGCTCGAACGCTTGTCCCGCATGCGGAACCCCGAGATTCCGGAGCGGGTGGAATCATGTGCGGATGCTGCTCACCGAGATCGACGCCGTCAATTGGAATGCCATTCCCTCGCCACGGCCACGCCCTCGGACCGCGGATGCCCGGGACGGCCTGAGGGCACTTGCCGCCGCGCGGGACCTCGACTCGGTCGCCTCCGCCGTGGCGGCTCTGACCAGCGGTTCGCTGCTCCGCGGGGGCAACGGCGAGGTGCTGCCCGGCGCCGTGGTCGCGACCCCTTTCCTGCTGGACATCGCCGAGCACGGGCATCCGCACGCCCGGGAGTCGGCGGTCGTCCTCGTCGACCGCGCCATGCGGTCCGCCCCGCTCGCCGGTTTCAGCCGCTTTCGCACGACGGCCGGACATGACGCGCCGTTGTGCTGCGCGATAGCCGAACTCGTCCGCGACCGCCGGGATTCCCTGGCGGAATGCGGGAGGTCCGGGAAATACCTCCTCAAAGCGAGTGACGCCCATTGGCGTTTCGACATCCGGGAGGCCTCGGGCACGTCCGGTGACGTCGTCGCCCTCGGCACCCTCCAGGGCGGGCTGCCCGCGCCCTGCACGGGCGGGGAACTGCACCACGACGGCGCGGTGACCGAGGTCGGCTCCGTGGGCGTCGAGTGCCCGCCGGTGGACGCCACCGCCGAGGCCTGCCTGCGGCTGTCCGGCCTCGCGGCCGGTGCCGCCGAGGACGGCGGCCTGGTCGGCGCCGTGCTCTACCCGGCGGCGTGCGGCGGCCATGGCCGCTGAACCCGCGGCCGGCTGGGAGCCGGGCGCACCGGGGGTGCTGCGGCTGCCGTCGGGGCGGCTGGTGCGCGGGCGGGGGCTGCGCCACCCGCTGCCGGCCGGGCCCGTACCCGCGTTCGGGCTGTACCTGCTGGGCCACGAACCCCCGGCGGTGGCCTGGGAGAGCCGCTGGGTGCGCTGGCCGGACTTCCGGCTGCCCGCGGACCGTGCGGACGCCGCTCAGGCGCTGCGCGCGGCATGGCGGCGTGCCGCGGACGAGCGGGTGGAGGTCGCCTGCGGCGGCGGACTCGGCCGTACGGGGACGGCCCTGGCGTGCCTGGCGGTGCTGGACGGGGTGCCCTCCGGTGAAGCCGTCGCCTACGTCCGGGAGCACTACACCCGGCGCGCGGTGGAGACGCCCTGGCAGCGACGCTACGTGTCGCGCTTCGCCTGAAGGTGCGGGGCGTACGCCCTGACCGCCTCCCTCAGCTGCCGCAGCGAGGGGTTGACCATGGGCCGTCCCGCCACGGTGACGGTCGGCACGGTCTCGTTCCCGTCCGCCACCGAGCGCACGAAGGCCGCGGCGTCCGGATCACGCCAGATGTTGACCTTGGTGTGGCGCAGCCGCGCGAACCACAGCTGCGCCCGCAGCTTCATGCAGAAGGTGCAGCCGGGCCGCCAGTAGACGATGATCCCGCCCTCGTCCGTGTACGCGTCGCTCATGCTCCCCCGATCGGCAGGCGTGGCAGCCGGGTCCCGTGCAGCCATGGATGGAAGACCAGCGCCTCCAGCGGCCGGTCGGTGTGCTCCCGGGCCAGGGCGGTGAACTGCCCGGTGGTCACGGTGCCATGGCGGTGGGCGGCGGTCCAGGCCCGCAGCAGCCGGAAGAACGCCGGATCGCCCATGACCGTGCGCAGCGCGTGCAGCGTGAGGGCGCCGCGCTTGTACACCCGGTCGTCGAACATGCGCCGGACACCGGGGTCGGCGAGCCGCAGGTCCTGGGGCTGGGCGGCGAGCTTGGCGTGGGCGCGGGCCGCGTTGCGGGCGGCGGTCGTCTCGCCGCAGGACTCCGCCCACAACCATTCGGCGTACGCGGCGAAGCCCTCGTTCAGCCAGATGTCCCGCCAGTCGGCGAGGGCGAGGCTGTTGCCGAACCACTGGTGGGCGAGTTCGTGGGCGACGAGGCGTTCGCAGCCGCGGCGGCCGTCCAGGTGGTTGCGGCCGAAGACGGACAGCCCGTGCGCCTCGACGGGGACCTCCAGCTCCTCGTCGACCACGACGACCGCGTACTCGCCGAAGGGGTAGGGCCCGAAGAACTCGGTGAAGGCCTCCACCATCCGCGGCTGGCGTCCGAAGTCGTGGGCGAAGTCGGCGGTCAGGCGCGGCGGGACGGCGGCCGGCTGCGGCAGCGGGCCGCCGAGGTGGTCGATCAGCTCGTACCGGCCGATCTGCACGGTCGCCAGGTACGGCGGCATCGGATGCGGCTGGTCGTACACCCAGGTCGTGGTGGAGGCGCCCACCCGGTACGACTCCAGGCCGCCGTTGGCGACGACCGTGTACGGCGAGGGCGCGGTCACCGTGATCCGGTAGCCCGCCCGGTCGCCGAGGTGGTCGTTGCAGGGGAACCAGGAGGGCGCGCCGATGGGCTGGCTGGCGACGAGCGCGCCGTCCTCCAGCTGCTCCCAGCCCAGCTCCCCCCAGTCGCGGGAGCGGACGGGCGACGGGTTGCCGGCGTAGCGGACCTCGACCGTGAACGGCCCCTCGGGCAGCGCCTTCGTGGGCTTGACCCGGAGCTTCCCCGCCCGGTGCGTGTACCGGGCGGGCCGTCCGTCGACGAGGACCCGGTCGAGGCGGAAGGCGCCGAGGTCGAGGCTGAACGCGGAGAGGGCCCGGTCCGCCACCGCGGAGATCCGGGCCCGGCCCGAGAGGCGGTTGGCCGCCGGGCGGTACTCGAGTTCCAGGTCGTAGCGGGTGACCCGGTAGCCGCCGTTGCCGTGCTCGGGGAAGTAGGAGTCCGCGGACACCTCCGCCCCGGGCGTGGCGGGGACGACGGCCCCGCCACGCACGCGCTTGCCGTTGCTCACCCTGTGCGGGCCCCCTCTGTGTGCCAGGCGGAGATCGGGTTGCCGAGCCAGCGAGTGCCCTCCGGCACGCTCTCGCCCCGCATGACGAGCGAGGCCGGGCCGATCGTGCCCCGGGCCCCGACGGCCGCGCCGGGCAGCACGATGCCGTGCGGGCCGAGGCTCGCGCCCTCCCCGAGTACGACCTCGTCCATCCGCAGGATCCGATCGTGGAACAGGTGTGTCTGTACCACGCAGCCGCGGCCGATGGTCGCGCCGTCCCCGACCCGGACCAGGTCCGCCTCCGGCAGCCAGTACGTCTCGCACCATACGCCGCGCCCGATCCTCGCCCCCAGGCACCTCAGCCACAGGTTCATCAGCGGCGTGCCGCCGACCGCCCCGACCAGCCACGGCACGGCCAGCACCTCGACGAAGGTGTCGGCCAGTTCGTTGCGCCACACGAACGAGCTCCACAACGGCCGTTCGCCCACCCGCACCCGCCCGACCAGCAGCCACTTCATCACGACGGCCACCGCACAGGCGACCGCACCGGCGCCCGCGAGCAGCGCTCCGCCGGCGGCGAGCGCCACGGGCACCCCGTAGCGGCCCGCCAGCGCCGCGTACCCGGCGAGCACCAGCACCGCCAGCGCGACCGCGCACATCACGGGGACGACCCGGCACAGTTCGACGGCCGCGCGGGCCAGCACGAGCCGCCGGGGCGGCGCGAAGGTGCGGCTGCGGTCGCCCTCCTCGGGGACCCGGGGCAGCTTCATCGGCGGCATGCCCAGGTACGAGCTGCCCGCCTTGGCGCCCTTGGGCGTCGCGGAGAGCACGCCGACCAGGCCGTTCTTCGGCACCGCGCGGCCGGGGGCGGTCATGCCGGAGTTGCCGAGGAAGGCCTTCTTGCCGATCCGGGCCTCGGCGATACGCATCCGGCCGCCGCCCAGCTCGTAGCTGCCGACCATGGTGTCGTCGGCGAGGAAGGCCCCGTCGCCGAGGGTGGTCATCGCGGGTAGCGCCAGCACGGTGGACGCCTCCACACGGCGGCCGACCTTCATACCGAGCGCCCGCAGCCACACCGGCGTCAGCAAGCTGGCGTAGAACGGGAACAGGTGCGCGCGGGCCCGGTCCATCAGCCGGGCCGTCGTCCAGGCCTGCCAGGCGACGCGGCCGTGCACGGGGTGGTGGCCCTCGCGCAGCCCGACGCCCAGCAGCCGCACCCCGGCCAGCACCAGCAGCGCGTACGTCAGGAGCCAGGCGAGCGTGGCCAGGGGGACGGCCGTGAGCGCGGCGGGCAGCGGCGCGGCGGCGCCGCGCAGGCACGGTGCCAGCACCAGCAGGGCGGGCAGCGCCGACACCGCGGGCAACAGTTCCAGGGCGAAGGCGGTCGCCTCGTACGCCGCCGACCAGCGCAGCCGTCGCGGCGGACGGGAGTCGGCGCCGCGGTGCGGGGCCTTGCCGGTACGGACGGCCGGCACCCCGCCCCAGCGCAGCCCGGCCCGGACGGCGCCCACGACCCCGGAACCGGGGGCGATCTCGGCGCGCTTGCCGATCCGGGCGCCGGGCAGAAGGGTGCTGCGCGAGCC
This sequence comes from Actinacidiphila sp. bgisy160, assembly GCF_965342435.1. Classification (GTDB taxonomy): domain Bacteria; phylum Actinomycetota; class Actinomycetes; order Streptomycetales; family Streptomycetaceae; genus Actinacidiphila. The sequence continues at coordinate 31,769 of NZ_CBDRCM010000009.1, read as the reverse complement.
GACCGTGGCACCCGCCCCGACACGGATCTTGCCGATGTGCAGCAGGTCGCCGTCGAGCCAGTGCCCGGACAGGTCGACCTCGGGCTCCACCGCGCTGCCCTTGCCGAGCTTGAGCATGCCCGTGACGGGCGGCAGGGAGTGCAGGTCGGCGCCGTCGCCGACCCTGGCGCCCAGCGCGCGGGCGTAGTGGCTCAGCCAGGCGCCGGTGAGGTTGCCGGCGCCGCTGACCTGCGCGAGGCGTTCGGCGGCCCACAGGCGCAGGTGCACCGCCCCGCCTCGCGGATACGTGCCGGGGCGCACTCCGCGCAGCAGCAGCCGGGCACCGCCCGCGGAGACGGCGACCCGTCCGGCGGGGCTGATCAGCAACGCCCAGCCGGCCAGCACCCACCACCAGGAGATGGCCGGGACCCCCGGGAAGGGACCGAGGAGGTGCAGCGCGTTGCCGATCGCGGCCGCCACGACGCCCCAGCGCAGTCCGGCCAGGACGAGCAGCGGCGGCAGCAGCGCCAGCTGCACGGCGGCGGCCCGCCGGGGCACCGGCCGTACCGGGCGCGCGGCGGCGCGGCGGGCGTCGGCCTCCTCCAGCCGGGCGGCGAGCGCCCCGAGGGTGGGGTGCTGGTAGACGTCGCCGACCGCGGCCGAGGGGTAGCGGCTGCGCAGCTGCGAGACGAGGCGGGCGGCGGTCAGACTGCCGCCGCCGAGCGCGAAGAAGTCGGCGTCGGGCCCGGTCACCGGGGCGCCGAGGATCTCGCCCCACAGCCCGGCGAGCAGCCCCTCGGTGCCGGTGAGTTCCGTGGCGGGCGTGGTGGGCGTGGCGAGTTCGGGCAGCGGCCAGGGCAGCGCGTCCCGGTCGACCTTGCCCGAGGTCCGGGTGGGCAGGGTGCCGACGACGGCGACCAGCGGGACGAGGGCGGCGGGCAGCGCCTCGCGGAGCCGGGCGAGGGCGTCGGCCTGGTCGAAGTCCTCGGTCACCGCGACGTAGCCGACCAGGATCTGGTTGCCGCCCTTGGTGGTGCGTACGGCGGCGGCCGCGCCGGCGACGGCGGGCAGCGCCTGCAGGGCCGCGTCGATCTCGCCCAGTTCGACGCGGCGCCCGCCGAGCTTGACCTGCTCGTCGGCTCGGCCCACGAAGACCAGGCCCTCCGCGTCCGCGCGGACCAGATCGCCGCTGCGGTAGGCGCGGTCCCAGCCGAGGGCGGGCAGCGGCGCGTACTTCTCGGCGTCCTTGGCGGGGTCCAGGTAGCGGGCGAGGCCGACCCCGCCGATGACCAGCTCGCCGGTCGCGCCCATGGGCAGCGGTTCGCCGTGGGCGTCCACGACGGCCAGTTCCCAGCCGTCCAGGGGCAGCCCGATGCGGACCGGGCCCTCGCCGGTGAGCTGGGCGGCGCAGGCCACGACGGTGGCCTCGGTCGGGCCGTAGGTGTTCCACACCTCACGGCCCTCGACGGCCATCCGCTCGGCCAGTTCGGGCGGGCAGGCCTCGCCGCCGAAGATCAGCAGGCGGACGTCGTCGAGCGCCTCGACCGGCCACAGCGCGGCCAGGGTGGGCACCGTGGAGACGACGGTGATGCCCTGCTCGACGAGCCAGGGACCGAGGTCCGGGCCGGCGCGAACGAGGGAGCGCGGCGCGGGCACCAGGCAGGCGCCGTGCCGCCACGCCAGCCACATCTCCTCGCAGGACGCGTCGAAGGCCACCGACAGCCCGGCCAGCACCCGGTCGCCGGGTCCCAGCGGCTCCTCGGCGAGGAAGAGCCGGGCCTCGGCGTCGACGAACGCGGCGGCCGAACGGTGGGTGACGGCGACGCCCTTGGGTGTGCCGGTGGAGCCGGAGGTGAAGATGATCCACGCGTCGTCGTCCGGCCCGGGACGGCGGCCGACCGTACCCCCGGGCTCGGCGCACGGGGTGATCGTGAGGTGCTCGCCGATGACGGCGCACACCCGCGCCTCGGAGAAGACCAGCCGGGCGCGTTCCTCCGGGTCCTCGGCGTCGACCGGCACATAGGCGGCGCCCGCGGAGAGCGCGGCGAGGACCGCCACGTACAGGTCGGCGGTGCCCGAGGGCACCCGCACCCCCACCCGGTCGCCGGCGCCGATGCCCGCCTCCGCCAGACGGCGGCGCAGGCGCTCGGTCGCGGCGGCCAGGGCGCGGTAGCTCAGCGTCGTGGTGCCGTCGTCGACCGCGGGTGCGGTGGGGTGCGCCCGGGCGGTGGCGGCCAGGACGCCGAGCAGGGTGCGCTCGGGGGCGGCGTCGCCGGCCCGGAAGAGCGCGGGCGCGGGACCGGTTTCGCCGGTGCCCCCGGCGACTCCGGCCGACGCGGGGTCCTCCAGGAGAGGGACGGGCGAGTCGACGAGCGTCATACGGTGCTCCCCGGCTCGGCCGAGCCGGGGGTCGGCGGCGCGGCCGCGGACGCGCTGGGCACCTTGTCACGGTCGCTCACGGCCAGAGACGGACGCATGTCGAACCCTCCAAAAAGCTCACGACCACTGCGGTGCCGGTGACCTTCGACCGGCCGGGGACCACGGCGTCCCGGCCCGCGGGCTCGTTCCCGCGACTGGCGTACGCCCGGCATCCCCGTACCGCGGCCGTCCGGACCGGACGGCGGGCGGGCTCCTTCACCCAGCGTCACACATGACGAACAGGGAGTTTACCGGCGCTCGATCCCCCCGGCCCGCCGAAAAGGAGGCCACGTGGCCGCTCTCACAGCCGTGCCGGGCCGCGCGGGCGTCGTCACGACCCTCCTTCCCGCGGCCGCTCCAACGGTCCCGACGCCGTTCACCCGCCCTTCCCGGGTGGTGGGCCGGGGCCCGCACGCCGCGCATGGCGTCCTCGCCCGACGCTGCCCGACCTGCGAGACGCGGGATCATGCGCTTGCCGCCGCTCCCTGCTGGTGGGGGGCGGGACTGGCGGGTGCCGCCGTCGCGGGACCGTCCGCGGCGGCGGCCGCGTCTGCCGCGCCCATCACGGCGACGACGCCGCACGGCGGTCCGTGGCGCCCCGACACCGACGACCCCCGCTTCACGCTGGTCGTGATGCCGGACACGCATTACCTCTTCGACGGGGCGAGCATCCATCCGGCCCCCGTCGAGGCGTCGTTCCGCAAGGTGAGCGGCTGAGGCCGGACGAACTGCGCGAACCGTCCGCCGACGATCCGGCGGCCGACGGCTGGAACGCGATTCCACGGGGGCGACCTGTCCAACTGTGCGCCATTGCAGAGGAGTTCGCGGTACGGGCGGGACTCCCGGCCTCCCGCCGCGGCGAGTTCGTCCTCGCGGTCAACGAGGTAGCCTCCAACGCCATCACCCACGGCGGCGACCGTGGCCGCCCGATGCTGCGCCGCATCGACGGCAAGGTGCAGTGCCGATCACCGACTCCGGCCCCGGCTTCACCGCCGCCGTCAACCCCGAACAGCTCCCGGGCCACGACTCCCACTGCGGGCGCGGCCTGTGGCTCACCCGCACGGTCACCGACCACCTCACGATCGCCACGGCCACGGTCGGCGCCGTCGTCACCCTCGCCCTCCGCCCCCACTGAACTGGCGACGCCGGCGCCCGGGGCGGCTCGACGCACGGCGACGCGTCAGGTCACCAGCCGGGCACCCGCGGATGTCACCACGCGAACAGGCCCGCCACCCAGGCGAACCTCCCGGCGGCGCCATCGAGCACGCCCCCGAGTGCGCCGCGCCGGGGCGCTCACGGCAGGACCGGGAGGGTGCCCGCGCGGGGGATGTGGATCCAGCCCTCGACGGCGGCCGCGTGGGTCTCCTCGGGGCCGGCCGGGGCGCGGGTGAGTCCGCGCCGGACGGCCCGGGCGGCCAGCGCGGCGATCAGCGCGTCGAAGGCGTGCTCGCTGCCGTCGTACGCGGCGCGCTCGGCCGGGCCGAGCCTCAGCCAGGGCGCGGCCGCGCGGAGTTCCGCCGTCGAGCGTTCGGGGCCGAGGCCCCATTGCCGCCGGGACGCCGCCGGGTACACCTCGGCGATCCGCCCGGAGCCGTCGCGGGCCACCGGCCGGTCACGGGCGGCGAGTTCGTCGGCGAGGTGGGCCCAGCGGGCGGTGGTGGCACCGAGCCGGTCGAAGGCGACGGACAGCGGCCACCGGCCGCCGAGTTCCTGGTGGGTGAGGATGTCGGTGCGGCGGTGGCGCAGGGTCGCCCGGTGCGCGGAACTGCCGGTGCCCCGTCCGGGCCAGGGCGTGCCCGCCGCGTGCGCGGCGACGGCCTCGACGAAGGGGATCGGCCAGCCGAAGGGGCAGTCCACCCCGGCCCCTTCCCCCTGTTCCAGGCCGCCGAGCAGGTCGACCAGTACCTCGTCGGTGCACCCGAGCAGCGGCGGGGAGACGACGGCCGTGCCGTCGCCGGGCCAGGTGACGACCGCTGCCGCTGTCGTCCGGGGGCTCGCGGCCAGGTCGATCCCGAGGGTGCGCACCGTCCCATCGTCCCCGCCGCGCGGGGACCCCGCCCGCGCGGCTGAACGTTCCGGTGCCGGCGTGCGTATCCCCTGGCGTACCGCACTGCAGCCAATGGTGAGGACCGGCCGATGAACGCTCAGAGCAACGTCCCCTTCCAGGGCCTTCAAGCGCTCCCCGACGGCGAGGCGGAACTGCCGCTCGTCGTGCACCTGCGCTGGGAGGACCTCGCCGCGCTGGGCCGTGAGGCGAGCCGGCTGGCGGTGCGGCTGCAGCGGCCCGTGAGCCTCGACGAGGCGGCCGGGCACCACCTGCGGACGCGGTTCGGGGTGAGCCACACGCCCGACAAGGACGAGCACCCGAAGACCGAGGCGCCCCGCGCGGTCACCGCGGCGGTGCCCTCCTCCGCGGCCCCGATGGCGATCGCCCCGGGTACCGCGCAGCAGTCCGGCGGCGCCCACGCGGCCCCCGCCCAGACGACCCCCACCCACGCGCCCCACACATCGGCGCACACGACCGCCCCGGCCTCCGGCACCGGACTCACCTCGGCCCGGCAGCCGGAGCCCCCGGGCCGGGTGGCGCCGCTCGGCGGCCGGAACGTGGTGGAGCAGCCCGCGAGCGCCGCCGGATAGCCGGCCCCCGGCGGCCGCTCACATCGCCGCGAGCGCGCGTCCGACGTCCCGCGGACGCCGTACGTGACAGGTCCGGCGAGTCCGGGCCGAGCGTCACCCGGCAACGGCCCTCGTCCAGCGGCTCGCCCGCCCGGGCGGCGGTCAGCGTCGCGTCGAGGTACGCGGCCGGGTCGGTGCCCGGGCCGCCGGGAAGGTCGCGTCCCCGACCTCACCGGGCAAGACAGCTAGCCCTGCCGGACGGCCCTGGCCTCAGCGACCCACCGGCCGAGGACGTCGCGGACGTGGTGGGCGTGGTCGGCGGGATAGCCCCGCGGGCCGCACTCGACGACCAGGATCAGTCCCAGGTAGACCCGGTACAGGGCCAGCCGGTGCAGCGTGGAGGGCCCGAAGTCGAGTGCGCCGCCCGCCTCGTGGTAGCCGGCGACGAGGTCGCTGCGGGGGCCGGCGTCGCCGCCGAGGGCCAGGGAGACCAGTTCGGCCACCGGGTCGCCCCAGAAGGCCCGCTCGTGGTCGATGAGCCCGGTGACGGCGGAGCCGTCGTCGGCGACGAAGACGTTGCCGGGCCACAGGTCGAAGTGGACCAGCCGCGGTTCGATCACCTCCGCCAGGACGTCCGCGCCCTCCGCGACCAGCGCGCGGATCTCGTCGGGGGCGACGCCGAGCGGGGTGCGCCAGTGCTCGGCGTCGTCCAGCATCGCGTCCACCATGGCGCCGAACGCCGTCGGCCAGTCCGCCGCGGACAGCTCTGCCTCGGGCGCCGGGTAGCCGTACCAGCCGTCCTCCGGGGCGAGCGTGTGCAACCGCGCCACGATCCGGCCCAGTTCACGGCGCAGCCCGGCCTGCCGGTGCGTGGGGATGCGCTCGGCCGCCTTGTCCCAGGGGGTGCCGGGCAGGACCGACAGCGCCATGAAGTCCGGTGCGGTGTGCAGGAGCTCCGGCAGCGGCACGTCGCCGAGGGCGGCCATGCGGCGGTGCGCCATGACCTCGGTGGCCATGATGCCGCGCTCGTAGCGCAGCACCACGGCGTCCGGCGGTGGGGCGATCTTCACCACCGCAGGACGCCCGTCGTCGAGCCGCACCCGATAGGCGGCGTTGAACCAGCCGTCCGTCAGCTCGGCCTCCATCGTGCAGCCGACGCCCGCCGACTCCCGCAGCAGGGCAGCCAGTTGCTCGGCGGACAGGGCGCGTTTGGTGAGGCTCCTCATGTCCCCGCATGCTATGAGAGCGCTCCCACGCTGTCACCGGCCGCATGCGGCACCGCCCTCACGGCGCCGGCCCGGGCGACGGCGCGTCCGTGGCACGCCGTCGCCCGGATTGCGGGGCGGGGGCTACACCGTCACACCCGGTACCGCAACCCCTACGCGACTGGTCTGTTCCCGGGCCACTTTCATATGGCAATCTCATCTTCACGTCGTACGCTCAGGCCCCACGTCCCCCACGCTCACCTCCTCAGCCCCAGGTTCCTCAGGATCGACGAAGAGAAGACCGCCGTGGCGTCCCTGCCCCTCACCCTGGCGGCTCGTCTGCTGCCCACCGCCGTACTCGCCATCGTCGGCTGGACGATGGCCTCCTCGTCCCACGAGGACGCCGGCCGCACGTCGGCGAACGGGTCCCAGACCGGCTCCGCCGCCCCGTCCACATCGGACTCCGGCTCGGGTTCGGACTCCGGTTCCGGATCGGACGGCTCCAAAGACGTGCCCGCCACGTACTCCAAGCCGCCCGCGCCGTGCACCGCGATCAAGACCGCGACCATCAAGAAGCTGGTGCCGGAGGCCAAGACGGCGGGCAAGCAACTCTCCCTCACCGACCCCTCGCACCGCACGGGCTGCTCGTGGAACGCCCTCAAGGGCTTCGACTACCGGTGGCTCGACGTGACCTTCGAGGTGTCGACGACCAGCGGCGGCCAGGACGGCGAGGCGGCGGCGAAGGCCTCCTACAAGCGCCTGAAGAAGGCGACCACGGCCTCCGGCATCGGCGACGAGGCGTCCGTGTCCGTGGAGCTGACGACCGAGGACAAGCAGCAGACGCGCGAGGCGGTCGTGGTGTTCCGCAAGGGCAACGCGGTCGTGACCGTCACCTACAACGGCAGCGACTTCGAGAACAAGAAGGCGCCGGGCGAATCCGAGGTCCGAGACGGCGCGCTGGCGGTGGCCAAGGACGCGCTGGCCGGGCTCGGCCCGGGCACCAACGTCGAGGGCGACCAGAGCGCCTGAGCCGGGCCCGTCCGGCCCGGTTCAGGCCCCCGGTGTGCACCACGTCGCGTGGCGGACGCCGGGCGAGGCGCGCGGCCGTCACGGGGGCCGGCGCGGTCGTGATCACGTGGGTCGCGGCCGGCGCGGCCGGGTCCCCGTCGGCGGACTCGGCGTCGGGGACGGCGGCCCGGCCCTCGAAGAGCCCGGCCGGACCGGCACCGATGCCGCGGCCCCGACGCGCGGCACGATGACCGCGAGGACGTTCTCCGGCTCCATACGTCGTCACCCCCTCGTTCGCGGGTCCGCTCCCGCGGACACCGGCCGTCGCCGGATCAGGGCGCCGCGGCCGTCAGGTAGCGCTGGACGGTGGGTCCCAGCCAGGCCACGACCCGCTCGCGCGGCATCGCCGCGGCCGGCGGGAAGCGGAGGACGTACCGGCTGACGGCCATGCCGAGGATCTGCGAGGCCACGAGCACGGCGCGTTCCGCGGCCCGGCCGGGCTCCGGATCGGGGCACACGGCGGCGACGACCGGCGCCAGTTGCCGCTGCAGGATCGACCGCATCCGCTCGGCGCCGGCCGGGTTGGTGACGCCGACGCGCAGCAGGGCGGTCAGCGCCTCGTCCTCCTCCCAGCGCTCCAGGAAGTGCGCGACGAGGACGGCCCCGACGTCCCCTGGCGCGACCGCGGTCAGGTCCGGCATACGCAGGTCGAACTCGGAGGCGGCGGCGAAGAGGCCCTCCTTGTTGCCGTAGTAGCGCATGACCATCGACGGGTCGATGCCCGCGTCCCTGGCGATGGCGCGGATGGTCGCGCGCTCGTAGCCGTCGGCGGCGAAGCGGTCGCGGGCCGCGGCGAGGATCGCCGCACGGGTGACGTCGGAACGGCGGGTGGAGGGGGGCTTCGCGGTCATGCCCACAACTGTAGGCCAACAGTTGTTGACATAGCCAGCCGGACAGGAATACGTTTGCCAACAAGCGTTGACCAACACACGTTGGCCCACAAGCGTTGGCACTCGAGGAGGCCGCCATGAACACCGAGAACCGCAACCACGCCGCCCGCCTGGGCGGCAAAGACCGCCCGGCCGGGGTCCTGGTCGTGGGGGCCGGTCCGACCGGCCTGCTCCTCGCCGGGGACCTCGCCGCCGGCGGCGTCCCCGTCACCGTCCTGGAGCGCCGCGCCCCGGGGCACGGCAACCTGAGCCGGGCCTTCGGCGTCCACGCCCGCACCCTCGAACTCCTCGACGCCCGCGGCCTGGCCGACGAGCTGGTCGCCACCGGCCACCGCCTGCGCGGCCTGCGGCTCTTCCGCCGGCTCTCGCTGGACCTGACCGACCTGCCCTCCCGCTTCCCCTACCTGCTGATCACCCCCCAGTACGAGGTGGAGCGGCTGCTGGAGCGCCGGGCCCGCGCCGCGGGCGTGCGCTTCGAGCACGGCACCGAGGTCCTCGCGGTACGCCAGGACGACGCGGGCGTCACACTCGACGTCCGCGCCGCGGACGGCACCCTCGCCACCCGCCGCGCCGCGTACGCCGTCGGCACCGACGGCCACCGCAGCGCCGTCCGGACCGCCCTGGGCCTGCCCTTCCCCGGCCGGTCCGTGATCCGGTCGATCGTGCTCGCCGACGTCCGGCTCGCCGAACCGCCCCCGGAACTGCTGACCGTCGGCGGCACGGGCGACGCCTTCGCCTTCGTCGCGCCCTTCGGCGACGGCTGGTACCGCGTGATGTGCTGGGACCGCACCGGCGAGCGGCCGGACGGTGACCCGGTCGGCCTCGACGAGGTCCGCGACATCACGCGCCGCGCCCTGGGCACCGACCTCGGCATAGGAGAGGCCCGCTGGCTCTCCCGCTTCCACAGCGACGAACGCCAGGTGCCCGTCTACCGCGCCGGCCGCGTGCTGCTCGCCGGCGACGCGGCACACGTCCACTCCCCCGCCGGCGGCCAGGGGATGAACACCGGCCTCCAGGACGCCGCCAACCTCGGCTGGAAGCTCGCCGCCGTGGCGCGCGGACGCGCGTGCGACGCCCTGCTCGACACCTACCAGGCCGAACGCCACCCGGTGGGCGCGATGGTGCTGCGCAGCAGCGGCGGCATCATCCGGCTCGCCATGGCCCGCAACGCCCTCCAGCGGGCCTTCCGCGACCTGGTCTCCCTGGCCGTCGGCCACCTCCCGCCGCTGCGCCGCAGGGCCCTGGGCGCGGTCACCGGCATCGGCATCGCCTACCCCGCCCCGCGTGGCGCCCACCCCCTGACCGGCGGGCGCGCGCCGGACCTGCCCCTGCGGGAAGGGCGGTTGTACGAGGCCCTGCGCGCCGGCCGCTTCGTGCTCGTCACCCCCGAGGGCCGCGCGGACGGTCCCGCCGACCCGCGCGCCGTCCACGTCACCCGTACGGACGGCGGCCGCACGACGTTGCTCGTCCGCCCCGACGGATACGTCGCCTGGGCAGCCGAGGGCGCCGACGACGGCGTACGCGCCGCCGCGCTCACCGCGTGGGCCGGGGAGGCGTGACGAATCGAGCGTCCCGGCCCTGGCCGCGCCGACGGGCGGCGCGACGGTGTTCTGGCCGTGGTTCACCCGGCGGACCGCCCTGAGAGCCCTCGGCGTCACCGCGCCTATGCTGCAAGCGTAGGCGGGCACTTGTCGCTCCCGACCTCCCGACCTCCCGACCGGCGAAAGGCAGCACGACCATGAGCCCCCGTACCGCAGTCGTGACCGGCGCGAGCAGCGGCATCGGTGCCGCCACCTCCCGCAGGCTGGCCGAAGCCGGCTACCACGTCGTGCTCACCGCGCGGCGCGCCGACCGTCTGGAGGCGCTCGCCAAGGAGATCACCGCGGCGGGCCACTCCGCCGCGGCCGTCGCCCTCGACGTCACCGACCGCGGCGCCGTCGACGCGCTCGCCGCCTCGCTGGACCGGGTGGACGTCCTGTTCGCCAACGCCGGCGGCGCCCTCGGCGCGGACCCGGTCGCCACCGCCGACCCCGCGGAATGGCGCACGATGTACGAGGTCAACGTCCTCGGCGTGCTCAACACGGTCCAGGCGTTCCTGCCGGGGCTGATCGCCTCCGGCGACGGCACCGTCGTCGTGCTCTCCTCCACTGCCGCGTTCACCCCCTACGAGGGCGGCGGCGGCTACGTCGCGGCCAAGCACGGCGCCCACGCCCTCGCCGGCACGCTCCGCCTGGAGCTGCTCGGCGAGCCGGTCCGCGTGATCGAGATCGCCCCCGGCATGGTGAAGTCCGAGGGCTTCGCCCTCACCCGCTTCCACGGCGACAAGGAGAAGGCCGCCGCTGTCTACGCGGGAGTGGCCCAGCCCCTCACTTCCGAGGACATCGCCGACACGGTCACCTGGGCGGTCACCCGCCCGTCCCACGTCAACGTCGACCTGCTGGTCGTCCGCCCCCGCGCCCAGGCCGCCCAGCACCGGGTGCACCGCGAGCCGTAGTCGCCCGGCGCGGTCGGGGGGGAGCACGAGCGACGTGCCGGGGGTAACCGTCCGGGCCCGCGGAGCGCCCTCGGCCGGTCGACCCGGCACGGGTCGACGACGGCCTGTCCCCCCGGCCCGCGCACCCCGGGCGTCGCCCAGAGCTCTGCGGGAGCCGCCGGAGGGGGCGCGCGTTCGCGCAACTCGGCGACGCGCGGCGCGGCGAGACCCGCCCGGCCACTCAGACCGCCTCGACCCGGGCCGCACAGGCGCACCGCCCGCCCTCGCCGTCACCGTACGGCCGGCACCCCCGGCCGGGCTCAGCCCTTCACGCAGACGACCTGCTTGAGCTTCGCGACGACCTCAACGAGGTCCCGCTGCTGCTCGATCACCTTCTCGATCGGCTTGTACGCGCCCGGGATCTCGTCCACCACACCCGAGTCCTTGCGGCACTCGACGCCCTTCGTCTGCTCCTCCAAGTCCCGCGTGGAGAACCGCTTCTTCGCCGCGTTGCGGCTCATCTTGCGGCCCGCGCCGTGCGAGGCGGAGTTGAAGGCGTCGGTGTTGCCGAGGCCCCGGACGATGTACGAACCGGTGCCCATGGAACCCGGGATGATGCCGTGGTCACCACTGCCGGCCCTGATCGCGCCCTTGCGGGTGACGAGCAGGTCCATGCCGTCGTAGCGCTCCTCGGCCACGTAGTTGTGGTGGCAGGAGATGACCTCGCCGAAGGTGACCTCGGCCTTGCGGAACTCGCGCCGCAGCACCTCCTGGAACAGGGCCATCATGATCGCCCGGTTGCGCTTCGCGTAGTCCTGCGCCCAGAACAGGTCGCGCCGGTAGGCCGCCATCTGCGGGGTGTCCGCGATGAAGACGGCCAGGTCGCGGTCGACCAGGCCCTGGTTGTGCGACAGCTTCTGGGCCTCGCCGATGTGGTGCTCGGCGAGTTCCTTGCCGATGTTGCGCGAGCCGGAGTGCAGCATCAGCCACACCGCGCCGTCCTCGTCGAGGCAGACCTCGATGAAGTGGTTGCCGGAGCCGAGCGTGCCCATCTGCTTCGTCGCGCGCTCGTGCCGGAACCTGACGGGCTCGGCCAGGTCGTCGAAGCCGTCCCAGAAGCCGTCCCAGCCGGCCGCGGACAGGCCGTACAGCCGGGCCGGGTCGACGGCCTCGTCGTGCATGCCGCGGCCGACCGGGATGGCCTGCTCGATCTTGGAGCGGAGCCGTGAGAGGTCACCGGGCAGGTCGCTGGCCGTCAGAGAGGTCCGCACCGCGCTCATGCCGCAGCCGATGTCCACGCCGACCGCGGCCGGGCAGACCGCGCCGTGCATGGCGATCACCGAGCCCACCGTGGCGCCCTTGCCGTAGTGGACGTCGGGCATGACGGCGAGTCCCTTGATCCACGGCAGCGAGGAGACGTTGCGCAGCTGCTGCATGGCGACGCCCTCGACCGCGGCCGGGTCGGTCCACATGCGGATCGGCACCCGCACTCCGGGCACTTCTGTGTACGACATCTGTTCCCCCCGGGTCGGACGGTGAGATCCATCAAGGCAACACAAGCAACGCGCCTCAATGGAAAGCGGAATAAAGGGCGAAGTCGCGCATACAGCCCTATGATCCGGCGACGGCCGCAGCGCGTGCGGTAGACATTGTGTCTACCCGTCGCCCACCCCCGCCAAGGGATTTACGCGGGCGCCGGACCGATCGCCGGAGGAAGGGGCCACCTCAGTGCAGCCAACGGGAGACCGCGTCCACCGGGTCCGGGGCCTGGTGGCCGCGGCGTGCATGACCGCGTTCGGCGTCGCGGCGCTGGCCGGCTGCTCGGGGTCGAGCGGCTCCGGGGACGGCGCGCGCAACGGCGACATCGCGGACGGCGGGCAGTCCACCCCGGCGGCCCCGCCCGGCCGGTACCGGGTGCTGCCCGAGCCGTGCGGCTCGGTCGCCCCGGACACGCTCAAGAAGTTCGTCCCGGACGCGGACGACTACGCCGGCGAGGCGACCGTGACGTTCGACACGGACCGCAAGGCGGGCTGCAAGTGGACCGGCCGCACCGGCCTCGGCAACCGCTACCTGCACATCGACCTCGAGCGCGTCGTGTCGTACGACACATCCGTCAGCGACGAGAGCCAGGCCACGGCGGACTACGACAACCGCGCCGCCCAGGCCCACATCCCGGCCTCCACGGCACCGGCCGGCGCCGCCGCCTCCGCGTCGGCGGCCTCGGGTCAGCCCAGCTCGGAAGCGGGGAGCCCGGTGGCACCGGACATCCCTTCGCCGTCCGCGACCGCCACCGGCGACACCTCCCCTCGCACCCTCGACGACCTCGGCGACGGGGCCTTCCTCGATGACGTCCTCAGGAACCAGGACTCCGGACTCCACCGCGACGTCACCGTCGTCTTCCGCATGGCGAACGTCCTGGTCACCGTCGAACTCTCGCAGTGGTCAACGGACAAATCGGTCGAACCGCCCAGCGAGCAGCTGCAGCTGGGGGCCCGCCAGGTCGCGGCCGAGCTGGCAGATCAACTCGACGAATGAGACGAAGCGCGTAGTCTGGCCGTTTGTGCCATGACATGACACGCAACGAAATGAGCGAAGGATCCATGCACCGATCAGCCCCGCACCTCGCCCGCCTGCTCGTGGGCGCGGCCGTGCCGGTGATGCTCGTCGCCGGCTGCTCCTCCGGCTCGGACTCGTCCAAGGACGACGCGCAGAAGGCGGCCGCCGCCTCGGCCCCCGCGTCGAAGTCCGCGTCACCGTCGCCCAGCGCCGTCGCCGCCACGTACGCCGAACTCCCCGACCCCTGCCGGGTCATCGGCGCCAAGACCGTCAAGTCCCTGGTCCCGAAGGCGAAGAAGCCCGCGGGCACCCCCGCGCACTCGGCGCAGCGCGACGAGCGCGGCGGCTGCTCCTGGAACGGCCTGGACGGCTACCAGTACCGCTGGCTGGACGTCTCGCTCCAGCGCTACGACTCGGTCGCGGGCCTCGGCTCGGCCGAGGAGCAGGCGAAGAAGCGCTACGCCGAGCAGGTCGCCGAGGCCGGCCGGGCGAAGGGCGCCAAGAGCGCGCCGGTGACGGTGGACGGCGTGTGGGACGCGGGCACCGCCGTCACCTCGACGGTGAAGAAGGACAAGGAGGAGTACCGGGACGTCACGGTCGTCGCCCGCACCGGGAACGCCGTGCTGGTGCTCACCTACAACGGCGCGGGCCTCGAGGACGCCAAGACCCCGGCCGAGTCCGGCCTGAGGTCCGACGCCCTCACGGCGGCCAAGGAGGCGGCCACCGCGATCGCGGCGGCGAACGCGTAACAACTGCGGAATCCGCTGTACCGATTCACCACGTTTGGGCAACCTGCCCGTTGCCCCGTGTGGCAGGCTTGGCAGGCCAGTTTCCGAGCCTGGGAGGGTCGCGGGTGTCCGCGATACGCATGAACCGGACGCACCGGATCCTGACCGGTGTGGTCGTCACGGGCGCGGTGGTCATCGCCGCGATCGGCTTCGCGGGCTCGTACGCGGCCGTGCGCGAGCTGGCGCTGCACAAGGGCTTCGGCTGGTTCGCCAACGTCTTCCCGATCGGCATCGACGCCGGGATCGTGGTCCTGCTCGCGCTCGACCTGCTGCTGACCTGGCTGCGCATCCCGTTCCCCCTGCTGCGCCAGACGGCGTGGCTGCTGACGGCGGCGACGATCGCCTTCAACGGCGCGGCGGCCTGGCCCGACCCGCTCGGCGTCGGAATGCACGGCATCATCCCGATCCTCTTCGTCGTCTCGGTGGAGGCGGCCCGGCACGCGATCGGCCGGGTCGCCGACATCACCGCCGACAAGCACATGGAGTCGGTGCGGCTCGCCCGCTGGTTGCTGGCCCCGTTCGCGACCTTCCGCCTCTGGCGGCGCATGAAGCTGTGGGAGCTGCGCAGCTACGACGAGGTCATCCGGGTCGAGCAGGAACGTCTCGTCTACCGGGCCCGGCTGCGCGCCCGCTATGGCCGGGCCTGGCGCCGCAAGGCCCCGGTCGAGGCCCTGATGCCGCTGAAGCTCGCCCGGTACGGGGTACCCATGGAGCAGACGGCCGCCGTCGGCCTCGCCGCCGCGGGCATCGACCTGCCGGCCCCGGCCGGGCTCACGGCGGCGGGAAACGACCCGCGGCCGCGCCCCACGCAGGCGGCGGCTTCCGCCGTCGCAGCGCCGGATCACGATTCCAGGATCGTCCGGGCCATGACGCCCGCCCAGGCACCGATGGCGACCGCTGTGGCGGAAGGGCCGAGCAAGTGGTTCGCCGCTCCCGAGCCCGTGCGTTACCAGGGCGGCTACGCCCCGGACAACGGGTCGTCAGCGTTTGCGCCGCCGCAGCAGCAGGCCTTCGCCAACGGAAGGCCGCAGCAGGCCCCTGTGCCGCAGCCCCGCGCGCCGGAGCCCGAGCACGCTCCGGAGCCGGCGCCCGTGCCGGTACAGGAGCAGGCGCCGGAGCCGGAGCCGGAGCCGTCCGTACAGGTCCCGAACGGCGCGGGCGGCACGCGCCCCCTCGGCGAGGGCGTAACGGAAGCAGGGCCGTCGGACGAGGACCTGTACCGGGTGTTCCGGCAGTCGATAGTGGGTGAGGGCATGCCCACAACCCGCACCTTCGCCGCGGACATCGAGACGGCGTACGGACTGCGCCTCCCGTCTCGCGATCTGAACCACCTTATGGAGCGGTTCACGGCCCGCCTCAACAGTCAGATGATGGAAGACCACATCGCGTAAGGCCCACGGAGCCTGGCGTGTTCGGCGCCCGGTAGGCGGCCTTCGGCGCCAGGAACCCTGATGAGGATGCCGGAGTCGCACTGCCGGCAGGCCTCTTGGCGAGGTCCCGGGCGAGTCGGTCACGCACTCGTACAGGCACGCGGACAGGCACCCCTCGAATATTCGCGCCCCGGTGCGCACGACGGCGGCGGGTGGCCGTGCCACTCGCCGCCGTCACGTGCACGTCCGGTTCAGCTCGCCGCGAGCAGTTCCCGCACACGATCCTGACCCACCGCCAGGAGCAGCGTGGGCAGCCGCGGGCCGGTGTCCCGGCCGACCAGCAGCTGGTAGAGCAGGGCGAAGAAGGACCGCTGGGCGACCTTCATCTCCGGTGTCGGCTTGGCGTCGGGCGCGAAGCCGGCCTGGATCTTCGGCACGCCGTAGACCAGGGTGGTCAGCCCGTCCAGCGACCAGTGCTCGGCGAGCCCGTCCACCAGCAGTTTCAGCGCCTCCCGCTCCTCGCCGGACAGCGCCGCCAGGGCCTCGGCGTCCGGCTCGGTGCGCACCCGTGTGCGGGCCTCCGGCTCCACGTGGGTGTTCACCCAGCGCTCTGCGCAGTCCAGCCGCGGCCGGGCCTCCTCCAGGGAGGCCAGCGGCCGCTCCTGGTCGAAGTCGCGCAGGATGCGCAGGGTCTGCTCCTCGTCGCCGGTCGTGATGTCCACGACCGAGGCGAGGGTGCGGTACGGCAGCTTGCGCGGGGTGGTCGGGAGCTCACCGCTCGCGGTGCCCGCGGCCCGCGAGTGCACCGCGAGGTCCACCGGGGCGGCCGTGCCCTCGGCGACCTTGCGCTCCAGCGCGTCCCACTCGTCGTAGGTGCGGGAGATCTCGTCGCCGAAGGAGATGTTGAACGCCTGGTTGGGCCGGCGGCGGGCGTACAGCCAGCGCAGCAGCTGCGGCTCCATGATCTGCAGGGCGTCGGCCGCGATCGGCACCCCGCCCTTGGAGCTGGACATCTTGGCCATGCCGCTGATGCCGACGAAGGCGTACATCGGGCCGATGGGCGGCTCGGCGCCGAAGATCTCGCGCACCAGTTGCTGACCGACCATCCAGGAGGAGCCGGGGGACTGGTGGTCCACGCCCGACGGCTCGAAGTCCACGCCCTTGAAGGCCCAGCGCATCGGCCAGTCGACCTTCCACACCAGCTTGCCGCGGTCGAACTCGGTCAGCCGCACCGTCTCGCGGTTGCCGCAGGCCTGGCACTCGTAGGTGAGGTCGGTGGTGTCGTCGTCGTAGGCGACGACCGTGGTCAGGTCCTTGCCGCAGGCCGAGCAGTACGGCTTGTACGGGAAGTACTCGGGGGCCTGCGCGAGTGTGGCCTCCTCGTCGTCCTGCTCCTCGCCGCCGCCCTTCTTCTTCGTCCGGTAGCGGCCGAGCACCTCGTCGATCCGCCGGCGCTCGCGCATCGCGTGCAGGATCTGCTCGCGGTAGGTGCCCGAGGTGTACTCGACGGTCTGGCTGATCTCGGTCACCTCGACGCCGAGCGCCGCCAGCGCCTCCCGGAAGGGGGCCTTGAAGTGGTCCGACCACGTCTCGTACGCGCTGCCCTCGGGCGCCGGCACGGAGGTCAGCGGCTTGCCGATGTGCTCGGCGTACGAGGGGTCGTAGCCGGCCGGCACCTTGCGGTAGCGGTCGAAGTCGTCCCAGGACAGGATGTGCTCGCAGGGCACGCCACGCCGCTTGATCTCGTCGGCGACCAGGTGCGGGACCATGATCTCGCGCAGGTTGCCCAGGTGGATCGGCCCGGAGGGGCTGATCCCGGAGGCGACGATGATTTTCTTGCCCGGAGCCCGCCGCTCGGCTTCCGCGATGACGTCGTCCGCGAAGCGGGCGACCCAGTCGGCCTCGGTGCTCTGAGCCACTGTCTCGACTTCCTTCCACCTGTGCAGCGGGTAGCGCGGTACCCGGCAATTGTCCCAGAGAAAAATGAGTGGTAGCGCGTGGGATACTGAGGGTTGATCTCTGATCCCTCTCAGGAAGCACCCATCCCATGGCCTCGGTCAACTCGCTTTCCGCCTCGATCCAGCAGCGCGTCGCTGACGCCCTCGGTGCCGATCCGCTGCTGCGACGTAGCGACCGGGCCGACTTCCAGGCCAACGGTGTTCTGGGCCTCGCCAAGCGGAACAAGGCGAACCCGCGGGAGCTGGCCGCCCAGGTCGTCGAGGCCCTCCCGGCCGGCGATGAGCTGATCGCCTCCGTCGAGGTCTCGGGACCGGGCTTCCTCAACATCACCGTCGCGGACGCCGCGATCACCCGCACGCTCGCCGCCCGGGCCGCCGACGACCGGCTCGGCGTGCCCGCGAAGGCCGCGCCCGGCACCACGGTGATCGACTACGCGCAGCCGAACGTGGCCAAGGAGATGCACGTCGGCCACCTGCGGTCCTCCGTCATCGGCGACGCGCTGGTCAAGATCCTCGAGTTCGAGGGCGAGACGGTGATCCGGCGCCACCACATCGGCGACTGGGGCACCCAGTTCGGCATGCTCATCCAGTACCTGGTGGAGCACCCGCACGAGCTGGACCACGGGGCGTCCGAGGCCGGCGAGGAGGCCGGTGAGGCCTCCATGTCACGCCTCAACCGGCTCTACAAGGCCTCCCGGACGGTCTTCGACGCCGACGAGGAGTTCAAGACCCGCTCCCGCAAGCGCGTCGTCGACCTGCAGGCCGGCGACCCGGAGACGCTGGCGATGTGGCAGCGCTTCGTGGACGAGTCGAAGATCTACTTCAACTCGGTCTACGACAAGCTCGACATCGAGATCCGCGACGAGGACGTCGTGGGCGAGTCCGGTTACAACGACATGCTCGTGGAGACCTGCAAGCTGCTGGAGGAGTCCGGCGTCGCCGTGCGCTCCAACGGCGCGCTGTGCGTCTTCTTCGACGACGTCAAGGGCAAGGACGGCGAGCCCGTCCCGCTCATCGTGCAGAAGGCCGACGGCGGCTTCGGCTACGCCGCGACCGACCTGTCCGCGATCCGCGACCGCACCGCGGACCTGCACGCCGACACGCTCCTGTACGTCGTGGACTCCCGGCAGGCCCTGCACTTCAAGATGGTCTTCGAGACGGCCAGGCGGGCCGGCTGGCTGACCAACGAGGTCACGGCGCTCCACATCCCGTTCGGCACGCTGCTCGGCAAGGACGGCAAGCCGTACAAGACCCGGTCCGGAGAGACCTTCCGGCTGGTCGACCTGCTGGACGAGGCGGTGGAGCGCGCCGCGACCGTCATCCGGGAGAAGTCCTCGGAGCTGACGGACGAGGAGGTCGCGGACCGGGCCAAGGAGGTCGGCATCGGCGCGATCAAGTACGCCGACCTGTCCACCTCGCTCGGCCGGGACTACGTCTTCGACCTGGACCGCATGGTCTCGCTCAACGGCGACACCAGCGTGTACCTGCAGTACGCGTACGCCCGTATCCAGTCGATCCTGCGCAAGGCGGGCGACACGAAGCCGGCCGCGCACCCCGAGCTGCCGCTGGCCCCGGCCGAGCGGGCGCTCGGCCTGCTGCTGGACGAGTTCGCGGAGACCCTGGCGGGCGTCTCGGAGACGTACGAGCCGCACAAGCTGGCCTCGTACCTGTACGCGCTGGCCTCGGCATACACCACCTTCTACGACCAGTGCCCGGTCCTGAAGGCCGAGACCCCGCAGCTGCGGGAGAACCGCCTGTTCCTCTGCGACCTGACCGCCCGCACCCTGCGGCAGGGCATGTCGCTTCTCGGCATCCGCACGCCCGAGCGCCTCTGACGCACCCCGCGCCCGTACGACGGCGGCCCCGACGGCAGTCACAACCTCCCGTCGGGGCCGCCGTCGTCAGTGGCCACGCCTCCATTCACGCCCATGGCGTGCTCCCAACCAGCTCCCGAAGCTCGCGCAGGACCCGGCCGGCCGGTCCCTGGGCCTCGACCTCCCGCCCGGCACGCTCCTCGACGCCACGAGCGACGGCCGCCGGCACGAACCTCTGCTCCGGCACGCGGAAGGGCCCGCCGAGCCCGGCTCCTGGGAACGGCTGCTCCCCACGCGGATGCCGGCGGGGCCGCACCCGGTGCTGCTCTCCATGGAACCGGCACTGCCCGCCACCAGGGATCTGGACCCCGGAGCGATGTCCTGTCCGGGCGACCACGACGCCGACGAGGTCCTGGCCGGTCTCTGGGGGGACAAGGACGAGGACGAGGACAGGGACGCGGGGGACCTGGTCGCCCCGTTGGGCCGGACGTGGCCCGGCCTCGCCCCGGCGCGGGAGTTCGAGGCCGACCCGGACGTCAGGGCGGCCGAGGTCGCCGCCTCCGTGGTCGAGGCGGGGTGGATCAAGGACCCCCGAGCGGCCCTCGCCCCGCCCGGCGCAGCGCCGACGTCCCCGTGGCCATCGGCTGGGGGGCCGTGCAACCACCAGAACGACGTGGCCCGGCTCTGTTCGGTCCCGCGTTCCTGGGAGGAGCGCTTCGGCGTGCGCGTCGTGGCCGTGGCCTTCGACGTGCTCGTCCTGTCCATGGCCGCACCGCCGGCCACCGTGGAGGAGGCCGAGTCCGTGGCCGCCGGGCACGCCGCCTTCTGTTCCGGACAACGTCACCCAGGGCAGCGGCTCGCTCCGCGCGTACGCGGAGTCCCTGGTGGACGCGCCCGCTGGTCCTTCTGGTGGGACTGGACGGTCCCCGGCCGGGCCCGGGGTACGGGTGTCCTTCCCCGCGGTGGAAGGACACCCCCGAGACGACCCGGTCAGGACCGCTCAGCGGCGGCGATGCCGCTCAGCGGCGGAAGTGCCAGCGGTGGTCGTGGCGGTGGTGGCGGTGGTGCCAGCGCGGGTGGTGCCGGTGGTGACGGTGGTACCAGCGGCCGTCACGCCCCCGGTCGCGGCCGAACTCACGGCCGCCCCAGCCGCGGTCACCGTGGTACCGGTACTCGCCGCCCCGGCCGCGGTCACCGTGGTACCGGTACTCGCCGCCCCGGTCATGTGTCGCCTGGGTGGTGTGCGACACCGCCGCCGTGGGCGGCGTTGCGGCGCCGGCGGCGCCGGCCCCGCCCAGCAGGACGGCGGCCGCGACGCCCAGCGCGGCGGCGAATCGGGGAATCCGCATCGCGGTTCTCCTTTCACGGCGGAGGCCCTTCTGCCTCCGCCTGCTGTGGACTTGCTGTGAATTTCCCACCCACATCAGCCGTTAAGTCCGAATCAGCACCAAAGCCGCTGGATGTAATGAAATGCCGGGCAGCATGGAACCGCACCGCCCACGCCCGCGTCCTGCGCGCGATCATCTGAGGGCGCCACGTCAGGGCGGGCGTGAAGGGCGCCGCCCTCAACCTTCGGCACGTGACCGCCCCGACCGCAGACCCGGCCGGGCGCGATCACTCCTCTGCCGCCGATGGCGCCCCGGCCGGTGCCCCATGTGCGCCGGGCGCTCCGCGACCTGACGGTGCGTGCGCCACGCCCCGGTCCCGGCGGCCGTCGGCACGCCCTCGACGGGGAGAACGCCCGGCGCGCGTCGACGGTCGTACCGGCGACCGAGGTGGCCGCGCTCAGAGCTGCGCGGCCACCTCGGTCGCCCAGTAGGTCAGGATCAGCTGGGCGCCGGCCCGTCGGATGCCGGTCAGGGTCTCCATGATCGCCCGGTCCCGGTCGATCCAGCCGCGCTCGGCGGCCGCCTCGACCATCGCGTACTCTCCGCTGACCTGGTACGCCGCCACCGGCACGTCCACCGACTCGGCGACCTTGGCCAGCACGTCCAGGTACGGCAGCGCGGGCTTCACCATCACCATGTCGGCGCCCTCGGCGATGTCCAGCGCCAGCTCGCGCAGCGACTCGCGCAGGTTCGCCGGGTCCTGCTGGTAGGTCTTGCGGTCGCCCTTCAGCGAGGAGCCAACGGCCTCGCGGAACGGCCCGTAGAACGCCGACGCGTACTTGGCCGTGTAGGCCAGCATGGACACGTCCTGGTGACCGGCGGCGTCCAGGGCGCCCCGGATCACGCCGACCTGACCGTCCATCATGCCGCTGGGGCCCACGACGTGGACGCCGGCGTCCGCCTGGACCCGGGCCATCTCGGCATAGCGCTCCAGGGTCGCGTCGTTGTCCACCCGGCCCTCGGAGTCCAGCACGCCGCAGTGGCCGTGGTCGGTGTGCTCGTCAAGGCACAGGTCGGACATGACCACCAGCGCGTCACCGACCTCGCTGATCACGTCACGGATCGCCACCTGCAGGATCCCGTCCGGGTCCGTGCCGGGCGTGCCGACAGCGTCCTTCTTCTCGTCCAGCGGCACCCCATAGAGCATGATCCCGCCGACGCCCGCCTCCGCCGCCTCGACGGCGGCCTTGCGGAGGGTGTCCCGGGTGTGCTGCACGACGCCCGGCATGGCGGAGATCGGCACGGGCTCGTGAACGCCCTCACGGACGAAGGCGGGCAGGATCAGCTCGGCCGGGTGCAGCCGGGTCTCCGCGACGAGGCGGCGCATCGCGGGCGTCGTGCGCAGCCGCCTGGGCCTCGTACCGGGGAACTGACCGTATCCGCTTCCGTTTCCGTTCATCACCGCGCCGCGCCTCTCTCCGTCCCGGGCCGTTTCCGCGTTCCACGGTACGCCCGTACGCGCCGTGCTCATGCCGACCCGTTGTCGGCCCCGGAACGCGGCGGCCCCCGGCTCCGCCGAGGGAGCCGGGGGCACACGGAACGAACCGCGGGATGCGTCAGACGCGGGCCCTGCGCCGGGACCCGGGACGGCGCTCGCTGGGACGCGTCACGGGGTCGCCCGCGGCGACCGCCGCCTCGCGCCGGCGGACGCCGAAGTCCGCCAGCGCCTGCGCGAGCGCGTGGACGGACGGCTCCGGGGCCATCACGTCCACCCGCAGCCCGTGCTCCTCCGCGGTCTTCGCGGTGGCCGGGCCGATGCAGGCGATCACCGTCACGTTGTGCGGCTTGCCGGCGATGCCGACGAGGTTGCGCACCGTGCTGCTCGAGGTGAACAGCACCGCGTCGAACCCACCGCCCTTGATCGCCTCACGGGTCTCCGCCGGCGGCGGAGAGGCCCGCACGGTCCGGTAGGCGGTGACGTCGTCGACCTCCCAGCCGAGCTCCACCAGGCCCGCCACGAGCGTCTCCGTCGCGATGTCGGCGCGCGGCAGGAAGACCCGGTCGATCGGGTCGAAGACGGGGTCGTAGGGCGGCCAGTCCTCCAGCAGGCCCGCGGCGGACTGCTCGCCGCTGGGCACCAGGTCCGGCTTCACACCGAACTCCACCAGCGCCGCCGCGGTCTGCTCGCCCACCGCCGCGACCTTGATCCCGGCGAAGGCGCGCGCGTCGAGCCCGTACTCCTCGAACTTCTCGCGGACGGCCTTGACCGCGTTCACCGAGGTGAAGGCGATCCACTCGTACCGTCCGGTGACCAGGCCCTTCACCGCGCGTTCCATCTGCTGCGGGGTACGGGGCGGCTCCACCGCGATCGTGGGCACCTCGTGCGGCACGGCACCGTAGGAGCGCAGTTGGTCGGAGAGGGACGCGGCCTGCTCCTTGGTCCGCGGGACGAGCACCTTCCAGCCGAACAGCGGCTTGGTCTCGAACCAGGAGAGCAGCTCGCGCTGCGTGGTCGGCTCGCCGACCACGGCTATCGCCGCGATCGGGCCCTCCGGCGTGGGCAGCGCCTTCGTCGCCTTCAGCTCGGCCGCGATCGTCGACAGCGTCGCCGTCCAGGTGCGCTGACGGGTCGTCGTACCGGCCACGGTCACCGTCAGCGGGGTGTCCGGCCTGCGGCCCCCGGAGACCAGCTCCGCCGCGTTGGCGGCGACGGTCTGCAAGGTGGTGGAGACGACCAGGGTCGCGTCGCTGGCGCCCGCCTCGCTCCAGCACCGCCCGGACGCGGTCGCGGCCTCCACGAACCGCACGTCGCCGCTGAGCGGGACGCCGGCGTACGCGGGCACGCCCACAGCCGCGGCGACGCCCGGCACGACCTCGAAGGGGATGCCGGCTCGCGCGCAGGCGAGCATCTCGGCGGCGGCCGCGGAGTCGAGTCCGGGGTCGCCGGCGATCGCACGGACCACCCGCTTGCCGGAGCGCGCGGCGGCCATGAAAAACTTGGCAGCGGCGGCCGAAGGGCTCAACTCCCCCTCGGCGTCGCCCGGCTGCGCCGTGTCCACGCCCGGCCGGGCGTGGGTCCGTACGACGTCCAGCACGTGCTGGTCGCCGACCAGCACATCGGCGTGGGCGAGCGCCTCGACGGCGCGCAGGGTCAGCAGCCCGGGGTCACCGGGCCCGGCACCGAGGAAGGTGACGTGCCCGAGGGCGGAACCCGGCGTACCCGTGCCCGCGGTCCCGGTGTGGGCCGCGGCTGCCGCGGTACCCGTCCTGCCTGCCGTGCCGGCCGGTCCTTCCGGCCCGGCCGCGGTGGCGTCTACGGTCGTGTTGGTCGCTGCGGCGGCGGTGGGGCTCAAAGTTCGCGCTCCCCCATAAGACCGGCCGCGCCCTTGGCGAGCATCTCGGCGGCGAGCTCGTGACCGAGGGCCACGGCTTCGTCCCGGGATGCGGGGGTCGGACCGGTGATGGACATCTGCACCAGCGAGGAGCCGTCGGTCGTCCCGACGACACCGCGCAGGCGCAGCTCGGTGATGGGCTCGCCGACGCCTTCGAAAGCAGGCTCGGCCAGCGCGCCCACGGGCGCGGAGCAGCCGGCCTCCAGGGCGGCGAGCAGTGCGCGCTCGGCGGTCACGGCGACCCGGGTGAACGGGTCGTCGAGCCCGGCGAGCACGGAGGCGAGCCCTGCGTCGGCCGCAGAGCACTCGACGGCCAGCGCCCCCTGTCCGGGAGCGGGCAGCACGACGTCGGAGGAGATCAGCTCGGTGGCCTCCGAGAGGCGGCCCAGCCTGATGAGTCCGGCGGCGGCGAGCACCACGGCATCGAGGTCGCCTGAGGCAACATATCCGATGCGCGTGTCGACGTTGCCGCGGATCGGCACGGTCTCCACGCGCACCCCCATCGAGCGGGCCCAGGCATTCAGCTGCGCCATGCGGCGCGGCGAGCCGGTGCCGATGCGGACGCCCCGGGGAGAGGCGGCCAGCTGCTCGAAGGTGAGGCCGTCGCGCGCGATCAGCGCGTCGCGCGGGTCCTCACGGAGGGGGACCGCGGCAAGGGTGAGGCCCTCGGGGTCGGCGGTCGGGAGGTCCTTGAGGGAGTGGACGGCGAAGTCGATCTCACCGCGCAGCAGCGCGTCGCGCAGGGCGGAGACGAAGACGCCGGTACCGCCGATCTGCGCCAGGTGCTCGCGCGAGACGTCGCCGTAGGTGGTGATCTCCACCAGCTCCACGTCACGGCCGGTGATCTGGCGGACCTGCTCGGCCACCATGCCGGACTGCGCCATCGCCAGCGCGCTGCGCCGGGTTCCCAGTTTCAGTGCGGTTGGGCTCGTCATGCCCGCCCTCGATTCGAGTCACTCGTTGCTGAAGCAGCCGACGCCGCCGGCGGGACGGCCGCGGAGGGGATCACCGGGGTGCCCGGTGAGTCGGCCCTGCTGACCGCGGCGACCGCCTGGGGGTCCAGGTCGAAGAGTTCGCGCAGCGCGTCGGCGTACCCGGCGCCGCCGGGCTCTCCCGCGAGCTGCTTGACCCGCACAGTAGGCGCGTGCAGGAGCTTGTCGACGACGCGGCGCACGGTCTGGGTGACCTCCGCGCGCTGCCGGTCGTCCAGGTTGGGGAGGCGGCTGTCGAGGCGCGCCAGTTCGGTGGCTACCACGTCCGCTGCCATGGCGCGCAGGGCCACGACGGTCGGCGTGATGTGCGCGGCGCGCTGGGCGGCGCCGAAGGCGGCCACCTCAGCGGAAACGATCTTTCGCACCTCGTCGACGTCGGCGGCCATCGGGGCGTCGGCCGCGGCCGCGGCGATCGTCTCCAGGTCCGTGACGTGGGCGCCGTCCAGGGAGTGCACCAGCGGGTCGATGTCGCGCGGCAGGGCGAGGTCGAGCATCCCGATGGGCGCGACGGGCTCGCCGCCGGAGCGCAGGGCCCGCGAGAGCGTGGCGCGGGCGACGGTGTCGGCGGTGAGCACCAGGCCGGTCGCCCCGGTGCAGGACACGACGATGTCGGCGTACGCCAGCTCGCCGGCCAGGTCGTCCATAGGCGCGGCACGTCCGCCAATGCTCTCGGCGAGGCGCTCGGCGCGCTCGTGCGTGCGGTTGACGACCACGATCTCGCCCGCCCCCGCGCGGGCCAGGGTGGCCGCGGCGAGCGAGCTCATCGAGCCGGCGCCGACGACGAGGGCGCGCTTGCCCTTGCCCCACTCCTCGAAGGGGACGCCGCCGATGGCCTGGGCCATCTGCTCCAGCCCGAAGGTGACCAGCGACTGCCCGGCCCGGTCGATCGCGGTCTCGGAGTGCGCGCGCTTGCCGACCCGCAGCGCCTGCTGGAACAGGTCGTTCAGGGACCGGCCTGCGGTGTGCAGCTCCTGGCCGAGGCCCAGGGTGTCCTTGATCTGGCCGAGGATCTGGCCCTCGCCGACGACCATGGAGTCCAGACCGCAGGCGACCGAGAACAGGTGGTGGACGGCCCGGTCCTCGTAGTGCACGTACAGGTGCGGGGTCAGCTCGTCGAGACTGACGCCGCTGTGCGTCGCGAGCAGCGTGGACAGCTCGGCGACGCCGGCGTGGAACTTGTCGACGTCCGCGTACAGCTCGATGCGGTTGCAGGTGGACAGGACCGCGGCCTCGCTGGCGGGCTCGGCGGCCATGACGTCGAGCAGCAGCTTGCCCTTGGTGTCCTCACCGAGCGCCGCGCGCTCCAGCACGCTGACGGGGGCGGTGCGGTGGCTCAGTCCGACGACGAGGAGGCTCATGCCGGCATCACGGCGGGGACGTCCCCGTCAGGTCCCGGACGGCCGCTGCCGTCGCGGGCCGCCTTGGCCGCCACCGGGGGCGCCGTGAGGCTGCCCTCCAGCTCCTCGCCGGCCTTGCGCTGCTCGTGGAAGGCGAGGATCTGCAGTTCGATGGAGAGGTCGACCTTGCGGACGTCGACCCCGTCGGGGACGGTCAGCACGGTCGGGGCGAAGTTGAGGATCGAGGTGACGCCGGCGCCCACCAGCCGGTCGCAGACCTCCTGGGCCGCCCCGGCGGGCGTGGTGATCACGCCGATGGACACCTGGTTGTCCTGAACGATGCCCTCCAGCTCGTCCGCGTGCCGCACGGGCAGCCCGGCGATGAGCCGGCCGGTGAGCTGAACGTCCGCGTCGATGAGCGCGGCGATGCGGAAACCGCGGGAGGCGAAGCCGCCGTAACCGGCGAGCGCGGCCCCGAGGTTTCCCATGCCGACGATGACGACCGGCCAGTCCTGGGTGAGGCCCAGCTCGCGGGAGATCTGGTACACGAGGTACTCGACGTCGTAGCCGACACCGCGGGTTCCGTACGAACCGAGGTAGGAGAAGTCCTTGCGCAGCTTGGCGGAGTTCACCCCGGCGGCGGCCGCGAGTTCCTCCGAGGAGACGGTGGGCACCGATCGCTCGGACAGCGCGGTCAGGGCCCGCAGGTACAGCGGGAGCCTGGCGACGGTGGCCTCGGGAATCCCTCGGCTGCGGGTCGCCGGTCGGTGAGTTCGGCCAGTTGCCACGATGCTCCTGCGGGTAGAGCTGGGCTGCAGGCGGCACCCGTCTTTGGGACCGCCCCGTGCACGCCAGGCTATGTCTTTGTGAACGCGTGCACAAAGATGGTGTCCGATTTGCCCGGGAGAAGTGACAGGCATCACGCACCCCCATTGCAGGCATAAGAAACGTTCTGCTGCGACGGAACGTTCCACGCGGGCGCCCGGTCGGCGCCCCGGCGCCCCACCCACAGCGCGTCCGCTCCGGCGAGTTGCGGCCATTCGACGGCCGTCGCGCGCGCCAGCGCCTTCTCGGCCTGCACGGGCCCACCCGGGTGGTCCAGGACGTACGAGGCGAACAGCCGGGCCGTCGTGCGGGCGTCCCCGAGCGCCGTGTGCGCGGTCCAGCCGGTCAGCCCGGCCGCCTCGGCGCACGCCAGCAGGCTCAGCCCGCCCGGCGCGGGCTCGCGCAGCGCGGCCATCCGCATGGTGCACAGTTCGGGAACGACGGGGAACTCCACCCCGAGCCGGGCGTACTCCGCCGCCAGGAACGCGCGGTCGCAGCCGACGTTGTGCCCCACCAGCACCCGCCCGCGCAGCAGCCCCAGCAGCCTCGGGGCGATCTGCCCGAACAGGGGAGCGCCGACCGCCTCGACGTGGCGCGACTCGATGCCGTGGATATGGGTGGGGCCGACCGGCCCCTCGGGGTCGACGAGGGTGGAGAACTCGCCCTCGTGCACGAAGTCGCGGTCGAGCAGCACCACGGCCAGCTCGACCACCCGGTGGCGCCGCGAACTGGAACCGGTGGCCTCCAGATCGACCACGGCGAAACCGCCGCGCGCCTGAAGCCTTCCGGGGAGCACGCAGTCACCGTCCTTACTCACGCACCCCCGCTGTACAAAACGCCTTGATGGTAAACGAGCACCTGCGTCCAGAGGAACACGCGCAAATCGCCCACCTGTCGCACCAGGGCCCTCAGGCGCCCAGCCCGCGCCGCAGCCGGCCCTCGTCGACACGCCAGAAGGTGTGCTGTTCCCCGTCGATGAGGACGACCGGGATCTGCTCCCAGTACCGGTCGTGCAGCTCCTCGTCGCGCGTGATGTCCCTCTCCTCGAAGCGCGCGCCCAGGTCGTCGACGACCCTGCGGATCACCGTCCGCGCGTCGTCGCACAGGTGGCAGCCGGGTTTGGCGATCAGCGTCACAGTCCGATCGGCCGGGGTTTTCCGGTCATTGCGGGCGTCGCGTCCGAACAGAGGGCTCATGCCGGCCATTCTGCCCCCGCCAACCGCCGACCCGCGGTAACACCCTCGTCGCGAGGAGTTCATTCACCTGCTCCATCGGTGCACCGGAGTTGCCCAACGGACTGGCTATGCTCGCCTCATGGCCGCTCTGCGATGGCTCACCCCCCGTAAGCGCTCCGCCACCGCGCGCAGCGTGCTGGCCGGCGAGGCCGCGGCCGAGGCCGCGCTCGCGGCACCCGCGGAGAAGGAGGACGGCCGGGCCGGCGTCCCGGCGTTCCCGGTGGCCGGCGATCCGCACGCGGCCGCCTTCTTCGACCTGGACAACACCGTGATGCAGGGCGCCGCGATCTTCCACTTCGGGCGCGGCCTGTACAAGCGGAAGTTCTTCCGGAGCCGCGACCTCGCGCGCTTCGCGTGGCAGCAGGCGTACTTCCGGATCGCCGGGTCCGAGGACCCCGAGCACATGCAGGAGGTGCGGGAGAGCGCGCTCACGATCATCAAGGGGCACCGCGTCGAGGAACTCATGTCCATCGGCGAGGAGATCTACGACGAGTACATGGCGGACAAGATCTGGCCCGGCACCCGCGCGCTCGCCCAGGCCCACCTCGACGCCGGCCAGCGGGTCTGGCTGGTGACCGCCGCCCCGGTCGAGACGGCCACGATCATCGCCCGCAGGCTCGGCCTCACCGGCGCCCTCGGCACCGTCGCCGAGCACGTCGACGGCGTCTACACCGGCCGATTGGTCGGCGAGCCGCTGCACGGCCCCTCCAAGGCCGAGGCCGTCAAGGCACTCGCCGCCGCGGAGGGACTCGAACTCTCGCGCAGCGCCGCGTACAGCGATTCGTCGAACGACATCCCGATGCTGTCGCTCGTCGGACATCCATACGCGATCAATCCCGATACGCGTCTGCGTAAACACGCGCGCGAAATGGGCTGGCGGCTGCGCGATTACCGTACGGGCCGCAAGGCGGCGAAGATCGGCATCCCGGCGGCCGCAGGTGTGGGCGCCGTGGCGGGCGGCGCGGCCGCCGCGATGGCCCTGCAACGCCGCCGCCGCTAGGAACGCGGGCGACACGCCCGGGTCCCCCTCTTGCGCCCCGTCGGTTCACGCTGGGCCACACAGCCACAACACGCTCTCCACGCGAGCATTTCACGACGCTATGTGGTCAACACCGTTTCGATGTTCGATAATTGCTCGATCACCATTCCGCCAGAGAGTGGGCGGAACCGACGATTTCAGCAACTGGGTGTAGCGTCGCCTGTACGAAGCGTTATTCTCCTCAGACGCAAGCCGGTACCCACACGTCGCTACGACGGGTGAACGGTTCCGTACTGCACGTGATGGAAGTTCTGCCTCTGGGAGTCCCGTGTACCCACACACCGGGGTTGACGCCTCTGGCCTGGCTACGCTGCGCGCACTGGTGGCTGAGCACCTGCTGCGCGTCGTCCCCGCGTATGCCGTGCCCGTCCCCGCACTCGCCACGGCGGCAGCGCCCGCCGGCCGCGCCTACGCGCTGGCCGACGGCCGGGCCACGGTCGGCAGGCGATCCCGCAGCACCCAGCAGGCCGACCGGTCCACGGGCGCCACCCCGCGCCGTCCGGCGGCCGACAGCGACAGCGGACGCATGATGGATCTGGTCGAGCGCGCCCAGGCGGGCGAGACCGAGGCCTTCGGGCGGCTCTACGACCACTACTCCGACACGGTCTACCGCTACATCTACTACCGCGTCGGGGGCAAGGCCACCGCCGAGGACCTGACCAGCGAGACCTTCCTGCGCGCCCTGCGCCGCATCGGCACCTTCACCTGGCAGGGCCGTGACTTCGGCGCGTGGCTGGTCACCATCGCACGCAACCTGGTGGCCGACCACTTCAAGTCCAGCCGCTTCCGGCTGGAAGTGACCACCGGGGAGATGCTCGACGCCAACGAGGTCGAGCCCAGTCCGGAGGACTGCGTCCTGGAGGCGCTGTCCAACGAGTCGCTGCTCAGGGCCGTCCGCAAGCTCAACCCCCAGCAACAGGAGTGCGTGACCCTGCGTTTCCTGCAGGGGCTCTCGGTGGCGGAGACGGCCCGCATCATGGGCAAGAACGAGGGCGCGATCAAGACCCTGCAGTACCGGGCCGTACGGACCCTCGCCCGGCTGCTCCCCGACGACGCGCGATGAGCGCGATGGATGGATCTTCATCTTGCGACTGCCTCCACGGTCAGATCATCATGACTGCGTAACCCAACTCGGGCGGCACTCGTTGCATCACATGCGGACCCCCCAATGCCGTGCCCTGCCCGCTTCCGATCACTCGATCGGGTGGAAAGGCTCAAGGTGCACAACCTTGAAGGCACTACGGGGAGTCGAGGTGGATGACGAGAGGAGGTGCCGCCCGTGATCGCGAATCCAACGGCGCACCGGCGGGCCAACGCCTTCGCCGACGCCCTCGAGGGCGAAGGCCCCCAGACGGGTGCCGGCGTACAGCACGGCGCCCACGCCGCGGACCGGCATGCGGATCCGGACCAGGACACGTTCCTGGTCCTGGCGGACGCCCTGCGGGACGTGCCGCGACCGACGCTGGACCCGGAGACCAAGACCGTCCAGCGTGCCCAGTTGATCGCCGCCATGGAGGCCGCGCTCGCCGACGGCACGCTGACGGTTCCCGTACAGCGCGACGGCGGCCGGGGCGCGCACCGTGCCGACGGCCACGGTCTCGGCAAACTGAAGCCGCGCTCCGCGTGGTCGCGCAGGCTCGCCGCCGGCGGCCTCTCGGTCGGTGTGGCGGCCGGTGCCCTCGGCGGCGTCGCCGCGGCGAGCACGGACGCGCTGCCCGGCGACACCCTCTACGGCCTCAAACGGGGCATGGAGGACATGCGCCTCAACCTCGCCGACGACGACGCCGACCGCGGCAAGGTCTATCTCGACCTCGCCTCCACCCGGCTCCAGGAGGCCCGCCGCCTCATGGAACGCGGCCGGGGCGGCGAGCTCGACGACGAGTCCGTGGGCGAGATTCGCAGGGCGCTGTCAGGGATGCAGCAGGAGGCCTCCGAGGGCCACCGGCTGCTCGCCGCCGCGTACCGCAAGGACGGTTCGCTGCAACCGATCGAGACGCTCTCCGCGTTCTCCAGCAACCACCGCAGGGGCTGGACCGAACTGCGCGGCAAGCTCCCCTCCCGGCTCGACGACGTGGGCAACAAGGTCACTTCCGTCTTCGACGCCATAGAGGACGAAGTGGCCCCGCTGCAGAAGCTGTTGCCGCCCTCCACCGGGACCGGCGACAGTGACGGCCGCGGCATCCCGGGCAGCGGCGACCGCTCCGCGAGCGGCACCCGGGGGCCCTCACCCTCGGTCAGCGGGTCGGCGAGCGGCTCCGCCGAGGAGCGCGACGGCGACAAGGCCGGCCCGTCGGCGTCACGCAGCTCGGACAACGGCCTCATCGGCGGCACGGGCGATCTGCTCGACCCCACGCCGAGCAGCGGTTCCCCGGGCGACGACGGCCACCAGCCCTCGGTCACCCTCCCGCCGCTGCTGCCGGGGCTGCTCCCGGGCCTCGGACTCAGCGCCGAGGACGACGGGGGCGACTGAGCACGCACCGCACGGG